>NZ_SMUV01000040.1 GCF_004358185.1 Antarcticimicrobium luteum
GTTGCCCGCCGGCGGGGCAACCGGCGCCGCGCCCGCCGCCGGACGCGGCGCGCGCGCCGGGGCCGGGTCGGGCAGCGCCTTGCGGTCGATCTTTTGGTTGGGGGTCAGCGGAAAGGCGTCCAGCCGCGTGATCCGCGCCGGCACCATCACCTCGGGCAGGTGCCGGGCGAGTTCGGCGCGCAGGGCGGCCTCATCCACCGCCCCCTCGGCGGTGACATAGGCCAGCAGGCGCTGATCGCCCGTGCCGCTCTCCCGCGCGATGACCACGGCGCCAGTGATGCAGGGCTGACCCGCCAGCGCGGTCTCGATCTCGCCCAGTTCGATCCGCTGGCCGCGGATCTTGACCTGATGGTCGGTGCGGCCGAGGAAATCCAGGCGCCCGTCCGCCCGCCAGCGCACCAGATCGCCGGTGCGGTACATGCGCAGCGGCGCCGGACCGGCCAGACCGATTTCGTGGCCGAAGGGATCGGGCGGGAACCGCTCGGCCGTCATTTCGGCCCGGTTCCAATATCCGCGCGTCACGCCGGCGCCGCCGATGCACAGCTCGCCCGGAACCCCGATGGGGGCGGGGCGGCCCGCCGCGTCCAGCACATAGACGGCCGTATTGGCGATCGGCGTGCCAAGGTTGACGACGCCGCGCGCGGGCGCACCGACCGCCTCGCAGGTGGACCAGATCGTCGTCTCGGTCGGCCCGTACATGTTGAGGATGCGCGCGCCGGTGCATTCGCGCAGATCCGCGACCAGATCGCCGGGCAGCGCCTCGCCGCCCAGCAGCAGGTGTTGCACCCGCCCGAGCGCCAGCCGCGCCTCGTCGTTCATGGCGATGATTCGCGCCATGCTGGGCGTGCACTGCATATGAGTCACGTCATGGCGGATGATCTGCGCGGCGAGGGAAAAGTCGTCGGCCACAGGCGCGCTGGGCGCATTGGCCCGCACCAGCACCTCGGCCAGCGGCTTCAGCCCCGCCAGCACCAGATCGGGGGCGATGCCAAAGTCGATCAGGCAGGCGACCTCGTCCACTCCGATACGTTTGAGCTGCTCGACCCGCGCCAGCCCGTCCTCTACGGTGCCAAACAGGCCGGAGTCCTCGAAATACCGCTCGAAGGCGAAATCGAGGATCGCCTCCAACTCGTCCTCGCCCAGCACGCCCAGATCCATCTCGAAGGCGTTGGTGACGCCCTTGGGCTTTTTGAAGGCGGGAAAGGCCCAGGCGTATTGCTTGATCAGCCCGGCGGCCGCGCGCAAATACTCTTTCATCGGCCCGCGCGCCACCCGCGCCGCCTCTTCCCGGCTTTCGGCGAGATAGCTGTGCAGCATCAGCGTGACGGTGAACTCCCTGGGATCGTGCCCGTTCTCACGCAGCGCGGCGTGATAGAGGCGGATCTTTTCGCCCACCTCCTCGACGGACTGGCCCAGCAGGTGGGTCAGCACGTTGGCGCCGATCGCCCCGGCCTCTTTCCAGGTCTCGGGGTTGCCGGCGGTGGTGACCCAGATCGGCAGCTCCTTCGACACCGGGCGGGGCTGGGTGATGACGGAATGCATGGTGCCGTCCGCTTTCGGGAACTCCACCGCCTCGCCGCGCCAGAGCTTGCGCAGGGTCTCGATGGTCTCGAACATCGCGGGTTTGTTATTGGGCGGCGTGTTCTCGGGGCGCAGGATGAAATCGTCCGGCTGCCAGCCCGAGGCGATGCCGAGCGCCGCGCGCCCGTTGGTGAGATTATCGATCACCGCCCACTCCTCGGCGATCCGTGCCGGATGGTGCAGCGGCGCGACGCAGCTGCCCGCCCGCACCGAGAGGTTTTGCGTCACCGCAGCGACGGCGGCGCCGGTGACCGAAGGGTTGGGGTAGGGGCCGCCGAAGGCATGGAAATGCCGCTCCGGCGTCCAGACGGCGTTGAAGCCATGGGCATCGGCGAATTTCGCCCCTTCGAGCAGCAGCTCGTATTTCTTTGGACCGACCCCGTCGTCATTGCCCCAGTACATCAGGTTGAAATCGATCGGGCGGTCGCTGATCGCCAGCGGCCCCTGCGAAACCACGGCGCGGTTGTCATCCCCGGCGAGCACCAGTTTGAAGCCGCGCGCCAGCGTCCAGAACAGCTCCAGCACCGAGATGTCGAAGCCGAGCGAGGTCACCGCCAGCCAGGTGCCGTTGCCGGGCACACCGATGCGCGCGTCCATCCCGGTAAAGAAGTTGGCGACGTTGCGGTGTTCGACCATCACCCCCTTGGGCGTGCCGGTGGAGCCGGAGGTGTAGATCAGATAGGCCAGATCGGCGCCGCCGGCGCCGCCATCGACATTTTCGGCCTGTTCGCCCGTGCCGTCATACTCGACGATCGCCGCGTCGGCCTCGGGCAACTGGCCGCGCAGGGCGGCATCGGTAACGATGACCGAGGCGCGGCTGTCGGAAATGTAATGGGCGATGCGGTCGGCCGGGTAGGCGGGGTCGAGCGGCACATAGGCGCCACCGGCCTTCATGATCGCCAGCGCGGCCACCACCATTTCCGGCGCGCGGCGCAGGTAGAGGCCCACATGCGCCCCCGGCGCCACACCCTTGCCGCGCAGGAGGGCGGCCAGCGCATTGGCCCGCGCGTCAAGCCGCGCATAGGTGAGGGCGCGGTCTTCGAAGACAATCGCGGTGGCGTCGGGGGTTTTCGCCACCTGACGCTCGATGGCGCCGTGGAGGGTCAGGTCCGGATCATAGTCGCCTGCGGTCTGGTTCCAGCCAGAAACCGTCTTGCGCCGCTCCGAGGCGGGCAGGATGTCGAGCGTCCCCAATTCGGTCGAATCATCGGCCTGCGCCGCCGCCTGCATCGCCGCCTCGAGCCGGCGGGCCAGCACCTCGGCGGCCTCCTCGTCCAGCCGGGCGCGATCCACGTGCAGGCTGACACGCTCGCCCCGCAGGGTCACGGTGGCGGCGCTCTCGGCCACCGGCCCGGCGCCGTCCAGCGCCAACGCGATGCCCGGCGCGCCGGTCCAGTCGATCTGCGGATCGCGGGCGACGAGATCGCGCGCAAAGCCGCTATTGGCGGCGCTGTCGCGGATGCGTCTGAGCGTTTCCGATGTCTCGGTCAGCGTCGCGCCGCTGCGGATCTGCAGCGGAACCCAGCCGGAGACATAGCCCGGCGCAGTGGCCGCCGCGTCGGCAAGCGCCGGATCGGTCAGCGCCAGATCGGCCGCCTCCTCGCCGCTGCTCAGCAGCGCCCAGGCCAGCACCGCGAGCGCGGCGCGGCCCGGCTCCAGCCCGTCGGGTGTGGCGATGCGCAAGGTCTCCCACTCCGGCGCGCCGGGGGCGGTGCCCGCCAGCGGCACCGGAACCGGGCGCATCGCCGCCAGCGCCCGGCGCCACTGCGGCTCGTGCTTGACCGTCGCCGCCAGCGCCCCGGCCAGCCGCAACGCCTCGGCGCTGTCCGGGCTCGGCAGGCTGTCGCCCGGCCCGGCCAGATCGGCGGGCGACAGCGCCGCGCCCTCGCAGGTGGTGAGCCGCGACAGCCGCAGCGCCCCTTCGCCGGTGGCGACGGTCAGACTGTCGCGGTCCAGTTCGATCACGGTGCCGGGCAGGCCCCGGGCGGCGCCGGCCGGTTCCGCCGCGCCCACCAGCACCAAACGGCCGGCGATCTCGACCTTGGGACAGGCGAGCGGGTTCCAGTAGCCGCCGAAATCCAGTGCCCGCACCAGCGCCGCAAGCTCTGCCGCCGGGCGGTGAAAATCGAGCCGCCCCGCCGCCGCGGGACGCGCATCGCGGGCGAAATAGCTGCGCTGGTTCAGATCCTGGGCGCGGCGCTCCGGCGTGCCGCTTTCCAGTTGGTCCAGCACGGCCGGAAAGCTGTCCATCGCCGCGCCGTAGCATTTGGAGTTCAGGGAAAAGGCGGTGTCGTCCGGAGCGATGTCGAAATGCGCCTGCGCCAGAATATCGCCCTCGTCGACGCCGCCCGCGATCATGTGCCAGGTGATGCCATACTCCGCCTCGCCGGCGATCAGCGCCCAGACCGGCGCGTTGATCCCGGCATAGCGCGGCAGCGGTCCGTCATGGAAATTGACGGCGCCCTGTGCGGGCAGGGTCAGCACCGCATCGGGGATCAGGGACAGATTGGCGACGGAGAACAGCCAGTCGAACCCGCCCTGCCCGAACCGGTCCGTCAGCGCGGAAATCTTCTCTTCCAGCGGCAGGCCGTTCTGCTGCGCCCAGGCGCGGATTTCGGCATCGCGGGAGACCACGGCGCGGATCTCGTGACCACGCTCGCGCAGGGTTTCGCCGCAGCCGATGAGCAGGGATTCATTACCAATCAGAACACAGGAAAACGGGGTCATTTCTTATCCTTGGCCACAGTGTGGGGTACGGGAAAGGGGGGAATGCGCATCGGGCGCTGCCGCCCCGCGCGCATGTCGTGAAAAATCAGATCGCGCAGGAACCGGTCGGGATCGGCCTGCGGCTTGCCCGAGACGGCGCGGCGCATCTGCCAGATCGCCTGACCGGCCACCCGCGCAAGCGTGGCGGCGGCGGCATAGGGACGCCCGTGGTTCTTGGCAAAGTAATGGCGGCGCGATTCGAACCAATAGGACGGGGTGCGCGGCCAGTCCTTCATGCCGGTCGAGGCGGACCCCAGGTGGATCACCTTGCTTTGCGGCAGGAAATAGGTGTCCCAGCCGGCCCGCGCCGCGCGCAGGCAGAGATCGGTCTCCTCGAAATAAAGAAAGAACGTCTCGTCGAACAGGCCGATCTGTTCCAGCATCTCGGCGCGTAACATCAGGCTGGCGCCGGCGGCCCAGTCGACCCGGGTTTCGGTCTCGGGGACCGGAATCGCCACGATGGCGCTCTTCAGCAGGCGCGAGACCGGGCCGGTGCGCGCGGCCATCTCGAATTCGCCGGCGATGGAGGGAAAGCGGAACGCGGCACGATGCGGCACGCCGTCCTCACCTTCAACAAAGCTGCCGGCCAGACCCGCGCCGGGATGGGTGACCAGAAAATCGCGCAGATGCCGGATCGCGTCCGGTTCGGGCCAGGCATCGGAGTTCAGCAGGTAATAGAAATCCGCCGCCTCGCCGCCGGACAGGCCGGTGCGGATGCCAAAGTTCATCCCGGCGCCAAAGCCGCCGTTGCGCCCCGCGTCCACAACCCGCAGCCGGCCCTGCGCGGTCCAGCCGCGCGCCTCGGCCTCGGCCGAGATCCGCGCGAACGAGCCGTCACCCGAATCGTTGTCGACGATCAGAACCTCGCCGGGCATCCCGTCCATCGCGCGCAGGGCGGCGCCGGCGGATTTCAGCGTCAGATCCGGCGTGCGATAGTTCAGGATGATCGTCAGGACAGTCGGTGCTTTCATCGTATCACTCCGCCGCTTCGGCCCAGCCGGGCGAGGCTCCGCCGCCCGGCGCATCGCCGTTCTCCGCCCGGTCGACAAAGCGTTTCATCCGCTCGGCCAGCACACTGACATTGGGCACCAGCACCATGCTATCATGATCGCCCGGCACCTCGACGACCTGCAGGCGCGGGGCCCAGCGGGTCCAGTCATTGTCGGGATAGACATATTCCTTGGCCGCGCTCACCCAGCGCCCGCCCGAGACCTTCCAGTGGCGGTCGAGCGGCGGGCGGAACAGCACCAGCGGGCCGTTCCAGGGTTTCAGTTCGTACCGTTCGACAGCCTCGCGGAAGGCGGCCTCGATCTTGGCGTTGTCGAAGGCGGTCGCGGTGTTGATCGCCACCGGCGCGCGGCGTTTCTCGATCTCCCAGCGGACACGGTCGCCGGCCCATTCGCGCAGGTAACGCGGCCCCTTGCGGCGCAATTCCTGCATCTTGATCAGTGCCTTGTCCCGGCGGCTCAGCCCGGGGCGTACCGGCAGCGGCGTATCGAGAAGCACCAGCAGCGCCACCTCTTCGCCCGCGGCCTCGAGCTGGCGCGCCATTTCATAGGCGGCGATGCCGCCGCCCGAGAACCCGCCCAGCAGATAGGGGCCATGCGGCTGCACCTGGCGCAGCTCGGCGATATAGTCGGCGGCGGCCTCCTCCATCCGGCGGTGCGGCTCGTCGGTGCCGATCAGCCCGCGCGCCTGAAGCCCCCAGACCGGCCGGTCGCGGCCAAGCATCAGCGCCAGATGCCGCAGGTTCAGCACATTGCCGAACATGCCGGCGACCAGGAAGAAGGGCGCGCGCGCGCCGCTGTCTCCCTTGTGCAGGGGCACCAGGTGGGTGAAGGCGGCGGCGCCAGGCGCAGGCGCAGACGCGGTTTCGCCGGCCTCGTCCATCTCTCCGCCGCGCCCGGTGCGCTGCATGATCAGATCGGCGAGCGCGGCCACGCTTGGCGCCTCGAACAGGGTGGCGAGGGGAAACTCCACATCAAACAGCCGGCTGATGCGCGAGAACAGCCGCACGGCGATCAGCGAATGCCCGCCCAGGTCAAAGAAACTGTCCTGCGTGCCCACGCGGGAGACGCCCAGCAGCGACTCGAACAGCCCGGCGAGGGTCTTTTCGATCCCGGTCTGCGGCGCGACATAGGCGGTGTCCAGATCGGGCCGGTCGAAGCTCTGCCCGTCCTCGGCGCCCCGGGGGGCGGCCACGTGATCGGCCTGCGCGATCAGCGCCGGCAGATCGAGCGAGCTGATCACCACCTGCGGCAGACCCAGCGCCAGCGCGCGGCGCAGCGCCTCCGGCCCTTCGTCGGGGCGAATGCCCTGGGCGATATTGCGCCGCAGCCGCTGTTCCTCGGGCGAGAGCGGCGCATCGCCGCCACGCGCCGCCAGCCCCAGCGCCACCGCGTCCGCATCGGCGCGAGTGGGCTGGGCGAGGTCCAGCGCCGCCTCGGTGCGCTTCATCTCGAAACCGTCGATCTCAAGGCAGACCCGGCCCTGCGGATCACAGAGGGTCACGTCGAAACTGACGAACCCCTCTGCCGGGGCCGCGCCCGGGGTCAGGCGCACCCAGCTGCGGATCTCGCCCGGCAGCGGCGCCAGCACCCGCACCGCGCGGTAGGAGACCGGCACCCAGAGCGAGCTTCCGTCATAGTCCGGCGCCAGCGCGATCGCCCAGCCGGTGGCAATGTCCAGAAGCCCGGGGTGCAGCCGGTAGCCCTGCGCCAGATCGCCATGGAAGTCCTGCGGCAGGCTGAGCGTGGCAAGACCCTCGTCCCGGCCCAGAGCCGTTCGCCGCAGCACATGCCAGCGCGGACCGAAGCGCAGATGCGCCTCCTGCGGGCTGGTCAGCCGGGCGCCCGGCGCCGCGCTCTCGGCGCGGTCGCAGCGGGCGGCGATCTCGGACAGCGCCAGCGGCGCCGCGGTCAGGCCGGGGCGCGGCCGCAGGCGGGCCTGGGCGTTGAGGACAAAGCCCTGCGCCTCGTCGTGGCCCAGTGCCGAATGGACGGTGAAATTCAACCCGCCGCCCTCGGGTTCCAGCCGCACCACCGCGCGGCGGGGGGCGTCGTCGCCCACCTGCAGGGGGCGCAGGAAATAGAGGTCACGGATCTCAAACGGGGTCTCGCCCCCATGCGCCGCCAGCGCCTCGGCCGCCAGTTCCAGATAGCCGGTGCCGGGCATCAGCGCCGCGCCGTTCTTCAGCCGGTGCTGATCGAACACCCAGCGGTCCTGGGCGTCATAGACGGAGACGAACAGCCGGTTGCCCCCGGCGTCAAAGCCGGTCTCGTCCAGCAGCGGCTGGTCGATGCGGTCGCGTGCGGTCGGGTGGCCGGCCTTGTCGCGCGCCGCCACCGCCTCGGCGGCCATGCCGACCTGCGCCCAGACCCCCCAGTCCACCGCCATCACGCGGGTGGCGCCGCCCTGCCGCCCGGCAGCAAAGGCGTTGAGATACTCATTGGCGGCGACATAGTCGATCTGCCCCGCCGGCCGCGTCGCGGTCGAGGAGGAGGAGAACAGCACCATCAGCTCAAGCATCCCGTCGGGGAACAGCTGGTCCAGCACCCGTAGCCCGGTGACCTTGGGGGCAAAGACCTGCGCAACGCCCATCTCGGTCTTGGCCAGGATCGGGCCGTCGTCGATATGGCCGGCGGCGTGGATGACCCCGGTGATCGCGCCGAAACGGGCCTCGGCGGCGCTGACCGCCTCGCGCATCTGGGCGCTGTTGCAGACATCGGCGGCGATCGCCATCGCCGCGCCCTTGCCCGCTGCCTCCAGCTGCTGCAGGGCGCGGATGCGGCCGGCGATCCGGTCGGCGGGGCTGTGGCCGGAGAGATAGGCCTCCCACTCCCCGCGCGGCGGCAGCGCCTCGCGCGACAGCAGGATCACGTTTGCCTCATGCGCGCGAATCAGCGCACCGGCCAGCGTCAGCCCGATGCCGCCGAAACCGCCGGTGATCAGATAGGTGCCACCCTGTTTCCACACCGGCGTCTCAGGTTCGGGCAGCGGGACGGGCCGCCATTTGCGCAGGAAGCGTTTGCCGTCCCGCAGCGCGGCGGTTCCGTCGCCGGGCTCGGCGAACAACTCTTCCAGTACCTGCGGCAGCAGCGGGGCGAGCGGATCCTCATCGGCGCCGCCGATCAGGCGCGTCAGCAGACCGGCGCGGCCGCGCAGCGGCAGGGTGAGGTCCACCGTGGCGCAGCTGACCCCCGGCATCTCGTGCGGCAGCACGCCCAGGGGACCGGCGATCATAGCCTTTTCGGGATAGGGCAACCCCTCGTCCCGGACCTGCGCCGCGCCGGTGGTGAAGACGGTCAGATGCACCGGCGCCTCCAGTTCGGCGGCGCCCAGCGCCTGGCCCAGATACATCAGGCTGAAGACCCCCTGTTCCAGGTTGCGGTCGTAGAACGAACTGCCGGGACGGAAACGCTCCGCGTCCGTGACCAGCCAGAAATGGCCGATCCGGGTGGGCGCGCGCCCGGTCTCGGCCAGATCGGCGATCAGGCTGTCATAGCCGAACCGCCCCTGTTCGGGCGGCAGCAGGTAGTGATCTTCGGCCAGCCGCGCGTAGGTGTCGCCGGGACTGACCCGGGTGACGGTATGGCCCGCCTGTCGCAGCCGGTCGGCGACCCGTGCCGCCAGCCCCGCGTCATCCTCGAACAGCAGCCAGTTTTGCCTCTCCGCTGTCTCCAGCTCGGTCTCCACGTCGATTTCGCAATCGGCGGGGCGCGGCCGCCAGGCCGGGCGATACCCCCAGCGCGTGATGTCCTCGATACGGGTCAGCGCTGTCTCGGCGCTTGGCGCCGTCTGCGGCGTCCCCGGCTCGATGAAATAGCGGCTGGACTGGAACCGATAGGTCGGCAGCGGCAGCCGGTGCCGTTTCGCCTCGCCCCAGATCTGCGGCCAGTCGGCCTCGACCCCGCAAGCCCAGAGCCGCCCGATCACGCCAAGGAAATAGGTGTCGTCGGCGATCGCCTGTTCGGGGTGGCGCAGCGAGGACAGCACCTGCCCCGGCTCCACCGTGTCCGACATCTGCGCCAGCGAACTCAGCGCCTTGCCCGGGCCGACCTCGAGGAACACCCGTTTCGGTCCCGCCGACAGGGCGGTGATGCAATCGGCGAAGCGGACCGTGTTTCGCAGCTGGTCCACCCAGTACTGCGGATCGGTGGCCTGTTCGGCGGTGAGCGGCTGGCCGGTGCGGTTCGACATCACCGGCAAGGTCGGGGCGGCAAGCGGGATCTTGTGCAGAAACGCCCGGAAATCGTCCAGAATCGGGTCGAGCATGCGTGAATGCGCAGCGATGTCGATCGGCACCCGCTGATACTCGATCTCGCGCGCCTCCAGCACCTCGGCCAGCCGGTCCAGCGCCGCCTGCGGTCCGGACACGGCGCAAAGCTGCGGCGCGTTGACGCTGGCGATGTCGAGATCGGCGCCCAACAGCGCGCGCAGGTCGCTTTCGGCCAGCGAAACGCTCAGCATGCCGCCCGGCGCCACGGTGTCGAACAGCCGCCCGCGCAGCAGCACCAGATCGATGCAATCCTCGAAGGACATCACCCCGGCCAGACAGGCGGCGGTATTCTCGCCCATTGAATGACCGACCAGCGCGGCGGGGCGCACGCCCCAGCTGATCCAGAGCTGGGCCAGCGCGTATTCCACGATCATGATCAGCGGCAGTTGCGCCGAGGGTTTGGTGAGGATCCTGTCCGCCTCTTGCCGGGCAGCCTCATCGGCGGGCAGCCACAGCGCGCGCAGGTCATAGTCGAGCTGCGGTTCCAGGTGATCGAGGCCCCGGTCCATCCAGTCGGCGAACACCGGCTCGGTCTCGTAAAGATCGCGCGCCATGCCGGCGAACTGTGCGCCGCCGCCGGGGAACATGAACACCGTCTCCGGGGCCTCGCCCAGCCGGTCATGGGTGAAGACGCGGCGCGGATCGCCCGCCTCGAGCAGATCGGCGGCCTCCTGCGCGGTCTCGGCCACCAGCACCCGGCGTTTGTCGAAGGCGCGGCGACCCTGTTTCAGCGTAAAGGCGACATCGGCCAGCGGCAGGTCCGGATTGGCCCGCAGGTGATCGGCCAGCGCGCGGGCATTGGCATCCAGCGCCGTCCGCGTCCGCCCCGACAGGCAGAGGATATGAAAGGGAAACTCGCTGTCCTCCGAGGCGCCGCGCTCCGGCGCCTCCTCGAGGATCGCATGGGCATTGGTGCCGCCGACGCCCAGCGCGTTGACGCCGGCGCGGCGCGGCCCGTTGCGCGGGGTCCAGTCGCTGAGCCGGTCGTTCACCTTGAACGGCGAATGCTCGAAATCGATCGCCGGGTTCGGCGCCTCATAGCCCAGCGAGGGCGGGATTTCCCCGTGCTTCAGCGCCAGCGTGGTCTTGACCAGCCCGGCCACCCCCGCCGCGGTGTCGAGGTGACCGATGTTGGTCTTGACCGACCCAAGCCGGCAGAACCCCGTTTCGGCGGTCTGTCGGCGATAAGCATCGGTCAGGGCCGCAACCTCGATGGGATCGCCCAGATAGGTGCCGGTGCCGTGGCATTCGACATAGTCGATGGTCTCGGCCGCGACGCCCGCCGCATTCAACGCCAGCGTGACCGCCTCGGACTGCCCGTCCACCGAGGGCGCGAGATAGCCGGCCTTGGCGGCCCCGTCGTTATTGACCGCGCTGCCCTTGATCACCGCCCAGATATGATCGCCGTCGGCGATCGCGTCGTCGAGCCGCCGCAGCGCCACCACGCCGGCGCCGGAGCCAAAGACGGTGCCCTGCGCCCTGTGGTCGAAGGCGTGGCAATGCCCGTCGGGCGAGAGGATCTCGTTCTCCTTGTAAAGATACCCGCGCCCCTGCGGCAGCTCGATGGTCACGCCGCCCGCCAGCGCCATGTCGCATTCGCCGTCGCGCAGCGCCTTGGCGGCGTAGTGGACCGCCACCAGCGAGGTGGAGCAGGCGGTCTGCAGGTTGATCGAGGGTCCGTGCAGGTCGAACACATGGCTGACCCGGGTGGACAGGAAATCCTTGTCGTTGCCGGTGTGGCGCAGCAGGAACATGCCCACGTCGTCCACCAGCCCGGGGTTGGAGCAGATGTTGAAATAGAAATAGCTCCCCATGCCGCAGCCGGCATAGACGCCGACCGGGCCGGCGATGCTCTCGGGGGGATGGCCGGCATCCTCCATCGCCTCCCAGGCGACTTCCAGGAACTTGCGGTGCTGCGGATCGAGGATCGCCGCCTCCTTGGGGGAGAAACCGAAGAACTCGGGGTCGAACCGGGCGAAATCCTCCAGCGGGGCGGCGGCCGGGACATAGTTGGGGTCCGCCAGCAGCGCGGGATCCTCGCCATTGGCCAGCAACTCCTCCTCGCTCAGGCGGCGGATCGATTCCGTCCCGGCGCGCAGATTGTCCCAGAAGGCTGCGGTCGAGGCGGCCCCGGGCATGCGTACCGACATGCCGACGATGGCGATGTCGCCGGGTCTGCTTTTCTCTGCGTTCATCGTCATATCCCGACCACTCGATCCCAACCCATCGTTTCCGGCCCATCATTCCCTGCGTGCCCCGATCCCGGAAACCCTGGCTCCGGGCGGCAGGCGAACAGGGCCCTCACCCCAGGCCCTCCGTTCCGCCGATTGCCGACAGCGGCCGGGAAAGGACCGGCGCTGGAAAATATATAAACCACTATGCGGCCTTGCGCATGGTTGCCTTGATCTGCGCCCAATTGGGCTTGGGTAAGGACAGATTGTGGCGATTTCGGCCCACACCGGCCTTTCCCGGCGGTCTCGTCAGAGCGTGGTGCGCTGCCCCGGACGTTTGCGCCGCCCGATCGCCGGCCCTTTTCCGAACAGGGGGCGGGGGGCCGGCGCCGATGCCAGTGACGGCGTTCCGGGCCGGGCCGGTTGGCCGATCTGTTCACTATAACCCAGCAGCGCGCCGGCGCACATCCAGGTCAGCGGAATCAGCGTGGCGTTCAGCAGCATGTCCATCATCGTCACCGCCAGCAGGATGGCCACCGATGCCGCATAGGGCGAGAAATGCGCCGGCAGGCCAGCCCGCGTGCGCCGCCAAAGCAGCAGCAGCGGCAGCGCCAGCAGCCCCATCTCGGCGATGTAACCGGCCCAGCCATAGGTGCCGAACACGATGATCCAGCGTCCGTCGGGCACCGTTGCGGAGCGGCCGGATTCAGGATCGTGCAGCAGGTTTCGGCCCCAGCCGCCCCAGCCGAACCAGGTTTTCTCGCCGGCCCGGTCGAGCAGGATCTGTTCGTTCTCGAAGCGATAGGCCAGCGAGGCGGCCCGGTCCGGATTGATCGCCATGGCCCGCTCCAGAATCGCGTCGAGTGGAATCATGCCGGTGTTTCGCAGCACCGGGTAGGTCACCGCGATCAGTGCCAGGATCGCGGTGATCCGCAACTGCATACGCGGATCGGCGATAAGGATCACCGGCAGGAAGACCAGCGCGTAGAGCTGAGAGGCCAGGCTCTTGCACAAAAACAGCACCCCGGCGAGGTAGACCACGGTCAGGATCAGCCGCGCCTTTTTCGAATCTGCCGCCTGGCGCAGCAGCGCCGCGCTGGACAGCAGCGCATAGACCATGAACAGCGCCAGCCACAGCGCATGTTGCAGGAACACGATGGGCCGGAAGCCGCCGTCGCGCATCATCTGCTCGAAACTGTGCTGGAAAAAGCCGTAGATCCAGGTGTTGAACTGCGGGCTGAGCCGGACCTCAAGCAACGCCGGGACCGAATAGATCAGCCCGCCCACCATCATCGCCAGCAGCAACTCGCGCAGTCCGGTTTCCGAGGCCAGGAACTGCCGCCCCAGCAGGAAGGGCAGCAAAACGATGGCCTGCTTGATGGTCAGGGAGGCCAGGTCGCGCAGGTTCAGGCCGGGAATTTGGAACGGTCCGGCCTCGGTGCTGCCGGGGGCGAAATAGAGTGCCGGATCGCCGTTGCTCAGGACGGTGGGAACGGTGCCGATCAGAAACAGAACGATCAGCCCCCGCGCCAGCCGGCTCTGCGGCCAGAGCGAGATCCGGTGCCCCAGCACCAGCGCCACGATCAAAAAGGCGCTGACGCTGGGCAGCGAGTCCTTGTCCATCGCGGGGACCAGCGGCAGGTCGAAGGCGACCCGGGGCGGCAACAGCAGGTAGCCGCCCAGAATGCACCAGATCAGGCCGCGTTCCAGCGGCATGCGTTTCAGCAGGACAAGGCAGACCAGCGGCCATGTCAGCAGCACGATCGAGGCAAGGGTATTGGGCATTGGCGGGTCTGCTCGGGTTCCTGTCTTGGGGCGCGCGGGACGCGCCCGGCACCGAGTCTAGCAAGTTGTGCCGGGCTTGTCCCGCCCGCCGGGCCGGTCACCGACAGCTCAGGACTGGTTCGGGGGCGGTCCGGGACCGGCCCGGGGCGCGGATACAACGGCCGGCCGGGAATTTTCCCGATGCTCTGGCGCGGCGGGCGCATCCGGCCTATGCCGGGCGGACCAGGAGGACGTGCGTGCAGTTCCGTTTCTTTGATCAGACGATCCGCATCAACATGCCCACGCGCGCCGCGCTGACCGCCGAGGTGCGCCAGCGCCTGCGCGCCGGCGAAGGGTTCGCGCTGGCCACCGTCAACCTCGATCACCTGGCCAAGATGACCGCCTCGGCCGGATTCGCGCGGGTCTATGGCGCGCAGGATCTGGTGGTCGCCGACGGCTGGCCGGTGGTTGCGCTGTCGCGGCTGGCGGGACGGCAGGTCGACCTGATGCCGGGCTCGGATCTGGTGGTGCCGCTCTGCCGGCTGGCGGCGGAAGAGGGCGCGCGGGTGGCGCTGGTGGGCAGCACCGATCAGGCGCTTCGCGATGCCGCTGGCGTGTTGCAGGGCACTGTTTCGGGGCTGAACATCGTGCTGACCGTCGCGCCGTCGGGGGTGTTCGACCCCGATGGCGAGGAGGCTGCCGGAATCCTGCGGGCGCTGGGCGACGCGGGGGTGCAGCTGTGTTTCCTCGCGCTGGGCGCGCCAAAGCAGGAAAGCTTTGCCGCCCGCGGCCGCGTCCTGGCGCCGGCGGTGGGCTTTGCCTCGATCGGGGCGGGGCTGGATTTCCTCGGCGGTCATCAGGTCCGGGCGCCGCGCCTGATGCGGCGGCTCGGGCTGGAATGGCTGTGGCGGATGCTGAGCAGCCCGGCCCGCATGGTGCCGCGCTATGCGCGCAGCGCGGCGGTGCTGCCGGTGCAGGCGGTGCGGGCGCTGCGGTTGCGCTGGTTCGGGGAATAGGCGCCGGGCCGCGGTATCGGGCTTTCGCCCCGGCGTTTCCGGCGCATCCCTATGACCTGCTGAAAATTCAGAGAGAAACCGGGGGCAACCCGGCAGGCGCAAGCCCCTTACTGGATGTGTTGGGGGCCGCGCTCCAAACGGGGCGCGGTCATCAACAGGACGATTGACCGCCATGAGCCCACAACAAGAATCTCCAGCAATGTGGCGAACGGCTTTTGCCGCCGGGGTAACCCGCGCTATTCGTCTCGCCCAGGTTCGCTCGGATCGTTGGAGAACAGTGCGATCTTGTTGCCTTGAGGATCGCGCAGGTAGCCAACGAAAAATTGTGGTCCGTATGAATCGCGGAAGCCCGGCTGACCCTCGTCAGAGCCGCCTGCGACAAGCGCGGCGGCGTGAAGGTCACGAACCTGCTTTTGATTGCGCGCCTCGAAGGCGACCATAGACCCGTTCCCAGCCGAGGCGGGGCGTCCATCGAAGGTTGGTTTGACGTAGAAATCAGGCAGAATGGCAGGCTGGCCCGGTGGGACGGGCAGAGCGTAGCTAAGGCCCTCTGGCCCCTCCTCAAGCTCGTAGCCAAGGGCCGACAGGAACGCAGAGTAAAACCGCTTTGCGCGCGCGATGTCATCAGCACCCACTGTGACGTAAGCAATCATGCTTTGCGTTTCCTTCCGGACGTTTGGGTGTTCCTAAGAGACTGCCGCATTGATGCAGGCTAACACACTATTTGGCCCTCTGTTGAATCTCCCAAAGCCGACAATGGTGCATTTGCAGCGAACGCGAACTCTGTCCCGATAGCGGACATCCGCGAAAGGACGCGCCCCGCTGATTTCTGCGGGGGCGGTCATCCGTTGCGACCCCTGTTGCACCGGGTTCCATCCGTGGCGTTTCAATACATCCGGCAAGGGACTTGCCGGGAGGAGTGGCCCCCTATCTATACTCCATGATCCCGCGCCGCTGCCCGCGCAGCCGCCGCAGATGAAACTCCACCGCTCCCTGCGCCTCGGCGAATTTGCCCAGAACGGTGAACAGCGCGGCCTCCCACCGCCCCGGGCCGTGATCGCGCAGCGCCAGCCGCAGCACCTGCGCCGGGTAGATCAGCGCCAGCAGTCCCGCCCAGGGCGTCGCCAGCATCGCCAGCAGGATTGCCAGCGGCAGCGCGGCGCCCCAGACCAGCGCCCGGCGGCCCTCGGCCACCCAGTGCCGCTCGGGTCCCTTTCCATGCAGATGCGCGCCCTCGGCAAAGGCATGGCCGGCGCGTCGGCTGCGTCGCCACCACTGGCCGAACCGCAGGATACGGGCATCGTGAAGGGTCATTTCCGCGTCGAGGCGCCGGATGGTCCAGCCGGCGCGGCGCAGGCGCAGACACATCTCGGGCTCCTCCCCCGCGATCAGATCGTCGCGGAACCCGTCCACCGCGTCCAGCGCCGCGCGGCGCATCAGTGCGTCGCCGCCGCAGGCCAGTGCCTCGCCAGCCGGCGTGTCCCATTCCCGGTCGCACAGCCGATTGTAAACGGAATGCTCGGGATGTTCCTCGCGCCGCCGGCCACAGGCGGCGGCGACCCCGGGGTGACCGGCAAGGTATGCGGCGGCGGTTTCGATCCAGCCGGGCGAAACCGTACAGTCCCCATCCACAAACTGTACGAAATCGGCGCCGCCGCCGTCCAGCCGCGCCAGACCGGCATTGCGCGCCCGCGCGGCGGTGAAGGGGTAGCTCATGTCCAGCGCCACCACCTCGGCGCCCGCCGCCTGCGCCGCCGCGACGCTGCCGTCGGTCGAGCCGGAATCGACATAGACGATGCGCCCGACCCGGCCGTCGAGCGAGGCCAGGCAGGCGATCAGCCGCGCCCCCTCGTTGCGGCCGATCACCACCGCGTCGATCCGCGACCGGTCCGCTGCCCGGGCTGTCCCCACTGTCCTGATCCGCCTTTGCTGTTCCTGGCGCTCAGCCTAGCCGCTTCGCCGCCACCTGCAAGGCGCGCTGTCGTCTTGGCGATCGGCCCGGAATGAGGCAGCATGCGCAGACCGGAAGGGGGAGGGCCGCACATGACAGTTCTGCTGGCCGATATGGGCGGCACCGCGAGCCGTCTTGCGCTGCTGCGCGGCGATGGCGGGCTGCAATGCGCGGTGAGGTGGCGCAACGACAATTACGCCGGGCCGGGTCCGCTGCTCGCGCGGTATCTGCGCGACTGCGGCGCGCCGCCGCTCCGCGCGGCCTGCATCGCGGTGGCCGGGCCGGTGGCGCCGGGGGCGGTGCGGTGGACCAATCGCGACTGGGCCTTTGAGCGGGGAGAGATGGCCGCGCTGCTGCGGCTGCCGGGGGCCGCAGCGCTGCGGGTGGTCAACGATCTGACGGCGCTGGCGCTGGCGCTGCCGGGCCTGGGCGCGGCGCAGTTGGAGACCCTGCGCGCGCCGGTGCCCGAGGCGTCGGGAAACGGTCAGGCGCTGGTCGCCAATTGCGGCACCGGCTTTAACGTCGGGCTGGTGCGGGCCACCCCCGCCGGTCCCGTCGCCTGGGAGGCCGAGCTGGGCCATGCCGCCTTGCCGGTGACGGTCGCCGCCGAACTGGGCGCGATGGCCGGCGCCTTTGCGAGCATCGAGGCGCTGTTTTCCGGCGCCGGGCTTGCCCGCCTGCACGCGTCGCGGCACGGCGGCGAGCACACCGCGCAGCAGCTGGTGGAGGCGGCCGGGACCGATCCGGCCGCGCGCGGCAGCGTCGCGCAGATGGCCAGGTCGATGGGGCTGCTGGCGCGGGAACTGGTCGCCGCCTATCTGCCGCGCGACGGGGTTTTCTGGGCGGGCAGCATGGCGCGCGGGGTGCTGGGCACAGACGCGCGCGCCGATTTCCTGGGGGCGCTGGCCGCGCCGGGGCCGCTTGCGCAGACCCGGGCGGCGATCCCGGTCGCGGTGATCACCGACGATGCCGCGGCCCTTGGCGGGCTGGCGGCCCTGGCCGCCGCATTGCCTTAGAGCGGCGCCCCGAAACACCGGCGAAACACCCGCGACACCGGTTGACGGCGCAGCTCCGGGGCCAGCGGTCAGTAGTCGCGTTCGAAGAACAACCCGATGCCGGTGTCGCCGGCGTTGTTGACGCTGCCCTTCGCGGTCAGCGACTTGCTGAGGTCGAGATTGAGGTTCAGCTCGGTCTCGCCGCGGGTGTTGACGGTGAAATCGGTATAGACATTGTCCGACAGATAGGTGCCGGCGCCGACTTGCCCTGCGCCGCTGGCGTCGGTGCCGAAATCGACCCTGTCGACGCCGGTGGCCTTGCGCACCTTGTCGCTGGCCCCGCCGGACCGGCCCAGCGTGGCGAGCGAGGCGGCCATCTTGGCGATCACCACAGGCGACAGATCGGCGACCCGGCTGCCGAAGACCAGCATCGCCAGCGCCTCCTCCGCCGGGCGTTCGGGTTCGGCATAGACGCTGACGACAGGGCCGTCCATCGGCCCGGCGATCTCGATCGTGGCCTTGCCGTCCTCGGTGGTGGCAGTGGAGGCGAACTCGACATAGGGCGTCAGGTCGCCCTGCATCGTGACCACCCCCCTGGTCAGTTTCAACCGCCGCCCGATGATGTCGAGCGTGCCGCGGATCAGCTCGATCTGGCCGACCGGCTCGACCGCGGCGGTGGTGCCGCGCAGATAGAGCGCGCCGCCCAGTTCCGCCTGCAGCCCGAAGCCGCGTGCAAACACCCGGTTCTGCGCCACCAGCGCCAGGTCGAGACCGATTGCCGGGCCGCCGCCGCCACCGCTGCCGCCGGTGTCGATCAGACCGGCGCGGGCGCGGGTCGCGCGCACGGCGGCAGAGTCGTGCAGATGCACGATCGACGGGATTGGCGCGGCGGCGGCGCTGCCCGACACCGCGCTGAGGTTGATCTCGGTCTCGCCGAACTCGATGCGGCCCGACAGCAGCGGCCCGGCGGCGAGCGGCCCCGAAAGCGAAAGCCGCCCGTTGGCCGAGGAGGTGATCGATTTGTTGTCGGTCAGGATCAGGTTCTGCAGATCGACCGCGATTTTCCCGTCATAGGGCGGGGTCAGGGCGACCGGCCCGCTGACGCGAAACCCGCCGCCGGCCCCCAGCGCGCCGGTCAGCGCGAGGCTGGCGGCGGAGTCGGCCAGCGTGACGCTGCCCGAGATGTTCTCGATGGTCTGGGCGGCGGCGGGGATCGCCATCCGGGTGCCCGAGGTGCTGATCCGGCCGCTGAGCGAGCGCAGCGCCGGCGGCCCGTCCAGCCTGAGGTCGAATTCGGCGCGCCCGGCGATGGAGTTGGGCTTCAGGAACGGGTTGGCCGCCTCCAGCCGCAGATCGCCGCGCGCGGTCAGATCGGCGGTGCCGGCGGCCTCGTCCAGGCTGCCGGCGATCCGGGCCGAGACGCCGGCTGGGCCGGTGGCGTCGGTCTCCAGCGTCCAGATGCCTTGGATGTCGCGCTTTGCCGTGCCGCTGGCGGTCAGCTGTCCGGGCAGTTCGGGAATGAAACGCTGGATGCGGTCGAGCAGCGCGTCGAAGGTCAGATCGGCCCGCCCCTCCGGGTCGAAGGTGCCGTTGAGATCGGCATAGGATTTGTCCGGGCCCTGCAGCCTGACCTTGCCGGTCCAGGCGCGCCCGGCCTGATCCAGATCGCCGGTCAGGGTGAGCGGGCCGGAAACCGTGGGCGTTAGGCGCGCCAGATCGTCCAGCGCGGCGCGAAAGCTCAGCGCGCTGCCGGCGCTTTTCAGCGTGCCCTGCGCCTGGGCGGACAGGGCGGTGCCGTCGAGGACAAAGCGGCGGATGGTCAGCCCGTCCGCGCCGCGCGCGGCGTCGAGGCTGAGCGTGCTGGTCCCCGCGATCAGCGGGTCGAGCTGGTCGATCCCCGCCGACAGATCCTGCGCCCGCAGGGCGAGCGCGATGTCGAAACTGCCGGCCAGCGGTGTGCCGGTGCCGGACAGATCGGCGGTGACCGCACCGCCCAGATCGCGCCCGGCCAGCCCCGAGAAGCGGCCCAGATCCGCCGCCGCCAGCCGCAGGCGGCCGTCCATCTCGAAACCGCTTTGCAGCCCGTCGAGCATGCCGTTCAGGGTCGCGGTGTAGTCGGCCCCGCGCAGCTGGAAGCCGCGAAACTCCAGCCCGCCGGCGCCGGTCAGGGCGAAGCCGCCGTCCAGCGTCACCTCCGATCCAATGGCGCGGGCGAGGGCGGCGTCGGCAAAGCCCAGCCCGCGCAACCCGGCCTTGAGCGTGCCGTCGAGCGCCAGCCCGGCGCTCTGATCCAGGGCGCCGCTTGCGGTCAGTTCGGCCCGCTGAAGGCTGAGGTCGGGGCGCGACAGCCGGTCGGCGGACAGCGTCAGATCCCAGTCGCCGGCGCCTGTGCTGTCCGCCGCCCCGTCCATCCGCAGCGTCAGCCGGGCGGCGCCGATCCGGGTTTGCGGCCCGCTCAGCGGCAGCAGCACGGTTTCCCCCGAGGGCGGCGCGATGCGCCCGTGCAGCAGCGCGGTCTCCAGCGCGCCGCCGGCTGCCACCGCCAAGCTGCCGTTCAGGATCAACGCGTCCGAGGTGAGGTCCAGACGCTCGATCTCGGTGCGCCCGTCGGGGCGGTTGATCCCGTCGAGCGCCAGCCGCGTCTCGGCGCCGAAGAAGGCGCGGTAGTCGGGCGGCAGCAGCGGCGTGACATCGCCCGCCAGATCGGCGGAGAATCTGATGCCCTGCGGGGTCGCGGGATCGGCGCCCTCGGGCGCCTCGAGCCCGCGCAGGCGCACCGCGCCGCCGATCCGTTCGGCGTCGTCACTGACCAGCGCGATATCTGCAGTGAAATCGTCGACCGGCCCCGTCCCCTTGGCGGTGAACAGCAGCGGCGGCCGGTCCGGCATGTTCAGCGCCGTAGAGATCAGCCCGCCGGCGTCCTCGATCGCCGTGAGGTCCAGCGCGATCTGCCGGGTGGTGTTGGAAAACTGCGCCGTCAGATCCAGCGCGTCGCCGGGCCGGTCCAGCCGGGTGACCGAAAGCCGGGTATCCAGCGCCCCCCCGGCAAGGCTGAGGCGTCCGGACACCTGCAGCGCGGCGGCCAGCCCGACCACCGTTTCGCCCAGCTCAAGGCTCTCGACGCCGATTTCGCCCAATTCCACCGCCACCGGCAATTCGGGCAGCGAAAAGGGCTGCGCCTCGGGGCTGGGCAGATCCACCGCGTCGGCGGGCAGCGGTTTACGGGCGATCACGATCCTGTCGGCGGTCAGCGCGTTGACCGAGAATGTGCCGCGCACCAGGTCCATCCGGTTCCAGTCGAGCACCGCGCCGGAAAGCGTCAGCCAGACGCCCTGCGCATCCGAGACCGTCAGCTTCTCGATCGTCGCGCGCGAGCTGAAGGCGCCCTCCAGCCCGGTCACCTCGATCCGCCGGTTGTCGTCCGACAGGGTGTTTTCCAGGAACCGCACCAGCAGCCCGCCGGCGTCGTCGTCCGATACCTGCGCGCGCAGCGGCGGCGCCAGCAGCGCGCTCAGCAGTAGGACTATGCCCAGAACCCGTCTCAAAACGCCTGTCCGATCCCGATATAGAATTGCAGCCCGTCGCCGGTCGATCCGCCGACCGGATAGGCCAGGTCGAGCCGGATCGGCCCGAACCCGCCGATATCATAGCGCACTCCGAGGCCGGCGCCGGAATGGCTGGGCGAGTTGCCGTCGATCACGCCATCGGCGTCGACCGCACCGTAATCGAAAAAGCCGACCGCCGAGATTTTCTCGGTGACCCGCCCGCGCAGTTCGACCGAGGCGCCGAGAAAGGCGCGCCCGCCGGCCAGCAGGGTGCTGGGCGGCGCGTTGAGCCCCAGCGATTCGTAGGGTTGCCCGCGCACGGTGCCGGCGCCGCCGGAAAAGAACAGCAGATCGGGCGAGACATCCGATTGCGCCGCCCCGATGACCGAGCCGAGTTGCACCCGCCCGGCCAGGGTGACCCGCCCGGCCTCGCCGAAGGAGCGATAGGCGCGCCCGTCCAGCCACAGCCGCCCGCCCGAGGCATTGCCCGAGAGGCCGAAGAAGGGCATCGCCTCGGTCGCGAGAAAAAAGCCGTCGTGGGCATCGACCGGGCTGTCGCGCCGGTCCCATTCCAGCTTCAGCGGCAGGGCGGCATAGCGGAATATCCGGTTGCTGCCAAAGGCATCGTCGGCATCGGCGTAATGGGCGGTGAGCGACAACTCGCCGAACAGCTTGTCCGAGAACACCCGCCGGGTGCCGATCCCGAGACCGCCGCGCGTCACCTCGTAGTGGGTGCGGTCCTGCCGCTCCAGTTCGAACAGGTAAAAGATGCTGTCATCCGGACCCAGCCGATCGGGCCGGTCGAGCCGCGCGCCGATGCGCCCGTCCAGATCCTCGCTGCCGCCGATATTGCTCAGAACCGCTTCAAGTTGCAGCCGTTCGGCGCCGCCGAACAGGTTGCGATGCATCCAGGCGGCGCTGAGGTCCAGCCCCTCGCTCGTGGACACCTCGGCGCCGAAGGAGATCCGGCGCCTCGGCATGTCCTCGACCCGGGCGGTTACGTTCAGGGTGCCGTCGGGGTTGGCTGTCTCGGCCTCTTCCAGGGTGACCGAGGAAAAGGTGCCGGTCCGCCGCAGCCGGGTGTTCACGGTACGCAGCGCGTCGGGGTGATACCTCTCGCCGGCGGGAAAGCCGGCGATGCGGCGGATCGAGTTTTCGCGCACCGCGGTCGGCCCCTCGACGACCATCCGGCCAAAGCGCAGACTGGGTCCGGGGGCGAGGCGGATTGCGGCGTCGAGGCGCGCCTGGGCGTGATCGGCGACGATGCGCTGGCTGGCGGGGGCGGCCTTGGCATGGCCGGCCTCGCGCCAGCCCTTGATGGCGGCGGCGGCGGCGTCGCGGATCGCGCCGGTGGTCGCCGGCCGGCCGGCGGCGAAGGCGTCGGGCAGCTGGGTGCCCGGGGCCAGCGGGGCCACCTCGGCGCGGCCAAAGCGGAACGGGCGGCCGGGGTCGACGGAAATCTCGATACGGTCGATCTTGCGCGGCAGGTACAGTGGCTGGATCCCGGCGGCCTCGCGCCCGTCGAGGCGGATATGGACCACGGGGCTGAAATAGCCCTGGTCGTAGAGAACCTGAACCAGCGTCCGGTAATCGGCCTGGGCGGCGGCCAGCAGTTCCTGCACCGTGTCGAGCCCGCGCGCCCCGGCCGCCATCACCGCCGAGGCGGTCTGCAACCGCTCGCGCAGATCGTCGGGTGCGCCGGGGGCTTTGAAGGCGGTTTCGAGGGCCACCGCGGAAACCGGTGCCAGCGCAAGGCAGAACGCCGCGATCGCGCGCGCAACGCCGCGCAGAAATCCGTATCCGCGCCCCTTTCCGGTCATTCCGACCCTCTCGTTACCCTGTCACAAATGGCTGTTCTGGCAACAGCGCCAGACCTGCCTAACACGGCGCGCAAGGGGGGTGAAATCGGATTCGGCCCGGACGGGTGCAATCCGCCGCGGGCTAGCCGATTTTCGCCGCCCGGCGTCGCGCGCGTGATCGGTTTGCGGGCTGGGGCGTCGTTCGACTATCTCAACCGGCCTGCCGGTTTCGGCCTCTTGGCGGTTTGGTTCAAAGCGCGAGCCGCGCAGGGGGGGACGCTCGGAGGGACACCTCCCCCCTGATTCAGGGTCTCAGGACACCGCGCCGGTCGCAGCCATCCGTTCGGCCATGTCCAGCATCCGCGCCGAAAAGCCCCATTCGTTGTCGTACCAGCCGAACACGCGCACCTGGCGCGGGCCGATCATGCGGAGTTCCGGCTGGGCGATGACCAGCGATTCGGGCCGCGCCCGCAGATCGGATGAGACCAGCGGCCGTTCGGTCCAGCCCAGCACCGGGCTGGCTTCGGTGGCGGCCTTCAGATCGGCGGTAAAGCGGGCCTCGTCGGTGTCGCGGTCCAGCTGCACCACCAGGTCGACGGCCGAGACGCTGGCGCTGGGCACCCGCACTGCCGCGCCGCTGATTCGTCCGGCCAGATGCGGCAGCACCTCGTCGATCAGATGGGTGGCGCTGGTGGTGGTGGGCACCATCGACAGCGCCGCGGCCCGGCTGCGCGCAAGATCGCCGCGTGGCGCGTCCACCAGCGGCTGGCTGTTGGTGTAACAGTGGATGGTGGTCATATGCGCCCGGTCGATCCCGGCGATCCGGTCAATCACCTTGACCAGCGGCGCCAGCGCGTTGGTGGTGCAACTGGCGTTGGAGACCACCCGCTCGCCCCCCAGCGCCTCTTCGTTGGCGCCCAGCACAACGGTGATCTCGGCCGCCGGGGAGGGGCCGGAGATCAGCACCTTTGCCGCCCCGGCCTCGAGCGCGCGGTGGGCCACTTCCGAGGTCCGCGCGATGCCGGTGCAGTCGAGCAGCACCTGCACCCCGCTCAGATCCACCCGCCGCAGATCGGCCTGCTGTGTCAGCCGGATCCGGCGCCCGCCGGCCTCCAGGTATCCGTCAGCGGCGGTCACCTCGCCCGGGAACGGGCCGAAGGTGCTGTCGTACTGGAACAGATAGGCGCAGGTCTCGGCCGGTGCGATGTCATTGATCTGCACCAGGTCGATGTCAGCCCCGCGCGGGCTGGTCAGGATCTGGCGCAGAATGCTGCGGCCGATCCGTCCGAATCCGTTGATCGCCAGTTTCATGGCCGTAGCTATGGCAAAAGGGCTGACCGACCTCAATCCCGCACGGTGTGCCCCGCGCCGATCAGCCGCTGGCCGGTCAGTTCGCCGGTCAGTTTGCCGCCGGGCAGTCGAGCTGGGAGAAGACTTCGCCCGAGATATTCTGATACATCGTCGCATAGACCGCGCGGCAGCCGGTGGCGGCATGGAACGCCCGGATCGCCTGATGGGTGCGCAGCCGGGCCGGCGGGCCATAGGGATTCAGGTTGTTGTTGTCGCGCACCGCCCTGAAAAAGCCGGGCTTGTCCTGCGGCTGGCTGACGGTCCAGACCCGGCCCCAGACGGTGACCTGCGTGACGGGGGCCGCGCGGGACACTGTCCAATCGGCGGGCAGGTCCGTACAGGCGGACAGCATCAGGGCGAGGCCGAGCAAGGCTTTTTTCATCGGGACCGATCCTTTGACATGCTGCCGTTCATTCTGTTTGAGCAAATTCTCGCGCCCCTGTGAAGCCCCTGCGGCATCGTCGGGCCGGTTGCCGCCGCTTGCTGCGGAACTCGTTGACGGAAAATTATGCGGGCATACTCTGGCGGCACCGCGCGGCGATATGGGCAGAGTTTGAGGGCGAGGGGATGGATATGCGGGGGCAGCGGGTGATGCGGGCGAGCGTCCGGGCAACAGTCGGGCTGGCCTTTGCGCTGCTGCCCGGGCTGGGGGCGGCGCAGGATTGGGCGCAGGATTGGGCCATGTCGCAGTTCGACGACGGCTCGTTTTTCAGCGCGACGCTGGCGCCGGTGGACGGACCCGGTCCGGCGCTGGTGTGCGGCGAACGCTCGCCGCAGGGCGTCTCGCCCGCCGTCACCGGCAATACCGAGCCCGACATCACCCCGCCCGGCGCCTTTCGCGTCTATATCAGCGACCGGGCGATCGGGGCGCCGGGGGCGCATCTTCAGACCCGCGACGACGTGCTGCTGGTGGCCGGCGACGACGGATTTCGCCTGCGCGGGCTGCGCTGGAATGACTTGTTCAGCACCTGGGAACTGGACCTGCCCGAGACCGACCCGGCCTTTGCCGCCATCGCCG
This sequence comes from Antarcticimicrobium luteum, assembly GCF_004358185.1. Classification (GTDB taxonomy): domain Bacteria; phylum Pseudomonadota; class Alphaproteobacteria; order Rhodobacterales; family Rhodobacteraceae; genus Antarcticimicrobium; species Antarcticimicrobium luteum. Next base: position 25,235 of record NZ_SMUV01000040.1, read on the forward strand.
GCCAGGACCGGTTCGAGCTGCGCTCGGACCGGGGCAACCATGTGATCTCGGCGATGGGGTTCGGCGAGGGGGTGCGGCAGCTGTCGGGCTATTGCCGGGCGATGTTTGCCGCCGTGGGCCGGCCCTGGCCGCAGCAGGGGGCGGCGGGGGCGCGCGGCGTGACGATGCGGCAGGCGGCCGAGGCGGACATCCGGCGCGGCTGCGGGGGACCGGCGAGCTGGACCCCGGAGGCGCTGAAATCCGCCAATATCGACGGCGACGGGGCTGAGGATATCGTGCTCGACTGGCGTGAAGTCACCTGTTCAGGCTATGGCTCGAGCCTGTTTTGCGGTGCGGCGATGTGTTCGGCGGACCTTTATATCAGCGCGCTCTATCCCCGCAGGGGAAAGCCGGAGAGCTGGCTGGCGCAGGGTCTGCGGATCCAGCCGCTCAGCAACGGCATGGACGGGGTGGTGATGGGCTCATCCCTGGCCAGTTGCAGCCAGATCGGGCTGCCCGGCGGCTGTGAGAGCACGATGTATTGGAACGGCACCGGGCTGGCGCCGCTGCGTTAGCGGCGCGTCCCAGCTTGACAGGTCGGGCGGCGGGGCGTATCAGCGGCCCCGGCTGCAGACGCCCGCCCCCCGCTGACGAAAGTCCCGGTGAAGTTCTGTTTCGACATCCTTACTGATTTCCTCCCCGCATGGCGCGTGGATGGCAATGCGGGGTCCGTCCTGTAATTCAGGCGCCAGCGCGACACAGGAGTATCGGGCCGATGTCTGACCCCGCCCGCAATTCGTTTCTCGAGGGATCGCTGCCGGCGATCTATGCCAGAACGGCGCTGCCGATCATCTTCGTGATGGGGATGAACGGGCTGCTGACCGTCGCCGACGCCGTGTTCCTGGGCCTTTACGTCGGGCCGCAGGCGCTGGCGGCGGTGACGCTGATGTTTCCGCTCTATATGGTGATCGTGGCGCTGGCCACGTTGGTGGGCAGCGGCATGTCCAGCCTGCTGGCGCGCCATCTGGGCGCCGGCCGCATGGGCGCGGCGCGCGCAACGCTGGCCGGGGCGCACGGGCTGGCCCTGGCGCTGGGCGCGGGTCTGATCGCGCTGTTCGCGCTTATCGGTGGTCTTGTCGCCACTCGGGCAGCCGGCGGATCGGGCGAACTGGCGATGATGGGGCTGACCTATCTGCGCATCCTGGTCGCCTTTTCGCCGGTGATGTTCGTGCTGTCGGTGCAGTCCGATGCGCTGCGCAACGAGGGGCAGGCGGGGATGATGGCGGCGATGAGCCTGTTGGTGTCGCTGGCCAATATCGCTCTCAACTACCTGCTGATCGTGCGGCTGGAGATGGGCGTGGCGGGCTCGGCGCTGGGCACCGGTCTGGCGCAATGCCTCGCGCTGGCGGCGATCCTTGCGTTGCGGCTTTCCGGGCGCACGACGCTGCCGGCGGGGGCGATGTTGCGTGGTGGGCTCCTGCGGGGCTGGCGGCCGATCCTGGCGCTGGGCGCACCGCAGAGCCTGAATTTCCTTGGTCTGGCGCTGGGCTCGGCAACGCTGATGGCCGGGCTGCAGATCGCCGCGCCGCCGGATTATTCCACGCTGGTCTCGGCCTATGGTATCGTCACCCGCGTCATGACCTTTGTCTTCCTGCCGGTTCTCGGCCTGTCGTTCGCGATGCAGACCATCACCGGCAACAATTTCGGCGCCCGGCTGTGGCAGCGGACCGACGGCAGTGTCCGTATCGCGCTTGGCGCCGCGCTGCTCTATTGCGGCGGTGTGCAACTGGCGCTGACGCTGGGCGCGCCGGTGATCGGGCGGGTCTTTGTCGACGATCCGGCGGTTGTCCGGTCGGTGGCGCGCATCCTGCCGGTGATCGTCGCGCTGTTCTGGCTGGCCGGGCCGCTGATGCTGATCGCCAGCCATTTCCAGGCGCAGGGCGATGCGGTGCGGGCGGCGATGCTGGGCCTGTCGAAACCCTATCTCTTCGCGATTCCGCTGACCCTGTTGCTGGCGCTGTCGGTGGGCGAGGCGGGGATCTGGTTCGCCGGTCCGATGGCCGAGCTTTGTCTGCTGGGGCTGACGGCGGTGGTTCTGACCCGGATCGCGCGGCGGCGGGGGCTGCGCTGGGGGCTGTTCACGGCGCAGGCGGAGTGCGGGCGATGACCGGCGCGCCGTCCTCCGTCGCCGCCGCCAAGGCCGAGGCGCGCGCGCTGCGCGACCGGCTGGCCGCCGAGGGGCGCAAGATCGGCCATGGCCAGGCGCTGGAACTGATCGCGCGCCAGAACGGGTTTCGCGACTGGAACGCCTGTCACGCGGCGCTGGAGGCCGCCGCCGGTCCGGCCTGGCACCCGGGCGCGCGGGTGCGCGGGCGCTACCTTTCGCAGCCTTTTGAGGCCACGGTGATCTCGGCAGCGCCGCAGGGGTCGGGCTGGTACAGGCTGGAGCTGGATCTGGACGCGGCGGTGGATGTGGTCCGTTTCGACAGTTTCTCGTCGTTTCGCAAGCGCATTCACGGCACGGTCGGCCCGGCGGGGATGTCGCGCGAGCGGACCTCGGACGGTCATCCGCAGCTGGCGCTGGAGATGTGACCTGCGCCAAATCCCCCGCGCGGAATTGAGCCCGCGGGACAAGCCGCGCCAGCCCCCGATCCGGCGCTGGCGCAGTTTGTTCCGCGGGTCTGGCGAGAGAGGCGGTTCGGGATCAATGGGCGGGCCCTCAGAGCCCGCTCAGCGCCCCGGCCAGCCGCAGCTCCGACGCGCAGTTCTGAAGGCCCCGCAGAATCGCGTCGAGACCGTCGGCGCCGTCGCGGCCGCGCGGCACCGAACTGCCCAGCACCGCATGGGGCGCGACGGCCACGGCGATGCCGACGATGCCAGGCTCGAACTCGCCGTCGGTGATCACATAGCCGGCCTGCCGCGCCGCGGCGACCGTGGCGGCGATCTGCGCCGGGTCGGTCAGGCTCTGCTCGGTGAAGCGTGTAAGGGGGGCCTCGCCGATCCGGCCCTCCAGCCGGTCCGGAGCCTCGCCCGCCAGCAGCATCCGGCCCAGACTGGTATGAAGCAGCGGCAGCCGGCTGCCCGGCGTGAACCCGTAGGAGATCGGCCCGCCATGGGCGGTCGATTGCGCCAGCAGCAGCGCGTGATCGCCGTCGCGGCTCGCCAGCGTGATTTCCACGCCCAGCGCGGCGGCGTGGTGGTTGAGTACCGGCTGCACCTGACGGCCGATCTGATGCGCCCGAAGAAAGCCGCCGGCCAGCGTCAGCACCCTGGGCGTCAGTGAAAAATGTCGCCCATCCTGGCGCAGATAGCCCAGATGCACCAGCGTCAGCGCCCCGCGCCTTGCGGTGGCGCGGTCCTGGCCGGTCAGCCGCGCGATTTCGGACAGCGTCAGGGCAGGGACCTGCCCATCGAAGACCTCCAGCACCGCCATGCCCTTGGCGAAGGTGGCGGCGATGTTGCGGTCCTGCTGGGTGGAGGAGTCGGCTGTGGGCGGCATGATCGAACCTCTTGACAGGGGCGGGGCGGCGGTTAGAAATGATCGTATAGTTAACATGTTGTGCGTTATGCGTACAATTGTCAAGCCAGACCGCGCCATCGCCAGGGAGAACCCCATGATCAGCCAGGAAATGAACGACAGCCTCACCCTTGTGGGCAAGGGAAGCGATGCGGGAGAGGTGCTGCGCCGCTACTGGCAGCCCGCCGCGCTCAGCGATGAGCTGACGGCCGGCCGGCCGGTGGTGCCGGTGCGCCTGTTGGGTGAGGATCTGGTGCTGTTCCGCGATAGCGAGGGCAAGCTCGGGCTGATCGGCCGCCGCTGTCCGCATCGGGGCGCCGACATGTGTTTCGGGCGGCTGGAGGACAACGGGCTGCGCTGCCCGTTCCACGGCTGGCATTTCAACCGCGACGGCCAATGCGTCGAACAGCCGGGCGAGCCCGAGGGCAGCCGGATGCACGAGCAGATCCAGACCGCCTCTTACCCGGCGGTGGAAAAGAACGGCATCGTCTGGGCCTATATGGGCCCCGGTGAGCCGCCGGCATTCCCCGATTTCGACTGTTTCCGCGCGCCGGACACCCATGTGTTCGCCTTTAAAGGCTTGTGGGAATGCAACTGGCTGCAGGCGCTGGAGGTCGGCATCGACCCGGCCCATGCCTCATTCCTGCACCGGTTTCTGCAGGACGAGGATCCGGCCGACAGCTATGGCAAGCAGTTTCGCGACACCGCGGCCAATACAGATGTGCCGATGACCAAGCTGCTGCGCGACTACCCGCGCCCGGAGATCAGCGCGGATGAGACCGACTATGGCCTGAAGATCACCGCGTTGCGGCATCTCGACGACGGGCGCACCCATGTGCGGGTGACCAACCAGATCTTCCCCGAGGCGATCTGCATCCCTATGAGTCGCGAGATGACGATCACCCAGTGGCATGTGCCGATCGACGATCACAATTGCTATTGGTATTCGATGTTCACCAGTTTCGACAAACCGGTGGACAAGGTCAGGATGCGCGAGCAGCGGCTGAAGGAGCATCGCCTGCCGGACTATGCGCCGTTGAAGAATGCGCGTAACACTTACGGCTATGATCCGAAGGAACAGGAAACCCAAACCTATACCGGCATGGGGCTGGACATCAACGTGCACGACCAGTGGGCGGTGGAAAGCATGGGCGCGATCCAGGACCGCACCGAGGAGCATCTGGGCAAGACCGATGTGGGCATCATTCGCTATCGCCGCATGCTGCGCGCCGCCATCGCCGCCCTCAAGGAGGGGCGCGAGACCGCGCTGCCGATGCTGGGCGAGGTCGACCCGGCCACGATTCACGGGCCGGTCTCGAACGACTCGATTGCCGACGCGGACGCCGAGTCGGGCGCTGCACTGGAGGCGGCCACCGCGGCAAGCGATGCCGAACGCCGTGCCGCCTGTCCCTGGGACGCGCGGATCTGAACGGAGCGGCATGACATGACCGAGGTGAAAGACGGCGCGCTGGCGCGCATGGGGCTGCTTTCGGCCGCCTCCTGCGCCGCCGCCGAAGAGGTGATCGCGCGCGCCGCCGAGGACGGGCTGGAGACCGTGCGCATCCTGTTTGCCGATCAGCACGGCATCCTGCGCGGCAAGACGCTGGTGGCCGGCGCGCTGCGATCGGCCTTTACCAGCGGTGTCGCCATCGCCTCGACGCTGCTGCTCAAGGACAGCTCGAACCGGACCGTATTCCAGGTCTGGGACGGCGAACGCGGCACCGCGCCAGGTCCGATGCAGGGGGCCAACGACGTGTTGCTGGTGCCCGATCCGGTGACCTTCCGGCGGCTGCCCTGGTCGCCGCATTCGGCCTGGATCCTCTGCGACGTGGTGTTCCGCGACGGCCGCCCGGTTCCGTTCTCTTCGCGCGGGGTGCTGCGGCAGGCGATGGACGCGCTGGCGGCGCGCCAGATGACCTCGGTGATCGGGCTGGAGGTAGAGTTCCACGTTTTCCGAAAACTGCGCGACGGCCTTGAACATTCCGAGACAGGCACCGCCGGCGCCCCCGGCGCGCCGGTGGAGACAGCGCCGCTGAACCGCGGGTTCGAGTTTCTGAGCGAGGCGCCCTATGCCGAGGCCGAGCCGATCCTCGACGATCTGCGCCGCAACGCCCAGGGGCTGGGGTTGCCGGTGCGCTCGGTCGAGATCGAGATCGGGCCGAGTCAGTTCGAGTTCACCTTCGATCCCGCCTCGCCGATGGAGCAGGCGGACAATCTGGTGATGTTCCGCGCCATGGTGAAGGCCGTTTGCGCCCGCCGGGGCCTGCACGCCAGTTTCATGGCCAAGCCGCGGCTGCCCAATATCGCGGCGAACGGCTGGCACATCCATCAGTCGTTGCTGGACGCCGGTGACGGGCGCAACCTGTTCACCCCGGGGGCGGACGACGGGCCGCTGTCGCCACAGGCGGCGGGATGGGTCGCGGGGCTGCTGAAACATGCCGCCGCAAGCTCGCTGATGACGGTGCCTACGGTGAACGGCTACAAACGCTATCAACCCTATCAGATGGCGCCGAACCGCATTCAGTGGGGCATGGACAACCGCGGCGCCATGGTGCGGGCGCTGACCGCGCCGGGCGATCCGGCCAGCCGGGTGGAAAACCGCGCCCCGGACAGTGCCGCCAACCCCTATTTCGCGCTGGCCTCCCAGTTGATCTCCGGGCTGGACGGGATCGCCTCGGGGCTGGTCCCGCCGCCGGCCACCACCTCGCCCTATGACGGACCGGCGGAAAAGTTGCCCGATTCGATGGCCGAGGCGATCACCGCCTTCGACGCCGCGTCGGTGTTCCGCGAGACGCTGGGCGAGGACTTCGTCTCCTACCTTCTGCAGATCAAGCGGGCGGAGTGGGAACGCTATCTCGCCACGGTGTCGGAATGGGAGCAGACGGAGTATTTCAACCTGTTCTGAAACCGACTGTTCTGACCTCTTGTGCGGCATTGGCATCGCCGCTAATGTGACCCCCGAACACGTGGGAGAACCGGCCAGAGCCGGTGCCGAAGGAGCAACCGCCCCGGAAACTCTCAGGCCCAGGGACCGCGTGTTCGGACAGACTCTGGAGAGTGGCGACCAGTGCGCCCGCCGAAGGGATAACGATCTCAGGCGAAAGGACAGAGGGGGCATCGCATGGCGGACAGAGGTCCGCCGAGAATGGGATGCCGGTGGAGTTCGTCGTAACAGCCCCGGTTGCAGACAGGACGGGCCATGACGGAACTGCTCAGAACGCCGCTCTACGATCTTCATGTGGAACTGGGGGGCAGGATGGTGCCCTTTGCCGGCTATGAGATGCCGGTGCAGTACCCTGCCGGGATCATGGCGGAACATACCCATACGCGCAGCAAGGCCGGGCTGTTCGATGTCAGCCACATGGGCCAGGTGATCCTGCGCGGCACCACCTACGAGGCCGCCGCGCGGGTCTTCGAGGCGCTGGTGCCGATGGACGTGCTGGGGCTGGGCGAGGGGCGGCAGCGCTATGGGCTGTTCCTGAACGAGGCCGGCGGCATTCTCGACGACCTGATGTTCGCCAATCGCGGCGATCACCTCTTCGTGGTGGTCAACGCCGCCTGCAAGACCGAGGATACCGCCCGCATGAAAGCGGTGCTGGAGCCGGATGTGAGCGTGGAGCCGGTGACGGATCGCGCGCTGCTGGCGCTGCAGGGGCCGCGCGCCGAGGCGGTGCTGACCGAATTCGCAGCCGAGGCCGCGACGATGCGTTTCATGGACGTGCGCACCGTCGAGCTTGACGGGGTGGAGGCTTGGGTATCGCGCTCGGGCTACACCGGCGAGGACGGCTATGAAATCTCGGTGCCCGCCGACCGGGCCGAGCGTCTGGCCCGCAGCCTGCTGGCGCATGACGACGTGGCGCCGATCGGGCTTGGCGCGCGCGACTCGCTGCGGCTGGAGGCGGGGCTGTGCCTTTACGGTCATGACATCGACACCGGCACCCTGCCGGGCGAGGCCGGGCTGACCTGGGCGATCCAGAAGGCCCGCCGCGCCGGCGGCGCGCGCGCGGGCGGCTTCCCCGGCGCCGCAGAGGTGCTGGCGCAACTGGAGGCCGGCCCGGCCCGCAAACGTGTCGGCCTGCGCCCCGAGGGGCGCGCGCCGATGCGCGAAGGGGTGGACCTCTACGCCGCGCCCGAGGGCGGCGCGCCTGTGGGCCGCGTCACCTCCGGCGGGTTCGGCCCCACCGTCGGCGGCCCGGTCGCCATGGGCTATATTCCTGCGGATCTTTCCGCCGCCGGCACCACGGTTTACGGCGAGGTGCGGGGCAAGCGCCTGCCGGCCACGGTGACCGCGCTGCCTTTCGTTGCTGCCAACTTCAAACGCTAATTCCGTCTCCAAAAGGATCGAAAACAGATGAAATACACCGAAGAACACGAATGGCTGCTCCAGGACGATGACCTGATCACCGTCGGCATCACCGAACACGCCGCCGAACAGCTTGGCGATGTGGTGTTCGTCGAACTGCCCGAGCCGGGCGCCGAGGTGTCGAAGGACGACGAGATCGTCGTGATCGAGAGCGTCAAGGCCGCCTCGGACATCCTCGCCCCGCTCGACGGCGAGATCGTCGAGGTGAACGAGGCGCTGGTGGAGAACCCCGGGCTGGTCAACGAGGACCCGCTGGGCGAGGCCTGGTTCTTCAAGATCAAACCCTCGGATCTGTCGCCCATGGACGACTACATGGACGAAGCCGCCTACAAGAAGTTCATCGGGTGAACGGCGGGCC
>NZ_SMUV01000058.1 GCF_004358185.1 Antarcticimicrobium luteum
GCACGTGGGGCGATACGTTGGACAGCCCGGCATCAACTGCGGCCGCCTTGAAGCCATTCTTGATGGACTTCACGGGGCCGCCCGCCCACTCCACAACGTAGTCGGACAACGCCGCCCTCCGCGCCTCCATGAGCCGCCGCGGGAACTGCCATCACAACGCCGTTGCCGAGAGCCTCTTCAACCTGCTCAAGTGCGAGCGGATCAGACGGCGTACCTACCGAACGCGCGAGGAGGCCGGGCAGGACGTGTTCGACTACATCGAGATGTTCTACAATCCGAAGCGCAAACACGCGAGAAACGGGATGCTGTCGCCCGTCGAGTTCGAACGGCAGCAGAAAATGAGACACGAAGGCGTCAATAAGGCGCGGGGCAATTTGCAGGTTAGCCAATCGCATCAAGATACGACTGGCGTCCCTGTTGTCAGCCTAAGCTGGCCGCGGCAAGCCGCGTTGGTTGCCGATCCAACTCAGGCCACGTGATGTCTTATGCGGATTTCGGCACCAGCTCGATCTTGCTGCCGTCTTCCAGCCAATCCTCAAGCCAATTGGTCGACACATCTCCTGCCCGAACATCCGGGTTTCGAACCAAGGCGCTATGCAGTGAAACCGTGGTCGGACCGGGGTCAATCGCGAGTTCACTCAGCGCTCCAGCCAAACGGTCCAGAGCCCTTTCCCGGGTCATATCCCAGACAATCAGCTTTCCAAGCAATGAATCGTAGTAGGGGGGAATCCCATAACCCTCATAGATGCCTGTATCGAACCGCACCCCCGGCCCGCCGGGAACCTTGAGGGTCTCGACAACGCCCGGCGCCGGGAAAAAATTCCTTGCCGGATCCTCGGCGTTGAGCCGCACTTCGATCGCGTGCCCGCGACACTGGATCTGTTCCTGCGTGAACGACAGCGGGCTTCCGCCGGCAATCAGGATCATTTCCCGCAGCAGATCAACGCCGGTGATCATCTCGGTCACCGGATGCTCGACCTGAATACGCGTGTTCATCTCGATGAAATAGAATGCCTTGCGATCAATATCGTATAGATATTCAAGAGTTCCCGCGCCGCGATAGCCGACCTGTTCGGCCAGACGCACGGCAGAGGCGCAAAGCTCCTCCCGGATATCTGCGGGCAGCATTGCGGCCGGGGCTTCCTCCCAGACCTTCTGCCGGCGGCGTTGCAGCGAGCATTCCCGCTCGAACAGATGGACGGCAGAATTGCCGTCGGCCAGAATCTGCACTTCGATATGACGCGCACGGGGGATGAAGGCTTCGATATAGAGACCGTCGTCGCCGAACCCGGCCCGCGCCTCGGTCATCGCAGCCGGAATGGTCTTTTCAAGCTCCTCACGGTTCTGCGCCACCCGGATGCCGCGCCCGCCGCCGCCGGCGGCCGCCTTGACCATCACCGGATAGCCGATCTCTTCGGCAACGGCGATGGCAGCCTCAAGGCCGGCAACACGCCCCTCGCTTCCGGGCACGACCGGAACATTCGCCGCCATGGCGGCCCTGCGGGCGTTCACCTTGTCGCCCATACGTTCGATCGTATCGCCGTCGGGCCCGCAGAAAATCAGCCCCATATCCTCGACACGACGGGCAAACTCACCGCTTTCCGAAAGGAAACCATAACCGGGATGGATCGCATCCGCCCCGCTTTCCACTGCGGCCGCAAGGATCCGGTCCATATTCAGATAGGATTGCGGCGCGGGCGCAGGGCCGATCTCGATCACCTCGTCGGCAAGGCGGGCGGCAAGCATGTCGTGGTCCACGGTACTGACGACCTGGACGGTGCGAATGCCGAGATCACGCGCCGCGCGGATGATCCGCACCGCGATCTCGCCCCTGTTCGCGATCAGGAGCTTGGTGATTTTGCCCGCCATGGTCACGCCTCGATCTCGCAAAACGGAACGCCTGGATCCAGGCTCTCCCCGTCTCCGATCAGGAATCCGCGAAAGGTTCCGGCGATCTCCGCTTCGATCGGCACGAAAGACTTCATCAGTTCGACAAGCGCCAGCGTGTCGCCGACGGCGACCGGGTCGCCCGGCTTCTTGAACGGTTCGGCATCTGGTTCGGGCTTGTGATAGAGAAGCCCCGGCATCGCTGCTTCGATCTTGATGATGGACATGTGAGAATTCCTTTCGTTATTTCAGAGTCCGCTCAAGCACGCGTTCGAGGGCCGCAAGGAAATAGTCCGCATTGTCCCTGGTAAAGACCAAGGGCGGACGGATCTTGAGGACGTTTGCCGCCTTGGCGCAGCCGGAAATGAGAACGTTTTCATCGCGCAGCCCGTTGACAATGGCGGTGGCGAGCCCGGCATCCGGCGTCTTGATTTCGGGATCGGAGACCATTTCGACACCGATAAAAAGGCCGGCCCCGCGCACGTCGCCGATTTGGGGATACTCTGTCTGCAAGGCCCGCATCCGGTCACGCATATAGGCGCCGATCTCGCGCGCGTTCTCGACAAGGTTTTCCTTCTCGATCACATCCAGCACCGCGCCCGCGGCCCGCACGGCGACGGCATTGCCGCCGAAGGTGTTGAAATAGCGCGCCTTGCGCCCGAACTCGTCGATCACCTCGGGACGCACCGCGACACCGGCGACCGGATAGCCATTGCCCATCGGCTTGCCCATGGTCACCAGATCGGGAATCACGCCATGACGCTGGAAGCCCCACATCGCATCCCCGGTCCGGCCGAACCCGGACTGCACTTCGTCAGCGACATAAAGCGCGCCCGCGGCACGTGTCGCCGCCACGGCCTTTTGCAGGAAGCCGGCCGGGCCGTCGAACACGCCATCGCTGGCGAAGATGCCGTCGCAGATAAACAGCGCCGGCTTGATCCCGTGGCGCCTGAGATCGGCGAAGGCTGCGGCGACGGCATCGCCGAACGCATCTGCCATGCCCTCGCCCATGCGGTAGGCATCCGGCGCGGGAACCGTGCGGACATGCGGGCCCATATCGACATTTTCGCCAAGCGATGGCGAAAACTCCGAAACGGACTGGGTGATACCGTGATAGGCGGTTTCGGTCACAACAATGCCGGTGCCGCCGGTATAGCTCTGGGCGATCCGGGTCGCGAGATCGTTGGCGTCCGAGCCGGTGCAGGTGAACATCATATGGCCGATCTCGTCGGGCATGGTGGCCAGCAGACGCGCGGCGTAATCGAGGATGGAGGCGTGGATGTAGCGCGTATTCGTCGCCAGGGTCGCCGCCTGTTCCGCAATGGCCTCGACGACTTCGGGACGGCAATGCCCGATCGAGGTCACGTTGTTATAGGCGTCGAGATAGGCCTCGCCCTCGGGATCGTAGAGCCAGACGCCCTCCCCCCGCACGAGATGCAGAGGACGCTCGTAGAACAGCCTGTAGGCCGGCCCCAGAAGCGCGCTGCGGCGCCGGATCATCTCCGCGGTCGCCGCGTCGAGTTCGGTCTTTCCCTCTACAAAGGCATTCACCATGCCCACTTCGGTCTTCATGGTTCACTCCATTTCACAGGCGCGCAAAAGCCGCCCGGTTACATGATTTCGGTCGAGTGCTGCGAAACGGGACATGGCCAGTTTGGCCGGGCCGTTGTTGCGCAGGATATAGGTCGCGTTCTCCGGATAGCGCCGGGCGCGCCATTCGGTGATGGTGATCGAGGTGACGAGACGCGCCACGATCAGGTCGCGCATGACTTCGATCTCTGCGCGCTGGAGCGGCGTCACCCGGTGATAGGCCGCGATCATCCGCGCGACGCTTCCCAGAGCGTCCTCAGGATGATCCGCAAGATACGAGGCCGCGACCGCGACATCGACGGCCAGGCAGGTCTCGACCATATCTCCGAAATCGATCACGCCGGTGATCCTGGCGGTTTCCCCGGGATCGACCATCAGGTTGTGATGATTGAGATCGTTATGGACCACCTGATGACGCAGCGCCTCAAGCTTGGGCCGTGTCTTGACCTCGAAGCGTTCCAGCTCATCCCGTACCGCGATCCCGAGGGCATCTGTCGGCAAGGCGTACAAAAGCGGCTTCAGACGCGACGCATGGCGGATATCCCACAGAAGGTCCTGCCTGGCGCCTTCATGGGTGAAATCGCGCAGGGCCCGACCGATCCGCGCAAGTACGGTTCCGATGGCTTCCTCGATCGCCGGATTTATCGCGACCTTGTAGAGCGGCGTGCCCTGAAGCCAGGTCAGTACGCGAACCATGCTCTGCCGCCCGTCGGCAAGCGTCACCACGGTCTGGTAATGCCCCTCCCGGGTCGGCACGAGTTTCGGCACCGGAATTCCCGGATCCGCCCGCTCGATCCAGAGGATACCCTGCGTCTGGAAATCCGTGGTTATCCGCGGCTCTTCGGGGTTGGAAATCTTGAGCACATATTCACGCCGGTCCGAGGCAACCACATGAAAATTCTGGTCGCGTTCACAGGCCACTTCGCAGACCGTCGCATCGATACCGTAGCGGCCGGCCAGTACGCCCACCGCCTCGGACGGCGTCATACGCGGCGGCTTGCTCGCCAGCAGACCCGCAAGAATGGGATCCCGTTCCAGGACAGACAGGCTCGGACTTTCCGCATCAGACACGATCCAGCACCCCGACCTGTGTTGAACGGTCGATCTCCGCGCGCAACGCGCCGGCTTCGGCGCGGTCGATGCTGCGGAACTTCAGAACCTCGTTCGGCTTGACCTGTCCGAGCTTCCACAGCGCGGCGCTGGCCACGGTGAACGGGTTGATGAACCCGCCGGTGCTTGGGGAATCGTGCACAAGAATGATCGGCGTCTGGCCAGCCAGGTTCACCGCCCCCAGTGGGTACCCGTGGTCGATGATGTTCGAAGGGTCGTGGCCATGATCGGCATTTTTGTTCAGCGCCCGTTTGGAAAAGCCGAACTCCGGCCCGGTGAGACGGATGCCGGTCCGGCTGCTCTTTGCCTGCACTTTCCACTCGGCGGAAAAGAAGGTTTTGACCGTTTCCTCGCTCAACCAGTCGTCATTGGGGCCTTTCAGCGCCTCGATCGTCCAGCACTTGTCTTTGGAGAAGACCGGCCGTTTGTCTTCGGGAATTGTGAAAACCCCGCCGGCGTTGCCGTTATCTCCGAGCGGCACAACCTGGCCCGCGACAAGCGCATGGCCGCCGACACCAGCCTGATGGAACACCGCCCGCGAGCCAAGCACCGGCTCCGTGGCGACCCCCCCGGAGATGGCGATATAGGCTCGCGCTCCGGTCATCGCGGCCCCGAGGACCAGCTCCTGCCCCGCCCGGACGGCGACCGTCGTCCACATCGGCACGGCCTCGCCATCCAGCTTCGGCCGCATGTCGGCGCCGGAAATCGCAATCAGGCAATCCGTATCCAACTTCAGGCTCGGTCCCACAAATTGACATTCGAGCGCGGCGGCATCGCGGTCGTTGCCGACCAGAAGGTTGGCCTGCCGAAAAGACCAGGCATCGAACGGACCGGAAAACGGAAACCCCTGTTCGAGAAAGCCAATCCGGCCCGGAAGCTCCTGCACGCAGGTCTGCAGGCCGGGTTTCACTGTCGTAAAGCTGCGGCTCATCCCTCTGCCCCCTGCGCTTTGGCCCAGTCGAGGTAGCGGTCGACCGAAAAGACCTGATAATCGATGATGTCGTGGCGATAGGACCCTTCGGCCACGCGGGCCTTGATATCTTCGTATTCTTCGAGCCCGACAGGCGCGAAACGGACACGATCGCCCGCCCGGAACAGGGCGAGGCTGTCCTTGAAATCCGGCAGACGCTGCGCGCCGTCATAGGTCGGGGCCGGGGTATGGCCGATCAACTGGTAGCCGCCCGGCGTTGCATCGGGATAGATGCAGGTCAGGGCGCCGCCGATCCCGACGGCTCCTTTCGGGGTATGCGTCCGCGGCGGGTTGTATTTCGGCGCGATGATCCTGGCGCCCGGGTGCAGAGCCAGGAGCGAGCACAGCCCCGGCCAGAACCCGAGCGCAGCAACCCAGTATTCCGTCCCGGCATGGGCGCGCTGCAGCGCAGCACGATCGGGCAGATGGTTGAGCTCGCAGACGAGCTCCGGATCCGGTGTCTTCTCGGGATAGGTCTTGCGGTAGTCGGCAATACAGGCCGCCGTCTCATCGTCGAAATAGAGCACCGGGATCGTGATCAGGCGGCTCGGAAGCGACCCTGTCGCCCCGCGCCCGAGCCCGGCATAGATACCCTCGACCTCCCGGCAGAGATCTTCGTAGCTCATGATGTCGGGATCGTAGGTGATCTGAAAAGAGGCCAGTTCGGGGATAAGGTCCACAACCGCCTCGAATTTCGCGTCGCGCACCGCGGCGACCAGCTTGTGAACGATGAAATTGATCGTGAAATCCATTTCGTCGCCCAGTTCGACTTCTATCGCGCGATCGCCGCCCGGAAAGAAGCGTAGTGCATCGTAAAGCATCCGGCTGATTTCTCCGTATTCTGGCCCGCCCGGGCCGGCATGGTCAGAGGTGGCTCAACTGATCCGTTGCAATATGCGGTATATCATATATCAAATAGCGTCAATGAAATTTCTGTGTATCCTGCGCTGCAATGCGGTATGCCCATGGATGTAAGAGGAAGATCGAGAATGAAGAAAATCGAACATCAGTCGTTGAGCGATCGTGCCTACCAAGCGCTGAAGGACGGTCTCCAGGAAGGCGTCTTTCTTCCTATGCAGCCCATGGTCATTCGCAACCTGGCGGCGGAATACGGCATCTCGGCGACACCGATCCGCGAGGCGCTGCAACGGCTGGTCGCCGAACGTTTGCTCATCGTCCTGCCGAACCGTTCCATCGTCGTGCCGCGGATGACCCGCGAGCTGTTCCTCGACCTGATGCCGATCCGTGTCTCGCTGGAGGGGCTGGCCGCCCGTCTGGCCACGTCGAATTTCTCTCCGAAGGATCTGGAGAAACTCGAAAAGCTCGTTCAGCGCGTCGCGAATGCGATGACGCACTACGATGCGAAGACCTATCTGCTGCTTAATCGGGAGTTCCACTTCGCTATTTACGAAAAGGCCGGAAATCCCGAACTTCTGCAATTGATCAACGACCTCTGGCTCAAGGTGGGACCGGTGTTCACCGGCCTGTTCGACGATGCCTATTTCCGCGAACACGCCAACGACGAACACCAGAACATCCTCCGGGCGATCAAGGCCGGAGATGCCGAAGCCGCCCAGCATTACATGCAGCAGGACATCGACATCGCGGCCAAGGCGCTTCTCCCGCTCATGCCAGAAGACGACGTAACGTAGTCCGGGACGCCGGTTTCCGCCCCTGCCCTCAGGTCTTGTTGAGCCGCGCAAAGAGCAGCCAGAACGCCCCGCCCAGCAGCGGCAGCGTCAGAACCAGAATGATCGACGACAGCGAGAATATTATCGGCACCTGGCTTTGCTGGGCAGCTGCCTGAACCCAGTTCCAGACCGGCATCGTCT
The DNA here is from genome assembly GCF_004358185.1 of Antarcticimicrobium luteum. Classification (GTDB taxonomy): domain Bacteria; phylum Pseudomonadota; class Alphaproteobacteria; order Rhodobacterales; family Rhodobacteraceae; genus Antarcticimicrobium; species Antarcticimicrobium luteum. The sequence continues at coordinate 7,390 of NZ_SMUV01000058.1, forward strand.
CGGTCGTCCCGCGCAGGAAAATGGTCCGCATGACCTCGTTGAAGGACATCAGGAAGCCAAAGAGGCCGGCGCTCACAATTCCCGGCATAAGGATCGGGAATTCGATGTCCCGGAAGACCTGCCAGTCCGATGCGCCAAGATCGCGTCCGGCCTCGATCAGGCTCTGATCGAAGCGCAGCGTAACAACCAGCACGATCAGCAACGCATAGGGCAGCGCCCAGACGTAATGGCCCACGGCGATCGACCAGAAGCCCAGATCAAGCCCGAGCACCGAGCGCGCGAAGATGAAAAGCGCCGCCCCCATCGACATGCCCGGCACGAAGAGCGGAAGCACGAACATTGCCAGCAATCTGCCGGGCCGGCGCATTTTAGGCACCGCGCGACCGATAATCGTTGCGGTCACGGCGCTGACAAGACCGATGATCAGCCCGATCACCACACTTGCAACCATCGGCATGTGCCACGCATCGCTGGCGAACAGCGCGCGATAGTGCTCGAGCGAGAAGGCCCCCGGAATACCCGAAAGCGGATCGCGCGAGATCGACAGCAGCACCAGCCAGAGCAGCGGAAAATAGATCAGGCCAAGCATCGCCAGCCCCAGCCACTTCCCGACGGATTTCCAGATCGGGCGAAAGCTGATCTCCAGCTTGGTGTCGGGCGTCGGGGACGACAGAACGGAAAGGTCAGACATTTTTGTTCCCTGAAATCAGCGTAGCGTCAGACCCGAGGCGCCGAAACGGCGCAGGACCAGAAGAAGGGCGCCAAGCAAGAGTAGCAGCAGCGCGATGACAAAAGTCGAAAGCGCTGCCACGACCGGATAGCGCAGGGCGGTATAAGCGCTCTCGATCGAACTGGAGAGAAGGTTGACGAAACCGCCGCCCAGCATTCCCGGCTCAACCCAGGCCGCCAGTGCCGGACCGAGGGTGAAAACGAACCCCGCGACCACGCCCGGCAGCGCCAGCGGGAAAATCACCCGCCAGAACGTCTGAGCCGGCGTCGCGCCGAGGTCGTTCGAAGCCTCGATCAGACTGTCATCGATCAGGCTGATCGCCATGTAGATCGGCAAGACCATCGGCGGAAACAGCGCCGGGATCATCCCGAAATGTACGGCGAATTCCGAATACAGCATCCATTCGACGGGCGCATCGGTGATACCGGTGGACAGCAGGATGGTGTTGATCAGGCCGTTCTGGCCGAGGATGGCGCGCCAGACGATCGTCCGTGACGACAGATCCAGAAAGAACGGGATCGTCAGCAGCGCCAGAAAGATCGCTCGCGTCGTCTTGCCGATATCCGACTTGGCCAGCCACAGCGCGAAGGGAAAGCCGACGACAAGCTCGATCATCGTGACGGTCAGGGCCACCCGCAGGGTCCGCAATGTGACTTCGAAGCGCCCCGAGGCGAACAATCCCGTCCAGGTGTCGAGGCTCGGCGTGTAGACCGTCTGAAAGTATTCGGTGGTGAAGAAACTGAAAACGAACAGAATGATCAGAGGAACGATCACGGCGACGAACCATGCAAGCGCGATCGCACCCAGCGCCACCTGAGAAAACGACAGATTGATCTTCGATCGTTTCATGATGGTCTTTCCTTCGGGCGCACCGGCCTCGTTTTCCATCTCAATGTTCATCGTCATCGTTCGGACTTTTCCATGGTAAACAAGCAGGCCCCCGTGCCGACATATTCGCGAGCCCCCCGTTCCGGGGGGCCCGCCTGTTCTATGTCGCGATCACGCGTTGAGGAAACGCTGCCACTGGTCTTCGATATCCGCCGAGTGCTGCGGCGTGGTGGTCGAGACGAAAGGCTTGGCGAATTTCTTCGCCACCTTGGCCTCGGTCGCCTTCAGCGCGGCAACCTCTTCCTCGGACCAGCCGTTTTCCTCGGCGTATGCGACGCCCAGATCCATGTTCGGACCGGCATAGCCGCGATCCCGGGCCTGAAGCGCGCGGTACTCACCGCTAAGGAAGTAGTTCAGCACCTTGTAGATATTGTCGACATTGTCGCGGTCCATCGCCTGCTTTGCGACATAGGCGCCATGGCCCCACTTGAAGTAACCCTCCTTGGTGTAGGCATAGCGCGTCGCATCCGCCCCGAGCACCGCGTTCGCCTCGCGCACGGCGGGCTCCCAGCAGTTGATCACATCGACTTCTTTGTTGGTCAGAAGTTGGATCTGCTCTTCAAAGGCGCCGTAAAGTGTACGGAATTGGCCGGCTTTCTTACGCTCGATAAGGAAATCGGCGACCACCTTCGCCTCGTCGCCGGTCATGTCCGCGACATTGCCGATTTCGGCGGCGCCGGTGGACTTCAGGTAGAGCGCGGCACTGGGGAAGGAATAGGCCCAGCCCTTGCCGAACGCAACGCGGCCGCGCGTGCCTTCGTCGTCGAACATCAGCGACCACGACAGCTCTTCTTCGCTGTCAGGCTCCAAGCCGAGTTTCGCGGGAAAATAGCCGAAGCTGTCGGCGTTGCCGATGACCGGCACACCCCATTGAGTGCCGGCCGGATCGGTCACGACATCCGAACGCTTCCAGTCGTCGGAGGTCCGCTCCCACAGTGTCAGTTCCGGGTTTTGCGTGTCGATCTCGGCGTAGAGACCACGCGGGCCGAGGATGTCTTCGGTGCCGCTTTCAAAGATGAAGATATCGGTGGTCTCGCCGAGGTTCGACGCCATGATGTCACGCATGAAGACGCCGACATCATTGCTCGTGCCGCTCAGTTCGCAGCGCACGCCGATGCTTGCCTCCATCGGTGCCCAGTCCTTGAGAGCGGCGGTCGGCACGCCATAGGCCCGCACCACCGGCAGATCCTGTGCTTGCGCCGCGGAGGGCATCCCGGCCACGCCGCTTACGGCCATGGTCCCGGCAACTGCGGCCAGCCCCTGCAACATCGAGCGCCGCGTCAGTTCCTCTTGGGAATAGGTTGATAACTTGTCTTTCATGTCTTCTCTCTCCTTGTTGGCCACCGCCTTTGGCAGTGGATATTCAGACACCGCCATCCGCGAAGATCACGGCATCAGTAACTTTCCAGCCGATCCGATTGACGGATTCGTTCTCCGTCGGGGCGCCGTGCCAACTCCGCATGCGCACGGGGCCGGCCGCCGTCTCGATAACCATATCGGTGTATTTCCCACGGTAGACTTTGCTTTTCAGCGTTCCGTCGATGCCGCATTCTTCGCTGGCGACCGCGCTGATCCTCTCTGCCCGCAAGGCAATGCTGGCAGCACTCCCCGGCAGGGCGTCGGGTGTGACCAGGGTCCCGCGGACCACCGCGCCGCCAGCCAGCTCGATCTCGCCCACTCCGCCCTCGCACCGAACCAGCCGGCCGTCGAGGATGTTCTCGTAGCCCATGAAATCCGCGGCGAACCGCGTCGCAGGGCGGTCGAACAGATCAAGCGGCTCGCCACTCTGTTCGATGCGCCCGTCGCGCATGAGGACGACGCGATCGCTCATCGTCAGCGCCTCTTCCTGCGAATGGGTAATATAGACGAAGGTCATGTCGAGCTTGCGCTGAAGCTCCATCAGTTCGAGCTGCATGTCCTCGCGCAGCCGCTCGTCCAGCGCGCCGAGCGGCTCATCCAGCAGCAGAACCGCCGGTTTGGTGACGACGGCGCGGGCAAGCGCCACGCGCTGCCGCTCGCCGCCCGAAAGCTGACGAATGTTTCTGTCGGCCTTTGCCTCGAGCTGAACCATCGCCAGGGCACGACGGGCCTCCTTCAGGGCATCAGCGGTCGGAACCTTGCGGATTTTCAGCCCATAAGCGACGTTTTCGACGACGGACATATGCGGAAACAGCGCATAGTTCTGAAAAACCGTGGTGCAGCGCCGCTTTGCCGCCGGCATCCCCGCAACGTTTACCCCGTCGATGCGGAGCCGTGAAACGGAGGTGGGGATTTCCAGCCCGGAAATCACGCGCAGCATCGTCGTCTTGCCGGAGCCGCTGGAGCCGAGGATGGTCAGAAACTCGCCTTTTCCCGCCGAAAGCGAGACATGCGAGAGCGCCGTCACAGGGCCGTATTTGTGCACGACATCGTGGACCTCAAGCATGGGTTCCGCGTTCATTTCTTCCATCTTCATTCCTCGATCATGTGCTTTTCAGGTCCTCACAACCGCCGCTTCGAGCGTCATCATCTGCAACGCGAGTGAAACGGCGATTTCCAGAAGACTGCGCGACAAATCCGCGGGGTCGGAAAGTTCGGGCAGATCCGCCCCCCAGTTTCCGTACCCGTCATCAAGCCCGGCATTGCGGCGCAGCACCCGCTCGGGCGCTCGCAGGGCGCGTTCCAGGATCCGCCGCGCGGCGCGTTCTTCCTGCGTTTCGGGTTTCTCGATCTCGATGCGGGCCGCGACAGCGGACAGCCCCTTGCCCGCCCCCGCGATCGTGCCATGGGCCTGCGCGGATCGGGCCGATTTCATGGCCCGCTCGACGCGCGCGAGCAACCCGGGCTGCGCCGGATCCTCGCCGACCGACAATTCAACCCAGCGCCCGGCAAGCCGGGAATGGCGGCGTTGCGCATGTTCGCGATCCAGCGCGAGATAGCGATTGCGGACAACCTCCGCCGCGATCCCACGCAGACGCAATGCGATCTCATCCCCGTTTCCCTTGGGCTCAAGAAATGTGATGCGATCGCCCTGACGCTGCAGCGCGCTCGCCGCCCCCAGCATATCGGGGGTAAGATGTGCAAGGCTCCGCCCGGTTTCCTCGGAAATCATCTCGGCGCCGCTCGCGACCGCAAGATCGGTCAGCATTTCGGCCGCACGGGGACCCTTGTCGACGGGTTCGAACGCCGAGACGCGCAAGATCCCGGCGACGCGGTTCCGCTCCAGAAGCTGTTTTGCGTCGCCCTCAAGCCCCCGCGCCGCAATGAAAAGGCTCTTGTCGCTCTTGGCGAACCCTTCGATCACCGGCAAGAGCGGCTTCAGATCCCGAATAACGTCATTGACCACGAGGACGGAGACCCGCTCCATGTGATAGTGTGTGCCGCCGATCAGCGGCTTCATATCGACAATGAAGCCCTGGCTTGCGTTGCATTCGATCCCCGGTTCGGGATGCTCCGAAACCTCGACATGCCCCTCCTGTCCGGCCTGATCCAGCGCCGCGCGCAAAGCTGTGACGGCCTCCTCCGGAAGATCAAAGGCGCGCAACACCGCCGCCGGATCGCCGAAGGGCGCGGTGCAGGCGGCGAACTGTGCGTTCACTTCGGGAAACAGCGCTGAGACGGCGCGCGACAGCAGGGTCGGATGGATGCCCGCTGCGATGGCCTCGCCGCTGGCGGAAAGGGCTGCATCAAGCATCGCGGCGAGCCGCGCCGTTCCGTCGTGGAGGCCCTGATCCGCCGCCACGAAAGCTTCCCGCACGAGCTTTTCCTCGGCGCTTTGCCCGGTGAAATGGCGAATAATTTCCACCCCGGTCTCAGCCCGCCGGACAGCACCGCCAAGCGTATAGAGCGCGCCAACGCCCTGTGGCCCCAGCGAGGCCGCCGCCGCGCGAATGGCGGGGGCAAGCCTGTCGGTCATTCCAAGGCGGAGCTGATCGCCGAACAGGACGCGGGTGGCGCTCATACAGCCTCCAGAACGCCTTCGCGTTTCAAGGTCTCATAAACAGCCTTCGCCACCTCCAATGCATCCGGCGTATCGGAATGGACGCAAATGCTTTCGGCGACGACGGCAACATCCTTTCCGTTCACCGAGCGTGTCACACCCTCCTTCACCGCACGGAGAACTTTGTCACAGACGACGGCGCTCGGCACGGCGGCATGTTCTCTCGAAATGATCTGGCGACCGTCGTCCCCATAGTCGAGATCGGCATAGAATTCGCAGGAAAACGGAATGCCACGGCGGGTGAACACCTCGGACATGCAGCAATCCGAATAGGCAATCATCGGCAGCTCGAGGGCCTCGGCCGCATCCGCGATTCCTTCGGCAACATGCAATTCATTCTGTGCCATCCCGAAAAGCGAGCCATGTGGCTTGATATGAGAAAGCTCTCCTCCCTGCGCACGGACAAAGGCCTGAAGCGCTCCGGTTTGATACAGGACGAGAGAATAGACCTCTTCCCGAGTCATCTGCATCGGCCGGCGCCCGAAGCCTTCGCGATCGGGCAGGCCCGGATGGGATCCGATCCTGATCCCCGCCTGAACTGCGTCCCTGACAGTTCTGCGCATCGTGACGGGATCGGAGGCATGGAATCCGCAGGCGATATTCGCATGCGTCACAAATGGCATACAGGCCGCATCGTCCCCAAAACGATAAATCCCGAAAGCCTCACCCATGTCGCAGTTGATGGTAACCATGCGCCCCTCCATGATATATGATGTAGTGTATATCACTCATTGCCAGCGAATGTGTCAAGGCTGCAGACTCTTCAAGATTGGTCAGGTTGTACGAGGATCACTCCCTGCGTACTTTTATTGCATCCCCGGGGGCGGTCACATCATCAAAGCCAAGCATGGCGGCGCCAAACGCAGGCTGTGTGAGCCAATGGGATGAACTGCCCTCCCACCAAACCGCGGCTATTGTTGCGGGGGTAGGTGGAGAGAGGAGCATCTGATGGACATCAAGATTTTGGGAGTTGATCCGGGCAAGACCGTTTGCAGTCTTGCGGGATTCGACGCAGCCGGAGCGGTCGTATTTCGCAACCCGCCCAGCGGCATCGGTTGCTGAACCACTTGGAAGGCTTGCCACCGTGCGTTGGGACGATGGAGGCCTGTGGTGGGGCGCATCACATCGGTCGCTTTTGCCTTCAACACGGGCACGAACCTCGGCTGATGTCGCCGCTTTATGTCCGTCCCTACGTTAAGGTCCACAAGAACGATGATCGTGATGCGGAAGCGATCGCCGAGCCGATGGGAAATGTGGTATGTGCGCCCGGACCATGCGTGGCCCTTTCGAACTCGTCCGCCATGTACGCTGCTCGGAAGTCCTGGTCGGCCTTCTTGGCTGCCTCTTTGGCTGTTTGCTCGTGCATAACGACCAGAAACGGCATGGGCAGTTTGCTCAACCAGTGAAGTCGAGCGCGCGAAAAGTTCGGGCGCGGTGCAAATTTCCAGCGGCGTCGGGCGCCGTCGCCGCCGTCGCAGTCGGACCGCCAACTGGGGGGCCGGCGCGGGATGGAGGGCGGTACATGGGTCGCGCCGCCGTTCGTTAGGGTACATCCGCATCGACCTGTCCACGTTCGATGACGACTTCACCGTTACGATCGCGGATGAAGATGCTGACGACGCCATTTTAATTTCGGGTTACCAGTCGCAAACTGATAACGGCGACGGCTCGCACACCTTCCCCTATACCGGCACGGGCGGGCTGACGCACACGGCCACCGTCCACCCGGGCGATGCGAAGCTGAGCTCCAGCAGTGGCTACGACGACACGATCAATGCCGGCGACGGCGACGGCGACGATACCGTCCATGGCGGCGGCGATCCGGTCAGTTTCGGCGGCCCCAGCGAGCCGACGCTGAGCGAACTGCTGTCCCGCAGCTACGATCCCGGCAGCGGCGCGATTTCCCCGGTGGGGTGGTTCCAGATCAGCGGCGGCGACGAGACAGGCCAGATCGGCGATGTCAGCTTCGAGAACTTCGAGGGGGTGAACTTCTCGGTGATCTGTTTCGCCGGCGGCACGCTGATCGCGACAGATCGCGGCGAGGTCGCCGTAGAGGAGCTCGCCGAGGACGATCTGGTGCGCACGATGGATCACGGACTGCAGCCGATCCGCTGGATCGGGGCCACCACGGTGCCGGCGCGCGACGCCTTGGCCCCGATCGAGATCCAGGCCAGCGCGCTGGGCAACCGCCGCATGCTGCGTGTCTCGCCGCAGCACCGGATGCTGCTGCGGGGCTGGCAGGTGCAGCTATTGTTCGGCGAGGAGGGCGCCCTCGTTGCGGTCAAACACCTCGTCAACGACAGCACGATTCGCCCTATGGAAGGCGGCGAGATCACGTATTTCCACATATTGTTCGATCGCCGCGAGATCGTTTTCGCCGAGGGCATGCGGCAAGAGATCTTCTCTCTGTTTCCCCGATTGCGCAGCGACCTGGATGCCTTTGGCTCCTCCGCCCGCCGCAGCCTGAACGGGTTCGAGGCAGCCGCGCTCAGGCATCAACAAATGTATCCGCCGGTCAGGTCGAACAGCCCATGTCAGGCATGACTTGCGACAAACTGAAAGCGAAGAAAGGTTGCGACCATAAGAACAAGGCGCCATCGGGCGCCTTTGTTGTTCTTGGCCGATCCGCCGCAACGATATTCGCGACGTTTCGTGCGGCAGCGGCGCCCCTTCCGCTCCGGTTTCCCGGCGGCCCGCTGGTTTGCGGCACGTCCTGTCTGCCGGCCCATGATCCCCCGTGATCCCGCCGGCCGGGTGCGGGCCAACCGCATACCGCGCGTGGATGAGGCCCAGATCGGATTGGCCGGGTCCGGCGGCGGTTTTTGTCCGGGGCCGGCGCCTGAAAGGCGCCTTCGGGGCATTTGTCCGGCCGCGTGCACGCCAGGCGACCGATGTCGGCCGCCGGATGATGCCGGGGCTTGCAACCGGGTGCCTCTATGTCCCAGGATTCGGCGGGAAACACGGTGCGGACAGGAGGCCCCGCTGGCACGCCGCGACCGGTCGCACGACAGACGGGCGCCGGACCAAGGACTATGATACCGGGTCGCACAACAGGCCCCTTGAAGACACATAAAGGTAGCGAAAGACCATGACTGACGGGAAAAACTACACGTACCAGTCGATTGCCCAGGCCATTCGGGATCACGGGATCGACACGATGTTCGGCCTCATGGGGGACGCGAACCTGTTCATGGTCGATCACTATGTCCGCGCCTGTGCGGGCACCTTCGTCCCGGTCGCGTTCGAGGGCAGTTCGGTCCTGATGGCGCTGGCCTATTCGCATGTCTCCGGCGGGGTGGGCGTGGCAACGGTCACCCATGGCCCCGCCCTGACCAACTGCACCACCGCCCTGACCGAAGGGGTGCGGGGACATATCCCGATGGTCCTTCTGGCCGGCGACACGCCCGTCATGACGCCGCAGAACCTGCAGAACATCGATCAGCGCGAACTGGTCAAGGTCACCGGCGCCGGGTTCGAGCAGATCCGCGCGCCGCAGACCGCCGCCTATGACATCGCCCACGCGTTTTACCGCGCCCGCGTCGAGAAGCGGCCCATCGTGGTGAACATGCCGTCGGATTTCATGTGGCAGGAGGTCGGGCATGAAAAGGTGGTGTTCCAGGCCTTTGACGCGCCGGCCTATGTGCCCGAGGGCGACGACCTCGACGCGGCCATCGGCATGATCGCCTCGGCGCGACGCCCGATCATCCTGGCCGGGGCCGGCGCGGCGGGGGCCCGCGACAAGCTGATCCGCCTGGCCGACAGGCTGGAGGCGCCGCTGGCGACCACGCTCAAGGCCAAGGGCCTGTTCAACGGGCATCCCTACAACATGGATATTTTCGGCACACTCAGCACGCCGGCGGCCTATGACGTCATCGCCAAGGCCGATTGCGTCGTCTGTTTCGGCACCAGCCTGCATTACTTCACCACCGACAAGGGCGCGCTGATGAAGGGCAAGCGTGTCGTGCAGATCAACAACACCGTCCCGGAGGTCAGCAAGAACTATCACCCCGACGCGGCGCTGGTGGCCGATGCCGGCCTGACCGCCGACAATATCGTCTATTGGCTGGACGAGGCCGAGATTCCGCCCACCGCCTTTACCGGAGAGCTGGACATGAAGGCTCTGACGGCGCACCCGGCGGGACAGGCGGACAAGGCGGCCCCGGGATACGTGAATTTCGTCTATGCGCTCGACCGCCTCGAACAGGCGCTGCCCCGGGACCGGACCCTGACGACCGATGGCGGCCGTTTCATGACCGAGGTCTGGTGCCGCATTTCAGCGCCCGATCCCCGAAGCTTTATCGTCACCGCGAATTTCGGCTCGATCGGGCTCGGCCTGCCCGAGGCGATCGGGGCGAGCCTGGCGGTCCCCGGCCGGCCGGTGGTGCTGTTCACCGGCGACGGCGGCTTCATGATGGGCGGGCTGAACGAATTCAACACGGCCGTCCGCCTGAAACAGGATCTGATAGTCATCGTCTGCAACGATTCAGCCTATGGGGCCGAGCATATCCAGTTCCTGGACCGGAGAATGGACCCCGGCCTGTCCCAGTTCGACTGGCCGCGCTTCTCCGACGTGGCGACGGCGCTGGGGGGGCGGGGCATCCATGTGCAATCGAACGCCGACCTCGAAACCGCGATCGAGGCGATCGAGACCCGCGACGGGCCGCTTCTGATCGAGCTGCGCCTCGATCCCAACGACGTTCCAAGAATGCGGCTGTGACGGCCGATTGACGGGCCGGGCGGCGGCAGAGGCGTTGTCTGCGCCCTTGCCGGTTGGCTCGATCACTTGATGCCCGCGCGCATGAAGCTTTGCACGAACTGGCGCTGGAACAGCAGAAAAGCGACCAGCAGCGGCCCCGAGGTCATCAGCGTGGCGGCGTTGATGACGGACCATTCGACGCCGGAATCGACCGCCGAAAACACGCTGAGCCCGACGGTCAGCGGCCGCGTCTCGACCGAGTTGGTCACGATCAGCGGCCACAGGAAGTTGTTCCAGTGGTGGCTGACGGACACCAGCCCGTAGGACAGGTAGACGGGTTTGGCCAGCGGCACATAGACCCGCCAGAGAATGGCGAGCGGCCCCGCCCCCTCGATCCGGGCGGCGTCGTCCAGCTCCTGCGGCACGGTCATGAAGGTCTGGCGGATCAGGAACACGCCGAAACCCGAGGCGACATAGGGCAACGCGATCCCGGCGATGGTATCGACCAGCCCCATCCGCCGCAGAAGACCGTAGTTCTCGACGATCAGGATGTCGGGCATCACCAGAAGCTGAAGCAGAACCAGGCTGAACAGGATGTCGCGGCCCGGAAACCGGTAGCGGGCAAACCCGTAGGCGGCCAATGTGCACAACACGAACTGGCAGATCACGATCACGGTGACCAGGACGAAGGTATTCAGGAAATAACGGGCGAAGGGCGCGGCCTGCCAGGCCTCGATGAAATTGGCCAGGGTCAGCGGCGCGGTGAGGACAAAGCGCGCCTCGTATTCAGACGGATGCACCGCCGTCCACACCGCGTAGATCAGCGGCAGCACCCAGAGCGCCGCCAGCATAGCGGCCCCCAGGATCGTCAGCGCGCGGTCGTAGCCGGTCATTTGTAATGCACCCTGCGGTCAAAGAGAAAGAACTGCCCGATCGCCAGCAGGCACAGCAGCGCCAGCATGGCCACGGTCAGCGTCGCGCCATAGGCGGTGTCCCAGAACCGGAACGAGGTTTCGTAGATGTAGTAGAGCAGCAGCGACGAGGCGTTGTCCGGCCCGCCGGCGGTCAGGATGAAGATGTGATCGACCAGCCGGAACGAATTGATCACCGCGTTGATCGACACGAACAGCGTCGTCGGCATCATCAGCGGAAAGGTGATGCGGCGAAAGATCGTCCAGCCGCCCGCCCCCTCGATCCGCGCGGCCTCGGCCAGTTGCGGCGGGATCGCCTGCAGCGCCGCGAGGTAGAAGATCATGAAGAACCCCGCCTCCTTCCAGACCGACACCACGACGATCGCCGCCAGGGCGGTGTCCGGATTGCCCAGCAGGTTGGTCTGCCCATGGTCGAAGGCGCCGAGGATCTGGTCGACCAGGCCGAAACCGGGCGTGTAGAAGAACAGCCATATGTTGGCCACCGCGATCAGCGGCAGCACCGTCGGCGTGAAATAGGCCATGCGCACCAGGCTGCGGCCCAGAAACTGCCGGTTGACGAACAGCGCCATGGCGATGGCCAGCGCGATCGAGGTGGGGATGGTGCCCAGCGCGAACCACAGGTTGTTGCTCAGCACCTTCCAGAACACCGGATCGTTGATCAGCCGCTCATAATTGTCGAGCCCGACAAAGACCGATGGACGTCGCCCGCGCGCGGTCGAGAAAAAGCTGTTCCAGACCGTGACTACCGCCGGGATATGGGTGAACAGGAAAATAAAGGTCAGCGCCGGCATCAGCAGCAGCCAGCCATGCACCCATTGTCGCGTCAGCATCCTTGCCTCCGGATCGCGGAATGAGGCGGGCCCGGGTCTCGGGCCCGCCCCGGTTTCGGGGCCGTTAGCGGTAGGCCGCCAGGATCGCGTCGGCCTGCGCCTGCGCCTCTGCCAGCGCGGTCGCGGCATCCTTCTGGCCGGTGATGGCGGCGGCGAGCGCGTCATTGAAGATCTGCGTGATGCGCTGGTTCTGATAGGTCGACAGTTCGGCCACCGCATGATCCAGCTGGTCGCGGGCGACCAGAACATAGGGGAAGTCGGCGGCATAGGCCTTCATCGTTTCGGTGTCCCAGGTGGCCGGGCGCGGCGCGACGTAGCCGGTGGCCATGGTCCATTTGGCCGATTGCTCCGGCCCGGTGATCCACTTGATGAAATCGACGGCCTCGGCCAGCTGCTCTTCGGACGAGCCGTCGAACAGGTAGAAGTTGCCGCCGCCGGTGGGCGCGCCGCGGCGTTTGTTGGCCGGCAGCATGGCGACGCCGAAGTCAAAGGGCGCATTGGCGCGCACGTTGGTCAGGTTGCCGGTGGTGGTCCACATCATCGCGGCCTGACCTTCGAAAAAGGCCTTGGGCGTGGCGCCCCATTCAACGATGCCGGGCTCCATGATCTCATGCCTGGTCGACAGATCGACGAGATATTGCAGCGCCTCGACGACCCTGGGGTCGTCGAAATTGGTCTCGTTGCCGTCGGCATTGGCCAGAATCGCGTCGTTCTGCGTGGTCAGCCCCTGGAACAGCCAATAGGGAAAGCCCGAGGTCGGAATGCGCACGCCCCACTGGGTGACATTGCCGTTGGCGTCGCGCCTGGTCAGGGTCTTGCCCATTTCGACCATCTCGTCCCAGGTCGCCGGCGGGGTCTCCGGGTCGAGGCCGGCCGCGGCAAAGGCCGCCTTGTTCCAGTAGAGCACCGGGGTGGAGCGCTGGAACGGGATGCCGTAGGTCTTGCCGCCGGTCTGGCTGTTTTCCATGAAGGCCGGATAGAAGCTGTTCAGCCAGGCCTTGTCCTCTTCGGTCTTGATGAAATCGTCGAACGGCAGGATCAGCCCCTCGTCGATCAGGGTGAACATGTCGACCGACAGCGCCACCGAAAGCTGCGGGGCGTTGCCGCCGCGGGCGGCGGTGATCACCTTGGTGATGGTGTCCTGGTAAGAGCCGGCATAAACCGCGTCGATCTTCACATCGGGGTTCAGCTGCATGTATTCGTCGGTCAGCGCCTGGATGGTTTCGGCCGCACCGCCGCCGACGGCGACCGGAAAGTAGAACTGAAGGTCAACGGCGCGGGCCGGTGCCGCGGCGCTGATGGCGAGGGCTGCCGCGGCGGCCGCGCCCTTGAGAAGGTTGGCGAGCATGGTCATTGGTCCCTGTGGTTGAGGAAAGGCGCAGAGGCGCCCGGTTCGGCCCCGGGGATCCCCGATAGGGCCATCAGCGAGGCGAGGCCGGTCAGCTGGACACGCGTCCCCGACCCCGCATCGAAGAGGTGCAGGTCATCCGCCGCCAGCGCGATCGGCAGCACGGTCCCGGCGGCGGGCGCGTAGTGGCCCGGCGCCCGCAGAACCACCGGCGCGCCACCGATCCGGCCCTGGACCAGCGCGTCGGCGCCCAGGTATTCGGCTTCGGTCGTCACCATGCTCAGCGAACTGGCCTGCGTCACGCGCATCGCCTCCGGTCGCATGCCGATCATCAGCGGGTGGCCGATGGCCGCCTCCAGCCGCCCGCCGAGCCCGCCCAGCGCCGCGGCGGGCACCAGGTTCATCGGCGGCGTGCCGATGAAGCGGGCCGAGAAGGTGGTGGCGGGGCGTTCATAAAGCGCCTCGGGCGTGTCGGCCTGCTCGACCCGGCCCTCGTTCATCAGCACGACCTGATCGGCCATGGTGATCGCCTCGACCTGATCGTGGGTGACATAGAGCATGGTAAAACCCAGCTCGCGCTGCAGCGCGCGCAGCTCGGTCCGCATCGTCTGGCGAAGCTTGGCGTCGAGATTGGACAGCGGCTCGTCCATCAGGCAGATCGAACGTTGGGAGATCACCGCGCGGCCCAGGGCGACGCGCTGCTGCTGCCCGCCGGACAGCGCCGCGGGCTTGCGGTCGAGGTAGGGCGTCAGCCCCAGCAGTTCGGCGACACGGTGCAGCCGCTCTTGCCGCCTGGCCCGACGCACGCCGCGGGTCTTCAGGCCGAAGACGATATTCTCGGCCACGCTCAGATGCGGGAACAGCGCGTAGGACTGGAACACCATCGACAGGTCGCGCTTGTCCGCCGGCCTGCGCGACACGTCTTCCCCGCCGATCAGCACGCGGCCCTCGGTGGCCGCGTCGAGCCCCGCGACGATGCGCAGCAGCGTGGACTTGCCACAGCCCGATGGCCCGAGCAGCGCGGTGAAACTACCGGCCGGCACCGTGACATCGACCCGGTCTAGGGCGCGCGTCCCGGTCCAGTCCCTGACGATCCGCTCCAGCCGGATGGAGCGCCCGCGCCGGTCCGCCGCCCGCGTCATGGCCGCGGGCCCGCGATTTTGATGGTGACCCCCTCTCGCGCCAGCTGCGCCGCGACGACCGCGGGCAGCGGCTGATCGCAGATCACCTCGTCGACCTCGGTGATCTGGCCGCCGCGCACATGGGCGACGCGCCCGAACTTGGTCCGGTCCAGCAGCAGGACCGAGCGCCGGCAGTTGCGCAGGATCGCCAGACGCGCCGCCACCTCCTCCTCGGTGAAATCCAGAAGGGTGCCGTCCTCGGCGACCCCGGCCACGCCGAACACGCCGAAATCGACCCGATAGCGGCCGAAAAACGCCTCGACCTGCGGCCCCAGAACATCACGGTCGCCCGCGCGCACGGCGCCGCCGGGCACCTGCACCGTCCAGCCCTCGCGGTCGCAGGCGAAGATCGCGATGTTGAGGTTGTTGGTGACGATGGTGAGGTCGGTCTGCCCCTGCAGGCTGTGGATGGCGAACTCCGGTGTGGTGCCGATGGAGACCGCAAGAGAGGCCGCCGAGGGCACACGGCCCGAAAAGGCAGCGCCAATGGCGCGCTTGGCGGTTTCGTTCAACATCCGCCGCGCGTTGTACAGAATGTTGCCCGCCTGCGGCAGCGCGACGCCGCCGTGCAACCGGCGCAGCGCCCCGGCGGCGCAAAGCGCGTTGGCATCGCGGCGGATGGTCTGGGTCGAGACGCTATGGGCCTGCGCCAGCGCGTCTATGGTGACATGCCCGGCGCCGCGTACGCGTGTGAGGATATCGCGCTGCCGTTCCGAGAACCGGCCATCCCAATCGTTCATCCCCGTCGCACCCCGGCGTCTGTGTCGCATCCCGGGGTGTGGTCCCACTTTCATATGAAGCCTGGGCGGCATTCAGGTGAAAGATATGTGAACCCTGCGCGCCGATCCGCACCGCCGCAAAACGGGGGCGCAGGTCAGCCGACGGTCAGCTCGCCGGCGGCGGTGTTTCCGGCGGCTGCGCCGTCTGGCCCGCCGCCCCCTCCGACAGCGGCAGCCGGACCTGGAAACAGGATCCCGCGCCCGGCGCGCTGGAAACGGAGATGTCGCCGCCGGCGCGCTGAATCAGGTCGCGGGTGATGGACAGGCCCAGCCCCGTGCCCTCGTTCCGCTTGGTCGAGAAGAAGGGATCGAAAATGCGCGCCTGAAGCTCGGCATCCATGCCGATGCCGGTGTCCCGCACCTCGATGGTCAGGGTGCCCTGCGCGGACCCGGTGCGCAGGCTCAGGGTGCCGCCCTCGGGCATGGCCTGGACGGCGTTGATCATCAGGTTGACCAGAACCTGCTGAAGCTCGGTCTCGTTCATCGCGATCTGGCCGCCGGCGGCAAGGTCCAGCTCCAGCTCGATCCCGGAATTGGTCAGGATATGCTGGACCAGCGGCACGGTGCTGCGCACGACCCGGTCGGGATCGAGGCCATCGCCGGTCTGCTCGAACTCCTCCGGACGGGAAAAGCGCAGCACCTTGGTCACCAGAAGGCTGATCGCCTGGATCTGTTGCTGGATCAGCGTGAACTCGGTGCGCAGCGGTTCGGCGGCGGGGCCGAGATCGTCGTGGATCACATCGAGATTTCCCTGGATCACCGCCAGCGGATTGTTGATCTCATGCGCGACGCCGGCGGTAATCTCGCCCAGCGCGGCCAGCTTTTCCGACAGGATCAGCTGTTTCGAGGTCATTTCCAGCTGGCGGTTCGCCTCCTCCAGATCGCGGGTGCGACTGGCCACGCGCAACTCCAGCTCCTCGGCCCAGTCGCGCAGCTTGCGGTCGCGTTCCTGCAACTGATCGAGCAGACTGTCGAGATGCGCGGCGAGGCGCGAGATTTCGTCGTCCCGCCCCCCGATATTGGACCGCGCCCCGAGATCGCCCCGCTCGACCCGGCCGATGGCGCGGTTCATCCGCTCCAACGGCCTGAAAATACCGCGCGCAAAGATCAACAGGATCGGCACGCTCAGCACCATCACAAAGAGGAAACTGGCCCCGGTCAGCAGATGCGTGCGCCGCTCGGCGGTCTTGAACGGCCGCTCCAGAAAGCCGACGTAAAGCATCCCGATGCGTTTGTCGAAACTGTCGGTGATCGGCTCGTAGGCCGAAATGTACCAGTCGTTGACGACAAAGGCGCGGGCGAGCCAGACCAGCCCTTCGTTCAGCACCTTGCGGCGCACCTCGGCCGAGACGCGGGTGCCGAGGGCGCGGACATTCTCGAACAACCGCACATTGGTGGAGACGCGCACATCTTCGAGAAACAGCGTCGCGGTGCCGAGGTTGCCACCGGTCAGACTGCCCGCCGGGTAGACCAGCTCGTTGATCTCGTCGATGAAACCGAGGTTGCGGTTCAGCAGCAGCCCGCCCACCAGCGCGCCGCCGGGGGCGGGGGCCGCCGCGTGGATAACCATGCCGCGGGTCTCTTCGGTGCGGGCGGTGGGCGCCGCGGCGCGGGTCGGCACCAGCTCCAGCCGGGCGCGGGCGGCCAGTTCCGGCGACAGCGCCGCGAGCTGGGCGGCGTCGAAGACGTCGATCCCGGTCTTGCGGCGCCCGGCCAGCGCCACCCCGACAACCGGCCAGCCGCGCGGGTCCGCCAGGCGGTCGGCGCGGCCGGCGAGCACCGTATTTCCCCCGCCATCAACGAAATAGAGGAAATCGAGCCCCATTTTCAGCCGCTGCCCCTCAAGGAAATCGCTGAGGCTGGACTGATCGGAACTCAGCCGCTGGAAAACCGCCGACTGACCCAGCGCCGAGATGTCGGCGCCGCGCCGCTCCATCAACCCGGCCAGATGCTGATGCGCCACGGTCAGCTCTCCGGCCACCTTGGCGATCAGCACCTCGTCGAACCGGTGGCTCCAGGTTCTGACCGAGGTGATCAGCAGCAGCGGCAGCAGGATCAGGACCGGAAGCAGCGCGATGGCCAGCAGCCGCGCGCGCACGGTATCGCGCAGCGCCACCGGGCGCGCGGCGCTGTCAGACATTCCACATCGCGCATTTGCGGTCGATGGTCTTGCGCGACACCCCCAGCCGGCGGGCCGCCTCGGCGCGATTGCCGCCGCAGGCCTCAAGCACGGTCAGGATGTGACGGCGTTCGACCGCATGCAGCGATTCCACCGGCTCCACCCCGGCCTCGTCGGCGCTGCCGGCGAATTCGGGCGGAAACTCCCCCAGGATCAGCGAGCGTTCGATCAGGTTGCGCAGTTCGCGCACATTGCCGGGCCAGTCATAGCGCGCCAGATTCAGCAGCACCTGTTCAGAAAGCGACAGCGGCGTGACGCCCAGCTGCCGCGACAGCTTGCCCATGAACAGCTCGGCCAGTTCCGGGATGTCACCCACCCGGTCGCGCAGCAGCGGCATGTGCACGGTGATCACGTTGATCCGGTGATAGAGGTCGGCGCGGAACCGCGCTTCCTTCATCGCCGCCTCCAGATCGGCGTTGCTGGCGAACACGAAGCGCAGGTTCAGCGGCACCTCGCGCTCGGCGCCGCCGAGGCGGACGCGGCCATCCTCGATCACCCGCAGAAGCGACGCCTGCAACGGCAGCGGCAGTTCGGCCACCTCGTCGAGGAACAGCGTGCCCCCCGAGGCCTGCACCAACAGCCCGTCGCCCGAGGGATGATCCAGCTCGCCGAACAGGTCGGCGGCGATGCGTTCGGGCGAGGCGGCGGCGCAGTTGATCGGGACAAAGGGCTTGTCGGCGCGGTCGGACATGGCGTGGAGCGTGCGCGCGGCGATCTCCTTGCCGGTGCCGCTGGCGCCGGTGAACAATACCGGCGTCGGCATCGGCGCGACCTTTTCCAGTGTCTGGCGCACCGCGTCGATCCCCGGCGATTTGCCGATCAGTCGGCCGCGTGCGGCCAGATTATCGGCCTGCAACTCGTACTTCAGCAGGAAATTCTCGCGCCGCAGATAGCGCTGGTCCATGCAGCGGTTGACCACATTCAGGATCTGGTTGGAGCGGAACGGCTTGAGCACGAAATCCGAGGCCCCGACCCGCAACGCCTGGATGGCGGTGTCGAGATCGGCATAGGCGGTCATCAGGATCGCCTCGGCGAAAAAGCCGACGCGCCGCTGTTCCTTCAGCCAGTCGAGCCCGGACTGGCCCGGCATCACATTGTCCAGCAGCACCAGATCGAAATGCTGCCTGTCCAAAAGCTGCGAGGCCTCTTCGGCGCTGGCCGCGGCCTCGATCCGCTTGCAGCGGGGCTGCAAGGTGCGCACGAGATAGTTCCGCATCCCCGGCTCGTCGTCGATCACGAGGATTGAGATGTGCCTGATGGCGCGGTCGATCTGAGACTGGTCCGTCCCCGACCTGCCATCGGGCGGTTTCTGCGCCGCTACATTCATGATGTGAGTGTGGCCTTTTGCTACGGGTCGGGTCAATCCAGCCGAACCGAGGGTCCGGAGGTTGCCTCCTGTACGGAAAAACCCGCCCGATGCAGCCCGAAATCGGCCAGCACCGCCAGGGCCACAATCGCCAGGAACGCCAGATACATGCTCTTCATCGTTGTCTTCCCCTGACTGGAAGTCTCATTCGGCCGGGTGTCCGGCCGGATCGTGGGCGGGCTTGCCGGTCACATCCTCATACCACAGGCCATGGTGTTCCTTGGCCCATTGTTCGTCGACCTCGCCCGAGCCCATGGCGTCGAACGCGCCCTCCATGCCGACGGTCCCCAGATAGATATGCGCCAGAATGATGGCGATGAAAAGAAAGGCGACAATGGCATGCCAGAGCTGCGCCAGCTGCATCTCCTGATGCGGCAGCAGCGTCGTGGGCAGATCGCCCAGTCCGACCAGCTGCGGCAGGCCGAGCGCGTTCAGCTTTTCGAAGGTGGCGGCGAACAGCGGCATCTGGAACGGGAACAGCAGCGACAGCCCCGACACCGAGATCGACACGCCCAGCACCAGCACCCCCCAGAAGATGATCTTCTGGCCGGCGTTGAATTTCTTTGCCGGCGGGTGGACATTTTTCGAGAACAGCCCGCCGCCCAGCGCCAGCCATTTCAGGTCATGCCGGTTGGGAATGTTGTGCGCCAGCCAGAACACGGTGACCAGCACCAGCCCCAGCATGAACGCCCAGGAGACGTTGTTGTGAACCCATTTGCCGGCGATGGCATAGGGCGCATAGGCCTGCTTGCCGAGCAGCGGAATGATCGCCATGCGCCCGAACAGCATGGTCAGCCCGGTGATCCCCAACAGCACAAAGGACCCGGCCAGAAGCCAATGTGCGAACCGTTCGATCGCGGAAAACCGCAGAATGGTGATGCCCGCCTTTTCGCCGTCGATGCGGATGCGACCGCGCAGCAGGTAAAACAGCAGCAACGCCCCCAACACCCCCAGCAGCAGATAGCCGCCATAGGTTGCCAGCGGCCCCTCGCGGAAGGTCAGCCATGTCATGCCGCTGTCCTGGATGATCACCGCGGCGGCCGGGCCGTGCGAGGAGACCGTCACATCGGCCGTGCCGTAACGCAGCGCGCGCCACAGCTCGGGGTCCGAAACGCCGCCCAGTGTGCCAAGCTGGCCGGTCATCGGCGCCGCCCCGGCCGGATCGCCCGTCGCGGCGCGGCGGAAGTCGTAATCCACCGCCTCGCCGCGCTGGCGGGCCAGGATGTCCTCGAGCGTCTGCGCCCCGCCGGTCGCGGTGCGCGGATCGACCGGCGCGGCCTCCTGCGCCAGGACCGCGGTGCCCTGCATCAGCACCAGTATCAGCACCGGCGTCAGCGCCGCGATAAAGCTCAACAGTCTCTGCGTGATGATCGCCATAGCCGATTTTCCCGTGCGGTCAGCGCATTGGCCCGCAGCGCGAACGCCACGGGCACAGGTCAGTTACCGTGCGGCCGTCTCATTGCGGCCGCACGCATGAAAGGCGGACTCAGTTCGCCTTTTGCTCGTAGGCGGTGCCCCAGCCCCAGGCGCCGGACCCGAAGCCGCGGGCCACGACACGCTCGCGGTAGATCGCCGAGACAATGTCGCCGTCGCCGGCCAGCAGCGCCTTGGTCGAGCACATCTCGGCGCAGAGCGGCAGCTTGCCCTCGGCGATCCGGTTGCGGCCGTATTTGGCGAACTCGGCGCTGGAGTTGTCCGCTTCCGGGCCGCCGGCACAGAAGGTGCATTTGTCCATCTTGCCGCGGGATCCGAAATTTCCCGCCTGCGGATACTGCGGCGCGCCGAACGGGCAGGCGTAGAAGCAATAGCCGCAGCCGATGCACAGATCCTTGGAATGCAGAACGATCCCGTCTTCGGTCTGGTAAAAACAATCCACCGGGCAGACGGCCATGCAGGGCGCATCCGAACAATGCATGCAGGCGACCGAGATCGACCGTTCGCCGGGGGTGCCGTCACCGATGGTGACGACCCGGCGGCGATTGATGCCCCACGGAACCTCATGTTCGTTCTTGCAGGCGGTGACGCAGGCGTTGCACTCGATGCAGCGCTCGGCGTCGCAGAGGAATTTCACTCGTGCCATTGTGTCGACTCCTTATGCTGCGCTGATCTTGCAGAGAGTGGCCTTGGTCTCCTGCATCTGGGTGACCGAGTCGTAACCGTAAGTTTGCGCGGTATTCGACGATTCACCCAGGACATAGGGGTCGGCCCCCTCGGGGTACTTGTCCCTCAGATCCTTGCCCTGGAAATGTCCGCCGAAGTGGAAGGGCATGAAGGCAACGCCCGGCCCCACCCGCTCGGTGACCATCGCCATCACCTTGACCTTGCCGCCCTCGGGGCCCTCGACCCAGACCTGCGCGCCGTCGCGCACGCCCAGATTGTTGGCGTCGCGCGGGTTGATCTCGACGAACATGTCCTGCTGAAGCTCGGCCAGCCAGGGGTTCGAGCGGGTCTCTTCGCCACCGCCCTCGTATTCCACCAGACGCCCCGAGGTCAGGATGATCGGGTAGGCCTCGCTGAAGTCCTGCTTCTGGATCGAGGCATAGAGCGTCGGCAGACGATAGAACTTGCGGTCCTCATAGGTCGGGTAATCCGCCACCAGGTCGCGCCGGTTGGTATAGAGCGGTTCGCGGTGCAGCGGCACCGGGTCCGGGAAGGTCCACACGACCGCCCGCGCCTTGGCATTGCCGAAGGGCGCGCATTCATGCTTGATCGCCACCCGCTGGATGCCGCCGGACAGGTCGGTCTTCCAGTTGGTCTTGGGCCCGGCCACCGCATCGATGGCGGCGCGCTCCTCATCCGTCAGGTCGCCGTCCCACCCGAGATCCATCAGCATCTGCATGGTGAACTCGGGGTAGCCGTCCTGGATATCCGATCCCTGGCTGTAGACGCCCTCGGCGAGCAGGTTGTCGCCATCGCGCTCCACCCCGAACCGGGCGCGGAAGGTCAGGCCGCCCTTCGAGACCGGCTTGGACATGTCGTAAAGGTTCGGCGTGCCCGGATGGCCCATTTCCGCAGTCCCCCAGCAGGGCCAGGGCAGACCGTAGTAGTCGCCATCGGCAGGGCCGCCAATGGCCTGCAGCGTGGTCCTGTCAAAGGTGTGCTGGTTGGCCATGTGCAGCTTCAGCCGTTCCGGCGACTGGCCGGTATAGCCGATCGTCCACATGCCGGTGTTGATCTCGCGCAGCACGCTTTCGACATTCGGCGTTTCGGCGTCCTCCATCTCGATATTGCGGAAGAGCCGGTCGGCGAAGCCGAACTTGTTGGCGAACTTGGCGATGATCACGTGATCGGGCAGCGATTCGAACAACGGGGCGACCACCTGCTCGCGCCATTGGAACGACCGGTTCGAGGCGGTGACCGATCCGCGGGTCTCGAACTGGGTCGCGGCCGGCAGCAGATAGACGCCGTCGGTGCGGTCATGCAGCACGGCGGAAACCGTCGGATAGGGGTCGACCACCACCAGCATGTCCAGCTTTTCCATGGCCGTCTTCATTTCGGTCATGCGGGTCTGCGAGTTGGGCGCATGGCCCCACAGAACCATGGCGCGGACGTTGTCGGGCTGGTCGATATTCTCCTTGTCTTCCAGCACGCCGTCGATCCAGCGCGATACCGGGATGCCGGTGCGGTTCATCAGGTTGGTGTCTTTGCCCTCGGAGTCCTTCTCGGTATGGAACTGGCCCTTGAGCCAATCCAGATCCTCGCCCCAGACGCGCGCCCAATGGGCCCAGGAGCCGGCCGCCAGACCGTAGTAGCCCGGCAGGGTGTGGCTGAGAACGCCCAGGTCGGTCGCGCCCTGCACGTTGTCATGGCCGCGGAAGATGTTGGTGCCGCCGCCCGATGTGCCCATGTTGCCCAACGCAAGCTGCAGGATGCAGTAGGCGCGGGTGTTGTTGTTGCCGTTGGTGTGCTGGGTGCCGCCCATGCACCAGATGACGGTGCCCGGACGGTTGTTGGCCAGGGTGCGCGCCACGCGCTCCAGCTGGCTGCCGGGCACGCCGGTGACCCGCTCGGTCTCTTCCGGCGTCCACTTCTTCACCTCGTCGCGGATCTGATCCATGCCCCAGACGCGGGTGCGGATGAATTCCCTGTCCTCCCAGCCGTTCTCGAAGATGTGCCACAGCAGCCCCCAGATCAGCGCCACATCGGTGCCGGGACGGAAGCGCACGTATTCGTCAGCATGGGCCGCGGTGCGGGTGAACCGGGGATCGCAGACGATCAGCGGCGCGTTGTTCTCTTCCTTGGCCTTCAGCAGGTGCAGCAGCGAGACCGGGTGCGCCTCGGCCGGGTTGCCGCCGATCACGAAGATCGCCTGCGACTTGTGGATGTCGTTGTAGCTGTTGGTCATGGCGCCGTAGCCCCATGTGTTCGCCACGCCCGCCACCGTCGTCGAATGGCAGATCCGCGCCTGGTGGTCGACGTTGTTGGTGCCCCAGTAGGCGGCGAACTTGCGGAACAGGTAGGCCTGTTCGTTGCTATGCTTGGCCGAGCCCAGCCAATAGACGCTGTCCGGACCGCTTTCGTCGCGGATCGACATCATCTTGTCGCCGATCTCGTCGATCGCCTGCTCCCAGGAGATCCGCTTCCACTCGCCCCCCTCTTTCTTCATCGGGTACTTCAGCCGGCGTTCGCCATGCGCATGTTCGCGCACCGAGGCGCCCTTGGCGCAGTGGCTGCCCAGGTTGAACGGGCTGTCATAGCCGGGCTCCTGCCCGACCCAGACGCCGTTATCCACCTCGGCCACCACGGTGCAGCCGACCGAACAGTGGGTGCAGATGGATTTCACCGTGTCCACGGCGCGGGTGACGGCCGCCTGCGCCTCGGCGCGGGTGACGGTGCCACCGGTCACGCCCAGCGCGGTCAGCCCCCCGATCGCAAGGCCCGACCCGCGCAGGAAGGCGCGGCGATCAACGGACTTTTCGGCAACTGTGGCCAGAAGCGGCGTCCGATGCGCACTGCGCGCAACCCCGCTTGTCTTTTTCCTGAGCATCATACTCTCCCTTGCTTGCTCGGTGCCGGGCACCGCAGCGCTTGCTTGGTCACGCCCCCGTTGCAGGGGGCGCGGCTGGCCTCAGAACCGGGCCGTCTCGTAATAGGCGCGGGTATGCGCGGTGTCCTGCAGGCCGCTTTTCGCGGTCTGGCTCTCGGTCGCCGCGGCAACCTCGCCGCCGCCCGCCGCCACGGCCACGACAGCCGCCGGCGCAGTGGTGGCCGCGAGCTTGAGGAAATCGCGGCGGTTCTTCTTTTCGCTGTTGGATGTCTCAGCCATCTTGGTCTTCCTTCTTCATTGTCCGGCAGGCCCGCCCTGCCCGCGCCCCCCCGGCCCCACGGGGGCCCGGGAGCGAATTGCTGTCACGCTCCGGCCATCCGAAAGGCCTCGCGCTCGATCTCCATGAACAGCCGGCCGATGGTGCCCACCGGCGCATAGAGGACCGAGGTCTTGGCGCCCTCGAGATCGGAAAAGAAATGCCCCGCCCAGGGGCTGATATGCCGGCTGAAGAACGCGCGCTGCTGCGCCAGCGTCGCCGGCGCGCCGAAGCGGCCTTCGATCAGCCCGGCCATCATCTCCATCAGGCTGGCGATGTTGTCCTCGGGCTCATAGACGTTCGCGGCCCGCTCGATCGCGCGCGCGGCCATGTCGGCGCGCAAGGCGGCCAACGGCTTTTCGTTCAGAAACCCGGTCATGTAATAGCTGGCATAGGGCACCAGCTCGCCCCGACCGATGCCGATGAAAAGATCGGTGAACTCTCGTTCGGCGCCCCGCTCGGTGGTCTTGCCGGCCAGGTTGGACAGGGTGCCGATCGCCTGCCCCAGCGGCGAGCTGTCGCCGGTCAGCCGCGCGGTCTGCTCCAGCAACCCGCGCGGCGGCGGTCCGGCCAGCAGCGCGGACAGGAAATCGTAGAGATCCGCGCGCAGCTTGTCCTCCCGGGGGATCGTCAGTTCGGTCTGGGCGGCCTGGGTCATCTGGGTCGGTCTCCTTGGATCAGCTCTCGAAGGCAAAGCGCATGTGGCGGCGGGTCAGGGGCGCCGGCTCCGGCTCCTCCTCCATCTCTTCCACCGGCGGCAAAGCCTGTGCATCGGTTTCGCGCAGGCGCGGCGCGGAGGGGTCGGCGGCGGCCAGGGCGGGTGCGTCCCCCCCGGCTTGCTCCGGCCCGGCCTCTTCGGATGCGGCGGCGTCGGCGGCATCGCCGGCCTCTTCCTCCGTGTCCGAGACCAGCGTGCGGACATGCTGATACATGCCGCGGCCCACCTGATAGGCGGTGCGCATATCCGGAATCACGGTCGCCGCGTCGGTAAAGTCGTCGCTGTAGTCGGTCAGCCCGTCGAGATTGGCCAGAATCGGGTTCGAGGTCCACAACCGGCGCAGCGCGCGGCGGCGCAGCCGCTCGGGCACGGTCTTTTGCATGAAGGCGGCGAAATCGTCCCCCGGCTTCAGCCCGTCGGGATCTGGCAGGCCCAGCTCCTCCAGCAGATCCTCATCGGTCTTTTCCGCCGCAGCGCGGGCGCGCTCCTGCTCGTCGCGGGCGGCCTCGGCAGCGCGCTGCGCCGCCGCCTCGGCCTCTGCCTCGGCCCGGACCGCAGCCCGGCGGCGCGACCAGAAATCGCCGGTTTCCCGCGCCACCGCCATCACGCGTCCCCTCCGAAGGTGCCGCGCGGCGCGCGGTAGACATCGCTGAGCTGACGGACCCGCGGATCGCCCTTGCCGTCCTCGACCAGATCGATCCGCTTGCGGTCGCGCTTGCGTTTGACAAAGGCCTCCTCGACGTGGTGCTCGGCCACGAAATCGCGCACCCAGCCGATCAGGCCCAGCGGCATTGGAACCAGTTCCACCAGCCCCTCGCCGCTTTCGGCATAGCCCTGGCCCTCATAGGCCGAAACGGTCACCAGCTCGGGCCGCCAGGGCATCTGCGCCTCCGGGTCGGTTTCATCCCCCAGCACCACGTAGAGGCCGGGCGTCTTTGCCGAAAGCGCCACCAGATAGGCCTCGGTATCCGAGGAATAGAGCGTCAGGGTCAAAGTCGCGGCGTGATATTCCGCCGCCTCGCCCTCGCGGCGCAGCTCGCGCCAGTCGGCGGGCCCGGCCCCCGGCAGGACGGCGACCACTTTCCACGACCATTTTTGCCACCGGGTCACCCCCGGTGTTTTCCGGACAACAATGCCCAGAGGCAAAGACTCGCAGATAACCGTCATTCGTCCTGTTGCCTCCCCCTCTGGCGCGCAGCGATGCGTCGTTGAGAACAAGATTGACGCCAGCCGGTCGCGCCAGCCAACAGGATTTTTTCCGAATCGCCGCATTTTTCACCAGGCGGCCCGATGACTGGACAATTTGTCCACTTAGGCGATTGATGCAGATTGCCGCATAGACGAATTGTCCCGAGCGTCGATACCCCTTTATTTTTGTCAGGAAACTTTCCGGCAATTTTCGGCGAATCACCCCATTTCCGCTTTACGGCTCGTCCCCTTTCGTGCCTAGCATCGCGCCGCATCAGCGCTGCACCATCAAAGCCAAGTCACCGCGCCGGGGGAGGAGCACATGACTAAGCAACTGATTTTGTGTGATTGTCTGGGAAGCCAGACACTCGACCGTGAGGCCCTGAGCCGGGCCACGGGTCTTCCCTGCTCCCGCGTTCATACCGCCCTTTGCACCCGCGAGATCGACAGCGCCGCCGAGGCGATCGCCGCCGGCGAGGCGATCGTCGCCTGCGCGCAGGAGGCGCCGCGCTTCGAGGAACTGGCGGTCGAGCTGGGGACCGCGGCGCCATTATGCGTTGACATTCGTGACCGCGCAGGCTGGGGCGAGGGCGGCGAATCTCTGGCCAAAATGTCCGCGCTGATCGCCGAGGCCCGGCTCGATGCCCCGCCCGCCAAGACGGTCGATGTGACCTCGGACGGGCTGTGCCTGATCCTGGGGCGCGCCGATGTCGCGCTGCCCGCGGCCGAGCGGCTGGCCGACACACTGGCGGTGACCGTGCTGCTGCTCGATGGCGCCGACGACCTGCCGCTGTCGCGCCGCTATGAGGTGATCACCGGCGATCTGAAGCGTGCGCAGGGCAGTTTCGGCAATTTCACCCTGCGGCTGGACCGGCTGCGGATGCTGGAGCCGGGCGGGCGCGGCGACTTTGTCCTGTCCCCGCCGCGCAACGGGGCCGAGACCGGCTGCGACCTGATCCTGGATCTGTCCGGCAATACGCCGCTGTTCCCCGCCCCGCACAAGCGCGACGGCTATCTGCGCGCCGATCCGGGCAGCGCCAGCGCCGTCGCCGAGGCGGTGTTCGAGGCCGCGCAGATGCTGGGAACCTTTGAAAAGACCCTGTACCTGACGCTGGAGGAGCATCTTTGCGCCCATTCCCGCGCCGGTCAGGTGGGCTGCACGCGCTGCCTCGACATCTGCCCCACCGGCGCGATCTCGCCCGAGGGCGAGCATGTGACGGTCGATGCGATGATCTGCGCCGGTTGCGGCGCCTGTTCCTCGCTTTGCCCCTCGGGGGCGATCAAATATGACGCGCCGCCCGCTGCGCATCTGGTCACCCGTGTCCGCACCCTGGCCGAAGCCTACCGCGCCGCCGGCGGCGCGGCGCCGCGCCTGCTGGTGCACGACGAGGATCACGGCACCGGGATGATCGCCCTTTCGGCCCGTTTCGGGCGCGGGATGCCTGCCGATGTAATCCCGCTGGCGGTGCCGGCGCTGGCCGGCTTCGGCCATGCCGAGATGCTGGCGGCGCTCGCCTCGGGGTTTGCCGGGGTGACCATCCTGCCCGGCCCCCGCACCGAGCGCGACCCGATCGGCCGCGAAATCGCCCTGGCCACCGCGATGGGTGGCGCGGGCCGCGTCGCGCTGCTCGACGTGGACACGCCCGACGCGATGAGCGATGCGCTCTATGCCGAAACCGCCCAGGCGACCGATGTCTCGCCCGTGCTGCTGATGGGCGACCGCCGGCAGGTGGCACGGCTCGCTGCCAAGGCGCAGATGCCCGGGCAGGACAGCCCGGTTCCGCTGCCCGACGGCGCGCCCTATGGGGCGGTGCTGGTGGACACCGACACATGCACGCTGTGCCTGTCCTGCGTCTCGCTCTGCCCCTCGGGCGCGCTGATCGACAACCCCGACCTGCCGCAGCTGCGGTTCCAGGAGGACGCCTGCCTGCAATGCGGGATCTGCGCCACTGTCTGCCCGGAAACCGCGATCACGCTGGAGCCGCGCTTTGATCCCGGCGACGGGGCGATGGCGCAGAAGGTGCTGAACGAGGAAGAGCCGTTCTGCTGCATCGAGTGCGGCGCCGCCTTCGGAGTGAAATCGACGGTCGAGAAGATCGTGGAGAAGCTCGCCGGCAAGCACAGCATGTTCACCGGCACCGACGCGGCCCGGCTGATCCAGATGTGCGACGATTGCCGCATCAGGGCGCAGTATCACAGCGCCGACAATCCGCTGGGCTCACGCGACCGCCCCCGGGTGCGCACCACCGAGGATTATTTCGGCCAGCGCCGGGATCACTGATGCTCGATCTGCGCCCCCAGATCCGCCGGCGCGACCGACGCGGCATAGGCCAGCAGCGCCTCGGCCTCGTCCGGCGTCAGCGCGACCGGGAGGATCGCGGGCGGGCTGGCCGGATCGAAGGGCGGGCTGATGCCCTCGACCCGCAGAAAGGCGGGATGCGGATTGCGTACAAAGAAGGCCTCGAAACGGACGCTCCAGTCGGGCAGCGCCCGCAGCGCCGGAAACGACGGGGTGGAGCCGATGCCGCTGGAGCTGTCGCGGTCATGGGTGCGGTGACAGCGTGCGCAGTGCCGTTCCGCCACCGCCCGGCCCAGCGCCACGTTGCCCTCGATGACCCGGGCAGCGGTGGCCTCTACTTTCGGAGCGCGACCAAAGGGCGCGCCCTGCGGCGGGCGGTAGGCCGCGACGGTGCGCTGGCCCACATCGGAGCGCAGCCAGTCGGAAAACCGCCGCGCGGCGTCGTTTGCGCCGGTCAGCCGCAAGACATAGACGGTGCCGTCCCGCACCATGACCGGCACACCGCCCGCGGCCTCGGCGCTCAGAACCGCGTCGGCCGCCCCGCCCGCCAGTTCGGCGCGGCGCCCGGTCTTCAGCGCGAACCGCGGCAGCAGGTAGGCCATCACACCGCTCTCGGCCACCTCTGGCGGCACCGAAAGGCGGAAGTGGCGCGCCTCCTCGGCCTTGGCCCCGGCGGTCACACCGACCCCGGCGCCAAGGGCGGTCAGGACGAAAAAAAGGATCAGGCCCGGTGTTGCGGTCACGCCTCGCATCCCGCCATGCTAGGGGCGGCGGCGCCGGGCGGTCAATCACCAGCAGCAATCACCGGAGAGACCCATGGATGACAATTTCAATATGTCGATGCGCAAATTCCTCAAACAGGTGGGGGTCACCTCGCAGCAGGCCATCGAAGCGGCCATGCGCGACGCCGGGGCCGAGGCCGCCGGCAAGACCCACAAGATCCGCATGGTCCTGACCATCGAGGGCCTGGACATGGAACATGTGGTCGAGGGCACGATCCAGGGGCCCGACGCATGAGCGCAACCCGCGAAACCGTTCTGGACGCCCTGCGCGAAATCACCGACCCGGTGGGCGGCAAGGACATCGTGACCGCAGGCATGGTGCGGGCGCTGACGGTCGAGGGCGGCGCCGTGCGCTTTGTGCTGGAGATCGACCCGGCGCGGGCCGCCCGGATGGAGCCCGTCCGCGCCGAGGCCGAGGCCCGGGTCAAGGCGTTGCCGGGGGTTGAGACCGTTTCGGCCGTCATGACCGCCCATGCCGGCGCGCCGAAGCCGCCGGATCTGAAGGTCGGCGGCCACCCCAAGCCCGGCGGGCCGGAGCAGGTGCCCGGCGTCGACCGGATCATCGCCATCGCCTCGGGCAAGGGCGGCGTCGGCAAATCCACCGTTTCGGCCAACCTGGCCTGTGCACTGGCCGCCGAGGGCCGCAAGGTGGGGCTGCTGGACGCCGATGTCTACGGCCCGTCGCAGCCGCGCATGCTGGGGGTCTCGGGCCGGCCCGCCTCGCCCGACGGCAAGACGATCCTGCCGCTGCGCAACCACGGGGTGACGCTGATGTCGCTGGGCCTGCTGACGCAGGAGGACGAGGCGGTGGTCTGGCGCGGGCCGATGCTGATGGGAGCGTTGCAGCAGATGCTGTTCCAGGTGCAGTGGGGCAAGCTCGACGTGCTGATCGTCGATCTGCCGCCGGGCACCGGCGACGTGCAGATGACGCTGGCGCAAAAGACCCATCTGGACGGCGCGATCATCGTGTCGACCCCGCAGGACGTGGCGCTGCTGGATGCGCGCAAGGGGATCGACATGTTCAACAAGCTCAAGACCCCGATCCTCGGGCTGATCGAGAACATGAGCGTGCATGTCTGCTCCAACTGCGGCCATGCCGAACATATCTTCGGTCATGGCGGCGTGGCGACCGAGGCGGAAAAAATGGGCGTGCCGCTGCTCGCCGAACTGCCGCTGGACATCGACATCCGCACCGCCGCCGACGGCGGCGCGCCGATCGTGGTGTCGCGCCCCGACTCGCCGCCGGCGCAGGCCTTTCGCGCGCTGGCCCGCAGGCTGGTTTCCGAGGGGCGGGCATGACCATCCTGGTGCCGCAGTTCCCGCCCCTGATGAAGGGGCTGGCGGCCGGGCCGGCCAACCCCATGACCATCGCCTGCACCGAGGCCGCGCGCGGCACCGACGCGGGGCTGCTGCCCTGGTCGCTGACCGAGGAGCGGCTGCGCGCAGCGCTGGTCCTGGCCCCGGAAGAGCCGCTGCACAGCGCCATGGCCGCCTTTTGCGCCTGCGGCGTCGGGCTGCAGAACGCCATCGGCGCGCTGGCCCCTCCCGAAACCGCCGTGCATCTGGAATGGACCGGTGGCATCCGCCTGAATGGTGGGCATTGCGGCGGGCTTCACGTCGCCGCCAGCAGCCGTGATCCCGCCTCGATGCCGGACTGGATCGTGATCGGGCTGGAACTGACGCTGAGCCTGCCCGATTCCGACCAGCTGGAACCGGGGCAGACGCCGGAATGGACGGCGCTGGCGCATGAGGGATGCGGCGACATCGACCCGCTGGCCCTGCTGGAAAGCTGGGCGCGCCACAGCCTGGTCTGGCTGCATGAGCTGGACAGCGCCAGCGGCCGCGCCAACCTCTACCGCGAATGGAAGGGGCTGGTCTGGAAACTGGGCGAGACAGTCACCGTGCCGCTGCCCGACGCGCGACCCCAGGGCATCTTTCTGGGCGTGGACGAGGATTTCGGCATGGTCCTGAAGCCCGAGACCGGCGATACCTGCCTGATCCCGCTGACCACCCTTCTGGAAGAGGTTTGAGCCCATGCTGATGGCCCGCGCCATTCATTTCGACGAAAGCGACCGCAACGTGTTCCACCTGCCCGCCCGTACCGGGGAATGGGCGATCAGCGGCGGGTTCGAGTTTTCCAACTGGTCCGAGGCCGACCTTCAGGGCAAGGCGCGGCAGGCCTTTGCCAACGGGTGGCTGGGCGTCGAGACCTTCGGCCGGGTGACCTTTGTCGCCGTCACCCGGATCGAGCAGGCCGAGATGGAGGCACTGGCCGATCAGCTGGCGCGGCATTTCGTCGAGGTCTACGGAGCGCCCTCGATCGAGGCCGCCCTGCCGGTGGCGCAGGAAGAGCTGACCCATATGGCCGATCTTTGCGCCGAGCATGACCCCAACACGGTGCTGACCGTCCGGCGCGAGCTGACCGGGGCCGGGGTGCGCGAGGAGTACCGCTTTATCGAGGCCTCCGAAGCCGGGCTGGACCAGTTTGCCATCCACGGATCGCTCGACGACTGATATCCGAAAATTGAAAAGGGCGCCCGCCGGGATCCGGCGCGCGCCCCTTGACGGAAAGATCCCGGATCACTCGGCCTTGGCGTTAAAGGTGAACAGCTTTTCGCCGTTCAGCGTGTAGCCGTCGATCAGCTCCCGCGCGCGGTCGCTGACCAGCCAGGCCTCGAGCGCGTTGGCCTGCTCGATTTTCGCATGGGAATGTTTCTCGGGGTTCACCGGCATGTAGGCGTATTGATTGAACAGGATCGGGTCGCCCTCGTAGACCAGTTTCAGATCGCCCTTGTTGGCGAATTTCAGCCAGCTCGCGCGATCCGACATGATATAGGCGTTCATGCCGGACGCGGTGTTCAGCGCCGCGCCCATGCCCTGACCGACAGCGCGGTACCAGTCGCCCTGCGGCTCGATCCCGGCCGCCTTCCACAGGCGCAGCTCCATCTTGTGGGTGCCGCTGTTGTCGCCGCGGCTGACAAAGGGGGCCTGCGCCCCGGCGATGGCGGACAGCGCCTCGGTCGCCTGTGCCGCCGAACCGGCCGCGGCGGGATCGTCCGAGGGGCCGACGAGGATGAAATCGTTATACATGATCTCGCGGCGGTGGGTTCCGTTGCCCTCGGCGAGCCAGGCCAGCTCGGCCGCCTTGGCATGGACCAGAACGGCGTCGACGTCGCCCTGCGCGCCGAGCTTGAGCGCCTGACCGGTGCCGACGATGAGCAGTTGCACGTTGATGCCGGTGTCCTTCTTGATCTCGGGCAGCAGCACGTCGGCAAGGCCGGAATTGGCGAAGGAGGTCGTCACCGACATCTTCATGTCCTCGGCCTGGGCGGCGACGGCGAGTACCGCGGCAAAAGCCGCGGAAAGAATGGTCCTGAACGTCATATCACGATGTCTCCCTGTAGATATGCTTTGGCTTGCTGGCTTTGCGGCGCGTCGAAAAAGGCCGCGCTGGGGGCCTGTTCGACGAGATGCCCGTGATGCATAAACACCACGTCGTCGGCCAGACGCCTGGCCTGCCCGATATCGTGGGTCGACATCACGATCCGCGTGCCACGGGCGCGGAAATGGTCGAGTATCTCTTCGATCTCGCGGGTCGAGCGGCCGTCGAGATTGGCCGAGGGTTCATCCAGGAACAGCAGCGCCGGATCCATGATCAGCGCGCGGGCGAGGGCCATCTTCTGCTTCTCGCCGCCCGACAGGGTGCTCACGTCCTTTCTGAGGCTGACCCGCAGGCCGACGTTTTCGGCGCACTCCGCCGCCCGCTCGCGCGCGGCGCCCCGCCGCACCCCCCGCAGCCGCAGCGGATAGGCGATGCTGTCCAGCACCGAGCGGCGCATCAGGATCGGGGTCTGGAACACAAAGGCCTGTCTTTCGCGCAGGGCCCGGGCGTCCTCGTCCCAGTGGATTTGCCCGGACGAGACCCGCTCCAGCCCGTGCAGCGCGCGCAGCAGCGTGGTCTTGCCGGCGCCGTTCGGACCCATCGCCATGGTGATGCCCTCGCCGCCCAGACGCAGCGAGATCGGCCCGACGATGACCCGCCCGCCGCGGCGCAGCTCGACCCTGTCCAGCGCGACCATCGCATTCACCATCTCGACCCCCTCTCGGTGCGCGACAGGATGTGCAGCGCCAGATTGACCGCGATGGCCAGCCCGATCAGCACAAAGCCCAGCGCCAGCGCCATGTCGAACTCGCCCTTTCCCGTCTCCAGCGCGATGGCGGTGGTCAGCACGCGGGTGGCGTGGTCGATATTGCCGCCGACGATCATGATCGCCCCCACCTCACCGATGCCGCGGCCGAAACCGGCAAGCGAGGCGGTCATCAGCGCCCGCCGTCCGTCCCAGAGCAGCGTTGCGATGCGTTGGTGGCGGCGCGCCTCGAGCGAGATCAGCAGATCGTGGTAATCGGCCCAAAGCTCGCGGATGGCCTGATGCGCCACCGAGGCGATGATCGGCGTGATGATGATGACCTGCGCGATCACCATGGCCGTCGGCGTGAACAGCAGCCCCAGCACCCCCAGCGGCCCGGAGCGGGAAAACAGGACATAAACAATGAGGCCGACCACCACCGGCGGCAGTCCCATCAGCGCGTTCAGCAGCGCGATCACCGTGCGGCGGGCCGGGAAGCGGTTGATCGCCAGCCAGGCCCCCAGCGGCAGCCCTATGGCCGAGCCGATCACCGCCGCGCCGAGGCTGACCTGCAACGACAGCAGAGTGATCTCCACAAGGTCGGCATTCAGCGTCACCACCAATTTGGCCGCGCGCGCCAATCCCTGAAGAATATCATTCATTACAAAGTGTTCCGTCGTTCCCCACGGCAGATTACATGTGCCGCGGCGCATCGAAACGGACAAATTGAGGGTTCGGCGCAAAGCGTGGGGACAATTTGTCCAGCCCGGGGCGGATCAGCCGGCGGTCAGGGTTCGCTGCGCCATGCACCAGTCGAAAACCACCTGCGCGTCGCCGGGAAGCGCCTCGGCCAGATCCTCGGCAAAGGCGAGGAATTGTTCCACGTTGCCGCGGTTGACCGCGGTCAGAACCGGGATGCCCATGGCCAGCGCCTCGCCGATCAGGGGACGGAACCCGCGGCCGTCGATCTCCTGCTTGCCGTATTTGTTGACGATCAGCAGGTCCGGCCCCTCGGCCAGCGCCTGGGCCACCAGCCCCACCGCGCGTTCCAGCCCGTCGGGGTCCAGCCGGCAGCCGCGCGACAAGGCGCCGAGGTTCTGACTGATCCGCACCACCGCGTCCCGTGACAGGACGTGCAGATCCATCTCGCATTTCCGGTCGGGGTCGGTATCTTTGTTGACCTGCACGGCGCCTGCCAGTTGCACGCCCTCGGCGCGCAGCCGGTCGGCCACCTCGCGGATCACCAGATCCGCGGCCCCCTGCCCGTCCGCCACCACGTAGCCCAGCATCGCGCGCCCCTTGCAACTCGTCAGTCCGGCATACAAGATGCCCGCCGAGCAGGAAAGAGACCCCGCCCCGAAAAGGAGCCGCCCCCGTGACGTTGCCCGTGACGCTGCCCGACCTTCCCCTTCTGCCCGATCCGTCCGACCCCAGGCTGACGCGGCGGATCGCCGGCACCGATCACACCGGCGCCGCGGCCGAAATCTCGGTGGTCGAGGAGCGTCCGCTGACCATCTACCTGAACCGGCAGGAGATCGTCACCGCCATGACGATCGGCGATCATCCCGAATACCTGGCGCTGGGATTCCTGCGCAATCAGGGCATGCTGCGGCCCGATGACGAGGTGACCGGCGTCGATTACGACGACGAGATCGAGACCGTGGTGGTGCGCACCACGCGGCAGACCTCCTATGAGGAAAAGGTGCAGAAGAAGACCCGCACCAGCGGCTGCGCGGTCGGCACCGTCTTCGGCGATATGATGGAGGGGCTGGAGGGGCTGACCCTGCCGCAGGCGGAGGTGCGCACGAGCTGGCTCTACGCCCTGGCGAAGGAGATCAACACCACCCCCTCCCTCTATCTCGAAGCGGGGGCGATCCATGGCACCGTGCTCTGCCAGCAGGACCGGCCGCTGGTCTATATGGAGGATGTCGGCCGCCACAACGCGGTAGACAAGATCGCGGGCTTCATGTTCCGCCATGGCGTCGGCGCGCAGGACAAGATCCTTTACACCACCGGGCGGCTGACCTCTGAGATGGTGATCAAGACCGCGCTGATGGGCATCCCGGTGCTTGCCTCGCGCTCGGGCTTCACCGCCTGGGGGGTGGAGATCGCCCGCCAGGTCGGCCTGACCCTGATCGGCCGGATGCGTGGGCAACGGTTCGTCTGCCTGTCGGGCGAGGAGCGGTTGGCGCGCGACGTCGACCCCGGGCAGGTGCCGGAGGAGCCCGCGAAACACCGGCGCAAAGGGGCGGAGGCATGAGCGATGTTCCCGGCGTCATCCTGGCCGGCGGCAAGGCCACCAGAATGGGCGGCGGCGACAAGGGGCTGCGCGCGGTCGGCGGCCGGCGCCTGATCGACCATGTGATCGCGCGGCTTTCCCCGCAATGCGCGGCCCTTGCGATCAACGCAAACGGCCCGCCCGGGCGGTTCGCCGAGTTTGCCCTGCCGGTGCTGCCCGACAGCCTGCCCGATCATCCCGGCCCGCTGGCGGGGGTTCTGGCCGGGCTCGACTGGGCCGCCGCCGAAGGGTTTGACGCCATCGTCACCGCCGCCGCCGACACGCCGTTTTTCCCCCGCGACCTTGTTGCCCGTCTGCGCGCGGCGGCGGGCCCCGAGGGGCTGGCGCTGGCCGGCTCGCGCGACGAGGCCGGCAAGCTCTGGCGTCAACCGACCTTCGGCCTCTGGCCGGTGGCCCTGCGCGAGGATTTGCGCGCCGCGCTGGCGGGCGGGCTGCGCAAGATCGTGCTGTGGACCGATGCGCATCAGGCCGGGCTGGCCGAGTTTCCCGCGCATCCCTTCGATCCGTTCTTCAACGTCAACAGCCCCGAGGACATCACCGAGGCCGAGCGCCTGCTGGAGGCATTGTGAGGATCTACGGCGTCACCGGCTGGAAGAACGCGGGCAAGACCGGGCTGATGGAACGGCTGGTCGCCGAGATCACCGGGCGCGGGATCACCGTTTCCACCGTGAAGCACGCCCATCACAGCACCGATGTGGACCAACCCGGCCGCGACAGCCACCGCCACCGCGAGGCCGGCGCGCACGAGGTGATGCTGGCCTCGCCCAACCGCTGGGCGCTGATGCATGAGCTGCGCGGCGCCAAGGAACCGCCGCTGGAGGAATTGCTGGCGCGGCTCTCGCCGGTCGATCTGGTGTTGGTCGAGGGTTTCAAGCGAGACACTCACCCGAAGATCGAGGCGCACCGGGCGGAGACCGGCAAACCCATGCTGGCCGCTGACACCCCCACCGTCCGCGCGGTCGCTGCCGACCGCCCGCAGCCGGGCTGCGCCCTGCCCGTCTTCGATCTCGACGACACCGGGGCGATCGCCGATTTCATTCTGCGGGAGGTCGGGCTGTGAGCTTCGACACCGTTGTCGTCACCGACTGGTCGGGCGCGTCCACGCCCTCGCCGGCGCGGCCGTCAAAGGATTCGATCTGGATCGGCGTCGCCCGTGGCGGCGGGATTGAGGCCAGCTATCAACGCACCCGCGATGCGGCGACCGAGGCCCTGTGCGCCCTGTTCGAGGCCGAGATTGCCGCCGGGCGGAGGGTGCTGGCCGGGTTCGATTTTCCCTTTGCCTATCCGCGCGGTTTCGCCGGTGCGCTGACGGGCACCGGCGATCCGCTCGCGCTCTGGGCCGAGATCGCGGCGCGGATCAAGGACGGCGCCGACAACGCCAACAACCGGCTCGATGCGGCGGCGGAGATCAATCGCCGCTTTGCCGGCAACGGCCCGTTCTGGGGCAACACCCTTGGCCGCGATATCCCCGATCTGCCGCGCACCAAGGCGGATTATGCCAACCCCTTTGCCGAGAGGCGCGGTTGCGACGGTGCGCCGGGGGCACAGCCGGTGTGGAAACTGGCGGGCGCGGGCTCGGTCGGATCGCAGGCGCTGCTGGGCATTGCCCGGCTTCAGGCCCTGCGTGCGCGGTTCGGCGCGGCGCTGTCGGTACGGCCGTTTGAGACGCGCGAAACCCCTGTCACGCTGGTCGAGGTCTTTCCCTCGCTGATCGCGAAAACCGTCGCCGATCTGGCCGAACCGGAGGAGATCCGCGACCGCGCACAGGTCCGCGTGCTGGCCGGTGCGCTGCGGGCGCTGGAGCCCGCGCATCTCGATGCGATGACGCGCGAGGGCGACCCGGAGGAGGGCTGGATCCTCGGGCTGGGCCATGAGGCCGTCCTTGAGGCCGCCGCGCGCGCGGCGGCCGCGCCGGCGCTCACCCCGCCACGCCTGCGCAACGACTGTTTCGCCATGCCGCAAGGGGTCAG
Organism: Antarcticimicrobium luteum; assembly: GCF_004358185.1. Lineage (GTDB taxonomy): Bacteria > Pseudomonadota > Alphaproteobacteria > Rhodobacterales > Rhodobacteraceae > Antarcticimicrobium > Antarcticimicrobium luteum. The sequence continues at coordinate 44,984 of NZ_SMUV01000058.1, forward strand.
CTGGGTGCCGGTGGACGAGGCGCTTGAAAAACTGCGCGCGGCGCTGCACCCGGTGACCGGGGACCAGACCCTGCCCACCGAGCTGGCCGAGGGGCGTATCCTCTCCGCCGGGTGCATCGCGCGCCGCTCGAACCCGCCGCGCCCGAATTCCGCCGTCGATGGCTATGGTTTTGCCCATGCCGCCACCGGCGCGGGTCCGCAGCGCCTGCCGCTGGTCAAGGGCCGCGCCGCCGCCGGCCAGCCCTATGAGGACAAGGTACCGAAGGGCGCCGCGATCCGCATCCTGACCGGCGCGATCCTGCCCGAGGGCGTGGATACCGTGGTGCTGGAGGAGGACACCGCGACCGATGGCGTGGCGGTGGTCTTCGACGGCCCGGTGAAGCCCGGCGCCAACACCCGCAAGGCGGGCGAGGACGTCACCGAGGGCGCCCAGGCGCTGCCGGCCGGCCATCGGTTGCGCGCGCCCGACCTGGCGCTTCTGTCGGCGCTGGGGATCGGCGCGGTCGAGGTGTTCCGCCCGCTGCGGGTGGGTGTGATGTCCACCGGGGACGAGATCGTGCCCGGCGCCGCCCTGCCCGCCGCGCCGCATCAGATCTGGGATGCCAACCGCCCCATGCTGCTGGCGCTGGCGCGTGGCTGGGGCTGCGAGGCGGTGGATCTGGGCCATGTGCGGGACGACCCGGCGCAGATAGAGGAGCGCCTGAACGAGGGGGCCGCGAAAGCGGACGTGATCCTGACCTCGGGCGGCGCCTCGGCGGGGGACGAGGACCATGTCTCATCCCTGCTGCGCCGCAAGGGTTCCCTGTCGAGCTGGCGCATCGCGGTGAAACCCGGCCGCCCGCTGGCGCTTGCCATGTGGCAGGGGACGCCGGTTTTCGGCCTGCCCGGCAACCCGGTCGCGGCGCTGGTCTGCGCGCTGGTCTTCGCCCGGCCCGCGCTGTCGCTGATGGCCGGCGCCGGCTGGCAGCGCCCGCAGGGCTTCACCGTGCCGGCGGCGTTTTCCAAGACCAAGAAACCGGGGCGGCGGGAGTTCCTGCGCGCCCGTCTGACCGACGAGGGCGCCGCCGAGGTGTTCAGATCCGAGGGTTCCGGCCGGATCAGCGGGCTGAGCTGGGCGACCGGGCTGGTGGAGCTGCCCGACGGCGCGCTGGAGGTCACGCCCGGCACGCCGGTGCGGTTCATCCCCTACGCCTCATTCGGGCTGGTCTGACGGGTCAGCGGCGCTCGATCAGATAGATCTGCGCCTCGCCCTCCTGCCCGCTGCCCAGCAGCAGGTTGCCGGATTCATTGCAGTAATGCGGCACGTCCACCACCGCCGCAGGGTCGGTGGCGACCAGGCGCAGAACCTGGCCCTGCGCCATTCCCTTGAGCCGCTTGCGCGCCTTGAGCACCGGCAGCGGGCACAACAGGCCGCTTGCGTCGAGTTCCTGATCCCATGTCATGCGCCCAGAGATATTCCGCGCGCCCGGATCTGTCCATCCGCCAGAGGCGGCACCGGGCCGAAAACGCGGCCCGGGCAGGCGACCCGGGCACGCGGCGACGGGCAGGCGGCGACGGGAGAGGGGCGCCACAGGGGCGTGCCCTTTTTGCTCCTGTCCGGTTTGTCAGCCGACCAGGCCGTTGTCCCGCCGCCTGATCGCGATCAGCGACGAGCGCGGCAGCCCCGATCCGTCGGGCCAGCTTCCGCCCGGGTGCTGGATGCCCACGAACATCGTGCGGCGGTCGCCGGACCAGGTCAGTCCGGTCACTTCGCACCCCTTCGGCCCGGTAAGAAAGCGCACGATCTCGCCACTCACCGGATCGCCCGCCAGCATCTGGTTGTTGCCCATCCCGGCAAAATCGCCCGCGTTGCTGTCCTTGCCGTCGGTCTGGATCCAGACCATGCCGCTGCTGTCCAGCGCCATGCCGTCGGGCGAGTTGAAGAGGTTGCCCGCGTTGATGTTGGCCGAGCCGGCATAGGAATCTTGATACACGGTCGGGTTGCCGGCCATCACGTAAAGATCCCAATCGAACCGCTCGGCGGCGTGATCGCCGCCCCGGGGCCGCCAGCGCACGATCTGGCCATAGCGGTTGGTCTCGCGCGGGTTGGGGCCGTTGACCGGGGTCGCGTCGCCGCCGGCGTTCGGTTTGACGCCGCGGTTCTTGTTGTTGGTCAGGCTGCAATAGACCTCGCCCGCGAAAGGATTGATCGAGACCCATTCGGGACGGTCCATGGTGGTGGCCCCCACCGCCGAGGCGGCGATGCGGGTGTGGATGCAGATCCCGGGCAGGTCCATCCCGGTGGTCCCGGGCGTCAGCGGCAGCCATTCGCCGGTCTGGTCGTCGTTGAACCGCGCGGCATAGAGCGTACCGTCGTCCAGCAGCCCCCCGGTCGGGGCACCCGGCGCATAGATGCCGTTGGAGACGAATTTATACAGGAATTCGCCCCGCTCATCGTCGCCCATATAGACCACCACGCGGCCGTCGGCGGCCAGGGTCACCTCGGCATTCTCGTGTTTGAACCGACCCAGGCCGGTATGCTTGACCGGTATGGCGTTGGGATCGGCCGGGTCGATCTCGACCACCCATCCAAAGCGGTTCGGCTCGTTCGGGGTGGTCGAGACATCGAACCGCGCGTCCCACTTGTAGTAGTCATAGCCCCAATCCTCGGGGCCGATGCCGTAGCGCGCCTGTTCCGGCGTCGGTCGGGCCGGTTCGGCGGCTACCGCGGCGGTGCCTTCGGCCGGTTTCTCTGCCGCCGGTTCTGCCGGGACGGTCATGCCGAAATAACTGTTGAAATTCTCTTCGCAGGTCAGATAGGTGCCCCAGGGCGTCCTGCCCGACCCGCAGTTGTTGATCGTGCCCAGCACCAGCGTGCCGGTCGGATCGGCCTCGGTCCGCAGCAGCGGATGACCGGCGGCGGGTCCAACCACCCGGATCGGCGTGTTGTGGTGGATGCGGCGGTTGAACGGGCTGTCCTTGACCACGGCCCAGCCGGTAAGCCCCTGAGCGATTTCCATCACCGTCACGCCCTGCAGGTTCTGCAGCTTGCGCACGTCACCGGCGTCGGCCGGGGTGCCGCCCTGCGCCGCGGGCAGGTTGACCTTGCGGTTGGCGAATTCGTGGTTGACCGCAATCAGCTGATGACCGCGGTAGCTGAAACTCTCCATGCCGTCGGTATTCTCGCCGAACACGCGGTCGGACTTGGCGACCGGGCCGCCATCGGTCACGTCATAGAGATCGGCGTCCGAGAACAGCGGATCGCCCCAGCGCGCCACCACCTGCCAGCTATAGCCCTCGGGCACATGAACGGTGCCGTCGGTCCGGGCCGGGATCGGCGTGAAGGGAAAGCGCGCGCCGCCGGCCAGCGCCGGGGCCGGGGCGGCGCTGATCAGGCCGGCACCCATCGCGGCGGCGCCCGAGCCGAAGGTCAGCACCCCGCCAAGAAAGCCGCGGCGCGAAATCGCGCGCTCGACCACGCGGTCGAAATCGTTTTCCGCCGGGCGCGGAAAGGTCAGCTCATCCCACTCATCGGCGGACAACTCGGTCTTGTCGAAATCGCTCATTGCGTGCTCCCTGACTGCGGGCTTTGAAATGTCCGGCGCCATACCAGACTGCACCGGGGGCCTATCCGGGCAAGTTGACCCTTTCGTGACGATGACGCCTGGCCGGTCCGGGCGCATCATGACCCCGGGACCAGCTTGGGGGCCACCTCGGGGCCAGAGCCGGGGACAGACAGGTAAAGACGCAACACTTTCAACATTTTCGTCCATCTCCCGGCAAAGATATAAGAGTTATTTGCGATTTCATCAGATTTGAGTACGGTGACGACGAGGCAGACAAAAAAATAATCTGGAAGATCCGGAATGAGCATAGCCGCATATAAGCGGACGATCTCGGAGACAGAGTCGCCGCGGCAAATCGAGCGTCGCGTTCTTTCCCGCGCCACGTCGGAGCTGGAACGGCTTGGACCCGAATACGACGCCGCTGAACGGGGACTGGACAGGCTGACGTTTCTGGCCAACGGACTGCGCGATGCCCTGTGGCAGAACCAGAAAGTCTGGCTGGCATTCCAGCATGACCTTGCGCAGGAGGGGAACACCCTTGCGCCGGACCTGAGGGCCGGGCTGCTGTCGCTTTCGCACTGGGTCGACACCCATACGCGCGGTGTTCTTCTGGGTCAGAACAAGGTGCGCCCGCTGATCGAAATCAACCAAACGATCATTCGCGCGCTGGATGGGAACACGCTGCAAGCGATGGAGTAGCCGGTGGCGCTGCGACTGACACTGAAACCGAATGAAAAGATCGTGATCAACGGCTGTGTGATCCGAAACGCGGACCGGCGCCAGACGCTGACCATCGAGAATTACGCCGACGTGGTGCGTGGCGTCGACCTGCTGGACGATGGGGATGCCGCCACGCCGGTGAAAAAGGTCTATTTCTTCATCCAGTCGGCCCTGCTGCGCCCCGAGATCCGCGACGATCTGAGACCGGTGATCCAGAAAAGCCTGGCCGAACTGGTGCCGATCTTCAACGAGCAGATCGCCGGGCACATCTTCGAGGCGGCCAATCACGTGTCGGCGGCCAATTATTACAAGGCGATGCGCTCGCTGCGCGAGGTGATGCGCTACGAGGACGAGCTCTTGACGCTGTTGCGCGCGCGCAATGACACCGTCGAAGCCGCGGAATAGGGCGGGGACGGATCATGGTACTGAGCATCTCCGGTCTCAACAGCCAGCTGGCGCTGAAACTGATCGACAGCACGCGGGAGCGTCAGCTGGAAAGCCTGCAGAGCGAACCGCAGCACGCCCGCGCCGCCGAACGGTTCCGCGAGCGGATCGCCTCGATCACCTCGCCAAAGGAATTGATCGAGGATTATGAAGTCTACAGCTTTGTGATGCGGGCCTTTGACCTGGAGGATCAGATCTTTGGCAAGGGGATGATCCGCAAGGTTCTGGAGAGCGATCCGACCGATGATGCCTCGCTGGTCAACCGGCTGACGGATTCACGATTTGGCGAATTGCACGCCGCGCTGGGTTTCACCACCGGCGCCGGCGCGCAGGTTCCCGATTTCAGCAGCGCCGCATGGCAGGATGAGGTCGTCGGGCGATATTTCGATCAGGTCTATGAAAACGGCTATGCCGACCAGAATGAAATCGTCGGCGGGGTTCTGGAATTTCGCCAGCAGGCCGGCGACATCAACTCCTGGTACGACGTACTCAAAAACAAAACCCTGACCGAGTTCTTTCAGACCGCCCTGAACCTGCCTTCGGCAATGTCCGGCCTTGAGGTGGACAAACAGGCTGAAATCCTGGCCGAGCGGTTCGACATCGGGAAACTGGCCGATCCGGACGAGCGGGAAAAACTGATCGGCCGTTACGTGGCCATTTCCGAGGCGCTCAACCCGCAGGGGTTTTCAGCCACCAGCGCGGCACTGAGCGTCCTGCAAAGCTCCTCGTCGCTGAGTTCCGGCATCATCGAGGTGACCTGGGATATCGCGCCGGTGTCCTTCTCCGGCTACTCGCTGTATCGCTGAACCGCCGCCGGTCTATTCGATCATGTCCTCGTCGTCGCCGCTGGGCAGCTCGATCTCGCCCTGCGAGGCGAGCCGCAGCGCCGCCTCGACCAGCTCGGACTGGGCCTGTTTCACATCGCGCGACCGCACCGGCCCCATCGCGCGCATCTCGTCCTCCAGCATGTCGCGGGACCGTGCCGGCAGCGAAGCCAGGAAATGGTCGCGCAGGTCCCGCTCAGCGCCGCGCAGCGCCAGCGGCAGGGTCTTGCCCGTCACCTCGCGCATGACCTTGGACAGCGGCGCGGCCTTCAACTCGATCAGATCGCTGAACACGAACATCTTCTGCTTGAGCATCCGGAACTTGTCCGGGATCTTTTTCTCCAGCTCGCGCGACAGCCCCTCGAAGACCTTGCTGTCCAGCTTGTTGAACACGTTGACCAGTTGTTTTTCCGCCTCGGCCTCGGCATTCCGCCCGGCCTTGGCCAGAACCTCGCGGCGCAGGCTTTCCTCGATGCTGCGCAGCGCATCGGCGGGCAGCTCTTCGATCGCCACCATGCGTTCGACCAGGTCCACCGCCCGCTCCTGCCCCAAAAGCGGTAACACCTTGGCGGCGGCATCGGCGCGAATGCGCGACAGGATCACCGCGACAGTCTGATTGTGCTCCTTGCGCAGCACGTCGGCCAGAACCTTTTCGTCCAGCTGCGACAGGTCGCCCCAAAGATCTCCGGTCGAGCTGCCCTCGATTTCTTCCAGGATCTCGGCCACCCGGTCTTCGGGCAGAAACCCCTTGAGCAGACCCCGCGCCGCCTCGACCGACCCGGTAATGCCGCCATAGCTGGACATCTTCTCGCCGAACTCGCGCATCACCTCCTCGACCACCTCGGCCTGCACCTCGCCCATGGCCGAAATCGCCCGGGTGATCTTGCGGATCTCGGGAACATCGAGTTGCTGCATGAGCTGGCCGCCGCGCACTTCGCCCAGGCACAGGAACAGGATCGCCGATTTCTCGGGTCCGCTCAGGCGGGTCTGTTTGCGAAGGGGCGAAAACTGGTTCATGGGCGTTGATCCGAACCCGGCACTGTTGCGATGTCTGGTCATGTACAAAATAACCTTCACTATCCATGATGCACAAGGATTAGTCGTACAAGTTAACGATTTATTCTTTCATTCGGCCCGTCGAGCCGATGGAATGGCGGCCGCTCTGCCCCTATCCTCCGCCGGTCGCCGTCAGATAGGATTGCATCAGCGAGCCGGCCAGCATGTACCAGCCGTCGATCAGAACGAAGAAGATCACCTTGAACGGAAGCGACACGATCACCGGCGGCAGCATCATCATGCCCGCGCTCATCAGAACCGAGGCGACGATCAGGTCGATGGCGATGAACGGCAGATAGAGCAGAAAGCCGATGGTAAAGGCGCGGCGCAACTCCGAGATCATGAAGGCCGGGACAATCACCCGCCAGCTGACCTGCGCCGCCTCATCCGGCACGGTGTCGGGATCGGCCTCGCCGGCGATGTCCTGGAACAGCGCGATGTCCTTGTCGCGCGTGTTGGCGAACATGAAGGCGCGGAACGGTTCGGCGATGTTCATCATCGCCTGCTCCTCGGTGATCGCGTTCTGCATCAGCGGCCGCAAACCGCCCTGCCAGGCGTCGTCGAACACCGGCTGCATGACGAAAAAGGTCATGAACAGCGCCATGGCGTTCAGCACCATGTTCGGCGGGGTTTGGTTCAGCCCCAGCGCCGAGCGCAGCATCGAGAACACGATCACAAAGCGGGTAAAACTGGTGGTCACCACCAGCAGCCCCGGCGCGATGCTGAGCACCGTGATCAGGGCGAATATCTGGATCAGCCGCCCCGACAGGCTGGCGCCGGTGTCGCTGCCCGGCGCGGCGCCGCCAAGGGTGCTGGACAGATCGCGGATCAGCCCGCCCAGATCGGTCTCCTGCGCCCGGACCCCGGCGGTCGCCGCCAGCACGGCCAGGGCCGCCAGTCCGCAGACCGGGGCCAGCCTGCGCGGCGCGACAAGGTGGGACAGGAGATGCTGCACGGCCCCTCGCCTCAGGCCCCGGGGATAAAGTCTTTGACGATTTCCCGCAGGGCCACGCCGATGTGATCGCCATTGACCTTCACCAGATCGCCGCGTGCGACCATCCGGTCGTTGATCATGATGTCCACCGGGTCGCCGACCTTGCGGTCCAGTTCGATGACCGACCCCTTGGACAGCTCCAGCAGGTCCGAGATCGGCATCCGGCTGCGGCCCAACACGACACGCACATCCAGCCGCACGTTCAAAAGCGCGTCGATATTGCGACCGCCGCCTACAACCGCCTCGGCCATGTCCTTCAGCGTTTGCCTGTCGTCCGCCTGCGCCGCGTCAGCGCCCGTTTCGGCCACCACGTCCTCTGGCGGGGTCTGGGTTTCCGTATCCGACATTTATCCGACCTTTCCCTGATCGTCGTTCAGTTTCGCCGCCGCCTCACGCAACGCCGACAGCACCACCTCGCAGGCGCGCTCCAGGCTGTAGTCGAGGCGGCCGTTGTCCCAATCGAGCCGCACGTCCCCTTCGCCCAGGCCCTGGTCGGCGATCAACCGGGGGGCGGCGGCCCCGGCGCCCCCCGCCTGCGCCAAACCGGCAAGCTGCGCCTGCAACGCCGGCTCAAGCGTCGGCGCGACCCGGATCGTCATCTGCGGGCTGCCGCCCGCCATCCGCAGGCCGGCGCGGATCTGCGCCCGGGCCAGATCGGCGGAATGCTCGGCCAGCAGGTCCGGCGCGATCCGCTCGCCGATCTCGACCAGCATCTCGACCACGTCGCGCTCCAGCGCCCGGCGGTGGGCACCGTCCTGCGCCAGCAGCTGCGCGAATTGCCCCTGCAACAGGTCCAGCGCGGCGGCGATGCGGGCGGCCTGGCCCGCCTCGGCCTCGGCCCGTGCGGTGGCGGCGCCCTCTGCCCGGCCCTGCGCCAGCGCGGCCTCGCGCGTGTCGGCCAGCAGACGCTCCAGCTCTTCGGGGTTGGGGCCGCGCGGCACCTCGTCCTGACCGGCTGCGGCCTCTGGCTGCGTCTGCCGGTTTGCCGCCATCGCCTCGGCATCGAAATCGCGCAGGAACAGGTTCATCGCGCGTCAGCCTCGGCCACCAGCCAGGAGCGCAGCACCCGCAGCACCTCTTCGGGTTTGTCCTCGGCCAGGGTCTGGATCGCCTCGACGCGCGCCTTGATCAGGCTGCCGCGCACACCCATCGTCTCGATATACTCATGCGGGCCATCGTCGCGCTCGGGGTCAAAGATGCTGGTGTAGCCGGGCGCGCCGCGGTCTTCGCCGGCGACGTCCAGCAGATGCGCCGCGCCCGGTTCGCGTCCCGGCTGGCCGCGCCCGGGCAGGGCGGGCACCCCGGCCTCGCCTCCGTCCGTGATCGCGCCGCCGGGCGCGGCCAGCGCCGCCGCCTCGTCGCCGGCGGGCAGTTCCGGCGTGACCGGTTGCTGCAGGTGGCGCAGCAGCGGACGCACGCCCAGCACCATAACCAGCGCCACGATCAGCAGCGCCAGCAGGCCGCGCAGGAGCGACACGATATTGTTGCCGATCTGCTGCATCAGGCTCAGGTTGACGGGCTCGCCGACTTCCATCGAGTAATCCATGAAGCGCAGGCTGTCGACGGACACGCTGTCGCCACGCCCCTCGTCAAAGCCCACCGCGGTCCGGACCAGCTCGGACAGGCGCTGAAGCTCTTCGGAGCTGCGCTCGGAATAGATCACGTCCGAGCCGTCCACCGTGTAGATGCCGTTGACCAGGACCGCGACCGAGACGCGGCGGACATCGCCGGCCTCGCGCACCACCTCACGGCGGGTGTTGCCGATCTCGTACTGGACGCTTTCGCCGTTTTTCGACTGGGTCGAGGTCGCGGCGCCCCCCGGATCGGCCAGCGCGGCGGGGATGTTGTTCTCGACCCCCACATTGCCGCCACCATCGTTGCCGGCGCGCTGTTCGGTACGGCTGTCGGTCGAGCGCACCACCTGCTGGTCGGGATTGAAGCGTTGCTCGACGATCACCTCGCGGGCCGAGGTCAGATCCACATTGACCCGCACCCGGGCGTTGCCGGCACCGACCCGCGCGGTCAGGATGTTCTGGATCTGCTGCGCCAGCCGGTCCTCGATCGCGGCCTTGGCCGACTGCAGCGTCGCCTGGCCGTCCCCGTCGTTGACCTCGGCCAGAATCGTCTCGCCGCTGGCCGACAGCACGGTCACGCGGCCCAGCTCCAGCTCGGCCACCGAGGAGGACACCAGGTTTCGGATCGCCATCGCCTGCTTGCGCGCGATGGTCCGCCCCGGCACCGCCCGCACGATAACCGAGGCGCGCGGTTCGGGCCGTTCACGCGAAAACGCCTCGCGCTCGGGCAGGACCAGATGCACCCGCGCGCTCTGCACGCCATCCAGCGTCTGGATCGACCGGGCCAGTTCGCCCTCCATTGCGCGCAGGCGGTTCACCCGCTGCATGAACGAATTCATCGCCAGGCCGCTGGCCTCGTCGAACAGCTCCCAGCCGGGATCGCCCTCGATCGGCAGGCCGCTTTCCGCCAGCACCATGCGGGCGCGGGCCAGATCATTTCGCGGCACCGTTACGGCGGAACCGTCCTCGGTCATCATCGCGTCGAACCCCGCCCCGGTCAGCGTGGTTTCGATCGAGGTCGCCGCCGCCATCGACAGATTCTTGTAGACCGTCGCATGATCCCGGCCGGACACCGCCGAAAGCCCCAGAAGCAGCGCCATCACGATTCCGACCGCGACCCCGCCCAGAATCATCAGGCGGGTCCGGCCCAGCCCCTTGAGGGTGTTGATCAAGTTCTGCACGCCAATCCTCGCCAGGTATCTCTCGCCTGTTCTTAGTTCCACGATATTCTATTTTTGGCCATCAAGTAAATAAGGATGTCTATACTTGCATAGAAAAGGAAAAACCGGGATGATGTTCATGATGACAGGTAGAATCTGATCCATGGCGAAACCCGCAAAACAAAAGGCGCGCCCCGGCGCCGCCGAATCCGATACCGGCAAGGAAGGCAAGGCCCGCTCTGCGCGGACTCTGCTGATGGCTGCGGCCTTGTTGTCGGTGGCCTCGCTCGGAGGCGGATTTGTTCTTGCAAGGATAGCGTTCCAGCAGGACGCGGCGAGCTATGAGCCCGACTACGTCGCGGACGACGAGGGCAAGCCCGCAGAGGCGGCGCATGACAAAGAGGCCAAGGCGGACCACCCGGCGCCCGAGGCCGGCGCCGCCGGAGAAGAGGGGCAGGGCAACGACGGGGTGCTGGAATTCGGCGAGATTGTCACCAACATCAACGGGTTCGATACCAGCGGGAAGCCCACCCAATCGTTTCTGAAACTGAACCTGGTGCTGGTCTACCGCCCCGAAGAAGGCGCCGCAGATCTGATGAAGACACGCCAGCCTTTCATGCGCGACCTGTTCACCGGTTATGCGCGCAGCCTGACCGAAACCGACGTGCGCGGCATGGCCGGCGTTCTGAACGTCAAGGCCGAGTTGCTCAAGCGCGCCCGCGCCGCTGCGGGCAGCGATCTGCCGATGGAAATCCTGATCAGCGACCTGATCGTACAATAGGGGGCGCATTTTGAACAAAATCCTGTCCCAAGACGAGATCGAGGCCCAGGGCGGCAATCTGATCGACGAGATCATCCGGATGTCGGATTTCAGCTTTGAGCGGCTGCCGATGCTGGATGTCATCGGCGAGCGGCTGGCCGATTCGATCTCGGTGTCGCTGCCCGACCTCACCGGCGTGATCTGCGAGGCCTCGCTGAGCCAGCTCGACTATGTGCCGATGGCCCAGGCGACGGATGCGCTGCCGTCGCCGGCGATGCTGGCGGTCTGCTCGTCGCCAAGCCTCGATGGAGAGATATTGCTGGCGATGGACGCCACGCTGTTGCTGACCGCGATGGAATTGATGCTGGGCGGCGCGCCGAGGGACGAGGCCCCGCGCCAGCCGGAACGCTTCACGGCGATCGAGCGCGGCTTCGGCCGCCGTCTGGCGACCCTGATCATGACCGAGCTGCAAAACGATTTCGGCCTGGTCGGCGATATAGAGCTGGAGTTGGAGCGGGTCGAAACCGACCCCGACTCAGCCGCCGTCACCCAGCCCGCCAACCTCTGCGTGCGGCTGCATTTCGCCGTCGGGCTGGCCGGGCGGACCGGTGCGCTGGAAGTGATTCTGCCCTATGACGCGCTGGAGCCGGTGCGCGGCAAGCTGGGCAAGATTCATTTCGGCACCCCCTCGGATGACGGCAGCCCCTGGCGGGAACAGCTGTGCGGCCAGATCGAACGCGCCACGGTCGAGCTGGAGGCCGTCCTGGCCGGGGTGCAGCTTTCGATTCAGGACATCATGAAATGGAAGACCGGCGACGTGGTGAACCTCTGGGTCGAGGAGGATCACGACGCCACCGTCGTCTGTGCGGACACCCCGATGTTCCGCGCCGCGATCGGCAAACGCAACAACGGCAACACGGCGATCCGCATCACCGAGGAGCTGGAACCCGAAGAGGAGGCGAACCATGGCCGCAACGATCACTGACATCCTGATCATCCTTCTGCTGGCAGGCAGCGTCGGCTACGGCGTGATGATTTCGCGGCGGGTGCAAAAACTGATGGCCTCGCTCGAGGCGCTGGAGCCGCTGGTGCGGGAATTTTCCGAGGCGGTCGACAAATCCGAAACCTCGGTCAACGCGCTGCGCGACAACCTGGCCGAGGGCCTTTCCGCCCCGCACGATGGCGCCGCAGACGGGGCCGGATACGGGGCCGGGGAAGACGCCGGGGACGCGCCTGCCTTTTCCTCGCGCCGCCATGCGCAACGGCGGCTGCCCGGGGTGCAGGTGGTGCGCGGCAAGCAGGATCTGGTGCGCCGTTTCTTTGAAACCTCGCGCAGCGAATCGAGGGCCTGAGCGTGGCCCGAGCATTGGCCGGCAAATTGCTGATCGGCGGGCTGGCGGTGACAGCCTTTGCCAAGGCCGCGATCTCGTTTCCCGGCCTGCCGTTTCCGTCCGACCAGATGATGCGCCCGGACCTGCCGGTCCGGGTCGCGGTCCAGACCGAGAACCACGAAGCCGTCGCGCTGGATGACATAGCCTCTGTGACCGCGAGGGTGCCGGAGATGCCGGCCCAGTGCGAGACCCCCGAGGAGGTTCTGCAATCGCTGGCGCGGGAACGCGAACTGATCGCCGTCCAGAGGGACGATCTGGACAGCCGACGCTCGGAACTGTCGCTGGCAAAGGAAAAGCTGGAGATCGAAAAGGCGGCGCTGCTGGAGCTGAAGGACGACATCGAGGCGCTGCTGGCCCGCGTCAAAGCCGCCGAGACCGAAGACCTCGACCGTCTGATCGGATTTTACGAGAACATGAAACCGACCGAGGCGGCGCGGATCATGGACGATCTGGACATCGAGGTGACGATCCTGGTTCTGGCCAAGATGAAGCCCCGGGTGGCCGCGCCGATCCTGGCCAAGATGTCCCCGGTGCGCGCCCGCGCGGTCTCCAAGATCATCCTGGAACGCTCGCAACTGCCGGGCGATCAGGATCTGGTGGGGATCCGGTTGAAGTAACTGCGGCAACGCCCGCCGACCCTGAGATCCGACCCTGCGATCCGGCTCTGCCCCGCCCCGGCCCCCGTGCCGGGGCGTTTTCATTGGCCGCAACAGATGCCGTCGGTCATCAAAGCCCACGGCTCGGTTCCCGCGCGGCAAACCGGATGTGTCCGGCGCGGATCCGTCACTCCGGGCCGGTGCGCAGGACCGATCCCTGGGGCGGCTTGCGGTGGCGGTTGTGCTTGAGGTCCAGAACGAAACTGATGATCTCCGCCACGACCTGCCAATGCTCCACCGGCACCGTCTGGTCGATCTCGACCTGGTCGAAGAGGGTGCGCGCCAGCGGCTTGTTCTCGACGATGGGCACGTCGTGCTCATGGGCGATCTCGCGGATCCTGTGGGCCAGCAGATCGGCCCCCTTGGCAACGCAGACCGGCGCCTCATCGACGCCCTGTTCGTATTTCAGCGCCACGGCATAATGGGTCGGGTTGGTCAGGATCACGCTGGCCTGCGGCACGGCCGTGGCCATGCGCTGACGCGACCGGGCACGCCGGATCGAGGCGCGTTTGCCCTTGATATGGGGATCGCCCTCGGATTCCTTCATCTCGTCGCGCACCTCTTTCACCGACATCATCTGGCGGCGGCGCCAGTCGAACCGGTTCCACAGGATATCGAAGATCGCCACCGGCACCAGGAACACCGTCGCCGCGATCAGCAGCCGGCGGGTGGCATCCAGCATGTACCCCGGCAGCGTCTCGGGCACGAAACCGGGGGCCTCCCAGATGCCGCGCACGGCCCGCTCGGTCACCCACAGGGCCAGCCCGCCCACCACCAGCACCTTGATCAGGCTCTTGCCGAATTCCACCAGCGTATTGGCCGAGAACAGCCGCTTCAGACCCTGCACGGGCGAGACCTTGGACAGTTTCGGCGTGACCCGTTCAAGCGCGGCGACGGTTTCCCCCTGGATCAGCACCCCGACCACGCCGCCGGTCAGAATCATCAGGAACAGGGGGGCCAGCACCAGCGCCAGCGACAGGACCAGCTCGCGCAGCACAAGCCCCAGCGCGGTCAGCCCGGCGCGCCCCTGCCCGACCTCGATCTGGCCCGCCCCTTCGATCACCGCGCCAAGCGTTGCGGACAGGCGCGGACCCTGCCAGGGCAGCACAAAGGCGGTCGCCAGCACCAGCGCCAGCACCACCATCATGTTGCCCGTCTCGCGCGATGAGGGGACGTCGCCCTTTTTGCGCGCATCGCGGAGCTTCTTGTCCGTCGGCTCCTGTGTCTGCTGGCTCTTGTCCTGATCCTGGTTGTCGGCCATCGCGTCAGAACCTGAACAGGCCGAACCAGTCGGTGAACTGGCTGATGAAGTAATCCATCATCGAGGGGATCGCGACCGCCAGCACCAGCAGTCCCGAGGCGATCAGCAGCGAGGCCCCGACAAAGAACACCGGAAGCTGCGGCATCATCCGGTTGGCCAGCCCCATGCCAAGGTTCAGGATCACCCCCATGACGAAAAACGGCGCGGCCACGGCGGTGCCGATATAAAGGCTGCGGGCGCCGGCGCGCACGATCTGCTCGGCCAGATCGCCGGGCATCACCGGCCCCGGCGGGAACACCGCATAGCTCATCATCAGCCCGCGCAGGATCACGTGATGGGCATCGGTGGCAAAGATCGCCGCCACCGAGCCGATCAGCAGCAGCGTCGCCACCAGCGTCGCCCCCTCGAACGAGCCGAGCGAGGGACCAAAGGCATTCGCCAGCCCCGAGACCTGCCCGACCTGGTAGCCTGCGAAATCCATCGCCGAGAGCAGCACCCGCGCCACCAGCCCGATCCAGACCCCGATGGTCATCTCCGAGGCCAGAAGCTGTGCCATCCCCACCGGGGTGCCGGGCATCACGGCGGCGATCGGCGTGGCCGGGTAGAGCGCGGCACAGAGCACCAGCGCAAAGGACAGCCGCGCGCGCAGCGGGATCTGGGTTTCACCGAAGCCCGGCAGGAACATCAGCGCGCCGCCGATCCGGGCCACCACCAGCACGTAACCAAAGATCAGCCCGGCGACATAGGCATCCAGCCCCATGGTCACGTTCCGACCGTGGCGACGGTCTTCAGCGCCGCCTTGCGGTGGACCTCGTTATGGGAAATCACCTGGGTGACGGGGCTGACCCGTTCCAGGATCTGGCGCACATAGGGGCGCACGTCCGGGGTCACCAGCAGTGCCGGCCATTCGTCGCCGGCGGCGAATTTCTGGATCTGCTGACGCACCGCCAGCACGAATTCCTGCACCCGGGCCGGGGACATCAGAAAGGCGTTCTCGTCCGCCCCCGGCGAGACCGCGTTGTTCAGCTCGCGTTCCCACTCTGCGCCCAGGACGATCACCGGCACGAAGCCGTTGCCGTCCACCAGCGACTGGCAGATCTGCTTGGAAAGACGGCTGCGCACATGTTCGACGATGGCCCGCAGGTTCTGGGTGGTGGCGGCGGCCTCGGCCACCGCCTCGATGATCCGGGGCAGGTTGCGGATCGAGACCCGCTCGGACAGCAGCGCCTGCAGCACATGTTGCAGCAGCACGGCGGGCGACTTGTTGGACATGTCGCTCAACAGCTTCTGGTATTCCTTGCTCTGCCCCTCGATCAGATCCTGAGTGGCGGAAAAGGTCAGAAGATCCGGCATATGCTCCTTGATCACCTCGGTCAGGTGGGTGGTGACCACGCTTTCGGGATCGACCACAGTCAGGCCGCGCATCTCGGCCTCGGAGGCGCGGGCCTGATCGACCCAGATCGCATTCAGCCCGAAGGTCGGCTCGCGGGTGCGCTCGCCTACCAGGTCGGTCTCGTTGCCTCCGGGGTCGATCACCATCATCGAGCCGGGCCGGACCTCGCCGCGGGCGGTTTCCACACCTTGCAGCGAGATCGCATAGGTCATGCCGGGCAGCGCGTTGTCATCCTTGATCCGGACCGGCGGCATGACAAAACCGAAATCCTTGATGAAGAGGTTGCGCAGGCTTTTCACCTTGCCCGGCAGCGCCGCGTCGGTGGAACTGATCAGCGGCACCAGCGCCGCCCCCAGATCAAGCCGCAGATCGTCCAGCCGCAGCGCCTCGGCGATCGGGTCTTCTGGCTCGCGCCGCTCTTCCGCCCTTTTGGCGGCGGCGACCGTCTCGCGGTCCTGTTCCGCGACGTGTTTCTGCATGACATAGCCGAGCGAGGCCATGGCCGCGGCCAGGACCGAGAACACGATCAGCGGAAAACCCGGCAGAAAGCCAACCATGAAACTGAGCCCGGCGGCCATGTACAATGCCTTGGGGAAATTCCCCAGTTGCGCCAGCACAGCCTCGTTCGCGGCGCCGTGGGTGCCGCTCTTGGTCACCAGCAGGCCGGCGGCCAGCGACACCACCAGCGCCGGGATCTGGGTGACCAGACCGTCGCCGATGGTCAGCACGGTATAGTTGCCGGCGGCGTCGCTGATGCTGAGCCCGTGGCTGGTCATCCCGATCAGAATGCCGCCGATGACGTTGATCAGGGTGATAATCAGGCCGGCGACCGCGTCGCCGCGCACGAATTTCGAGGCGCCGTCCATCGCCCCGAAGAATGCGCTTTCCTCTTCCAGAATGCGGCGGCGCTCGCGGGCCTCCTCGTCGTTGATGATGCCGGCGCCCAGATCGGCGTCGATCGCCATCTGCTTGCCCGGCATCGCATCCAGCGAGAACCGCGCGGCGACCTCGGCGATGCGGGTCGAGCCTTTGGTGATCACGACGAAATTGATGACCACCAGAATCGCAAAGATCACGATCCCGATGACGAAATCGCCCGCCACGATGAACCGCGAGAACCCCTCGATCACCCGGCCGGCGGCGTCCGATCCCTGATGCCCCTGGCTCAGGATCAGCCGGGTCGAGGAGACGTTGAGCGCCAGCCTCAGCATTGTCACGACCAGCAAGAGCGTAGGGAAGGAGTTGAATTCCAGCGGCGTCGGAATCCACAGCGCCACCATCAGGATCAGCACCGCCAGCGACAGCGAGATCGCCAGCCCGAGATCGAGCAGGATCGCCGGCAACGGGATGAACAGCATGCACAGGATCAGCACGACGCCGATGGCAAAGCCGACATCGCGGTTGGCCAGGCCGAATTGCGACAGCCCCTTGGCTGCTCCCGCCGCGGTCGGGTTGACGTCCCGTGCGCTCATCCCGCCCTCACTTCATCGTCCGGTAGGCCGGCAGGACCGGCTGCATCGGGCGGTTGGAATAGATCGAGAACCGCTCGGCCCCGCCCGCGTCCGAACTCCAGTACACCGGCGGTGGCGGCAGTTGTGGCGCTGCGGCTTCGGCCGAGGCCACGTCGAACATGCGCGCGGTGCTGGCCTGGGCGATCAGCGCGCCCAGATGCGCATTGACCACCGAATGGTTGCGCCGCAACGCGCTCAGGTAGACCTCGCTGTAGGTTTCGGTGGCGGAATGATAGCGCCCGGCGGCTTTCCACCAATCGCCGCTTTCGCGGAAGAGGCTCAGCAGGAAGCGGGCGGCGTAGTCCACATTCATCGCGGGATCGAACGCCTGTTCGAGCGAGACAAAGCCGCCGCCGTGCCATTTCTGGTTCACCTGCATGCAGCCCACGTCGATCGAGGCGATACCGGCCTGCTGCCTGGCGCGGACCCATGTCAGCGCCTCGTCCCGGGTGTTGAAAAAGGCGCCCTCGCCGGCGGCGTTCACGGTCCAGGGCCAGACTGTCAGCCCGCCCGGGCCGCGCCGCCCGGCCTCCTGGATGCCGATGGCCAGAAGCATGTTGTCGGGAATGTCATAGCGCGCCTGCGCATCCAGGATCGCCGCCAGGCAATCGGCCCCGCGCAGGGCGGGCGCCGGATCGCGGGCGGGTGCGGCCACAGCGACCGGCGCCGATGAGCGGTAGAACCCGGAAAAGAACTCGGCCCGCGCCGGAAGGCTGCTCCATGCCAGGCCGCCGGCCATGCTGGCCCCGGCCAGTCCGATGCCAAGGGCGAACGCGCCGCGCATCCTAAAGGCCGCCGCTGACGATCAGATCGAATACCCGGTCCGACAGCCGCATCAGCGTTCCATAGATAAACGGCATGGTCAGCGCCAGCGCGGCAAAGATCGCTATGATCTTGGGCACGAAGGTCAGCGTCATTTCCTGGATCTGCGTCAGCGCCTGCACAAAGGAAATCCCCAGCCCGACCACCAGCGCGACCGCCAGCACCGGCGCCGAAGCCAACAGCACCGTGCCGATCGTCAGGCGCAGAACCTCATATGTGCTGACCGTATCCAATAGCGCCCCCGGTTTGGCATTCCTGCCGTGGCGCGGGCGCCGTCAGAGCGGCATCCGCAGAACTTCCTGATAGGCTTCGACCAGCTTGTCGCGCACCGCGATCGAAACCTTGACCGTGCTTTCCATCGCCATGGTCGCCTCGACCACCTGCTGCAGCCCGGCCTTGCCGGTTAGTCCGGCGGCAGCGGTTGCGTCGCCCTCGCGCACGGTGGTGACGGCATCGGCGGCGGCATTGCGGATCATCTGTCCGAAATCCTGCGCCCCGGCGGGATCGAGCTGGCTCCCGGCGGCCTTCTTCCCGGTCAGCTCGCTGGACGCCCCATAGGCCGCCCGGATCGCGGCATTGGGCTGGATCGACGTGAAATCGCTCATGGCTCAGCTCTATTTCAAAAGGTCTATCAACTGGCTGCGCATCTGACGCGCGTTTTCCAGCATGGTCATGTTCGCCTCGTAGCTGCGCGACGCCTCGCGCATGTTGCTCATCTCGATCAGCGGGTTGACGTTGGGCATCTTGACATAGCCGTTCTCGTCAGCCCCGGGATGGGAGGGATCGAAGCGCAGGGAAAACTCGCCCATGTCGCGGGTGATCTCGGCCACGCGAACCATGGCCGCGCCGGTGGCGGCATCGGTGCCCTGGCCAAAACTGATCACCTTGCGCCGATAGGGATCGCCGCCCGCCTCCTGCGCCGTGGTGGACGAGTTGGCGACGTTTTCCGACACCACGCGAAGGCGTTCGCCCTGGACCCGCATGCCGCTGGCGGCGGTGGTTACGATCGAAGACAGAACGTCCATTCAGAATACTCCCTCAACGCGACCCGGACACCGCCAGCACCATCTCATGCGCCTTGCGGTAAAGGTTGGATGCCAGCTTGTACTGCCCGGCAGCATTGGATGCCTGGAGGATCTGCTCCTCCAGCACCACGTTGTTGCCGGAAATCGCCTCTGCCCAGGTCGCCTCGACCTCTTCGATCGCGGCCTTGGGCAACCCCTCGGCCCGGTCGGCGCGATCCATATAGGAGGCGAAATCCTCGACCTCCCGGGCGCGATACCCGGCGGTGTCGGCGTTGGCGATATTCTCTGACACGACCTTCTGTCGATCCGCCAACCATTGCAGGCGGCGCGAGGCCAGCTGGAACAGATTGATGTTGTCGAGATTCATCGTGGACTCCGGCTCAATTCTTGGCAAGTATAGCAAGTACGGTAAGGATTAACAGGATTTATTCTTGTGAGCGCCATCTTTTCAGACCTTCGACGGACGGTTTCAAACCTTGAAACCACAAGGATAGCTGGGCGAGTTCAGTCGATTGTCGGCCTGTCTCTGGTGGTCGTGGGACTGGAACGCGCGGCCGGCATCGGCCAGCGCTGCCGGGTGCGGGGCCGTCACGGACCGGTCACCGGCGAGGTGGTGGGCAGCGGCGATGACGGGCTGCGCCTGCTGCCGTTCGGCACCTGGGACGGAATCGCCGTGGGCGATCCGGTGGAACTGATCCAGGCGGGCGACGGGATCTGCCCCGACGACAGCTGGATCGGCACCGTGATCGACCCGCTGGGCCGGCCGCTGTCGCCGGCGCCCCGGTTCCGCCCCGGCAGCCGCCGCGCGCGCGGCCGCAACAGCCCCCTGCCCGCCTACGACCGGCGACGGGTCGGCGAAAAACTGGAAACGAGGATCAAATGCGTCGATCTGTTCACGCCGATCTGCCGCGGACAGCGGATGGGGGTGTTCGCCGGCTCCGGCGTCGGTAAATCCACCCTTATGGCGATGCTGGCGCGCAACACCGACGCCGACGTCATCGTGATCGGCCTGGTCGGTGAACGCGGGCGCGAGGTGCAGGAGTTCATCGACGAGGATCTGGGCGAGAAGGGCATGGCGCGCTCGGTCGTGGTGGTGGCCACGGGCGACGAGGCACCGCTGCTCCGCCGCCAGGCGGCCTGGACTGCGACGGCTGTGGCCGAGCATTTCCGTGCCGCCGGCAAACAGGTGCTGCTGATGATGGACAGCGTCACCCGCTTTGCCATGGCCCAGCGCGAGATCGGCCTGTCGAGCGGCGAGCCGCCGACCACGCGGGGCTACCCGCCGACGGTGTTCTCAGAACTGCCGCACCTGCTGGAACGCGCCGGCCCGGGCCGCCCGGGCGAAGGCGACATCACCGGCATCTATACCGTGCTGGTCGATGGCGACGACATGAACGAGCCGATCGCCGATGCGATCCGCGGCATCGTCGACGGTCATATCGTGCTGGACCGGCGGATCGCAGAGCAGAACCGCTATCCGGCGATCAACGTCCAGCGCTCGATCTCGCGCATGCTGCCCGACTGCCACAGCCCGGAAGAATACAGCATCATGCACGCCGCCCGCCGGGCACTGGCGCGCTACACCGACATGGAGGAACTGATCCGCGTCGGCGCCTACGCCCCCGGCTCAGATCCCGAAACCGATGCTGCCGCGCGGTTCTTCGAGGCGGCCAACGCGTTCCTGGCCCAGACCCGCAGCGAGACGATGCCGGCCGAGCAGAGCTTTGGCGAACTGTACAGAATGTTGCTTGAAGCGGGGATCGACGTTCCCATGACGCCGGCGGCAGACGCGAAAACCGGCCACCCCGGTTAGGGGCGGCCGGCGGGCAGCGGCCCGTCTGAGCCAACTGCAAAACTCGTGACGTTACGGATACGCCAGGGGGAGCCCCCTGGCGAAAGGCCGGTTAGCGGAACAGGCTCAGGATGTTCTGCGGCGACTGGTTGGCAATCGACAGCGACTGCGTGGCCAGCTGCTGCTGGACCTGATAGGCCTGCAGGCGGGCTGCCTCTTCTTCCATGTTCGCATCGACCATCGCGCTGACGCCGGAATCCAGCGTGTCGGTCAGGCTGCCAAGGAAATCCTGCTGGCCTTCCAGTGTCTTTTCCGAGACGCCCAGCGAGGTCGCCGCGTCGATCGCATCGCTCAGCGCGCCCTCGGCGGTTGCCAGATCGGCCGCGATGTCGGTCGAGGTGCTCAGGTCGATCGCGTCCAGCGTGGTCTTGATCGCACCCAGGTCAACCTGGTTGAAGCTGATCGTCGTGGTGGCAAAGCTGCCCGACGACCGACTGATCCCGCTGACCACGGTCACGGCGGTGGTCGCGTTGACCAGGTCGTCACCGTTGAAGGTCGACTGGTCGATCGCTGCGCCGATCTGGGCGACCAGACCATCCAGTTCCGACTGAACGTCGGCCAGGTTGATCCCGCTGCCCTGAGCAAAGGCCACACGCTCGGCGAATTGCTCGGCCAGGCCGCTGACGGTTTCCGCGCCGAGGCGGGCCGTTGCAACCGAGTTCTTTGTCGAGGTCAGACCTTCGTTGATCGCCTTGAACATGCCGCTGTCGCCGGACATGGTTTCCGAAATGGCGAAATAGGCGGCGTTTTCCTTGCCCGAGCGAATGGCCAGGCCGCTGGAAACGCGGTTCTGGGTCTCGTTCAGGCCCTTGTTGATGTTGTTCAGGGTAGCCAGCGCGACGGTTGCCGAGCTGTTGTTGAGAATGGACGACATTTAATGCTCTCCTCAGTTCTCTGTTCGTATTTCCAGTCTTCTGACTGCAACTGGTTTCTTGAACCAATACAGAGGATATAACCGCCCGGATTAAAGCAGGGTAAACGTTTTACTAATTTTAAGGTTGTATCCGGCCTCAGAACTCGCGGTCGATGCGTAGCTGACCGCCCTCCTGGTCGCCAATCCTCTGCCCCGACTTGCCGTAAAGGCCGTTCAGACCGTTGCGCTCCGTGGCTTTGCGGATTTCGCGCACGATGGTTCCCGCTGCGGTCGCCATGCGCCGCAGCATCGCGCTGTCTTCACTGACCGCTGCCTGCAATTCAGCCAGCCGCTCTGGCAGGCCACGCGATTTCGCCGCCTCGTGCTGCAGAAACGGTTCGACCAGCGGCACCCGCAGCTCCAGCCATTTCAGCAGCGCGGCCTTTCGCTCGAACAGCTCGCTGACGACGTTGAAGCGGCCTTCGGTCAGGGCGGTGACCTCTTCGTTCAGCAGCGCCACCGCTTCACCGACCCTGACGGTGAAGGCCTCGATATTCGCCTCATCCTCATCGGTCAGGATCGTCGCCCCTGCTGCGGGCGCAACCTGCCGCGCCTGCATCCGGCTGCCGATTCTAAACCTGCGTTTTCCCAGCATGACTCGCGTCCTCCGCCTGATCCCTGTTCCGTCAGCGCCGATAGGCGTTCAGCATTTGCGCGATATTCGCACTCAGGCCCAGCCCGCCGCGTTCCGACAACTGCTCGGCCATGGCCTGGGACAGGAACGAGCGCCAAATCTCGGCCCCCTGCCCGCCGGCCGCCGGCCCATAATCGACCGTCTTCATCATCTGATCGACAAACTGGCTGAGAAAGACCGCCTCGAATTCCTTTGCCAGCCGGTCTTCACCGGCCCCGGTGCCCGCCGCCGATCCGGCTGATGCGCCGGGTGCAGTGCCGGGCGCAGTGCCGGCCGCGCCCCCCATCGGAGCGAGAGGGGAGATCGGCGTCGACGACATCAGATGATCTCCAGATCCGCATGCAGCGCACCCGAGGCCTTGATCGCCTGCAGGATCGAGATGGTCTGGCGCGCGCCGACGCCGATCGCGTTCAGCCCGTCGACCAGATCCTGCAGGCTGACATCGCCCTCCAGGATGGTGAATTTGCTCTCGCGCTCTTCCACGTCGATATCGGTTTCCGGGACCACCACGGTGGTGCCGCCGATGCTGATCGGGTTGGGCTGACTGACATTGAACCGTTCACGCACCCGGACGGTGAGGCCGCCCTGGCTGATCGCCACCTGGCCGATCCGCACATTGGCGCCGATCACGATGGTTCCGGATTTCTCGTCCACGACGACGCGCGCGGTGCTGTCGGGCTGGATCATCAGACTCTCGATCGCCGCGATGGTTTCGGCAACGTCGCCCTTGCCGGGAACCTGAACCTCGACCGTGCCGGGGTCGAGCACCCGCGCCGATCCGCCGCCAAGCGTCCCGTTCACCGCGTCCTCGATGCGGGTGGCCGTGGTGAAATCCGGTATCCGCAACGCGATACGGAAACTGTCCAGCTCCCTCATCTGAAAGGCGACCTCGCGCTCGACAATGGCGCCATTGTCGATCCGGGCGATGGTCGGCACCCCCTCCTGCACGCTTCCGGCATTGCCCTGAGCAAGAAAACCGGACACCGCGACAGGCCCCTGGGCCACGGCATAAACCTCGCCGTCGGCGCCGGACAGGGGGGTGACCAGAAGGGTGCCGCCGCGCAGGCTGGTCGCATCGCCAAGCGAGGCGACATTGACGTCGATCGGCGCGCCGCGACGGGCAAAGGGCGGCAGCTTGGCGGTGACCATGACAGCCGCGGTGTTCTTGGTCTTGAGCAGATCGCCGTCGAGGTTGGCCACGCCGAGCCGCTCCAACATGCCCTTCACCGCCTCGCGGGTGAAGGGGCTGTTGCTCATCTTGTCGCCGGAGCCGAGCAGGCCGACCACCAGCCCGTATCCGATCAGGTGGTTTTCGCGGACGCCCTCGAAACTGGCGATGTCCTTGATCCGCACATCGGCGGCGGCGGGGGGCGCGAGAAAACAGGCGGCGCCCAGCATGGCCGCCCCCAAAATCCCCGCCAAAGACCTACGTGCCGACATTGAATTCACCCCTGGTCCTTGAGCAAATCCTAACGATTTGTTTTTGCCAAGTCCATATATAGCGCGATCTAATCTTGCCTCTGGATGATTTTATTATTGAACTAACTGTCTTTCCTTGGTAGCGATGAAGAATAGCGGTGAATGACGGCGGGAACGGAGGTGTTCATGCGCGCCTATGTTTTCGAACCACGCGAGAGGCGCCAGGCTTCGCTGGCGGCCGAGCTTGAGAATGCCGGCATCGACCCCCTCTTTGTGAACGCAGACTTCTTCGAGGTTGGGCTGGCGCCTCTGACGCAACCGGGCAACGACGTCCGGGCGATCCTGATCGGAGAATCCGAGAACACCCACGCGCAGATCCGGACCGTTCGCAAAGCCGGCTGCGCCAATCCCGTCATCGTGCTGCGCGATTTCAGGAATTCACAGGATACCTCGGCAGCTCTTGATCGGGGGGCCGATGACGTCATCGTCAGTCCGATCAAGGGCAGCGAGGTGGTGTCGCGGATCAATTCGATCATTCGCCGGTTCCACGGGCATGCCGCCGAAAGCGTTGTGGTCGGGGAACTCACCGCGTTTTTCGACGGGCGCGATCCGATCGTCTCGGGCGCGCGGATCAAGCTGTCAAAGCGCGAACATTCGATCTTTCAGCATCTCGCGCTGAACTCCAACCGGGTGATTTCCAAGAACGCGATCTATGACGCGGTCTATGGCATGAGCGCCGACCAGCCGTTCGACAAGGTGATCGACGTCTATATCTGCAAACTGCGCAAGAAGATTGCCGCCGCCGCCGAAAGCGGGGCGCAATATATCGAAACGGTCCATGGCCGCGGCTACAAGCTGAGCGCGCCGGACGAGTTCGATCTGCCCGCCCCGGACCGGCCGGTGGGGCGCGGTCCGCGAGGGATCGAGGCCCGCGCCTGACGGCAGGCGTTCCGTTCAGAGGTAGTTCAACAAGGTGAGCTGCGACAGACGCGCGGTCACGCTGTAACTCGCCTGGAGCTGCGTCTCCAGGTTCGAGACCTTTGTCGCCGCCTCGTAGGGATCGACGCTTTCGTAGTTGGAGATCTGGGTGCGCTGGACCAGCGACATGTCGTTCAGCTGGGTCTGGGTCACGGCAACGACCTGCTGGTTGAAGCCGATCGCCGAAGCGCTTTGCAGCCCCCCCTGAATACCGTCGCTCAGGGCGTTGTTCACCGCCTCCATCCAGCGGGCATAGACAGCCTCGTCGTCAATCTCGCTGACATCGGTCACCGACAGCATCGCCAGCCCCTTCAGCGTGTCGCGGAACGCCTGATCGTTGGCCTGGACGCCATAGACCAGCTTCTGCCCCTCGTCGATACGGGCGCTGACGCGGTTGGACGCCCCGCCAGAGGCATCCAGCAGCGGCGTACCGTTAAAGAACGTCGCCTCATAATTGCGATCCGGGTCGGCGGTATTGCTCGAGTCGAAAAAGGCGTCGATCTTGTCGATCATCGCCTCGACCTCGGGCAGCGTGGTCGGACCGGACCCGACGATATCCAGCAGCGCCTGTTGGGGGGAAAGGCCGGTGTTCGCGTTGGCCTCCTCCCATCGGGTCAGCGGCGCGCGGTCGCTGGCCGTCCCCGAGAACAGGTGATCGCCGTTGTAGCTGATGTTCAGCGACGCGATGGTGCTTTCCAGCGCCGCGCGCGCCTGCGATTGCAGCGCGTTCGCCCCGGTGCTGGGCCGCGAGGCATTGACCAGCGTGTTCTTCAGCACATCGTTGGCCTGGCCGCGCACCGCGTCGACCGAGGCCAGCATCGCCTCCAGCTTGCTGTCCAGCAACTGGTTCGAGGTGATATAGGTCTGGGTGTTTTCCTCGCGCGCGCGCAGGGTCAGCGCGATCGCGGCGCGCGGCCCCAGATCGGCGAACAGGTCGGCCTTGACCCCGGTCGCCAGTTCCTGACCGGCGCGCTGCAATGCCTCGGTCGCACGGGCGACATGCTGGCGGTTGAACTGGTTCAGTTGCAGCGAAGAAACCCGGCTAATTGTCCAGCCCATCTTTTACCCTCAAACGGCGGCCAACAGCGTGTCGAGCATCTCGGCCACGGCGGTCAGCATCTTTGAATTGGCGGCATAGCTCTGTTCGATCAACAGCAGCTTTTGCAGTTCATCATCAATATTCACCCCTTCGACGTTCTGCCGCGAGGCCTGCACCATTTCGGCGGCCGAACTGGCGGCGGCATAGCTTCTCTCGACCCGGACCCGCTCGGCGGATTGCGACGAAACCATCTCGGCGGCGAAATTCGCGACTGTGACGGTGGCGTTCAGGCTGGTCTCCGGATCGGCCCCGAGCGGGGCGTCCATCGCGTCGATAAAGCCCTGGATTTGCGTTGCGTCCGCGGCCGCGCCGGGCGCGGCGGCGCCAATACCGTCGCGGATGCGCCACACCTCGCTTCCGGCGCTCTGACTGACCAGGTCGTTGACCCGGAGGCGGCTGGCCAGCCCGTCCAGCCTGGCCGGGTCATAGGCGCCGCCATTGTCCGTGAACAACCCGGCTTCACCTGCCGATAACGAGGCGTCGGCCGCCTCGAAGGTCTGGATCAACCCGCGCGCATATTCGTCGAGCTGAAGCTGGAACCTGGGCAGGATGTCCCCCAGCAATTCGGAAAATCCGGCCAGGCTGCCCTCGTCAATGCCGCGCACCCCGGCCTTGCCTGGCGTGATCTCGGCATCGCCGGCAAAGAAGGTTCCGTCGCCGGGATTGAACGTGACATCCTGAACCTGGGCCCCCTCCAGCAGCGCCGCGCCGCCGGTGGTATAGATGTTGACCTGACCGTCCGAGGTTTGCGACACCCGGATACTGACGATCTCGGACACCTGATCGAGCAGCCCGTCCATTCGGTCGCCCAGTTGTGCCGCCTCAAGCGTTCCGGCGCCGAAATCGCGCATGCGTCCGTTCAGCGTGGCCAGATCGTAAAGCGCCTGATTCAGGTCGGCCACTTCGTAACGGATCTCCATGTCGACCTCGGCGCGCACGTTGGCGAGCGTATCGCTTGCGCCGCGAACCGAGGCGGCCAGATCCTCGGCCGCGAAGACTGCGGCGGACTGGGCCCCGGTCGACGACGGTATGTTGACCAGCGTGGTCATCGCCGTGTTGAAGGTGGAAAATTTCTCGGCCGGAGACAGGCCGTCTCCGGGCTGACCCAGAAAGATGGTGTAGTTGCTCAGCCCCTCGCTGATGGCCTGCTGGTGAGCCATCTTGCCGCTTTCGGTGCGCGCCATCCGCACCAGCGCCGCATCCACGTCGCGGCGCACCTCGGACACCTGGGAGCCGCCGCCGACCGTGCTGACGATCACCGCCTCGCGCCGTACATGACCGTCGGTCATCGCGTTGGCGATGTTGTCGGAGACAACGCGCGTCTGGGTCTGCGCCGTGGCCAGACCCGACGCGGCGGCATTCAGGGCGCTTGAAAGACTCATGGGTTATCCCCTGAAAACAGGTTCCCGTCAGCGTTTGAGACGCGTTGTCTCATCCATCATCTCGTCCACAGTGGTCACCACCTTGGCATTGGTCGAGAACGCACGCTGGGCCTTGATCAGATCGGTCATCTCTTCGGCGATATCCACGTTGGAGGCTTCCAGGGATTTCTCGCTGATCGAGCCTGTGGCCCCGGTATTGGCCTTCATCGCCAGGAATGTCCCGGTGTCATTGGTCAGCGCATAAGCATTGCCGCGCATCTCGCGCAACCCGTTGGGGTTCGCCACGACGGCGACCGGAATCTCGTAAAGCGCCTTGCGCTGGCCATTGTCAAAGATGCCGTAGAGCGTGCCACCTTCGTCGATTTCGGTGCGCATGAGTTCCCCCACGCTGGAGCCGTCGCGACCGAAGGTCTGGCTGAAATCGCCGGCGAACTGCGTGATGCCATCGAAAGAATCAGGTGTGCCCAGGGTGATGTCGATGGTCTGCGGCGAACCGCCGCCATCCACGGTCACCGTGGCCACCCCGGTGGCCGTGTCGAAGGAGAAGCCCGACGGCGCGGTCGCCGTCGAGGTCACGCCGGAATAGGCGGCCGGCGAGCCGGCGAGCGCGCCGGAATCATTGAAGTCGACAGTCACCGATCCCAGCGCGGTCCCGGCGCCATCGCTGATCGTCACGTTCCAGCGGTTGTCGGTGGTGGTCGGCTCCCAGGAGAAGCTCAGCCGCTCCGATGCGCCCAAGGGGGTGAAAAATTCCGACGATGTGGTGAAGGGCGCCCCCGGGGTGGCAAGACCCGACTCCTGTGCGGGCAGGTTGCCCGCAGTGGAAATCTCCGTGGTTGCGTCGGCCGACAGGGTGATGTCGCCGATATTCACCGTTTCCATTTGCGCGAAAGAACTGCGATCGACATCCCCCAGCGTCCCGTCCAGGCCATAGCGATAGCCAGCCAGATAGAAGCCGCCCGCATTCACCAGGTTGCCGTCCTTGTCCGGCAGGAAGGAGCCGGCGCGCGTCAAAAGGTAATTGGTCTGAACCGTCTCGTCGGGACGCAGCGAGACGGTGAAGAACCCGGAGCCGCTGATCGCCATGTCGGTGGACGAGGTTGTCGAGATCAGGCCGCCGGCATGGTTGATGTCCATCGCCTCGACCGCATCGACCGACAACGCCCCGGTGGCGCCGCCGCCGGAGGCGCTGGTCGTGACGAAATGGGCAAAGCCGCGCTTGTAGCCGACCGTATTGGCGTTCGCGATATTCTCCGAGATGCCGCCCACAGCCCTGGAGTTGGCCTGAAGCCCGCTGACTCCGGTCTGAAGTGCGCTTGAAATACTCATGCTCGCCGCCTCTTATTCTTGTCTTTGACCTCTTTCCCACAAGGAATACACGACGCTATTTTAAAGCAAGTTAAAAATTTAAGAAAAACAACCTGACCGCAGGCTTTCCTGCAAGGATTGCAACCTCATTCAGCGCGATTGCCGGCCCGGCGCGCCGCCCTAAAGGCCGGTGTCGGCGGCATTGATGGTGCCGACCGCCCGTTTGGCGCTTTCCAGACGGGTGTCGGCCGCGTCGCGGCTGAGCGGCACCAGCGGCGCCGGCGGGTTGAGCAGGCTTTCGGCGATCTCGACCCAGGCCACGGAGTCGGTCAGGTCGGGAAAGGCCGCGACGACCTCGCTTGCGGCGCGCACGTCCCCGGCCCGCCGCGCCGCGAGCAGCAGGTACGAGGCATCGCGGGCGGTGAACGCATCGGGGAAATTCACCCAAAGCTTGGTGTAGAACCGCGTCGCCTCGGTCCATGTTCCCTCTTGCCAAAGCGCCAGCGCGAGGTCGCGCAGATTTCCCGCGTCGGGGGCGGCGACATGGGTGCGCAGCACCCCCTCGTTGTCACCCAGGCTGGCCAGAACCGAGGCCTTCAACGCGTTGACGCGCCGGCGCTGCGCCGGATCTTCCGGCGCGCCGATCCGCTCGAGAACCGTTCGCGCCTCGGCATATTGCCCACCGCCTGACAGGGCCCGGGCCAGTTTCAGCCGCAACCCGATCAGATGCCCCTCGTCGACCGTCGTGCCGGACACGGTGGCCAGTTCCTGCACCAGCGCCAGCGCCCGGCGATACTCGCCCGCCGCCAGATCGGTGCCGCCAAGCTCCAAAGCCCGGTCCGCCAGGATCTCGGAGTGCTGGGCAAACTCGGGGAAAAAGCGATAGAGCGGCACCAGTTCCATATGCAGCGTCACCCACTTGGACAGCGACAGGCGCCCCGCGGCGCCGTCCTGATAAACCGAAGCCATATCCGCACGCGCCAGGGTAGCGGCCTCTTCCGCCGCCTCGGTGCCGGGAAACCGCAGCATCAACTTGCCGCGTGCGACCAGCGCGGACAGCGGGTCGCCGGTGGCGGTATAGAGCCCGGCGAGCCGCCGCAGCAATTCGCGTTCGTAACGGTCGCCACGCCAGGCGCCGACGCCGTACTCAAGGACGTCCCGCGCCGCCAGAAGCGCGCCGCGGCCGCCATCCTTCAGCGCCATGTCCGCCAGCGCCAGCCGCGACCGCGCGGCGTAGAGATCCCAGCCATCGCTGGCCAGAAAATAATGCTCCAGCGCGGTCTTGGCCCTGCCCTGGACAAGCGCCGCGCGCCCCCGCAGATAGCTGCCCACCGGGGCGCTCGACAGATCGGGAAACCCCTCGAGCAGCGCCACCGCCTGATCGGCCAGGCGCGCCTCTCCGGTTTCGACCGCGGCCTCGGCCAGGATCGGCAGCAGGACGCGCACCACCGGACGGGTCTGATAGGCCAGCGCCTCCAGCGCCCCGGCCAGATTGTTCCGCAGCATCACTGAATCGCCAACCGCCACCGCCTGCAGGGTCAGCCACAAGCTCCGGTCGGGGCGCGAGAGGGCCGCCAGCGGCGAGGTCTTGATGTCCTCCGACGCGGGCTGACCACTCAACAACAGCGCCGCATCCCGCATGGCGCGCCAGCGACGGGCATCGCCGGCCGCCTCGGGCTCCACCCCATCGAGGACGGACCCGGCCTCGTAGAGCAGCGCCTGGCTCAGATACAACTCTGCCATGTCGAGAAAGACGGCCAACCGCTCCGGTCCGTGGGCCGAGCTCAACGCATCGATCCGCCGCGTCAACTCTCTATGGAACCCGTCCAGCGGCCAGCGCCGCAAGTCCATGTCCGATTGCCGCGCCGCGCCCGGGGACTGGCGGGCCGCCTGACCCAGATCCGACAACGCCGGCGCGTCGGAGGGCGCACTGGAGGCCAGCGCGACACCGGCCGCAACGCCGCCCGCCAGAAGTGCAACAACCGCCGCCGGTTTCTTCATGTAGGCCACCGACTGTCCTTGTATTTCCCCAAATACATCTTGCCTTAATTCTTATATTGATGGATAGTTTATCATGCAATAACAGGAATGATACCGAAATCTTGCCGGTCTATCCTTGTCGGCGCATCTCAGGGGCACGGAGCCAGCCATGAGCAACGCGGATTACGTTTCCCTTTCTCTCGCCACTGCCTTGCAGCGCAGCATGGACATGTCCGCGCACAACATGGCCAATGCGACAACTGCGGGCTACAAATCGATGCACCCCCTGTTCGAGGCGGTGCAGCCCGACGGCGAGGAGGACATGGCGGTCAGCTATGTCGAGGATCGCGGCACCTATCTCAATTCCAGCCAGGGGGCGCTGATCGCCACCGGCAGTCCGCTGGATCTGGCCTTGTCGGGAACCGGGTGGTTCTCGTATCAGACCGGGACGGGCGCCACTGCCTATGGCCGCGACGGGCGGCTGACGGTCAATTCCGATGGCCAGCTTTCGACGCTGACGGGCGCGCCGATCCTGAACCGGGGCGGTGCCCCGATCACCCTGCCGCAGGCACTGGGGCAGGACATCACCATATCCGCTGACGGAACCATCACCGAGGCCGACGGCGGCATCCTGGGCCAGATCGGCATCTTTCGCGTGCCGGATGTGGACAGGCTGGTTCCGATCGGCGGCGGCCTCTACCTCTATGGCGACGCAGGCGGCGCGGCTGTCCCCGACGACGAGACCGTGATCGCCCAGGGGTTTGTCGAGCAAAGCAACGTGCAGCCCGTCGTCGAGATGACCCGCCTGATGGATATTCAGCGCGCCTATGAGCGCGCCGCCAAACTGATGAGCGACAGCAACGATCTGACGCGGCAGGCGATCCAGCGCCTCGGCCGCGTGGTCTGAACCGCCGGACGCCGGCTAACGGGAAGGACCCGAGCATGAAAGCACTTGGAATCGCGGCGACGGGGATGCTGGCCCAGCAGACCAATGTCGACGTCATCGCCAACAACATCGCCAACGCCAATACCACCGGCTTCAAAAGCGGGCGGGCGGCGTTTCAGGACCTGATCTACCAGTCGATGCAGCAAGAGGGCGCGCTGACCTCGACCGAGGGCACCTCGCGTCCGGTGGGCATGAATGTGGGGCTGGGGGTGCAGAGCGCCGGGGTGATCCGGCTCAGCACCCAAGGGGGGTTGTCGCAAACCGAGAACCAGCTGGACCTGGCCATCGAGGGGCGCGGTTTCTTTGTGGTCAACCGCCCCGACGGCAGCCAGGCCTTCACCCGTGCCGGCAGCTTTCAGCTCAGCGCCGAGGGGCAGATCGTCACCCTCGACGGGTACGAGATCGACCCGGGCATCAATGTGCCCGAGAACACCCGCCAGATCGCCATCAACCAGGAGGGCGTGGTCATGGCCTATGTCGAGAACGACCCTGCGCCTGTGG
This sequence comes from Antarcticimicrobium luteum, assembly GCF_004358185.1. Lineage (GTDB taxonomy): Bacteria > Pseudomonadota > Alphaproteobacteria > Rhodobacterales > Rhodobacteraceae > Antarcticimicrobium > Antarcticimicrobium luteum. The sequence goes on from NZ_SMUV01000058.1 coordinate 77,132, forward strand.
AGCTGGGTCAGCTGACCATGGCCACCTTCCTCAATGAGGCCGGGATGAAGCCGATCGGCAACAACCTTCTGGAGGAAACGACCGCCTCGGGCGAGCCGTCGCTGATCAACCCGGGCGAGCCCGGTGCGGGGATCGTCCGGCAGGGATACCTTGAGAACTCCAACGTCAATATCATCCAGCAGATCACCGACCTGATCTCGGCCCAGCGGGCCTATGAAATGAACTCCAAGGCGATCGAAACCGCCGACCAGATGCTCTCAACCGCCAATCAGATCAAGTAGACCGATGCGCCGTAGAACCACAGCCCCGCCCCGATCCCGCCGCCGGCCCGGCCTTGCCGCGCTTGTCGCCGCGCTGCTGCTGCCGGCGCTGCCCGCCGCCGCGGCCCAGATTTCCGCGCTGGTGGCAGAACGCGCAACGCAGGAGGTCGGCCCCGGCATGCCCGACAAGGGCTTTTTCAACGTCCGGATGGCCGAGGGGCTGCCGGATCAGGGCGACTTCATCCGCGAATTCTGGATCGACCGCGACACCGGTCAGTTCATCGCCAACGTGATCACCGATCTGGGCGAGGTCCGCCGCGTCTGGGGCGTGGCCACGCTGACCCAGCCGGTGCCGGTGCCGGTGCGCCGCATCATGCCCGATGAGATCGTGCAGCCCGAAGATATTGAAATGGTCGATATGCCCTGGGCCCGGGTCAACGCCTATGCGGTCACCGAGAACGCCGCGCTGGTTGGCATGCAGGTCCGGCGCATGCTCTCGCCCGGGCGGCCGGTGCAATTGCAATCGGTGCAGCCGCCGATCATCGTTTCGCGCGGCGAACGGGTGACCATACAGCTCAACTATGGCGGACTGGAACTTTCCGCCGAGGGCAAGGCGATTTCCGATGCGCATCTGGGCCAGGAGGTCCGGGTGGTCAATCTCAGCAGCAACAAGACGATCGTGGGCATCGCCCGCGCCGATGGTTTAGTGGAGGCCAGCTTTTGATCCCCGCCCTTTCTGATAATCTCCGCCCGCGGCGCATCCGCGCCGGAGCTCTCGCCACCCTTGCCGCGGCGCTCGCGCTGTCGGCCTGCGGCCAGTACACCAAGCACCGCGACCCCTCGCTCAGCGACATGGTGCTCGACGGCGAAACCATGCCGGAAGTCAACCGCATCAGCGTTCCGATGCCGGAAACCGAGCCGATGAGGCCGCCCCAGCGGGCCGAGGCCTCCAGCCTCTGGGGCAAGAATACGCGCAGTTTTTTCGGCGATCGCCGCGCCCAGGCGGTGGGCGATCTGCTGACCGTGGTGATCGACATCGACGACAGCGCCCAGCTGCGCAACGCCTCGGAACGCAGCCGCAGTGGCGGCACGGACGTGAAGGATCCGGTGTTCCTCGGCTATGGCGGCCAGATCGACAAGATCCTGCCGGGTGTCGATGCCTCCGACCTGCCCACCGGCGGCTCGATCATCGATCTGGGGTCCAGTTCCTCCACCGCCGGCGACGGCTCGATCAAGCGCAACGAGTCCATTCAGCTGCGCGTCGCCGCGATGATCGTCAAGGAACTGCCCAACGGCAATTTCGTGATCGGCGGCCGGCAGGAGGTGAAGGTCAATCAGGAATTGCGCGAACTGCGCGTGGCCGGGGTGATCCGCCCTGTCGATATCATGATCGACAACACCATCCCCTATGACCAGATCGCCGAGGCCCGCATCGCCTATGGCGGGCGCGGGCAGCTCAGCCGTGTCCAGCAACCGCGCTATGGCGAGGATTTCCTGGATGTGGTCCTGCCCTATTGACCGGAGTGACCTGTGAAAAAGCTGCTCCTCGCCCTCCTGCTTATGCTTCTGATGGGAGGGGTGGGGTTTGCCATGGGGCGGTATCTGCTCGAGTCAGGGGGGCCGGCACTGGCTGACGACGCCGTCGCCGGGGTGGAACGAGAAACCCTTTACAAAATGCCGCTGGGAAAATTCACCTTCCAGGTGCTGCAACCGACCCGCATTCTGCACATCCTGATCGACATGGACGTGTTCCTGGACGATGTCACCGTCTTTGAACAAGTGAACGGGACGGTCGGCCGCGCCCGGCTGCGCGATGCCACCATCTCCGCGGCGTCGGATATGGCCGAGAGCATGCTCTGGGTCGGCAAGGGCGAGGAGCAGGCACTCGACACCGCCGCGATGGCGGGGCGTCTGGTGCTGAAGCTGCACAGCGGTTTTCCCGCCGTGCGCTCGGCGCAGATCAATCAGTTCATGGCCTCGAGCAAGCCGCGCGACTAGCGGTGCGGGATGCCGCTATCGCACTGCCAGAATGGAGGCGGCCGGAACGTTCTCGTCACCGGGCAGCCCGTAATAGAGTGTTCCCTCGGCGAACAGCACCTCTTTTACCGAGGTCTTGCGATAGGTATAGGCGGCGACCGGATCGCCGGCACCGTCCACAGCGGTGATGCGCACGGAATAGCTGCCGCTCAACACATCGGCGCCCAGATCGTCCTTGCCGTCCCATTGGAGCGGAAGCAACTCGCCCGGGGTGGTCGCCAGACCGTTCAGTTCGCGCACCACCCGGTCCAGCGGATCGACGATCTGCGCCGAAACCTCGGCCGCCTCGCCGGTCAGCATATAGTACCCGTCGTTCATGCCGTTATCCAGCAGGACCTGATCGGAGCTGACGGTCACATCGCGGCCGATCATGCCGGCGCCGGCGACCGAGGTCAGCGCGCCGAACTGGGCCGACAAGGTTTCCAGATTTGTGTTCGACTTGACCGCCTGTTCAACTTGGCTGAGCTGGGCGAGCTGCGACACGAACTGGGTACTGTCCATCGGCGCCAGCGGATCCTGGTACTGGATCTGCGCGGTCAGAAGCGTAAGAAACCGGGTATAATCCTCGCCCAGTTGCGACAGGGAACTGTTGGAAGAGCCCGTCGTCTGCGTGCTGCCCGTTGCGGTCACGTCCATATCAGTCTCTCCTCAGGTCACGATGTCCAACCGGCCGTTGCCGATCTCTGCGGTCTGCGCCCGGGCGGGGCCGGCCCCGGGCTCTGCGTCGTCTGCAAGCACGGCGGCAGCCGGCGCGGCACGCTTGCCCTGCGGCTCTTGCCCGCCGCCGTCTGAGTAGGATTGCAGATCCAGCGATCCGCTGTCCAGACCGCCCAGCGCCAGTGCCAGCATATCCCGTTCCGCGCGCAGCGTGTTCAGAACCGCCGGGTTCTCGGCCCGCACCACGACCTTCAGGGTGCCGTCCTGCGCGGTGCTGATATCCACCTCGATACTGCCCAGTCCCCGCGGGCTCAACTCGATCCGGGTGTGGCCCTCGCTGACCTCGGCGGAGCGGACCTGCGCCGCCAGCGCCGCTGCGAAACGGGGCGGCTCGGCACCGGTATCCGGCGCCTTGGCCTGGGCGCCACCCGCCGGGGCGTGCCCGGGGTGGCCGGCGCGGGCCAGGGTGCGGGCGATATCCTCGGTGGTGATCAGAGCGTCGGTCGCGCCGGCGCGGCGCGCGCCCACCCCGGGCGGCGGGCCTGGAAACAGGGCCGCGACGTTCGGGGCCTCGGCCGCGCCAGCTGGCTGCGCCATTGCCTCGGCGGCCGATACGACCCGTGCCATTAGCGCCCGCTCACCCGGGCCTGCGACATTGCCAGACCGCCCGATGTGCAGTGGCAGGGTCGTGAACGGGGCATCGGGCGCGTCGGCCTCGGCCACCACCGGAGCCTGGGCTGCGGCGCCTATCTCCGATGTCCGGACCGCGGGGCCGGCGGGGCCGGACGCCACCGAAACCACCGCGGCGATGCGCGCCATGGCCGGAGTCCTGACCGCCGCGGCAGATACCACCGTCGGCGCAGTCACGGTCGCAACGGCAGATGCCGTTGTGGATGCCGGAACGGCGGCGGCACCGCCAGAGGTGGCGGCGGGGATGGTGGAGGCAGCGGCCACAACCGGTGTCGCCACAGGCGCTTCACCGTTCGAAACGGCCGTAGTCGGGGCCGGTGCCCTTGCCCACAGGCCAGCCCCGTTCTGGGCAGGCGTCGCCGATGCAGCCGAGATGCCCTGCACCGCCCCGCCCACGGATGCGATCACCGTTTGCAGGGCCCGGACCGCCGCCGCCGCATCGGCCGGGGTCGCCGCCGCATCCCCGGCGCCCGAAGAAACGACAATGTCCCCGTCAATGCCACCGTCCGGAAGTCCGGCCTTCAACTGTTGCAGGAGACCCAGCCCGGTTTCCTTCTCGAATATGGCCAGCGCACTGGCCAGATCGGTGGCGAGCCCGGCCACAGCCTCCAGCGTTTCACCGGGCGCATCGCCCTGCGCTCCCAAGTAGGCGGCCTTTTTGGTCAGTCCGGTGAGGATATTGTACAGTGTCTTCAACGCTGCGCCGCCGGGGGCTGCCGCCGCTTCGGAGCGGCTCGCACCGGTGCCGGTGTCATTCTGGGAGAACAGCGCCTCGAACCCCGCCAATTCCCCGCCGCGCGCGGTCTGGCCGCCCGGCCGAACCGCGGTGAGAACCGACAAAAGGCTGACTGCATCGCTCATCCGGTCACCCCAGTTGCGCCGCGGTCACACCCCGTGACAGCAGCCCATATTTCAGCCGTGACATCGCGCGGCGTTCGATCAGGCGAAGTTTTTCGCGGCTGACGCCCAAGCGCACGGCCAGATCCTCGATCGTATCGGGCACCTGGCGCAGATTGCGCGACAGCACGATCTCGCGCTCCACATCGCCCAGCTCGCCCATCGCCTCGGCGATCAGCCGACGCAGACGGGCATTGGCCGTACGCGCGATCATCCGCTCTTCCGGTGTCGGATCGGGCGATTGCATGGCCTCCAGCGCATCGCCGGAGCCGTCCAGCGGCGTCGCCTGTTTCGCCTTGCCCGCCGCGCGCTGGGCCCGCGCCGGCAGGTCCACGACATTGTTCAGGCGGGCCAGGGCGCGCGTAGCGCTGTGCAGGATCCACCAGTGGGCATAGGTCGAAAACCGGACCTCGCGCGCCAGATCGAACCGGTTCGCCGCACGGATCAGACCGACCATTCCCTCGGCGATCAGGTCTTCGCGGTCAGCCGCATCGAAGCACAGGCGCGCGGCGCAGGCATAGACCTGGCGCGCATGCGAAAGGATCAGCGCCTCCAGCGCCGTCCGGTCGCGTTCCGCCTGCCAGCGTCCGATCAAGATGCGCTCCTGCTCCATATCAAGCAGCGGCGCGCCCCGCGCCGTTGCATAAGAAATCGCCATGTCCTGCCTCACGAAATCTGCCGCTTCGTTGGCAGCAGCAGACCACAGCAAGAACAAGCTGCAAAGACTTATGTGTTTAACGAGGAATTAATCGCCCCGATGTTACCCGGTTCCGACGCGGTGGCGCGCCGAGTTCTCTGCGCCATCCGCCGTCGCCTCTGCCTACCGCAGCCGGGCCCCGTCCGCATGGGCGGCGCGGTCCACCTCGGGCAGGATCCGGGCCATGTCGCGGCTCAGCGCCCGCCGGGCGGAGCGCGGGATGTCGCCGCCGGCGGACCAGACCGCGCCATGCGCGGCGCCAGCCACATCGCAGGCGCCGGCGCAGGTGGCAATCTCGCTCAGGATGCGGCCAAGCTCCCGGCCCAGGACGTTGCCGGAGTAAGAGTCGGCATCGGCGAAACAGGCCGGTTCGATCAGCACGACCGCGTCGTGTGGCACGTCCAGCCCCAGCTCTTCGGTCAGAATATCGCCCAGCGGCGCGCCGGGCAGCAGTTCGTCCGCCTCCATCATGGCATAGGGCTGCCCCCCCTCGGTGTGGGTGACAAGTGTCACCATCGGCGCCGTCAGCAGCGCCCCGAGCAAGCGGGCCAGGGGCGACATCTCGTCAGGGGCGCGGACCTCGATCTCGTCGCCCCAAATCTGCTCCAACAACGCAGCGCCTTGCATCGACACACCCCCATATATCGCCGTCATTCTCGTTAAATTGACCATATTTAGTTTCCCCTCAAAGGAGAATGGTCTCTTTGTAAACCCGGTGGTAACCTTTCCCATCGCCAGTGAACGCTCGACTCCCAGCGTCATCCGCCGGTCTTTTGCACCGGGCTTCCGGCCATCGCGTAACGGCCCCGGCGGCAACAATTTTTCCATATATGCCACGGATGACACCCAGAACCGCAACAGCTAGATGTGTCACCTATGGATTGACGGGGGAGATATGCACAGGGGCATATTTACATTTCCGCGCTTGACGAAGGCGGGATAGCCGCACCCCCCGGTCGAATCCCCGGCGCCCGCACGGCGAGTCGGCCCGCCGGTCAATGCCCCTGGGCGAAAGCCGCCGCGCCCAGGGTCAGCACATAGCCCGAGGATCGCACCGTTCGCACCGACACACGCGCCCCGAAGGCGGCGTTCAGCTTTTTGCGGATCTTGCCGACATGCACGTCGAACTTGCGGTCGCCATAGGACCAGGGGCGCCGGTCGATCACGCGGCTCAACTCGTCGCGGGTGACGATTTCACCGCTGCTACTGAGCAGGACATTGACCACCTGCGCCTCGGCCTCGGTCAGACCGGCGCGGCGGACGATGTCGGCCTCGGCATCCCAATCGGCCCCCAGATCGGCCTCACAGTCGGCCAGACCGCAGATCCGGCTGCCCAGCCGGGCTCGCAGGCGCAGCGCGAACTCCTTGAGCGGAACCGGGGCGTGGACCACGTCATCCGCGCCGGCCAGAAACGCCCGCACCCCCGCCTCGGGCTGATCGCCCCAGTCGAGCGCAAAGATGAGGGGGGCCATGTCCAGGGCCGCGGCCGCCCGGATCAGCGCCAGCGCCTCGACCGGGGTTCCGCTCCGGCCCGCGATCAGAACCTGCGGACGCAGCCCCTGCTCCAGCAGCGAGCGCGCCTCGCCCGGATCGCCGGTCGCGCGCGCCCGGCGGCGCAGGATCACCGAAAACAGATGGTCCAGCGCCATGCGCATCGCCGCGTCTGCCTCGGCGATCAATACAAAAGGCCTGTCGCGATCGCTGTCCTGCGGGTTTGACACGGTTGCCTCTCCTGCCCCTTTTGCCGGCCGATTTTCGGGTATCGTCCTGTCGCCGCGCCAGGCACCTCGCAGCCCGGCGCGCCCCGGCGGCGAGAGTGTAGCCGCAGCCCGCAACCCGAGGCCAGCGGCAATTGCGCCGAACCGCCGGCAAAGGAGAGCAAAGGATCAGCAAGAATAATTTGGGGCGAATTCAGGAGTTTTAACCGGAGCGTAACCAATTCTTTGCGTGGTCCAAGAAGTTTTGACCAAAATTTAACCCGGCAAGCCATATACCATAGAAGAGGCGACACAACACATCGTTCCGTACAGGCAACCGGAGACGTCATGGCAGAGACAAGAAACAGCAGCGTCAGCCGGCACGCCGCGATCGCGGCGGCAGACCGGGTCAAACTGCTCCTCTCGGTGGTCGAGGGGGATGCTTTCCTGTCCGAGGTTCTGCAAAGCGCCGACCGAACGCTGGTCGACATGGGCCAGTCCCGGACAGAAGACGCCCCCGAGGCAATGGCCAAAACACTGACAGCGGCGCCGCGGGAGCGCCGCGTTTCCGATGACATTCGCGCCCCCCTGCTCGGACCGGCCTATCACAGCGCCAAGAAGCGGGCGCTGCGCCTGCGCGATACGGCGCCGGTCGTCCCGGGCCGGCCGCAGGGGCGGGCCTGATGCGGATCGGGCGCACCGAGGGCGATCTCCATGACCGCATGGATCCCGCCCATCCGGCGCGCAGCAGATTATGACTGACTGAAGAAGCGAAATCAGAACCCATGGACGCGAACGAAACTGGTGCCGCATATACTCGGTCCGCCCCTGCCCCCACGGTCGCGGACGCGGTGGCCCGTGTCGTTGCCGCCTATGCCGGCCGGCCCGATGTATCCGCCGATGAAATCGTCGCGCTCGCGCTGCGCCTGACCGGCGTGTTCGGCGCGCTGGCCCCGGCGACTGCCGCGCCCGGGACCGTCCCGGCAGCGCCGCCGCAGGCCGCGCCGGCAGCGGTGGATGCACCGGCCCCCGCCCTGCCGATAGAAAAGGCCGTGACGGCCGACAAGGTCTATTGCCTGTGCTGCGGCCGCGGTTTCACCATGCTCAAACGGCACCTGAAGGCCGAGCACGGCCTGACCGAAGAGGAATATCGCGCGCTGTTCCATCTGCCCGAGGACATGCCGCTGGTCGCGCCGAACTATTCCGAGCGCAAGGCCGCCTATGCCAAGCGCGTCGGCCTGGGCAAGTACCAGCGCGATCCCGGCGAGGACGACAGCCCGGCGCGGTGATCGGCGCCGATCCCCGGGGCAACTCTGCCACATTTCCCGGGGCGCCGCCCCAAACATGTCCGAATTGCGCCCATCTGAGCGCACCTTCCCAACCGATACCTTGTGAAGCTTCGGCCCGCATCCTCTGCGCGGTCGTCACGATCCGCCGGCAGACCCGGCCCTCACAAGGCAGACGAACATGGCAGCGACCACCAAGACCAACATCATCCGCAAGGTGGAAATCATCGAGGGCGGCGGCCATCACGGCGGCGCGTGGAAAGTGGCCTATGCGGACTTCATGACGGCGATGATGGCGTTCTTCCTGCTGCTGTGGATCCTGTCCTCGGCCGACGAACAGAAGCTGCGCGGCATCGCCGAATATTTCACCAACGCGACCATGCCCAAGGGCAGCGGGCTGCTCGACGGGGCCACCTTCGGCCCGCCGGGCACGCTGAACGCCTCGCGCGGGTCGGTGGTGGCGCGCGGCGTCGATTTCGGCGAGATCGACGATCCCAGCCCGGCGAAATGGGAGGTGATGGATGTCACCGAGACCGCCGATCCGCAGGAAACCCGCAAGGGCACCTATGAGGGCAGGCATGACCACCCTGCCGGCGGTGCCCCCGCCGAGGCCGAGCCGCGCCAGGAAGGCACCTCGGTCACCGGCGGGGCGGGCCAGACCCCCGATTCGGTCGCGCCCCTGAATGCGGTCGCGGACGCCGCCGGCGCCCGGGCCGCCGCCCAGGCACAGGAAATGCGCGCCGCCGACGGCGCCCAGTTCGACACGCTCCAGACCGAGCTGCGCCAGGCGATGCAGGAGAATCCCGATCTGCGCCCGCTGGAAAAGAACGTGATCTTCGAACGCACCCCCGACGGGATGCGCATTCAGGTTGTCGACCAGCAGGGCCAGCCGATGTTCGCCACCGGCAGCGCCGAGATGCACCGTGCGACGATGGAGCTGATGGAGAAGCTGGGCGAATCCCTGGCCGCGCTGCCCAATTCACTGGTGATCTCGGGCCATACCGACGCGGTGCCCTTTACCAACCGCAAGGCCTATGACAACTGGGATCTGTCCTCGGACCGGGCCAATGCGATGCGCCGCGTGCTGCTGGGTTCCGGTGTCGATCCGTCGCGCATCACCCGCGTCTCGGGCATGGCCGATACCGAGCTTCTGGTGCCCGAAGACCCGCGCGATGCCTCGAACCGACGCATCACCGTACTGCTGGAATACCGCAAGCCGGTCGCGGACCTCCCCGCCCAGGCCGCCCCGGGTGATGCCGGATCCTCGGCCGAGGAGACGACGGCGACCGCCCCGGCCCCCCGCAAGGCCGATGCGGCCGGCACGGTCGGCGGCAGCGCACCCGAGCGCGTTACCCAGCTGGACGATGCGGTATTTGAGAACCTGCGCAGCGCGCTGCGCTGAGCCTGGAAACCGGCCCCGCCCCTTGTGGCGGGGTCATGCCGTCTGACTGGCTGCTACCCGGCGCGCGCCGCCTGCCAGACGCTGCGGAAACGGTCCCAGTCGATCTGCGCATCGCCGCCGAGCGGCCCCTGCGCCCCCTGCCCTCCGAGCTGGAATCCAACCTGGAGTCCAAGCTGGATCAGGACCAGAGCGGCGGCGATCCCCGTCAGGGCCAACAGGCGCCGCCGTATCCTGTATTTTCCCTGCCGAGGCGCTGGCGTGACAGGCTCGGCGGCCTCGTCCCCGCCAATCCGGGGGGCCGCATCCGGCGTGACCTGAGCCTCTGAGCTGTTCAAGGCGGGCGGATCGGCGCGATTTGAGGCCGGCGCGGTCAGCTGCGGCGCCACATGCAGGTACAGAAACGCGCCATTGCCCGTCATCTCGGCCGAACCAACGCACTCGGTGAATATCGTCCGCAGGCTGGGGGGCAGGCTTTTCGCCCGAATCCAGATCCGCCCGGGCAGGGTCGCAGAGATGTCCCAGGGCGGCTCCAGCCGGATCGCCACGACGCTGTGGTCATCGCGCAGATAGATCAGATCGGGATCGCCGATACGGATGTCGGCGCCCCCCTCACCGATCCGGGCCACCATGATCCAGCCGTTCTGTTCCGGGCATATCTCGCAGAGCACGGGACGTTCTTCGCTCAACGCCAATTCCCGGGCCGAGCGGAACCGCGCCCCGGGCTGGGCCTGTTCGACCCGCTGCATGAAGCCGGGCAACAGGGCCTTGCGGACCCGCCCGGCGCGCGCGGGTCCGGTTGCGGCATGTTCCGGCGCGGGCTGAGGCGCCCGGCGCGACACGAAATCGGCCCCGGAGGGCATGTCGCCGGGCGCGGTCCGGTCGACGCCCCGCTCGGGGGCGGGCTCTGGCCGGGTGCCGGCCACCTCGATGCCCAGGAACACGGCGGGGTTCAGCCCCTCTTCCAGCGCATAGGCATAGTTCACGGAGTAATCGGACGCCTCTTCGACGATCTCGGGCGCCTCCGAGACCAGCGCCATCAAACGCCGCTCGTCGGAATAAAGCAGCGTCCGGGTGGGAAACCCGGGGGCGGCCGGAAAGAAGCAAAGCTCATCGGCATTCAAACCCAGGTGCTGTTGCAGGCGGCGCGGGAATGGCCCGACCTCCTCTTGCCGGAACACGACCAGCTGACAGTCGCCGTTGTCCATCAGGCAGACCGCCAGGCACATCTCGGCCGGCCAGTCCCGAAAGGTCTGGCGCACCTCGACCGGCCCCATCAGGACGGCCATCACCTTTTCCTTGCCAGCCATGCGCTGCATCCCTTCCGGACCCGCCTTGAACATGTATAAACCTGTACCATTCACACGTTACTTGTCAATTATCCTTGCTTTTCGTTGGAGTTTTTTCGGACTAATAAAGAGTTTTTCATTTTGTTCTTGCCAAAATCGCGTATAGACTGCTGGATCAAGAGGAATTCGACCGACAATGGCCATAGCGGCCCCATGGACTGTGCCCCGTCATGACCATCATTCTCGGCTTTATCATCGTCATCGCCCTGGTGTTCGGCGGCTACGTCCTGTCCGGCGGCGAGATGGGGGTCATCCTGCACGCGATGCCCTTCGAGGGGATGATGATCGGCGGCGCGGCGCTGGGGTCGTTCATCGCGGCCAATTCCTTTGGCCAGATCATCGACACCTCGAAATCGGTTCTGAAGGCATTCAAGGGGCCGAAGTGGAAGCAGCAGGATTACATCGACCTTCTGAACCTGATGTATACCCTGACCAAGATGTACCAGAAGGACGGCATCCTGGCGCTGGACGACCATATCGAAAGCCCGCAGGACAGCACGATCTTTTCCCAGTTCCCCAAGCTGCAAAAGGATCACTTTGCCATCGATCTGATCACCGACAGCTTTCGCATGCTGGCGCTGCAGTTCGACGATCCGTTTCAGACCGAGGACGTGATCAACAAGAAGCTTAAAAAACACCACCATGAGTCCCTGGCCGCGTCGCACGGGCTGACCACCGTGGCCGACGCGCTGCCGGCGATCGGCATCGTCGCCGCCGTTCTGGGCGTGATCAAGACCATGGGCTCGATCGACAAGCCGCCGGCGGTGCTGGGCGAGATGATCGGCGGCGCGCTGGTGGGGACATTCCTTGGGGTTTTTCTGGCCTATCTGTTTGTCGCGCCGGTCTCCAGCCGGCTGGCGGACATCGAGGAACAGGACGGCGCCTTTTACACGGTGATCCGCGACATTTTCATCGCCATTCTTCACGACCATTCGCCGACGATCTGCATCGAGATCGGCCGTGGCAACATCCCGACCAAACTGCAGCCGAACTTCTACGAGATGGAAGAGGCGCGGCAGGACATGGCCGAGGCGGCCTGATGCCATGCCGGCCCGGCGCAGGATTTCGGCGCTCAGGCTGATCCAGCGGATCAAGCAGCACGAAATCGACGGCTATGCCGCGCGCATGACGGCGATCCGGGCCGAGCAGGCCAACCTTCACGAAGAGATCAAGGCGCTCCAGGCCCGCGTCGAAAGCGAGGGGCACATCACCTCGCCCGAGGCGGCCCCCTATCTGGCGGGTTTCCTGCGCGCGGTGGAGGCCCGGCGCGCCCTTCTGACCGGCCAGCTTGCCGCGCTGGATGAAAAAGCGGCCGGGATCGAGGCGCAGCTCATGGGCAGCTACCGCGAGGCCAAGACGAATGACGCCGCGCTCGACCAATCCCTTGAGCAATTGCAGAAGCACGAGGATCGGCGCGAAGCGGCGGAAACCGAGGAAATCGCCCGCAACGTCTATCTCCGAAACCGCCCGAGCTGAACGGCCTCCGGTCTCAGCCGGCCGGACCAGCCGCCCACAGGGTGCGGATTTCGGTGGCCAGGGTGGTCGGGTCGAAGGGCTTGGTGATGACCCCCAGATCATGCTCGCCCAACATGGCGTCGCGTTCGGACTCCATCACCTTGGCGGTCATGTAGATCGCCGGGATGCGTTCGAAGCCCGGCAGGGCCCGGATAGCGGCAAGCGCCTCGGGTCCGGTCATGCCCGGCATCTGCACATCGGTCAGGATCAGGTCGGGCATCGTCTCGGCAACGAGGGGCAGCGCCGCCGATCCGCAATCCGCCTGACTCACCTCAAAGCCGCCGATTATCTCCAGCGCCATAAGGGCGATTTCCCGGATATCAGCCTCATCCTCGATATGGAGGATCTTTGTCAATTCGGCCAAAACGCGCTTCCTTTCAAAATCAGCTGTTCACGGCACTTGCCGTCACGACCGCACGGCCCGGCGGCGCGCCTTGCCCCGACCGGCCGTCGTAGGCCGCGCAAACTTGGATACCACCCCGCGGCCGGGTTCGGCCAGTGCGTTCCGGGCCGCGACCAGAACGATCGGCAGATCCTCGGGCAGCCCGCCGCCGGTCACCGGCATCACCAGCGTCACCGCCACGTCGCTGCCGCGCTCGCCCGTCATGATCAAGTCGAATCTCTCCTGCTCTGCCCGGGCCAATGCCTGGCCGACATCCTGGGCATGCACGATCTCGACGCCGCCCATCCCGCCCGGGATGCCGGCCTCGCCATCCACCACCAGCATACGCAGCGCACCACGCTCGCCGGCCGGTTCGGTCACCTGTTGCAACCAGCCGGACAACAGCGCGATCATCTCTTCGGGCGGGCTGGCCGGTTCGTCCTCTTCCACCGGCGCGGCGGTAACGTCGAGAACCGAAACGGCACGGTTGTCCAGGACCTCCCGGTCGCACAAACCGGTCAGCAGCGCCCGCCCCGGTTCGTCCAGCAGGGCCGGCGCGGCGGATTGTCCCAGAACGCCGACGCCCTTGACCACCTGGCTGGCCACCACGTGGCCGCCGTCGATTTCAACCTGAGCCCCGTTCCGGCGCAGCAGCGCCTGCAACGCGGCCAGCGCCACGCCTGCGGCCGGGCGGGCCCGGGCGGCGATCCCCGGGATCTGAGAGAACCCGTTTTCTGCCGGGTCCAAAGCGTTCGCCGGCGCGATCAGGCCCAGAACATCGTCCCGCAGCCGCGGCAGTTCGACAAAGAACTCGGTCCCTTCGCCCTCTTCGCTGACGAAGGAAATCGCGCCCTGGTGCTCCTCCACGATCAGCTTGGCGATCGACAGCCCCAGTCCGGTACCCCCCTTGGAGCGGGTATCGGAGCTGTCGACCTGGGTGAATTTGTCGAAAATGGTCGGCTGCGCCGCCTTCGGAATGCCGGAGCCGAAGTCGCGCACCGTCAGCTGCAGGGCATCGCCGTTCGGGCGCAGCCAGATCACGATCTCGCCCCCCTTGGGCGAGTATTTGGCCGCATTCGACAACAGGTTGTCCATCACCTGCATCAGGCGGTTGCGGTCCCCCAGGGTGAACAGCTCATCGTCCTGGGCATCGACTTCACAGCGCAGGGTCACGCCGAACTTGTCGGCATAGAAGCTGTTGGCCTCGGCCGCGGCATCGACCAGCGCGGCCATGTCCAGCGGCTCCATCTTGAAATCCATCTTGCCGGCCTCGATCTTTTCCAGATCGAGGATGTCGTTGATCAGCACCACCAGCCGGTCGCAATTGGTGCTGGCCATCGAAATCATCTTGTGAACCGGATCGGGCATGTCGCCGATCGAGCCCGACAGCGCCAGCCCCAGCGCCCCCTTCATCGACGTCAGTGGCGTACGCAGCTCATGGCTGACGGTCGAAACGAATTCGTTCTTGGCCTTCTCGGCCTGTTTGCGCTCGGTTATGTCGCGGTAGATCGCGATCAGGCGCGGCTCTTCCTGATCCGGTTCGACGTATTCCAGGCTGATTTCATAGGGAACGCCGGATTTCGAGGTCACTTCCCAGGTGATGCGCCGTTGCGGCCCTTCGATCAGCGCATCGCGACGCAACTCGAGTGTTTCCAGATCCTCGCCGGTGATGAAATTCCCGACCTTCTTGCCCTTCCACTCGCCGCCCATTCGGTCGCGGACCAGTTGCTGTTCCGCCGCCTTGTTGCAGTAGAGCATTTCCAGTGTGCCGGGCCGCAGCACCACCACCTGATCGGTGATCATGTCCAGCGAACTCTTGAACCGCTCCTCTGAAATTCCCTTGCGGGTTCGGGTCACGTCGGTGGCCACCACCGCGACCTCGCTCAGCTGGTTATCGGCGCCGGTCACCGGAATGCAGCTGCATTGCACCCAGGCGGCACTGCCGTCCTCCCGCAGGATCTTCATCGGCCCGTTCCAGGGCGCGCCCACCTGCATCGAGGTCATGATCTCCTGCAACAGCACATCGGTGTCGCTGTCATCCAGGAACCGGGCCAGGGGTTGTTGCAGTATGTCCGGCCGCATACGGTCGGCCATACGGCAGAACCGGTCGTTGACGTGAGAGATCCGGCCGTCCTGCGTCAGCATGCAGAACACCGTGTGCTCTTCGATGGCGCTGCGGTAGAACAGCTTCGAACGCACCTCGGACTGGAGCACGTTGCGCCGCTCTTCGGCGAGCTGGATGTTGCGCCGCAGCTGGTAGGCCAGAAACGCCAGCGACAGCAGAATCAGGACGATCCCGCCCAGGATCGGTATCCGGTAGGCGCGGAAAATCCGGTTCGCCGCCTGCAGCAGGTAATTCTCGTAAGGGCGGGCGCGCAGCGAGATCAGCAGATCGTGAACCGGCTGGTAGTTCTGCGGTGCCTGCCACAGCGCGCCGCCCGCAGCGCGCGATTGCGCACTGTCCACCGTCACCGACAAGAGCGTGTTGATGACTGCCGCGAGCACCGGCTCGGGCACATCAGGCAGCGCCGACAGCACCCAGTCGGGATACAGCGGCGTCGACACCCAATAGGGGTAATCCTGCTCTGCCACCGCCGCGATCGGGGCAAAGTCCGACAGCGCGATCACACCCTTTTTCGCCAGATCCTCAAGCAGGCCGGCCCGCACCACCCCCGCATCAACCAGCCCGGACTGCACCGCATAGACGATCTCGCGCTGGTTGCCGCCCGAGAACACCAGCTGCGACAGGTCTTCGCGCGGGTCCAGCCGGTGTTTGCGGAATTCCTGCGCGGCCAGCCACCAGCCGCTGAAATCGCCCGGCTCCACCGCCATCACCTTGCGCCCCTTCAACTGGGGGATGTCGCGGATGGTGCTATCGGCCCGGGTGAAGATCAGCGCGCCGGTCTTGTCATAGGTCCGCCCCTCCCACATGTAGGCGGCGGACAGCAGCGCACGGGCCCCGTTTTCCACCTCGGCCGCGACGAACGAGGCCGGGTCGGTCAGCGCAAAGGCGATCTGCCTGTCTTCGATTGCCTGTGTCAGCGAGGCGACCGTGTGCGGCGCGACGCTGAACCTGTAAGGCAGCCCCTGCTCCTGCACCGCCCGGTTCAGCAGATCCGCCGTCGGCGCCCAGGCCTCCAGGGTCCGTGTTGCGCCTTCGACCGCCAGAACGCCGATCCGCAAGGTGGCGCGCTCTGCCTCGGGTATCTCAGGCTCGCTCTGTGCCTGCAGGCCGGATGGGTCGGACAGGCATGACGCCCAGATCAAAGCGATGAAAAAAAGCTGCGGGGGCCGAAGCGCAAGTGCCCGGCCCACAGTCGACCCGAAAAGCCCGGCCGCTTTACGCAGCATCCAAATGTTGCTCCATTTCATCGAGAAGGAGGTTCAGCAGGCTCCGCACCTCATCAATATCCCGTTCCCGAAGAGTCGGTCCAAGTCCGTCGATCAGGTATTCGACCTGCGCCGCGTTCTGACCTATCTTGGAAAATCCGACACTGGCACAGATCCCATGCAACTTGTGCGCACTGGCCCGTATCTCAGCGCAGGCGTCCTGCCAGCTGCCCGGGTCGCGCAGGTCGCCGAGCAATTCGTAGAATGCATCGATGCGATCCGAAAGCGACTGAACAAACCGTTCGCGTATCCGCGCGAGGCCTGCGTTAAGTTGCGCCGCCTTATCGGCGTCCAACCCCTGTACCATTTGACCTTACCAACCCGCTCTGCCTATTTTTGTTTGATACGCGCTCTTTCGGCGCTGATTGTTTCCTCGGTTGACACAATGCCTGTGAAAACCGGCAGCAATGTGTCCTTACCCCAAGTCGATTTAAGCTGAGTTTAAAAATTCACAGATATGTCAACAATCAGGGGTCATCTGATGCGGATTAGCAACGCCGCGGAACCAGTCAGGCACGACCAATCCCCAGGGGCACCCCTGTGCCCCAGGGCATAATATATCCGGAAACCCGCCGCGTCCTATGCGGCGTGAATGTCCAAACGCCCGATGCCGCTGTTCATGGGGCTGAGTTGCCGTTGCTTTGGCACCATGTTCAGATTGTCTACCGCCCTGCCCAGGAACCGCAGATCATCGCGCCGCTCCAGGATCTTGGGTGCCGAGAGCGCCCCCACCTGGGCGGAGAAGCTGGTCGGAACCTCTTCGCAATAGACCAGATCGGAATCGTTCAGCATCGTGAACAGCTGATCCTGAATGGTTTGCGCCTCGGGCAGCATCCGCCGGGGTCCAACGCACAGGAACACGCCGCCGCCGATATAGGACACAAAGGCCTGCGAGCCGACCAGCGTGTCGGAAATCACCTCGGCCACATCCGTGACCACATAGGCGAATTCTTCCGCCGAGGATCCGGCATGCACCTTTTCCAGCTCGGGAACGCGGATGGCGAAGGCCCCGATTGAAAGCTGTTTTTGATCCTTCATGATCATGACATAGTTCTGGAGCACACCGCTCGAGACGTAGCCCTTGATCTCTTCGATGGCGATCGGATCGGCATAGGCGGGCTTGTTTTTCCCTACGCGCTGGCTCTGTCCAGCCACCGTGGCCCGACGCGTCTCCGATTGCAGTTTGTCGGCCAGGCGAATCCGCGTGATCAGTTCCGTGGTATCAAACGGTTTGGTCACATAGTCGGTCGCCCCGGCAAGAAATGCCCGGTCGATGTAATCTTTCTGGTTCATCGCGGTGATCATGACCACCGGCGACTCGCGATAGTCCGGCATATCCCGGACCCGCTGGGTCAGTTCGATGCCGTCCATACCCGGCATCTGAATGTCGAACATGAACGTGTCGAAGGGTTTGCCTGCGGACGCGATCTTGCGCAAAGCGTCCTCGCCACTTTCCGCCAGGGTCACGTCCGTATAGCCATGCGCCTCGAGCGTTGCCAGGAGCAGTTCCCGGATCAGTTCGTCGTCGTCGACGGCAAGGATTCTCATGTCGTTCTCCAGTGGTTCCGTCGGAATTCTACCGACGGGCACATCGCCTTGAAGCGCTTCTGCGCTTTTGTTTTTCGAACCCGGTGATCTTCATTTTCGGTGCCACCGTGGCCCTCTCTCGTTTCTAGGTTGATTAAGTCCTACGAATGTGGCGCAAATTTGACCTAGTTAAGGTTGAGTAACGACACCCCTCGCCTGTGCCCGGGCGGTCGGCGGAAAATGCGGCTATGCACGAATCCTCAGGAAAATTGGGGTTTTACCCGTTCAATCGCGAAACGGATCGCCCTCATCGGGATCGGTTTCGCGCCAGACATAGCGGCCTTGCGCGGCCTCGTCTTTGGCGCAACGAAACGCTTTTCTGGGGCGATCCGTCACAACCTCCCGGCGAATCGGCGTGTCTATGGTGATCAACGCGCCTGCGGAATAGGCCAATCCGGCGTAGTAGCAGAACCGAAGTTCGGCATGCGGCGGCAGCGGGCTCGCGGCCGGCGCGGGGGCCAACGGCTCGGCCCGTGCGCCTTGGGACAGGAGCATCACCAGCACCATGGCGAGCGCCACCGGACGCGGGCATGCGCCTGTTCCCGCTCCGCTCCTCTCGTGCCGATAGACCATCTTCCTCTCCCCTGTGCCGGGCTGGAACGACGGTAAGCGGAGCGCGCGGAAATCCCAAGGCCAAAACCGTGCTGCTGCCCGCAGCCGGGCCGGCTGCGATGCACAGGATGGCCGCGATCCAGCCATTGGCAGTTGGTATGGCGCGCGGTTCGGGTGCGCGGCCGCGAACGATGTGCAGGAGGTTACGGCTGACCTGCTCCCCTGAAAAGTCCGCGGTTTGAAGTTAGCCTGTTCTCCAAACGAGGAGACAGACAATGCGAAAAAGCCGATTCAGCGA
>NZ_SMUV01000070.1 GCF_004358185.1 Antarcticimicrobium luteum
CGCGCGCATCCGGGCGCTGCGGCACCGGGCGAAACCGCCGGACCGGATCGGGCAGCGGCGGCAGCGGTTCGGCCCGGCGTCGCAGCCCCTCGGCATGGCCCGCGCGCAGCCCGGCCAGCAAAGGCGCGACATCGCGCGGCTCCAGCCGGCCGGCGACCATGTGGCGCAGGGCGCGGCGGCGTTCGGCGGCCTGGACATCCGCCCAGACCGCGCCGCGCCGCGCCTGCGGGCAATGGCGGGCCAGGAACACCGCCCAGCTGGCGCCGATCTCGGTCAGATCGCGCGGCACCCGGTCGGCGCGGCGCCGGGGACTTTCGTCAAAGCCGTGATGCACCTGGGCCAGCGGCACCAGCGCGGTGACCGCGCCCCGTTCGGCCAGGCGCAGGTTGAGATCGGTCTCGTCGAGAAAGAAACGGTAGCGCGGATCGAACCCGCCCAGCGCGGCCAGCACCGACCGGCGAAAGGCCATGTTGGTGCCCTCGGTCTTGATCGCGCGGCCCGGGCTGGCGGTCAGCAGGGTGATGCGGCCGGGATCCAGATCCAGCGGGGTTTGCCGCCCCTCGGCGTCGACCATGGCGCCGCGCGACTGAAACGAGATGCCGCTGCGCCCGCGCACGAACCCACCCGCCGCCGCCACGGCGGGATCGGCGAACGCCGCCGTCAGATAGCCGAGCCAGGTCGGCTCCGGCACCGCGTCGTCGTCGAGAAAGGCCACCACCTCGCCCGCCGCCGCGGCGATCCCCGCATTGCGCGCGGCGGAGATATTGGCGGCGTCGAACTCCACCAGTGTCACATGCGCCGCCGCCGGCAGCGCGCGCAGCGCCGCGCGCCCGGCGGCATCGGCGACCACCACCACCTCGAACGGGTCGTAGCGCAGCTGCGACACCCCCAGCAGGCAGCGGCACAGCGCCTCGGGACGATCCCGGCTGACGATCACCACCGAGACCGTCAGCGCGCCACTCATGCCACCCTCATCTCCGCCATCATCGCCTCGATCCGGGCGACATCCTCGGGGTTGTTCAGCTCCCAGAACTGCCGTCCGCGCGCCTCGACCTCGACGCAGAGGATGCGGTGGCCGTGCTCGATGAAGCGAAGCTGCTCCAGCCCCTCAAGCTGTTCCAGCGGCCCGGGCGCCCAGCGCGGATAGGCGCCCAGCGCCGAGGGGCGGTAGGCATAGACGCCCACATGGTGGAACACCGGGGTTTCCGGGGCGTCGTCGGGGTAGCGGGCCGGCGTGTAGGGGATCACTTCCTTGGAGAAGTAGAGCGCGTGGTTGTCCTTGGTGAAGACCGCCGTGGTGCCCCCCACACGCCCGGCTTTGCGGTCGTCGAGAAAGCCGTTGAGCGCGCGCCCGTCGCAGCGCAGCACCGGGGTGGCGACCTCGGCCATCGGATCGGCGCGCAGGCCCGCGATCAGCTCCTCGACGAACCAGGTCGGGGTCAGCGGCGCATCGCCCTGCAGGTTGACCACGATGTCATAGCCGCCGCCGAGCCGATCCAGCACCTCGGCGCAGCGTTCGGTGCCGTTGGCGCAGGTTTCCGAGGTCATCACCACCTCGGCGCCGAACCCTTCCGCCGCCTCCCGGATGCGGTCGTCGTCGGTGGCGACCACCACGCGGTCGACGCCCTGCACGGCGCAGGCCGCCTCCCAACTGCGCCGGATCAGGCTTTTCGCGTTGCCGGTGGCGCCGCGCAGTTCGACCAGCGGCTTGCCCGGATAGCGGGTCGAGGCATAGCGGGCCGGGATGGCGATCAGGACCGGCATCACGCCTCCTTGAGCGTCACGTTCGCGGCGTAGGCGATGAAGAAGGGATTGGCATAGCCCTCCTTGCCATAGGTCAGCGGCGTATGGTCGTCGAAACGCACCACCTTGCCGCCGGCGCCCAGCAGCACGGCATGACCGGCGGCGGTGTCCCATTCCATGGTCCGCCCGACGCGCGGGTAAAGATCGGCCTCGCCAGTGGCGACCAGGCAGAATTTCAGCGACGAGCCGGCGCTCTTGCTGTCCTTCACGCTATATTTGTTGATGTAATCGTCGGTGGCCTGATCGCGGTGCGATTTCGAGGCCACCACCATCAGGGCGTCATTGTCGCTTTCGGCGACGCGGATCGGAGAAACCTCGCCCATGGCGGCGGCATCGAACGGCCCCGTCTCCTCGACCGAGGTTCCATCGGCGAGCGTAAAGAACATCCGTTCCTTTGCCGGCGCATAGACCACGCCGCGGGTGGGCACGCCGCCCTCGACCAGCGCGATATTGACGGTGAAATCGCCGCGACGGTTGATGAATTCCTTGGTCCCGTCCAGCGGATCGACGATCAGAAAGGTGTCGCCGGTCAGCCCGTGAGAGGCCGACTGTTCCTCGGTCACCAGCATCATCTCGGGAAAGGCCGCCCGCAATCCCGCCGAGATCAGCGCGTCGGCGGCCTCGTCGGCGGCGGTCACCGGGCTGTCATCGGATTTGACCTTCACGTCGAAGTCGTCGGCGTTGTAAATCTCCATGATTTTCGCCCCCGCTTCGATCGCGAGTTTCCGAATGACGGGAATTAAGGCATCATATTTCACAAAATAGCTCCATTTTTGCGCCGGGTTGTTGGTAAATCTGCTGCAACTTATGCTGCGGATACGACCGGACGGCAAGAATTCCGTCGCCGCGGGGGACAAAGTCACAAGGCTGAGGTTGGATGTTTCAACAGCGTACACATCGTTCGAGAGTCGTTGGCGTGATCACGATTTTCGAGCTGATCTTTCACTCGGTCGTGCGCAGCGTGCGGTCGGCCCATAACAACGCCTTCATCGCCCTCGGCAGGAACATGCTTCAGGCGATCATCTTCGTCCTCGCCTTCTACCTGATGTTCTCGGTTCTGGGGCTGCGCAGCTCGGCGATCCGGGGGGATTTCCTGCTCTACATGATGTCGGGGATCTTTTTGTACATGGTCCACACCAAGGCGGTGGGTGCGATCGTCAAATCCGAGGGTCCGAACCACCCGATGATGCAGCACGCGCCGATGAACACGGTGATCACCATCACCGCGGCGGCAATCGGATCGCTGTATATCCAGGTTCTGACCATGATCGCGATCCTGTTCGTTTATCATGTGGCCTTTACTCCGATCACCATCGATCAGCCGATCCCGGCCTTTGGCATGGTGCTGCTGTCCTGGTTCACCGGCTGTACGGTGGGACTGGTGCTGATGGCGCTGCGGCCATGGTTTCCGACCGCGGTCGGCCTGATCTCGACCATTTACCAGCGCGCCAACATGATCGCCTCGGGCAAGATGTTCCTGGCCAATTCGCTGCCGGCCTTCATGTTGCCGATCTTTTCCTGGAATCCGCTGTTTCACACCATCGACCAGTCGCGCGGTTTCGTGTTCATCAATTACAACCCGATGAACAGCAACTGGCACTATGCGTTCTGGGTCGGCATCGTGTTGCTGATGATCGGGCTGATGGGCGAATTCTATACCCGCCGCCATGCCTCGCTGAGCTGGAGCGCACGGCGCTGAGGCGCTGAACGATGCCCTCAGGTCACCACGCGCAGGGTCAGGTTCAGCCGCCCGCCCCGCGGCAGCAGGCGCGAGGATTTATAGCGGATCCGGTCCACCCCGTGATAGCTCAGCCGCGCCGGCCCGCCCATCACCACCACGTCGCCGGAACTCAGCCAGACCGACTCGGTCCGCCCCCCGCGCGTGGGGTTGCCGATGCGGAAAAGCCCGTCGTCGCCCAGCGAGACCGACACCACCGGCCAGGAGAAATCCGCCTCGTCCTTGTCCTGATGCAGGCCCATCCGGGCGCCTTCGCCATAGTAGTTGATCAGGCAGCAATCGGGGCGCCGTTCAAGCCCGGTGACCTCGGCCCAGAGGCGCAGAACCGGGTCGGGGATCGCCGGCCAGTCCTGGCCCCCGGGATGCTGCGGCGCATAGCGATAGCCGGTCCGGTCGGAGATCCATCCCAGCGCCCCGGCCGAGGTCATCCGCACCGACATCTTCTTTCCCGACGGTGTCTGGGGGCTGAAGGGCGGCGCCGCCTTCAGCACCGGGCGCAGCGCCTCGATCAGCCCGGCCTGGGCCGCCGGATCCAGATGGGATTTCAGAACCACGAAATCGCGTATCATCAGCCGCGTCATCCGCGCCCCCTCCTGCTGTGCCAGCCATCTGAGACCCCACGAAGAAACCATCACGGATTCGTGAAAACCACCCCTCAAGGATGGTTGCAGGGCCTTTTCCCGCTCCCTATATACGCCGAGACGCGCGATGGACCACCGTCGCGCCACATCATCGGGGCCGGGATGCCATAACGGGTTCTGACCTCGGGTAATCGCCTTGAACATTAAGAGGGATCGAAACGCATGAGCAAAGTTATCGGGATCGACCTGGGGACCACCAACAGCTGCGTCGCCATCATGGATGGCGCCCAACCCAAGGTTATCGAAAACGCGGAAGGGGCGCGCACGACCCCCTCGATCGTCGCCTTTACCGATGACGAGCGGCTGGTCGGCCAGCCGGCCAAGCGCCAGGCCGTCACCAACCCTGAAAACACCATCTTTGGCGTCAAGCGTCTGATCGGCCGCCGGTTCGACGACGCGGATCTGGCCAAGGACAAGAAGAACATGCCGTTCAACGTCATCGACGGCGGCAACGGCGACGCTTGGGTCGAAGCCAAGAGCGACAAATACTCTCCGTCGCAGATCTCGGCCTTCATCCTCGGCAAGATGAAGGAAACCGCCGAAAGCTATCTCGGCGAAGAGGTGACGCAGGCCGTCATCACCGTGCCCGCCTATTTCAACGACGCTCAGCGTCAGGCCACCAAGGACGCCGGCAAGATCGCCGGGCTGGAAGTGCTGCGGATCATCAACGAACCGACGGCTGCCGCGCTGGCCTATGGGCTCGACAAGGAAAACACCCACACCATCGCGGTCTATGACCTTGGCGGCGGCACCTTCGACGTCACCATCCTGGAAATCGACGATGGCCTCTTTGAGGTGAAGTCGACCAACGGCGACACCTTCCTGGGCGGCGAAGACTTCGACATGCGGATCGTCACCTACCTGGCGGACGAGTTCAAGAAAGAGCATGGCGTCGATCTGACCAAGGACAAGATGGCCCTGCAGCGCCTGAAGGAAGCCGCCGAAAAGGCCAAGATCGAGCTGTCCAGCTCGAGCCAGACCGAGATCAACCAGCCCTTCATCTCGATGGGGTCGGACGGCTCGCCGCTGCACATGGTGATGAAACTGACCCGCGCCAAGCTGGAAAGCCTGGTCGGCGATCTGATCAAGGCCTCGCTCAAGCCCTGCGCCGCGGCGCTGAAGGATGCCGGTCTGTCGGCATCGGACGTGGACGAGGTGGTTCTGGTCGGCGGTCAGACCCGGATGCCGAAGGTCATCGAAGAGGTGACCAAGTTCTTTGGCAAGGAGCCGCACAAGGGTGTGAACCCCGATGAGGTCGTCGCCATGGGCGCCGCCATTCAGGCCGGCGTGTTGCAGGGCGACGTCAAGGATGTGGTCCTGCTCGACGTGACCCCGCTGTCGCTGGGGATCGAGACCCTGGGCGGCGTGTTCACCCGGCTGATCGACCGCAACACCACCATCCCGACCAAGAAAAGCCAGGTCTTCTCGACCGCCGAGGACAATCAGAGCGCGGTGACCATCCGCGTGTTCCAGGGCGAACGTGAAATGGCTTCCGACAACAAGATGCTTGGTCAGTTCAACCTGGAGAACATCCCGCCGGCGCCGCGCGGCATGCCGCAGATCGAGGTGACCTTCGATATCGACGCCAACGGCATCGTGTCGGTCGGCGCCAAGGACAAGGGTACCGGCAAGGAACAGCAGATCACCATCCAGGCCTCCGGCGGCCTCTCGGACGATGACATCGAAAAGATGGTCAAGGACGCCGAAGAGAATGCCGAGGCAGACAAGGCCCGCCGCGAGCTGATCGAAGCCAAGAACCAGGCCGAAAGCCTGATCCACTCGACCGAGAAATCGATCGAGGAGCATGGCGACAAGGTCGACCCCTCGACCGTCGAGGCGATCGAACTGGCGGTGGCCGCGCTCAAGGACGACCTGGAAAAGGATGGCGTCGACGCCGACAAGATCAAGTCGGGCATCCAGAACGTGACCGAGGTCGCGATGCGGCTGGGCGAGGCCATCTACAAGGCCAGCCAGGACGAGGCCAGCGACGAGCCGGCGGCGGCCGATACCGGACCCGGCGAGGATGACATCGTCGATGCCGAGTTCGAAGACCTGGACAATGACAAGCGTTCCTAAGGTGTAACACCGGGCCAGGGCGGGCCGGTCCGGGATCCGGACCGGCCCGCTTTCGTTCCGGCAAAAGGAAAAAGACCGATGTCAAAACGTGATTTTTACGACGTTCTGGGCGTGTCCAAGGGCGCATCGGCGGACGAGATCAAGAAGGCCTATCGCAAGAAAGCCAAGGAACTGCATCCGGACCGAAATGCCGACAACCCGGAGTCCGAGGCGAAGTTCAAGGAAGCCAACGAGGCCTATGAGGTCCTCAAGGACGCCGACAAAAAGGCCGCCTATGACCGGTTTGGCCATGCGGCCTTCGAGGGTGGCATGGGCGGCGGCGGGCCGCGACCCGGCGGCGCGGGCTTTGGCGGCGGTGGCGGCGATTTCTCCAGCGCCTTCTCCGACGTGTTCGACGATCTCTTCGGCGATTTCATGGGCGGCCAGCGTGGCCGTCAACGCGCCACCCGCGGCTCTGACCTGCGTTACAACCTGCGGGTGACGCTGGAAGAGGCCTATTCCGGCATTCAGAAAACCATCAACGTGCCGACCTCGGTGGCCTGTTCGGCCTGCGAGGGCACCGGCGCCGAAGGCGGGGTGGAGCCGACCACCTGTCCCACCTGTTCGGGCATGGGCAAGGTGCGTGCGCAACAGGGTTTCTTCACCGTCGAGCGTACCTGTCCGACCTGCTCTGGCATGGGGCAGATCATCAAGGACCCCTGCAAGGCCTGCGGCGGCGCCGGCCGCGTCGAGAAGGACCGTGCACTCTCTGTCAACATCCCGGCCGGGGTCGAGACCGGCACCCGCATCCGGCTCGCTGGCGAGGGCGAGGCGGGCATGCGCGGCGGACCCTCGGGCGATCTTTACATCTTTGTCGAGGTGGCCCCGCATGAGCTGTTCGAGCGCGACGGGGTGAACCTTTATTGCCGCGTCCCGGTCAGCATGTCGACGGCGGCCCTGGGCGGCGCGATCGAGGTGCCCACCATCGACGGTGGCCGTGGCCGGGTGCAGATCCCGGCGGGCAGCCAGTCGGGCCGTCAGATGCGCCTGCGCGGCAAGGGGATGCCGCCGCTGCGCGGTGGCGGCCATGGCGACATGTTCATCGAACTGGCGGTGGAAACCCCGGTGAACCTGACCGGCCGCCAGAAAGAGATCCTGCGCGAGTTCGACGAATTGAGCGAGGACAACAACCCGGAGAGCAAGACCTTCTTTTCGTCGGTCAAATCCTTCTGGGACAGTATGAAGGGGTAAGGCGCGCCGGGAAAAAGGTCCGCCGGACCCTTTTCAGCGCCGAACGGGCTAAGCCCCAAAGACGAAGGGCTTAGCCCCCCTCCCCGCCCCGGCCCCTTGGCAAAGGGGGGCGGACGGCTCCCTTTCGCGCCGGGGCGTTAACCTGCCGTTTACCGCCCCGGCGCATCCTTCCCCGATGACCCCGCCTGACGCCTTCGACGATGCGACGCGATCCCTCTTCGCCCCGGACGAGGCGCCGGAGATGGCGTTGCCCGCCGGTCGGGTGCCCTCCTATATCCGCGACCACCGTCAACGGCTGCGCGACCGGTTCATGGCGGGCGGCGCCGCCGCGATGCCGGATTACGAGCTGCTGGAACTGCTGCTGTTCCGGTCGATCCCGCGCCGCGACGTGAAGCCGCTGGCGCGCGCGCTTCTGGACCAGTTCGGCGATTTCAACCGCGTTCTGGCCGCCGCGCCGGAGCGGCTGGCCTCGGTGAACGGAATCGGGCCCGCCGTGATCGCGGATCTGAAGATCGTCGAGGCTGCCGCGCATCGGATGGCGCGGGCCAGGGTCCTGAAAAGGCACGTGATTTCAAGCTGGGACGCGGTGCTGGATTACTGCCGGACCACCATGGCACACCGCGATACCGAACTGTTCCGCGTTCTGTACCTGGACACGAAAAACACCCTGATCGCGGATGAGGATCAGGGACGCGGCACCGTCGATCATGTCCCCGTCTACCCGCGCGAAGTGGCCAAGCGCGCGCTGGAGCTGAACGCATCGGCGCTGATCCTGGTCCACAATCACCCCTCCGGCGATCCCAGCCCCAGCGAGTCCGACATCCGCATGACCGGAAAGATCAACGATGCCTGCGCGGCGCTTGGGATCGCCCTGCACGACCACCTGATCGTCGGCAAATCGCGCGAATTGAGTTTCCGGTCCGAGGGATACCTCTGAGTCCGGGGGCGGTCCGAAAAACCAGGTTCCGGGTTTCGGATCAGATCGCGCGGGCAAGGATCACCGCGCCCAGATCTCGACCCGCCGGTTGACCTGACGGCCCCAGTCGCTGTCGTCGCAGGCCATCGGCAACGCCTCGCCAAAGGCCTCGACCGACATTTCCACCCTTGCCTCGCCGGGCGTCTTGACCGCCGCCAGCACCGCGTCGCGGACTGCCTCGGCGCGTTTCAGCGCGATCCGCCTGTTGCCCTCGGCCGGCCCCTCGCCATCGCTGAATCCGACGAACATCAGGGTCTTGGCGTCATAGACACCGATCTCGATCGCCCGGGCGAGCTGGGCGATATTGGCGCGCGACTGCGCGTCCGGCCGGGTCGAGCCGGCCTCGAACCGGAACGATGTGGTCAGGCGCGTCAGCGGCCCCAGCGTGGCGATCATGCGCTGCAACTCGTCCAGCGGAACCTCCTCGCCGGCAGCCGCGATGGCATTGGCGAACCGGTCGCCCTGGGCGTTCAGCGCGATCCGCTCGGGGGCCTGATCGACGAACCCCGCGCGCCGGATCACGATCTGCGCCGCCGGGCTTTGCACATAAAGAAGGAACTCGCGCGCGACCTTCGGCAACCGCCGTGCCGGAAGATAGAGGAACATCGGCGAGGTCAACGGGTAGTCCTCGGTCTTGATGGTGCGGCGGCTGGCCTCGAGCGAGAACCCGCAGGCCCCGGTCAGGGTCAGCGCCCGGGCGGTGCCGGTTTCGGCAAAGCTGGCGATGCCGATGGCAAAGGGATCGGCGCTGACCGCGCGGGCCAGGGAGCTGCTGCGGGGGTGACGGGTGATACCCTCGGCCAGGGTCAGCCCGGCGGGGCGCAGCAGCCGGTCCTCGACCGCCTGGGACAGGCCCGAGCCGGCATCGGGCAGGTGCAGGTCGATGGGTGCGTCCGGACCGCCCAGATCGGACCAGTTCGCGATCTCGCCGGCAAAGATCCGGGCCAGATCGGGGGTGGAGATGCGCCGCACCGGGTTGCCCGGCGCCACCACCGGCACCATCGCATCGAGCGCCAGAACCCGGCTGCGGTTGCCGGCGGTCATATCGCCCATCCCGGCCTCGAAGGCGCGGGTCCGTTCCCCGGCGCGGATTTCGCGCAGGGCGAGGACGATGTCGGCCTCGTTCGCCAACAGATCGGCAAACCCCTCGTCGGTGTTGCTGACGCGAAAGGTGAAATACGCCAGCGCCGGGCCGGTATCCGGGCGCGCAAGGCTATAGCGGAAATGGTTGTCGTCCAGGGTGTCGCGCGCGGCCCGCCAGCCGTTGCGCAGGGCGAACCCCTCGACCAGCGCCGGCAGCAGCACCTCGGCCATGGTCGAGGATCCAGACAGCGCCAGCTCGGCCACATAGTCGGTCAGGCTGGGACAGCCCGGCCCGTTGCACGACACGCCCGATCCATCCACCGTCAACTCTCCGTACCGGGTATCGACACGGTAGAATTCGCCGTCAAAGCCCAGCAGCGTTCCGGTGATCTCCACCGCCCCATCGGGCGAGGTCAGCGTGACATCCTGAGCCGCAACCGGGCGCGCAACCGAAAAAAGAAAGAGTGCGGCGAGCGCCGCCGCACGTGACCAATACATGTGAGACCTTAATTTATACGCGGATCATTTCGCCGCGATCTTCAGGTCATCCAGCAGATTATTCAACACCAGAAAATCACCCGTCGCGCTGCAGTCGGGCACCGCGAGATCGAGCTGCCGCGTCCGGACGCGATCCTCACCCTGGCGCTGGAGCAGTTGGGCGGAAATGTCGCGGCCGCAATTGTCCTGCGTCACCTCGGTCTCGACGCTCAGTGCGATGGTGCCGCTGCGGTCGGCGGTGCGCGCCGGAAAGGTATAGACCTCGGCCAGAAGCGGCGACAGCGCGTCCTGCGTGCCCAGGCGGATCACCGACCCGGTGGCGTGCTCGGGCTCGGCCGGCGGCGTCGCGCCGGACCAGACATGACCCGGATCGCCATAGCTGGCGCCGAATTCGCGGGCGTGGATCTGGAAGCCGGCCCTGCCCTGCCATTGCAGCACGACGCGGTCGTAATCAGCGATGTCGGCAAGCCGGGTGGTGGCCACGGCGCCCTCGCCATTGTCGAAGGCGGCGATAAAGACCGCGCGCTCGGCCAGCGCCGGGATCGTGACGTTCAGATCGCCATCGGCATCGGTGACGGCGGAAAAGGTCATGCCGCTGTGATGAACCACCAGACGGGAGTTGCCGAGACAGGGCGCGGAGACCGAGAAATCCACCATCGCCATCGGCCCCGGCACGGCCCGGGCCATCACGTCGCAGCCCAGCGCCGGCATCTCGGGATCCTCCGGCGTGCCAGGAAGCACCGCGCCCGGCGCCGCGGACAGCTCCGGCAGGGTCTTGGTAACGGGCAGGCGTGAGAGGCCGTCTCCGTCGCCCTCGGCCGCCGCGGAGGTCAGCGTGATCTTTTTGATATCCAGCGCCTCATCCGGTGCCCCGGCTTCGGCGACGCGGACCCGGACCGGGGCCGGGCGCGGCGGTTCCACCCTGGGCGCCGCCGGCGTGTCCCGGGCCGAAACCGGCGCGGGAGATGCGATCGGCGGCGGGGCGGGCTGGCCGCGCTGCATCACATATCCGATGCCCAGCGCACAGGCCAGTGTGCCGCCGGCCATGCCAATCAAACGCAATCTGGACATCACATCCTCCGTCACCAGTCGGGTCGTGTCAGATGTGGCCCGCAAAGACGGCCATCATGTGGCCGCCCGGGGGAGTCAATCAGGCATCTTCCTGGCGCTGGTCTGGCGGGGTCAGGCCAGCCGGCCGTGGCAATGCTTGAATTTCTTGCCGCTGCCGCAGGGGCATTTCTCGTTGCGGCCGGGATTGCCCCAGGTGCTGGGATCGCCCTCGACGAAGCCGGAGGCGGTCTCCGGGTCGGCCGGCGCGGCGGCCTCTTCGACCTGCGCCTCGGCGACATCCGCCCGCTGTTGAAGCTGCGCCTGCTGGGCAGCGAACTGCGCCATCATCTGGCGCTGCTCTTCTTCCGTCAGCGGCCGCACATGGGCCAGTTGCCGGGTCACGGCCTCGCGCAACCCGTCCAGCATCCCCTCGAAGAGCTGAAAGCTCTCGGTCTTGTACTCGTTCAGCGGATCGCGTTGCGCGTAGCCACGGAACCCGATGACCGAGCGCAGATGCTCCAGCGTCACAAGATGTTCGCGCCACTTGGCGTCGATGGTCTCCAGCAGCACCTGTTTTTCGATCTGGCGCATGTTCTCCGACCCGAAATCGATGGCCTTTTTCGCCATCATCTCGTCGCTGGCCTTGACCAGACGCTCGCGGATTTCCTCGTCGTCCACACCCTCTTCGGCGGCCCATTCGATCACCGGCACGTCCAGGCCCATCTTTTCGATCACCTGGG
The DNA here is from genome assembly GCF_004358185.1 of Antarcticimicrobium luteum. Lineage (GTDB taxonomy): Bacteria > Pseudomonadota > Alphaproteobacteria > Rhodobacterales > Rhodobacteraceae > Antarcticimicrobium > Antarcticimicrobium luteum. Next base: position 11,836 of record NZ_SMUV01000070.1, read on the forward strand.
CATAGAGCCCCTCGGTGTCCCACTGATCGGCATAGGATTTCGGTGGCATATAGGCGTCGATCAGGTCGTCGATCACCTGATGGCGCATGTCGGCGGCGATGTCGGACAGATCCTTGGCCGCCATGATCTCGCGCCGCTGGGCAAAGATCACCTTGCGCTGGTCGTTCATCACGTCGTCGAACTTGAGGATGTTCTTGCGCATGTCGAAGTTGCGTCCCTCGACCTTGGCCTGCGCCCGTTCGAGCGACTTGTTGACCCAGGGATGCACGATCGCCTCGCCTTCCTTCAGGCCAAGGGTCTTGAGCACCTTGTCCAGACGTTCGGAGCCGAAGATGCGCATCAGATCGTCTTCGAGGCTGAGGAAGAACACCGTGCGCCCCGGGTCGCCCTGACGGCCCGAGCGGCCGCGCAGCTGGTTGTCGATGCGGCGGCTTTCATGCCGTTCCGACGCGATCACGAAAAGGCCGCCGGCCTCGATCACCTTCTGTTTTTCCTCGGCGTGCATGGCCTCTTCGGCGGCGCGGATCTCGGCCGGATCGGCATCCGGGTTCTGCTCCAGCGCCTCCATGACCTTCATGTCGACGTTGCCGCCGAGCTGGATGTCGGTGCCCCGACCGGCCATGTTGGTGGCAATGGTCACCGCGCCCAGACGGCCGGCGTCGGCGACGATCTGGGCCTCGCGCTCGTGCTGGCGGGCGTTGAGAACGTTGTGCGTGATCCCGGCCTTGTCCAGCATCGCGGACAGAACCTCGGACTTTTCGATCGAGGTGGTGCCGACGAGGACCGGCTGACCCTTTTCGTGGGCTGTGCCGATCGCTTCGATGATTGCCTTGTACTTTTCCGCGGTGGTGCGGAATACCTGATCGTCTTCGTCGATCCGCGCAATCGGGCGGTTGGTCGGCACCTCGACCACACCCAGGCCATAGATTTCGGCGAATTCCTCGGCCTCGGTCACCGCGGTGCCGGTCATGCCGGCGAGCTTTTCGTACAGGCGGAAGAAGTTCTGAAAAGTCACGCTGGCCAGGGTGACGTTCTCGGGCTGGATCTGGACATGCTCCTTGGCCTCGATGGCCTGGTGCAGCCCCTCGGAGAGGCGGCGCCCCGCCATCATCCGGCCGGTGAATTCGTCGATCAGCACCACCTCGCCATCGCGGACGATATAATCCTTGTCCTTCTGGAACAGCTTGTGCGCGCGCAGGCCCTGGTTGACATGGTGCACGATGGTCGTGCTTTCCGGGTCATAAAGCGTCTGCCCCTCGTCCAGCAGGCCGCGGGCGTGCAGCTGCTCTTCGAGAAACTCGTTGCCCTCTTCGGTAAAGGTCACGCCGCGGGTCTTTTCATCGACGTCGAAATGCGCCTCGGACAGCAGCGGGATGATCGCGTCAATGGTCGCATAAAGATCCGAGCGGTCGTCGGCGGGCCCGGAGATGATCAGCGGCGTGCGCGCCTCGTCGATCAGGATGCTGTCCACCTCGTCGACGATGGCGAAATAATGGTTCTTCTGGAACAGCTCGCTCAGTTCGGACTTCATGTTGTCGCGCAGGTAATCGAAGCCGAACTCGTTGTTGGTGCCATAGGTCACATCGGCCTCATAGGCCCGGATCTTGTCCTGCGAGCCCATGCCCGACCAGATCACGGCGGCGCGCATGCCCAGCGCCTCATAGACCTTGCCCATCCATTCGGCGTCACGTTTGGCCAGATAATCGTTGACCGTGACCACATGCACACCCTTGCCCACCAGCGCGTTCAGATAGGCCGGGAAGGTGGCGACCAGGGTCTTGCCCTCGCCGGTCTTCATTTCCGAGATATTGCCCTGATGCAGAAAGATGCCGCCCATCAACTGGGTGTCAAAGGCGCGCAGCCCCAGCGCGCGCCGGGCCCCTTCGCGGACGTTGGCAAAGGCCTCGGGCAGCAGATCATCCAGACTTTCGCCGTCCTGAGCGCGCTTGCGCAGGTCGGCCGTCTTGTCCCTGAGTCCCTCGTCGCTGAGTTTTTCGAACTCGGGTTCCAGCGCGTTGATCTTTTCGACCAGCGGCTGCGTCGCCTTGATTTTGCGGTCGTTCGGCGTGCCGAACACCTTTTTGGCGAGTGTTCCGATACCCAGCATATGTTCTCCAGCGGCTCTGACTTCCTGATGGTCTTGTCAGACTTGTCCGTCCTGCGCACAACCCATAGATACGAGGGGAAAGACGGTCCTGACGTCGGCCTTAAGGCGATGTAAGGGGCCGTGGAAACAGTGTCAACGCCGCGCCCTGTCGCGGTCCAACGATAGGACGATTCAATGCCCAAAGGTCTCACTTTCCTGCCCGCGCTGGCGTTCGCCGCTCTGATGGCTCTTCCAGCCCTGGCCGAGGGCCCCGGCGCCGATACGGTGGTTGCCCGCGTGAACGGTCAGGAGATCAGGCTGGGCCATGTGATCATCGCCCGCGCCTCGCTGCCGCAGCAGTACCAGCAGCTGCCGCCCGAGGTTCTCTATGATGCGATCCTGGAACAACTGATCCAGCAAAGCGCGCTGGAGCAGGCCCATGGCGATGAGATCCCCAACGGCGTGAAACTGTCGCTGGAAAACGAGCGCCGCTCGCTGCTCGCCGCCGAGGAGATCGAGAAGATCATGGCGACGGCGGCCGGTGAGGACGACCTGCGCGCCGCCTACGAGGCGCAATACGGCGCCGCCTACGATGAACGTGAATTCAATGCCTCGCACATCCTGGTCGAGACCGAGGAAGAGGCACAGGCGATCAAGGCCGAGCTTGACGGCGGCGCCGATTTCGCCGCGCTGGCGAAAGAGAAGTCCACCGGCCCCTCGGGACCCAACGGAGGCGAGCTGGGCTGGTTCGAAAAGGGCATGATGGTTCCCGAATTCGAAACCGCCGTCATGACGCTGGAACCGGGCCAAGTGTCCGATCCGGTGCAGACCCAGTTCGGCTGGCACGTGGTCAAACTGAACGAGAGCCGGCAGAAAGAGGCGCCCGACTTCGACAGCGTGCGCGACGATCTGGCCGGCGAGCTGCGCCAGAAGGCCGTGTCCGAGCGCGTCGATGCGCTGGTGGCCGCCGCCGAGGTCGAGCGCCCCGAGGTCGAAGGGCTGGAGCCCACCATGATCCACAATCTGGATCTGTTGAGGAACTGACGCCATGGCCAAAATCGCCCATGTTTCGCCGCTGGCGCCCGCATCCTTTCCCGACCTGCCGCTGATCGGCGGTGTCCGGTTCGCCTCGGCCGCCGCCGGGGTTCGCTACAGCGGCAGGACCGACGTGATGTTGGCGGTGCTGCAGCCCGGGACCGCCGTCGCCGGTGTGTTCACCAGATCCGCCACCCGCTCTGCCCCGGTGCTGGACTGCCAGGAAAAGCTGGGCGACGCGGCCGACGGGCCGGCCGCGATCCTCGTCAACTCGGGCAACTCCAACGCCTTTACCGGCCATTACGGCCAGGCGTCGGTGGCCGAGATCACCGCCGCCGTGGCCGGTGCCACCGGGGTTCCGGCGCGGCGGGTCTTTACCGCATCGACCGGGGTGATCGGGGAGCCGCTGCCGCATGAGCGCATCGTGGCCAAGCTGGAAGAGCTGAACGACGCGCTGACGGACAGCGCGATCGAGGACGCCGCGCGCGCCATCATGACCACCGACACCTTTCCCAAGGGGGCCAGCGCCACGGTCGAGATCGCCGGCACGCCGGTGCGGATCGCCGGCATCGCCAAGGGATCGGGCATGATCGCGCCGGACATGGCGACGATGCTGGTCTATATCTTCACCGATGCGGCCTATGATCAGACGGCGCTTCAGGCGCTGCTGGGGCGGCTCACGGACAAGACCTTCAACTGCATCACCGTGGACAGCGACACCTCGACCTCCGACAGCCTGATGCTGGCGGCGACCGGGACGGCGGGCGTCGATGCCACCGGCAACGCGGAGTTCGAAACCGCGCTGCACGGCGTGATGCTCGATCTGGCGCAACAGGTGGTGCGTGACGGCGAGGGGGCGACCAAGTTCGTCGAGATCCGGGTGACCGGCGCCGCCAGCGATACCGACGCCAAGGTGCACGGGCTGGCCATCGCCAACTCGCCGCTGGTCAAGACCGCCATCGCCGGCGAGGATCCCAACTGGGGCCGTGTCGTCATGGCGGTAGGAAAATCCGGCGCAGCCGCCGACCGCGACCGCCTGACCATCCGCTTCGGCGATATTCTTGTCGCGGAAAACGGCTGGGTCTCTCCCGACTACAAGGAAGCCGATGCCGCCGGCTATATGAAAGGGCAGGAACTGGTGATCGCCGTCGATCTGGGGCTGGGCGCGGGTCAGGCCACCGTCTGGACCTGCGATCTGACCCATGGCTATATCGAGATCAACGCGGATTACCGGTCGTGAAAACGGTTCTGGTCTCTGCCGTTGCGCTGATCGACGTCGACGGCCGCGTGCTGCTGGCGCAGCGCCCCGAGGGCAAATCCATGGCGGGCCTCTGGGAATTTCCCGGCGGCAAGGTTGAGCCGGGAGAGACGCCTGAGGCGGCGCTGATTCGCGAACTGGAGGAGGAACTGGGCATCAACACCTGGTCCTCCTGCCTGGCGCCGCTGACCTTTGCCAGCCACAGCTACGACGATTTCCACCTGCTGATGCCGCTCTTTGCCTGCCGTAAATGGCAGGGTCAGCCGCATGGGCGCGAGGGGCAGGCACTGAAATGGGTGCGCGCGCGCGACCTGCGCGACTACCCGATGCCGCCGGCCGATCTGCCTCTGATCCCGATCCTGCGCGACTGGCTCTAGGCCGCAGGACCACCCGGAAACTGCCTCAAATTATTGCATATTTTGAGGCGCCCTCTCGATTTTTCACCACATTTTGTGCGTCCGTGTGACGTATTGGTGAAATTTCAGGCGCTTTGCGTCTAGGTGAATTCGCCTGAACGGTGTAGAATACAACCATTGGCGTGTATGAGGAGGACCAGACATGCTCCGGACCATCACAGTCGGAAGTTGCGTATCCGTACAGGGTGTTTTTGTCCGGTCATTGCCCGATGGCAGGATCGCGGTCCGGGTTGGCCACAGTATCTATGAAGGCAAACCCGTCCAGACAGCGGCATAGGCAGGCAGGCCCAGCACCAGAAATAAGGGGACGACGCAGCGCGCCGTCCCCTTTTTCATTGCCCGTCATCCGATCCGGATCACTCCAGCGTGCGGGTCACTTCCTCGCGCTCGAAAATTTCGATCACATCGGCGGGGCGGACATCTTCGTAGTTCTCGAACGCCATACCGCATTCCTGGCCCGATTGCACCTCGGCAACCTCGTCCTTGAACCGTTTCAGCGTCTTCAGCGTGCCTTCGTGGATCACCACGTTGTCGCGCAGCAAACGCACCCCGGCCGAGCGGCGGGCGATCCCTTCGGTGACCAGACAGCCAGCAACCTTGCCGACGCCGGAGACCTTGAAGACCTCTTTGATTTCGGCGTACCCGATGAACTTCTCGCGGACCTCGGCCGACAGCAGGCCTGAGGCCGCCGCCTTCACGTCGTCCACGAGATCGTAGATCACCGAATAATAACGGATCTCCACGCCCTTCTGGTTGGCCGCGTTCCGCGCCGGCGCATTGGCCCGCACGTTAAAGCCGATGACCGGCGCACCCGAGGCTTCGGCCAGGCCGATGTCGGTTTCGGTGATGGCGCCAACGCCCGAATGCAGCACGCGCACGCGCACCTCTTCGTTGCCGACCTTTTCCAGCGCCTGGACGATGGCCTCGGCCGAGCCCTGCACGTCGGCCTTGACCAGAACCGGCAGCTCGGCGACGCTCTTGTCGTCCTTGGCCTTCTGCATCAGTTGTTCCAGCGTCGTCGCCGCGCCGGCGGCCGCGCGCTTCTCTTTCGACTTTTCCTCACGGTATTCGGCGATCTCACGCGCCTGCGCCTCGGTCGCGACCACGTTCAGGACGTCGCCCGCCTCCGGCGTGCCGTTCAGGCCCAGCACCTCGACCGGGACCGACGGACCGGCCTCCTTGACGCGCTCGCCCTTGTCGTTCTCCATCGCGCGGACCTTGCCCCACTGTTCGCCGACGACAAAGATGTCGCCCTGACGCAGGGTGCCCTGCTGGACCAGAACCGTCGCCACCGGGCCGCGGCCCACATCCAGCTGCGCCTCGATCACGGCGCCTTGCGCGGCGCGGTCGGGGTTGGCCTTGAGTTCGAGAATCTCGGCCTGAAGCGCAACTGCCTCCAGCAGTTCGTCCAGGCCCTGGCCGGTCACCGCCGACACCTCGACATCCTGCACCTCACCGGACATTTGCTCGACGAGCACCTCATGCTGCAGCAACTCGGTACGCACCTTGTTGGGATCTGCGGCGGGTTTGTCGACCTTGTTGATCGCCACGATCATCGGCACGCCGGCCGCCTTGGCGTGGTGGATCGCCTCGATGGTCTGCGGCATGACCGAATCGTCTGCGGCGACCACCAGGATGACGATGTCCGTCACCTGCGCCCCGCGCGCCCGCATCGAGGTAAAGGCCGCGTGGCCCGGCGTATCGAGGAAGGTCAGCGTCGCGCCATCCTTGGTCTGCACCTGATAGGCGCCGATATGCTGGGTGATACCGCCCGCCTCGCCAGAGGTCACGCTGGTGTTGCGGATCGCATCCAGCAGCGAGGTCTTGCCGTGGTCCACGTGGCCCATGATGGTGATGACCGGCGGACGCGAAATGAGATCCTCGGGGTTCTCCTCGACCTCCTTGATCACGTCCTCGACGTCTGCATCCGAGACGCGCACGACCTTGTGGCCGAATTCCTCGATGATCAGCTCGGCGGTGTCGGCATCGATGGTCTGGTTCTGCGTGACCATCATGCCCATGTTCATAAGCGATTTGACCACGTCAGCGACGCGTTCGGCCATACGGTTGGCCAGCTCGCTCACAACGATGGTTTCAGGCAGCTGCACGTCGCGGACGACCTTTTCCCGCTCGACATTGCCGCCCATGGCCTTTTGCCGGGCACGCTCCTGCTTGCGCTTCATTGCGGCCATCGACCGTTGCCGGCCACCTTCGCCGCCGGACAGCGCCTGGTTCAGCGTCAGCTTGCCCGACCGGCGGCCGCCATCGTCGCGGCCCTTGCGCGGGGCGCGCGCGGGTTGCTCGCGCTCGACCTTGTGGGGGGTCTGCTGCGGAGCCGCCTTGCTGCGGCCCGCGTCCGGCGCCGCCGTCGGCTCGGCAGGCGCGGCGGCGGCCTGCTTGGCGGCCTCCTCGGCTTCGCGCCGCTTGCGGTCTTCTTCCTCGGCCTTTTGACGGGCGCGCTCTTCGGCCTCGCGCTGCTCGCGCTCCTTGGCCTCGGCCTCGGCGCGGCGACGTTCACGATCCTCGGCGCGCTGACGCTCGTCTTCCTCGCGCTGGCGGGCCTCGTCGACCTCACGCGCCTTGGCGGCCTGCAGAGCCTTCAGGCGGCGCTCCATTTCGGCATCGGAAATCCCGGCGGGACGACGTGACGGATCACCCGTCCTGGCAGAGCCGGCGCCGGGCGATTTGCTTCCACCTGGCTTGGGCACGACAACGCGCTTCCGCTTGGTTTCCACCACGACATTCTTTGTCCGCCCATGGCTGAAACTCTGTTTCACGTTCCCCGAACGGGGACCACCACGCAGACCCAAAGTCTTTTTGCCGTCACTATCGCTCATAAAGCTCTTTTTCCTTCCCGGCGGCCGTTGCCGCCGTCCGTTTCGCGCACTCCGCGCAAGCGTTGCGCTTCCTCTACAACACGTTTGCCGAGTCCACCAGAGGCCAGCGCCGCATGTATCACAGTTTCACGACCAAAGGCCATTCCCAGCTCATCCGCCGTCAACCACCCGATATAGCGTCCGTAGTGCGGCGTGCTGAGTTTCGATTTACCACGGCCAGACCCGTCGATCGCCTGGATCAGGACCTCTGCCTGGTCCTTGTCGAGCCAGGTCTTGACCTTCTCGTACCCGGCCACGGCATCGCCGGACTTGCGGGCCAGGCTGATCAGGTCGATGACCCGGCGGGCCAGTTGCCGTTCCACGGTCTCGGCCAGATCGGCCGGAACGCTCACCTTTTCCTTCAGGCCCCGCGCAAACAGGTTCTTGTCGATCGCCCGTTTCAGCGCCGCCCGATCGGCGGCGACATAGACGCCGCGACCCGGCAATTTGCCCAGAATGTCCGGCACGACGCTGCCGTCGGGCCCGGCCACAAACCGGATCAGACCAGCCTGCGGATGCACCTCGCCCGTGGCGATGCACTTCCGTTCGGGACCGTCCTGCCGGTCTTTCGAGGCGCCACCGCGACTCATGTCGGACCCCACGGGGCCTGAGATCAGGCCCCGGCCTCCTGGCTGGTGTCGGTTGCGTCGCCTTCGATCTCGGTCTCGTCCTCTTCGTCTTCCAACTCTTCGGGATCAACCCAGCCAAGCTGGATTCGTGCGGTCATCACCAGGTTCTGCGCCTCTTCCAGCGACATGTCGAAGGGTTCGAGGATACCGTCATCCTTCACGCGTTCACCGTCGACCGTGGTCCAGCCGCCGGCCAATTCCCAGTCGGCGCAGGTGGCGAAATCTTCCAGCGTCTTGACGCCGTCCTTGGCCAGCGCCTCGATCATCTGGGGTGTCAGGCCGTCGAATTCAACCAGGCTGTCCTCGACGCCCAGGCTCCGGGCATTCTCAAGCGCGGCCTTCGCCTGTGCCTCGAGATAGTCGCGGGCGCGCGCCTGCAGCTCTTCTGCGGTGCTCTCGTCGACGCCGTCGATCACCAACAGCTCATCCTGTTCGACATAGGCCACCTCTTCGAGGTTGGTGAACCCCTCCGAAACCAGCAGCTGGGCAAAGAATTCGTCCAGGTCCAGCGTGTCCATGAAGAGGCCTGTGCGCAGCTCGAATTCCTTCTGGCGGCGCGCGCTTTCCTCTTCCTCGGTCATGATGTCGATGTCGAGCCCGGTCAGCTGGCTGGCCAGACGCACGTTCTGGCCGCGCCGGCCGATCGCCAGGCTCAGCTGCTCCTCGGGCACCACGACCTCGATCTTGCCGGCTTCCTCGTCCAGCACCACTTTCGACACCTCGGCCGGTTGCAGCGCGTTCACCAGGAAGGTCGGCATATCCTCGGACCACGGGATGATGTCGATCTTTTCACCCTGAAGCTCGTTCACCACCGCCTGCACACGGCTGCCGCGCATACCGACGCAGGCCCCCACCGGGTCGATCGACCCGTCATAGGAGATGACGGCGATCTTGGCGCGGCTGCCGGGATCCCGGGCCACCGCCTTGATCTCGATGATACCGTCATAGATCTCCGGCACTTCCATCTTGAACAGCTCGGCCATGAATTCCGGCGACGTGCGCGACAGGAAGATCTGCGGCCCGCGCGGTTCGCGGCGCACATCCTTGATGTAGCAGCGGATGCGGTCGTTCGGACGATAGCTTTCGCGGCCGATCTTTTCGTTGCGGCGCAGGATCGCCTCGCCCGAGCCGACATCGACGATAACGTTGCCGTATTCCTCGCGCTTGACGACGCCATTGATGATGGTGCCGGCGCGGTCCTTGAATTCCTCGTACTGACGATCCCGCTCGGCTTCGCGGACCTTTTGCAGGATCACCTGCTTGGCCGACTGCGCGGCGATCCGGCCCATTTCGACCGGCGGCACCTCTTCGACGAACTCATCGCCCACCGCGGGATCGGCCATGTACTGTTTGGCCTGCTCGACCGTGAATTCCGCCTGGTAATTCTCCAGCTCGTCATCCGCGACCACGGTACGCACCCGGGTAAAGGTGGCCTTGCCGGTCTTGCGGTCGATGTGGACGCGGATGTCCATCTCGGCGCCATAACGGCTCTTGGCGGCGCGCGAGAGGCTCTCTTCCATCGCCTCGACCACAAGACCCGGGTCGATCATCTTTTCGCGGGCCACCGCCTCGGCGGTCTGCAAAAGCTCAAGCTGGTTTGCGGAAGTGATAGCCATCACATGTCCTCCTGGGCGGACCCTTCGGTCTCGATTTCGTCAAACTTGTTTTCATCCAGGGTGCCGGCCGCCTTGCGCTGACGCAGCATCTCCTTGATCAATTCGTCGGTCAGCACCAGCTTGGCATCGCTCAGCCAGTCGAAGGTCAGCCCGATCGTCACCGTCTCGCCGTTCTGGTCGATGTTGATCAGAACCTCGTCGCCCTCGATCCCGGCCAGAATACCCTTGAACCGCCGGCGCCCGTCGATCATTTCGGCGGTCTCCAGCTTGGCCTCATAGCCCTCGAAGGTGTCGAAATCCTTCAGCCGGGTCAACGGCCGGTCGATACCGGGACTGGAAACCTCGAGCGTATAGGTGTCCAGGATCGGATCCTCGACATCCAGAACCGCGCTGATCGCGCTTGAAATCTCGCCGCAGTCATCCACCTCGATGCCGCCGCCTTCCTTGTCGGCCATCACCTGCAGGGTGGTCGATTTGCCGGACATCAGGCGCACGCGCACCAGCTCAAACCCCAGATCCTCGATCACGGGGGTGATGATCTCGGCCAGACGCCGGTCAATCGCAGCCTTTGCTATCAGGTCGTTGCTCATATCGTCCAAACACAAAAAAACGGGCCCGCGGCCCGTCATACATAGTCCGGTGGAGCCCCAGGCCAGAGCCTGACGCGCCGCTGTTGAAAGGGCATATACGCGGTGACGGCCGAGTCTTCAACCCCCTGCGTTGCAGGGCCCGAAATTGCCCTCAGGCGATCCACCACCGCTCTGCGATCCGCTCATCGTCCAGTGCCGCGCGGGTGCCGATCGTGCGCGGAATCCCCACCCCGCACCGGGCCGCCAGCGCCATGTCGTCGGCCGAGGGGTGATAGCGGAACTCGCCCCGCTCCAGCAGCCCCTCTGGCGCCGGCAGCGCCGCCACATCGACATAGCCGTCGCGCAGTGCCTCGGCGCGCACGGCGGCATCGGGAATCACGATGATCTCGATGCTGTCGGCCCAGCCTGCCCGGCCCTGTTTATAGTGGTCCTCAACCTTGCGGGCGCGGAAATGGCGGCCCTCCTGGGCGCTGTCGGGGCGATAGGCGCCGGTGCCGACGGCCTCGCGCAGGGGTACGTCGATCCGGCCCGCGGGCGCGATGATGCGCCCCGGCGCGGCCAGATGAAATGGCAGATCCGGATCCCCCGACGCCAGCTCCAGCAGCAATGTGCGCGGTCGCTCGGCCTCCACCCGGATCAGGCCGGGCACCTCCCAGGCGCGCACCGAGGCGGCGGCATCCTCGATGCCCAGCACCCCGCCATCATGCAGCCGCACCCCCTCGCGCAGATCGAACCGCCACCGGCGCGCATCGGCGCTGCCGCTCCAGCTTTCGGCCAGTTCCGGGCGCAGCACACCGTCCGGGCCGATCTCCGTCAGCCCGTCGAACACCGCGCCACGCGCCAGCCGCTCCAGGCTGCCGTCGCGCGGCACCGCCAGCCGCAGCCGCCCGCCGGGGCGCGGCGCGGCATCCAGCGACACCCCGCTCGCCGCCAGCAGGGCGGCGGCCGCACCCGAGGTGAACAGCGCACGCCGGTCCAGACGGGTCATGCCACCGCCTCCGCGATCCGGTCCATCACCCGAACCAGTTCGGCGCTGATCCCCGGCTCGGACAGGGCGTGGCCCGCGTTGCGCACCATCTTCAGCTCGGCCATCGGCCAGAGCTCACTCAGCCTCCACGCCCCGCTGGGCGGGCAGATCATGTCGTACCGACCCTGAACGATCCTGCCCGGAATGTGCGAAATCCGGCCCATATTGGCCAGAATCTGACCGTCGAACTCAAGGAAACCGCCATTGACGAAATAGTGATTCTCCAGCCGCGCAAAGGCCCGGGCATAGTGGCCGGGGCTTTCGCCCGAACGGCCGTCCGACAGTATCGAGGCCAACGCGTTTTCCCAGGCGGACCAGGCGCGGGCGTATTTCGTCTCTTCCGCCAGATCTCCAGAGAACAGCCGCTTGTTGTAGGCTGCGATCAGGTCGCCGCGCTCGTTCGCCGGGATCGGCGCGACAAAGCGCGCCCAGGTCTCGGGCCAGAACCGCCCGGCGCCGCCGCCGTAGAACCAGTCAAGCTCGCCCTTGGTCATCAGAAACACGCCGCGCAGAACCAGATGCGTCACCCGCTCGGGGTGGGTCTGGGCATAGATCAGGGACAGCGTCGCGCCCCAGCTGCCGCCAAAGACGATCCAGCGGTCGATCCCGAACAGCCGGCGGATCCGCTCAATATCCGCGACCAGGTGCCAGGTGGTATTGTCCTCGACCGACGCATGCGGGCGCGACCGTCCGCAGCCGCGCTGATCGAACAGGATCACGCGATAGACCGCCGGGTCGAAATAACGCCGCATCGCCGGGCTGCAGCCGCCGCCGGGGCCGCCATGCAGCACCACCACGGGGATGCCGTGTGGATTGCCGCACTGCTCGACATAGATGCTGTGGCCCTGCCCGACATCGACCATCCGCTGATCGAACGGGTCGAACGACGGGTAGAGGTATTGCACAGCGCGCTTTTGATCCGGGGATTTGTCCATTACAGCCCTATATAACCTCTCAGGATAAAAGAGCGAATGGTGAACAGAATGCAAGCGTCTCAATCCACGGTCGACCCTGCGGAAATCGCCAAGTTCGAGGCGATGGCCGCCGAATGGTGGGATCCAACGGGCAAGTTCAAGCCCTTGCATATGCTCAATCCCTGCCGCCTCGACTATATCACCGGCCAGATCGCCGGCGAGTTCGACCGCGACCTGTCGGCGCAGGTGCCGTTCGCCGGGCTGAGGGTGCTGGATATCGGCTGTGGCGGCGGGCTTTTGTGCGAACCGATGGCCCGGCTGGGCGCCGAGATCGTCGGGGCGGACGCCGCCGAGGGCAACCTGCCGGTGGCGCGAATCCATGCAGAGCAATCGGGACTTGAGATCGACTATCGCCACACCACCGCCGAGGCGCTGGCCGCGGCCGGCGAACAGTTCGACGTGGTTCTGAACATGGAGGTGGTCGAGCATGTGGCCGACCCGCTGTCCTATCTCACCGCCTGCCGCCAGCTGATGAAGCCCGGCGGGCTGCACATCTGTTCGACCATCAACCGCAACCCGAAATCCTTCGCCGTGGCGATCCTGGGGGCCGAGGTGGTGATGCGCTGGCTGCCGCGCGGCACCCATGAGTGGTCGAAATTCATCACCCCCGACGAGTTGATCGATCTGCTGAAGAATTCCGGGGTGGAGCCGGTGGATCGCAAGGGGTTCGTATTCAACCCGATGAGCTGGCGCTGGAGCATCTCCGACCGCGACCTGAGCGTGAACTACGTCACCGCAAGCGTGAAGCCGGACTGAGGGCCGCGCCCCCGCTTCCTCTCACCGCGAATACCCCCGGAGCAAAGCCCCCCTGCGCGGAACAAGGCCGAAGGCCGCCTTTCGTGCAATCGCCGAGAGACGCGCAGGAGCCGGACCACCCCCGCGATCCGGCGCTTTCTCGGCTTGCTCTGTGGGGGGCGTTCGCCCTGACCTACTCGCCCCGCTCCAGCCGCAGCCGCAGATCGCGCAGCACCGGCAGCACCGCGCGCACCTTGTCCGCGCCCAGTTCGCCCACCACCTGGTTGATCATCGGGGTGATCGCCGCCACCGCCTGATCGCGCGCCTGTTTTCCAGCCGGGCTGATGGCCACCATCTTGCGGCGCGCGTCGTCCCAGTCCGGACGGATGTGCACATAGCCCGCCCATTCCAGCTTGTTCAGCGTGTTGGTCATCGCCCCGCGGGTGACATGAAAGGTATCGGCCAGCTGCGCCGGGCTACGCTCGTCATGGATGAACACCAGATGGTTCAGCACCGAGAAATGCGAAATCTCCATGCCCTTGGGCAGCACCCGGCTGAGCCGGTTGCGCAGGAGCTGGTCGGCAGTCAGCAGTTCGCTGAACAGGGCCACCGCAAGGGAGTTGTTGGAGTCTTCGGTCATGCGGTTATGCGGTCACGGCCCGTCAAAGTCCCGGATATGCGTCAGCGAGGGTATCTTGGCCCGCGCATCCTCTACCAGCGCCGGGTCCATGTCAAAGACGTGGATGCCCGGCGCGGTGCCGGCATCGACCAGAATCTCGCCCCAGGGCGAGATCGCCAGGCTGTGCCCGTATGTGCGTCGCTCTTTGCCCCGGGTGGTCGGATGGGTGCCGGTCTGCGCCGGCGCCAGGACGAAACAACCGGTCTCGATGGCGCGGGCGCGCAGCAGCGTCTCCCAGTGGGCGGCGCCGGTCACCGGCGAAAAGGCCGCCGGAACCGTCAGGATTTTCGCCCCGGCCCGGGCCAGCGCCTGATGCAAATGCGGGAACCGAACGTCATAGCACACCGTCATCCCCACAGCGCCGAACGGGGTTTCCGCCAGAACCGCGCGATCGCCCGGCCGGAACCCGTCCGATTCGCGATAGGTTTCCTCGGCCGTGACCTGCACGTCGAACATGTGGATCTTGTCATAGCGCGCGGCGATACGGCCATCGGGACCGATCAGAAAGGACCGGTTGGCGAACCGCCCGTCCGCATCGCCGGTTTTCAGCGCCAGAGAGCCGATCAGCAGCCAGATCCCCAGTTCCTCGGCCTGCAGGCGCAGCGCGGCAAGGGTCGGGTCGTCCGCTTCGAGGCACAGAACCTCCTCCTGCCGGGACCGGCTGGCGGAAACGCAGTTGGTCACCTCGGGCGTCAGGGCGAATTCCACCCCCTCCGCCGCGGCTTCGGCCAGCATCCATTGCACCTGGCGCAGATTGTCGCCCGGATCGTCGCCCGAGCAAATCTGGACCAGCGCGGTCTTCATGACGCCGCCAGCAGCGCGTCGAGCTTGCCACCGCTTTCCAGCGCATAAAGCTCGTCGCAGCCACCCACATGGGTCTCGCCGATAAAGATCTGCGGCACCGTGCGGCTCCCGTTCGCGCGCTGGATCATCTCCGGCTTGCGGCCGGGCTCGGCCCAGACATCAATCTCGGAGAAGGCAACGCCCTTCTGTTTCAGCAGCCGTTTGGCTGCGTGACAATAGCCGCAAAGCGGCGAGGTATAGATCTCGACCGATTTCATATCTGATCCCCTGGATATAACGCCTTGTGCTGGATTTAGTCATCCTTTGCAACGCGCGCCAGTACCACGACGTCAACCGAGGCCGCGCCACCCGCATGGCAGGCCGCCGCGCAGGCCGCCAGAGTTGCCCCCGAGGTCATCACATCATCGACCAGCAGCACCGGCCGCCCCGCCATCCGGCGGCGGCGGCGCGGATGGGCGGAAACCGCCCCGGCCAGGATCGTCAGGCGGTCCCCGGCGCTGGCATGGTCCAGCATCGGTGTGCGGCGATGTCGGATCAGCAGATCGGGGCACAGCGCCGCCCCGGTCTGCGCCGCCAGCGCCCGCGCCAGCAGCGCCGCCTGATTGTAGCGCCGCCGCAGCAGCCGGGTCCAATGCAGCGGAACCGGGGCGATCAAGGTCTCACGCTCCAGCATCGGGCGCGCGGCGCGGGCCAGCCAGACACCGGCGGGCCGTGCGATATCGGGCCTGTCGCCATGTTTCAGCGCCAGCACCAGTTGCCGCGCCCGGTCGGCATAAAGCAGCGCGGCGCGCCCCTGCCGCCAGGGCCGCGGCGTCTGCATGCAGTCGTCGCATTCGACCCGATGCCCGTCCCGCGCGCCCTCAAGCGGAATGCCGCAGCTGTCGCAGACCGTGCCGCCGATAAAGGGGGTATCGCGCCAGCAGGCGCCGCAAAGGCCGAAATCGCTCTCCACCTGGGCGCCGCACCCCAGGCAACGGGGCGGGTAGATCAGCGCAACGGCGGTTTGAAACCCGGCGCGCATCGGCTTAATGAGTGTCCATGACATCTGCGCCCCCCCTGTTCGACAGGCACGCCCTGTCCGTCCGCCGCGCCCGGATGCGCGACGACAGCCTGTTCCTGCACCGCGCCGCGCTGGACGAGGCTCAGGATCGCCTGTCCATGGTTAAAAGAACCTTTACGGCGCCCGCCATCGTCACCCCGGCGCCCGATCTGTGGCGCGCGGCCCTCCCCGAGGCGAAGATCGTCGCGGACGAGGACACGCTGGCGCTGGAGCCCGGTGCGCATGATCTGGTGATCCATGCCATGTGCCTGCACAGCGCCAACGATCCGGTGGGCCAGCTGATCCAGTGCCGCCGGGCGCTGAAAGAGGACGGCTTCCTGCTCGCCTTCCTGCTGGGCGGCGAAACCCTGAACGAGCTGCGCGCGGTGCTGGGCCAGGCAGAAACCGAAGTGACCGGCGGCCTGTCGCCCCGGGTCGCGCCGATGGCCGAGATCCGCGATCTGGGCGCGCTGCTGCAACGCGCGGGCCTGGCGCTGCCGGTGGCCGACAGCCTGACACTGACGGCGGAATATCGCGATCTGACCCACCTGATGCACGATCTGCGCGCCATGGGAGAGGCCAACATTCTCGCCAACCGGCTCCGCCGCCCCACCCGCCGCGGCGTCTTTGCCCGCGCCGACGCGCTTTATGCCGAACATTTCGCCACGCCAGAGGGGCGGCTGCGCGCCAGTTTCGAACTGGTCGGGCTGACCGGCTGGGCACCGTCCGACAGCCAGCCCAAACCGCTGCGCCCCGGATCGGCGCAGGCGCGGCTGGCCGATGCGCTGAATACGACGGAAAACCCGCTGTCTGATTGACGGGTCGCCAAATCCCTTTATCTGAGCCGTTGACCCCAGAAAACAGGATCGCCCCATGACCGACGCCGCCCGCCCCGCGCACGCCCCCACTGATCATCCGAAGATTCCGGCGCCGAAGACCGGCGTGCTTCTGGCCAACCTCGGCACGCCGGACCATTACTCCTACTGGCCGATGCGCCGGTATCTGAACGAATTTCTCTCGGACCAGCGCGTGATCGACTATCCGGCGTGGAAATGGCAGCCGCTGCTGCAATTGATCATCCTGTCGAAACGGCCGTTTTCCAGCGGCGCGGCCTATAAGTCGATCTGGAACGACGAGCGGAACGAAAGCCCCCTGATGACGATCACCAGAGCGCAGACGGAAAAAGTCGCCGCCGCGCTCACCGACCGCCACGGTGACCGGGTCATGGTCGATTTCTGCATGCGCTACGGCAACCCCTCGACCAAGAGCAAGGTGCGCGAGATGGTCGCCGCCGGTTGCCAGCGCATCCTGTTCTTTCCGCTATACCCGCAGTATGCCGGGGCGACATCGGCCACCGCCAACGACCAGTTCTTTCGCGCTCTGATGGACGAGGCCTGGCAGCCCGCATCGCGCACGGTGCCCGCCTATTTCGACCACCCCGCCTATATCGAGGCGCTGGCGCAATCGGTCGAACGCGCCTATGCGGCGGCGGACAGAAAACCCGATATTCTGGTCTGTTCCTATCACGGGATGCCGGAACGCTACCTGATGCAGGGCGATCCCTATCACTGTCAGTGCCAGAAGACGACGCGCCTGCTGAAGGAGCGGCTGGGCTGGACCGACAGCGATCTTGTCACCACCTTCCAGTCGAAATTCGGCCCCGAGGAATGGCTGAAGCCCTATACCGTCGATCACGTGGCCGAGCTGGCGCGGCAGGGCAAGACCAAAATCGCGGTGATCGCCCCGGCCTTTTCCGCCGATTGCATCGAAACGCTGGAAGAGATCAACGAAGAGATCAAGGACAGCTTCGAGGAGGCGGGCGGCGAGGATTTCACCTATATTCCCTGCCTCAATGACGATGACGCGCATGTCGACGCGCTGTGCGCGGTCATCGGTGAGAATCTGGCCGGCTGGATCACCTGACCCCGGCGCCGGTGGACGCGACCCCGATCAGACAGTGGCGCAAAAAAAAGGCGGTGGGAAAACCCACCGCCTTTTCCGTAATCGGTTTGAAGCGATTAGCTGCCGGCGACTGCGGCACCAACCAGAACCAGCAGCAGCAGGGGCAGCAGGATGCCGCTCGAGGAGCTGTTGGCTTCTTCAACGATAACCGGTGCTTCAACAACCGGCTCGGCCAGCGAGCCAGCGGTTGCGGTCGAAGCGGCACCAGCCAGGACAGCGGCGAGAACGAGTTTCTTCATATTAACCTCCAGATTTCGCACAAACCCATAATCCGAGTCTGCGCACCCAAGACTTACCTCGTGGACTTTTTTTAAGCAGCTTAAGGGTACGATTGCAAACGCTTGTTTCCGCTTCTCGCACTTGCAGCACCATTATGTCGTCAAATTAGCAACACTTGCGTACCCACTTTGGTCAGCGAGAACAGCTGGGCGATATGTTCATTATAAAGCCCGATGCAGCCGTTCGACGACCTGCGGCCGATTTTGCGCGTGTCGTGGGTCCCATGGATGCGATAATATTTCCAGCTCAGGTACAATGCATGGGTTCCCAGCGGATTGTCCGGACCCGGCGGGATATAGTCCGGCCATTCCGGATTCCGTTTCTTCATCGACGGGGTCGGCGACCAGCTCGGCCCGACAACCTTGCGGATCACGCTGGTGCGTCCGCGCCGCGTCAGCTCGTCGGTCAGCGGCACGCTGGACGGGTACAGCTTGTAGGTCGAATGATCCTCGGACCAGAAATGCAGCGCCCGCGACCTTGTATCGACCAGAATCGCGCCGTTCCGCAGGTTGCTGAAATACGGCTGCCAGCTCAGTGAGCGGAAGCTCGAAATATTGTGGCGTACCGGCGGTTCCGCCGCCGGCGGCGGGCGCAGCGGATCGGCGTCTTGTTCGGTCTCGGTCGCCAGCGCCGGCGCTCCGATCAGCGCGGCGCTCCCGGCCAGGAACCCGCGACGCGTTGGCGTCAGGAATGAAGATTTCGACATGACACAACCTACCCTTGCTCTTCTTCCTCGATCGATCCTCATAATATGGCGTGAATGCCTCAGTCGCAAATCAAACCGTCCGGAACCGCCGATTGAGGGCCCCTGCCCGTTTGCGCCCGCGGCCGATGCGCGCTAAGTGCGGGGGAACGGACAGATTTCAGGGTGGGTCATCGTGCGCTTTCTCTCGCTATTGCTTGCCAGTCTTCTGGTTCTCGCAGCCTGTGACACGGGATACGAAACACAGGGCACCGGAACCAGCACCAGCGGCCTTTCGACAAAAGTGTATCGCATCCGTGGCGGCGACACCTCGAAGGTTCAGTACCGCATACTGGATTCGGTCAATGCATTGCGACAGGCCGCCGGCGTCCCCCCGGTAACGCTGAATGCGCGCCTCACCGCCGCGGCGGCAACCCATTCCCGCGACATGTCGGTGCAGAACCGGCCCTGGCACTTCGGCTCCGACGGATCCTCGCCGCTCGACCGAGTACAGCGGGCCGGGTACGAGGGCACCATGCTGGGCGAGAATATCTCGGAAACCTACGAGACCGAGCTTGAAACCCTCGCCGCCTGGATGGAGGAATCCGGCACCCGCTCGGTGATCCTCGACAAGGGCGCAAAGGACATGGGCTTCGCCTGGTATCAGGAACCCAACGGCAAGCTGTGGTGGACCATGGTGATGGGCGGCTGAACCCGGGCCGGGCCCCGGCTCGATCCGTGCCCCCCCGTTCGGACCTCGCTCAGGCCCGCAGCGTGATCGGGGTGCCGTTGCGCACCATGGCATAGATTGTCTCGATCTCGCGGTCCTTCACGGCGATGCAGCCGGCAGTCCAGTCCGGCCTCTTTGGCCGAAACGCCAAAGGCTGGCCATGAATGAAGATGTCTCCACCCGGGCTTTTGCCCATCGCCCTGGCCCGTGCCACATCCTGCGCATTCGGATAGGAAATGCCCAGTGACAGGTGAAAATCGCTGTTGGGGTTGCGCCGGTTGATCAGATAGGTGCCCTCGGGCGTCCTGCCGTCGCCTTCGGCACTCTTGTGGCCCTGCGGGGCAAAACCCAGATCCACCCTGTACCCTTCAAGGATTTCGCTGTGGTGCAGCAGGTAGAGGCTGCGCGCGCCCTTGTTCACCACGACCGAGGTGACCTCCGGTCCGCGATAGCTCCGGAACTTGCCGCTCGAACAACCGGCCAGCGCCAGCGACGCCGCGGCCCCGAGTGTAAATGTGCGTCTTTTCATCTCGCGCTCTCTGCCTAAGCCTCCCGCCTGAAAATACTCCTGGCGGGTCGTATTTAAAAGTCACTTTTTATCGTCCAGCCGCCTCTCGATGGCTTCCAGCCGGGTCAGAACCTCGTCGCGGTAGGCATCGGTCCGGTCGCCGGCTTCCTGCTGGTGGGCATCCTGCATCGAATTCACGATCAGGCCGACCAAAAGGTTCACCACCGCGAATGTCGTCACCATGATAAAGGGCACAAAGAACGCCCAGGCGTGCGGATGCACCACCATCACCGGGCGCACGATGCCCATCGACCAGCTTTCCAGCGTCATGATCTGGAACAGCGAATAGGCGCTGAGCCCCAGCGTTCCGAACCATTCGGGGAAATCGGCGCCGAACAGTTTGGTGGCGATCACCGAGCCGATGTAAAAGATGATCGCCATCAGGAAGAACACGCTGCCCATGCCCGGCAACGCGGTGATGAACCCCTCGACCACCCGCCGCAGCCGCGGTGCGACCGAAATCACCCGCAGCACCCGCAGGATCCTGAGCGCCCGCAGCACCGACAACCCCTGCGCGCCGGGCACCAGCGAGATGCCGACGATGAAGAAATCGAACAGGTTCCAGCCAAAGGTGAAGAACCGCCAGTTCTGCGCCACCATCTTCATCGCGATCTCGATGACGAAGATCGCCAGGCACAGCTTGTCGAGGCCCTCGATCATCGGCCCGGCGCGCAACATCAGGTTGTTCGAGGTTTCCATCCCCAGAAGCACCGCGTTGACCACGATCACCCCGGTGATGAACTGCCCGAACCGCGGGTGTTCGAGAAAGCGCTCGAGTCGGGTCCTGAAAAACATCCGCCTGTCTCCTGCCTAGTCGCCCTTCGTATCCGACAGCGTGAACGCCGCCGCAAGCTCCACATGCGCCGACCAGCGAAACTGGTCCACCACCTGCACCCAATTCAGGCGATAGCCGGCCGCGATCAGCCGCGCCGCGTCGCGCGCGAAGGTCACCGGGTTGCAGGAAACATAGGCGATCACCGGCAGCCGCGCCAAGGCAAGCTGCTCGACCTGCGCCTCGGCGCCGGCGCGCGGCGGATCCAGAACGGCGGCATCGAACGGCGCGGTGAACGGCACCAGCTCATCGGGCAACAGCGGCCGGCGGAACAGATCCCGCGTCTCGGTGGTCACCGCCTTGAGCCCCTGCGCCTTGCGCCAGCCGGCATCCAGCGCCGCGGTCATCGCCCGGTCGCCCTCGACCGCGCGCACCTCGGCCCGCTCGGCCAGCGGCAGGGAAAAGGTGCCGCAGCCGGCGAATAGATCGACGACTCGCCGCGCGCCGCCCACAATCTCGCGCACCGCGGACAAGAGCGCCGCCTCCCCCTCGCGCGTGGCTTGCAGAAAGGCGCCGGGTGGCGGCACCACGGCGGCGGCGCCAAACCGCTGCACCGGCCCCGCCCGCAGGGC
Organism: Antarcticimicrobium luteum; assembly: GCF_004358185.1. Taxonomy (GTDB): domain Bacteria; phylum Pseudomonadota; class Alphaproteobacteria; order Rhodobacterales; family Rhodobacteraceae; genus Antarcticimicrobium; species Antarcticimicrobium luteum. The sequence goes on from NZ_SMUV01000070.1 coordinate 33,225, forward strand.
GATCACCTCGCCGTCCCAGGCCAGCCGGGCCAGCCCCTCCCGCTCGGTCAGTTGCGCCAGCGCCAGTTGCAGCGGCCCGTCCAGCGGTTTGCCCCCGCTCACCGAAATATCGAGTCCGGCCTCCGACAGGGTGACGGTGACGGCCAGCACCCCCTTGCGGCTGCCGCCGGTCACGGTCAGCGCCTCGGCCACCGGCAGGGCCGCCAGAAGCTCCGGCGCCAGCAACCAACAGTCGGGAATTTCGACAATGGTATCCGAGGCACGGCCGTGAAACCCCACCAGCGCGCCCTTCTTGGTGCGCCGCGCGGCAAAACTGGCCCGTCGCCGCGATCGCGCGGGCGAGGTCAGGATCGGGCGGAAATCGGCCTCGATCCCCTGGACCGAGAGCGCCCTGCGCATCACATCGACCTTCCAGGCCGCAACGAAACCGTCGCTGGCATGTTGCAGCGCGCACCCGCCGCAACCCTGATAGTGCCGGCAGGGCGGCTTCACTCGGTTTTCCGATGGGGTCTCGATCCGGATTTCGGTCAGCCGGTCGCCGTCCCGAACGCCGCTGACAACCTCGCCCGGCAGCGTGCGCGGGGCAAAGACCGGGCCGGTCGCCACACCGTCGCCCTGATGCCCCAGCCTGTTTATGATGAACTGTTCTGCCATCGTTGCGTGATAGCGGGCCGGACCGCCCGGCAAAAGACCCTATTCCGCCGCCTCGGTCCGCAGGAACCCGCCCGACTGCCGCGCCCAGAACTGGGCATAGAGCCCCTCGCGCGCCAAAAGCGCCTCGTGGGTGCCGCTTTCCACGATGCGCCCCGCGTCCAGCACGATGATCCGGTCCATCTCGGACAGGGTCGACAACCGGTGCGCGATGGCCAGAACCGTCTTGCCCTCCATCACCCGGTGCAGCGCGGTCTGAATCGCCGCCTCGACCTCTGAGTCCAATGCGCTGGTCGCCTCGTCCAGCACCAGAATCGGCGCGTCCTTGAGGATGGCCCGGGCCAGCGCGATGCGCTGCCGCTGCCCGCCGGACAGTTTCACGCCCCGCTCGCCCAGGTGCGCGTCATAGCCCTTGCGCCCCATGTGATCCTGAAGCTGGAGGGTGAAGTCATGCGCCTCGGCCTTCTCGGCGGCGCGCCTCACCTCGTCATCGCTGGCCTCGGGCCGGCCATAGCGGATGTTGTCCATGGCCGAGCGGTTGAACATCGCTGTTTCCTGCGTGACCATGCCGATCTGCCGGCGCAGGCTTTCCTGCGTCACGCTTTCGACCGGCTGGCCGTCGATGCGGATTTCCCCCGATTCCGGTTGGTAGAGCCTGAGCAGCAACGAGACCAAGGTCGATTTACCGGCCCCCGAGGCGCCGACGATGCCGAGTTTTTCGCCCGCGCCAATGGTCAGATCGACCTCAGACACACCGCCCACCGTCCGGCCATAGGCGAAAGTCACGTGATCGAAAACGATCTCGCCTTGCGGCACCCGCAACGCGGCGGCGCCCGGCGCATCCGTCAGACGCACCGGCGGGGTCAGCGTGCGCATACCGTCCTCGACCTCGCCCACGTCGGAATAGATCCCCATCAGCGCGAAACTCACCCAGCCGGTCATCTGCGACAGCCGGATCGCCACCGCGCCGGCGGCGACGATATTGCCCTCGCTTGCCTGCCCCTGCTGCCACAGCAGCAGCGTCGCGCCGATCAGCAGAACCGGCAGCATCCCGGCCAGACACATCAGGCAGAACCGGAACAGCGCCGCCAGACGGCCAAAGCCCAGCGCCCGGTCGCGGAACCCCTGAAGCGCACCCAGCGCCGCGCGATCCTCATGCTCGGCATGGGCAAAGAGTTTCACCGTCTCGATGTTGGTGATGGTATCGACGATCTGCCCCGAGACCACCGCCCGCGCCCCGGCCCGCCCCGCCGCGCGTTCGCGTACCCTTGGCAGGAACCAGCGGATCGTCAGCAGATAGGCGGCGAACCAGATCAGAAAGACCAGCGTCACGTGCCAGCTGATCGCGGTCATCAGCACCAGAGATCCGACAATCGAGGCCAGCGCGAAGGCCACCACGTTGATCGTCTCAACCGCCACGTTGGTGACCGCATTCGCCGCCTGCATCTGCTTTTGCGCGATGCGGCCGGCGAAATCATCGTCAAAGAACTGCACCGACTGGCCCAGGGTCCAGCGGTGCAGCCGGGCCAGCACCATCGGGTTGACGTTCGGCCCCACGGCGATGGAATTGGCCGCCGAGGAGAGACCGAACAGCACCGGCCGCACGACCAGGAAAAACCCGACCGCCGCGCCCAGTTTCACCATGTTCGCCGGATCGAACAGATTCTCCGGCCCGCCGCCCACCGCGGTATCCACCACCAGCCCGAGGATATAGGCGGTGCCCGCCTCCAGCCCGCCGGCGGCGCAGGACACGGCGGTGGCAAAGATCAGCACCGGCCAGGCGCCCTTGAGGCACCAGAACAGGAACGCCAGCAGCGTCTGCGGCGGCGGCCCCTCGGCGGGGCGAAAGGGGTCGATCCAGTGGCCGATCCTCATTCGCCCGCCTCCGGGTTCAGAAAGCCTCCCGATTGCCGCGCCCAGAACCGGGCATAGAGCCCGCCGCGCGCCAGCAGATCCTCATGCCGGCCCTGTTCGACGATGCGGCCCCGGTCCATCACCAGAATTCTGTCCATCTCGGCAATGGTAGAAAGCCTGTGCGCGATGGCAATGACCGTCTTGCCCTGCATCATGCCGTAAAGGGTGCGCTGGATCGCCGCCTCGACCTCGGAATCCAGCGCCGAGGTCGCCTCGTCCAGCAGCAGGATCGGCGCATCCTTGAGGATCACCCGCGCCAGCGTCACGCGCTGCCGCTGCCCACCCGACAGCTTGACGCCGCGTTCGCCCACATGGGCGTCGTAGCCGCGCCGCCCCTGCGGATCGGCAAGATCGAGGATGAACTCATGCGCCTCGGCCTGTCTGGCCGCGGCGATCATCGCCGCCTCGCTCGCGTCGGGACGGCCGTAAAGGATGTTGTCGCGCACCGAGCGATGCAGCAGCGCACTGTCCTGCTGGACCATACCGATCTGGCGGCGCAGGCTGTCCTGGGTGACGTCGCGGATGTCCTGCCCGTCGATCAGGATGCGGCCGGTCTCGACGTCGTAGAACCGCAAGAGCAGCTTCACCAGCGAGGATTTCCCGGCCCCGGACCGGCCGATCAGCCCGATCTTTTCGCCCGGACGGATCGTCAGATCGACCCGGTCGAGCCCGCCCTGCCCGCGTCCGTAATGGTGCGAGACGCCCCTCAGCTCGATCCTGCCCTCTGTCAGATCCAGCTCTTTCGCGCCCGGCGCATCCACCAGGTCCAGCGGCTGGGCGATGGTCTCCATCCCCTCGGCCACCACGCCAAGCTGCCGGAAGAAGGTGGTCAGCGCCCACATGATCCAACCGGTCATCGCATTCAGCCGCAGGGTCAGCGCGGTCGCCGCCGCCACCGCGCCGACGCTCGCCTGTCCCACCATCCACAGCCAAATCGCCCAGCCGACGACAGCGACGATCAACAGCCCGTTCAGCGCGACCAGCGCGGCGTCCATGACGGTGAAAATCCGCATCTCCGCCTGAAAGGTGCGGCGGGACTCCTCGATCGCCTCCTTCGCATAGTCCAGTTCTCGGTCGTGATGGGCGAACATCTTGACCGAATGGATATTGGAATAACTGTCGACCACCCGCCCGGTGATGGCCGAGCGCGCGTCCGAGGCCGCCTTGGACGCGGGCTCGACCCGCCGCACGGTCCAGCGGATCAACAGGCCATAGAGCGCCAGCCATCCCAGCAGCGGCAGCAGCAGCCGCGCGTCGGCCACCATCAACAGCACACCGGCGCCGATGAAATAGGCGATGGAGAAGGAGATCGCGTCAAACACCTGAAAGATCACCTCGCCCGCCGCCGGCGGGGTCTGCATGATCCGGTTGGCGATGCGGCCGGCGAAATCGTTCTCGAACCAGCCGACCGACTGGCGCAGCACATGTTTATGCGCGCGCCAGCGGATCAGCGTGCCGAAGTTGGGCAGGATCGCATTGTTCAGAAACAGCACATCCAGAAGCTGGATCGCCGGGCGCAGCAGCAGGATAAAGACCGCGACCGCGATCAGCTCCAGCCCGTGATCGGCCCAGACCTGCGCCGGGTTGCCGCCCAGCAGATCGACCACCCGGCCCATATAGTAGATCAGCCAGACCTCGATCGCCGCCACCGCGACCGACAGCAGCGCGGCCCAGACGAATACACGGCGGAACGGCTGCGTATAGATGCGTAGAAACGGCCAGAGCCGGGTGGGCGGGCGATCATCCTGGGTATAGGCACAATAGGGATCGACGAGATTTTCAAAGAAACGAAACATGTCGGAGGGCTCCGAGAGAGCGAAAGGAATGCAGATGCAATAAGGGCGGCGCCGAACACCGCCCGCACGGGGGCCGGTCGTTCAGCCGAGGCTGTTCCAGATCCCGTGGTACATACGCATCCCTCCAACAAGGTTTCGACAGGGTGGCTAGCCCATTGGCGCCGCTTTGTCACCCATTACATGCTTTTCGCATGCATTTAATCGGCGCCGCTGTCACCCGAAAGCAACGACGCCCGGCTCAGCGAAAAGCCGGAGGCGATCCAGGCCGCCTCGATCTGCGCCAGCCGCTTGCCCAGCGCCGCGCCCGCATAGTCCGGCATCAGATCGCGCGCCGTCACCGGGAACCGCGCCGCCGCGCCGCGGTCGATCTCGGCGGCCGCCGCCCCGGGCCAGGGCTGGTCCAGCCAGGCACAGCGCAGCAGCAGCGCATCGCGCCCCGCCGCCGGCCCGAGCCGATAGCCCAGCTCGGCCGCGCCCATCGCGCTCGCCGCCGCCTCGCGCAGCCGGTCCAGCCCCCGCGCCTGCGCCCGGCTCAGCCGCAGGGTTTCGGCCACATCGACCCCGCCCAGCGCCGCCAGCCGCCGCAGACCGTCCGGTGCGACCCCGGCCTGTCCCTCCAGATGCACCAGCACCGCCAGCGCCCGGTCGTCCGCCCCCGGCAGCACCTGCCCCAGCGCCCCGGTCGAGCGCATCGCCGCCACCGCGGGCGCCGGATTCGGGGCGGACAGCAGTTTCAACAGCTCGCCCCCCACCCGCTCGCGCGACAGCGTGGAAAGCCCATCGAGATTATCGGCAATCGCCGCCAGCGCCTCGGGGTCGAACCCCAGATCGTCGCAGCCGTACCAGGCGTGAAAGCGGAAATAGCGCAAGCTGCGCAGATAATCCTCGCGGATGCGGTCGCGCGCCTCGCCGATAAAGCGGACCCGCCGCGCCCGCAGATCGGACAGGCCCCCAAGCGGGTCCAGCACGGTGCCGTCCGGGCGGGCATAAAGCGCGTTCATGGTGAAATCGCGCCGCGCCGCATCCTCGTTCACGCAGGTGGAATAGGCCACCACCGCGCGCCGCCCGTCGGTTTCCACATCCTTGCGGAAGGTGGTCACCTCATGCGGGATGCCGTCCTTGACCAGCGTCACGGTGCCATGATCGATCCCCGTCGGCACCGCCTTGATACCGGCCGCCTCTGCCAGCACGATCACCCGCTCGGGCACCGCGTCGGTCGAGATGTCGATGTCGCTGACCGGCACCCCCATCAGCGCGTTGCGTACGCAGCCGCCGACGAACAGCGCCTGCGCGCCCCCCGCCTCGAGCGCCGCACAGACCGCCTGGGTCGCCGGGTCGGTCAGCCAGTTTTCCGTGATCCGGGTCATGCCTCCATCCGCGCCGCCAGCCCGCGCAGCATCCGCGCGGTCGCGCCCCAGATGTAATAGGGACCGAAGGGCACCGTAAAGTAATGCCGCCGCATCCCCCGCCAATAACGCGACTCGATCAGGTAATTTGCCCCGTCCAGCACATGCGCAAGCGGCACCGAGAACACCTCTTCGACCTCGCCGGTTTCCGGCACCGGTTCAAAGTTTTGCTCCAGCACCGCCAGCACCGGCGTCACCCGGAACCCGGTCACCGTCTCATGTTCCGGTAATTGCCCCAGAACCCGGGGCAAATCGCGCGGCAGACCGATCTCTTCCTCCGCCTCACGCAGGGCGGCGGCGGTCACATCGGCGTCGTCCTCTTCCTGCTTGCCGCCGGGAAAGGCGATCTGACCGGGGTGATGCTTCAGCGCCGAGGATCGCTTTGTCAGGATCAGCCGCGGCGTGCCGGTGGTCAGGGAGACCGGCACAAGCACCCCGGCCGGGCGCAGCCTGCGCCCTTCGGGCAGTTTGAAATCCGGGTTCAGGTCGAAATCCGACGACTCCGCCCCTGGCTGGGCCAGCGCCGCCCGCAACCTTTCGACCGGATCACGCATCGCCGCTCTGCTCGGCCTCGAAGCCGACGCTGGCCGGATCAAGCTCGTAATGCGCGCCGCAGAACTGACAGTCGGCGGTCACGATCCCCTCGTCCGTGGTCATCGTCCTGATGTCCTTGGCCGAATAGATCGACAGGCTCTGGCGCACGCGGTCCTCCGAGCAGGTGCAGCCAAAGCGCACCGCCTGGGCATCGAACACGCGCGGCTGCTCCTCGTGGAACAGGCGCACCAGCAGGTCGGTCGGCGTGACCACCGGCCCCACAAGCTCCATCTCCTCGACCGAATCGAGCAGGATGTTCACCCGGTTCCAGTTCTCGCCCTGCTCGCCGTCGACCAGATCAGCGGGGCGCAGAATGTCGCCGCCGCCCGGCGCCGCGGCCGCAAAGGGCGAGGCCTTGGGCATATGCTGCAACATCACACCGCCGGCGCGCCAATGCTCGCTGCCGCCCCGTTCGGTGGATTTGCCAAAGTTCAGCTTGAACCGCGTCGGCAATTGTTCGGACTGGGCGAAATAGGCCTCGGCGCTGCGCCGCAGGGACTCTCCCGCCAGCGGCGTGATCCCCTGATAGGGCGCCATGCCCTTGCCCTGGTCGATCAGGATCGCAAAATACCCCTCGCCGATCTGCGCATAGGGATCCTGCCCGGACAGCCTGTCGGCGTCATAGCTGGCATAGGCGCGGATTCTGGCCGGCTCTCCCTCTTCGGTGGGGGCATAGTAATCGGTGGCAATCATCCGCACCGGGCCCTTGGACTGCACCTGCAACGACAGCTTCCAGCGCAGCTTGACGGTCTGGCCGATCAGCGCGGTCAAGAGCGCCATCTCGGCCACCAGCGCCTCGACCTGGGGCGGGTAGTCGTGCTGTTTCAGAATCCCGTCCAACACGCCATCCAGCCTGGCCACGCGCCCGCGCATGTCCGATACATCAAGCTGGAAGGGCAGGACGGTATCGTCCCACGCGAGTTTCGATCCGATGGTCATGGGGTTTCCTTATGCGCCACGGGTTGGCATACCTCGCGCAATATAGTCGGAACAGACCGCGATGAAAGGGGCAGCGGCATGATCAGACGGTTCGGCACCCCGCCCGACACGCGGCAAAGCTATCGCCCCCGGCCCGGCGCCTATGCGTTGCTGCCCCGCGGCGGGCGCCTCCTGCTGACCCTGCAGGACAATCCCGGCCCCGACCTGCAACTGCCCGGCGGCGGCATCGACCCGGGCGAATCGCCCCTGACCGCGCTGCACCGCGAAGTGTTCGAGGAAACCGGCTGGCGCATCGCCGCGCCGCGCCGCGTCGGAACCTTTCGCCGCTATGCCTATATGCCGGAATACGATCTCTGGGCCGAAAAGATCTGCCTGATCTACGTCGCGCGCCCGATCCGCCCGATGGGGCCGCCGACCGAGCCGGGCCATACCGCCCTGTGGCTGGACGCCGCCGAGGCGGCGGATCGGCTGGGCAATGCGGGCGACCGCCATTTCGCGGCGCAACTGGCGCGGGGGATGCTGCGCGCGGGGTAATTCCGAACCAGCCCCCCCTACGGCCCCCAATACTCGAACAGCGTGGCGGAAACATCGTCCTCCATCCCCTGCCCCGGCGCCATGATCTGCCGCAGCTGCCAGAACAGGTCGTCAAGAAACTCCTGCCCGGTCTGCCCCGCGTCGCAGGCCCGCACCAGCCGCAGCAACCCGTCGCTGTCCAGCATCCCGCCATTGGCCAGCCGGCATTCGGTGAACCCGTCGGAATAGAACAGCAGCCGGTCGCCCGGCTCCATCACCGTGTCGAACTGGGCATAGGTCAGATCCGGCAGCAGCCCGATCGGCACGCCGCCCGCGCCAAGAAACTCCGCACTGCCGTCCCGGCGCAGGATCAGCGGGTGCGGGTGGCCCGCCTGCACCATATCGACATGGCCGTTGCGCAGATCGGCGGTGCCGTAGACCATGGTGAAATACTCCTCCACCCCGGCGTCGGCGGTCACCCGGTCGTTCAAGAGCCGCGCAACCTCGGCCGGGGGGCGCAGCGCATAGAAACTCTCATGCCGCTTTTCCAATGCCATGTTCTGATCGAAATAGGTGCTGGACAGATATCCGCCCAGCTTGGCCGTCATCATCGCCGAGGTGATGCCGTGGCCCGACACATCGATACAATAGAACCCGATCCGCGACCCGCCGGGCGAGAACATGCCGACCAGATCGCCGCCGATATGGCCGCAGGGCTTGAGCAGCAGGCTGACGCGCGAGGCGCCGAATTCCCGCGTCAGCTCGGGCACCAGCGATTGCTGGATCTTGCGCGCCTGGATCAGATCCTTGTCGATGGCGTCATGCGCCTTGCGCAGCTTGTCCAGCGTCTCGGAAATCACCCGGTTCTTTTCCGACAGCTGCCGCTGCATGCTGAGAATCCGCGCCCCGGCCGAAATCCGCGCCCTGAGTTCGTGGGAATTCACCGGCTTGGTCAGGAAATCGTCGGCGCCGGCGTCCAGCCCCTTGGCGATGTCGTTCTTGTCGCTCTTCGAGGTCAGCAGAATGAAATAGCCGTACCCGTCGGTCGGCAGGGCCCTGAACGCGCGGCAGAATTCCAGCCCGCTCATCCCCGGCATCATCCAGTCGCTCAGCACCAGGTCGGGCAGCGACTGGCGGCAGATATCCATCGCCTCCTCGCCGCTTTCCGCCTCGATCACCTCGACCCCCCATTTCCTGAGCGAGCTGATCAGAATGTGACGTTGCAACCGGCTGTCATCTACCACCAGAACCCTTTGGATCGCACCGCTGGCGGATAGAATTTCACTTGTTACCGTCATGCCCCGAAGCGCCGCCCAGTCATTGCACATTCAACCGGGCCACCCGGCTTTTGTTACTATCGGACCAAGCGATTAACAGGGCGTGAAACCCGGCCGCACCGCAACAAGAACACGGCTTAACCGCCTGTTTACACCCTGTGCCCTACCGTTTCCTCCGGATCGGGGGTCTTGAGAATGGGTGCGTCATGATTTTATGGTCACGCGTGAACGAATTGCGCGAAGAGGTCGGGGCCGATGACTTCAAGGAGGTGATCGACCTCTTTCTCGACGAGGTCGAGGGGGTGATCGGCCCGCTGCGCGCGGATACCGACCGCAGCGAGCTTGAACAACAGCTCCACTTTCTCAAGGGCAGCGCGCTGAACCTCGGCTTTTCCGCCTTTTCCGATCTTTGCCAGGCCGGCGAACGCCTCTCGGCCGCGGGCGAGGCCGACAGCGTCGATCTCGCCGCCATCGTCGATGGCTACGACCGATCCAGGGCCGCTTTTTTCGAGGGGCTGCGCGAACATATCGCCGCCTGAGCCGGCCGACTGAGTCCACCGCCCGAATCCACCGCCGGTCCGGGGGCTCAGATCACGAACTGGGCCAGCGTCTCGTCATTGGTGATGTCGGTATAGGTATAGCCGGCCGCATCCAGCCGCCCGAACAGATGGGAAAAATTCTCCGGCCGCAGGGTCTCGATCCCGATCAGGACCGAGCCGAAGTTGCGCGCCGATTTCTTCAGATATTCGAACCGGCTGATATCGTCCTCGGGACCGAGAATTTCCAGAAAATCCTTCAGCGCGCCAGGCCGCTGCGGCAGGCGCAGGATGAAATATTTCTTCACCCCGCTATAGCGTTGGGCCCGCTCCTTGACCTCGGGCAGACGTTCGAAATCGAAATTCCCGCCCGAGGTGACGCAGACCACGGTCTTGCCCCGGATGGGCCCGGCCACATCGGCCAGCGCATCCACCGCCAGCGCACCGGCGGGCTCCAGCACGATGCCTTCTATATTCAGCATCTCGATCATGGTGGTGCAGATCCGATCCTCGGGCGCGGCCAGAACGTCGCCGGGATCGACATCCGCCAATCGCGCAAAGGGCAGCGCGCCGATGCGGGCCACCGCCGCGCCGTCGACGAATGTGTCCACCCGGTCCAGCGTCACAGGCTCTCCCGCCGCCAGCGCCGCGGCCAGGCTGCGCCCGCCCGCCGGCTCGACAAAGGAATAGCGGCATCGCGGCCCGAAAAAGGACCGCACCCCAGAGGACAGCCCGCCGCCGCCCACCGGCAGGATGATGTGATCGGGCGCGCGTCCCATCTGCACCGCGATCTCGACCGCGACGCTGGCCTGCCCCTCGATCACGTCGGCGTCGTCGAAGGGCGCCAGGAAATGGCCGCCCTCCTGCGCGCAGTATCGCTGCGCCTCGGCCAGGGTGTCGTCGAAATAGTCGCCGACCAGCCGGATCTCGATCGCGCCGCCGCCGAACACCCGGGTCTTCTGGATCTTCTGCTGCGGCGTTGTCACCGGCATGAAGATAACGCCCTTCACCCCGAAATGCTGGCACATATAGGCCACGCCCTGGGCATGGTTGCCGGCACTGGCGCAGACGAAGAGGGCCTGATCGGGATGCGCCTCCATCACCTTGCGCATGGCGTTGAACGCCCCGCGCAACTTATAGCTGCGCACCGGCGTCAGATCCTCGCGCTTCAGCCAGATGTCGGCGTCATATTTCTCCGACAGATGGGCGTTGCGCTGCAACGGCGTTTCGGCGAAAACTTCGCGCATCGCGCGTTCGGCAATCCGCGCCATATCCTGGAAACTGGTCATGCCCACTTCCCTGCCGCATGGGCGGGATCATGGCAAGGTCTACATCGGCATACCGGCCCGCCGCCCAGACCGCCGCCCAGACCGCCGCCCGGACCGCCGCGCGCCCGCCTTGCCCCTTTGTGGAAAAACGGCTAGGCCGCATCCGTCATTCTTTGAGAGGAACCTCCATGTCCGCGCCCAAGAAAGTCGTTCTGGCCTATTCCGGTGGCCTCGACACCTCGATCATCCTGAAATGGCTGCAAACCGAATACGGTTGCGAGGTGGTCACCTTTACCGCCGATCTCGGCCAGGGAGAGGAGCTGGACCCCGCCCGCAAGAAGGCCGAGATGCTGGGCATCAAGCCCGAGAACATCTTTATCGAGGATGTGCGCGAGGAGTTCGTGCGCGATTTCGTCTTTCCGATGTTCCGCGCCAACGCGGTTTACGAGGGGCTCTATCTGCTGGGCACATCGATCGCGCGGCCGCTGATCTCCAAACGTCTGGTGGAAATCGCCGAAGAAACCGGCGCCGATGCCGTGGCCCATGGCGCCACCGGCAAGGGCAACGACCAGGTGCGGTTCGAGCTGTGCGCCTATGCGCTGAACCCGGCCATCAAGGTGATCGCGCCCTGGCGGGAATGGTCGCTGACCAGCCGCACCCGGCTGTTGGAATTCGCCGAACAGAACCAGATCCCGATCGCCAAGGACAAGCGCGGCGAGGCACCGTTTTCGGTCGACGCCAACCTGCTGCACACCTCGTCCGAGGGCAAGGTGCTGGAGGATCCCGGCCAGATGGCGCCCGATTACGTCTATCAGCGCACCGACGATCCGATCACCGCGCCGGACGGGCCGGAATATATCGAGGTTTCCTTTGAAAAGGGCGACGCCGTGGCGATCAACGGCGAGGCGATGTCGCCCGCCACGATCCTGACCAAGCTGAACGAATACGGGAAAAAGCACGGCATCGGCCGGCTCGACTTTGTCGAGAACCGTTTCGTCGGCATGAAATCGCGCGGCGTCTACGAGACCCCCGGCGGCACCATCCTGCTCGAGGCGCATCGCGGCATCGAACAGATCACCCTGGACAGCGGCGCCGGTCACCTGAAGGATTCGATCATGCCGCGCTATGCCGAGCTGATCTATAACGGCTTCTGGTTCTCGCCCGAGCGCGAGGCGCTGCAGGCGCTGATCGACAAGACGCAGGAATATGTCACCGGCACCGTGCGGCTGATGCTGTTCAAGGGGTCGGCCCGCACCGTGGCGCGCTGGTCGGTCTATTCGCTTTATTCCGAGGCGCATGTGACCTTCGAAGAGGACGCCGGCGCCTACGATCAGAAGGACGCCGAAGGGTTCATCAACCTCAACGCCCTGCGCCTGAAACTGATCGCCGTGCGCAACAAGCGGGTGAAGGGCTGAGGCCCTCCACCAACGTCAGTGTTGAATTTTCCGGGAAATGCCCGCCTTTGCTGAGGCGGGCATTTTCTTTTGAGGCCGGGCGCGACCCATGCGGCCCGGCACCCCGCAAAACCGGAGAGCGCAGATGCTGACCCAGATCGCCGATGCCATCAACGAGGGGCTGAACGGCAAGAGCTTCGATGGATCGCTGAAATTCGATTGCGGCGCCGACGGCGTGCTGGTGCTGGCCGACGGCCGCGCCAGCACCGAAGATCGCGACGCCGATTGCACCATCACGCTTAGCACCGAGAACCTGAAAAAGCTGCTCAAGGGCAAGCTGAACCCGATGACCGGGGTGATGATGGGCAAGCTCAAGGTCAGCGGTAACCCGGCGGTGGCGATGAAGCTGGGCTCAATGCTAAATTAGGCTCTAACAACGGCTATTCGGAACGAATTCGCAGATCGACCAGTTCCTCGTAAGAGGGCTGCGCCGCCTCGGCCAGGGCCTTTGCCACGCCCTCAAGCTCTGGCATCGGCCCCTCGACACCGGCGAACCCGGTCGACTGATGCACCGCCCCATACCAATGCGCGGCCCAGACGCCGTCCTCCGGTTTCGGCCCGGCGGGCCAGGACAGCATCGCCGGATCCCAGTCGAGCCCGATCCGAGCGCAGAGCTGCCGCAGCATGCCTTCGGGATCGGCGCGGATATCGGCGCTGTCCACCACCACGGGATCAAGCCCCTCGGCCAGCAGCTGCCGGTGCAGCTCCGCCTGTTGCACGAAACCGATATCGGCCAGCACCGGGTTTTCGTATTTGGCCGAGAAACTCGCCACCACCCGCGCCGGATGCCGGATCAGCAGGATATGTTTCATCCCCCCGAACCAGTCGCGCGGGATCTCCGGCAACATGTGCTGCGCCATATGCTTGTGATAGACGTGGGGCAACCCGCCCGGGTTTTCGCCGGTCAGTTCCGCGATCACCTCTGCCGGGTCCTGCGGCTGGCTCGCCATGATCTCCGCCCGCATCGGATGCTCCAACCCGGTCAGCGCCAGGTAGGCGGCGTAAAACGGCTCGTCCACCGCTGCGCAATCGGCCCGGTTGGCAAAGGCGTACATCATCGCCGTGGAAATGTTCCGCGGCCCCGACCAGCAGGCGATCTTCATGCGGCGCACTCCTTCTCGATCAGCGCCTTGTAAAGGCCGCGAATGCGTTCGGTCATCGGCCCCATTTCGCCCCTGCCGATCTGCCGCCCGTCGACCTCGCCCACCGGGGTCTGGGCGCCGAAGGTGCCGGTCAGAAACGCCTCTTCGGCGCCATAGGTATCGACCAGCGAATAGTTCCGCTCGTAAACCGGGATGCCGTCGGCGCGGCAGACATCGATCACCTTGGCCCGTGTGATGCCGTTCATGCAGTAGTCCCCGGTGCTGGTCCAAACCTCGCCCTTCCTCACGATGAAGAAGTTGCAGGCGTTGGTGGTGTTCACGAAGCCATGCACATCCAGCATCAGCGCCTCGTCGGCGCCGGCCTTTTCGGCGGCGATACAGGCCAGAATGCAGTTCAGCTTGGAGTGCGAGTTCAGCTTGGGGTCCTGCGTCATCGGCAGCCCGCGAATATGCGGCACCGTTGCCAAACGGATCGGCCGCGGGATCGACGGAGTCGAATGCTCCATGATGATGGTCACCGTCGGCCCCTGCCGCGACAGCGCCGGGTGTTGGAACGGCCGCGTCTTCACCCCCCGCGTCACCATCAGCCGCGCGTGGGCGTCGGTGGTCATGCCATTGGCCTTTTGCGTCTCTAACAAGGCATTTTTGACGCCGTCGCGGTCCAGCCCGATATCCAGATCGATCGCCTTGGCCGCCTCGAACAGCCGGTCCAGATGGTCGTCGAGAAAGGCCCAGCAGCCATCATAGAGGCGCAGCCCCTCCCAGACCCCGTCGCCCAGCATGAAGCCGCTGTCATAGACGCTGACGACGGCCTCGGCCTTTGGCACGATCTTTCCGTTCAGATAGATCAGGATCTCTTCGTTGCGGGCGTCTTCCTGCGCCTGATGGGTGGTGATCTTGTCGGTCATCGCGCTCTCCTTTGCGCGGAGGCTAGAACGCTATCGAAACAGGGGGAACCGGTTTTCCGACAAATTCACGCCCGGGGAGACGGCGCCGGGTGGCGCACGGCCGGCGCACGGGCGGTAAATTCCGCTCACCTATCCGTGACATTCGATGACAGCCAATTGCCCGGCCCCGATGCCTCGGGCAGCGTGGGATGGAAATCTCTCGGCGCTCGAGGAGGTGCCATATGAAACGGATCGAACTGCTCAAGATCGGCGCGCTGGCCGTTTTCATCGCCATCGGCGCCCTGATCAACCATGGCGGCGCCCGCGCCGGTGGAACCGGTGTCCTGGTCGTCGCCGGCGGCTGTTTCTGGTGCGTCGAGGCCGATTTTGAAAAGGTGGCCGGGGTGACCGGGGCCGAGTCCGGCTATACCGGCGGGCATGTGGAAAACCCGACTTACAAGCAGGTCAGCCGCGGCGGCACCGGCCATTACGAGGCGGTGAAAATCACCTTCGACCCTGAACTGGTCAGCCGTGAAACGTTGCTCGCGCTGTTCCTGCGTTCGGTCGATCCAACCGATGCGGGCGGGCAGTTCTGCGACCGGGGCGACAGCTATCGCACCGCCATTTTCGTCTCGGGTCCGGAGGAAAGGGCGCTGGCGCAGGCCGCCGTCGCCCAGGCCCGGGCCGATCTGGGGCAGCCGATCGTCACCCCCATCCTGCCCGCCGCGCGGTTCTACCGGGCCGAGGCCTATCATCAGGATTATTACAAGGGGACCAAACTGATCCTCACCCGCTTTGGTCCAAAGCGACAGGCCGTCGCCTACAAGCTTTACCGCGAGGGGTGCGGCCGCGACGCGCGGCTGCGCGCGCTGTGGGGGACCGCCGCCGCCTTTGCGGGCAGCTAGACGGGCGGGCCGGCCTGCACGTCCTTGAGATCCGGAATCACATCGGCGGTGCCGTGCCGTGTCACCATGATCGCGGCGGCCCGCATCGCCTGGGCGATGGCCTGTGCCATCGGCAACCCGCGGTCCAGTCCCGCCAGCACATAACCGGTCAGGGTGTCGCCCGCCCCGGTGGTGTCCACCGGCGTGACCGGGATCGCGGGATATTCGCGCGTTTCCCCTGAAACAGTTTCGAAATGGCGCGCGCCCCGCGCCCCCAGCGTGACGATCACATCGCGCACCGGCAGCACCCCGGGCGCCAGCCCGGTCGCCGCCTCCAACTGGCCGGCCTCGACCGCGTTGAGGATCAGGAAATCCAGAAACGGCAGCACCGCCCGAACCGCACCGGCGTCGAACGGCGCCGCCGCATACGCCACCCGCAGCCCCAGGTCGCGCCCCAGCCGGGCCGCCAGCACCTGCGCATTGGTCTCGTTCTGGATCAGCAGTGTATCACCCGCCCCGGCCTCCGACAGCGCCGCCTGTATCAGCGCCTCGGGGATCGCCCGGTTGGCCCCGGGATAGATCACGATCTGGTTCTCGCCGCCGGGCTCCACCGCCACGATGGCGTGACCCGTGGCCACCTCGACCGATCGGATATGGCGGGTATCGACGCCGTATTCCATCAGCCGTTCCACCGCCCAGCCGCCGTCCGGGCCGACCGCCCCGATATGACGCACATGGGCGGCGGCCCGGGCGGCGGCCACCGACATATTGGCGCCCTTGCCCCCCAGGAACCGCGCATAGCTCGTCGCCGCCAGCGTCTCGCCCGGCCCCGGCAGATGCGGCACCCGATAGATCATGTCGGCATTGATCGAGCCCAGGTTCCAGATCGCCATGGTCCCTAGCCGATCCCGCAGGCCGCCAGCACCGCCATGTTCAGGATGTCATTGGCGGTCGATACGGTCGAACAGATCTGGATCGGCTTGTCGACGCCGGTCAGGATCGGCCCGATCACCGTCGCTTCGCCCATTTCCTGCATCAGCTTGACCGAAATGCTGGCCGAATGCCGCGCCGGCACCACCAGGATATTCGCCGGCCCGGTCAGCCGCGAAAACGGATAGGCCGCCTGCGCCCTGGCGTTCAACGCCACATCGACGGTCATCTCGCCCTCATACTCGAAATCGACGCCGCGGCGCTCCAGCACATCCGAGGCCTGGTGCATCTTTTCCGCCCGTTCCGACACCGGGTAGCCGAAGGTCGAGAACGACACGAAGGCGACCCGCGGATCCAGCCCCAGCCCCCGCGCGACCGAAGCCGCGCGTTCGGCGATATTGGCCAGATCCTCTGGCTCGGGCCATTCGTGCACCAGCGTGTCGCCGATCAGCACGATCCGCCCCTTGTGCAATAGTGCCGTCACCCCCGCCGCGCCATGTTCGGCATCGGCATCGAAAACGTTGTTGATCTGGTCCAGAACATGCGCCGATTTCCGGGTGGCCCCGGTGACCAGCCCGTCGCCATGCCCATGCGCCAGCATCAGCGCCGAGAACACATGCCGGTCGCGCGCCGCCAGCCGGTGCACATCCTTCTGATCGAACCCCTTGCGCTGAAGCCGTTTGTACAAGAACGCCTTGTAACTGTCCAAATGCGCGGTGTTCGCGGCGTTCACCACCTCGATCTCGCGCACCGCATCGCCCAGACCGGCGGCCTCCAGCTTGGCCTTCACGTCGTCGGCGCGGCCCACCACCAGCGCCTTGCCGAAGCCCGAGCGCTGATAGGTGACGGCGGCGCGCAGCACGCGCGGGTCGTCCCCCTCGGCAAAGATCATCCGCGCCTGCGCCGCCCGCGCCCGCGCGTTCAGGCTGCGCAGGATGCTGGCGGTCGGGTCCATCCGGCTTTTCAGCGTCAGCTCATAGGCATCCATGTCGATGATCGGCCGCCGCGCCGCGCCGGTGTCCATCCCCGCCCGCGCCACGGCGACCGGAATCCGGTGGATCAGCCGCGGATCGAACGGCGTCGGGATGATGTAGTCGCGGCCAAAGCTCAGATTGCGGCCATACGCCAGCGCCACCTCGTCCGGCACATCCTCGCGCGCAAGGTCCGCCAACGCGCGGGCGCAGGCGATCTTCATCTCGTCGTTGATGGCGCGGGCATGGATGTCCAGCGCTCCGCGAAAGAGATAGGGAAAGCCAAGCACGTTGTTGACCTGATTGGGATAATCGCTGCGCCCGGTGGCGACGATGGCGTCCATCCGGACCTCATGCGCCTCTTCGGGGGTGATCTCCGGATCGGGGTTGGCCATGGCGAAAATCACCGGATTGTCGGCCATCGAGGCGACCATCTCCTGGGTTACCGCGCCCTTGACCGAAACGCCGAGGAAAACGTCGGCGCCCACCATCGCCTCTTCCAGACTGCGCAGCCCGGTCTTTACCGCATGGGCCGATTTCCACTGGTTCATCCCCTCGGTGCGACCCTGAAAGATCACGCCCTTGGTATCGCAGACGATGCAGTTGTCATGCCGCGCGCCCATGCGTTTCAGCAATTCGATACAGGCGATCCCGGCCGCGCCGGCGCCGTTGAGGACGATCTTCACATCCTCGATCTTCTTGCCCGACAGATGCAGCGCGTTGATCAGCCCGGCGGCGCAGATCACCGCAGTGCCGTGCTGGTCGTCGTGAAAGACGGGGATGTCCATCTCTTCCTTCAGACGCTGTTCGACGATGAAACACTCGGGCGCCTTGATGTCCTCAAGGTTGATGCCGCCGAATGTCGGCCCCATCAGCTTGACCGCCTGAATGATCTCGTCGGGGTCCTCGGTATCCAGTTCGATATCGATGGCGTTCACATCGGCGAACCGTTTGAACAGAACCGCCTTGCCCTCCATCACCGGTTTCGAGGCCAGCGCGCCGAGGTTGCCCAGCCCCAGCACCGCGGTGCCGTTGGAGATCACCGCGACAAGGTTACCCTTGTTGGTGTAATCATAGGCGGTTTCGGGGTTTGCGGCGATCGCCTCGCAGGGGACCGCAACGCCGGGGGAATAGGCCAGGGACAGATCCCGCTGGGTCGTCATCGGCACGGTCGCGGTGATCTCGAACTTCCCCGGTGTGGGTTCGAGATGAAAGGCGAGCGCCTCTTCGTCGGTGATCTTGGTCTTGCCCATGGGTCGCTGTCTCCTCCGGTCGGCGCCGACCTCATAGCCTAGGGGCCCGGGCACCTCAACGGCAATGCGTTTTCGCCTTTCGCGCGGATCGCCGCATTTGTAAGGTCGCGCCGGTCCGCAACGCGGAAACCACCGCAGATACCACCGAGGGAGAGCAGCTTGTCCACCGTCACGCCGATGATGGCGCAATATCTCGAGATCAAGGCGCGGCACGCCGATGCGCTGCTGTTCTATCGCATGGGCGATTTCTACGAGATGTTCTTTGATGATGCGGTTGCCGCCTCCGAGGCGCTGGACATTGCCCTGACCAAGCGCGGCAAGCACGCGGGCGAGGATATTCCGATGTGCGGCGTGCCGGTGCACGCGGCCGAAAGCTATCTGCTGACGCTGATCCGCAAGGGGTTCCGCGTCGCCGTTTGCGAACAGATGGAGAGCCCGGCCGAGGCCAAGAAACGCGGTTCTAAATCGGTGGTTCGGCGCGACGTGGTGCGTCTGATCACCCCCGGCACGCTGACCGAGGACTCGCTCCTGGAGGCGCGGCGGCACAATTTCCTTGCCGCCTATGCCGAGATCCGCGATCAGGCGGCGCTGGCCTGGGCCGACATCTCCACCGGTGCCTTTCACGTGATGCAGATAGCGCCGGTGCGGCTGTCGCCCGAATTGGCGCGCCTGGCCCCCGCCGAGCTGATTGTGCCCGAAGCGATCGAGACAGAAAAGCACGCGTTAGTGTCTGATCTGGGCATCGCGCTGACGCCGCTCGCGCGCGCCAGTTTCGACAGCACCTCGGCCGAAAGGCGCATTCTGGACTTGTTCGGCGTTTCCGCGCTGGATGCTTTCGGCAGTTTCACCCGCGTCGAGGTCTCGGCGATGGGCGCGCTGATCGATTATCTGGACATCACCCAAAAGGGCAAGCTGCCGTTGCTGCAAACGCCGCAGCGCGAGGCGCAGGATCGGATCGTGCAGATTGACGCCGCCACCCGGCGCAATCTGGAGCTGACCCGGGCGCTGTCGGGCGGCAAGGCGGGGTCGCTGCTGGCTGTGATGGACCGGACCGTCACCCCGGGCGGCGCGCGGCTGCTGGAGCAGCGGCTGTCCAGTCCGTCGCGGGCGCTTGATGTGATCCAGGCGCGGCAAGAGGCGCTCGGCTATTGCGTGGAAAACGGAGCGTTTTCCGCCGATCTGCGCGACATTTTGCGAAAGACCCCGGATATGGACCGCGCGCTATCCCGTTTGGCGCTGGAGCGGGGCGGCCCGCGCGATCTGGCCGCGATCCGCAGCGCACTGGTCCAGGCCGCCGCGCTGGCCGGTCGCTGCGCCGATCCGGCGCTGCCGCTGCACCTGGCCGGAGCGGTGGAAAATCTGACCGGATTCGACGATCTGATCGCCCTGCTCGAGGCGGCGCTGGTCGCCGATCCGCCGCTGCTGGCGCGCGACGGCGGGTTCATCGCGCCAGGCTACGAGGCCGAGCTGGACGAGGCCCGCACCCTGCGCGACGAGGGGCGTTCGGTCATCGCGGCGTTTCAGAGGAAATATGCCGAGCACACCGGCATTTCCTCGTTGAAGATCAAGCACAACAACGTGCTGGGCTATTTCATCGAAACCACCGCCACCCATGCCGGCAAGATGCTGTCGGCGCCCCTGTCCGAAACCTATATCCACCGCCAGACCACTGCCAATCAGGTCCGCTTTACCACTGTCGAGCTGAGCGAGATCGAAACCCGCATCCTGAATGCCGGCAATCACGCGCTGGAGATCGAAAAGCGGCTCTATCAAGGGCTTTCAGAGACGATTCTGGATCAGGCCCCCCGTCTCAACGCGGCTGCGCGCGGACTGGCCGAGCTGGACCTCGCCGCCGCGCTGGCCGATCTCGCGCGGGCCGAGCGCTGGTGCCGCCCCCGGGTCGACGACAGCCGCGCCCTTGCGGTCTCGGGCGGGCGTCACCCGGTGGTGGAACAGGCGCTGCGGCAACAGGGCGGCGCGCCCTTTGTCGCCAATGACTGCGACCTGACGGCCGGGGACGGCGCGGCGATCTGGCTGCTGACCGGGCCGAACATGGCCGGTAAATCCACCTTTTTGCGCCAGAACGCGCTGATCGCGCTGCTGGCGCAGATCGGCAGCTATGTTCCGGCGGACAGCGCCCACATCGGCCTTGTCAGCCAGATCTTCAGCCGCGTCGGCGCCTCGGACGATCTGGCGCGGGGCCGCTCCACCTTCATGGTGGAAATGGTCGAGACCGCCGCGATCCTCAATCAGGCCGACGACCGCGCTCTGGTGATCCTGGACGAGATCGGCCGCGGCACCGCCACCTATGACGGGCTGTCCATTGCCTGGGCGACACTGGAACATCTGCACGACACCAACCGCGCCCGCGCGCTCTTTGCCACCCATTACCACGAACTGACCGCCCTGGCCGGCAAACTCAGCCATGTGGAGAACGCCACCGTCGCCGTGCGCGAATGGGAGGGCGAGGTGATCTTTCTGCACGAGGTGCGCAAGGGCGCCGCCGACCGCTCCTATGGCGTGCAGGTGGCGCAGCTTGCCGGGCTGCCCGCCTCGGTCGTGGCGCGGGCGCGCGTGGTGCTCGATGCGCTGGAGAAGGGCGAGCGCGAGGGCGGCGCACGGCAAAAGGCGCTGATCGACGATCTGCCGCTCTTCGCCGCCACCCCGGCCCCGCCGCCGCCGGCCGCCCAGGCCCCCTCGCCGGTGGTGGAGATGCTGGGCGAAATCCATCCCGACGACCTCACGCCGCGGGCCGCGCTGGACTTTCTTTACCAACTGAAAGAGGCGGCCAAGACCTGACCGCCCCGTCTTCTTTTTTCAACTCTTCGCGCTGAGAGTTCAAACCCGGGGGGCGCGGCCCCATCCCCGCAAAGATCAGGATGCGGGGGTCGAGGAAACCCCAACCTGCGCCGGGCGCAGCAGGCGGTCATGCAGCAGGAACCCCTCGGCGGCGACCTGGATGATGTCGCCCGCCTTGGTGCCGGGAACCGGCGCCTCGAACATCGCCTGGTGCAACTGCGGGTCGAACCTGTCGCCGACCTGCGGCGAGACCGGCTCGATCCCGTGCTTGCCAAAGACATTCACCAGCTCGCGCATGGTCAGCTCGACCCCCTCGATCAGCGCGCTGGCGCTGGCCTTTTGCTCGTCCGTGGCGGCCTCGAGTGCGCGCTTGAGGTTGTCGTAGACCGGCAGCATGTCGCGGGCGAATTTGGACCCGCCGTATTGCTCGGCCTCGCGGCGCTGTTTGTCGGCGCGCTTGCGGGAGTTTTCCGCATCGGCCAGCGCACGCATGAATTTGTCCTTGAACGCGTCGCGCTCGGCCCGCAGCGCGTCGATCTCGGCCGCGTCGGCGTCGATCTCGGCCATCTCTTCGGAAAGCTCTTCGGCCTCTGCCGCTTCGATATCGTCAAGAAAGTCGTCGTTCCTGGGCTCTGCCATGTTCCACCTCTAACTCCGGTCGGAAATCAGCTTGCCGACCAGTTGTGCCGTGTAATCAACGATCGGCACGATACGTCCGTAATTCAGGCGCGTCGGGCCGATCACGCCCACCGCGCCAATGATCTTTCGGTCCGCGTTCATATAGGGAGACACCACCAAAGAGGAACCCGAAAGTGAGAAAAGTTTGTTCTCGGAGCCGATAAAAATGCGCACCCCTTCGCCCTCTTCGGCCAGGTCGAGGAACTGTTCGATGTCGCGCTTGCGCTCGAGGTCGTCGAACAGGCTGCGAATGCGGTCCAGCTCTTCTCCATAGCCCTCCTCGGCCAGCAGATTCGAGCGGCCGCGCACGATCAGACGGGCCGAATCACCCTCGCCGTCGTCCCAGACGGCCAGGCCGCTCTCGACCATGTCGCGCGCGAGGCTGTCGATCTGCTGGCGCCGGGCCGCGATCTCTTTGCGGATCACCGCGCGCGCATCGCTCAGCGTTCGGCCCTCGATCAGGGTATTGAGGAAATTGGCCGCCTCGCGCATCGAGCTGGGGGTTTGCCCCGGCGGCGGCGTGAACAACCGGTTCTCGACATGGCCGCCGGCAAAGACCAGCACGACAAGCGCACGGTCATGCGCCAGCGAGACGAATTCGATGTGCCGGATCTCGGCCTCCTGCTTGGGCGCCAGCACCAGCGATGCGCCCCGCGTCACCCCGGACAGCGCCGCGCCCACGCGATCGAGCATGCCACCCACATCCGCCGTGTTGCTTCCGGTCAGGGTGGCCTCGATCTTTTCGCGGTCGGCCTCGGTCGGATCGGTCACCTCTAGAAAGCCGTCGACGAACATCCGCAGCCCCATCTGCGTCGGCACGCGCCCCGCGCTCACATGCGGGCTGTTCAGCAGGCCCAGGTATTCGAGATCCTGCATCACGTTTCGGATCGTCGCGGCGCTGACCTTTTCGCTCAGGGACCGGGTCAGCGTGCGGCTGCCGACCGGATCGCCGCTGTCCAGATACGACTCCACCACCAGGCGAAACACCTCGCGGGAACGCTCGTTCAGCTCGTCCAGAATGTTTTTCGCTTCATTCATACGCGTCACCCTTGGCGGTGCGCCATTAAAGACCACATATGCCGAAGGTCAATCGGGGTTGCATCCCTGCCGGGCCCGGCGGTATCCCGGCGCCGATTAAAAAAGGAATTCCCATGCGACCCTCTGGAAGAGATTTAAGTGAACTGCGGCCGGTTTCAATCGAGACGGGCGTCACGAAACATGCCGAAGGCTCCTGCATGATCCGCATGGGCGACACCCATGTGCTGTGTACCGCCACCATCGAGGATCGCGTGCCTCCATTTATCAAGGGCTCGGGCCTGGGCTGGGTCACCGCCGAGTACGGCATGCTGCCGCGCGCCACCAACACCCGCATGCGGCGTGAAGCCGCAGCCGGCAAACAGGGCGGGCGCACGGTAGAGATCCAGCGGCTGATCGGCCGGTCCCTGCGCGCCGGCGTCGACCGCGTCGCGCTGGGCGAGCGGCAGATCACCGTCGATTGCGACGTGATCCAGGCCGATGGCGGCACCCGCTGCGCCTCGATCACCGGCGGTTGGGTGGCGCTGCGGCTGGCCGTGAACAAGCTGATGAAGGTGGGCGATGTCCTCTCCGATCCGCTGATCGACCCGGTCGCGGCGGTGAGCTGCGGTATCTATGCGGGCCAGCCGGTGCTGGATCTGGATTACCCCGAGGACTCCGAGGCGGGCGTCGACGGCAATTTCATCCTGACCGGCTCTGGCCGGCTGATCGAGGTTCAGATGTCGGCCGAGGGGTCGACCTTCAGCCGCGATCAGATGAACCATCTGATGGATCTGGCCGAAAAGGGCGTGAATGAGCTGGTCGCAGCCCAGAAGGCCGCCTGCGCATGACAAGGAAGTTCACCGGCGACCGGCTGCTGATCGCCACCCACAACAACGGCAAGCTGGAGGAGATGCGCGCGCTTCTCCAGCCCTTTGGCGTGGCGGTTGTGGGCGCCGGTGAAATGAACCTGCCCGAGCCGGAAGAGACCGAGGACACCTTTGTCGGCAATGCGCGGATCAAGGCGCACTCGGCGGCCCGGGCCACCGGCCTGCCGGCGTTGTCTGACGATTCGGGGATCACCATCGACGCGCTGGACGGCGCGCCGGGGGTCTATACCGCGGACTGGGCCGAAACCCCGAAGGGGCGCGATTTCGTCATGGCGATGACCCGCACCCATGAGGAGCTGGCGGCGCGGCAGGCCCCGCATCCGCGCCGCGCGCAGTTCCGCTGCACACTGGTGCTGGCCTGGCCCGACGGCCATGACGAGGTGTTCGAGGGGGTGATGCCCGGTCAGGTGGTCTGGCCGATGCGTGGGGAACAGGGCCATGGCTATGACCCGATCTTTGTTCCCGAGGGATATGACATCACCTTTGGCGAAATGGACCGCTGGGAAAAGAACCGGATCAGCCACCGCGCCCGCGCGGTCGAGAAATTCGTTGCCGGCTGTTTTGGATGAGGATTGGCGCAACGGGGGCTTTGGCCTCTATGTGCATTGGCCGTTCTGCCAGGCCAAGTGCCCCTATTGCGACTTCAACAGCCATGTTTCACGTGAAATAGACCAATCCGCCTGGGTTAGAGCCTATCTGAGCGAGATCGCGCGCGTCGCCGAAGAGACGCCGGGGCGGGTTCTCACCTCGATTTTTTTCGGCGGCGGCACCCCCAGCCTGATGGCGCCCGAGACGGTGGCGGCGGTGATCGATGCCGCCCGCGCCCACTGGCCGTTTTCCAACGACATCGAGATCACGCTTGAAGCCAACCCCGGGTCGGTCGAGGTGGGCCGCTTTGCCGGGTATCGCGATGCCGGGGTCAACCGGGTGTCGATGGGGATTCAGGCGCTGAACGATGCCGATTTGCGGCGTCTGGGGCGGATTCATACGGTGGCCGAGGCACGCGCGGCCCTGGATGTCGCCCGCAGCTGTTTTGACCGCGTCAGTTTCGACCTGATCTATGCCCGCCAGGACCAGACGATGGATGCATGGCGGACGGAGCTGACCGAAGCGCTGGAGATGGCGCTGGATCACCTGTCTCTCTACCAGCTCACTATCGAACAGGGCACGGCCTTTGGCGATCGCTACAACGCCGGCCGGTTGCGGGGGCTGCCGGATGACGATCTGTCCGCGGATATGTATCTTGTCACACAGGAACTCTGCGCGAAATACGGCCTGCCCGCCTATGAGGTCTCGAATCATGCGGCACCGGGCGCGGAATCGCGGCATAATCTGATCTATTGGCGCTATGGGGATTATGCCGGTATCGGGCCCGGAGCGCATGGGCGGATCACCCAAGGCGCGGTTCGATATGCCACCGAGTCCATCCGGGCCCCCGCCGCCTGGCTGCAGGCGGTGTCCCGGGGAACGGGAGAATGTGTCAGAATGCCTCTCTCCCCTCAGGATCAGGGTTCTGAATACCTGATGATGGGGATGAGACTGCGAGAGGGACTAGATATTGAGCGTTATGCGCACCTTTCCGGGTGGCCATTGCCGCAACCCCGGATCGACCGCCTGCTGGAGCTGGGCATGATCCGGATCTCGGACAGACGGGTGATGGCGACCGATGCCGGACGCCCGGTCCTGAACGCAATTCTGCGCGACCTGCTGGTGGATTAGCCCGTGCGCTTTCTCTGGGCAGGTCTGGGGCTGGTTTGTGTCGGCCTTGCGGTGATCGGGGCGTTCCTGCCGCTGCTGCCCACGGTGCCCTTTTTATTGCTGGCCACCGTCCTTTTTGCCCGCTCATCGCCCCGGCTGCACAACTGGATTGTCAGCCATCCCCAGTTCGGCCCGGTGGTCGAGGATTGGGCCCGCTCTGGCGCAATCCGGCCGCGGGCGAAACGGTTGGCGACCCTGTCGATCGCCGCCGTCTTCTGCCTGTCGCTGCTGCTGGGGGTCGGCGGAACGGTTCTGGCTATTCAGGCCATTGTCCTGAGCGCCGTCCTGACCTTCATCTGGACGCGGCCTAACGGCTGAGTCGCGCGCAAAGATCGTCGAGCTGGTCCAGCGTAGTGTACCGGATCGAGACCCGCCCCGCCTCGCCGCCGGGTTCATGGTCGATATGCACGCTCATTCCCAGCATGGCCGACAGATCCCCCTCCAACGCCTTGGTATCGGCGTCCTTTTCCGGTGTCTTGCGCTGCGGCGCCCTAGCCGTTTCAGGCGCGCCCTGCTGCTGTTTCTTTACCAGGGCCTCGGTTGCGCGCACCGACAGCCCGTCGCGGACCACCGCCCTGGCCAAATCGGACGGCGTCTCGGACGTGATCAGCGCGCGGGCGTGCCCCGCGGACAGATCACCGTTCTTGACCAGAGATTGCACATCCTCGGGGAGCGTCAGAAGCCGCAGAAGGTTGGCGATATGGCTTCGGCTCTTGCCCAGGGCCTCGGCGAGCTTTTCCTGGGTGTGGCCAAAGCGGTCCATCAACTGACGATAGCCGGCCGCCTCCTCCACCGCGTTCAGATCGGCGCGCTGGATATTCTCGATGATCGCAATTTCCAGCACCTCGGTATCGTCCAGATCGCGGATCAGGACCGGAACCTGGTGAAGCTGGGCCTGCTGCGCCGCGCGCCAGCGCCGCTCGCCCGCCACGATCTCATACCCGCCACCCTTGGCCGGGCGAACAATCAGTGGCTGCAGAATGCCCTTTTCACGGACCGAGGCGGCGAGATCGTCGAGATTCTTTTGGTCAAAGCTGCGCCGCGGCTGGTTCGGGTTGGGCTTGAGCTGTTCGATCGGCACCTGACCGTCGGCGCGGGTCCGGGCCTGCGCCCCCGAGGCGGCCGGCTCCACCGAGACATCCGCCATCAATGCGGACAATCCGCGGCCCAGCCCACGGGGTTTGTTTTTCTTTTCTGACATCCTGCTCCCCTCCGCACCGCTCAGGCGGCGATTTTCTCATGTTTTCCAATCAGTTCGCGCGCCAACGCGCGATAGGCGACCGCCCCCTGCGATGCCGTGTCGTAACTCAGCACCGGCATCGCGTAAGAGGGCGCCTCGCTCACCCGGACATTTCGGGGGATCACCGTCTTGAACACAAGATCGCCCAGATAATCCCGCGCATCCTTTTCGACCTGTTGAGACAGATTGTTGCGGCGATCATACATGGTGAGGATCACCCCCTCGATCCGCAGGCCCGGGTTGGCCGTCTGGCGCACCTCCCGGATCGTCAACATGAGCTGTGAAAGCCCCTCGAGCGCGAAAAACTCGCTTTGCAGCGGGACCAGGACGGAATGCGCCGCGATCATCGCATTGACGGTGAGCAGGTTCAGCGAAGGCGGGCAATCGATCAGCACATAGTCCAGAGAAAAGCCGTCCATGGCCGGCTGCCGCAGTGCGTCATGCAACAGAAAGCTGCGTTTTTCGTTGGTCATCAGCTCGATATCCGCCGAGCTCAGATCGACGGTGGCCGGGACGATCAACAGCCCGTCAATGGTTGTGGGCTGAATTACCTCGTCGAGCGGCACATCCTCGACCAACAGCTCATAGGTGGTCATGTCCCGTTCCGACGGTTCGATGCCGAGCCCGGTCGAGGCATTGCCCTGCGGGTCTATATCCACGACGAGAACCCGCTTGCCACACTCGACCAGCGCCGCGGCAAGGTTGATCGCGGTGGTTGTCTTGCCCACGCCGCCCTTTTGGTTGGCGACGGCGATGATTCTCGGCCCTCGCGGGCGGGACAGGTCAGGCACGCGACACTCCTTCGATTTTCAGGATCACTGCATCGGGGTCGGTTTTACTGGTAATCGGCTGTGCCTGGAAATTCCATCTTTCGCGGGCGGCGGCGCATTCTTTTTCCCATGTGACGCCTTTGGGAAACAACGCGACCCCATCCGGTTTGAGATGCCGTGCGGAGAATTCCAGCAGGGTATCGAGATCGGCCAGCGCCCTGGCCGACAGGATGTCGGCCCCCTGCGGCGCAACCGCTTCGATTCTTTGCGTCAGAACCTCGCATGTCACCCCGGTTTCCCGCGCGGCTGTCCGTAGAAAGGTCGATTTTCGCTGATCGCTTTCGATCAGCGTCACCCGCAGTCCCGGGGCGGCCTCATGCGCCAGAATGGCGACCACAAGCCCCGGAAACCCGCCGCCGCTGCCCAGATCCACCCAATGACCGACGGGAGCGGCGCAATGGAAGACCTGAACAGAATCAACAATGTGCCGGGTCCAAAGGTCGCCCAGGCTGTTGCGGGAGACAAGGTTGATCCGCGGATTCCATTTCTCCAGCAGGTCCGCAAACCGCTCAAGTCGTCCCATTGTTTCACGTGAAACATCCAGGCCGGCAGGAAGGGCGCCGCGCCCCGTCACGCCCGGCGCACCTGAGGATCGCGCCGCAACCGCGCCAGAAGCAGCGCCAGCGCGGCCGGCGTCATCCCATCCACCCGAGCCGCCTGGGCCAGATTTTCCGGACGGGACTTGGAAAGTTTTGACTTCAGCTCGTTGGACAGCCCTTCGATCGCCTTGAAATCGAAATCGACCGGAATGACCCGCATTTCATCCCGGCGCAGGGCTTCGATGTCCTTTTCCTGCCGGGCAATATAGTTGACGTAGAGCGCCTCGCGCTCAAGCTGCGTCCGTATGTCCGCATCCACCGCGCTCAGATCCGGGTCCAGTCCAAGCAGATCGGCAAATCCCACATCCGGAAAGGCCAGAACAGCCATCCCCGTCCGGCGCGTTCCGTCCTGATTTACGCGGATTCCGGCCGCAGCCACCTGTTTCGGCGTGTAATTCCGCCTGGTCAGCTGCGCCCGCGCTGCATCCAAACGCTCCATCTTGTCCCGGAAAACCCCCGCCCGCCGCTCCGATACGCAGCCGAGGTCAAGGCCGAGGGGAGTCAGCCGCTGATCCGCGTTGTCCGCCCGCAGAGACAGCCGGAATTCCGCCCTGGATGTGAACATGCGATAGGGCTCGGTCACACCACGGGTCGTCAGATCGTCGACCATGACGCCGATATAGCTCTCGGAGCGATGGAAGGTCACCGGCGCGCGCCCCTGAACCGCCAGTGTCGCGTTCAACCCGGCGACAAGACCCTGCGCCGCGGCCTCTTCATAGCCGGTGGTGCCATTGATTTGCCCGGCAAGATAAAGACCCGGAATGTCCCGGACCGCCAGTTGCCCGGTCAGCGCCCGCGGATCGACATAGTCGTATTCAATGGCGTAACCGGGTTGCAGGATGACCGCCCGCTCCAGCCCGGCGATGGACTGCACATAGGCCTCTTGCACATCCAGCGGCAGAGATGTGGAAATTCCATTCGGATAGACCGTGTGGTCGTTCAGACCCTCGGGTTCGAGAAAGATCTGATGCGACTCCTTCTCTCCGAACCGCACGATCTTGTCCTCGATCGACGGGCAATAGCGCGGGCCGACCCCGTCAATATGCCCGCCGTACATGGCCGACCGCGAGAGGTTCCGTTCGATGATTTCGTGGGTGCGCGGATTGGTGTGGGTAATTCCGCAGGCGATCTGCCGGGCCTGCACTTGTGTGGAGAGAAACGAAAACAGGACCGGATCCTCATCCCCCGGCTGCATTTCCAGGCCGTCCCAGGCGATTGAGCGTCCATCCAGACGCGGCGGCGTCCCGGTTTTCAGCCGCCCCAGCGGCAGGCCGAACGACTCGATCCGTTCCGCCAGTTTGACCGATGGCTTGTCGCCCATGCGCCCGCCCGGCCGCTGAACATCGCCGATGTGAATGACGCCGCGCAGAAAGGTTCCGGATGTCAGGATCACCGCCTGGGCCCGAATCCCGGATCCGTCGGCCAGGGCAACGCCCGCGACCCGATCGCCGGACATCAGGAAGTCGGTGACCTCCCCCTCTACAATCATGAGGTTCGGCTGCGCCTCTGTCTCGGCCAGCATGGATGCGCGGTAGATCGCGCGATCCGCCTGGGCGCGCGGCCCCTGCACGGCCGGGCCTTTTCTCCGGTTCAACAGGCGAAACTGGATCCCGGCCTTGTCCGCGACACGGCCCATCACCCCATCCAGCGCGTCGATTTCGCGCACCAGATGGCCTTTTCCCAGGCCCCCGATCGCCGGGTTACAGGACATCACCCCGATCCCGTCCCGGGTCAGGGTTACCAAGGCCACGGATGCGCCCATCCGGGCCGCGGCGTGGGCCGCTTCCGCTCCGGCGTGGCCACCACCGACCACCACGACATCGACGTCCGAATGTTTCACGTGAAACACTCCTCATTTACCCAGGCAAAAACTGGCAAAGATCTCGTCCAGCAGATTTTCCACATCGATCCGCCCCACAAGCGATTCAAGGGCCCGAATCGCATTTCTCAGTTCATCCGCCGCGATATCATACATATCGGGCCCGGACTCCAGAATGTTCCGCGCCACGCGGATCGACGCCAGCGCCCGCTCCATCGCCGCGCGGTGCCGGTCCCGCGTCGCCAACCCTGCGCTGGCCGAGCGGTCCGAAAGGATTCTTCCAATCTCATCGGTCAGCCAATCCAGACCTTTTCCCGTCAGGCCCGACACCGCGCCAGTCGGATCGCTCTGCTGATCGGCCTTGGGGCGGGCCCGGATATCACCAGGACGAAACTCTACCTCGAGCTCTTCCCCCGCTTCGGCCAGAAACACCCGAAGGTCGGCCGCCTCGGCCCGTTTCCGCGCCAGCGCGATCCCCATCCCTTCGACCGCGTCCTCCGTATCCCGCAACCCGGCGGTATCAAGCAGCGTTACCGGCAGCCCGGCAAGGTCCATCCGCACCTCGATCACATCCCGCGTCGTTCCGGCGTAGTCCGAGGTGATCGCCGCCTCACGCCCGGCCAACGCATTGAGAAGGGTGGATTTTCCCACGTTCGGGGCACCGACGATTGCCACCTCGAACCCCTCCCGGATCCGTTCCGCCATCTTCACACCGGCAGTCTGCGCTTCAAGATCCCGCGCCACCGTGTCGAGCAGCGCCCGCACCTCCGGCGTGACGTCCGTCGGAACCTCCTCATCCGCGAAATCAATCACCGCCTCGATCAGCGCCGCGGCGCGGATCAGGTCGCGGCGCCAGGTCTCCGCCAGCCGTCCCAGCGCGCCTTCCAGCAGCGCATGCGCCTGTTTGCGCTGCGCCTCCGTCTCGGCGTCGATCAGATCGGCCAACCCCTCCACCTGCGCCAGGTCCAATTTGCCGTTTTCCAGCGCCCGACGGGTGAATTCCCCCGGTTCCGCCTGCCGCAACCCTTCGACGCGGCCCAGTGCGGACAGCACTCCGGCAACGCCGGCGATGCTACCATGCACCTGAAGCTCGGCTACATCCTCTCCGGTGAAACTCGCCGGCGCCGAAAACGTCAGGATCAACCCCTCATCCAGCGCCGCGCCCCTCTCGTCCCGCAAGACGCGCAGCACCATTCCGCGCGCAGGCAGATCCCCACCCCCCAGCCGCGCCGCGGCCATATGGGCCTGCGGGCCGGAAATGCGGATCACCGCCACACCGGCCTTGCCGCGTGCGGTTGCCAAAGCGAAAATCGTGTCCATGGCGCGTCTCCGCGCGGAAAATCCGCGCTCAGGTGTTCATGGAGTCGAAAAACTCTGCGTTGGTCTTGGTCTGCTTGAGTTTCGACAGCAGGAATTCGACGGCATCCGTGGTGCCCATCGGGTTCAGGATGCGGCGCAGCACAAAGGTTTTCTGCAGGTCGCCCTTGTCGATCAACAGATCCTCTTTCCGTGTACCGGATTTCAGGATGTCGATGGCCGGGAACACGCGTTTGTCGGCGATCTTGCGATCGAGCACGAGTTCCGAGTTGCCGGTGCCCTTGAACTCTTCAAAGATCACCTCGTCCATCCGGCTGCCGGTGTCGATCAGCGCCGTGGCGATGATGGTCAGGCTGCCGCCCTCTTCGATATTCCGCGCGGCACCAAAGAACCGCTTCGGCCGTTGCAGCGCGTTTGCATCCACACCGCCGGTCAGAACCTTGCCCGAGGACGGCACAACAGTGTTAAAGGCCCTACCAAGTCTTGTGATTGAGTCGAGAAGGATCACAACATCTCGTTTATGCTCGACCAGGCGCTTGGCCTTTTCAATCACCATCTCCGACACCGCCACGTGCCGCGTCGCCGGTTCGTCGAAGGTCGAGGAGACGACCTCCCCCTTCACCGATCGCTGCATGTCGGTCACCTCTTCGGGCCGCTCGTCGATCAGCAGCACAATCAGATAGCATTCCGGGTGGTTCTTTTCGATCGAGTTGGCGATGTTCTGCAGGATCACGGTCTTACCGGTCCTGGGCGGCGCCACGATCAGCGACCGCTGGCCTTTCCCGATAGGCGCAACCAGGTCGATGATCCGTGCGGTCCGGTCCTTGATCGTGGGATCCTCGACCTCCATCTTCAGCCGCTCATCGGGATAGAGCGGCGTGAGATTGTCGAACGCGATCTTGTGCCGCGCCTTTTCCGGATCCTCGAAGTTGATCGTGGTGACATTGGTCAGGGCGAAATACCGCTCGTTGTCCAGCGGCGCCTTCATCTGCCCGTCCACGGTATCGCCGGTGCGCAGGCTGTACTGCCGGATCATCTCGGGCGAGACATAGATGTCGTCAGGGCCCGGCAGATAGTTCGCCTCGGGCGAGCGCAGGAACCCGAAACCGTCCTGCAGCACCTCCAACACCCCGTCTCCGAAGATTTCCCAGCCTTCATCCGCGCGTTCGCGCAGAATCTGGAACATCATCTCGCCCTTGCGCATGGTCGAGGCGTTCTCGATCTCCAGCTCCTCGGCCATGGCCAGCAGGTCCTTGGGGCTTTTCGCCTTGAGATCGGAAAGGGTAAGGGATTCGGTTGTCATGATGATACGGCCCTTGGCCCCCAAACGGATGAGGGGCACTTTTCATAGAAACAGGAAGGCACATCGCCCGGACGGGCGCGTTGACGGATTACATAGTCAAGGCGCCTGACCGAGTCAAATACCGATCAGAATTTCACCACGACCGAAATCACGATCACGATCATCAGCAGCGTCGGAACCTCGTTCATCATGCGGAACCGGCGCCCGGTCAGCCGGTTGCGCCCGGCCGCAAAATCCTTGCGCCGCGCATTCAGCCAGAAATGGAACCAGGTCATCGCGATCACCGATACCGCCTTGGTCCAGGGCCAGATCCAGGACCAGTCGACGATCCCCGGCGTCGCCACCAGTATCAGCCCCATCACCCAGGTGGCGATCATCGCCGGATGCATGATGTAGCGATAAAGCTTTTCCTCCATCACCATGAAGATCCCGGCCGCATCCGGGACGTCCTCCACCCGCTCGACGTGATAAACGAACAGACGCGGCAGATAGAACAGCCCGGCCATCCAGGACAGGACCGCCATGATATGGATGGACTTGGTCCAGGGGTAAACTGTGATCAGGAGGTCGGACATCATTCTCTCAGCTCTGTTTCTCACTTCCTAATAATAAGAAAGAAAAGAAAAAAGGATGATGATTATGTAGGAGGCCTCAAAACGGTGGATTACTGTCTTGTCCCGGCACTTATCCCACGTGGGGACAGATTTTTCGAAAATTCCCAGAAAGAGAAGAAAACATAAAATTTCACAAATAAAACAAATGGTTATGAAATTACCAGGTTCTTAATGCCTGGGGATAACTTCGGGAGAAAATGCGGGAAACCCACCTTGTCCCGGTTTCCCCAGTTATCCTTATCCCGGCGGGAGATCTCTTGCGCGCTTTCGGTCAGATCCGGCCGTTCTGTTGGCGGCTTGCGTGTCCGGCCGGATTCCCTAGAAACCCTACAGATCCATCCGCGCAGCCATACCGGAGTTTTCCACATGTCTGTCCCAATCGTCCTTGCCTCAGGCTCGCAAATCCGCGCCACGCTGCTGCGGAATGCCGGGCTCGAGGTCGAAATCATGCGCCCCCGCGTCGACGAGGCGGCGGTCAAGCAGGCCCTTCTCGCCGAGGGGGCCCCGCCCCGCGACATCGCCGATGCGCTGGCCGAACTGAAGGCCCGCAAGATCAGCGAAAAGACCCCCGGCGCGCTGGTGATCGGTTGCGATCAGGTTCTTGAATTCGACGGCGCGCTTTTGTCTAAGCCCGAGACGCCCGAGGCGGCGCTGGATCAGCTGCGCCAGATGCGCGGCAAACGGCACCGGCTGCTCTCGGCCGCGGTGATCTGCCGCGACGGGCGGCCGGAATGGCGCCATGTGGGCCAGGTGCGGCTGACGATGCGCGCGGCGAGCGATGCCTATCTTCAGGCATACGTCGCCCGCAACTGGGACAGCATCCGCGACGCCGTCGGCGCCTACAAGCTCGAGGAAGAGGGCGTGCGCCTTTTCACCGCCATTGACGGGGATTACTTTACCGTTTTGGGTATGCCATTGTTGGAATTGCTCAATTTCCTGATGCTTCGGGGGGCGATAGACTCATGACAGACATGCGGATTCCGCTGGCGGGGGTGATCGGCACCCCGATCGCACATTCCAAATCGCCGCGCCTGCACCGGCACTGGCTCAGAACCTACGGGATCAACGGCCACTACATCCCGATGGAGGTGCGCGCCGAGGATCTCGAACAGGTGTTGCGAACGCTGCCGAAAATGGGCTTTGTCGGCGCCAACGTCACCATTCCGCACAAGGAAAAGGTGCTGACCATTGCCGATCAGGTCACCGACCGTGCAACGCTGATCGGCGCGGCGAATACGCTCATATTCCGCCCCGACGGCAAGATCCACGCCGACAATACCGACGGCTACGGTTTCATGGAGAACCTGCGCCGGGGCGCGCCCGGCTGGGATCCCGCCAGCGGCCCGGCGGCGGTGCTTGGTGCCGGCGGCGCGGCGCGGGCGGTGATCTGCGCGCTGCTTGATGCCGGCGTGCCAGAGATTTTCCTGACCAACCGCACCAGGGTGCGCGCGGACAAGCTGAAACAGGACTTTGGCCAACGCATCTGCGTCGTCGACTGGGTGCAGGCCGGAAATATCATCGAGGACGCCGCGCTGGTGGTGAACACAACCTCGCTGGGCATGATCGGCAAGCCCGAGCTGCGGGTGCCCCTCGATGGGATCGGACCGCAGACCGTTGTCACGGATCTTGTTTATAACCCTCTGAAAACAAGACTTCTTCAGGTGGCGGAAGAGGCCGGCGCAACTGCGGTGGACGGGCTGGGGATGCTGATCTACCAGGCGGTGCCGGGGTTCGAACGCTGGTTCGGCATCCGGCCTGAGATCGATGACGCTACCCGGGCGGCGGTCCTGGCATGACATTTGCGCTGGGTCTGACCGGATCTATCGGCATGGGCAAGAGCACCACGGCGAAACTGTTCGCCGAACAGGGCTGCGCCGTCTGGGATGCCGATGCCGCCGTTCATCGCCTTTATGCCAGCGGCGGCGCCGCGGTTTGCCCGATGCGGGCCGAATTCCCCGAGGCGATTGTCGACGGCGCGGTCAGCCGCGCGGTGCTGAAACGGATCATCAGCGCCGATCCGGGCGCGCTGCCGCGGATCGAGCGGATCGTGCACCCGCTGGTTGCCGAGGATCGCGAGCGGTTCCGTGCCGAGGCGACCGCAGATATTCTCGTCTTCGACATCCCGCTGCTGTTCGAGGGGGGCGGCGCGGCGCGGATGGACGCCACCGTCACGGTCTCGGCCCCGGCGGAGGTGCAGGAGGCAAGGGTGATGGAGCGCGGCACCATGACGCCCGAGCAATTCCGCCAGATCCGCGACAAACAGATGCCGGATGCGGAGAAACGCTCCCGGGCCGACTATGTGATCATCACCGACACGATCGAACACGCGCGCCAGCAGGTGGGGCAGATCGTGGCGGACATCAGGGCGGGGATGAAAGATGCGTGAAATCGTACTCGACACCGAAACCACCGGACTCGATCCCAAGACTGGCGACCGTATCGTCGAAATTGGCGCGGTCGAGCTGTTCAACCATGTCGCCACCGGCAACACCTATCACCAGTACATCAACCCCGAGCGGGACATGCCGCAGGAGGCATTCCAGGTGCACGGGCTGAGCGAGGCGTTTCTCAGCGACAAGCCGGTTTTCAAACAGGTCGGGCAGGCGTTTCTCGATTTCATCGGCGACGCCAAGCTGGTCATCCACAACGCCAGCTTCGATATGAAGTTTCTCAACGCAGAACTGCGCTGGATGGGGCTGCCGGAACTGCCCTGGGAGCAGGCGGTCGATACGCTCGCCATCGCGCGCAAGAAGTTTCCCGGCGCTCAGGTGTCGCTGGATGCGCTCTGCCGCCGCTTCAGCATCGACAACTCCGCCCGGACGCTGCACGGCGCGTTGCTCGACTCCGAAATCCTGGCCGAGGTCTACCTGGAGCTGATCGGCGGTCGGCAGCCCGATTTTGGCCTGAAGGCCGACCAGGGACAGCGCGGCATGACCGGCGCCGATGCGAACTGGCGCCCCAAACCGCGCCCCGCCCCCCTGCCCGGACGGATCACCACGGCAGAACGGACCGCGCATGAGGCTTTTGTCGAAAAGCTTGGCGAAAACGCCCTTTGGCGACTGGGCTGAGCCCGCCGCGCCGAAAAAACCTGCGATATCAACGAAAAAGGCCGCGGTATGCGCACCGCGGCCTGTCGTCTTTTTCTCGTCCTTGGCGGACCGTCAGGCGTCGGTCTTGGTGGCGCCCTGGGCGGCCTGACGGCGGGCCAGCTCGCCACGGTAAAGCGCCACGAAATCGATGGTATCCAGGTTCAGCGGCGGGAAGCCGCCGTCGCGGGTCACGTCGCTGACGATCCGGCGCAGGAACGGGAACAGCATCCGCGGGCATTCGATCAGGAGGAAGGGATGCAGCTGTTCTTCCGGCACACCGGCCACATGGAAGATGCCGACATATTCGATTTCCATCAGGAACAGAACGTCGTCCATGCCCTTGACCTTGGACTCGACGTTCAGCTTGATCGAGACCTCGTACTGCTCTTCCGCCGGCCGCTTTTTCGCGTCCAGGTTCACCCGCACGTTGATATCGGGCTGTATCTCACCCGAGGCGCCCTTTTGCGCCATCACGTTCTCAAAGGACAAATCACGGATGAATTGGCCCAGAACCTTCATCTGGATCTGAGGTCCCTTTTGCGCTTGTGCGCCGTCTTCTGCGCCGGTCTCGGCCATGGAGTGTCTCCCAAAAATCGCGTTCGG
The DNA here is from genome assembly GCF_004358185.1 of Antarcticimicrobium luteum. Lineage (GTDB taxonomy): Bacteria > Pseudomonadota > Alphaproteobacteria > Rhodobacterales > Rhodobacteraceae > Antarcticimicrobium > Antarcticimicrobium luteum. The sequence continues at coordinate 70,154 of NZ_SMUV01000070.1, forward strand.
ATTTGCTTAGCACCTTGCCCCGGTCATCTCAATGCCGGTCCGGCCCGCCAACCCAGCCCGAGGGCGGCCGGCGGGTGTGTTGCGGATCGACCTCGGTATAATCGCCGTCGATCACGTCGTCGGCTCCGCCGCTCCGGGGTCCGGCCTGCCGATGCCCGGTGCCCGAGCCGATGTCGAACCGCGCCACAGTGACGCGGCTGCGCAGATACCGGAACACCGCCACCCGCACCGGCGGCATGAGCAGCGCAAAGCCCAGCGCATCGGTGAAAAACCCCGGCGTCAGCAACAGCGCCCCGGCAAGCAGGATCATCGCCCCATGCGCCAGCGGCTCGGTCGGGTCGTTCATTTCGGAAAAGGCACGCTGCAACTGTCCGATCGCCATGCGGCCCTGGGTGCGCACCAGCCAGGTGCCCAGCACCGCCGTCAGCACCACGATGACAAGGGTCGGCCACAGCCCGATCAGCCCGCCCACCTGGATGAAAAGGGCGATTTCAATCAGCGGCACGGCCAGAAAGGCCAGAAACAGATACATTCGGCGGTTCCTTTTGCTTGTGCGGAACAGTGGACTAAGCCCTGCCCCTCACCTACATAAGGGCCAATGGGTAGCCTTACAAAGCCCGTCGCCTGATACGAGGACCAAATGAATTCACCTTTGATCCAGCTTCTGGTGCTGGCCGGCATCGCCGTCTTCCTGATCCTTCGGCTGAAAAACGTGCTGGGGACACGAGACGGGTTTGAAAAACCGCCCGTGCCGCCCCAGGCCGAGAAACCGGCGCGTCCCGACTTTGCCGTGATCGAGGGCGGCCCGGACCGGGACATCACCGATCATGTCCCCGAGGACAGTGCGGAGGCCGCCGCGCTGGCGGCGATGAAGCGGATCGAGCCCGCCTTTTCGGTGTCGGAGTTCGTTCAGGGCGCGCGCGGCGCCTACGAGATGATCCTGATGGGATATGAGCGCGGCAATCTCGACGAGATTCAACCCTTCCTCGCCGAGGATGTGTTCGAAACCTTTGTCGCCGGCGTCGCCGCGCGCGAGGATCAGGGCCTTAAGATCGAGGCGGAATTCATCGGTGTGCGCGAAACTGCAATCGCCGGGGTGGATTTCGACAAGGACAGCAACCGCGCCGAAATATCGATGCGCTTCATCGGCGAGCTGACCTCGGTGGTGCGCGACCGTGGCGGCGACATCGTCGAGGGCAGCCCGACTTCGGTCAAGCGGCAAAAGGATACCTGGACCTTTGCCCGCACCATGGGCAGCGCCGATCCCAACTGGCTGCTTGTCGCCACGGACGGATGATTGGCGCGCTCCGCTCGGTCGTTCTGGCGGGGGCTGTTCTGATGGCCCCCCTCTCGGGCGCCGGGGCGGAGCCGCTGCGCGAAATCCTGGATTTCAGCGATCTCGACGGCTGGGAGTCGGACAATCATGCCGACGCCCTGTCGGTGTTCCTGCAAACCTGCCCGGACATGGCCGATCCCGACTGGCGCAACCTCTGCGCCGTGGCGCAGCACCAACAACCGAAAAGCGCGCGCGCGTTTTTCGAGCTGTTCTTTCGGCCGGTCCTGATTCGCGATGACCGCGCCTCTTTGTTCACCGGGTATTACGAACCGGAACTGACTGGCTCGCGCCACCCCACCGCGCGGTTCCGCTATCCGCTCTACCGGATGCCGCCCGAGGCGAAACGGCAGATCCCATGGCTCTCCCGGCGCGAGATCCTGACCAGCGGCGTGATGGAGAACCGAGGTCTCGAAATCGCCTGGGTCGATGATCCGGTCGAGCTGTTCTTTTTGCAGATCCAGGGCTCGGGCCGGATCGGCCTGCCGGGCGGCGAATCCTTGCGCGTGGGCTATGGCGGCTCCAACGGCCATTCCTATCGCTCGATCGGGATTGAACTGGTCCGACGCGGAACCTATGACGCGCATCAGGTCAGCGCCCAGGTGATCAAGAACTGGGTGCGCCGCAACCCCGAGGACGGGCAGGATCTGCTCTATCATAACCCGTCCTATGTGTTTTTCCGCGAAATCAGCCATGTCGGCGACCACCTCGGCCCCCTCGGGGCGATGAACCGGCCGGTGACGCCGCTGCGCAGCATTGCGGTTGATCCCGCTTTTGTGCCATTGGGCGCGCCGGTCTGGTTGGAAAAGAATGGCACGGGAAAAATGCGGCGACTGATGGTGGCACAGGACACCGGATCGGCGATCAAGGGCGCGCAACGGGCCGACATCTTCTTCGGCACCGGCAAGGTGGCGGGCCAGGCCGCCGGGCGGCTGCGCGATCCGGGCCGGATGGTGGTCCTGCTGCCGATCCAGCGCGCCTATGCCCTGTTGCCGGACGGGACATGATGGCACGTCGCAAGCTCAGCAGGGAAGAGATGGAGCTCTGGCGCAGGGTCGCGGATCAGGCCGAGCGCCTGCATCCCCGGCGGACCGAAACCGCCCTACCGCAGCCGGTGCCCGGAACCAAGGCGCCGAAACCGCGGGATGCGCCCTCGTTCGATCCGTTCCGGATGGGTCAGGCGGCCGGGCCGACCCCCCCGCGCCACGACCTCAAGCCCTCGGTGCGCGACCAGATGTCCGCCTCGCCGGTGCAGATGGACAGCAAGGCCTTCACCCGGATGAAGCGCGGCAAGCTGCGGCCAGAGGCGCGACTCGATCTGCACGGCATGCGGGTGGATCGTGCGCACCCGGCGTTGATCCAGTTCATCCTGTCCTCGCAGGCGGCAGGGCGGCGGCTGGTTCTGGTGATCACTGGCAAGGGCAAGCGCAGCCAGGACAGCGGACCGATCCCGACCCCGCGCGGCGTGCTCAGGCATCAGGTGCCGCAATGGCTGTCGATGGCGCCGGTGGCGCAGGCGGTGTTGCAGATCAGCCCGGCCCACGTCAGCCATGGCGGCGACGGCGCCTATTACGTCTATCTGCGCCGGACGCGATAGCGCCTCACAGCTTGGTCAGCAAAAGGTCGGGCGACAGGATCAGCTGCGTCGCGTTGCGTACCGTCAGCACCGTGCCCGGCAACAGACCCGATCGTCCTGCCCGGTCGGTCTGAAAGGCGACATCCAGCGTCGCGCTGTTGGACAGCAGCGAGATCAGCGCGGGCGAGGTGCCCAGCGTGAAATGGCTGTTGCGGCTGCTGAAATCGCTGACATCCAGGATGGTGACCGGGAACTCGCCCAGCGCCTCGGCGTCGCGCAGGTTGCCCAGCCGGGCGCCGGCCCCGTTGATCCGCGCCGACAGCGCCAGCGCCTTGTCGCGCTTTGAAACGAAAATGGCAAAGGGCTGCGGCAACTCGTGGAATCGCCGGGCCTGTACCCGGAACAGATCTATATCCAGATCGGGCGAGATCAGGACCACCCCGCTCAGCGCCCGCCTGCTCCAACCCGGGTCGGCGATCTCGATCTGGCGCAGGGTCTCCATCAACAGCATGGTGCCCAGCGAATGGGCGACCAGGATGATACGCCGGGGGTTCGCGGCGCGCAGATCGCGCAGCAATTCCTCCAGCGCATCGCGGGAAAACAAAACGCTGTCGCGGTCATAGGTATAGCCCAGCGGATGGGTGGCGCTGGGCCAGGAGAAATGCACCGGAATCGCCGGCACGTCGAAATCGTGGGTGATCTGCGCGGTGCGGAACACCCCGTCGAAGAAACTGTTGTTGTAGCCGTGGATATACAGCGCGATCTCGCGCCGGTCGGCCGGCGCGGCGCGGATGGCGCGGGACAGCGCCGCCCGGAACCCCTGTCGCCCATCCATATCCGTGCGGGTGGCGATGGCAAAGTCGGTCTGCGGGTCAGGGTTCTTGAAGCCGTTGCGGATCTGTCCCTTCTGGTGGGTCGGCGGGATCGACACGCCCAGCTGCATGTAGCTGATCCGCTCGGACCGGTCGGTGGTGAACCAGCCGCCCGGCTCCGGCACCCGGTTGGTGGCGACAAAGACCGGCCGCAGGATGCCGACGTCGCCGGCCTGCGGCATCAACGGCGCGTGAAACCGGTCGGCGCAGGCCGACACGCCCGTCGCCGCCATCAGCATCAGCATCTGCCTGCGCTGTACCACGATGTCCCGCCTCTCTTTGCTTCCTGCAGACCAAGATAGCGGGCCGCGCCGCCGGGTCTAGAGCACGTAACGGCTGAGGTCGGCGGATTTGAGCAGCTCGCCCAGGTTCTGGTCGACGAAATCCGCATCCACCGTAATCGCCTCGCCGGCGCGGTCGGGCGCGGTGAACGAAAGCTCCTCGAACACCCGCTCCATCACCGTGTAGAGCCGCCGCGCGCCGATATTCTCGACCGTCTGGTTCACCTCGGCCGCGATCCTGGCCAGCGCCGCGATGCCGTCGTCGGTAAAGCTCACGGTGACCTCTTCGGTGCCCATCAGCGCGGTATACTGCCGGGTCAGCGCGTTGTCGGTCTCGGTCAGGATGCGCACGAAATCCCCCTCGGTCAGCGCCCGCAGCTCGACCCGGATCGGCAGCCGCCCCTGCAATTCGGGCAGCAGGTCCGAGGGTTTGGCGATATGAAAGGCGCCCGAGGCGATGAACAGGATATGGTCGGTCTTGACCGGCCCGTGCTTGGTGGAAACCGTGGTTCCCTCGATCAGCGGCAGCAGATCGCGCTGAACCCCCTCGCGGCTGACATCGCCGCCGCGCGCGTCGGCACGGGCGCAAACCTTGTCGATCTCGTCCAGGAACACGATGCCGTTCTGCTCCACCGCCTCCAGCGCCGCGCGGGTCACCGCGTCATCGTCCAGCAGTTTGTCGGCCTCTTCCCCGATCAGGATGTCATAGCTTTCGGCGACGGTCGTCTTCTTGCGCACCGTGCGCCCGCCAAAGGCCTTTCCGAACAGATCCCCCAGGTTCATCATGCCCATCTGACTGCCGGGCTGGCCGGGAATCTCGAACATCGGCGCGGGCCCCGAGGTGTCGGCCAGTTCCAGCTCGATTTCGGTATTGTCCAGTTCTCCGGCCTTGAGCTTGCGGCGGAACATCTCCCGCGTGCCCTCGCGCGCACCCTCGCCGGTCAGCGCGTCGATCACCCGCTCTTCGGCGGCATGATGCGCCTTGGCCCTGACCTCGTCGCGCATCCACTCACGGGTCTGCGCGATGGCGCCGTCCACCAGATCGCGGACGATCTGTTCCACATCGCGGCCGACATAGCCCACCTCGGTGAACTTGGTCGCCTCGACCTTGATAAAGGGCGCGCGGGCCAGCCTGGCCAGCCGCCGGCTGATCTCGGTCTTGCCGACGCCGGTGGGCCCGATCATCAGGATGTTCTTGGGATACACCTCGTCGCGCAGATCGTCGGACAGCTGCTTGCGCCGCCAGCGGTTGCGCAACGCCACCGCGACGGCGCGCTTGGCATCCTGCTGGCCGATGATGAACCGGTCCAGTTCAGAGACGATCTCGCGGGGGGTAAGGTCGGTCATGTCTGTCCTTCCAGGGGTTACTGTCGCGGGTCCGAAATTCTTAGAAAGAATGTCCGGCAAGAAACTGCTGGGGCTCCCTATCCGGAGATAGTCTCCACCGTCACATTGCCATTGGTATAGACACAGATATCGGCCGCGATCGCCATTGCCTTGCGGGCGATCTCCTCGGCGGTCAGCCCGGTTTCCATCAGCCCGCGCGCGGCGGCCAGCGCATAGTTGCCGCCCGATCCGATCGCGGCGACGTCATGTTCGGGCTCCAGCACGTCGCCGGCGCCGGTGATCACATAGATTTCCTTGCCGTCGCTGACGATCAGCATCGCCTCCAGCTTTTGCAGGTACTTGTCGGTGCGCCAGTCCTTGGCCAGCTCTACCGCCCCGCGCTGCAACTGGCCCGGCGTCGCCTCCAGCTTGGTCTCCAGCCGTTCCAGCAGGGTGAAGGCATCCGCGGTCGATCCGGCGAACCCCGCCACCACGTCATAACCGCCGGGGGAAAGCCGCCGCACCTTGCGCGCGGTGCCCTTGATCACGGTATCGCCCAGCGACACCTGGCCGTCGCCCGCGATCACCACCTGGCCGCCCCGGCGGACGCCGATGATGGTTGTGCCGTGCCAGCCGGGAAAGGACTTCTCGCTCATCTGTGCCTCCTGATCGTTGCCTGACTATATGGACGGGGCCGTGCGGACAGACAAGGGCGGCGACCCCCGCGCTTGCCCGGCCCGCCAACCCCCACTAGCGTGCCGGCATGAGTGAACCGCGCCACGCCACCTTTTATCTCGAGGACGGTCTGCGGCAGAGCGCCGAGGCCGGAGAGCATAATTTTCTTACTCTGCTGGCCGGGGTGCTGCGCGCCGCCGGTTTCGATCTGGCCTATCGTCCCGATACCGAAGAAGAACGCGCCGCCTCCGCCGGTCGCCCCGGCTATGCGCTCTTTCACATGGCCGAACCGACCCATGACCGCGCGCTGACCCTGCGCCGCGTCTATCACTATCCGTTCTGGGCCATTGAGCCCAGCGCCCGCCGCTGGGACTGGCGCGTCGCCAAGACCGCCTTTGCCGCCGATGCCGTGCCGCGCAGGGAGGCGGACCGCTTCTATCGCTTCTGGCAGAGCCGGCTGTTCGCCGATGCCCCGCAAAACGCCACGCGCGAGGGGTTCGTCTATGTGCCCCTGCAAGGGCGGCTGCTCCAACACCGTTCGTTCCAGGGCTGCGCGCCGCTCGACATGCTGCGCGCGGTGCTCGCCCACGATCCCCGCCCGGTCATAGCGGCTTTGCACCCGAAGGAGAGCTATTCGGAGGATGAGCTGACCGCGCTCGACCGGCTGGAACAGGCGACCCCCCGCCTGACCGTCACGCTGGGCGGGATGGAGCGCTGGCTCGGCGGCTGCGACTATGTCGTCACCGAGAATTCCAGCGCCGCCTTCAACGGTTATCTCTTCGGCAAGCCCGCCGTGCTTTTCGCGCGCGCCGATTTCCACCATATCGCCGCCGATGCCATCCGGCTGGGGGCGGAACAGGCCTTGCGCGCCGCCACCGACCTGCGGCCCGATTACGCAGGTTACCTGCACTGGTTCTGGCAGGACATGGCGATCAACGCCGGCAGGCCGGAGGCAACCGGGAAAATCCACGCCGCCCTGCTGCGCGCCGGCTGGCCGGTCTAACGCCAAAGAAAAAGGGGCACCCGCAGGCACCCCTTTGAAATTCAACCGGAAAACCGGATCAGATCGAGTCGTTGATCCAGCTTTGCAGCGCCGCCTTGGGGGCCGCGCCGGCACGGTTCGAGATCACCTGGCCGTCCTTGAAGATGAACAGCGCCGGAATGCCGCGCACGCCCATGGCGGCGGCGGTGTTCGGGTTGGAGTCGACGTCCACCTTGGCGATCTTCACCTTGCCTTCGTATTCGGCCGACAGCTCTTCCAGGGCCGGACCGATCTGTTTGCAGGGGCCGCACCACTCGGCCCAGAAATCCACCACGACGGGAATATCGGATTGCTTGACGATCTGATCGAAGGTGTCGTCGGTGACGGGAACGGTGGCCATGGTCTGTCTCCTGATGCGAAAGGCTTGGGTCGGAAGTTATGCAGCGCCACCGGTATCGTCAAGGCAACCCGCCCGTGCCAGCGCCTCTGACACAAGATCGTGTGCCAGCGGCATGAGTTGCGCGCTGCGCGTCCACAAAATCGCGGTTTCGACCACCCGGCCGCGATAGATTTGCGCCAGCGCGGCGGCATAGGCCCCCATCTGCCGCAACAGCCCCTCGGGACAGTCCTCCACTCGCCCCGGCACCGTGGCGTTGGTCTTGAAATCCACGGCAAGAACCCGCTCCGGCGTGACGACCAGCCGGTCGATCACCCCGTGCAGCCGCCGCGCGCCCAGGGCTGCTGTCACCGGCACCTCGGCCAGGGCATCGGCGGCAAAGATCGGGGCGAGGTCCGGCGCGGTCAGCACGCCGCGCGCCTCGGCCAGCAGATCGGCGCGCTCCGCCTCCGGCATATCCGCCAGAAGGTTCTCCGCCGCGCGCGCCCAATCCGCCTGCGCCAGCCCCGGCAGATGTTCCAGCAACAGGTGAATGCGCGTGCCGCGTACCTTGGCGGCCTCTTCGTCCTGCCCCGCCTCCCCCGGCAGCGCCTTGGCCCCGCCCAGATCCGAGGGGCCCAGCGTTGGCGGCGCCTCTTGCCGCTGTGATGCGGGGGCTTTCAGGAAACCCGGCAGCGGTACCGAATGGCGCACCGCATGCTCCGCCGCGATCTCCTCCGGCCCGGTCCAGTCGCCCACCTCATAGCGCAGGCCCGATCCGCCCCCGAAGACCTGCGGAACCGCCCCGGCGCGGGCCATTGCCGCCTGGACCATCTGATACCAGCTGTCGCCGGCCTTATCCAAATCGCCGGCGGCGGCGACGATCAGCCATTTCTCGGCCCGCGTCAGCGCCACGTACAAAAGCCGCAGTCTTTCGTACATTTGCTTGGCCTGCGCCGCATCCCGCGCCCGGGTCAGCGCCGGTGGCATTTCCGCCGCCGCCGTGCGCCACAGCGGCACGCCATCGGCCAACATCACCTGCGGCAAGGTCGGCGGCCGCCGCTTGGCGGTATCGGGCAGGATCACGATCGGCGCCTCCAGCCCCTTGGCGCCATGCACCGTCATCACCCGGATCATATTGCCCGCGCCGCCCATCTGGCGCTTGATCTCCAGATCGTCGGTCTCCATCCAGACCAGAAATCCGGTCAGGCTGGGGATCGCGCTGCGCTCATAGGCCAGCGCCTGGGACAGCAGCGCGTTGATCCCGTCCTCCGCCTCGGCCCCCAGCCGCGCCAGCAACCGGCGGCGGCCGTCATGGCGGGTCAGGATGCGTTCGATCAGATCGTAGGGACGCAGGAAATCGGTCTGGTCGCGCAGGTCGTTCAGCAGCGCCAGCGTTTCGGGGAATTCCTCGGCCCGGTCGCGCAGGGCCTGCCAGAGAAAGCGTTTCTGCCGCCGATGCGCCAGATCGAAGAGCTGCTGTTCGCTCCAGCCCAGCAGCGGCGATTTCAGCACCGTGGCCAGCGACAGGTCGTCTTCGGGCGTGGCCAGAAACCGCAGCAGCGCCGCCAGATCCTTTACCGCCAGTTCCGCCCCGACCTTCAGCCGGTCGGCCCCGGCGATGGGAAGGCGGGCGGCCTTGCAGGCGCGGATGATCTCGGCGAAGAGGTCCGAGCGCCGCTGCACCAGGATCAGGAAATCCCCCGCCTGCACCGGGCGGCGCTGGAACGTGCCCGGTGTCTTCCCGTCCACCGGCACCGTCTCGCCGCGCTCGATCATCTGCTTGATGCCCTGCGCGATCCTCTCGGCCAGAACCACGGTGTGATGCCGCGCGCCGGGGCGGTCGACCGGATCGGTCCAGTCGCCCTCAACCTCATCCTCGACCTTTTCCACCACCGGCCAGAGATCGACGCGGCCGGGCAGATCGGATTTGAACGCGCGGTGCAGCGCCTCCTTGCGAAACCCGGCCTCTGCCCTGCCCTCGAACACCAGATCGACCAGTTGCAGGATCGCCTGCGCCGAGCGGAAGGAAAACTCCAGCGTCAGATCCTGCAACCCGGCGCCGGTATCGGTCAGCCGCCTGGAGAACTCCGCCTGCATCCGGTCGAAGGCCTCCGGGTCGGCCCCCTGGAAGGAATAGATCGACTGTTTCTTGTCGCCGACGACGAAGATCGTGCGCTCGACATCCGGCCGCGCCCCCTGGCCACTGGTAAACTCCTGCGCCAGCTTCTCGATCACGTCCCATTGCTCCGGGCTGGTGTCCTGCGCCTCGTCCACCAGGATATGGTCGATGCCGCCGTCGAGACGGTAGAGCACCCAGGCCGCCACGCCCGGATCGTTCAGCAACTGCCTTGTCTTCAGGATCAGGTCGTCGAAGTCGAGCCAGCCGCGCAGTTGTTTGCGGCGTTCGTATTCCGGCAGGAATTCCCGCGCGAATTCATGCAGCGCCTGCGATTTTCGGGTCGCCTCCAGCCCCAGACGGCGCGGGCGGGCGGCCTCGACGCGGCGCATCAGCGGCTCCACCCTGTCCATCAGATCGGGGTGATCGTTGCGCAGATCCTTGGTCGGAAACGTCCCTATCTTGGCCGAAAACGGGTCTTTTGCACTCGCCCCGGTCAGAAAGACCCCTTCCAGAACCGGCAGGTCGGAAAGCCCGGGCTCACTGATCGCGGCGAGTTTTTCGGCGGCCTTCTGATCGGTGCTCTTGCCGGTGGCGAGCATCTCGCGCAACCGCGTCAGCAGCTCCGCCTCGCCGCCCAGAAACACCTCGCCGCTCAGCGCCTCTGCGTCATACCCCGGCGGCAGATCGAACAGCGCCAGCAGCGCGTCCCAATCCAGCGGCTCGGCAAAACCCGCGCGCTTGCCGGTGACGGCGGCGGTCAGCGCGGCGAAATCCGTATCGGTCAGGTGCCGGGCCAGGGCGTCGATCAGATGCGCGTGGCGCCCGTCGGCGAAATCCTCGACGATCTCCTCGCGCAACAGCGCCGCGGCGCGATCCTCCATCTCGGAAAACTGCGGGCTGACCCCGGCCTCCAGCGGAAACCGCCGCAGAAACGAGGCGCAGAAGGAGTGGATGGTCTGGATCTTCAGCCCGCCGGGCGTCTCGATGGCGCGGGCAAAGAGGGTTCGGGCGTGGGCCAGCCGGTCGGGCGTGATCGCGCCCTCGGTCCCCAACGCCTCCAGCTGACCGCACAGCGCGCCGTCCTCCAACATCGCCCATTCGCCCAGCCGTTTGAACAGCCGGTTCTGCATCTCGTTGGCCGCCGCCTTGGTATAGGTGAGGCACAGGATGTGCTGCGGCTCCACATCCGCGAGCAGCAGCCGCGCCACCCGGTCGGTCAGCACCCGCGTCTTGCCCGAGCCCGCATTGGCGGCCAGCCAGGTCGAGGCATCGGGTCGCGCCGCCTGCACCTGCCGTTCGGTGGCCTCATCGCGCCGGCTCATGCCAGATCCTCCGGGGTGGGGTCCGTGCTGCGGTCCCATTCGCCGAACCGTGCCAGATGGTCGTAATCGCCCACGTCGCTGTCCTTGAACAGCATCCGGCGCGAGGTATAGCCCTGATCGGGCTGCGCATAGGCGCTGAGCAGCTCGCGCAGATCCTCCAGCACCTGCGCCGGCGGCTCATCGTCCAGCGGCGCCGGAACCTCCTTGTAGCTGCTGCCGACACCGATAAAGACGGCGCCGGACACCGGCGCGGGGGCGAGGATGCCAAAGCCCGCCTGCTCAGCCATGGCCGCCTCGATCAGCAGCTGCTTGTCGAATTTGGCCTGCTGATCGCGGGTTGGCGGCGCGCCGGTCTTGTAATCGAAAATCGACAGGATCCCGCGCGCGTCCATGTCGATCCGGTCGGCCCGGCCGATCATGGTGACGCCGGGGGGCGTGATCGTCATCTTGCCGGTCTGCTCAAAGGCCGAGCTGATCGCACTGGCCTGCCGCCCCGCCTCGGCGGCGAGGAAGGCCTCGGCGATCCGGCCCAGCCGCGCCAGCCAGAGCGCGCGGGCGGTGGGCCAGGGGACATGCGCCTCCAGCACCTCACGGGCGCGGGCCATCAGCGTCTCGCGGTTGAGCGGCGCGCCGGTTCCCAGATCGTCGCGCACGAACCGCTCGAACACCTCATGCAGGGCGGTGCCGCGCAGCAGCGCGTCGGGCTCCTGCACCAGCGGATCCAGCGGGTTCAGCCGCAGCACGCGTTTGGCATAGACGGCATAGGGGTCGCGGATCAGCCGCTTGATCTCGGTGACGTTCAGCCGGTCGGGCCGCGCGGCCACCGGCGGGCGCGGCGAGGGGCGCGGGGCGGCCGGCACCGGCGTGGTCTCCTCCAGCGCCTCGGCCCAGGCAAGGTATGTGCGCCCGCGCGCGGCCATATCCTCCAGCGCCTGCCGCCCGCCCTGATCGGGCAGACCCCTCAACAGGTTGGTCAGCCGGTTCAGCCAGCGCGACGGCACGGTTTCGGCATCGTCAGAGCGTTTGGCGCGGGTCAGCCAGACCTCCGGCGCGGCAATCGCCTGTTGGAAATCATGCGCCGAGAGGCCGATGCGCCGTTCAGGCAGCAAGAGGCCCGCGCGGTCGCGCATCTGCCGGTTCAGCCAGGGGTCGGGGCGCGCCGGTTCCGGCCAGCTGCCCTCGTTCAGCCCGCCGAGGATCAGCAGGTCGGCACCCATCACCCGCGCCTCCAGCGTGCCCCAGATCATGATCCCGGTCAGGCCGGCGTCGCGGTCGCGCACCTCTTCGCCCTGCAACAGCGCGGCAAGCAGGTCGGTGAAGTCGCGCGCGGTCATGGCGCCGCCGCGCTCGGCCTCGCGCTCCAGCGCCTCGATGACCGACAGCGCCTTTTGCCCGGCGTTCTTCTGCCAGAGCGTGCCGCTGCCCTCTGCCTGACTGCCCGCGGCGATGACCTCGGCCAGGGTGCGCAGGTCGGCGACCCAGTCGCAGAGCGGCTGCGCGCCGGGACGGACCCGGTCGCAGAAACAGCCGTTCAGCCAGTCAAGCCAGGGGCGCGGCACCGTGCCCTCATGGCGCGCGGCGAACCGCGCGAACCCCTCCGCGTCCGGAAAGGCGGGGCCGCGTTTGCGCAGGTCCAGCTCCAGATCGCGGGCATGGCGCAGATGCTCGCCGCGCCCCGCCCCGTCGTGGCAAAGAGGGTGTTTCAGCAGCGTCAGCAGTGTCTCGCCGGTCAGCCGTCCGGTGAACAGTTCGGCCACATGGCGCAGGAAGCGGCCCGGCGGCGACAGGTGCAGCGGCTGGCCGGCGCTGTCGTCGGGCACGATGTCCCAGCGTTCCAGCGCGGCGGTGACCTGGCGCGACAGCATCCGGTCGGGGGTGATCAGGGCGGCCGACTGCCCGGTCTCGGCCGCCTCGCGCAGGCGCAGCGCGATGGCCAGCGCCTCGTCGCGCGGGTTTTGCGCCTCGATCAGGGTCAGGTCGGCGGTTGCGGCGTCCAGCCCGGAGAGCTTCGGCCCCTCCTCCATCCAGGCGTCGGTCACCGGCGCCGGCCGCAGCGCCAGCGAGACCAGGCGGTTGCGCGCCGGCGCCGGCGGCGCGGTGTCGGTCCAGCGGCGGATCTCTCCCGGGCCGATCTCCAGCGCGTCCATCAGCTTGCGGAACCGGTATTGCGGGTGATCCTCGGAGGTGAGCGCGCGGTCCAGCCTGTCCCACACCGCCGCCCGATGGGCGAAATCGTAGCCGGGCAGCACCACCGCCCCCTGCGGCAGCCGCGCCACCGCCTGCATCAGCATCAGCGTGGTGCCGCGCGAGCCGGTGGAGCCGGCCAGGATCACCGGATGCTCGGGTGGGGCCTCCTGCCAGCGGGCGATCAGCCCCTCGACCACGCGGCGCTGGCGCGCCTGCATGTCCAGCTCGTCCGTGTCGCTGCCGATCAGGTCGTCGGCGATGCCGATAAAGGTCTGCGCGCGGGCCCAGTGACCGGACAGATCGCTGACATCCAGATTGCGGATGTCGTCGGGCGAGACGCCCTCGCCCTGCATTTCATCGATCAGCCCGGCCAGGCTGTCGGCCAGATCGTAAAGCGAGGCGCGCGCGGCCAAGTCCGGCTGGCGGTCCAGCAGTTTCGCGATCAGCTGCGTCAGCTCCAGCCGCCGGCGCAGCGGTGGAATGGCGGGCGGCAGCCGGTCCATGCCGCCGCTCTCGCCCAGGTCGGTGACAAGGGAAAGCCGGGGCAACAGGCGCGGCGGGCCGGCGTCGAAAATCTCGCGGATTCGGCGGGCCATGCGGCGGGTGTTGACCACAAGCTGCACCCGCGCCAGCGCCTCGGGTGGGGCGCCCTCCATCCGGGCAGTCAGCCCCTCGATCAGCGCGCGGGGGAAATCAACCCCGGGCGGCAGGGCATAGACGCGCGGGGTCTGGCCGGTGTCAAACATCGGGGGTCTCGGCCAGCAGGCGTTCGGCCAGCGCGATGCCGTCCGGATGACCCACGTCGCACCAGCGGCCGGGATATTCCAGCGCGAACAGTCTGTTACGCTCCAGCATCCGGTCCCAGACACAGTTGAGCGAGAACACCTCTTCTTCGATCTCGTCCAGAAGGTCGGTGCACATGATCTGCACGCCGCCGTAGATGGTGGTCGTCCCACGGCAGATGCGACCCGCCTCGTCGATGTCAAAATCCCCGCCGCCCTTGTGGCCCAGCACATGAGGGGCGCGGATGCAGATCAGCAGCGCGTCCATCGCCTCGGCGTCCCAGGCCGCGCGCAGCATCTCAAGCGGGTTCGGCCCGGACCAGATCGCATCGGTGTTGAGCGTAAAGACCGGCCCCGGCCCCAGCAGCGGCAGCGCGGCGCGCAACCCGCCGCCGGTGTCGAGGATGTCGGGCGCCTCCTGCGATAGCGCGATGCCCTGCGGCTCCAGATGGGCGCGCAGCATCTCGGGTTTGTAATGCAGGTTCGCCACCACCCGCGGCAGGGCCAGCGGGCGCACCAGATCCAGCGCGTGGTCGATCAGCGGGCGACCGGCCACCTCGATCAGCGGCTTGGGGCGGTCGCGGGTCAGCGTGCCCATGCGGGTGCCGAACCCGGCGGCGAACAGCATCGCGGCCTCAGGGGTCATGCCGACCTCAGCCTGGCCAGCGCCTCGGGTGTGGGGGCGGGCAGCGCCCCGAGCAGCAGGTCCGCCACCGGGGCGAGCGCGGGGTGATCCAGATCGCGCGTCAGATGCGCCCAGACCGCCGGGATCAGGTCGACATACTGCGGTTTGCCGTAATCGGTGGCGAGCCGGGCGAAAACGCCGAGGATGCGCAGGTTGCGCTGGGCGCCCAGCACGGCATAGGCGGTGCGAAAGATGTGATCGTCCACTCCGGCGGCCGAAATGTACAGATCGGTCATCGCGATCTCGATCCCCGCCGGCACATCGCGGCGGATGTCCTGGAGCAACGAGACCAGATCATAGGCGGGATGACCCAGCATGGCGTCCTGGAAATCCAGCAGGCCTACGCGGGCGGGGCCGTTGCGGTCCGGCAGCCAGATCAGGTTTTCGGCGTGATAGTCGCGCAGGATCACCACCTGCTTTCCACTCGTGGTGGCGCGCAGAATATCCTCGAACCGCAGCAGGAAGCGCTGATGGGCCTCGCCGCCGTCGTCGCCGAGGATGCCGGCGCGGTATTTGGTAAAGGCCAGCCCGGCCAACCCGGCCATCAGCGGTGGGTCATAGGCGGCAAGGGCCGGCGGGGTGGCCTCGTGCAGCGCGATCAGCACATGGGTCGCGGCCTCGTAAAGCTGTCGTTCGGGTTTGGGGTCGGCGGCCAGCACCCGCGCGAACAGCGCATCGCCCAGATCCTCCAGCAGCAGAAAGCCGGTTTCGGCATCTTCGGCGTAGATCTCGGGCGCGCTCAGCCCCTGGTCGCGCAGGAACCGGGCGATGGCGGTGAAGGGGCGCACATCCTCGCCCTTCTCGGGCGGGGCGTCCATCAGCACGGCGGTTCGCCCGGTGGCCGGATCGCTCAGCCGCTCGTACCGGCGGTTCGAGGCGTCGCCGGCCAGCGGCGCCCGGGGGGCGCGGGACCAGTCGGTGGTGGCAAGGAAGCTTTCGGCCAATGTGGCGCGGTCGGTCATTCGAAAAGGTCTTTCAGGTGGTCCAGACATTCGGCCCAGCGCGGCGCCGTCCAGGTGAGCGTCAGGTGGCGGGTGTCTTCGGCGCCTTCGGTCGTGGCGAAGGTCAGGTGCAGCGCGTCGGGCGGGGTCAGCGGGCCCAGCCGGTCGGGCCATTCGATCAGGCAGATCGCGGTTTCCATCGCCTCGGTCAGGCCCAGCTCCTCGATTTCCCCGGGGGCGGACAGGCGGTAGAGATCGGCATGCCAAAGCTCGCCCGCCCGGGTGTCATAGGTCTGCACCAGCGTGAAGGTGGGAGAGGGCACGTCCTCGGGCATCTGCAACAGGGACTGGATCAGGGCGCGGGCGAAATGGGTCTTTCCGGCGCCGATCGGCCCGTCAAGCAGCAGGCAGTCGCCGGGGCGCAGCAGCGCGCCCAGCCCGCCGGCAAGGCGGGCGGTGGCGTCGGGCGAGGTCAGGGTCAGGGACAGCGGCGGTCGGATCATGGCGCCACAATGGCCGCGCCGGCGCCGCGCCGCAAGCCGGTTCAGCGGCCCGGGGGCGCGGCCGGTTCCGCATCTTTCGCGCCGTGCCGCGCGGCATCGCCGGCGGGGTGCGAGCCGGTGCGGGCGAACGTCACCATGGTCGCCCCCTTGCGAATAGGCAGCACCGTGCAATCAAGATGCGCGCCATTGCGCAGCCGGACCTCGGCGCGCCATTCGGCGCGGTTCTCGCGGACCGCGACGAAATCCCGCAACTCGCCCCAGACCGGGGTGGCAAGGCATTGATCCTGCCAGCTTCGGGTCGCGTCGATGATGGTGAACTGGGCAAAGCTGCGATCCGGATCGACGCCCCAGAGCCGGCGATAGGCGGCATTGCACAGGGTCAGTGTGCCATTGGGGTCGAACACCGCGATCGCGCTTGGTAGCGCATCGAGCACCGCCTGGCTTTGCTCCAGCTCGGCGCGGAACCGGCGGGTGAGGGTGATCTCGGCGGTGATGTCCTCGAACAGAAAGGCCACGGCGCCGTCGGGGTGGGGGCGGCCGCTGACCGAATAGACCGAGCCGGAGGGCAGCGACCAAGTTTCCTTGTACTGGCCGCTGGCGGCGGCCTCGACCAGATCGGCGAGCTTCTGGCGCCAGCTGTTGTAATCCTTGGGTTCGGGCATCATCGCACTGTCGCGCAGCCGGTCGAAGAAACTCAGCAGGCTGGGCCGGGCGCTGAGGAAATCGGCAGGCAGCGCAGTGAGATCGATAAGCGCCGGGTTGAACAGCGCCAGTTGCCGGTTGCGGTCGAAGATCGCCAGCCCGATCGAGAGCTGAGCAAAGGTCTTGGTCAGGGTCTGGACGAAATTGCGCTGGGCCGCCTCGGCGTCGACCACCGCGTTCACGTCGGTGGCATAACACAGATGCCCGCCCTTTTGCGGGATCGTCCAGACATCGTACCAAAGCGTGTACTCGCCCTGGTCGGCGGTGATTGCCTGGCGCAGCTTGCGCCGCGGCTGCGCCGCGCCGGCCAGCCCGGGGAACAGTGGCTCTGCCGTGTCGGTATCGCGCCCGCGCACCTTGCGGACCAGCGCCGCATAGGCGCTGTTGCACCAGGTGACCTGGTCCTGATCATCTATGCGCCAGGCCGGATAGGGCGCGGCATTGGTGGCGGTGCGCAGAATATCCAGCTCTTTTGCCAGTGGCGGCAGGTCCGCCGCCGAGAGCGGCGCGCCGGACCGCAGATGCACCCGCGTGACACCGTCGATCCATTCGCACATCGCCTCGCCCGGCGGCTCCCGGTCCAGCGACGGGACCGACAGGCGGCCGGCCTCGCGCACCTGATCGACATCGGGCGGAAAGCCGGGGAAATCGGGCAACAGCGCCTCGCGCAGCGATTGCCAGGTAAGGCCGTCGCCGGGGTCGCCGGCAATCGCCCGGGCGGCGGCAGAGGCGTCGATCATGTCGCGGCCCTCGAACAGAAAAACCGGATCCTGGGTCAGGCCGTCGCCGGCCGGTTTCGGGCGCGCGGTCCGGGCCGCGCGGTCCGGCGGCGACAGCCACAGCACCGCCAGCATGGCAGCGGCCAGGCAGATCGCGGCCAGCGCCGCCCATTCTCCGAGGGTGATGTCGAGCATGCCAATGATCCCGGGTCTTGCGCAGGTATCGCACAATATTCGGCCGAATGGGTTAACGCGGGTTTAACCTTTGGCCGGGACCGCGCCGGCGATCAGATCTCGATCGGCCGGTTGGCCCCCAGTGGCAGGGCGAATTCGCCGTGCAGCGCGTCGAGCTTGCTGCGCGGCCAGACCACCTCGACGATGGCGCCGCTTTGTTCGGGGCGGATCGGGACCGTCTTGTACGGGTCGAGCCCGTTGAAAAAGCTCAGCGTCGCGCCCGAGCGTTGCAGCAGCGTCTTGGCGATGAACAGCCCTAGGCCCATGCCCTCATAGCCCGGCCGGTCGCGGGTGGTGTCGCGGGCCTCGGGCTGGCCCCGGCGGCGGCGCACGAAGGGATCGCCGATGCGCCCGATCACCTGCGGCGGAAAGCCGTGGCCGTCGTCGATGATCCGCACCCGGATCTGATCGTCGGTCCATTTCATCTCGACCCAGACATTTTCGTCGGCAAAATCCACCGCGTTCTGGATCAGGTTGCGCAGCCCGTGGATCACCTCGGGCAGGCGCAGGATCGCCGGCTGTTGCCGGCTGGCGCCGTCGCAGGGCTCTTCGCTGAAATGGATGGTCTTGCCGCGCTGGGTGTGCGGTTCGGCGGCCTCGTGCACCACGGTGCTGAGCGGCGCCTGCCGCAGATGCAGATCGTCCTTTCCGGCGCGGCCCATGCTGCGCAGGATGTCGCGGCAGCGGTCGGCCTGCTGCCGGATCAATTCGGCATCCTCGCGCAGGTCGGGGCGATCCTCCAGTTCTTCGATCAGCTCGGAGCTGGTCAGCTTGATGGTGGCCAGAGGGGTGCCCAGCTCATGCGCGGCAGCGGCGACGACGCCACCCAGATCGGTCAGCTTCTGCTCCCGGGACAGGGCCATATGCGTGGCCGAGAGCGCCTCGGACATCGACTGCATTTCCGAGTTGATGCGGTAGGAATAGACACCCATGAACACCGCCGCGATGGTGATCGCCGCCCAGTTGCCGAAAACGAAGATGTCGGGAACCCGCAGGATGAGCCCCTCGGCGGTGCGCAGCGGCAGGTGAAACTGCGCCAGCAGCGTGACCAGCAGGATCGCGGTGCCGCCGACGGTCAGCGCGGCGCGCAACCCCAGCACATTGGCCGAGATGGTGACCGGCGCCAGCAAGAGCAGCGCAAAGGGATTGTGCAGCCCGCCGGTGAGATAGAGCAGAAAGGCCAGTTGCAGCAGATCGTAGAGCGCCATCAGAAAGTTCTCGAATTCCGACAGCCGCTTGCTTTCGGGAAACAGGAACATGGCACTGACATTGACGACCACCGAAACGGCAATGGCCAGATAGCACAGCGGCAGCTCCAGCTGCAGGTTGTACATGCGCTGGGCGGCGGTGATCGCACCGATCTGGCCCGCGATGGCGACCCAGCGCAGCAGGATAAGGGTGCGCAGCCGGATCCAGCTGCTGCGCTCCTGGCCGCGCCAAATGCCCACATTGGATTCCGGCATGAAATCCCTAAGTCAGTTGCATCGGCTGGGGATGGTGATAGGTCTCCCGCCCTGAAGGATCAACAAGTCTTACGTCGAAGGCCCGCCCATGACCCGCATATATGCCATTCTCGCCGTCGTTCTCGCCGCCGCCGCACTGGGTGTTTTGTGGTTCGTAAGTCAGCCGGGCGGTGGCGACGACCGTTTCGCCCAATGCCGGACGACCAAGGTTGCGGGCGGCAGCGGCCAGATCGGCGGCCCGTTCGAGCTGGTCAACTCCAAGGGCCAGACGGTTACGGACAAGGACGTGATCACAAGTCCGACGCTGCTCTATTTCGGGTATACCTACTGTCCCGACGTCTGCCCGCTGGACAATTCCCGCAATGTCGAGGCGATCGACATCCTGGAAAGCCGCGGCAAGATGGTGACCCCGGTCTTCATCTCGATCGACCCGCAGCGCGACACGCCCGAGGTGGTGGGCGATTTCGCCGCCAATCTGCATGAGCGGATGATCGGCCTGACCGGCAGCCCCGAACAGGTCAGGGCGGCCAGCAAGGCCTACAAGACCTATTTCAAACGTCAGGAGGGCGATGAGGACTATTATCTGGTCGACCACTCCACCTTTTCCTATCTGGTGCTGCCCGGGGATGGCTTTGTCGAGTTTTTCCGCCGCGATCTGACGCCGGATCAGATGGCCGATCAGATCGGCTGTTTCGTCGACAACATGTAGGGCGGGGCGCGGGCGCATTTTGGGCGTTTGACCTTTGTTCCTGCGCTGCTATTAGTCATTGACACCAAGAAAATGCCGAACCCGCAAAGGAGTGCGCATGGCCGGGCCAGCTTTGAGCGAGATCGGGGAGGACAGATCCCTTTTGCTCGTCGATGACGACGAGCCGTTTCTGCGACGGCTGGCCAAGGCGATGGAGAAGCGCGGGTTCGAGATCGAGATGGCCGGATCGGTGGCGGCGGGCAAGGCCATCGCCACGGCGCGGCCGCCGGCCTATGCGGTGGTCGATCTGCGGCTGGAGGACGGCAACGGGCTCGACGTGGTCGAGGTGCTGCGCGAAAAACGTCCCGACAGCCGGGTCGTGGTGCTGACCGGATACGGCGCGATTGCCACCGCCGTCGCGGCGGTCAAGATCGGGGCCACCGATTACCTGTCGAAACCGGCCGATGCCACCGACATCACCAACGCGCTGCTGGCCAGGCCGGACGCGTTGCCGCCGCCGCCCGAGAACCCGATGAGCGCGGACCGCGTGCGGTGGGAGCATATCCAGCGGGTCTATGAGCTGTGCGACCGCAATGTGAGCGAGACCGCGCGGCGGCTGAACATGCACCGGCGCACGCTGCAACGCATCCTGGCCAAACGCAGCCCGCGCTGAGGGGCCGATCATGACCGAGGCGGATTCCTTCGGGCCCGACAGTCAGCCCCTGCCCGAAGGCGGCTGGTCGGAAGAGATCGTCACGCTGAAGGGCGCCACCGTCGTTCCGCCCACCGAAAGCAGTTTCGTCCAGCCCGCCGGTATTCTGGACAGTGACGGGCGCTATTGCCCGCATGGGGCGCTCTGGCGCAAGTACCGGCCGCTGACCACCGAACCGCCGATGCCGCAGGCCGTCGGGGCGACGCTGCCCGGCCGCTGGCTCTGGGGCGGGGTGCTCTGGGCGCATTTCGGGCATTTCCTGGTGGAAAGCTCGGCGCGCCTCTGGGCACTGGCCAATCTTGACGCGCCGGTGGACGGCATCCTGTTCATGCCCAAACGGCCCGCCGTGGGTGAGATGGTGCGCGGATTCCAGACCGATTTCATCGGGCTGATGGCGCCGGGCCTGCCGATCCGGGTGGTGGCAGAGCCGGTGAGGGTCGAGGTGCTGGTGGTCCCCGGTCAGGGGTTCGGCCTGGGCAGGATCACCGCCGGAACCCGGAAATTCCGCGATGCGATCCATGACAGGTTTGCCCGCGACGTGGCGCCCGAGGGGCCGGAAAAAATCTATATCTCGCGCTCGAAACTCGGGCTCGGCAAGGGCGGGCTGCTGGGCGAAGAGCAGCTGGAAGAGCGGCTCATGGCCGAAGGCTATGAGATTTTTCACCCGCAGATCCACGATATCGCCACCCAGGTCGCCCGCTACAAGGCGGCGAAACGGGTGATCGCCGCGGACGGCTCGGCGCTGCACCTGTTTGCCATGGTCGGACGGCCCGACCAGCCGGTGGCGATGATCCTGCGCCGACAATCGGGGGCCAACAATCTGCTGGCGCAGAACGTGGCGCGGTTTTGCGGCTCCAGCCCGGTGGTGATCTCGGCGCTGCGCACCGAATGGGTCAAGGCGGACCAGAAGAAATCCAACCGGCTGTCTTTTGGCGAGCTGAACCACGCAGTGCTGGGCCGGGCGCTGGGCGAGGCGGGGTTCGTGCGCAAGGGGCAGGACTGGCCGGTCCTGAGCGAGGCCGAACGTCAGGCGGTTCTGAGCGACAAGGGGCTGGGGGGCAATGACGCCTTTGTCGAGTCGCCCGGCTTCCGGCAGCAGCGGATCCGCGCCCTGCGCCAGGCCCGGCGCGCCGCGAGGGCGGAACGCGAGGCGGCCAAGGGCGGGAGCGCGGGCTGAGGCTTCATCCCTGTCGTCGCTCAACCAACACAGCAAGCCGCGCGAGCGCCGGACCGTGGGCTGGCGCAGCAGCCTCTGATCGGCGCGCTTTATCCCAGCCAAATTCGGACGACTTCTGATCGGCGCGTCTACGTCGGCCAAGCGCCAGACCATGGGGACGGTCCGGCGCTCGCGCGGCGCCCTGCGGGCGTGTTCCGCGCAGAGGGAGTTCGCTCAGAGGGGCTAGCGGAACCTCTACCCCATCTCCGCCAGCAGCGCCTCATGCCGCGCGGTATAGGCGGCGCGCACGTCTTTCGGCGGTCGCAGGCAGATATCGAGCCCCTCGATCATCGCCCGGTCGGGCTTGCCGAAGAACCTGTCGGCCTCTTTCTCGGCAAACCCGGCGATCTGCGTCGCCTCCATCCAGGCGCTGATGCGGTCGGCTTTCTTGATCTGCTTTTTGACCATCGCAGGGATCGCCGCCGGCAGGCCAAAGCGGATATGGATCGCCGCCGCCAGCCGGCTGTCCAGCGCGCCATAGTCTGGTCCCACCGCCGCCTTGACCGGCGAGATCATGTCGCCGATCACATATTCCGGCGCGTCGTGCAGCAGCGCCGCCAGCCGCCATTTCACCGGTGTGGCGGGGGCGATGCGGCCGAACAGTGCCTCGACCAGCAGCGAATGCTCGGCGACCGAATAGGCGTAGTCGCCCCGCGTCTGGCCGTTCCAGCGCGCGACAAAGGCCAGCCCGTGGGCAATATCCCCGATTTCGATATCGACCGGGGTCGGATCCAGCAGATCGAGCCGGCGACCCGAGAGCATACGTTGCCAGGCGCGGGGCTGTTTCATTCGTCTCACCGTCGGAATCGGGGCTGTTGTTGCGCACTTTCTGACCGTTCGGGCGGCGCGGCGCAACGGCGGTTCGCCACAGCTCGGTGGCTTGCGGCCGCAGGCATTGTTCATTTGGTGCGCCAATGCTATCTGCCGGGCGAAACTGCGTTCAGGGAATGATAAACATGGCAACTGATTACATCGTCAAGGACATCGCGCTCGCCGATTACGGCCGCAAGGAGCTGGACATCGCGGAAACCGAAATGCCGGGGCTGATGGCGCTGCGCGAGGAATACGGCTCGGCGCAGCCGCTGAAAGGCGCGCGGATCGCGGGTTCGCTCCACATGACGATCCAGACCGCCGTCCTGATCGAAACCCTGGTCGCGCTGGGCGCCGAAGTGCGCTGGGCGTCCTGCAACATCTTCTCGACCCAGGACCACGCCGCCGCCGCCATCGCGGCCAGCGGCGTTCCGGTCTTTGCCATCAAGGGCGAGACGCTGGAGGAATACTGGGATTACGCCGACCGCATCTTCCAGTTCGAGGAGGGCGGCGCCAACATGATCCTCGACGACGGCGGCGACGCCACGCTCTACATCCTGATGGGCGCCCGCGTCGAGGAGGGTGAGACCGATCTGATCGAGACGCCGACCAGCGAGGAAGAGGTCGCGCTCTTTGCCCAGATCCGGAAGCGGATGGAGCAGAGCCCCGGCTGGTTCACCAAGCAGCGCCATATGATCCAGGGCGTCAGCGAAGAAACCACCACCGGCGTGCATCGTCTGTATCAGATGATGGAAAAGGGTCATCTGCCCTTCCCCGCCATCAACGTGAACGACTCTGTCACCAAGTCGAAGTTCGACAACAAGTACGGCTGCAAGGAATCGCTGGTCGACGGTATCCGCCGCGCCACCGACACCATGATGGCCGGCAAGGTTGCCGTGGTCTGCGGATATGGCGACGTCGGCAAGGGCTCGGCCGCCTCGCTGCGCGGCGCCGGCGCCCGGGTGAAGGTCACCGAGGTCGACCCGATCTGTGCCCTTCAGGCGGCGATGGACGGCTTTGAGGTCGTGGTGCTGGAGGATGAGGTCGCGTCGGCCGACATCTTCGTCACGACCACCGGCAACAAGGACATCATCCGCATCGAGCACATGCGCGCGATGAAGGACATGGCGATCGTCGGAAACATCGGCCATTTCGACAACGAGATCCAGGTCGCCGGCCTGAAGAACCACAAGTGGACCAACATCAAGGACCAGGTGGACATGATCGAGATGCCCTCGGGCAATCGCATCATCCTGCTGTCCGAGGGGCGTCTGCTGAACCTCGGCAACGCCACCGGGCACCCGTCCTTTGTCATGTCGGCCAGCTTTACCAACCAGGTTCTGGCGCAGATCGAGCTTTTCTCGCGCGGCGATCAGTACGAGAACCAGGTCTACATCCTGCCCAAACATCTGGATGAAAAGGTCGCCCGCCTGCATCTGAAGAAGATCGGCGTGAAACTGACCGAGCTGAGCGCGGATCAGGCTGCATATATCGGCGTGTCGCCGGAAGGCCCGTTCAAGCCGGAGCACTACCGCTACTGATCCCCTTGGGATTGACGGATACACGCCGCGCCGGGAAACCGGCGCGGCGTTTTTTTTTCGATAAAGCAGAAATCTCTGCCCGGCCCGGAACAAGGCGCGCGGCGCTGTCCCTTGTCGCGAGAGAGGGCGCGCGAGCGGACAGATCGCCTGCGGCGCCCAAAATCCGCTTTTTGCTTGGGTGAAAGGCCGCTAGATTTTCCCGGTGACCGGTGCGGGCAGCCTGCACGCATGTGGTCCTTGGGGTGGAGAAACGACGATCGGCAAAGATGCGTACGATTTCGCGGCGTTTCACGCGGCGCTGGCCGGACAACGGTATTTGTTGGTGGCCCCCGTCGCCTGGTACAGGGATGCCGCGGGCGCGGTCTGGCTGGACGATGCCTGGCACCATGATTTGCTGGCGCATCTGGACTATATCGACGATCTGACCGTTCTGGCCCCGTGCGCCGCCCTGCCCGAGCCGCGCCCCGGCAACCTGCGCAAGGTCGATGACACGCCGTCGCTGCGGTTTGTCGACCTGCCCGGCGGCGGATCGACGGCAAAGGCGCTGTTGCGGGTGCCGGCGACGCTGGCGGCGGTCTGGCGCGCGGTGCGCCGCGCCGACATCGTGCATAGCGGCGCGGCGGGTTGGCCGTTGCCGCCGGGGCTGTTCGTGAACCCGGTGGCGGTGCTGCTGCGCAAACCGCTGGTCATCGTGATCGAAAGCGCCTTCTGGCGGCTGACCGGCCCCGGCTCGCACGGGGCGCTGCGCCGATTGCGCGCCGGGATGACCGAGGCGCTGGCGCGCTGGTCGATCCGGCGGGCGCGGCTGACCGTGCTGACGCACGAGGGCTATCGCGACAGTCTGGCCGGCGATGCGCACGGCATGGTGATGGTGATCCCGGCAAGCTGGATCGACGCGGAAACCGTTGTATCGGAGGGGGCGGCGCAGACCCTGCGCGACGGCCCTGCCCGGCTGTTGCTGGCGGCCCGGCTGACGCCGGAGAAGGGCATCACCTCCGCGCTGGAGGCGGTGGAGCGGGCCGGACCGGGCCTGTCGCTGACGGTGATCGGCGAGGGGCCCCTGCGCGAACAGGTGGCCGGGGCCGCCGAACGGCTGGGGCCGGACCGTTTGCGCCTGTTGGACCCGGTGCCCTATGGACCGGCGTTCTTTTCCCTGATCCGCGATCATGACGCGGTGCTGGTGCCGACGCTCAGCGATGAGCAGCCGCGCATCCTGTTTGATGCCTATTCCCAGGGGAGGCCTGCGCTGGCCTCGGACACCGCCGGCAACCGCGAGGCCGCGCAGGAGGGGCAGACCGCCTGGCTGTTCGCGCCGGGGGACGTGGACGCGCTGACCCGGCTATTCGACCGCGCCGCGGCCGCGCCCGAGGCGCTGCGCGCGATGAGCCCGGCGGCCCGCGCGCTGGCGCTGCAGCACACCCATCAGCAGATGCATTATCAGCGCGCGGAAAAGCTGGCCGAGCTCTTCGGCAAGGGATGACTCAGGGCGCGGTGCCCGCCAGTTCGCAGACCACGCGCCATTCCTCCTCGGTCACCGGCTGCACCGAGAGCCGGGAGTTCTTGACCAGAACCATGTCCTGCAATCGCGGATCGGATTTGATCTGGTCCAGCGTCACCGGCGTTGCGGCCGGGCGCAGCGCCTTGATGTCCACGCATTCCCAACGCGGATCGCCGGTGGTGCTGTCGGGGTGCGCCTCGGCACAGACCTCGACCAGCCCGACCACCGCCTTTTCCTTTTGCGAGTGATAGAAAAAGCCTTTGTCGCCCAGCTTCATCGCCCGCATGAAGTTGCGCGCCTGATAGTTGCGCACGCCGTCCCATTCCTCGCCCGCTTCGCCCCGGGCCATCTGGTCGTCCCAGCCCCAGGTCGAGGGTTCCGATTTGAACAGCCAATAGGCCATCAGCCGATCACCTTTTTCCATTCGATCAGCTCGACGTTATCGAAGAGGCCGGCCCTGGCATAGGGATCGTTCGCGGCCCAGTCCTCGGCCGCCGCCATGTCGGCGACATCGAGGATCACCAGCGATCCGGCCATCTCGCCGCCCTCGATCAGCGGGCCGGCCTGGGCGACGACGCCGGTCGCCTCGATATAGGCCAGATGCTCGGCGCGGGTGTCCTTGCGGATTTGCAGCGCGCCGGGTTTGTCGCGGGCGATCAGGGCGATCAGCATGTCATTCCTCCTTGAGGGGTCGGGTCAGAAGCGCGGTCATCGCCGCGTCGAGGGTGAGTTTTCCGTCCAGAAGCGCCACCACGCAAGCGGTGATCGGCATGTCGAGCTGCATCTGCCGGGCCTTGGTGGCGACCGCGCGGGCGGTGGCGGCGCCCTCGACGGTGACGTCAGGGTCGAACCCCCCGCCCCGGCCCAGTGACAGCCCGAGGCGATAGTTGCGCGATCCCTCCGAGGTGCAGGTCAGCGCCAGATCGCCGAAGCCGGAGAGCCCGGCGAGCGTCTCTGCCCGCGCGCCCAGCGCCAGCGCCATGCGCTGCATCTCGGCATATCCCCGGGTCATCAGCGCCGCCCGCGCGCTTTCGCCCAGGCCCGCGCCGATCACCGCGCCGCAGGCGATGGCGATCACGTTCTTCAGCGCGCCGCCCAGTTCCGCGCCCGTGGTATCGGTGCTGCGGTACAGCCGCAGATTGGCGGTATTCAGGCTCTGTTGCAGGGCTTTTCCCAGATCCGCGTCGGCGCAGGCCAGCGTCAGCGCGGTCGGCAGACCGGCGGCGATGTCATGGGCAAAGCTCGGCCCGGTGAGCAGCGCGGGCCGGGCATCGGGCCGGGTCTGCCGGATCACCTCGACAGGGCCCAGGCCGGTGCTCAGCTCGATCCCCTTGCAGCAGGCCACTAGGGTCTTGCCGGCCAGCGCCCCGGCGTGTTCGATCAGTAGATCCCGCAGATTTTGCATCGGAACCGCCAGCAATAGAGTGTGGTTTTCCGTTGCAACGCCCATATCCGCAGTGACCGAAAGGGTCTCGGGCAGCGCATGTCCGGGCAGCCGCGAAATATTCTCGCGCGCCGCCTGCATCGCTTTGGCGTGATCCTTCGATCTGGCCCAGAGGCAGACCGGACCGCGCCCGGCCAGCGAGATCGCCAGCGCGGTGCCGAAAGCACCCGCGCCGATCACCGAAACGCTCATGCCTTGGCCCCTTTCTTGCCGCCGCCGATCAGCGACGGGCTGGTCTTGTCCAAAGGCCAGCGCGGACGCGCGGCGAGGTTGAGGTCGTCGCGGGCGCCGGCGCGGAACCGCTCGATCCCGGCATAGGCGATCATCGCCGCGTTGTCGGTGCATAGCTTCAGCGGCGGCGCGGTGAAGGTGGCGCCAGCCTCCTCGCAAACAGTCTCTAACCCGGCGCGAATGGCGGTATTCGCCGCCACACCGCCCGCCACGGCGAGGAGCGGTTCGGCCGGGTTGTCGCCCAGATAAATCCGCAATGCGCGGCGGGTCTTTTCGGCCAGCACATCGACGATTGCCTGCTGGAACCCGGCGCAGAGGTTGGCGCGGTCGGCGCGCGTCAGCCCGCCCTTTTCCGCCACGATCTGGTCGCGCGCGCGCATCAGGGCGGTTTTCAGTCCGGAAAACGACAGGTTGCAGTCGTCCCGGTCGAGCAGCGGCCGGGGAAAGCGGAAGTGTTTCGGATCGCCCGCCTTCGCTTCGGCCTCGACCGATGGCCCGCCCGGCTGCGGCAGGCCCAAGAGCCGCGCGGCCTTGTCGAATGCCTCGCCCGGCGCGTCGTCGATGGTGCCGCCGAGGCGGGTGAAATCCTCTGGCCCACGCACGATCAGATATTGGCAATGGCCACCCGAGACCAGCAGCATCAGATAGGGAAACGCCGCCCCGTCGGTCAGCCGCGGGGTCAGCGCGTGGCCGGCCAGATGGTTTACCCCGATCAGCGGCAGGCCGGTCGCCGCCGCGATCCCCTTGGCGCACATCACGCCCGACAGCACGCCGCCGATCAGCCCCGGCCCGGCGGTGACCGCCACCGCATCCAGATCGGTGAAACTGACCCCCGCCCGTTCCATCGCCTCGGCGACGCACAGGTCGATCTTTTCGGCATGCGCCCGCGCCGCCAGTTCCGGCACCACGCCGCCAAAGGCGCTGTGCAGCTCGATCTGGCCATAGACGACGGAGGACAGGATCTCTGCCGCGCCCTCACCCTGACGCACCACCGCCGCCGCGGTATCGTCGCAGCTGCTTTCCAGCCCGAGTATCGTGATCACCTGCGCCATGGATTCCGGCCGTTGCGTCCCATTGCCTTGGCAGGTAACACTCCGAACCCGGGCAAACAATCCCGGGGGGGGGCCGGATGCTGACCTTGCTGATGACACGCCCGCGCGCCGCGGCCGAGAGGTTCGTCGCGCAGCTTGCCCCGGGGGTGCGGGACCGGCTCCGGGTGATCTGCTCTCCGCTGATGGAGATTGCATTGCGTCCCGGCGCGGTTTCGGCGCAGGACGCGCGTGGCGTGATCTTCACTTCGGCCAACGGCGTCGCGGCGGCGCGGGCGGCGGGATTGCGCCCAGCCCTGCCCGCCTATTGCGTCGGCGCGGCCACGGCGGATGCCGCCCGCCGGGACGGATGGCCGGTCGAGGAAACCCGCGACACCGCCGATGCGCTGGTCGCCGCGCTGGTCCTGCGCCGCCCGCCCGCGCCGCTTCTGCATATGCGCGGCACCCACGCGCGCGGCGAAATTTCCGGGCGGCTGACGGCCGCGGGGATCGAGACCCGCGCGCAGGCGGTCTATGATCAGCGGCTTGTCGGGCTTGACTCGGCGGCGCTGGCGGCGCTGGCGGGGGACGGTCCGGTGATCGTGCCGCTGTTCTCGCCGCGCAGCGCGCGACATTTTGCCGACCTGTGCCAGGGTTCCGCGCCACTCTATCTCGCCGCGATCAGCCCGGCTGCGGCGGAACCCGTTGAAAACATGGGCGCTTGCGCGTTGATCGTCGCCGAGCGGCCGGATGGGGCGGCGATGGCGGCGGCGGTGGAGCGCCTGGCAGAGCGCGCGAGCCGGGTTGAGGGCCCCCGCGGCGCACAGTAGTGTTGACCGAGCGCATTGGGCTAATCAATTGAGAATCGAAGGGGATTTCAGGGTGGCCGAAAAGACCGATCCGAAACCCGATCAGGATACGGCAGCCGATCCGCGGGCCGAAACGCCCCCCGGGGCGGGTGAGCCGGCGGCCGGTTCCGATACGCCGACCGAAGAGGGTGGCCTGGCCGTGTCCGCGGATACGCCTGAGACCGAAGAGCGTCTTGACGATGCGGACGCGGGCGCGGAGCGTGTCTCCGAAGCCGAAGCCGAAGCCGAAGCCGAAGCCGAAGCCGAAGCCGAAGCCGAAGCCGAAGCCGAAGAGGCACGGGCCGAACCGGTTCCGCAGGCCGCCGATCGGTTGATCGTGAAACGCGGTGGCTTTGTCCCGGCGCTGATCGGCGGCGTTCTGGCCGCTGCATTGGGGTTTGTCGCCGCGCGGACCGAACTCCTCGATCCGGTTCTGCCCGCTGCGCTGAAATCCGGCACCGGCGGCGCCGCGATCGCCACGCTGCAATCGGATGTGGCGGCGAACACCGCGGCGCTGACGGCGCTGCAGGGCAGGGTCTCTGGCCTCGGTATCCCGGATCTGGCCCCCGTCACCGCGAAACTCGATGGTCTGTCCGACCGGGTTGCGGGCACCGAGGATGCGCTGGACCGTCTGCGCGCCGAGCTGTCCGATCTTTCCGGCACGCTCGCCGCGCTGGACGCCCGGCTGACCGAACTGGAAAAGCGCCCGCTGACCGAGGGCGCCGCGCCCGAGGCCGTCGCCGCCTATGAGCGGGAGCTGGCGGCGATGCAGCAGGCGCTGGCCAGTCAGCGCGCCGAGGTCGAAAAAATGGTCGCCGAGGCGCGTGAAACCGAGGCCAGGGCCTCGGAGGCCGCGCAGCTGGCGGCCAACCGCGGCGCAGTGGCCCGTCTGCGCGGTGCGCTCGACGGCGGTGCGCCCTATGCCGATATTCTGGAGGAGCTGCGCGCCGGCGGTCTGTCCGTGCCCGAGGCGCTGTCGGCCACGGCCAGCGGCGGGGTGGTGACGCTGGCGGTGCTGCGCGGCACCTTTCCGCCCGCCGCGCGCGATGCGCTGGCCGCGGCCCGCGCCGGCACCGTTGAGAGCGACCGCAGTATCGGCGCCTTTCTGCGGCGGCAGCTCGGCGCCCGCTCGGTCGCGCCGCGCGCGGGCGACGATCCCGACGCCATCTTGTCGCGGGCCGAGGCGGCGCTGACCGCCGGCCGGCTGACCGAGACCCTGGACGAGATCGCCGCCCTGCCCGAGCCCGCCCGCGCCGCGCTGGCGGACTGGACCGCGCTTGCCCGCCAGCGCCTGTCTGCGCTGGAGGCTGCGGATACGCTGGCGCAAAGCCTGAACACCAATTGAGGGACCTGCGATGCTGTGGTCACTTCTGAAAATCCTGGTCTTCGTGGCCATCATCGCGGCACTGGCCCTGGGGGCAGGGCTGTTGCTGGAAATGCGCGGCGGTGTGCAGATCACCGCGGCGGGAACCGAATACACCCTCGGTCCGCTGCAATCGGTCATCGCCCTGCTGGCGTTGGTGGTGCTGGTCTGGCTGCTGCTCAAGCTCGCGTCGCTGCTGGTGGCGACCTGGCGGTTTCTCAACGGCGACGAGACCGCGCTGTCGCGGTTCTTCGACAAGGGACGCGAGCGGCGCGGCTACAAGGCGCTGGCCGATGGCATGATGGCGCTGGCCTCGGGCGAGGGGCGGCTGGCCATGGCCAAGGCCTCGCGCGCCGCGAAATACCTCGACAAGCCCGAGCTGACCGATCTGCTGACCGCGCAGGCGGCCGAGATGGCCGGCGACACCCGCAAGGCCGCCGAAACCTACAAGAAGCTGGTGACCAATGAGGCGACCCGCTTTGTCGGTGTGCGCGGCATCATGAAACAGAAACTGGCCGAGGGCGATACCGAGACCGCCCGCAAGCTGGCGGAAAAGGCGCTGGCGTTGCGGCCCCGACATGAGGAAACGCAGGACGTGCTGCTCGACCTTCAGGCGCGGGCGCAGGACTGGGCCGGGGCGCGCAGCACGCTGTCCGCCAAGCTCAAATCGGGGAGTTTGCCCCGCGATGTGTACAAACGCCGCGACGCGGTGCTGGCGCTGTCCGAGGCGCGCGACGTGGTCGGCGAGGAGGTGTCGATCGAGGCCCGCGAACGCGCCATCGAGGCCAATCGCCTGTCGCCCGACCTGGTGCCTGCCGCCGCGCTGGCCGCCCGCGCCTATATCGCGCAGGGCAAACCGAAGATGGCGGTTCGGGTGCTGAAAAAGGCCTGGGAGGCGCAGCCGCATCCCGACATCGCGGCCGCCTTCGCCGGGATCGCCCCGGACGAGACACCGGAGGAGCGGCTGAAACGGTTTCAGACGCTGACCAGGATCAACCCGCACCACCCGGAGACCCGGCTGCTGCTGGCCGAGCTGAACATCGTGGCCGGGGATTTCCCCGAGGCGCGCCGCGCGTTGGGCGATCTGGTGGAAAAGGCGGCCGATGCGCGGCCGCTGACCCTGATGGCGGCGATCGAGCGGGGCGAGGGCGCCTCGGACGCGGTGGTGCAGGGCTGGCTGGCGCGGGCGCTGAGCGCGCCGCGCGGGCCGCAATGGATCTGTGACAACTGCAATCACATCCACGCCGAATGGGCGCCGTTCTGCGAGTTTTGCCACAGCTTCGACACGCTGAGCTGGACCACCCCGAAGATGCCGGAGATTTCCAGCGCCATGGGCGGGGCGATGCTGCCGCTGATCACCGGGCGGCTGGAGGACGGGCGCCGGGCAGGGGAGGAGATCCCGGAGGCCGAAGAGGTGATCGAAGAGCCACAAACGCCGGACGCACAGAGGCCGGACGCGGAGGTGATCGAGGCCGAGGATGTGACGGAGGCCGATCTCTCCGGCACCGCGGACGAGATGAAATAACCCCTTTCCTGACCCGCGCGGCGGTGCTATGAGCGCACCGCACCAGGGCCGCTGTAGCTCAGCTGGTAGAGCACGTCATTCGTAATGATGGGGTCGGGGGTTCGAGTCCCTTCAGCGGCACCACTAAATCCCTGAAAAGTACCGAGGTGCGGCCGCACGCCGTTGTTGTCCGATCACACGTCTGGCGGGAGTGCGCAGTGCGGGCGCTGCGGCGCGGCGAGGGTGTTTTTGTAGGCCTCGAGATAGGACCCGATCCTGTCGCACAAGGACCCGCCAAAGCGCGGATTGACCTCGAAAATGTGAACCTGGTCCCGCCCGACCCGGTAATCAATGCAACAGGTTCCGTCGCGGAACCCGGCCGCATCGAGAACGCGCCGGGACAGATCCAGGTGTTCCGTCTGCCCCTGCCATTGCCTGCCCAGCGGAGGTGTTTGGGCGCCCTTTACACAAGGGATGTCCGGCATCGTGTAACGGATGCTTGCCTCGAACAGAATCCGGCCGTCCCGCAGGAGAAGATGTGTCGCCCACTCTTCGGTTCCGGGCAGATAGGCTTGCGCGAACTGGGTGTCGTGGTCGATCTCATGACAGGGCGCTGGCCGGGCCGGCACGATGCAGGAGTTTTTCCCCCAATCATCGCGGCGCTGTTTCAGGATGACGGGATAGGCATCCGGGTCGGCCGGCCAGGACGAAAACATCGGCGGTATGCATGCCCCAAGCCCGGCCCGGATCATCGCATTGTTGAAGGCGAGCTTGTCATGGCACAGGGCCTCGGCTTCGGCCGAGGCAAGCAGGGCGGGAATGGCCTCTCCCCGGGCGATTCGGGGCGCTAGCGCGGCGCGGTCATCGAGGCGGAGTGGAACGACCAGGTCATAGGCGGCGAGATCCAATCCCCCGAGGGTGTCCATGTGGAATTCATGGCCGGCCGCCTCTGTGCCGGATCTGAGTCCTGTTTTCCAATCTTGGTGGGCACCGAAAATGACTTTCAACGACTGACGTTTCCGGAATTGTGATTCACCGATAATTCAAATCTCTAGTCCAAGGGATGCCGGGAGGAAACCGATTTGGGTGCTCAGGCCGCCACGACCGCGCGCAGCGGGCACAGGCAAGCGACAGGGCTGATCCGTGGCCCTGGGGTCAGCCGCAGTTGTCGACCAGCTCGCGCAGGCGTTCGATGCTTTCGATCCGGGCCCGGCTCTTTTCGATGGTTACACCGGACCGCTTGAGCCGGGCAAAGGCGCGCGACAGGCTTTCGGGTTTCATTCCCAGCCGCCCGGCGATCAGCACCTTGTCATAGGGCATTTTCACCACGCAGCCGCCATCGTCGCAGGCGCAGAGATCCAGCAGAAACTCGGCGACCCGCTGGGCCCCGGTCTGGGCCTTGAGCTGTTCGAGCTGGGCGACCAGCGAATGCAGGTGGATGAAGGTCGAGGACAGGATCGAAAGTCCCACCTCGGCGTCACGCTTGATCAGATCGACCAGAACGCTGGTCGGAAGATGCAGCACCTCGGCCGAGGTGGCGGCCTCGGCCGAGACCGGATAGGGCAGGCGCCGCAGCGCCACCGCCTCGCCAAAGCTTTCGCCGCGGGTGAAGACGCTGACCACGGCCTCGTTGCCGTTTGGGGTGACGCGGTACAGCTTGACCCAGCCTTCCAGAACGATGTGGATCGCGTCGGCGGGCTCGTCCTGTAGAAAAAGGGTTTCGCCGCGGTCATAGCGATGGCAGATCGCACGCGACAACAGCGGCTCGACATGCTGGTCCGGCAGGGACCGCAGCAGAACCGAGTTTCGCGCGATCTCCTCGTGGTGTTTGTGAACCAAGACCTGTCCTTCTTGTTCCCGTTGCCCGTGCCGGTTTCCATGGGTGTGCTAGCAAAATGCACGCGCGCCGTCCACGGCATTGGGATCCGGGCAGGACAGGTCGGGGCAGGACAGGTAGGTGCGGCGGTGGTCGCGGGGCCGTCCGGTCGCGCGGCCCCCTGGCGCGTTGCGGGGTCTTCATCGTGCTGCCGCGCGCCGGTGCGGGTCGCCCCCCCGCCGTCAGATCGCGGTTTCCAGCCGCGCCTGCGGGAATTGCGCGAGAACTTCGGCGCCGCGCGCTGGCGTCAGCAGACACAGCGCGGTGGACAGCCCGTCGGCCAGCGCCGCGCCCGGCGCCGAGACCGAAACCAGCGCGCGCCGGGGCGCGCCGCCGACCGGGTTCAGGATATGGCCCTGCCCGGTTCCGGCATCCAGCAGGGTGCCCAGCGGTGCCGAGGTGGCCAGCGCGCGGTCGGTCAGGGTCATCCGCCGCACGATCCGGCCCGCCGGATCGGCGATGCCGACCGACCAGTCGGCGCCGTCGGCGCGATGGCCCATGGCGGCGATCTCGCCCATATCGACCAGCACGTCGCGCAGCCCGCGCGCGCGCAGCAGCGCCGCGATCCGGTCGGTGACCGCGCCCTGAGCGATGCCGTTGAGCGTGATCGCCATGCCGGGGGTGGTGAACCGCACGGCGGCGGCGTCAAAACGCAGCCCGGGCCAGCCGACGCGCGCGCGCGCCGCCTCGATGTCATTACCCGCGCCGTTGCCTGCCGCCAGCGCCAGCCACAGCGGCTGCACGGTCGGATCGAAGGCGCCGCCGGTCGCCCGGTGCAGGGCGCCGGAGAGGCTGAGCAGTTCCAGCATCTCGGGCGAGGGCGCGGGCAACACGCCGTCGCGGTTCAGCCGGGAGATCTCGGATTCGCCCTGATAGAGACTGAAAATCGCCTCTAGGCGCTCCAGTTCCCGCGCGACCTCGGCAAAGATCGGCGCGGCCTCGGGACCGGTCAGCCCGGCCAGTTGCATCGACACCCCTGCGCCCAGCGCGCGGCCCTGCCAGCGGGCGGTGGCGGGCGCGGCCCGGGCCGGCACGGCGGCGCAGGCGGCGGCGATGGTCAGAAATCTGCGGCGGCTGAATTGGGTCATGACGCGCTCTCCAGTGACGGGGTCTCAAGCTGTTGATCCAGATCGACGGGGCCCAGCGCTGCGTCGTCGGGGATGTCGGAAAAAGGCAGCGCCTGACCGCCGTAGCGGGCGATGAACCCGGCGGCCCTGGCAGGATCGGCGAAGGGCACGATCTCGGGCGCCCCCATGCCGCCGGCGACCTCGGCGCCGACCACGAAGGTCGCGGTCTCTGCGGCGGTCCAGTTCTCGGCGCCGGGGTTTTCCCAGCTGTCCGCGCGGCCCATGTCGCTGACATAGACGGCGGTGATTTCGGCGTCACGCTCGGGGCTTTTCAGATAGGCCACCAGGTCGCGCACCTGGGCAAAGAACAGCGGCTGTTCGTGCCCGTCCAGATGGATCTGTCCCTTTGGTCCGCCGTGTTCGGCGATGTTCATCTGGCAGAAATAGCTCAGCGCGACTTCGGTCAACGGCGCCGGCGGCGGCGGTGCGGCGGCCTCGTCCTGTTTGCAGGCGGTCAGCGCCAGCAGCGCGGCAACGATCATCAGGCCGTGTCTCATGGCTCGACCCTCCGGAAGGCGGCGCGTGCGGCGGCAAAGCCGAGCACCGGCCAGACCAGCAGCGAGGCCGGTGCCGCCCAGTCCGGCAGGGCCCGCGCCGCCCCAACCATGCCGCTGCTCAGCGCGACGCCGTCGGAGGCGGCGATATTCCAGACCCGGAAGGCGTCGGCCGGGTTGGCCACCATCACCCAGGGAAACACCGATTGCGTGAACGCGCCGCCCTGATCCATCACCACGGCGCCCAGCAGGCCGAGGTCATAGAGCACCACGAAGACGAGCCAGAGCCCGGCCGCCATGCCCGCCGCCGCGGTTGCGCTTGGCGCCAGCGCCGACAGCAGATAGCCCAGCGTCAGGAACACCGCGCCCAGCAGCACCGAGGTGCAGATCAGCCGGGCCAGCGCGATCAGGCTGTCAGCCCCCGCGCCGCCGGACCAGGCCGCCACCGCCCCGGCGCTGCCGAAGCCGACGGTCATGGCAAACCCCAACGCCATCAGCTGCGCGGTGAACTTGCCCAGCAACACCTCGCCCCGCCCTGCCGGATAGGACAGCACCAGCGCCAGACTGCCGCGATCGGCCTCGCCGGCGATGGCGTCGAACGAGATCATGAGCGCCAGCAGCGGCGCGAGGTAAACCGACAGCGTGGTCATCGAGGCGACCGAAACCGTCAGCATGTCGACCCCCAGCGTGCCGGTGGGGGCGCTGCCGGCAAAGGTCAGCGCCAGCGCGAAGAGCACCATGATCAGCGTCGTCACGACCAGCCAGCGGTTGCGCCGCAGGATCAGCATCTCGGTTCGGGTGATGGCCAGAAAACGGGTCATTGCGGCACCTCCTGCGCGTAATGGCGGTACAGGTCTTCCAGGCGTGGCGGGGCAATGTCGATGTCCGCCACCGCCTCGCCCATGGCGGCGACGCGGCGCAGCGCGTCCATTTTTTCGGTCGGGCTGCACAGGATCTCGACCGATGCGCCGTTGATCCGCCGCCCGCCGGTCCGCGCCGCGACCGCATCGGCGTCGGCGCTGGCGCGCAGGCGCAGCCGGATCGGCAGGCCGGCGCGCGCGCTGAGCCCGGCCAGGGTATCGTCGGCGACCAGCACACCCCGGCGCAGGATGGCAATCCGGTCGGTGCGCGCCTCGACCTCGGTCAGGGCGTGGCTGGCGATCAGCACGGCGGTTCCCTGTCCGGACAGCTCGTCGATGATGTCATAGAGATCCTGGCGCGAGATCGGGTCGAGCCCGCTTGTCGGCTCGTCCAGCAGCGCCACGCGCGGCCGGCCCAGCAGAACCTGCGCCAACCCCAGCCGCTGCCGCATTCCCTTGGAATAGGTGCCGATGCGGCGGTCGAGTGCGTCGGCCAGCCCGACCCGCTCCAGCAGGGCGCTCACATCTGCGCGGGCCCCGGCCAGCCGCGAGAACAGCGTCATCTGTTCGCGTCCGGTCAGCGCGGGGTGAAAGCTGACCGCCTCTGGCAGGAACGCCGTCGCCGCCCGTGCCGGGGCGCTGCCCGGGGTTGCGCCGGCGACGTCGATGCGCCCGCCGTCGAGGGTGATCAGGCCGAGAATCGCCTTGATCAGGGTCGATTTGCCGGCACCGTTGTGGCCCAGCAGCGCCACCCGCTCTCCGGGGGCGACCGACAGCGACACCGCGTCGAGCACCCGCAGATTGCCACGATCCTTGCTGGCGCCTTCGATCTGCAAGACATTATCCGTCATGGGTCACCTTCTGGCTGGCCTTGGGTTTTGCCGGTTTCATCAGCGGATGGGAATCGATCACGCCGCCGGGCAACAGGGCCGGAAATGCCGATTGCGACCAGCGCACCAGCTGCACCGCCGGCGATCCCATCAGCAGCTTGGCCGCCGGCTGGGTCCACAGCACGTGGTCCATGCTGTCGTTGGGTCGATAGGGCGCGTCGGCGATGCCGTCGCCATCGACATCGAAGCCGGCGAAATCGCTCCAGTAATTGCCGCGCCCGCCCTCGGACCATTCCACCCATTTGGTCGAGACGTATTTGACCTGGGTGCGATTGCCGACAAAGGCGTTGCCGCTGATCCGGTTGTCCTGCGATCCGGCGGTGAAATGGATGCCGATGCCGCAGCCCTCGAACCAGTTGCCGGCGAAGCGGTTGCGGTGGGCGTTGTAGAGAAAGGCGCATTTGCCCTTGGTGCCCTTGACGTAATTGCCGCTGATCTCGCCCTTGTTGGCATAGTTCAGCATCACCCCGTGATCGCGGTCCCCGATCGAGACATTGCCGGTCACCTGGACCCGGGTCGAGAACATCACCGCATAGCCCAGGTGGTTGCCGATCGAGACATTGCCGCTGACCTCGCTGTCGTCGGCATACATGTAATGCACCGCGAACCGCAGATCGCGGAACAGGTTGTCCCGAAAAATGTTGCGCTTTGACGAGTTGACGAAGATCCCGTCGCGGCCAAAGCGGATGTCGTTGTCCTCGACCACCGCGCCGGGCGCATTCCAGACATAGACGCCGTTGCCGCGCGCATTCATGCGGGCGTCGTGGCGCCCCTCGATCCGGTTTCCGGCGACGCGGGCGTCCCTGGCGCCGTGGATGTCGACGCCGTAGAGATTGCCCAGCAGAACGTTGTCGAGGATCTGCGGCGCGCGCGCGGTCTTGGTCAGCTTGATGCCGCTGTCAATCGTCTCATGCCCGGAGCCCGAGCCGATGACGGTCAGGCCGCGCACGGTGACGCCGGGGCCGGTGACGGTGATCACGCTGCCGCGGCCCTGCCCGTCAAGGGTGGCGCGCCCCTGTCCGTCCAGCACCACGGGCCGGTCCAGCACAAAGGTTTCGGCATAGGTGCCGGGACGCAGGCGAAGGACGTCGCCGTCCGCCGCCTGCGCCAGGGTTTCAGCGATGGCCCCCGGCCGGTTCGGCACGTCCCAGTCCGCCGCGGCGGCTGCCGCAGCGAACAGGATCGGCATCAGGGCGAGAAGCCACCGCATCGGTCAGGACGCCCGCGGCTCGACCAGCATCCGGCCGCGCATCTCCATGTGCAGCGCATGGCAGAACCACTGGCAATAGTACCAGTGTACGCCCGGACGGTCGGCGGTGAAGGTGATCGAGGCGGTGGCCTGCGGCGCAACCTCCATCGCGACGCCATAGTTCGAAATGGTCAGCCCGTGCGTCAGGTCGTCGATATCGTCGATATTGGTGACATAGATCGTCACCTCGTCGCCCTCTTTGACGGTGAACTTTTCCAGGCTGAACACCGGCGCCGAGGAGTACATGTAGACCCGGACCTTGTTGCCGTCGCGGATCACCTCGTCATGGCCGTCCTCGAGCACCACGCCATCGGCGGCGGCCTGTTTGACCGCATCGGCGAACATCGGATCGTCCCGCGACCAGACCCGCGACGGATTGACGATATCCGAGCGAACCAGGATCACGTCATGCGGTTCGGCAAAGGTCGGCCCGTCGTGCACGACCTTCATGTCGTCCGTGGAAATGTCGATGATCTGCTCGTTTTCGGGCTTCAGCGGACCCACGTTCAGGAACCGGTCTTTCGAGAACTTGTTGAGCGAGATCAGCCACTTGCCATCGGCCTCTTTGGTTTCGCCCATGGTCGTGTGGTTGTGGCCCGGCTGGTAGTGCACATCGACCTTCGAGATGATCGGATCGACTGCCTCGCCGGCATAGGCGCGGATCGCCTTGGCCACGTCCCATTTCACCACCTGGCTGTCGAGGAACAGCGTGGTATAGGCGAACCCCTTGCCGTCGAAGGCGGTGTGAAGCGGCCCCAGCCCCAGCTCGGGCTCGGCCACCACGCAGGAGCGCGGGTCGGCATCCTCGTCGAACAGTGCATCGACCTTGGTCACGTCGATCACCGAGCAGGTTGGCGACAGCTTGCCGTTGATCACCACGTGCCGCCCGTCGGGGGCGGTGTTGCAGCCATGCGGGCTGTTCGGGATCGGGACATAGCGGGTGTATTTCTTGTTCTGTCCCTTGCGCCCGTCGATCACCGGCACGCCGTTCAGCACCTGCACGTCGCCTGCGGCCACGCCCTTTTCGATCTCCTTGAGATTGAAGATCACCACGTGGTCCATCTCGTTCTCGGTCATCTCGGCAAGGGTCATGCCCATCTCCGAGTTGTACGAGGTCGAGAAGGCGTATTTGCCCTGATAGTCGCAGTCGGTGTTGTCGAGGTTGCCCGAGACGATCACCTGCCAGGCCACATCCATCGAGTCGCCGTCGATGGCGGAAAAGATGTTCACGTACTTTTCAGGTTCGTCCAGGATCGACCCGTCGTTGACCAGCGGCGCCTCATGCTCGCCGTTGGCAAAGACATAGCCGGTGCGCGGGAATTTCTGCGGCCGCAGCCCGTGGATGTCGCTGGCGTTGGGAATCTCGGTGATCTTGTCGCATTTCATCACATCGCAGCGCACCCGCGCGACGCGGGTATTGGCCTTGTCGTTCATGAACAGGTAACGGCCGTCATAGGTGCCGTCGGTGAACGACATGTGCGGGTGGTGCAGATCGCCGTTGTCATAGGTGACCTTGCCGCGCTTGGCGAGGAACTCCTTGGTTTCCGGAAGCAGCCCTTCGGTCAGCACCTTGAGGCTTTCGTTGGTCTGGCCCCAGCCGGTGGCCGAGCAGCGGTTGAACACCGGCACCCGGACCAGCTCGCGCATCGACGGAATGCCCAAGATGCGCAGCTCGCCGCTCTGGCCCGAGGACCAGAAGCCGTAGTATTCGTCCA
Organism: Antarcticimicrobium luteum; assembly: GCF_004358185.1. Classification (GTDB taxonomy): domain Bacteria; phylum Pseudomonadota; class Alphaproteobacteria; order Rhodobacterales; family Rhodobacteraceae; genus Antarcticimicrobium; species Antarcticimicrobium luteum. The sequence continues at coordinate 110,329 of NZ_SMUV01000070.1, forward strand.
GTTCGCCGGGCTCCAGATTGATCTTGCCGGCGGCGTTGGCCGGGCGCGCGCCCATCAGGGTCGCGCCGAGGCCGGTCCCGGCCATGACGGCCCCGGTGGCGGTCGCGCCCAGCAGGCCGCGACGTGTGACATTCAGTGTCTTTTCCTGTTCCGACATTGTGTCCTCCTTTCAGGAAACGGTTTTCGGTTTGGCGTTGGGGTGGTTGGCAGGCGGATCGCCGATCGGCATTTGCAGATCGGCCGACCCAACCTTGGCACGGCGCTTGATCCGCTTGATCACCACCGGGCATTTGTTTTCCGACTGATAGAGAACCTGGCAGTGCAGGCAGTCGATGCATTCGTTCGGGTTGATCTCGCCGGTCGGGTGGATCGCCTGCACCGGGCATTCGTTGGCGCAGGTCTGGCATGGGTTGCCGCATTCCTTGTAGCGGCGCAGCCAGTCGAACATGCGCATGCGCGCCGGGATCGCCAGCGCCGCACCCAGCGGGCAAAGGTAGCGGCAATAGAACCGCTCGACGAACAGACCCAGACCCAGCAGCACCAGCGCGAACACCACGAAGGGCCAGTCGCGCATGAATTTCAGGATGATCGCGGTCTTGAACGGTTCGATCTCGGCATAGGTTTCGGCCATCGGGATCGAGATCATCGACAGGCCGAACAGCCCCAGAAAGATCATGTATTTGACCGGCCAAAGCCGTTCGTGCAGGCCCCAGGGCAACGTCCATTGCGGCAGGCGCAGGGCGCGACCGATCTGGTTGACCAGCTCTTGCAGGGCGCCGAACGGGCACAGCCAGCCGCAATAGGCGCCCCGGCCCCAGAAGATCAGCGCGGCGGCCACCGCGAACCACTGGATGAACACCAGCGGATCCAGCAGGAAGGCATCCCAGGTGAAGCCGCTGCGCAGCGTCCCGGCCAGCGCCATCAGGTTGACCACGCTCAGCTGCGCGTTGGCGTACCAGCCCAGGAACACCAGCGACACGGTGAGAAAGCCGATCCGGAACCAGTAGAACACCCGCTCGTTCGCGGTCGCCTGGAACTGAAAGAAGAACACCCCGGTCAGCACCAGCAGCATCGCGGCCAGCCCGGCGATCTGGCCGGTGCGATCCTTCCAGATGCGCTGCCAAAGGGCGGTCTTGGCGGCCTCTTCGCCGGTGGTATCGCTGACCAGTTCGGGCGCCGGCGCCGCCGGCAGCAGATAGCGCTCAGGCAGGCGATAGCCGAGGTCGAAGGTCAGATAGCTTTTCTGGACCGCGCCGACCGCGCGCTGCACCAGCAGTTGCAGCCGGAACGGCGCCGCCGGATCGAACCCGGCGTCGGCGGGGATCCGGAACAGGTCCAGTTCGGTGAATTCGGGGGCGTCGGCGGCGGCCAGCGCGCCGATCCGCTTGTGCTGGCGGTCGACGAACCGCACCGACTGATCGCCCTGGATCAGCTGGATTCGGTCGAAGATGCCGCCGCGCACATAGCCCGACCCCTTGAAGCTGTAGCGCCCGCGCCCCATCACCAGGATTGCCTGTTCGCCCGGCTCCAGTGCCTGGGTCAGGTTCTGATACTCGGCCTCGCCCAGCAGGCTGCGCCCGATGGTTGGGACCGAGACCAGCGCCAGCTGCATGTCGATGAAGGTTGCCGACGCCTTGCCCGGTGCCGGCCGGCCGATGGCGCGCGCGTCGCCGCTGGCCTCGAAGGCGGCGTTGATCTGCCCTACGTCCAGCGTCAGCCGCCGCACCGATCCGTCGCCCGCCAGCGTGATCCAGTCTTTCACCGCAGTCTGGCTCATGTCGATCTCGCGCGGGGGGCCGCTTGGCCGGGCCGGCGACAGCCCGCCCAGCCCCAGCGCGCGCGCCACCTTCAGCCCGCCGCGCACGATGCTGTCGTCGATCACCATGATCGTCACCGTCGCGCCCGAGATGATGTCCAGATCATGCGCCTCGCCGCCGGCGGCGGCCTCGGCCTTCAGGTCCAGCCCGGCATAACCCTCGGTCAGCCGGATCATCTTGGAATTGGGAATGCCCACGAGCACGATCGGTTCGGAATGCTTGACCAGCTTGACGCCGGTCATCACCGCGTCGGCATTGATCGCGGCCACCACATGGATCGGTTTGCCGGAATACCCGGTGGTGCCGACGAAATCCGATGTCAGGAACGCCCAGGCGGCGGTTTCGCCGCCCTTCAGTACCGGTGCAACCGGCACGTCCGTGCGGATCGGGCCGAATCCATCGGCGCCGGGAACCAGGTCGGAGGGGGAAATATCGGGAAGGAAACTGGCCAGGCTGTCGGCCCGGGCCGGGGCGGCGAGGATCGGGGCAAGGATCAGGGCCAGGGCCATCAGCCAGGTAGAGATCGCGCGCTTTACGTCCACAGCGCACCTCCTTTGTTCAGGATTGACGCTTTGGACGCGACCGGGGCGCGGTCGGTCGGGTTCTCGGGCGCGGGCGGGGGGCCGCGCGGGCTGGGCCAGACCGCGCGCGGTGTGGCGTGGTCGGTTTGCGCCTCGGGTCGGATTGCGGTGCGGGGCAGCCCGTGCGGGGTGGCGACCGAGACCGGATAGGGCGGGATCGCCGCAAGCGCGCCGCCGCAGGTTACGCAAAAGCCGCAGCAGTCACAGCTGCCCCCGGGGGTGGCCGGCTGCGGGCGATCCTGACCGCCGCCGATGTCCATCGGCACAACCACGACGCCTTGTTCGGAGCAGATCTCCATCCAGTCGGTTTGCGATGCCCGCGCCAGACCCGGCGCCAGCAGTTGCAGAATCAGTGCGACAACCCCCAGCAGCGCCGCCACCGGACGAGCATCGCGCCGGCGCCGGGGCGCTGTGGCGGACACGAGGACCGGATTCGGGATCTGGGTGCACATAATTTATACAACGGTCATTGAATCTGAGTTGAGTCTATGTCCCAGTGAGGGGCAAGGACTTGACTAAAGTCAAACATTTCAAACCGTTTATTTTTATCTATTCCGATTGACTCGCCCCGGCGCGAGCCGCCTGAATTTTGCGACTCGCCTGCGCGCGCGGGCCGTCCCTGAGCCGTCCGCGGGCCGCATCCGTCGGTGCGGAGCGGGTCGCCGGGACACGCTGGCGGTGTCAGGTGGGAAGGTCGGCCATCACCTTGTCCAACGCCCGGGACAGCGTGTCGATCGCGCCGTCGAGTTCCGCTTCGGTGGCGATGAAGGGCGGCGCCAGCAAGACGTGATCGCCCAGCTGTCCGTCGCGGGTGCCGGACATCGGATAACAGATCAGCCCCTCGGCAAAGGCGGCCTTCTTCAGCCTGCCCGCAAGTCCCAGGCGCGGGTCGAAGGGGGTTTTGCTGTCGCGGTCGGCGACGAACTCCATCCCCCAGAACAGCCCACGCCCGCGGATGTCGCCGACATGGGGATGCTGGGCGAACCGCTCGTGCAGCCGCTGTTCCAGATAGGCGCCGCGCGCGCGCACCTGTGCCACCAGGTCGTTGTCGAGCAGCTCGCGCAGCACGGCGAGACCGGCGGCGGCGGCGACCGGGTGGCCCAGATAGGTATGGCCGTGCTGGAAGAACCCGGTGCCCCCGGCGATGGTGTCATAGATCGCGCGGGTGCAGAGCATCGCGCCGATGGGCTGGTAGCCGGCGCCAAGCCCCTTGGCGATGCAGAGGATATCGGGAACAACCGTTTCGGCCTCGCAGGCGAAGAGATGGCCGGTCCGGCCCATGCCGCACATCACCTCGTCGAGGATCAGCAGCACGCCGTAGCGATCGCAGATCTCGCGGATGCGGTTGAAATAGCCCGGCGCGGCGGGCACCGCGCCCATGGTCGCGCCCACCACCGGCTCGGCCATGAAGGCCATGACGGTGTCGGGGCCGAGGCGCAGAATCTCGTCCTCCAGTTCCTGCGCGGCGCGTTGGCCGTAGGCCTCCGGGCTCTCGCCCTCGGCGCGGCCCATGTAATCATAGCAGGGCGCGATATGGCTGACCTCGATCAGCAGCGGCGCGAATTGCGCCCGCCGCCAGGCGTTGCCGCCGGCCGAGAGCGCGCCCAGCGTGTTGCCGTGATAGCTTTGCCGCCGGGCGATCAGGTGGCGGCGCTGCGGCTCTCCCCGCTCGGTGAAATACTGGCGCGCAAGCTTGATCGCGGATTCGGTGGCCTCGGAACCGCCGGAGACCAGATAGACCCGGTCGAGGTCGCCCGGCGCATTGGCGATCAGCAGATCGGCGAGCTGTTCGGCCGGGTCCGAGGTGAAGAAGCCGGTATGCGCAAAGGCGAGCTGGTCGACCTGATCCTTGATCGCCCGCCGCACCCGGTCGTTGGAATGGCCGAGGCAGGAGACGGCGGCGCCGCCCGACCCGTCGAAGTAGCGTTTGCCGTCTGTATCGATCAGAAAGCACCCTTCGCCATGGCTGGCGGTGGGGGGCGTGGCGTGGCAGTGACGGGGAAAGATGTGGCTCATACCGCAATCCTTTTCAACTCATCGACGAGGTGGGCGACCGATTCGGCATTGTCGTGCAGCAGGGTTCCGTCGGCGCGATGCAGGTTGTTTTCAAAGCCGACGCGCAGGTCGCCGCCGCGCCGGGCGGCCTGCAGCAGGCAGGCATGTTCGGCCGGACCGAAGGCGCAGAGCATCCAGCGCCCCGGCGGTTTCGCCGCCAGCAGCGGGGCGAGGTCATCCGGTGTCGCCTTTTGCCCGGTGGCATAGCGGCCCAGCACCAGGATCGTGCTGTCCTGCCCGGGCCGGACGATGCCCTGCGCCTGCCAGCGGGCGAGGAGGGCGGCATCCTCCGGGTCATAGAGAATGTGCTGCACCTCGGTGCCGTTGTCGGCGCAGGTGCCGTAGACCCGCGCGGCAAGCTCGGGCGCGCGGGCGATTTCGCGCACCGAGACACTGGCCCAGCCGGGTTTCAGCCGCGCGAGGCAATCGAGCTGGTCGGGCACCTCAAAGATCCCGGCGGATTCGGTGGTGATCTGCACCCGCATGTCCGGCACCGCGCGGGCCAGTTCGGCCAGCGCCTCGCCATAGCGCCCGGGGTCGAGGGAATGGCGGCCCGCATCGTCGCGGATGTGCAGGTGCAGCGCGGCTGCCCCGGCCGCAAGGCAGGCGGCGGCGGTTTCCACGGTCTCGGCGATCGTGACCGGCAGGGCCGGGTGGTCCGCCTTGCCGCGCCGGGCGCCGTTGGGGGCCACCATGATAAGAGGTCTGGTCATTGCGCTATCCCTTCATCCGCGACCCTGCGGGGTCGTAGAGGGCCCCGTGTACCACAAAGGCGTCCTGCGGGGAGCGGGCGATATCGACCTTTACGCGGGTGCCGGGGGCGGGCCGATCCCCGGAGACGAAGGCAAGCGCGACCGGGCGGCCCACGCGGTACCCGAAGGCGCAGGAGGTGGTCTGCCCGATGACCCGGCCGTCGAGCAAGATCGGCTCATGTCCAAGCGGTACGGCGTCTTGATCGTCGAAACGGAGCGAGACGACGCGCGTTGCGGCGCCCTTGTCGCGGGCCTGGGCCAACGCCCCGGCGCCGATGAACCCGCCCTTCTTGCGGGTGGCGAAATCCAGCCCCGCGGCGATCGGGGTGACGTCGCTGTCCAACTCGTGGCCCATGGCGCAGAACCCCTTTTCGATACGCATGGAGGTCTGGGCGTAGAGCCCGGCCGGGGTCGCCCCGGCGGCGGTCAGCGCGGCGTAAATCGCCGGTGCGTTCTCGGCCCGGCAGGTGATCTCCCAGCCCGCCTCGCCGACATAGGACAGCCGCGCCGCGCGCACGTGATGGCTGGCGATCTGGGCCTCGCCCTGTTTGAAATAGCCGATGCCGTTCAGTTCCGGCGCGCCGATTTCAACGGCGATCCGGGCGGCATCCGGACCCATCAGGCCGAGCACCGCGTAATCTTCGGTGCTGTCGGTGAGGGTGACGTCGTATCCCTCGGCATGACGGCGGAACCAGGCCAGGTCGCGCGCGATCGCGTTGGTGCCGGTGAACAGGCGATAATGATCGGGCGCGATGCGCTGGGCGGTGAGATCGGATTCGAAGGTGCCGCGCGCATTCAGCACGGCGGTATAGATCACCGATCCGGGGGGGCGCCCCATGAAGCCCGCGCAGGTGTGCAGTAGGAACGCCTCGGCGTCCGGTCCCTTGACCTCGATCTTGCCGAAGGGGGAGGCATCGAAGAGCGCGGCGCGCTCATGCGCGGCGGTGACCTCGGCCCGGGTGTTTTCGAACCAGTCGGGGCGGGCGAAGCTTGGGCGCGGCTCTTCGGTCTTGTTGAAATAAAGCGGGCGTTCCCAGCCATAGACCTGGCCCATATGCGCCCTTGCGGCGCGGTACTCGGCGTCGAGCGGCAGGCGGCGCAAATCGCGCGCGGTGCTGAGTTGCCGCCCCGGATAGGCGATCTCGTAATGGGTGCCCAGGATCTCGGGCGCGCGGGCGATCAGATGCTCGGCCGAGTTAAACACGGGCGCGAAGCGTTTGGCGTCGGCCTCGCCGAGGTCATAGGCGGTGTGCCCGTGCACGATGCAATGGGCCAGGTTCATCCCCGCGCCGCCGCCCGAGGCGATGCCGACCGAGTTCATGCCGCAGCCCAGGAACAGCCCGCGCGTTTCCGCCGTCTCGCCCAGCATGAAACTGCCGTCGGGGGTAAAGCTTTCCGGCCCGTTCAGCAGCATCTTCACTTCCGCCGTCTCCAGCGCCGGCAGGCGGTGCAGCGCGTTCAGCATCATCGGCTCGAAATGGTCCCAATCCTCGGGCAGCAGGCCGAATTCGAAGGTTTCGTCCAGCACGCCGGGCGCGATGGGCTTGCCCATCGGTTCGAAACAGCCCACCAGCAACCCGCCGCTGTCGTCGCGGATATAAAGGTGGCTGTCATGGTCGGAGAGCGTCGGCATGTTGCCGTCGATGCCGTCGACCGGCTTGGTCAGCAGGTAGAAATGTTCGCAGGCCAGCGCCGGCACCTCGGCGCCCGCCATCGCGCCGACCTCGCGCGACCACAGCCCGGCGCAAAGGGCGATGGCGTCGCACATCACGGTGCCTTGCGTGGTCTCGACCCCGCGCACCCGGCCGTTCTCGGTCAGGATGCCGATGACGCCGGTGCGTTCAAAGATGCTGGCGCCCATGGCGCGCGCGCCCTTGACCAGCGCGGCGCAGACATCCGAGGGGCTGACACGGCCGTCCTCGGGCGACCACACCGCGCCGAGCACATCCTCGGCATTCATCAGCGGCCAGCGCTCCTGCGCCTCTTGCGCGCCGATCGAGTGGGCCTCGATGCCATAGGCGTGTGCCAGCGCCTCCTGCCTTTGGATATGGGTCATGCGGTCCGGGGTGGTGGCGATGGAGAGCGAGCCCTTTTGTATCCAGCCCACCGATTGCCCGGTCTCCTGTTCCAGCCGGCTGTAGAGATCGACCGAATAGCGGATCATCCGCGTCAGGTTGCGGCTGTGGCGCAGGGCGCGCACCTGGGCCGCCGAATGCCAGGTGGTGCCCGAGGTCAGCGCGTTGCGTTCCAGCAGGATGGCATCGCCGACCCCCATCTGGGCCAGGTGATAGAGCGTCGAGCAACCCATGATGCCGCCGCCGATAACGACCACCGAGGCGTGGGAGGGCAGGGGGGAGGAGGAGCGGGAAGAGGTCATTGTGTTACCGATGTTCCGGTGAAGGTGATCGCGTCGCGGTGAAATGATGACTGAAATACAATTTCAGTCAATCGACACACAAAATACCAAATGTTATCCTTTCGGCTGGTTTCGCAAAGGACAGCGCCCATGGATCCGACCCTGAAAACCCGAACGATTTCAGCCCTGAAGGAGGCGATTCCAGATCTGTCGCCACGACTGAAGACGGTGGCCAAGTACATTGTCGACCATCCGTCCGATTTCGGGCTGGATCCGATTCGCGAGACCGCCCGGAAATGCGGGGTCAGCACCTATACCCTGGTGCGCATGGCGGGCCGCATGGGGTTCGACAGCTATGACGAGCTGCGCGAACCGTTCCGCCATGCGCTGGTGTCGGCAACCGCGCTGGAGGAGCAGCCCGACTGGATCGACAGCATGCGCCAGCGCGGCGAGCTGGGGCAGGTCCAGGCCGAGGCGGCGCTCAACACAATGGCAATCGTGCAGCGGTCGCTGGAGCGGCAGACTTCGGGAGAAATGGAGCGCGTGGTCGATCTGCTGCTGGGGGCGCGGAACGTCTATCTGACGGCGGTGCGGGCCAGCTATGCGCTGGCCTATTACTTCCACTATGTGGGCCGGATGGCGCTGCCGACGCTTCAGCTTGTGCCTCGCCATATCAACAGCGCGATCGACGACCTGAACACCGCCGGCGAGGGGGACGTGATGATCGCCATCTCGTTCAAACCCTATTCGCGCGAGACCATCGAGGCCTGCCGCTTTGCCCATGCGCGGGGGGTAAAGCTGATCATGATCTCGGACTCAGAAGTAATCTCGTCCGAGTTTCCGCTGGAGGCGGCGCTGGTCGCGTCGACGGTCAGCACCCATCATTTCGGATGCTACACCGGGGCGATGGGAATTATCGAGAATCTGCTCGCCCTTCTGGTCAGCCGCAGCGGCGCGGACGCGCGGAAGCGAATCAATTCCTACGAGGAATTGCGGAAGGACAACAACGCATACTGGATCGCGCAGAAAAAACTTTAGTTTTTAGGTGACAACGAAAAAAACTTTGGCGACTTTTAAGGGGTGTAAGCGAAAAATCAAATCGACCCAGGCCGGTTCAACGGCCGGGCGGGGAATTGTAATCGGGAGACGTCCATATGAATGTCAAAACCACCCTCATGGGGTTCGCAGCCGCCGTCACCTTCGGGATGGCCGGCGCGGCCTCGGCGCAGGATCAGCAGTTTATCACCATCGGCACCGGCGGCGTGACGGGCGTGTATTACCCCACCGGCGGGGCGATCTGCCGGCTGGTGAACAAGGGCCGCAAGGAGCATGGCATCCGCTGTTCGGTCGAATCGACCGGTGGCTCTGTCTACAACACCCGAACCATCCGCCAGGGCGAGCTGGATTTCGGCGTGGTGCAGTCCGATGTGCAAAAGGCCGGTCTGGACGGCACCGGCGCGTTCAAGGATGACGGCCCCTATCCGGACCTGCGCGCGCTGTTCTCGGTCCATCCCGAGCCGATGCACCTGATGGCCCGCGCCGATGCCGGCATCAACAGCGTCGAGGATCTGAAGGGCAAGAAGGTCAACATTGCCAACCCCGGCTCCGGCACCCGGGTCCTGGCCGAGACGCTGATGAAGTATGCCGGCATCAGCCCGGACGATTTCGCGCTGGCCGCCGAGCTGAAGTCGTCGGAACAGTCCGCCGCGCTCTGCGATGGCAAGATCGACGCCACCATCTGGGCCGCTGGTCTGCCCAACGGATCGAGCCAGGAGGCCACATCGTCCTGCGAGGTGAAGATCATCTCACTGGACGGTGCGAACATCGACAAGCTGCTGGCGGACAATTCCGCCTATGCCGCCGCAACCATCCCGGGCGGCATGTATCCGGGCAACGCCGACGACATCCCCAGCTGGGGCCCCAAGGCGACCTTTGTGACCTCGGCCAATACGCCCGACGAGGTGGTCTATGCGGTGGTGTCCGCGGTCTTCGACAATTTCGAGGACTTCAAGAAGCTGCACCCGGCCTTTGCCCGCCTGAAGGAGACCGAGATGATCAGGGACGGCCTGAGCGCGCCGCTGCATCCGGGGGCGGAGAAATACTACAAGGAGCGCGGCTGGAAATAATCCGGCCCGCCAGACGTGATGCAATGACCCCTCCGGCGCCCGGGCGCGCCGGAGGGTTTTCCATTACAAAAGCAAGACAAGACGGGGATAACGCATGGCGCAGCGCGAAGGTGGTACCTCCGCCGAGACCGAACTTGAGGATTTCATCGCCGATTCCGACACTGGCGGACGGATCCCGAAGGATGGATTGGGGCGCAGCGCGCTGTGGTATATCCCGCTGGTCTGGTCGCTTTATCAGCTCTGGATCGCCTCGCCGCTGCCCTTCATTCTGAAGTTCGGGGTATGGAATGACACCCAGACGCGGGCAATCCACCTGGGGTTCGCGGTCCTGCTCGCCTTTCTGGCCTTTCCGGGGTTCAAGTCCAGCCCGCGCCATCACATCCCGGTCCTGACCTGGATCATAGCCATCGTCGGGGCGATTGCCGCCTCTTACCTGTGGTGGGATTACCGGGGCGTGGCCAACCGCACCGGCGTTCCGAACACCACCGATCTGGCGATCGCCGGGATCGGCATCGTGCTGTTGCTGGAGGCGGCGCGGCGGTCGCTCGGCATCCCGCTGATGGGGGTGGCGCTGTTCTTCCTCGCCTACGTGTTCTTCGGCAGCTGGTCCGGCCTGCCGGAAATGGTGCAGTGGAAGGGCGCGTCGTTCGAGAAGGCGATGAGCCACATGTGGCTGACCACCGAGGGGGTGTTCGGCGTGGCGCTGGGGGTTTCCTCGGGCTTTGTCTTTCTCTTCGTGCTGTTCGGCTCGTTGCTGAACCAGGCCGGCGCGGGCAATTATTTCCTGAAACTCGCCTTTGCGACGCTGGGCCATCTGCGCGGCGGGCCGGCCAAGGCCGCGGTGATCGCCTCGGCCGCGACCGGGCTGATCTCGGGCTCGTCCATCGCCAATGTGGTGACCACCGGCACCTTTACCATTCCGCTGATGAAAAAGGTGGGCTTCCCCTCCTACAAGGCGGGCGCGATCGAGGTTTCCTCGTCGATCAACGGGGTGCTGACGCCGCCGGTGATGGGGGCGGTCGCGTTCCTGATGACCGAATACGTCGGCATTTCCTATGTCGAGGTGGTCAAGACCGCCATCGTGCCCGCCGCGATCTCTTACATAGCGCTGATCTATATCGTGCACCTTGAGGCGCTGAAGATGAACATGCCCGGCACCAGCCGGATGCATCCGGTCAAGTTCATGCTGGGCGCGATCTTCATCATCGCGATCTCCATCGTGATCGGGGGCGGCACGCTGTTCCTGTGCGGCGTGGTGGTCGACGCGGTGGAGGCGGCGGTGGGCGCGGCCTCGACCTGGGTGCTGGTGGCGATGATGGGGCTGGCCTATGTCGCCGCCGTCAGGTTCGCCGCCAGGGGACCGGATCTGGAGGTGAGCGTCGAGTCGATGCAGCATCTGCCGCCGACGCGCGAGATCTTCAAGACCGGCATTCATTACCTGCTGCCGATCCTGCTGCTGATGTATCTGCTGATGATCGAACGCAAATCGCCGGGACTCTCGGCGTTCTGGTCGACGGTGTTCATGCTGGTGATCCTGGCCACCCAGAACCCGCTCAAGGCGTTTTTTCGCGGCGAGGGCGAGTTTGCACGCCATATCCGCGAAGGCCTTGCCGATATCGCCGAGGGGCTGATCGTCGGCGCCCGCAACATGATCGGGCTGGCCGCGGCAATGGGCGTCGCGGGCATCATCGTCGGCGCGGTCACCCTGACCGGTATCGGCCAGGTGATGGCCGAGTTCGTCGAGTTTCTGTCGGGCGGCAACCTGCTGGCGATGCTGTTCTTCGTCGCGCTGATCTCGATCGTGCTGGGCATGGGGCTGCCGACCACGGCGAATTACATCGTGGTCAGCTCGCTTATGGCGGGCGTGGTGGTCGAACTGGGCGCGCAGAACGGGCTGATCGTGCCGCTGGTGGCGGTGCATATGTTCGTCTTCTACTTCGGGATCATGGCGGATGTGACGCCCCCCGTGGGGCTGGCCAGTTTCGCCGCCGCCGCAATCTCGCGCGGGGATCCGTTGCGCACCGGGTTCCAGGCGTTTTTCTATTCGATCCGCACCGCGCTGTTGCCGTTCCTGTTCATCTTCAACACCGATCTGTTGCTGATCAATGTCGGACCGGTGCAGGCGGTGTTCGTCTTTTTGGTGGCGATGGTTGCGATGCTGCTGTTCGCCGCCGGGACGATGAATTTCTTCCTCGTGCGCTCCAGACTGTGGGAGAGCGCGATTCTACTGCTGGTCGCCTTCACCCTGTTCCGTCCGGGGTTTTTCCTCGACATGATCCAGCCCGAGTTCGAGGCGCGGCCGGCGGCAGAGCTCTTTGAGCGGGCCGGGGCGGCACCCGACGATGCCTCGCTGCGGGTGCGGCTGGTGGGCGAAAGCCTGATGGGCGATCCGATCGACGCGCGTTATCTGCTGCCACTGGGGCCGGCCGGGACGGATGGGCCGACGCGGCTGTTCGACGGGGCAGGGGTGGAGTTCCGCGAGGAGGACGGCCGGCTTTTCGTCGACAACCTGAATTTCGGCGGCCCGTCGGAACAGCTGGGCATTGATTTCGACTGGGAGCTGGTGGAGCTGGAGGTCGCGTCCGACAGGGTGTTCAAGGAGGTCTTCTATCTCCCGGCCCTGCTGCTTCTGGGCCTGGTCGCCCTGCTGCAACTGCGCCGCAAACGGCGCCAACCGGAGGGAGCACCGGCATGACAAAACATGTACTCTGCGCCGTCGATCTGACCCAGGGCGAAAGCGAGAAGGCTTTGTTGAAACGCGCCGCCGATCTGGCGGAATTCCATGGCGCATCGCTCAGCGTGGTGACGGTGGTGCCCGACTACGGCATGTCGATCGTCGGATCCTATTTCAAGGAGGGGACGATGCGACAGGCGGTCGAGGACGCCAGCCGCCAGCTGCACGCCTTTGTCGACGAGGTGCTGCCTGACCATGGTCATGTGCAGCATATCGTCGAGGTGGGCACTGTCTATGAGCAGATCCTCGACGCGATCAAACGCTCCGAGGCGGATCTGGTGGTGATGGGCGCGCACAAGCCCGATCTGGCGGACCGGGTGCAGGGGCCGAACTCGGCCCGGGTGGCGCGCCATGCGGATGTGTCGGTTTTGATCGTGCGGGATTAGAGGCGGGTCGGCGGATTATCAGGATTTCCCGGCCAGTCCTTCTGCCTCAGCCAATAGCGAAAGCGGTTGGAAATCCCCGCCGCTTGCCGCTTTGATGGCGTGACCCTGACCCATTTACGGATTGTCCCAGATGAGCGAGAGCGCCTATTACGCCCCGACCGGCGGTTTGCCGCCGCAAACGCAGATCCTGACCGACCGCGCGATGTTCACCGAGGCCTATGCGGTGATACCCAAGGGCTGTTTCAGCGATATCGTCACCAGTCTGCTGCCGTTCTGGGAGGGCGCGCGGTTCTGGGTCATGGCGCGGCCGCTGTCCGGTTTTGCCGAGACCTTTTCGCAATATATCGCAGAGCTGGCGCCGGGCGGCGGCAGCGAGCGGCCCGAGACGGACCCGGCGGCGCAGGCGGTTTTGTTCGTGGTCGCCGGGCGGATGAGCCTGACGCTGGCGGGCGAAACCCATGAGATGGGGCCGGGCGGCTATGCCTATATTCCCGCCGGGACCGCCTGGGCGCTGTGCAACCATGGCGATGCGCCGGTGCAGTTCCATTGGGTGCGCAAGGCCTACAAGCCGGTGGAGGGGCTGGCCGCCCCGGAACCCTTTGTCACCAACGAGAGGGATGTCGCGCCCACCCCGATGCCGGGAACCGAGGGCAAATGGGCGACCACGCGGTTTGTCGATCCGGCCGATCTGCGCCATGACATGCACGTGAACATCGTCACCTTCGAGCCCGGCGCGGTGATCCCCTTTGCCGAAACCCATGTGATGGAGCACGGGCTTTATGTGCTGGCGGGCAAGGCGGTTTATCGGCTGAACCAGGACTGGGTCGAGGTCGAGGCTGGCGATTTCATGTGGCTGCGCGCGTTTTGCCCGCAGGCCTGCTATGCCGGCGGGCCGGGCAAGTTCCGCTATCTGCTCTACAAGGATGTGAACCGGCATATGCCGTTGTAAGGCGTTTGCCGATCTAAACCATTGTCCAAACCGCTCGCCCGGGCGCAAGCCCGGGCAGCGCCCGCCCTCTCCCCGGCGGGTGCTTTTAGGTGTTGCGATGGCGGGACGTTCGGAGGTTATGAGGCACTGCTGCCCAGCTTCACCGTTCCGCCAAAAACGCCCACCAGGTCGGGCGCTGCCCGTCTTGCTTTTGAACGGAGGGGAGGGTGTTCCCCTAGAAACAACGCCCGCCATCTCTGCGATGACGGGCGCCGCTTTGTCGTCGGTTCGTTCGGGCGATTACTCTCCCGGCATCGACCCTTTGCCATGCCCGGCCATGCCGCCGGCGACCTCTTCGGTCGACTCGTCGGACAGATGCGCCGGCAGCACCAGATTCAGCACGATGGCGATCAGAGCGGCGGGCAGAATCCCCGAGGCGCCGAGGATGCGCAGCGTGTCGGGCAGGTGTTGCAGCGCGTTGGGCGCGCCCGGCGGCACGTTCATCACCTCGAGCTGCAGGCCCAGACCCACCGACAGCGCCACGGCAAAGATCACCATGTTGCGCCGGTTCCAGTCCACATCCGACAGCATCGAGATGCCGGCGGCAACCACCATGCCGAACATCACGATCACGCCGCCGCCCAGAACCTCGATCGGGATGGTGCGGATCACACCGCCGACCTTGGGGATCAACCCGCAGACGATCAGAAAGACCGCGCCGATGGTCACCACATGGCGGCTCATCACCCCGGTCATGGCGATCAGCCCGACGTTCTGGGAAAACGAGGTATTGGGCAGCCCGCCGAAGATCCCGGCCACGGCGGTGCCGAAGCCGTCGGCAAAGGTGGCGCCCTGAATCTCCTTGTCGGTGACCTCGCGCCCGGCGCCGCCCTTGGTGATGCCGCTGACGTCGCCCACGGTCTCGACCGCCGAGACGAAGGCCATCAGGCAGAACCCGATGACGGCGGCAAAGGAGAATTCGAACCCGTATTTGAACGGTTGCGGCAGGGCGAAACCGGCCGAGCGCGCCCAGCTCGTGGCGATGGCGTCGAAGGTGAGCATCCCCACCGCCAGCGCATAGACATAGCCCACAGCGATGCCCACCAGTACGGCGGAGATCGACAGCATGCCACGGGCGAAGAATTTCAGCACCAGCGTCACCAGGATCACCACCAGCGCCGCCGACCAGCTCATCAGCCCGCCATAACTCTCGGCGCCGCTGGCCTTGGCCGGCACGCCCCCGGCGGCGTATTCGATGCCCACCTTGACCAGCGCCAGCCCGATCATGGTGACCACAAGCCCGGTGACCAGCGGCGGCAGGGCAAAGCGGATGCGCCCGATGACCAGGCCGAGGCTGGCATGGAACAGACCGCCGATCAACACCCCGCCGAACAGCGCCGCCAGCGCATCGACGCCCTTGCCCGCGACCAGCGGGATCATGATCGGCAGAAAGGCGAACGAGGTGCCCTGCACGATCGGCAGCGCGGCGCCGACCGGGCCGATGGTGATGGTCTGCAACAGGGTGGCGACACCGGCGAACAGCATCGACATCTGGATCATGTACAAAAGCTGGGGAAAATCGGGCGAATTGGAGCCGAACCCGAATCCGGCGGCGCCTGCGACGATGATCGCCGGGGTCACGTTGCTGACGAACATCGCCAGCACGTGCTGGATGCCCAGCGGCACCGCCACCGCCAGCGGCGGGGTATAGTTCGGGTCGCGCAGCTGCTCGGGGCTGCCGATGGATGATCTGGTCATGGTCTGTCCCTCCGTGTTGGTCCGCCGGCGTTGTTGTTTTTCCGGGCCGGCGGACAGGTCGTGTCAGCCCGGCGTCACCTCATAGGGCGCGTCGAACCAGTGTTCCTCGAGGTTGTCACCCGGACCATCGGACGGCCCGATCCGGTCGATCACCGCGAACAGGCCGGGCGCCGAAAGCGGTGTGAGAACTCCGTGCCAGGTGTTGCGAAGCAGGTTGATCCCCTGCCCGGGCGCGGTCAAGAAGGCGCGCGGCACCGCCGGTGCGCCGCCCGCATCTTCTGCCACAATGACCAGGAACGATGCCGGATTGAGCGGAATGAAGGCCTGGCTGCCCAGCGGGTGCCGCTCCATCATCTCCAACCGATAAGGCAGGGCGCGCGGCGCGGCCTCGAACAGGCTGATGCCGGCGCGGCCATCGCAAAAATCGAGCCGCGCCAGATCGTGATGGCGCCCGCAGAGGCCCTGATTGATGATCTTGTCCGGTGCGTCCTTCAGCGCGATCACATCGCCAAATGGGGCGAAACCCGCGGCGGTGAGGGGTTCGGTGGTGATCTTGGTCATGGCCGTGTTCTTTCGGCGGTCGTAAACACCACAGGAGGGATGCGACCGCCCGTGGTGGGCGCGAATGCGCCCGCCTGGGGGGCGGGCGGGCGCATCCCGGATCGCAAGCGATCCGGGAATTCCATAATCCCCGGCCTGCCTTCAATCCCGCCGCTCACGGCAGAATGTCCTGCAGCCGCAGCTCGGCGATGCGCTCGACCTGGTTGCAGGCCTCCTCGAGCTCGGTATCGGTGTTGCTCTGTAGCCGACGTTCGAACGCGGCGCGGATCGACGCCTTGGTGTTGTCGCGCACCGCGATGATGAAGGGAAAGCCGTGCTTGTCCACATAGGCGGTATTGAGGCGGGTGAAATCCTCGCGCTCGGCGTCGGTCAGCATGTCCAGCCCGGCGCCGGCCTGTTCGGCGGTGGAATCGGCGGTCAGCCGCCCGGCCTGGGCCAGTTTGCCCGCCAGATCGGGGTGCGCGCGCAGCACGCCCAGACGCTCCTCCGCGCTGGCGCTGCGGAAGGCGCGGCAGAGTGCGCTGTGCAGACCGACCGCACCGTCATGGGCCGGGCCCAGCTCCAGCGCGAAGGCGCGGTCTGCGATCCAGGGGGAATGCTCGAAGATGCCGCCGAATTTGGCGACGAATGCGGCGTGATCCATCCGGCTGGGCCGATCCCAGCGCCGGTGCGGGTGGGTTTCGGCCCAGTGCCGGGCGATGTCGATGCGGCGCGGGCACCAGACATCCTCGAACTCGCCGATATAGTCGAGAAAACGTTTCAGCCCGGCCAGCTTGCCCGGCCGCCCGATCAGACGGCAATGCAGCCCGACCGACATCATTTTCGGCGCGCCCGCCTGCCCCTCGGCATAGAGCACGTCGAAGGCGTCGCGCAGATAGGTAAAGAACTGCTCGCCGGTGATGTAACCCGGCGCAGTGGCGAAGCGCATGTCGTTGGTTTCCAGCGTGTAGGGGATGATCAACTGGTCATGATCGCCCAGCTCCAGCCAATAAGGCAGGTCGTCGTCATAGGTGTCGGAGACATAGGCAAAGCCGCCTTCTTGCCCGACCAGCCGCACGGTATTGGCGCTGCAGCGGCCGGTGTACCAGCCCAGCGGGCGCGTCCCCACGACCTCGGTATGCAGGCGGATCGCCTCGGCGATCGCCGCGCGCTCCTCCTCCTCGGGCATGTTCCTGTGCTCGACCCATTTCAGCCCGTGGCTGGCGATCTCCCACCCCGCCGATTTCATCGCCGCCACCTGTTCGGGGCTGCGCGCCAGCGCGGTGGCCACGCCATAGACCGTCACCGGGATGCCCGCGCCGGTGAACAGCCGGTGCAGCCGCCAGAACCCGGCGCGCGCCCCGTATTCGTAAATCGATTCCATGTTCCAGTGCCGCTGGCCCGGCCACGGCGCGGCGCCGGCGATGTCCGACAGGAACGCCTCGGAGGCGGCATCGCCATGCAGGATGCTGTTCTCGCCGCCCTCCTCGTAATTCAGCACGAACTGCACGGCGATCCTGGCGTCGCCGGGCCATTTCGGATCGGGCGGGGTGGCGCCATGACCGCGCATATCGCGGAGGTAGCGTGTCATTCCTGTGGGCTCCTGCTGTTGGTCTGCCTTGTAGAACATTACAATAGCGCGCAGTTTCCTGTATTTTTTGAAGGAGTTGTAGCCAAATTCAGGGTGCGGCAAGATGACTGTGCGCGTAGAAAACGGGCAGACAGCCAAAGGGGGCGATGATGGCCGGGTATTTGACGACCCATGTTCTGGACACCGCGCGCGGATGTCCCGCGGCCGGGCTGAAGATCGAGCTTTTCCGGATCGAGGGCGAGGCGCGCATTCACCTGCGCACCCTCACCACCAATGACGACGGGCGCACCGACGAACAGATCCTGCCCGCGGCAGAGTTCAAGGTGGGCACTTACGAGCTGGTGTTCCACGCCGGCGCCTATCTCGACGAGACCGGCCCGGCGCAGGAGCCGCCCCGGTTTCTCGACCTGATCCCGCTGCGCTTCGGCATGGGGGAGGCGAGCCACTATCACGTGCCGCTGCTGCTGTCGCCCTTCGGCTATTCGACCTATCGGGGCAGCTGAGCGCCCATCGGCGGGTTATTTCAGCGCCGCCTGGATGCGTTCGGCCATGAAATCTATCAGCAGCCGGGTCTTGGGATCCTGCCGCCGGCGGTGCATGTAGAGACAGGCCAGCTGGATCGGTACAGGCGGTTCGTCGGGGACGACCGGCACCAGCGCGCCCGATTTCAGGAAATCCGCCACCTCGAAGACGGGTTTCAGGATGATCCCGTGCCCCTCCAGCGCCCAGCCGGTTAGAACGTCGCCATCATCGGATTCGAACGGGCCATGTACCGAGAACCGCCGCACCCCGTCCGGCGTTTGCAGCGGCCACTGGAATTCCGGCGCGCCGGGATAGCGCAGGTTCAGGCAATCGTGCTTGTCGCGCACCAGCGCCTCGCCGCTGTCGGGCATGCCGCGACGGGCGATGTAAGAGGGCGCGGCGCAGAGCACACGGGGACAATCGGCGATCTTGCGAATACGCAGGTTCGAATCCTCCGGGATGCCGAGGAAAAAGGCGAGGTCGAGCCCCTCGGCCGCCAGATCGAGCTTGCGGTCCGACAACCGCAGCCGGATGTCGATCAGCGGATATTGCTCCTTGAACGCCGGCACGGCAGGGGCGATCAGTCGCCGGCCCAGCCCCAGCGGCGCGGCGATGAACAGCGATCCGCGCGGCGTCATGGTGACATTGCTGATTTCGGCCTCGGCCGCATCCACCGCTTCGAGAATCTTGCAGGCGCCGCGATAGAACATATGGCCCTGTTCGGTGGGGTTCAGCGTGCGCGTGGTGCGCTGGAACAGCCGGACGTTCAGATGCTCTTCGAGCTGGGAAATCCGCGCCGAGGCGACGGCGGCGGAAATCCTCTGATCGCGCGCGGCGGCGGACATATTGCCCAATTCATAGACACGGACGAAGGTTTGGATGTTGTCGAGATAGGCCATAGGGGCTCATTCTTCGTTTTTATTTGAAGCATCTTGGCGCTTTCCCCGGATACATGACAATACGGGAATAGGCTAGCACGGGGGCAAACCGCCCATAGGAGGGACAGATGCAGGATTTGGCGATCATCTGGGACTGGCTGGGATTTGCGGTGCGCTGGCTGCATGTGATCACCGCGATCGCCTGGATCGGCTCGTCCTTCTATTTCATCGCTCTGGACCTCGGGTTGCGCAAGGCGCCGCATCTGCCGGTGGGCGCCCATGGCGAGGAATGGCAGGTGCATGGCGGCGGCTTTTACCACATCCGGAAATATCTGGTGGCGCCCGAGCATATGCCCGAGCATCTGACCTGGTTCAAATGGGAGAGCTATTCGACCTGGCTGACCGGTGCGGCGATGCTGATGATCGTCTACTGGGCGGGCGGCGAGCTTTATCTGATCGATGCGAACAAGGCCGATCTGACGCTGTGGCAGGGCATCGCGATTTCGGCGGCCTCGCTGACGGTGGGCTGGCTGATCTACGATTTCCTCTGCAAGTCGGGGCTGGGCGAGCGGCCGACGCTGCTGATGGTGCTGCTGTTCGTGCTGCTGGTGGCGATGGGCTGGGGCTATACCCAGGTTTTCACCGGCCGGGCGATGATGCTGCATCTGGGCGCCTTCACCGCGACGATCATGACCGCCAATGTGTTTTTCATCATCATCCCCAACCAGAAGATCGTGGTCGCCGACCTAAAGGCCGGGCGCACGCCGGATGCGAAATACGGCAAGATCGCCAAGCTGCGCTCGACCCACAACAACTACCTCACCCTGCCGGTGGTGTTTCTGATGCTGTCGAACCACTACCCGCTGGCCTTTGCGACCGAGTATAACTGGATCATCGCCGCGCTGGTGTTCCTGATGGGGGTGACCATCCGGCATTACTTCAACACCCGCCACGCGCGCGCCGGGAACCCGACCTGGACCTGGGTGGCGACGGCGATTCTGTTCATCGCCATCATGTGGCTGTCCACCGCGCCGCTGCAGCAGCAAAGCTACGAGGAGAGCGAGGCGCGCGCGCTGACGCCGGCCGAGGCGGTGTTCGCCGGGGCCGAGGGATTTGACGAGGTCACCGATATCGTGATGGGCCGCTGTTCGATGTGCCACGCGCGCGAGCCGGGCTGGGACGGCATCCATCGCGCGCCCAAGAACGTGCTGCTGGAGACCCGGCCCGAGATCGCGGCGGCGGCGCGGCAGATCTATCTTCAGGCCGGGGCCAGCCACGCGATGCCGCCCGCGAACGTCAGCTGGATGGAACCGCAGGAGCGGGCGAAGATCGTCGCATGGTATACCGGCGCGGCGCGCAACCTGCCGCTGCGGCTGGCGGCGAACTGAGGCCGGCCCGAGGGGGGGCAGCGCCCGCCGGCAAAGGGTGGCCGTCCGAGTGTCACGCAAGGAAAGTCTGGACCGTTCCGCCCCGCCGCTCCACTCTGCGTCCGAGGGAGGAGCCTTGAATGACAGTTTTGCCCAAGCCCGGCACACGGCCGTGGCATGCATTCTATAACCCCGGGGTGCGGCCCGATTACGTGCCGCCCGACACCACGCTCACCGGGATGATGGCCGAGGCCTTTGCCGCCCATGGGCCCAGGGTGCTGATCGAATACCCGGGCGAAGAGATCACCTATGCCGAAATGCAGGCCCTCGCCGCGCGCGGGGCGGCGGCGCTGCGGGCGTTTGGCCTGAATCCTGGCGACCGGCTGGCGCTGCATCTGCCCAATTGTCCCTGGCATCCGGTATTCTTCTTTGCCGCGATGACGGCGGGCCTCGTGGTCACCCATCTGAGCCCGCTCGATGCCCCGGAGGAGATCGCCCACAAGCTGGCCGACAGCGACGCAAAGCTGGTGGTGTCGCTGGCCCGGCCGGAATTTTCCGCCCCGCTGATGCGGGCGGCCTCGCATGGGAAAATCCCGCCGGTGGTGCAATGCCCCGATGGGGCGGAGGATGCCGTTTCGGACGGCGCGATCCCGGTGGCGGCGTTCTGGGCCGGGCAGGAAGGCGCGGACTGGGCGCCGGTGGCGGTGGACCCTCAGGATATCGCGTTGTTGCAATATACCGGCGGCACCACCGGCCGGCCCAAGGCGGCGGTGCTGACGCATGCCAATATTGCGGCCTCGGTGAATATCTACCGCGAATATCTGACCGGCGAGGTGGTACGCCAGCCGGGCAAGCATACGCTGCTCTATGCGCCGGTGTTCCACATTCTCGGGCTCTCCACCCAGTTGTTGCGCGGTTTTGCCGACGGGCTGACGCTGCATCTGCGGCCGCGCTTCGACGCCGCCAGGGCGCTCGACGATATCGAGACGCATGGGATCAACATCCTCTCCGGCGTGCCGACCATGTGGATCGCGATCCTGCGCCAGCCGGGGGTCGAAAAGCGTGACCTCAGCTCGCTGGAATTCATCGGATCGGGTGGCGCGCCGCTTCCCGTTGAGGTCTATCAGCGGGTCTGCCAGTTGACGGGCCTGAAGCTGCGCGGCGGCTGGGGAATGACCGAGACATCGCCGGCGGGCTCCAACGTGCCGGCGGGGCTGCCGGACGACAAGCTCGGCACCATTGGCATCCCGCTGCCGGGGCTGGAGATCAAGATCGTCGATACCGCCGATCCGGGCCGGGAGTTGCCCTATGGCGAGGACGGCGAGATGGCGATCCGGGGGCCCAATGTTACCAGCGCCTATTGGAACCGGCCGGAGGAGACGGCGGCGGCGTTCCATGACGGCTGGTTCCTGACCGGCGACATTGGCCATATGGACGCGGACGGGTTCCTTTATCTGGTGGACCGGAAAAAGGACATGATCCTGTCGGGCGGCTTCAACGTCTATCCGGTGATGATCGAGGATGCGGTGCACCGCTATCCGGGGGTGTCCGAGGCGATGGCGATCGGGGTGCCGGATGAATATCGCGGCGAAAGCGCCAAGGTCTTCGTGGTGCTGAATCCGGGGGCGGAGACGTTCACGCTGGAGGCGTTGCAGGCGTTTCTGGCCGACAAGCTGGGGCGGCACGAGATCCCGCGCGCGCTGGAGTTCCGCGAGGCGCTGCCGAAGACGTCGGTGGGCAAGCTGGACCGCAAGGCGCTGCGGGCGGAGGTGCGGGCCGAGGTCGAGGTGGCGTGAGGTTGAGCGCGCCCGACCAACAGAGCAAGCCGCGCAAGCGCTGGACCGGGGGCTGGCGCAGCGACGGCTGATCGGCGCGCTTACGTCGACCAAGCGCCAGACCGTCACGCCATAGGCGTGCCGACGAATAGACGGCGCACCTTCGGTGCGACGGGACGGTCCGGCGCTTGCGCGGCGCCCTTCGGGCTTGATTCCGCGCAGGGGGCTTTGCTCGCCGCTTACCCGCGCGTCCAGCCCAGCGTCTTGGCGAGCCGGTCCTGCGCGGCGAGGTATTCCCGCTCGAACCGGTCCACCAATTGCGCGGCCGGCACCACCTCGCGCACCGCGCCGATGCCCTGGCCCGATCCCCAGATCTCTTTCCAGCTCTTGGGTTTTTCGCGGTTCTCGCCGAAATCCATCCTGGACGGGTCGGAGCGTTCCAGCCTGTCCGGGTCCATCCCCGCAGCGGCGATCGAGGGTTTCAGATAGTTGCCCCAGACCCCGGTAAAGAGGTCGGAATAGACGATGTCATCGGCCCCGCCCTCGACGATCATCTGTTTGTAACGCGCTTCGGCGTTCGCCTCCTGCGTCGCGATGAAAGCCGAGCCGACATAGCCGCCGTCCGCCCCCATCGCCTGCGCCGCAAGGATGCTGTCGCCGCGCCCGATGGCGCCGGACAGGAACAGGGCGCCATCGAACCACTCGCGGATCTCCTGCACCAGCGCGAAGGGCGACAGCGCGCCGGCATGGCCGCCGGCGCCGGCGGCCACCGCGATCAGCCCGTCGGCGCCTTTTTCCACCGCCTTTTTCGCAAACCGGTTGTTGATCACGTCGTGCAGGGTGATCCCGCCCACTGAATGCGCCGCATCGTTGACCCAGGTCTGCGCCCCCAGCGAGGTGATCCAGACCGGCACCTTGTATTTGACGCAGATCTCCACATCCCGCTCGAGCCGCGTGTTGGAGCGGTGCACGATCTGGTTGACCGCGAAGGGGGCGGCGGGGCGGTCGGGGTTGGCCTGGTTGTGGCGGTCCAGTTCTTCGGTGATGCGGGTCAGCCAGCGTTCGAGCTCGACCGGCTCGCCCGCCTTTTCGCGCGCGTTCAGCGCCGGGAACGCGCCGACGATCCCCGCCTTGCACTGGGCGATCACCAGATCGGGGTTGGAGATGATGAACAGCGGGCTGCCGATCATCGGCAGGCGCAGGCTGGACAGGGCCGGGGGCATCGTCATCGCGGGCATCCTTTGCATTTCACGGCCCCGAAGGGGCGGGTCAGAACCTGCGGCGTTTGTCGGGCACCGTCCGGCGCCGAGGCAAGCGCGACGTGACGTGACGCCGGGTTAAGCCCCGAGTCGCCGGCGCCCCGTTCGGGCGCCTCTGATCCCCGCCCGTCGCGCGGCCCGCACGGCCGGGTCTGGCCCCTGTCTGCCGGTTACATCGGGACCGTCCCGGTTTGCGACGTGGTGGCCGCCGTTTGCGACATCGGGCGTCCTTGCCCTGCGTCAAAAAGGCGCATTTGGCCTTGTCAGATCAATCCGGGCTGCTAGCATCCATACTGCTTGACCGTTCCCGACCGTGGGTCGCTGAAACCAACCGGAAAATCACCGATCACAGATCGACGCCGCGTTCGACGACGGGACACAGCCAAGGGCGGGCATTCAACGTACGTCCCGAAAAATTAAAAGGGGGCTGAATTCTGCGCCCGGACAACGGGGATGTCCTGCAAGGGAAATTCGTTTCCGCCACGTAAGGGATTTTCATTCCCGTTCCGAGACGGTGAAAAGGTGATGCACACGTCTGCGTTGCGTATCCGGCGGGACAGTCGACCGCGAACGCGCGTTGCCGGCAGCCTATTACCACGAAAATGAAAAAGAGGAGATAATCGAAATCATGTCCTTAAAAACAACAATTGCAACAGGGCTCCTGTTGGCCGCGATCGGGGCTTCGACCGCCGCCGCCCAATCGCTGGTCTATTGCTCCGAAGGCTCGCCCGAAGGGTTCGATCCGGCGCTCTATACCGCCGGCACCACCTTCGATGCCTCCAGCCATCCGATCTATGACCACCTGGCCGAGTTCAAGGTCGGCACCACCGAGGTGGTTCCGGGCCTTGCTGAAAGCTGGGACATCTCGGAGGACGGCAAGACCGTCACCTTCAAGCTTCGCAAGGGCGTCAAATTCCATGCGAATGACCAGTTCACCCCGACCCGCGACTTCAACGCTGACGACGTGATCTTTTCCTTTGATCGCCAGGGCAACCCCGAAAACCCCTACAATCAGGTTTCCGGCGGCACCTGGGAATACTATGCCGGCATGTCCATGCCGGAGCTGGTCGAAAGCATCGAGAAGGTCGACGACTATACCGTCGTGTTCCACCTGACGCGGCCCGAGGCCCCGTTCATCGCCAACATGGCAATGGATTTCGCCTCGATCGTGAGCAAGGAATACGCCGACGCGATGATGCAGGCCGGCACCCCGGAAATGCTGAACCAGGCGCCGATCGGCACCGGTCCCTTTGTGTTCCAAGTCTATCAGAAGGACGCGGTGATCCGCTATCTTCGCAACGACGAGTACTGGGGCGACAAGGCCAAGGTCGAGTCGCTGATCTTCGCGATCACGCCCGACGCCTCGGTCCGCTATCAGAAGGTGCAGGCCGGCGAGTGTCATGTCATGGCCTATCCGAACCCCGCCGACGTGCAGGCGATGAAGGACGATCCGAGCATCGTCGTCATGGAGCAGGAAGGTCTGAACGTGGGCTACCTGGCCTATAACACCAAGGTCGCGCCCTATGACAACCCGAAGGTCCGCAAGGCCCTGAACATGGCGATCGACAAGCAGGCGATCATCGACGTGGTGTTCCAGGGTTCCGGCCAGATCGCCAAGAACCCGATCCCGCCGACCATGTGGTCCTATAACGAGGCCATCCAGGACGATGCCTACGATCCCGAAGCGGCCAGGAAGATGCTGGAAGACGAGGGTGTGAGCGATCTGACCATGAAGATCTGGGCGATGCCGGTGCAGCGCCCTTACAACCCCAACGCCCGCCGCATGGCCGAACTGATGCAGGAAGACTTTGCCAAGGTCGGTGTCAAGGTCGAGATCGTCTCTTACGAATGGGGCGAGTATCTGGACCGGTCCAAGGCGCTTGACCGTGACGGTGCCGTTCTGTTGGGCTGGACCGGCGACAACGGCGACCCGGACAACTTCCTCGCCGTGCTGCTGGGCTGTGACGGTGTCGGCGCATCGAACCGCGCGCAGTGGTGCTATCAGCCCTTCGACGACCTGATCCAGAAGGCCAAGGTTCTGCCGACCCAGCAGGAGCGCGCAGCGCTTTATGAAGAGGCGCAGAACCTGTTCAAGGAGCAGGCGCCCTGGGCGACCATCGCGCATTCGGTCGTGTTCATGACCATGCGTCCCGAGGTCGAAGGCTATGTGGTCCACCCGCTGGGCGGTCACATCTTCAATCAGGTCGGACTGGCGCAGTAACCGCCGACCCTACGCCGGGGGCGGCGCCATGCGCGCCGCCTCCATCCCATGACCTGCCAGCCAGAGGCCTGTAGACATGTCGCAGCCGCTCTCGAGCCGCCTGGCCTCCTATGCCGCCGTCGCAGCCGAGCTCGGCCTCGACGCCGTCGCGCTGGTGCCGGGCCCCAATTTCACACGCGCCATCGGCCAGGCCTTCATGAGCCACGAGCGGCCGTTCCTCGTCGTCATTCCCGCCGACGGCCCGGCCGCCGCGCTGGTGCCGAACCTGGAACTCGGAAGCTGGGCCTCGGTCGGGTTCGAGGGCGCCGTCTTTGACTGGCGCGACCAGACCGGGTACGCCACCGCCTTTGCCGCCCTGATGGCACATCTGGACATTTCCTCGCTGGCTGTCGAAGGCCAGGTGATGCGGGTCTTTGTCCATCACGCCCTGAAACGGGCGCAACCGGATCTTGAAATCACGGATGCCGAGGCGGCGATCTCGGCGCTGCGCATGATCAAGACCGCCGATGACATCGCCGCGATGCGGGTTGCGATCGGCATTTCCGAACGCGCATTGGCCCGCACGCTTGACGGCCTCCGCCCCGGCCAGACCGAAAAGCAGATCGAGCAGACGCTGGTCCGCCTGATGTTCGAGGAGGGCGCGGACGATCTGGCCTTTGCGCCCATCGTCGCCGCCGGTGACAATTCGGCCAAACCGCATGCCCATGCGCGCGAGGGATACGCGGTCAGGCAAGGCGACGCCGTCCTGTTCGACTTCGGTGCCCGCAAGGACGGGTTCGCCGCCGACATCACTCGCACCGTCTTTCTTGGCCATGCCACGGACGAGGCGAGAGAGGTCTACGACACCGTGCTGCGCGCCAATCTCGCCGGTCTCGCTGTCACCCGCGCGGGCGTCACCGCGCATGAGATCGACGATGTCGTCACCGGTGTGCTCGAGGCCTCGCCCTTTGCCGGCCGGATCCGGACAAAGACCGGCCACGGCCTTGGCCGGGAGGTCCACGAAGCGCCCTATATCATGCGGGGCAACCACCTATCCCTGCCGGCCGGCACGGTTTACACCAACGAACCGGGTCTGTACGAGATCGGCAATTTCGGGGTGCGGATCGAGGATGATGTCCTGGTGACCGAAGACGGCTGCACGAGCCTGACCGCCTTTCCAAAGGAGCTGATGGTGCTGCCATGCTGAACTATGTCCTGAGCCGCATCCTGACCTTTGTTCCCACCTTCATCGGGGTGACGCTGATCTCTTTCGGCTTTATCCGCGTTCTGCCGGGCGATCCGATCATCGTGATGGCTGGCGAACGCGGGCTGAGCCAGGAACGCTATGACCAGCTGTCCCGGCAGTTCGGCTTTGACCGTCCCATATATTCGCAGTTCTGGGATTATTTCGTCGGGGTGCTGCACGGCGACCTCGGCATTTCCTTTGTGACCAAGAAACCGGTCTGGGACGAATTCTTCGCCCTGTTTCCCGCCACGCTCGAGCTGTCGGTCTGCGCCATGGTCTTCGCCGTCGTCCTGGGTCTGCCGGCGGGGGTGATCGCGGCGGTCAACCGCGGCAAGTTCTTTGACCGCGCGCTGATGTCCTCGGCCCTTGTCGGGTATTCCATGCCGATCTTCTGGTGGGCGCTGCTGCTGATCATCGTCTTTTCCGGCAACCTGGGCTGGACCCCGGTTTCGGGGCGGATCGACCTGATCTATTATTTCAAGGATTCGACCGGTTTTATGCTGATCGACAGCCTCGCCTCCGGTCAGAAAGGCGCATTTACCTCGGCTGTCCGTCACCTGATCCTGCCTTCGATCGTGCTGGGGACGATCCCGCTGGCCGTCATCGCGCGCCAGACCCGGTCCGCCATGCTGGAGGTTCTGGGCGAGGATTATATCCGCACCGCCCGCGCCAAGGGGCTGGCCCCGGTTCGCATCAACGGCATCCACGCGCTGCGCAACGCGTTGATCCCGGTCGTCACGGTCATCGGTCTCTCGGTCGGCACCCTGCTGGCAGGCGCCATCCTGACCGAGACCATTTTCAGCTGGCCCGGTATCGGCAAGTGGATGGTCGACAGCATCTTTCGCCGCGACTATCCCGTGGTTCAGGGCGGGCTGCTGCTGATCGCTGTCATGGTCATGATCGTGAACCTCACGGTCGACATGCTCTATGGCGTCATCAACCCCAAGATCAGGAAACGGTGATGGCCGATACCTCCGTACCAGCCCAAGTCGAACAACGTCCCGACCGCCTGCGCGAGTTCTGGTTCTATTTCCGTGAGAACCGCGGCGCGGTGATCGGGCTTTGGATCTTTGTTGTCTTTGCCTTTCTCGCGCTGTTCGGTCCCTGGATCGCGCCGCATGACGCCACGCTCCAGTACCGCGAGGCGATCCTGAAGCCCCCCGCCTGGCAGTCCGGCGGCAGCTGGAGTTATCCGCTCGGAACCGATCCGCTGGGCCGCGACATGCTTTCGCGGCTGATCGAAGGCGCGCGGTATTCCTTCTTTGTCGGCGTCATCGTGGTCAGCATTGCGGCCTCCGGTGGCATCATCGTCGGCCTGATCGCCGGTTTCGCGCCGAAATGGGTCGATGCCGTCATCATGCGGATCATGGACATCGTCCTCGCGTTTCCCTCGCTGCTGCTGGCGCTGGTGCTGGTGGCGGTGCTGGGGCCGTCGCTGGTCAATGCGATGATCGCCATCGCGATCGTGTTGCAGCCGCACTATGTGCGCCTTACCCGCGCCAGCGTGATGTCGGAACTGCAAAAGGACTATGTCACCTCGGCCCGCGTCGCCGGGGCCGGCATGCTGCGGCTGATGTTCATAACCGTGCTGCCGAACTGCCTGGCGCCGATCATCGTGCAGGCCGCCCTGTCGTTTTCCACCGCCATCCTCGATGCCGCCGCGCTCGGGTTTCTCGGTATGGGCGCGCAGCCCCCGACCCCGGAATGGGGCACGATGCTGGCCGAGGCGCGCGAATTCATCCTGCGCGCCTGGTGGGTGGTCACCTTTCCCGGCCTCGCCATCCTGGTGACCGTGCTGGCGATCAACCTGATGGGCGACGGGCTGCGCGACGCGCTCGACCCGAAACTGAAACGGAGCTGAGTCATGTCGCTGCTACGCATCAGGAACCTCAGCGTCGATTTCGCCACCGCCTCGGGCCGTTTCCGGGCCGTGGACTCGGTCGATCAGGACGTGAACACCGGCGAAATCCTTGCCATCGTGGGGGAAAGCGGTTCGGGCAAGTCGGTGTCGATGCTGGCGCTCATGGGTCTGCTGCCCTGGACCGCCAGGGTCACCGCCGACGAGATCAGCTTTGACGGCCAGGATCTGCTGAACATGGACCGGCGGGCACGCCGCAGGATCATCGGCAACGATCTGGCGATGATCTTCCAGGAGCCCATGTCCTCGCTCAATCCCTGTTTTACCGTCGGCTGGCAGATCAAGGAGGCGCTGCGCTTTCACCTTGGACTGGACCGGCGCGCACGCCATGCCCGCGCGGTGGAGCTGTTCGAACAGGTGGGCATCCCGGACCCGGAAAAGCGGCTTTCGGCCTTTCCGCACCAGATGTCGGGCGGGATGAACCAGCGCGTGATGATCGCCATGGCCATCTCCTGCAAGCCGAAACTGCTGATCGCGGACGAGCCGACGACCGCGCTTGACGTGACCATTCAGGCGCAGATCCTCGATCTGCTGGCCGAGCTGCGCAACGAGACCGCAATGGGGCTGGTGCTGATCACCCATGACATGGGCGTGGTCGCCGAAACCGCCGAGCGGGTCAGCGTGCAATACGCCGGTCAGAAGATCGAGGAGCAGCCGGTGGTGCCGCTGTTCCGAACACCGCATCACCCCTATACCGCCGCGCTGCTCGATGCGCTGCCCGAACGGGCCACCGAAAAGCGGCTGCCGACCATCCCCGGCGTGGTCCCGGGCCAGTTCGACCGGCCCCCGGGCTGCCTGTTCTCGCCGCGCTGCAAATTCGCCGATGACCGGTGCAGGGGCGAACCGCCGCAACCCTGCGGGGCCGATCTGGGCCAGGCGCGCTGTTTCCATCCGCTGAGCACCGACGAAAGGCTTGCCTCATGAATGCCCCTGTCATGTCCGCAACCGGACTTCAGCGCCATTACGAGGTCAGCGGCGGTCTGCTGCGCCCGACCCGGCTGCTGCGCGCCGTGGGTGGTGTGGATTTCGCGCTCTATCCGGGCAAGACCCTGGCGGTGGTCGGTGAAAGCGGCTGCGGCAAGTCGACCCTCGCACGCATGGTCACCATGATCGAGGAGCCGACGGCGGGCGAGCTGGTGCTCGATGGCCAGCCGGTGCAGCCCGACGTCTGGGCCAGCCTGCGCAAGTCGGTTCAGATCGTGTTCCAGGATCCCTATGGATCGCTCAACCCGCGCCAGCGGATCGGCACCATCCTGATGGAGCCGCTGGTCATCAACCGCAAGGACATGTCGCGGGCCGAGCGCGAGGAAAAGGCGCGCGAGATGCTGCGCCTGGTCGGTCTGCGGCCGGAGCATTTCGAGCGCTATCCGCACATGTTCTCAGGCGGACAGCGCCAGCGCATCGCCGTCGCGCGCGCGCTGATGCTGGACCCCAGGGTGCTGGTCCTGGACGAGCCGGTTTCGGCGCTCGACCTCTCGATTCAGAGCGCGATCCTGAACCTGCTGGTCGATCTGCAGGAGCGGTTGCAGCTTGCGTATCTCTTCATCAGCCACGACCTCAGCGTGGTCCGCCACATCGCCGATGATGTGATCGTGATGTACCTGGGACGCGCGGTGGAGCGCGGCAACAAGGACGCGGTTTTCGGCAACCCGCGCCACCCCTATACCAAGGCGCTGCTCTCGGCGACGCCGCGGGCCGAGCCGGGGGCGGAAAAGACCCGGATCAAGCTGTCGGGCGAACTGCCCTCGCCGCTCTCGATCCCGGAGGGCTGCCCCTTTGCGCCGCGCTGCTGGAAGGTGCAGGACGATTGCCGCCGCACGCGTCCCGAGCTGACCGGCGATGCCCACGCCGCCGCCTGTTTCCACCCGGAGGGGGCCGCCGGCTGACCGCGGCGCCCGGCCGCCGCCCCCGGATGTCGGTTCAGTCGACGATGAAGGCCTGGCATCCGGCCTGCGTGCGCACCAGATGGGCGGCGTCCCCGAAATCGGAAACGCAGAACCCCATGCCCGGCGTCAGCCTGGTTTCGCGGCCATCCTTCAGCACCACGGTCATTTCCCCTGACAGAACATAAAGGACATGACCCCGGTCGCACCAGTGATCGGCGACATAGCCCGGCCCGTAGTCGATGACGCGCACCCGCAAGCCGTCCAGGTCAAGGCGGCGCTCCCGGGATGTGCCGTGCTCTCCGGGGCACTCCTCGGCGGCCATGTTGGTTCGGTCGAACAGGGTGAATGGCATGTCGGGAAGTTTCATCGGCCGTCAGTCTTTCTCGGTCGGTTCGGCGCGCATGGCGCCGGAATCCAGCAGCTTGGGTCCGCTGGCGATTTTCCGGGCGAGCGCGAAGAAGGTCTCGCGTTCGGCATCGGTCAGCGGGGAGAATAACTCCTCCTGGCGCAACCCCGAGACGGCCCGGATCTCGGCCAGCATGTCCTCGCCGGCTTTGGTGGCGAAGAGCCGTTTCTCGCGGCCGTCGGTGGGCGAGGTCTGATGTTTCACCAGGTCGCGCGATTCGAGGAGCGAGACCGCGCGGCTGATCGTGTTCTGGGGCCGCGGGAACAGATGTTTGATTTCTTTCGCCCGGATACCCGGAAACATGACGATCGCGAACAGCGTCGACCAAGCATGCACGGGCATCTGGTAGCGGCGTTCGATATAGCGGTTCGTAACCGCATTGTTGCCCAAGACGATGTAACTCACGACCATGAGATGGCGAAGGTCCGAGGCAAAGATCGCGTCTAGCTTGTTTTTTATGCTCATCCTGCCCCCAAAAAATTCCGAACCGCCGGTTTCGTCAAGTCCGGTTCAGAATGTCCTTGCCATATACATCCATCTGGATCAATCTTTTCTCAATCTGAATTGGAGGCATCGAATGATTGTTGTGGGCGTTGACGTTGGCGGGACCTTTACCGACCTGATCCTGGCCGATCTCACGAAACAAAAGCTGACGATCCATAAAACGCCCTCGACGCCGACCAATCCGGCGATTGGTGTCGTGACCGGCCTGCGGGCGATCTGTGACAAGGCGGGCATCACGCCCGCGGACATCGACAGCCTGTTTCACGGAACCACCGTGGGTACGAATGCGATGTTGGAACACGACGGCGCGGTCACCGGCATGATCACCAACGACGGGTTCCGCGATGTCCTGCACATCGGACGGCACCAGCGGCCGCAGCACTATTCGATCATGCAGGATCTGCCCTGGCAGAACCGACCGCTGATCCGGCGCCGGCATCGCCACACGGTGGCCGGCCGGCTGGACGCGACCGGCGCCGAGCTGGTGGCGCTGGATGAGCAGGCGGTGCGCGACGCGGCCCGCGAGATGATCGCGCAGGGCGTCGAGGCGGTGCTGGTCGGCTTCCTCTTCTCCTATGTGAATCCGGTGCATGAACGCCGCGCCGCCGAGATCGTGCAGGAAGAGATGCCGGAGGCCTTTGTCACGACGTCATCGGGCGTGGCGCCCCAGTTCCGCGAATTCGAGCGGTTCACCACGGCGGCGATGTCGGCCTTTATCGGCCCGAAAGTCCGCCGTTATATCGAGGAACTGCAGGCCGAGCTGCGTGCCCAGGGGCTGAAGGGCGAGCTGCATGTGATGACCTCCAGCGGCGGGGTTGCAACGCCCGAGATGATTTCCGAGAAACCCGCCTCGACGCTGCTGTCGGGCCTGGTCGCCGGGGTCCGGGGTGGCGCCTGGATCGGCAATCACGCGGGCACCGACCGGCTCATCACGCTGGATATCGGCGGGACCAGTGCCGATATCGGCATCATCGTCGACGGCAGGCTGACCGACGCCGATACCCGCAGCGCCTCGATCGCCGGCTTCCCGGTGATGCTGCCGATGATCGACATTCACACCATCGGGGCCGGTGGCGGCTCGATCGCCTATCTGGATCGCGGCGGCGCCTTTCGCGTCGGGCCGGAAAGCGCCGGTGCGGATCCGGGTCCGGCCGCCTATGGCAAGGGCGGCGACCTGCCCACCGTGACCGACGCCAACCTGGTTCTTGGCCGTCTGGCGCCGCGGAATTTCCTTGGCGGCGACATGACGCTGGATGCCGACGCCTCGCGCCGGGTGATCGGCGCGCTGGCCGACCAACTGGGCCGCAGCCCCGAAGAGACCGCCGAGGGCGCACTGACGGTACTCAATTCCAACATGGCCAACGCGATCCGCTCGCGCACGGTGCAAAAGGGGATCGACCCGCGCGAGTTCACCCTGTCGGGCTTTGGCGGCGCCGGTCCGCTGCATGCGGCGGAAGTCGCCGGCATGCTGGGCGTGCGCCGCGTGCTGATCCCGCCGCATCCGGGCATCACCTCGGCGATGGGCCTGCTGACGGCGGATCTGGAATATCACGCGCTGCGGACCGCCTTTGCCGTCAAGGGCAGCATCGATCATGCCCGTCTGACCTGGCTGTTCGACGATATGCAGGCCGAACTGTCGGGCATTTTCGACCGAGACGGCGTGCCCGTTGAAAAGCGCCGGATGTTGCGCGAGGGCGATCTGCGCTATGTCGGGCAAGGCTATGAGCTGAAGATCGACATTCCCGACGGACCGCTGAACGAGGCCGCGCTGGAGCAGGTCTGGCAGGCGTTCCACGACCGGCACCGCGCCGAATACGGCCATGCCTTCGAGCAGGCACCGGTCGAGATCGTGACGGTCAAGCTGCGCGGTCTGGGCGAGGTCGAAAAGCTGGGCACACCGCCCGGGGCCAAGGGTCCGGCGGTCGCCAGCCCGGTGGGGCAGGGGCAATGCGTGTTCCGCGTCGACGACGCGCTGCAAAGCTTCGAGACACCCTATTTCGACCGCACCGATCTGCCGGTCGGCGTCCCGATGCAGGGGCCGGCCATCCTGTTGCAGACGGACAGCACCACGGTGGTGCCACCGGACTGGAGCTTTGAGGTGGACCGCTTTGCCAATGTCGTGATGACCCGGAACGGGGAGTAAGGAAGATGCAGATGAAAACCCGCGTTGATCCGTTTCTCGCGGCCGTGATCCACGGCGCGCTTGAGAATATCGCCATCGAGATGGGTCACAAGCTGATGCGTATGAGCTATTCCAGCATCATCCGCGAAAGCGAGGATTTCGGCGCCGCCCTGACCGATTCCACCGGGCGGCAACTGTGCGAATGCACCATGTCCACGCCGCTGCAATCGGGGCCGATCCCAGGCTATATCGAAGGCATCCTGCGCGAGCTTGAGGCCCGCGGCGACACGGTGCGGCCCGGCGACGTCTTCATGCACAACGATGCCTATGCCGGGGCCTCGCACGGGCCGGATGTCGGTTTCGCCGTGCCGATCTTTCACCAGGACAAGCTGGCCGGCTTTGCCGTCACCACCGCGCACCACCTCGATATCGGGGCGCTGACGCCGGGCAGCTGCGGCATCGTCGACGCCGTGGACGCCTATGCCGAGGGGCTGCAGTTCAAGGCGGTCCGCGTCTATGACGGCGGCAAGAAGGTCGAGCCGGTCTGGCAGATCCTGCGCTCGAACATCCGCATCGCGGATCTGGTCGTCGGAGACATGGAGGCGCAGGTCGCCGCCGCGCGGATCGGCGCGGACCGATATGCGGCGCTGCTGGATCAATACGGGCTCGAGACGGTGACCGGCGCCTATGAGGATCTGCTGGACTACTCCGAAAAACTGATGCGCGATGCCATCGCGGCGATCCCCGACGGCAGCTATAACGCCCGCACCCATATCGACGGCTATCTCGACAGCGACGATCCCGCGCTGAAGGAGCTGCCGATCGAGGTGACGTTGACGGTCAAGGGCAGCGATGTGCTGGTCGATCTCACCGGCACCGCGCCGCAGACGCCGAACAAGCCGATCAACATGCCTCTGGTGGGCACGGTCGATTGCGCGGTCTGGCTGACGCTGCGCTCGATTCTGCTGGACAGTGACGTATACGGGGCGATCCCGCAGAACAGCGGGCTGACACGGCCGATCACCATCCACGCCCCCGAGGGATGCCTGGCCAATCCGATCTTTCCGGCGCCGGTGATCGCCCGGTTCTGCCCTGGCAACGCGGTGGCCGATACGGTGATGAAGGCCATCGCGCCTGCGGTGCCCAGACAGGTCAGCGCCGGCATCGGTAACCTGCGGGTAATGGCGTTCTCGGGCCAGACCAAGGCGGGCCCCTGGGTGCATATGGAGATCATGGAGGGCGCCTATGGCGGCCGCCACGGCAAGGACGGCATGGATGCAGTCGATACGCTTTATGCCAACACCCGCAACAATCCAGTCGAGGATATCGAAAGTCACCTGCCGCTGCGCGTGTTGAACTATGAACTGCGCGAGAATGTGGCGGGGGCGGGACAGTGGCGCGGGGGGATCGGCTCGATCCGCTCCTTCGAGCTGCTCGAGGATGGCGCGGTCTCGGTCGAGGGCGACGGCCAGCGGTTCCGTCCCTGGGGCTTTGCCGGCGGCAAGGACGGCTCGCCCGCCAATGTCGATCTGGTTCACGCGAACGGTCAGAGCGAGGCGCTGCCCTCGAAGATCCCTTATCGCCCGCTGGTCAGGGGGGACCGGCTGGTCGCCTATGGCCCCTGCGGCGGCGGTTACGGCGATCCGTTCGCCCGGGCGCCCGAAGATGTGCTCGACGATGTGCTGGACGGGCTGCTGCAGGTCGAGACGGCCCGCGAGGAGTACGGCGTCGTGATCGTCGGCGGTTGCCGTCTGGACCGGGACGCTACTGAAAAGCTGCGCGCAGGCCGATGATGTCCGCGCGCACCGCACCAGAATAACAACCAAACCAACAAGGGAGACTGCGAAATGACAAGGACGCTCAAGACAATGGGGCTGGTTTCCGCCCTGATGATGGCCACGGCCGTGCCGGCCCTGGCCCAGGACGACCCGGTGGCCGCAGCCAAGGCCAATATCGAGGCCTATTCGGGCATTCCCGAATTCACGCCGCCGGGAGAGCCGTTCGACGCCCGCGCCTGCATGGAGGGCAAGTCCATCCTGACGGTCCCGGCATCCAGCGCGATCCCCTTCATCAAGACGATCGCGGATGCAAAGGACGCCCTTGCCGAGGAATTGGGATTCGAACACAGCCAGTGGGAGAACCAGGGCAATCCGACCCAGTGGATCCAAGGCATGGACTACGCCGCCAACAACGGTTTCGATGTGGTGTCGCTCCTGGCCGGTGCCGACCCGCGCTTTTTCGAGCCGCAGGTGAAAACGGCGCAGGCGGCGGGGGTCAAGGTCGTCACCTCGCACCTGACCGGGCTTGAGATTCCGGCGCCAGCCGGTGTCGATGCCAATACCGCCATCGACTACAAACAGGCGGGCAAGCTGATGGCCGACTGGACCATCGCGCAGACCGGGGCCAAGGTGAACGCGCTGATCATCGTCTCGAACGAGGCGCTGTCAACCGACAGCCTGACCGACGGTCTGACCGAAGCCTTCGCCAAATGCCCCGACTGCACCTATGAGATCGTCAACGTGCCGATCGTCGACTGGGCCACACGCATCCAGCCCACCGTTCAGGGCAAGTTGCAGGCAAATCCGGACATCAACTATGTGATCCCGATCTATGACAGCATGTCCACCTTTGTGACCCCTGCCGTCGCCATCTCGGGCAAGCGCGACAGCGTCAAGGTCGCCACCTTCAACGGCACGCCCTTTGTGCTGGACCTGATCCGCGACGGCGTGGTCGAAATGGACATCGGCGAGAACCTGGATTGGATCGCCCATGCGATGCTGGATGCCGAGATGAGGCTGATTTGCGGGCTCGATCCGGTGACCGACAGCAAGGTGCCGCTGCGGGTGTTCACCGCCGGGAACATTGCCGAGGTTGGCAACCCGGCCGAAGCCTCCAAGGGGTATGGCGACGCCTATGTCGCCGGTTACCGCGATCTGTGGAAAGTGACGGAGTGAGCCAATCGGGCACTCCACGTCTGGCCCTCAGGGGCCTGACCAAGACCTTTGGTGGGGTCCGCGCGCTGGATTGCGCGGACCTGACCATTGCCCCGGGCGAAGTGCATGGGCTTCTGGGCACCAACGGTTCGGGGAAATCGACCCTGATCAAGGTCCTTTCGGGGTTTCATGCGCCCGATGCCGGGACGCTAGAAATCGACGGCCGGGCCGTCACGCTGCCGATGCCGCTGGGCAGAAGCGAGGCGCATGGCCTTGCCTTCGTGCATCAGAACCTTGGTCTTCTGCCCGAAGCGACGGTGCTGGAAAACCTGATCGCCGGCGATCATGAGCGGCTGAATCCCTGGTGGATCAACTGGAGCAAGGAGGCCGGCCGCGCCCGCCGCCTCTTTGCCGAGCATCACCTTGCCCTTTCGCCACAGCACGTCGTTGCGGATCTGTCGCCGGTGCAACGGGCCCAACTGGCCATCGTGCGTGCCGCCGACCGGGTGCAGGAACATCGGAGCCACGGCGTCCCCGGAACCCTGGTTCTGGACGAACCGACGCCGTTCCTGCCGCAGGAGGACGTGCGCGAGCTGTTCGCCCTGATCCGGCGGCTGACCGCGCGCGGCGTCTCGATCATTTTCGTGAGCCACGACATCGATGAGGTGCTCGAGGTCACCGACCGCTCCACCGTGCTGCGCGACGGCAAGGTGATCGGCACCTTTGAGACCGCCGCAACCGGCCGGGGCGATCTGGTCGAGGCCATCGTCGGCCGCGCCGTCGCCGCGGACCGCCGCGTTTCGGCCCTGACCCCGGCCGCGCCGGTCGCAGAGGTGCGCGGGTTGACCGGCGCGATCCTGAAAGATGTCTCCCTGTCGGTGCAACCGGGCGAGATCCTGGGGCTGACGGGCCTTATCGGCGCAGGGCATGACGAGGTGCCGATGCTGATCGCCGGTGCGCGACCAGCCGTCGCCGGGGATCTGACCCTGAACGGCCGCACATACGATCTGGGCCGGATGAGCCCCGCCGACAGCATCGCGGCGGGTATCGCGCTGATCCCGGCCGACCGCCAGACCGCCGGTATCGCGCCGGAGCTGAGCCTGACCGAAAACGCCACCCTGCCGCAGCTGCGCGGCAGCCTGGCGCTCAATCACCGCCGCAATCGCGACATCACCGCCGATCTGATGGCCAGGTTCCGCGTCAAGGCGGCCTCGCCGGATCAGCCGGCCGCGGAATTGTCAGGCGGCAATCAGCAGAAACTCGTATTGGGAAAATGGCTTCAGCTCGACCCGCGGCTGGTCCTGCTGGACGAGCCGACACAGGGGATCGACGTCGGCGCGCGGCAGGAGATCTATGACCACCTCTTGGCGCTCTGCGCCGCCGGCGGTGCGGTGATTTGCGCCACCTCGGAATTCGAACAACTGGAAATCATCGCGCACCGGGTTCTCGTTTTTGACAGGGGCCGGATCAAGGCGGAACTCAAAGGGGCGGGCGTGACCAAAGCGGCAATTGCCAAGGCCTGTTATGAAATGGCGGAAGAACATGCATAAGAGCGATCTCAGCTATCAAATGGAACGGTTCGGCCTGATCATCGTCTGGCTGGCCTTTATCGCGCTGTTCGGAGCGTTGCGGCCCGACACCTTTCTGACCTGGTCGAATTTCTCGACCATCTTCGGCTCCGAGGCGGTACTCGTGATCGTGACGCTGGGGCTGATGATCCCGCTGACGGCGGGCGATTTCGACCTGTCGATCGCGCAGATCCTGACGCTGGTGTCGATGACCGTGGCCATTCTGGATGCGCGGATGGATCTGCCGCTGGCTCTGGTGCTGCCGATTGGCCTGGCCCTTGGCGCCCTGATCGGTCTGATCAACGGCGCGATCACGCTCTATTTCCGGGTTCATTCGCTGATCGTGACGCTGGGGGTGGGCACCTTCCTGCATGGGATCACCCTGTGGATCGGCAATTCGCAGACCATTTCCGGCGTCTCTCCGATGCTGATGGAGTGGGTGATCATCCAGCGGGTGTTCGGGGTGCCGATCGCGTTCTACTACGCCATCGGGCTGGCTGTCGCGATCTGGTATATGCTGAGTTACACGGCCTTCGGCCAGCAGCTTTTGTTCACCGGGCGCGGCCGCGAGGTGGGGCGGCTGACCGGGGTTGCCGTGGATCGGGTCCGGCTCACGGCCTTTGTGCTGTCGGGGATGCTGGGGGCTTTTGCCGGCATTCTGTACACCGGCACAACCGGATCGGCGAACCCCAGTTCGGGCACCTTCCTGCTGCTGCCGGCCTTTGCCGCCGCCTTTCTGGGATCGACATGCATTCGTCCCGGCCGGTTCAATCCCTGGGGATCGGTCATCGCGGTCTATTTCCTGGTGACGGGGATCAACGGGCTGTCGATTCTGGGATTCCGCACCTTCGTGCAGGATCTGTTCTATGGCGGGGCGCTGGTGCTGGCGGTGATGATCTCGCAACTGGTGTCGGGACGGAAGGACCGGGGCCTGTGAGCGGCGCCGCCCGCCGCAGCCGCACCAACGCGCCGCATGTGAACGCGGACCGTCTCTGGTCCCGCCATATGGATCTGGCCCGGATCGGCGTCGTCGAGACGACCGGCAACTGCCGTCTGGCCCTGTCGGACGAGGATGCCGCCGCCCGCGAACTGTTTGCCGTATGGTGCCGCGACGCGGGGCTGACCCTGCGCTCGGACCGGGCCGGGAACATGTTCGCCCTGCGCCCCGGACGCGACCCGGGCCGCGCGGTGGTCGCCGCCGGCAGCCATCTGGACACCCAGCCGCACGGCGGCCGGTTCGACGGCGTTTCCGGCGTTCTGGCCGCGCTCGAGGCGGTCGAGGCGCTGAACGATGCCGGGATCGAGACCGAGGCGCCGCTGGCAGTGATCAACTGGACCAACGAGGAGGGGGTCCGCTTTGCCCCCGGTCTGCTCGGCTCGGCCTGGTTCGCCGGGCGGATCGCTGACGAGACGCTGGACAATATCGTGTCGGCGGATGGCGCGCGATTTGCCGACGAGGCCGCGCGCTCCGGCTGGAGCGGCGACATGGTGCCGGCGGATCTGACGCTCGATTCCTTCTTCGAGCTGCATATCGAACAGGGACCCGTTCTCGAGGATGCCGGGGCGCAGGTCGGTGTGGTCACCTCGGTGCAGGGTCTGTGCTGGCTGGATGTGGCGATCACCGGGCGCGATGCCCACGCCGGCACCACGCCGCTGGACGCGCGCAAGGATGCGCTGCTGGCGGCCGGGGCGATCCTGGTGGCCCTGCGCCGGACCGGGCTGGCTGCCGGGCCGGAGGCCCGGGTCAGCGTTGGCCGGCTGACTGCGGCGACGGACGCACCCAGCACCATCGCGGGTCATGTCGATCTGGTCATCGACATCCGCCACCCCGATGGCGAGGTGCTGGCGCGATTGGGCCGGGAGTGTGCCGAAGCCTGCCGCGCCGTTGCGGCCGACTATGGCTGCGAGGCCGAGGTTTCCGAGCGTTTCGCCATTGCGCCGCAACAGTTCGACGGCGATTGCGTGGCGCTGGTCGAGGACGCGGCGCTCGCGCTGGAGTTGAAATACCTCACCATGCCCAGCGGTGCCTTGCACGACGCGGCAAATGTCGCCGGTCTGGCCCCGACCGCGATGATCTTCGTGCCATGCCGCGACGGGATCAGCCACAACGTTCAGGAATACGCCGCGCCCGAAGATCTGGCCGCCGGCGCCGACGTGCTGTTGCATGCCATGCTGGAGCGGGCCGGAATCGCGCGCCGGCCCGACGGGCAGGGCTGACAAACCGGGGCCAAGCCTTGCGTCAGCCGATCACCAGCCCCGGAAACACCGCAACCAGGCTCAGGACGATCAGCATCACGCCGACATAGGGCAGCGCGCCGGCAAAGATCGACTCCAGCGATGTGCGGCCGTCGGCGAGCGTGGAGTGCACCGTGAAGATCGAGATCCCGAACGGCGGGGTCAGCAACCCGACCTCGACCGCGATGACGGTGATGATTCCGAACTGGATCAGATCGAAGCCGAGGTCCTGAGCGATCGGCGCCGCGATCGGCACCACGATCAGGAGGATCGAACTGCTGTCCAGAATCATGCCGAGCAGCAGCACCAGGGCAACATAGACCACCAGGAACCCCACGGCGCCAAAGCCGCTGTGCTGCACGAAATTTCCGATTGCGGACGGAATGCCGGCGACCGCCAGCATCTGGCTGTAGAAGCTCGCCGCAACCAGCAGGGCCAGGATTCCGACCGAAATCGACCCGGTCTGGGTCAGCACCTGCCACCATTTGCGCAGATCGAGGCTGCGGCGCAGCAAGGCGACGACCAGCGCCGCGAAGGCGCCGACGCCGCCGGCCTCGGTCGGGGTGAAAAACCCGCTGTAGAGACCGCCCAGCACGAACAGGACCAACACGACGATCGGGGTGAGCTTGCGCAGGATCTGGGGCAGGGGCATGGCCGGGGGCAGTTCCCGCGGGGCATCCCTTTGATCGAGATGCTCGCGGGTGAACACGAAGCCCGGCGCGAATTTCGCCACCATCGTGATCCACAGCACGAACCCGCCCGCCAGCAGCATGCCGGGAACCAGACCGGCGATGAACATGCGGCCGATCGACTGCTCGGCCAGAACACCATAGATGATCAGCAACAGGCTGGGCGGGATCAGCATTCCCAGCACCGAACTGCCGGCCACGGTGCCGGCCGAGAACGAGGGACGGTATCCGTGCCGCGTCATCTCGGGCACCGCGACCTTGGTGAACACCGCGGCAGAGGCGATCGACACGCCGGTGACCGCGGCAAAGACGGTATTGGCCGCAACCGTGGCGATGCCCAGCCCCCCCAGCAGCCGGCGCAACAGCGCCTCTGCCACGTCGAAGGTGTCCTTGCCGACGTTCGAAATGCTGACCAGATGCCCCATCAGGACAAAAAGCGGAATGGTGGCGAACAGATAGTTCGCCACGCCGTTGTAGGCGGCGATCGACATCAGACGCATGGACAGATCGAAATTGTCCCGGATCAGCCAGACCCCGGCAAAGGCCACCGCCATCAGGGCGACGGCGATGCGCATGCCCATCAGAACCAGCACGAACAATACGCCGATCAGGATCAGACCGATGGAAATGCTGCTCATCTCAGTGGCCCCTTTCGGATTTGGTCTGAACCGCGCTGTCTATGGCAACGGTGAGGAAGGCGAGGCTGGTCGCGCCGGACCCCAGAACCACCAGCAGGTGGAAGGGCAGGGTCGGCAGGGTCCAGACCCCGCGCACGCCAAAGAATTCGGACGCGGCCCAGGCCTCATGCGTATCCGGCCAGGCGGCGATGGCGACCAGGGCGAACAGCACGGCGCCAACCAGCGCAAAAACCGTGTCCAGCAGATGCACCGCCCAGCGGGCGTGCCGCCGAAGGCCGCGCACCAGAAAGTCGGCCCGGATCAGCGTTCCGTTCAGGGCCGCCGCCGGCAACATCAGAAAGACGATTGCCACCACGCTGCGGGCGGCGATTTCGGCCACGCCCATGATAGGCGTGGCCAGGAAATTGCGGCCGACAACATCGGCCACAATCAACAGCATGATCGCAAAGATCCACACGGTCCCAACCGCGGCCACAGTGTTCAGAACGACCTGAAAGCCCCGCCTCAGCGGACCTGGTCGAGGGGTGAGACCGATAGCTTTATTCATGCCATTTCCCGTTTGACGGAGTGGACCTGTGGGGCATCCTGCCTCAGACTTCGGCGGACCAGTCCCGCGCCGGGGTGATCCCGCGCGCCTTCAGCTCGCCGAAATAGGCCTTCAGCACGGTTGCGGCGGCGGGACCGTTGGCGTCGAGCCAGGGTTTGGCGACATTGGGCAGGGTTGCCGCCCATTTCTCGCGCTCGGCCTGGGCCATCTCGGTAACCTGAAGACCGGCCGCAACCATTTCCGTCATCGCGTTGGTGGACCGCTCGGTCACATAATCGCCGTGGCTGCGCGAGGTGATCCGCCCGGCCTCGCGCAGGGCGGTCTGAACCTCGGCCGGCAGGTTGTCGTGGAACCGCTTGTTCACCG
This sequence comes from Antarcticimicrobium luteum, assembly GCF_004358185.1. Classification (GTDB taxonomy): domain Bacteria; phylum Pseudomonadota; class Alphaproteobacteria; order Rhodobacterales; family Rhodobacteraceae; genus Antarcticimicrobium; species Antarcticimicrobium luteum. The sequence goes on from NZ_SMUV01000070.1 coordinate 153,012, forward strand.
CGATGCCGCCGAAATACATCGACCCGAACCCGACGCGGGTCAGATGGGGCGCAACCTCGTAGACGCGCGTCGGCTGAATGCCGCTGGCAAAGGACAGCGCGCCCTCGGACACGCCGGTCTGGATGTCGGTGTAATAGGTTGTCAGCGCGCCGTTGACGGGCGTGCATCCGGTCCCCGACAGCCAGTTGGCCGAGGTGCCCGGCGCGTTCAGGCGGCGGTTCTTGATGTCCTCGACCGAGGCGATCGGGAAGTTCGAGTAGACATCATAGCTGTCGGTCACCAGCGAGGACAGATGCACCATGTTCTGGCTGGTCCAGCCTTCGCGCAGTTCCGGCAGCTCGTCGGTCAGTTTGTCGAAGATGTCGATGACGACATTGTGGTCCGGGTTGGCGAAGGGGGTGAAATAGGTGACGTTCTGCAGCGGCATGGCGGAGCCTTCCCAGACCGTGCCGACCATGCCGATATCGACGATCCCGTCGCGTACGGCGGTGCGTGTATCCTTGAACTTGTAAAGCGTGCCGCCATAGTTCTCGGTCCAGTTCACCGCATAGGCGCCGCCGGCATCCGCCAGCAGGCGCTCCAACGCGGGCTGCAGGGCGTTCTGCATCGCATAGACCCAGATGTTGTTGGTCGGATGGCTGGAACCGATCTGGATGTTGATGGTTTCCGCCGCGATCAGGCGGGTGTTCAGAAACGGAGCCGCAAGCGCGGCCGAAGATGCGGCCAAAAAGGCCCGGCGTGATGATTTCATGGTTTCCTCCCTTAGAAATCCCGCGTCCTGCGCGGACAGTTTTTGATGTGAAGTTCCGCTCAGGCTGCCGGTGCGTTTTCCTCATGGGTCAGAGCGGTGTTGAAATTGGCGAAGAATTCGCCGGTCAGTTTCTGAGCCGTGGCCTTGATCAGCCGGTTTCCCAGGGCGGCCAGCTTGCCGCCCACGGCCACGTCGGCGGTATAGTCCAGCACGGTCTGCGGGCCCTCGGGCGTCAGCGTCACGCGGGCCGCCCCCTTGGCGAAACCGGCGATCCCGCCCGATCCCTTTCCCGACAGGGTGCAGGACCGCCCGGGATCAATATCGCTCAGCTCCACATCGCCCTTGAAACGCGCGGACACCGGTCCGATCTTCAGCTTCACCATGGCGGAAAAGCTTGTCTCGCTCGTTTGTTCGAGGGTTTCGCAGCCGGGGATCGCCTGCGCCAGAACATCGCGGTCGAACAGGGCCGCCCAGACCTGATCAGGTGCGGCCGCAAGGGTTTGACTGCCTTCGAGTTCCATGGTCCCTGTCCTTTCGTCAGCGCGCGTCACACATGACCGAGGGCGGTCAGGATGCGCAGCGGCGTCATCGGCGTCTGAGAAATTCGCGCGCCCAGCGGGCGCAATGCATCGTTCACGGCGTTCATGGCGGCGGCGCCGGCGGCGGCGGTGCCGGCCTCGCCCACCCCTTTGGCCCCCAGGATCGTATCCAGTGTCGGGGTTTCGACATGGGCGATCTCGATATCGGGCATCTCGCCGGCCATCGGCACCAGGTAATCCGCCAATGAGGCGTTGGTCATCTGCCCCATGTCGTCATAGAGGCATTCTTCGAAGAACGCCGGGCCCAGACCCTGAACCACGCCGCCGCGGATCTGCTCGTCGACCAGCAGCGGGTTGATGATGCGTCCGCAATCCTCGACGACCCAGTGTTTCAACAGCCGGGTCACGCCGGTCTCGATGTCGACCTCCACATGGCTGGCCTGAATGCCGTTGGTGAAGTCGAAGGGGTAGCCCGTGGGCGCGAAATGCTGCACGGCGGACAGCGAGTTGTCGCAGCCCTCGGGCAATGTGTCCGGCCGATAGGTCGCGATGCGCCCGATCTCGGCCAGGGTGATCCGTTCCCTGCCGGTGCCGCTGTCGATCACGGCGCCCCCGGCAAGGGCCAGCGTGGCCGGATCCGCCTGCAGGACCGCGCCGGCGATGGCCAGGATCTGCGCCTGCAACCTGCGCCCGGCCCGCAGCGCGGTCTCGCCGCCGATGCCGGCGCCGCGACAGGCCCAGGTGGCGCCGCCGCTCGGGGTCGTGTCGGTATCTCCGGTGGTCACCTTCACCTGATCGGGGGTGACGCCCAGCTGATCCGCGACGATCTGCGCGATGATGGTTTCGGTCCCCTGCCCCTGTTCGGTCACCGAGATCGCGCATTGCACATCGCCGCCCGGCGTCAGCCGCACCACCGCACCGTCCTGCGCGGAAATCCGCGCCCCGCCGACGCCGTAGAAGGCCGCGCCGGGATTGGTGATTTCGACGAACGGGGCAATGCCGATGCCGCGATAGATCCCCTGCCGGCGCAGTTCTGCCTGTTCTGAACGCAGGGTATCGTAGTCCATCAACTGGCGCAGCTTTGCCAGACTGGTCTGATGCGACAGCTTTTCAAACTGGTACCCGGTCGCCGAGACATGCGGATAGGCGTCATCCGCCACCAGATTGCGCGCGCGGATCTCGAACGGGTCCAGATCCAGCTGCTCGGCGGCGCGATCGACCAGCGCCTCGGTGACGGCGCAGGCGATCGGGTGGCCCACGGCGCGATACTGGCTGGTCTGCACCTTGTTCTGGAAAACGACCGACAGACGACCGCGATAGTCCGGCATCCGGTACGGCGCCCCCATCAGGCGGATCACCTGGTTGCCTTCGGCCACGCTGGTGCGGGGATAGGTCGAAAAGGCGCCGATCTGGGTCATGTCGTCGACATCCATCGCCAGAATGGTGCCCGCCGCATCCACCGCCATGCGGGCGGTGACGCGGTGATCGCGGGCATGGATGTCGGACACGAAACTTTCCAGCCGGTCCGCCACGAACCGCACCGGGCGGCCCAGCGTCAGGCTGGCGGCCACCGTCGCCATTTCTTCGTTATAGACATGCAGCTTCATCCCGAACGAGCCGCCGACATCGGGCGCGATCACGCGCACCTTGCTTTCCGGCAGCCCGAAATGGCGGGCATAGACATCCTGAAACTGATATGGAGTCTGGGTGCCCTGATGCACGGTCAGCTGGCCGGTCGAGGGATCGAAATCCGCGATGACGGCGCGTGGCTCCAGCGTGACGGCGGTGTGGCGCCCGAAGGTAAAGCTTTCCTCGACCACATGCGCCGCGCTTGCAAACGCATCGTCCAGCCCGGGCGTCTCCAGCACCGTTCGGAAACACAGGTTGCTGTCGATTCCCTCTGACGCAGGAGCGGCCCCATCGAGCAGCGCCGCGTCACCGTCCACGACCGCCTCTTCCTCTTCGATGTCCAGCAGGACCAGTTCGCACGCGTCCTCGGCCTCGGCCCGGCTGTGCGCGAGGATCATCGTCACAGGATGGCCGGCCCAGAGCACCGCGCCCTCGGCAAGGATGTTCTGCGGGGCGCTTTTCATGCCCGCGAAATGCTCCAGCGTGCCGGTCCAAGGCGCGCATGTCTTGTTCAGGGTTTCGGCGGTGAACACCCGAACCACGCCGGGCGCGGCGGCGGCGTCGGACACATCCAGCTCGGCGATCCTGCCCCGGGCCATCGGACTGCGGACAAAGGCCGCGTGCAGCATGCGCGGCAGGGCCAGATCGGTCACGAACCGCCCCCGCCCCGCCAGGTGGCGCAGGGCGTTCCCGCGGCGGTGCGCCTGTCCGATGTGTTCGTTTCCGGCCGTCATTCCACCGTCTCCCCGATGCCCGCGCGACGATCGGCCGTGGCCGCGATCGCGTCGACGATCGCCTCATAACCGGTGCAGCGACAGTAATTTCCGGACAGCGCATCGCGGATCTCGGCGCGCGACGGTCTGGGATTGTCCGACAGCAGGGCCTGGGCCGACATCACCATGCCATTGGTGCAAAATCCGCATTGCAGCGCGTTGCGATCATGGAACTGCGCTTGCAGATCGCTCACATGGCCGCTTTCATTCAATCCCTCGATTGTCTCGACCTTCTGCCCGTCGGCCTGCACGGCCAGCACCAGACAGGCGTGGACCGGCGCGCCGTCCAGCATCACGAGGCAGGCACCACAGGACCCCATTTCACAGCCCAGATGGGTGCCGGTCAGCCGCAGCCTGTCGCGCAGAAGGTCCGCCAGGCTGGTGCGCGGTTCGACGGTTTCGCGCACCGTCTCGCCATTCACGGTCAATGCGATCTCGATGTTCATGCAGCGGTCTCCAGTTTTGCCAGAACCCGGCCCAGCAGGACGCGCGCGAGATGCAGGCGCATGCTGGCGGGAAACTGCGGATCGTCCGGCGGGTCGAGGTCGTCCGCCAGCGCCGCCTGAGCCGCTGCAATCGCGGGTGCGTCCAATGCCCGCCCGGTCAGGGCCACCTGTGCCGAGGCCGCCCGTACCGGCCGGTTGCCGACCGAGAACATCGCGATACTGACATCCTGCAAACCCTCGCCCGCGGATACCGCCTGGACCGCCGCGCCGACCATCGCATAGTCGCCGCGCCGGCGGGCGATCTCGTCAAACGCGACCATCTGCCCGGCCACCGCGCAGGGAACATGGATCGCCTGCAGGACCTCTCCCGGTTCGATCGCGGTTTCGTATATGTCCACAAAGAAGTCGTCGGCGGGCACCCGGCGGATACCCTGCGCCGAGGCGATCTCGAGCTCGGCGCGCATGGCGAGGGCGGCGGCGGGAAACTCCGATGCCGGATCCGCATGCGCCAGGCTGCCGCCAAGGGTGCCGCGATTGCGGATGGCCGGATGGGCCACGAAGGGGGCGGCCGCCGCGAACAGCGGGGCATGGGTCGCGATCAGCGGATCGGTCATCGCCTGGGCATGCCGGGTCATCGCGCCGATCCGCAGCCAGCCGTCGCGCAGGTCTATTCCGGACAGCGCCTCGATGGCCGAAAGGTCGATCATCAGCGCCGGTGCCTGCAGACGCAACGCCAGGGACGGCACCACACTGTGCCCGCCCGACACAAAAACCGCGTCACCATCGGCCTCTGCATAGGCGGTCATCGCATCCGCGACGCTCCCTGCCCGGACATAGTCAAACTTCGGTGACTTCATCTTCCCCCCCCAGATCCGGCTCCCCGCCGGATTTGTAACCATCTGGTCATTTTTATTAGACAGCCTCCGAGACTTCCGTCAAGAACAAAGTGACCACTTGGTCATTTCTTCGGTTCGGTCTATTCTGGCACGAACAAGAAGCGAGAGGCCGATGGCAGGATCAGAACACGTCCAGAGCGATATGGCGCCGCGCCGCAAGAACATGCGCCGCGAGGACCGGGAAAAATTGATCGTCTCCGAAGCGGTCCGGTTCTTTGCCGAATGCGGTTTCGAAGGGCAGACCCGGGAGCTGGCAAAGCGCATGGGCATTTCCCATGCGGTGATTTACCGGCATTTCGAGAGCAAGGACGCGCTGATCGAAAGGGTCTATGATCAGGTCTATGTGAAACGCTGGAACCCCGAGTGGGAACCTTTGGTGCTGGACCGCAGCCGCAGTCTGAAGGCGCGGCTGACGCAGTTCTATATCGAGTATGCGGGGCGTGTATTCGACTATGACTGGGTCAGGATCTTTGTGTCCTCGGGGCTGAAATCCTATGGTTTGACGGAACGCTATCTGGACATCATCCGAACCAAGATCATTCAGCCGGCGGCGTTGGAGCTGCGCTTCGAAATCGATCCGGACGCGGTGCCTTGCCCGCCCAGCGAAGAAGAGCAGGAGCTGTTCTGGGGACTGCACGGGGCGGTTTTCTACATCGCGATCCGCAAATACGTCTACGGCGAACCCGTTGAGATCAATATCGAGACAGCGGTTCGCAACACCGTGACCACCTTTTTCAATGGGATCGAAAACGCGGCCCCGAACAGATGATCCGTCGCCCGCTCGGTTTGGGGGGCGACTGAGCCGCCGAGACAGGGGGCGGCCGTAGAGGATACCGCCATCAGACGGCGCCGGCCCCTCTCGATACGGCCAGGAAATGACCCTGTCTTGAACCCTGTATCGTCTGCGGCGATGGCTGCCGGTATTGGCTGGGCCAGCGGCAGGCGGATCGAGAATTCCGTCCGGAGCCGGTTCCGCCACAGTAATCGCGGCCACGGCTGCGCAGGCTGGCCGCCCGGAACTGCGTCAGGGTGCGGGGCTAGGCGGAAACAGCCGGATGACGCCGGAAAATATCCCGAAAAATCTTGGAAATTGGTGGGGGATTTTGGTGCCCAGGAGAGGACTCGAACCTCCACGTCCATAAGGACACTAGCACCTGAAGCTAGCGCGTCTACCATTCCGCCACCTGGGCAGGTGTCGTGAGCCGGGTCTCTAAGCCCCTTGGCGGGGGGTGTCAAACGGATTTTCCTTGCGGATCGCGCTTTTGTTCAAATTTTTCGCGGCGCCTTGGAAAACCCTTGGTTCCGTCGCGCGGGCACAACGGTTTCGGTGCTTTTCCGCCTTGTTCCGAAGGGGCCATGGCGGTAGATCGGAACCGAACCGATGAGCAGGAGCGTTGCCATGTCCAAACTGGTCACCATCTACGGCGGATCGGGCTTTGTCGGCCGCTATATCGCGCGCCGCATGGCAAAGGCCGGCTGGCGCGTCCGTGTCGCCGTGCGCCGCCCGAACGAGGCGATGTTTGTGAAACCCTATGGCGCGGTCGGCCAGGTCGAGCCGGTCCTGTGCAACATCCGCGACGACGCCTCGGTCGCCGCTGTGATGCAGGGCGCGGATGCGGTGGTGAACTGCGTCGGCATCCTTGCCGAGTCGGGGGCGAACAGCTTTTCCGCCGTCCAGGAAGAGGGGGCCGCCCGGATCGCCCGGATCGCCGCCGGACAGGGTGTCGCGCGGATGGTGCATCTTTCTGCCATTGGCGCCGATGCGGCGTCTGACAGCGCCTATGCCCGGACCAAGGCGGCCGGCGAGGAGGCGGTTTTGCGCCACATGCCCGACGCGGTGATCCTGCGCCCCTCGATCGTCTTCGGGCCCGAGGATCAGTTCTTCAACCGCTTTGCGGCAATGACCCGGATGGGCCCGTTCCTGCCGATCGCGGCGGCCGGCACATTGTTTCAGCCGGTCTATGTGGACGATGTGGCCCATGCCGCCGAACTGGGCGTCCTGGGTCAGGCCGCGCCTGGCATCTATGAGCTGGGCGGGCCGCGCGTGGCCAGTTTCCGCGAGCTGATGGAAACCATGCTCGGGGTCATCCAGCGCCGCCGTATCGTGATCGGCCTGCCGCGCTGGATGGCGGGGATCATGGCCGGGGTTCTGGACATGGTGCAATTCGTCAGCTTTGGCCTGATCGCCAACGGGATTCTGACCCGCGATCAGCTGCGCAACCTGGCCCGTGACAACGTGGCGGGCGAGGGCATGCGCGGTCTGGATGCGCTGGGCATCGCGCCGACGGACCTTGAGGCGGTGCTGCCTGACTACCTGTGGAAGTTCCGGCCCGCCGGCCAGTACGCAGAGCTGATGCGGTCGAGCCGCAAGCTGCGCCCGTAACCGGCGCGGCGCTAGGAATAGGCGATGACCAGCAGACCGACACCGAGGATCACCCGGTAGGCGACATAGGGCGTGAAGCTGACGCTGCGCAGCAGTCGCATCATCAGGCTGAGCGCCAGCAGGGCGGAGGCAAAGGCGAAGAGAGCGGCCAGCCCGCCGTCGCGGATCACCGCGCTGTCGGCCTCGATCGCCACCTCGGTCCCCAGCAATGCCCCCGAGGCAAAGATCGTCGGGATCGACATCAGCATCGACAGCCGCGCCGCCTCGCTGCGGGAATAGCCCATTTGCCGCGCCCCGGTTATGGTGATGCCCGAGCGCGAGGTGCCGGGGATCAGCGCCACCACCTGCCATAGCCCCAGGATCAGCGCGTCGCGCGGCCGCCAGTCAGCCGCGCCCTTCAGGGACGCGCCCGTCTGGTCGGCCCAGAACAGAACCAGACCGAAGATCAGCATGGTCCAGCCGATCACGGTGATCGATCGCATCGCCTCGTCCAGGTGGGTGAAATGCAGGACCGTGCCGGCCAGGACCACCGGAATGGTCGCGATGCTCAGCCCGAGCGCCAGCCGGGCACCCGGGGTGTCGACACGCCCGCAAAGCAGCAGCGGCAGCCCGCCAAGGGCCTGTTTCACGTCGCGCCAGAAATAGACGACCACGGCGCCCAGCGTGCCCATGTGCACCGCCACGTCGATCACCTGACCCTGATCCTGCATCCCGGTCAGGCCGGGCAAAAGAATCAGATGGCCCGAGGAAGAGATCGGCAAAAACTCGGTTACGCCCTGGATTGCGGCGATGAGGATCAGTTGCAGGATGGGCATGGCACAGAGAGTCCGGGGGATGGGGGTGCGTGACGTTAGATATAAGTATTTGTGGCGGAATGGAAAGTTCGCAATTAGGTCCGAAGCGGACTGAAAATCACAACTAATTTTCGGTAACCGCTGCGACGCGGCATGATGAAAGTGATTTTAGGTCAGTCTTTCTGACTTTTAATCTGTTTCGCCATCTCATAAACAGGCGCAGCCAAGCAATCATGGAGTTCGAGCCGTGGCCAAACAACCGATGCTGAAATTCGTCCAGATCGAACGGGACATGCCGGAAAAGCGCGCGGCTGATGCGCGCCGGACCGATTTCCATGAAATTTACGCGGAATTCGCCAACGAAAAGGCAAAGGAGCAGGCCAGCCGGTGCAGCCAGTGCGGTGTGCCCTATTGTCAGTCGCACTGCCCTCTGCACAACAATATCCCGGACTGGCTGCGCCTGACCGCAACCGGGCGGCTGGAAGAGGCCTATGAGGTCAGCCAGGCCACCAATACCTTTCCTGAAATTTGCGGACGGATCTGCCCGCAGGACCGGTTGTGCGAAGGCAACTGCGTGATCGAGCAGTCCGGCCATGGCACCGTGACCATCGGCGCGGTGGAAAAGTACATTACCGATACGGCCTGGGAAAACGGCTGGGTCAAACCCATCGACCCGGCGCACGAAAGGACCGAAAGCGTCGGCATCATCGGCGCCGGCCCCGGCGGGCTGGCCGCGGCCGACATGCTGCGTCAGGCGGGCGTGCAGGTGACGATTTATGACCGCTACGACCGCGCCGGCGGGCTGCTGACCTATGGCATTCCCGGCTTCAAGCTGGAGAAGGATGTCGTCATGCGCCGCAACGAGCTGCTGGCGGCCGGCGGCGTCAACTTCGTGATGGATTGCAATGTCGGCGAGGACATCTCGTTCGAGGAGATCCGCGCAAAGCATGAGGCGGTGATCATCGCCACCGGGGTCTACAAGTCGCGCGATCTGGAAATGCCGGGCAGCGGTGCCCGGGGCATTGTCCGCGCGCTGGACTTCCTGACCGCCTCCAACCGCAAGAGCTTTGGCGATGCGGTCGAGGAGTACGACAACGGAACGCTGAGCGCCGAGGGCAAGCGCGTGGTGGTCATCGGCGGCGGCGACACCGCGATGGACTGTGTGCGCACCGCGATCCGTGAAGGCGCGGCATCGGTGAAATGTCTCTACCGCCGCGACCGGGCGAATATGCCGGGCTCGCAGCGCGAGGTGCAGAACGCCGAGGAAGAAGGCGTCGTGTTTGAATGGCTGTGCGCGCCCAAGGGATTCACCGACGAGGGCGGCAGGGTCGCCGGCGTGCTGGTGCAAAAGATGCGCCTGGGTCCGCCCGACGTGACCGGCCGGCAGGCGCCCGAGGTGATCGAGGGGGCCGATTATGTCGAGGGGGCCGACCTGGTGATCCAGGCGCTGGGCTTCGAGCCCGAGGATCTGCCCAGCCTCTGGGGCGTGGATGGGCTTGACGTGACCCGCTGGGGCACCGTCAAGGCCGAGTTCACCACCGGGGCCACCGTTCTGGACGGCGTCTATGCGGTGGGCGACATCGTGCGCGGCGCCTCCCTGGTGGTCTGGGCGATCCGCGACGGGCGCGACTGTGCGCAGGCGATCCTGGAGCGGTTTGCGGCCCCCGAGGCGGTTGCCGCCGAATAGCGAACGGGCGGGACAGCCGGGGCGCGGCAGGCCCGCACCCTTCTGGCGCACCCGTCCACAGTCGCAGCCACAGCCGGCACGGGGCGGCGCGAAGGGAAAAAGGGCATGTTCTCTGACCTGAACTGGAGAAACCGGGAATGACGGATCGAAGCGGACAATGTATGTGCGGCGCGGTGCGTTTCACCGCACGGGATGTGACCCCGAAAGCGGGGATCTGCCATTGCGAGATGTGCCGCCGCTGGACCGGCTCGGCGCTGATCGGCGTGACGGTCGACAAGGCCTCGCTGAGCTGGGACGGCACCGAGAATATCGCGGAACTCCAGAGCTCGCCCTGGGCGAAACGCGCCTGGTGCAGCAAATGCGGCAGCGGCCTCTATTACGAAGTGACCGCCGAGAGCCCCTTTGCCGGCACGCAGGAACTGCCGATCGGGATTTTCGACGATCCCGACGGGTTCGAGATCATCAACGAGATCTATTTCGATCACAAGCCCGACAGCTACGCCTTTGCCGGCAGCGACACCCGAGAGTTGCTGACCCGTCAGGACTGTATTGACAAATTCTCCGTGCCGAACGGCGCGTGACCGCAGGAAATCCGCCCGCAGCCCGGGCCCCTTTGGGAAGGGAGACAGAAATGACGAAATTTGACGCCGATTGGGCCGCCGCCGAAGAGGCCAAGCGCAAGTGGATGGCCGAGAACGGCATGTACTCCGAGCAGGATGAGCATTCCTCCTGCGGGGTCGGGCTGGTGGTCTCCATCGACGGCACCAAGAGCCGCAAGGTGGTCGCGGCCGGGATCGACGCGCTCAAGGCGGTCTGGCACCGCGGCGCGGTGGATGCCGATGGCAAGACCGGCGACGGCGCCGGCATCCACGTGCAGATCCCGGTTCCCTTCTTCTATGACCAGATCCGCCGCACCGGGCACGAGCCGCGCCAGGACCAGCTGATGGCGGTGGGCCAGGTGTTCCTGCCGCGCACCGATTTCGGCGCCCAGGAAACCTGCCGGACCATTGTCGAGACCGAAGTGCTGCGGATGGGCCACTATATCTATGGCTGGCGCCACGTGCCGGTCGACATCTCGGTGCTGGGCGAAAAGGCCAACGCCACCCGGCCGGAGATCGAACAGATCATCATCTCCAACGCCAAGGGCGTGGACGAAGAGCAGTTCGAGCGCGAACTCTACGTGATTCGCCGGCGGATCGAAAAGGCCGCCGCGGCGCAGGGGATCAACGGGCTTTATATCGCGTCGCTGTCCTGCCGGTCGATCATCTACAAGGGCATGATGCTGGCCGAGCAGGTGGCGGAGTTTTATCCCGACCTCAAGGATGACCGCTTCGAGAGCGCCTTTGCGATCTATCACCAGCGCTATTCCACCAACACCTTCCCGCAATGGTGGCTGGCGCAGCCGTTTCGGATGCTGGCGCACAACGGCGAGATCAACACGCTGAAGGGCAACGTCAACTGGATGAAGAGCCATGAGATCCGCATGGCGTCGGCGACATTTGGCGACATGGCCGAGGACATCAAGCCGATCATCCCCGGCGGCAGCTCGGACTCCGCCGCGCTGGACGCGGTGTTCGAGGTGCTGGTGCGCGCCGGCCGCAAGGCGCCGATGGCGAAAACCATGCTGGTGCCCGAAAGCTGGTCGAAACAGGCGGTCGAACTGCCCGAGGCCTGGCGCGACATGTATTCCTACTGCAACTCGGTGATGGAACCCTGGGACGGACCGGCCGCGCTGGCGATGACCGACGGGCGCTGGGTCTGTGGCGGGCTCGACCGCAACGGGCTGCGCCCGATGCGCTACGTGGTGACCGGTGACAACCTGCTGATCGCAGGATCCGAGGCCGGCATGGTTCCCTCGGACGAGGCGACGGTGCGCGAAAAGGGTGCGCTGGGGCCGGGCCAGATGATCGCTGTCGACATGGAAGAGGGGCAACTGTTCCGCGATACCGAGATCAAGGACAAGTTGGCCGCCAGCCAGCCCTTTGGCGAATGGGTCAGCAAGATCAACGATCTCGATGAAGAACTGGCGCGCGTTACCGAAAAGCCGCTCTATTCCGGCGAGGATCTGCGCCGGCGGCAGGCGGCGGCAGGCTATACCGTCGAGGAGCTGGAGCAGATCCTGGCGCCGATGGCCGAGGACGGCAAGGAGGCGATCGCCTCGATGGGCGACGACACGCCCTCTGCGGTGCTGTCAAAGCAATACCGGCCGCTCAGCCATTTCTTCCGCCAGAACTTCAGCCAGGTGACCAACCCGCCGATCGACAGCTTGCGCGAATACCGGGTGATGAGTCTCAAGACCCGCTTCGGCAACCTCAAGAACGTGCTCGACGAGGACAGCTCCCAGACCGAGATTCTGGTGATGGAAAGCCCGTTTGTCGCCAACGCGCAATGGGATGAGCTGGTCAAGCATTTCAACGCCGACCTGGTCGAGATCGACTGTACCTTTGCCCCCGGCGGCGGGACGCTGCGCGAGGGGCTGTCGCGGATCCGCGCCGAAGCCGAGGACGCGGTGCGCTCCGGCGCCGGGCATCTGGTGCTGACAGACCACATGTCCGGGCCGGACAAGGTGGCGATGCCGATGATCCTGGCCACCAGCGCGGTGCACAGCCACCTGACGCGCAAGGGGCTGCGGACCTTCTGTTCGCTCAACGTGCGCTCGGCCGAATGTATCGACCCGCATTATTTCGCGGTGCTGATCGGCTGCGGTGCGACGGTTGTAAATGCGTATCTGGCTGAGGATTCCATCGCCGACCGGATCGACAGGGGGCTGCTGGATGGCTCGCTCACCGAGAACGTGGCGCGCTATCGCAGCGCCATCGACCAGGGTCTGCTCAAGATCATGTCGAAGATGGGGATCAGCGTCATCTCTTCCTATCGTGGCGGGTTGAACTTCGAGGCGGTCGGCCTTTCGCGCGCCATGTGCGCCGAGTTCTTCCCGGGCATGACCAGCCGGATCTCGGGCATCGGAGTGAGCGGCATCCAGCGCAAGGCCGAAGAGGTCCATGCGCGTGGATGGTCCGGCGGGGCGCAGGTGCTGCCGATCGGCGGCTTCTACAAATCCCGCAAATCCGGCGAGACCCACGCCTGGGACGCGCAGGGCATGCATATGCTGCAGATGGCCTGCAACCGCGCCTCTTTCGAGCTGTGGAAACAGTATTCCGCCAAGATGCGGAGCAATCCGCCGATCCACCTGCGCGACCTGCTCGACATCAAGCCGCTGGGCAAGGCGATCCCGCTGGAAGAGGTGGAGAGTATCACCGCGATCCGCAAACGGTTCGTGACGCCGGGGATGTCGCTGGGCGCGCTCAGCCCCGAGGCGCACAAGACGCTGAACGTGGCGATGAACCGGATCGGCGCGAAATCCGACAGCGGCGAGGGCGGCGAGGATCCGGCGCATTTCGTGCCGGAGCCCAACGGCGACAATCCCAGCGCCAAGATCAAACAGGTGGCCTCGGGTCGCTTCGGCGTCACCGCCGAATACCTCAACCACTGCGAAGAGCTTGAGATCAAGGTTGCCCAGGGCGCCAAGCCCGGCGAGGGCGGCCAGCTGCCCGGTCTGAAGGTCACCGACCTGATCGCCCGTCTGCGCCATTCGACCAAGGGGGTGACGCTGATCAGCCCGCCGCCGCACCACGACATCTATTCGATCGAGGATCTGGCGCAGCTGATCTACGACCTGAAACAGATCAACCCGCGCGCCAAGGTGACGGTAAAGCTGGTGGCAAGCTCGGGCGTCGGCACCATTGCCGCGGGCGTCGCCAAGGCAAAGGCGGATATCATCCTGATCTCGGGCCACAACGGCGGCACCGGCGCCTCGCCCGCGACCTCGATCAAATATGCCGGTCTGCCGTGGGAGATGGGCCTGACCGAGGCGCATCAGGTACTGGCGATGAACAACCTGCGCGGGCGCGTGACGCTGCGCACCGACGGCGGGCTGCGCACCGGGCGCGATATCGTCATGGCGGCGATGATGGGGGCCGAGGAATACGGCATCGGCACCGCCGCGCTGATCGCCATGGGCTGCATCATGGTGCGCCAGTGCCAGTCGAACACCTGTCCGGTGGGCGTCTGCACCCAGGATCCGGCATTGCGCGACAAGTTCACCGGCACCGCCGACAAGGTGGTCAACCTGATCACCTTCTACGCTCAGGAGGTGCGCGAGATCCTCGCCTCTATCGGCGCGCGCAGCCTCGGCGACGTGATCGGCCGGGCCGACCTGCTGACCCAGGTCAGCCGTGGCTCGGCGCATCTGGATGATCTGGACCTCAACCCGCTCCTGATCACCGTCGATGGCGCCCATGAAATTGTCTACAACCGCGACAAGCCGCGCAATGTGGTGCCCGACACGCTGGATGCCGAGATCGTGCGCGACGCCGCACGGTTCCTGAAGGACGGCGAAAAGATGCAGCTGTCCTATGCGGTGCAGAACACGCACCGGACGGTGGGCACCCGCACCTCGAGCCTGATTGTGCAGAACTTCGGCATGCGCAACGCCTTCCAGCCGGATCATCTGCACGTGAAACTGCAGGGCTCTGCCGGCCAGTCTCTGGGCGCCTTTGCCGCGCCGGGGCTGAAACTGGAGGTCTCGGGCGACGCCAACGACTATGTCGGCAAGGGCCTGTCGGGCGGCACCGTGGTGGTGCGCCCGCCGCAGGTGAGCCCGCTGGTCGCCGATGAGAACACCATCATCGGCAACACCGTGCTCTATGGCGCGACGGCGGGGTATCTGTTCGCCGCCGGCCGTGCCGGGGAACGCTTTGCCGTGCGCAACTCCGGCGCGCATGTGGTGGTCGAGGGCTGCGGCTCCAACGGTTGCGAATACATGACCGGCGGAGTTGCGGTGATCCTTGGCTCGATCGGCGCCAATTTCGGCGCCGGCATGACCGGCGGCATGGCCTATCTGCATGACCCGGACGGCAAGGCGCAGACCCTGATGAACATGGAGACGCTGGTGACCTGCCCGGTGACCATGGACCACTGGGAGGGCGAGCTTAAGCGGTTGATCGAACGTCATCTGGCGGAAACGAACAGCCGCAAGGCCGCCGACATCCTGCAGCACTGGGATCTGGAAAAGGACAATTTCCTGCAGGTCTGCCCGAAAGAGATGCTCAAGCACCTGCCGGTGCCGCTGAGCCGTCAGGATCAGGCCGTCCCGGCGGAATAGGCCCGCAGCACAAAGACCGAAAGGCCCCGCCGGACCGGCGGGGCCTTTTCCATTCGCAGGGATGGTCCGGGCGCCCCTGGTGGTCCCGGCCCGCTTGCCCGATTGCACTGCGGGTGTGCCTGTGCCACCGCAGCGGTGCGATTCCGCCACCCTTCGGTCTGCTGCGATCCCCGGGTTCCCGCCCCTCTTTCGCGTTTTGGCGCCGCGCCCTATAGCTGAGGCATGGCCCGAAAAACCAAGACATCAAAAACAGCCTCGAAACCCGCGCGGAAACCGCCGGGGAACCCGGCTTTCGCGCCGGTCCGCTGGCTGCGGCGCTGGGCGCTGCGCATCGTGCTGGCGCCGGTCGGTCTGGTGGTTGTCCTGGTGCTGCTGTTCTCGGTGGTGAACCCGCCGATCACCCACACGATGTGGGTCGAATACGGCAAATACGGCCGACTCGAGCGCGAGTGGGTGCCGCTCGAACAGGTGGCCCCGGTCATGGCGCGCGCCGTGGTGGCCGCCGAGGATGCCAACTTTTGCCAGCACTGGGGCTTCGACCTCGGCGCGATCCGCGCCGCGATCGCCGAGGGCGCCAGCCGCGGCGGCTCCACCCTCACCCAGCAGGTGGTCAAGAACGTGTTTCTCTGGCAGGGACGCAGCTGGATCCGCAAGGCGCTGGAAACCGCGATCACGCCGCTGGTCGAGGCGGTCTGGTCCAAACGCCGTATCGTCGAGGTCTATCTCAACGTGGCCGAGATGGGCGAGGGTCTTTTCGGCGTCGCGGCGGCATCGCGCAGCTACTTCAAGGTGGCGCCCGGGGATCTGACCGCGCGGCAGGCGGCGCTGATCGCCGCCGTGCTGCCCTCTCCCCGCAGCCGCTCGGTCACCGCCCCCTCAGACCGGGTGCGGCAACGGGCTGCGGCGATCGCGGACGGGGCGGCCACCATCCGCGCAGACGGACGTTCGGCCTGTTTCGAGGATTGAAAATCATCGCGCGGCAGGGCATTGGTGATCGGACACCCCGAAACCAGTGACCCCGGATCCCGATGGCCCGACTGTATCACGTTCCGCTCTCCCCGTTCTGCCGCAAGGTCCGCCTGGCGCTGGCCGAAAAGCGAATCGAGGTGCAGCTGGTCGAGGAACGCTATTGGGAGGCGAGCCCGGATTTCCTGCGCCGCAACCCGGCGGCCAAGGTGCCGGTGTTGCAGCTCGACGGGCGGACCATGGCGGAAAGCGCGGCGATCTGCGAATATCTCGATGAGACCCGCCCCGATCCGCCGCTGATGCCCCGCGACCCGGCCGAGCGACTGGAGGTGCGCCGCCTGATCGGCTGGTTCGACGACAAGTTTCATGGCGAGGTGACCTCGAAACTGCTGTACGAGCGGGTCAACAAGAAGGTCACCGGCCAGGGCTATCCCGACAGCGGCAACGTCAAGGCGGGCTCGAAGGCGATCAAGTATCACCTGGACTACATGCACTGGCTGTTGGATCGCCGCCGCTGGCTGGCGGGCGACGCGATGACACTGGCCGATTTCGCCGCCGCGGCGCATCTGAGCTCGCTCGACTATATCTCGGACGTGGACTGGAACCGCTCTGCGGTGGTCAAGGACTGGTATGCCAAGATCAAATCGCGCCCGGCCTTCCGCTCGATCCTGGCCGATCAGGTGCCGGGCTTTCGCCCGCCGCCGCATTATACCGACCTGGATTTCTGAGCCCGGCATCGAGGTGGGGGGCCGCCCCCCACACTCCCATCCTTTTCTGGCTGAAAATATCCCCGCCGGAGGCCTGAAATCTCAGGCGCTCCAGGTAAGACTCAGACCCTAACTGGCGTAATTCGAGCCCTCTTCGTCGAGGATCGCCTTGAGCTCGGCCAGGTGGCGGACGTCCTGTTCGGGATAGTCTTCCAGCTCGCGCGCGGTCTTTTCGGCCACCTCGTCGGAGAGCACCCGCAGCGGCTGCCCGGTTTGCAGCGCGCGGATATAGGTCTCGGCGGCGCGCTCGAAATAATAGAGCCGGTTGAAGGTCTCAGCGACGGTGGCCCCGATGACCATCACCCCGTGGTTGCCCATGATCATCACCTTCTTTTTCGGGTCGGTGAGCAGCGCGGCACAGCGTTCACCCTCGTCCTCGAAGGCGAGCCCGCCATAGCCGTCGTCGATCACATAGCGGTTGAAGAAGGTGGCGCAGTTCTGGTCGATCGGCGGCAGGTTGCTGTCGGCCAGGCTGGCCAGCACGGTGGCGTGGATCGAGTGAACGTGCATGGCGCAGCGGGCGTGCGCGCAGTGGCGGTGGATGCCGCCGTGCAGCCCCCATGCGGTGGGATCTGGCGCGTCGGGTCCGGTCTGTGTTTCGGGATCGTTTGCGTCCACCACGATCAGGTCGCTGGCCCGAATGCGCGAGAAATGCACCTGGTTGGGGTTCATCAGGAACCGCGTGCCGTCCTCGTTGATCGCCAGGCTGAAATGGTTGGCGACGGCCTCGTGCAGGTTCAGCCGGGCGGTCCAACGGAAGGCGGCGGCAAGGTCGACGCGTTCGGCCCAATGGTCGATGTTGGGGCGCAGGTCGGTTACAGTCATGTCAGGCTCCTTCGATGGTTTGGCGCCAGCCTGCCCCCGCCCGGCCAGAAGGGCCAGCGGAAAGTCGCGCGCTTAGCCGGGGGGCGGGGCGATCGGGCGGCTGGGCACCCAGGCATATCCGTTGGCGCACAGGATATAGGCCTCGCGCAGCCCGTGGGGTTTGTCGCTGGGCGGTTGCAGAAGGGTGCCGCCAGCGGTCTCGGCGCGGGCTGCGGCATCCTCCGGGTCGCTGTCATAGAGCCGGATCTCGACGCCCGCACCGCGCGGTGGCGTCTCGGGCAGCAGGCCCGGCAGAGGGTTGGAATGATAGGTGTGATCGGCGTGAAGCTGAAAGATCTGATCGCCATAGGCGACAATGGCGAAATCCGCGCTGACCCGGTGGGGGGTCATCCCGAAAACAGTCTCTAGAAAGGCGCATTCGGCCCGCACATCCCGCACCAGAAGGTTCAGCCCGATGCCCCGCAGGGATCGGCCAAACTCATCCGCCGCGACGGTTTCAAGGTCCATTTGAAACACCTTTCGCAAAAGCTTCAAACCGCGCCAGCTTGATTGCCGAAAAAACCCGTGTCAACGTGCGTCATGGAGCAGAACACAGTGAAAACCTGGGCCGAATGCGCCCCCCGCCTCATCGCCGTTGCCGCCGGCCGCGCGCCTGCCGACCTGGTCATCCGCAAGGGCCAGTGGGTCAATGTCCACAGCCGCGAGGTGCTGCCGGATCACGACATTGCCATCGCCGAGGGTCGGATCGCCTGCGTGGTGCCCGACGCCGGATATTGCATCGGGCCGCAGACGCAGGTGGTCGAGGCGAACGGGCGATACATGATCCCGGGCCTTTGCGACGCGCATATGCATATCGAAAGCGGCATGCTGACGCCGGCGGAGTTCGCCCGCGCGATCATCCCGCATGGCACCACCAGCATCTTTACCGACCCGCATGAGATCGCCAACGTGCTGGGGCTGGACGGTGTGCGGTACATGCACGACGAGGCGCTGATGCAGCCGATCAACGTCTTCACCCAGATGCCCTCCTGCGCGCCTTCGGCGCCGGGGCTGGAGACCACGGGGCATGAGATCTCGCCCGAGGATGTGGCCGAGGCGATGACCTGGCCCGGCATCATCGGGCTGGGCGAGATGATGAATTTCCCCGGTGTCGCGGCCGCCGATCCCAAGATGCTGGCCGAGATCGCGGCGACGCAGGCCGCCGGCAAGACGGTCGGCGGGCACTACGCATCGCCCGATCTGGGGCCTGATTTCGCGGCCTATGTCGCCGGCGGCCCGGCGGACGATCACGAGGGCACCTGCGAGGCGGATGCGATCGCCCGGGTGCG
The DNA here is from genome assembly GCF_004358185.1 of Antarcticimicrobium luteum. GTDB lineage: Bacteria > Pseudomonadota > Alphaproteobacteria > Rhodobacterales > Rhodobacteraceae > Antarcticimicrobium > Antarcticimicrobium luteum. Next base: position 171,960 of record NZ_SMUV01000070.1, read on the forward strand.
GCAGGGGATGCGCAGCATGATGCGGCTGGGCTCGGCCTGGTATGACGTCGAAAGCCAGATTACGGCGGTGACCGAAAAGGGTCTCGATCCGCGCAACTTCATCCTGTGCACAGATGACAGCCATTCCGGCACACTGGTGCATGACGGCCATATGAACCGGGTCGTGCGCCACGCGATTTCCTGCGGCTGCGATCCGCTGGTGGCGCTGCAGATGGCGACGATCAACACCGCCACCCACTTCGGGCTGGAGCGCGAGCTGGGCTCGCTCACCCCCGGGCGGCGGGCCGATGTGATCCTGACCTCGGATCTTGAGAGCCTGCCGGTCGAACAGGTTTTTGCCCGCGGCAGGCCGGTGGCGGAAAACGGCGAATGTCTGGTCGATTGCCCCCATTTCGATTGGCCGGACAGCGCCCGGGGCACCGTGCATCTGGGCCATGAGCTGAGCGCGACGGATTTCGAGATCGCGGCCCCCGAGGGTGCCAATACCGCGCGCGCCAATGTGATCGGCGTGATCGAGAACCAGGCGCCAACCAAGGCGCTGCAGGCCGATCTGCCGGTGCGCGAGGGGCTGGTCGAGGGGACCGGCGAGGTCTGCCAGATCGCGCTGGTCGAGCGGCACCGGGGCACCGGCGGGGCGGTCAACGGCTTTGTCTCGGGCTTTGGATACACGGGGGAAATGGCGATGGCCTCGACCGTGGCGCATGACAGCCACCACATGATCGTGGTGGGCACCGACCGCGCGCAGATGGCGCTGGCCGCCAACCGGCTGGCCGAGGTCGGCGGCGGCGTCACCGTGTTCCGCGACGGCGCGGAGCTGGCGCTGGTGGAGTTGCCGATCGCCGGGCTGATGTCGGACGCGCCGGCGCACGAGGTGGCGGAAAAGGCCGGTCGGATGATGCAGGCGATGCGCGATTGCGGCTGCACCCTCAACAACGCCTATATGCAGCATTCGCTGCTGGCGCTGGTGGTGATCCCGGAGCTGCGGATTTCCGACCTCGGCCTGGTCGATGTGCGCAAATTCGAAAAAATCGATTTGTTAGAGCCGCAATCATGACCGGTCTGCATTCGCCCGACGCCCCCGCGCCGGAGCTGTTCACCGATCCGGTCGCGGCGGTGGACCGGCTGGAACTGCTCTACGATCAGGCGGCGGATTTCCTTTGCACCCGCTTTGCCGAGGTGATGACGCGCGGTGCGCCCGGCGCCCGGATTCGGGCCTATTACCCGGAAATCCGCATCAGCACCATGACGCACGCCCATGTGGACACGCGGCTCAGCTTTGGTCATTTGCCGGCGCCGGGCACCTATGCGGCGACGGTGACCCGGCCGGACCTGTTCCGAAATTACCTGGTCCAGCAGATCGGGCTGTTGCTGGAAAACCATGGGGTGCCGGTGAGTGTCGGTCTGTCGGACACGCCGATGCCGGTGCATTTCGCGGTGGCCAACGATGCCGCCATCGCGGTGCCGCAAGAGGGCGCGACCGACTTCATCCTGCGCGACGTGTTCGATGTGCCGGATCTGTCGACCACCAACGACGATATCGTCAACGGCACCTATTCCGCGCCGGATGGGGTCGGGCCGCTGGCGCCGTTCACCGCGCAGCGGGTGGATTATTCGCTGGCGCGGCTGGCCCATTACACCGCCACCGACCCGGCGCATTTCCAGAACCACGTGCTGTTCACCAACTACCAGTTCTATGTGAGCGAGTTCGAGGGGTTCGCGCGCGCCCAGCTTGCCGATCCCGACAGCGGCTATACCAGTTTCGTCAGCACCGGCGATGTCGAGATCACCGATCCGGCCACACCGATCCCGGCCGCGGGCAAGATCCCGCAGATGCCGGCCTTTCACCTCAAGCGCCCCGATGGCGGCGGCATCACGCTGGTCAATATCGGGGTGGGTCCGTCGAACGCCAAGACGGCCACCGACCATATCGCGGTGCTGCGCCCGCACGCCTGGATCATGGTCGGCCATTGCGCCGGGCTGAGGAACACTCAGGCTTTGGGCGATTTCGTGCTGGCCCATGCCTATCTGCGCGAGGACAAGGTGCTCGACGACGATCTGCCGGTCTGGGTGCCGATCCCGGCCCTGGCCGAGATCCAGGTGGCGCTGCAGGAGGCGGTGGCGGAGCTGACCGAGCTGGAGGGCTATGACCTCAAGCGGGTGATGCGCACCGGCACGGTGGCGACGCTGGATAACCGGAACTGGGAGTTGCGGGATCAGTCCGGCCCGGTGCAGCGGCTGAGCCAAAGCCGGGCGATCGGCCTGGATATGGAGAGCGGGACGATTGCCGCCAACGGATACCGGTTCCGGGTGCCCTATGGCACGCTGCTCTGTGTGTCGGACAAGCCGCTGCATGGCGAGTTGAAGCTTCCCGGCATGGCGTCGGACTTCTACAAGACGCAGGTGTCGCGCCATTTGAACATCGGAATCCGGGCGATGGAACGGCTGCGGACCATGCCGTTGGAGCGTCTGCACAGCCGGAAATTGCGGTCTTTCGACGAAACCCCTTTCCTGTAAGGGCGAAAACAGGCAAGAATCCCCGAAATTGGGGTTGACCCGCGCCACTATGCGTTGTGTTTGATCACAAGATAACGGTAAACTTACGCAATGAGGCCCAAGATCGGGCGGACGAAGGAGACAGAATAATGGCAAAACCGATGACCAAGACCCAGCTTGTCGCCGCACTGGCCGAGGAGATGGGCACCGACAAGAAAGCCGCTGGCACCGCACTGGATGCCATCACCGCGCTGATCACCCGCGAAGTGGCGGGCGGTGGTGCCGTGACCCTGCCGGGCGTCGGCAAGATCTATTGCCGCGAGCGCCCCGAGCGGATGGTGCGCAACCCTGCCACCGGCGAACAGTTCAAGAAAGAGGCCGACAAGGTGGTCAAGATGACCATCGCCAAGGCGCTGAAGGACAGCGTCAACGCCTGATCGGCCTGATCTGAGCGAATGGATGGACAGGGTCGCCGGATCGGGCGGCCCTGCTCCGTTTCGGGGGTGGTTGATTCACCGGCGCGCCTCCCCTACACGGCCCCGGCGCCTGTAGGAGCCTTGCCCTGTGAACCGGACCACGAAAATCGCTGTCGGAAGCCTGCTTGTCGGCGTGGTCGTTTTGGCGGTCAAGCTGCTGGCCTGGCGCATGACGGGATCGGTCGCGCTGCTGTCGGACGCGCTGGAAAGCATCGTCAACGTGGCCACGGCGCTGGCGGCGCTGGCGGCGGTGCACTACGCCAGCCGTCCGGCGGATGCCAATCACCCCTATGGCCATCACAAGGCCGAACTGTTCAGCGCCGTGCTGGAGGGGGTGCTGATCGTGGTGGCCGCGCTGCTGATCCTGCACGAGGCCTGGAGCGCCTTTTTCGATCCGCGCCAGATCACCGCACCGCTGGCCGGTCTTTTGGTCAATGGCGCAGCGAGCGTGCTGAACGGGTTCTGGTGCTGGGTGCTGCTTACCCAGGGCCGCCGCCTGCGGTCGCCGGCGCTGGTTGCGGACGGCAAGCATTTGCGCACCGACGTGGTCTCTTCGGCGGGCGTGGCCATTGGCGTGCTGGTGGCGGTGGCGACCGGGCAGCCTTGGCTCGATCCGCTGATGGCGGTGCTGGTGGCGATCAACATCCTCTGGGCCGGCTGGGGCGTGATGCGGCACTCGGTCGCCGGCCTGATGGACGAGGCCCTGCCCGGCGAGGTGCTTGACGAGGTCCGCAAGGTGATCGCGCAGGAGGCCGCCGGGGCCTTTCAGGCGCATGATCTGCGCACCCGGCAGGCCGGCAGCGCCACATTCGTCGAGTTTCACCTGGTGGTGCCGGGCGAATCCACCGTGAACCAGGCGCATGAGGTCTGCGACCGGGTCGAGGCGGCGCTGGAAAAGGTGCTGCCGGGCAGCGTGATCACGATCCATGTGGAGCCCGAGGACAAGGCCAAGCGCAGCGGAATCATGGTGCATTAGGCACAGTTTCCGGACCGCCGCGCGGGGCCGCAGGCCCGGCGCCGCCTGGCCCCCTTCCGGCCCCCTTCCGGCCCGGCGGCCCGAAATTTCGGCGCCCGTATGCCGCAATCGAACACAGGCCCTTTGCAAGCCGGTGCGTTCGCCCTATGAGGGTCTCACATATTGCCGCAGGGGAAATCCGACAATGCAGATGCTAGGCACGTTCATCAAACCGATGCATCGTGAGGGGGTCCGGTTTGTCGCCATCTTCGCCGCCATCACCGTCGGACTGTTCCTGATTTCCGATTTTCTCGGCTGGATCGGCGCCGGCCTGACGGTCTGGTGCTATTACTTCTTCCGCGATCCCGAACGGGTGACGCCGACGCGCGAGGGGCTGATCGTCAGCCCCGCCGACGGCATCGTGTCGCTGATCGAACCGGCGGTGCCGCCGGCCGAACTGGGCCTGCCCGATCAGCCCCTGACCCGTGTCAGCGTGTTCATGAACGTCTTCAACTGCCATGTGAACCGCGTTCCGGTCTCGGGCGAGATCACCGCCATCGCCTACCGCCCGGGCAAGTTCCTGAACGCCTCGCTGGACAAGGCGAGCGTCGACAACGAACGCAACAGCCTGGCGATCCGGATGCAGGACGGCCGGTCCATCGCGGTGGTGCAGATCGCGGGCCTGGTCGCCCGCCGCATCGTCTGCTTTACCGAGATCGGGGCGCAGATGACGACCGGCGAGCGGTTCGGCCTGATCCGCTTTGGCTCGCGGCTGGATGTCTATCTGCCCGAGGGGGTCGAGCCGCTGGTGCAGATCGGACAGACCATGATCGCCGGCGAAACCGTGCTGGCCGATTTGCATCTGACCGGCCGGGCGTAGATAACCGGACCTATGACAGAAGCCCCTGACAAGACCCGGTCGGACATCGGACTGATCCAGCTGTTGCCGAACATGCTGACGGTGGCGGCGATCTGCGCCGGCCTGTCGGCGATCCGCTTCGGGGTGCATGGCGACTATTCCCTGGCGGTGCGGCTGATCCTGGTGGCCGGGGTGCTTGACGGGCTGGACGGGCGGCTGGCGCGGCTGCTGCGCAGCGACAGCAAGATGGGCGCCGAGCTGGATTCGCTGGCCGATTTCCTGAATTTCGGCATCGTCCCGCCGCTGGTGCTGTATTTCTGGGCCCTGCAGGACATGCGCAACGCCGCCTGGCTGGCGGTGCTGATCTATGCGGTCTGCTGCGTGATGCGTCTGGCGCGGTTCAACGTGTCGGCCAAGTCCGAGGACCGCGAAGGCGAAACCGCATATTTCACCGGCATTCCGTCGCCCGCGGGCGCGCTTCTGGTGCTGATGCCGATGATCGTCTCTTTCGCCTTTCCGGCCGCCCCTTTGCTGCCCGACGCGGCGCTGTGCATCTATATCGTTCTGGTCGGGCTTCTGCTGATCAGCCGCATTCCCACCTGGTCTTTCAAGACCACCAAGATTTCACGCGAGAATGTCAAATTCTTTCTCGTGGGCTTTGCCCTCGTGGCGGCAGGAGTCCTCACCTATGCCTGGACCACGCTGGTGGTTCTGTGCCTGGCCTATGTGGGCGTGATCCTGTGGGCTCTGATCGTGAAGAGATTCCCGAAGAAAAACGAAGAGTGATCCGTTGGATATCAAAGCTGTTCAAAACTCCTATGCGCGCTGGGCGCCGGTCTATGACAAGACATTCGGAGCGATCACCAACGACGGTCGCCGGCGGACGGTAGAATACATCAATTCCAATTCCGGCCATGTGCTGGAGGTGGGCGTGGGAACCGGCCTGTCGCTGGGCCACTACCAGCCCGGGATGAAGGTGACGGGAATCGATTTCAGCGATCAGATGCTGGAAAAGGCCCGCAACAGGGTGCAGGAGATGGGGCTGCGCCAGATGATCGAGCTGCGCCAGATGGATGCGCGCGAGCTGGATTTTCCCGACGCCAGTTTCGACACGGTGGCGGCGATGCATGTGCTGTCGGTCGTCCCCGAGCCCGAGCGCGTGATGTCGGAGATTGCCCGTGTGTGCAAACCCGGAGGCAGGGTGGTGATCACCAACCATTTCAAGCGCACCCGCGGGCCGCTGGCAGCGCTGGAACGGGTGTCGGCGCCCTTTGCCAACGTTCTGGGCTGGCATTCCGATTTCGCGATCGAAAGGGTTCTCGGCGAGCCCTCCCTCACGGTGGAAGAGCAAAGGCCGTTGCCGCCGCTGGGAATGATGACCTTTCTGATGCTGCGCAAGACCGGGGGGTAAGAGCCGCCCGGCCTTGCCTTCCCGCCGCGCGCCGACTAGCCCTTTGCAGGGCAGATGAGGCCGCAGGAGGACACCCCCTTGGATATCCGCGCAATCGTCATGGGGCTGGCGTTCGCCTTCATGTGGTCCTCGGCCTTTACCTCGGCGCGGATCATCGTGGCCGAGGCCTCGCCGCTGTTTTCGCTGGCGCTGCGGTTCCTGATATCGGGGCTGCTGGGCGTGCTGATCGCGCGCGCCATGGGCCAGAGCTGGCGGCTCAGCCGCAGCCAGTGGTACGCCACGATCCTGTTCGGCGTCTGTCAGAATGCGCTCTATCTCGGGCTCAACTTCGTCGCCATGCAGACGGTCGAGGCCGGGCTGGCGGCGATCATCGCCTCGTCCATGCCGCTGCTGGTGGCACTGGCCTCATGGCTACTGCTGGGCGAAAGACTGCGGCCGCTCGGCGTGCTGGGGCTGGCCGCCGGCTTTGCCGGGGTGGGACTGATCATGGGCACAAGGATCGGTGCAGGGGTGGACCTTTTCGGTGTTGTCCTCTGCGGCATCGGGGCGCTGGCGCTGGCCTTTGCCACGCTGGCGGTGCGCGGGGCCACGGCGGGGGGCAATTTCATGATGATCGTCGGGTTGCAGATGCTGGTGGGTGCCGCGATCCTGTTTGTCGCCGCCCCGCTGACCGAGACCATTCACGTCACGCCCAGCTGGCGGCTGGCGGCCGCCTTTGCCTATACCACGCTGGTGCCGGGGCTGGCGGCGACCTATGTCTGGGTTCTGCTGCTGCACCGGATCGGGGCGACCCGGGCGGCGACCTTTCACTTTCTGAACCCGGTTTTCGGCGTGGCGATCGCCGCCCTGCTGCTGGGCGAAAAGCTGGGACCGCTCGACATCACCGGCGTGCTGATCGTCACCGTCGGTATCCTTGCGGTGCAACTGTCGCGCCAGCCCGCCCCTGTCGCCGTGGCGGCGAGTTCTTCGGGCCGCTGACGGGCCGGACCGAGCGGGGACACACGGCTGCGCGATAAGGTGAAATAAACCTTTGCTTTCCGTCCGAACGCCCCATTTAGTGCCGCAGAACCGCGCAGGAGGCCGATCATGACCCGATACCGCAAGGACCCCGATGCCATCGCGGCGCTGTCGCCTGAGGAATACTACGTCACCCAGGAGGCCGGCACAGAACGGCCCGGCACCGGTAAGTTGTTGCACAACAAGGCGCCGGGGATCTACGTCGACATCGTCTCGGGAGAGCCGCTGTTCGCCTCATCCGACAAATACGAGTCGGGCTGCGGATGGCCCAGCTTCACCAGGCCGATCGAACCGGCGCATGTGGCCGAGCTTGAGGACCGCTCGCTCGGCATGGTCCGGGTCGAGGTGCGCTCGGCCCATGGCGACAGCCATCTGGGCCATGTGTTTCCCGACGGGCCGCGCGACCGCAGCGGGCTGCGCTATTGCATCAACTCGGCCTCGCTGCGCTTTGTGCATCGCGACGATATGGAGGCCGAGGGCTATGGCGATTATCTGGACCAGGTGGAGGGCTGAACGATGACCGCGACCGAACGCGCCGTGCTGGCGGGCGGCTGTTTCTGGGGCATGCAGGATCTGATCCGCAGGAGGTCCGGTGTGGTGAAGACCCGCGTCGGCTATACCGGCGGCGACGTGCCCAACGCGACCTATCGCAACCACGGCACCCATGCGGAGGGGATCGAGATAATCTTCGATCCCTCGGTGATCTCCTACCGCGAGCTGCTGGAGCTGTTCTTCCAGATCCACGATCCCACCACGGTAAACCGGCAGGGCAACGACATCGGGCTCAGCTATCGCTCGGCGATCTACTATTCCGACGAGGCCCAGAAGCAGATCGCGCTCGACACCATCGCCGATGTGGAGGCCTCCGGCCTCTGGCCCGGCAAGGTGGTGACCGAGGTGGAGCCGGTGGGCGATTTCTGGCAGGCCGAGGAAGAGCATCAGGATTACCTGGAGAAACATCCCCGCGGCTATACCTGCCACTTTCCGCGCCCCGGCTGGGTCCTGCCGAAACGCGGCCAGGCGGCGGAATAGACCCTAGACTTCGGCGGTCAGGCGGGTCTCCGTGTGGCCGGTGACGCGGGCCACGACGATCTGGCCCTCGGGCTGGGGCGCGGCGAAATCCACCTCGGTGAAATGTTCGGTCCGGCCCATCTGGGGGCTTTCCATCAGCACGCGGTGAGTCGTTCCGATCTGCGCGGCGAGGTGGCGGGCGACCTGGGCGTCGCCGGCCTCGCGCAGGCGGGCGGCGCGGGCCTTGGCGACGGTGCCGCTCACCTGATTGGGGATCTTCGCCGCCGGGGTGCCTTCGCGTTTGGAATAGGGGAAGACGTGCAGCCAGGTCAGGTCGCAGTCGGTCACCAGTTTCAGCGAGTTCTCGAAATGCGCCTGCGTTTCGGTCGGGAACCCCGCGATAATGTCGGCGCCGAAGGTGATGCCGGGGCGCAGGCGCCGGGCCTCTTCGCAGAAGCGGATCGCGTCGTCGCGCAGATGTCGCCGCTTCATCCGTTTCAGGATCAGGTCGTCACCATGCTGGAGCGACAGGTGCAGATGCGGCATCAGACGCGGCTCGGTGGCGATGGCGCGCATCAGGTTGTCGTCGGCCTCGATCGAATCGATGGAGGAGATGCGCAGGCGCGGCAGATCCGGCACCAGCCGCAGGATCCGCATCACCAGATCGCCCAGGCGCGGCTCGCCCGGCAGGTCGGCACCCCATGAGGTGAGGTCGACACCGGTCAGCACCACCTCGTTATAGCCGCGATCCACCAGCCGCTTGATCTGATCCACCACCACGCCGGCGGGGACCGAGCGGGAATTGCCGCGCCCGTAGGGGATGATGCAGAAGGTGCAGCGGTGATCGCAGCCGTTCTGCACCTGGACATAGGCGCGCGAGCGGGTGCCGAAACCGTCGATCAGGTGGCCGGCGGTCTCGGTCACGCTCATGATGTCGTCGACCATCACCCGCTCGGTCTCGCCGATGAAATCGGGGCCCAGGCGCGCCCAGGTCTCGGGCCGCATCTTCTCAGTGTTGCCGATGACGCGATCCACCTCGGCCATGGCGGCAAAGGTTTCCGGCTCGGTCTGGGCGGCGCAGCCGGTGACGATGATGCGCGCCTGCGGGTTGTCGCGGCGCAACTTGCGGATCTCCTGCCGGGCCTTGCGCACCGCCTCGGCGGTCACCGCGCAGGTATTGACCACCACCGCGTCGGTAAGGCCGGCCTCGGCCGCCAGCTCCTTCATCGCCTCGGTCTCATAGGTGTTGAGGCGGCAGCCCAGCGTGGTGAACTTGGGCGCGCTCATTCCGCCGAATCCAGGAAATCGCGGGTCAGCGTGCCGCTGAACACATGCATGGTCGGTCCGGTCATCCAGACCCCGTCCTCGCGCCAATCGACCTGCAGCGTGCCGCCGTCCAGCTCGATGGTCACCTTGCGCCCGGTCAGCCCGCGCCGGGCGGCGGCCACGGCTGTGGCGCAGGAGGACGAACCGGAGGCCAGCGTCACGCCCACCCCACGCTCCCACACCCGCATGCGCAGGCGGTCGGGGCCGATTACGCTCGCGAACTGCACATTGGTCCGCTGGGGGTAGAGCGGGTGATGCTCGATCTCCGCCCCGCGCGCCTCAAGGTCCACCGCCTCGGCGTCGTCGACGAAGAAGGTGCAATGCGGGTTGCCCATGCCGGTGGCTGTGGGGGCGCCGTCGATCGGCAGCTCCAGCGTGTCCATTTCCCGCGCCAGCGGGATCTCGGCCCAGTCGAGTTGCGGCTGACCCATGTTGACCGAGGTGAGCCCGTTCCCTGCGTCCCGCGCGTAAAGCGTGCCGCGTTTGGTGGTGAGGGTAAGCTCTGCCTTGCCGCTCTTTGCCATCAGGTGGCGGGCGATGCAGCGGGTGGCGTTGCCGCAGGCGGCCGAGGTGGAGCCGTCGGCGTTGTAGAAGATCAGATGCGCGTCCGCCTCGCCCCTGCCGGGCTCGATCACCGCGAGCTGGTCGAACCCCACGCCGAAATGCCGGTGCGCAATCGCTGTGACCAGAGGGGCGGGCAGCGCAGCCGCATGCGCGCGCGCATCGACAATGACGAAGTCATTGCCCAGCCCGTGCATTTTCATGAAGGGCAATCCGATATCCGCGCGCCTTTGCATGGCGGGCATATAGCGATGCGCAGGCGGGGAATCCAGAGAATCCCGACCGACGGGCATATTCTGCACGATTCGGGCTTGACCCCCCCGCGCGGCTTTTCTAGGTAGGCCGCCAACCGGATGCAGGGGATATGAATTTCCCGTGCCGGGGTGCGATTTAGGCGTTGATCCTTCCGGGTCATCTGGCATAGAGAGCATCACGGCAACGGGTAGCCCCGGCGCCGGAGAGTGGGCCGTTAGCTCAGTTGGTAGAGCAACTGACTTTTAATCAGTGGGTCGCAGGTTCGAATCCTGCACGGCTCACCACTCTTTCAGACAGATTTGAATGCCATCTGCGGGGCGGGCGCATGCCCTGCGCCGGGGTGTCCTGCGTCGCCCTTTGATCCGGCGCGGACTGAAACCCCGGTGCGGGTTTTTCTCGCTGGGACAAGAATTTCTTGGCCTCTGCGGATGGCGCCGGGTCCGCTGCGGAGCGGTGTCGCAGGTCGGAGGTGCCGGGATCAAATCATCCGGCGCCGGCGCGATCCGGGCCACCCCTCCGGGCGCGCGCCGATGAAACAAGTATTACTTGCCAATGACCTGCGTTTCTTGGTTTCTCGACCGCGGTGCCGGCGGCACCATCGCCCCGGACAGGATCGGGGCGAGGAAAAGGCTGCATGCGCGCTATGGATAGACCCTGCGGCACCGGGCGGCGCGCCCGGCGGACCCAGGGGGGGCTTCCCCCTCTGGCGGTTGGCGATTTGGGCGTTATCCTGACGCCATCGACGCCGCCCGCCCGGCTGGCGCGCGGTCGAACGTCACGCAGTCACCCGTCACCTCGAACACGAAGGAACCCTAAATGAAACGCAATGGCGGTCAGCTTCTGGTGGAATGTCTTCTGGCCCTTGGGGCAAGGAAAACTTTCGGCGTGCCCGGCGAGAGCTTTCTCGCCGTCCTCGACGCCCTGCACGATACCGCGGGCAGGCTCGATTTCGTGCTTTGCCGGAACGAGGGCGGTGCGGGTTTCATGGCGGCGGCCTATGGCAAGCTGACCGGAACGCCCGGGATCTGTCTGGTCACCCGCGGGCCGGGGGCCACCAACGCCGCGATCGGCATCCACACCGCGATGCAGGACAGCGCGCCGATGATCGTCTTTGTCGGTCAGGTCGGCACCGACATGAAGGGCCGCGAGGCGTTTCAGGAGCTGGATTACAGGGCCGTCTTCGGCACCGTCGCCAAATGGGCGGTGGAGATCGACGATGTCGACCGCATCCCCGAGATCACCGCGCGGGCGTGGAAGACGGCCACCACCGGCCGCCCCGGCCCGGTGGTGGTGGCGCTGCCCGAGGATATGCTGACCAGCCTGACCGGGGCCGCCCCCCTGAGCGGCCCGGCGGAGATCGCGGAGCCGGTGCCGGCACCGGCGGCGCTGGACAAGGCGCGGGCGATTCTCGCGGCGGCGGAACGGCCGGTGATCTTCTACGGGGGCTGCAACTGGACGGAGGCGGGCCGCGCGGCACTGCAGGGCTTTGCCGAGGCCTCCGACATCCCCGTGGTCTCGGTGTTCCGTTATCAGGACCAGTTCGACAACCACTCGCCCTGCTTCTGCGGCGAGGCCGGGGTGGGCATGGTCCCCTCGGTGAAAAAGCTGGTGGGCGAGGCCGACGTGATCCTCGCCATCAACGCCCGGTTCGGCGAGAACTCCACCGACGGCTACACGCTGCTCGACGTGCCGCAGCCGAAACAGCGGCTGATCCATGTGCATGGCTCCGATCTGGAGATCGGCAAGGTCTATCAGCCCGAGCTGGGGATTCAGGCCGGTCCCAACGCCTTTGCCGCCGCTCTGGCAGACCAGCCGGTCAAGGGCAGCTGGTCCGCGTGGCGGGCCGAGGGGCGGGCGGCCTATGAGGCCGGGTTCGATCTGCCCGATCTGCCCTCGCCGGTCGACATGGGCAAGGTCACCGCGCATCTGCGGGACGTGCTGCCCGAGGATGCCATCGTCACCAACGGGGCGGGCAATTTCGCCATCTGGTCGGGGCGGTTCCTCAAATACGGGGCCGCGATGCGGCTGCTGGCGCCGCAATCGGGCGCCATGGGCTATGGCCTGCCCGCCGCGGTGGCGGCCAAGGTCGCCTGCCCGGAGCGCACGGTGGTCTGCTTCGCCGGCGACGGCGATTTCCAGATGAATTGTCAGGAGCTGGCGACGGCGGCCCAGGCTGGTGCCCAGCCCATCGTTCTGATCCTCAACAACGGCATCTACGGCACCATCCGCGCGCATCAGGAGCGGCACTATCCCACCCGCGTCTCCGGCACCACGATGGTCAGCCCGGATTTCGCCGCGCTGGCGCGTGCCTATGGCTTCCACGGCGAGCGGGTGGAGCGGACCGAGGATTTCGCCGCGGCCTTCGACCGGGCGCTGGCCTCGGAAACCGGCGCGGTGCTCGACCTCAACATCTCGCCCGAGGCGCTGACGCCGCGCGTCACGCTCAGCCAGATGCGCGCGGCGGCGTTGAAAGCAAAAGGGGAATAAATGACCACATCTCGTGACATCCGGCTCGGCGCGGACATCGGCGGCACCTTCACCGATGTCGCGCTCGACCTGCGCGGAACGCTCTATTCGGCCAAGGTGCTGACCAGTTACGCCGCGCCGGAACAGGCGATCCTCGACGGGATCGTCCTCGTCACCGAAGAGGCCGGGATCGCGCCGTCGGAGATCGACCTGATCATCCACGGCACGACGCTGGCCACCAATGCGCTGATCGAGCGGCGCGGCGCGCGCACCGCGCTGGTGACGACCGAAGGTTTCCGCGATGTCATCGAGATGCGGACCGAGAACCGGTTCGAACAGTACGATCTGAACCTCAAACTCCCCGAACCGCTGATCCCGCGCGAGGATCGCTTTGCCGTCGCGGGCCGGATCAGCGCGCAGGGCGAGGAACTGGCACCGCTCGACGAGGCGGCGCTGGAGGCGCTGGCGGATCGGATCGCGGCCGAGGGCTTCGGCGCGGTCGCCGTCGGCTTCATCCACTCCTACATGAACCCCGCGCATGAGCAGCGGGCGCGGGAGATCCTGGCGGCCAAGCTCGATATCCCGATCTCGATCTCCTCCGAGGTCAGCCCGCAGATGCGGGAGTTCGAGCGGTTCAACACCGTCTGCGCCAACGCCTATGTGCGGCCGCAGATGGAGGATTACCTGAACCGTCTTCAGGTCCGGGTGAAGGAGATGGGGGCGACCTGCCCGGTCTTCATGATCCATTCCGGCGGCGGGCTGATCTCGGTCGAAACCGCCGCCGCATTCCCGGTGCGGCTGGTGGAATCGGGGCCGGCGGGCGGGGCGATCTTTGCCGCCGATGTGGCGCGGCGGTTCGGGATCGACAGGGTGGTCAGCTACGACATGGGCGGCACCACCGCCAAGATCTGCCTGATCGAGGAGTTTCAGCCGCAGACCGCGCAGACCTTCGAGGTCGCCCGCACCTATCGCTTCAGCAAGGGGTCGGGGATGCCGATCTCCATCCCGGTGATCGAGATGATCGAGATCGGGGCGGGCGGCGGCTCGCTGGCCTGGGTCGATGCCATGGGGCGGATTCAGACCGGGCCGGAATCGGCGGGCTCGGAGCCGGGGCCGGCGTGCTATCAGCGCGGCGGTGCGCGGCCGGCGATCACCGATGCGGATCTGGTTCTGGGCAAGCTCGATCCGGATAATTTCGCGGGCGGCAAGATCCGCCTGTCGGTGGACAACGCGCGCGCCGCGATCACCCGGGATGTGGGCGACAGGCTGGGGCTCGGCGCCCAGGCCGCCGCCTTCGGCATTGTCGAGGTGGTGGACGAGAACATGGCCAACGCGGCCCGCGTCCATGCGGTGGAGAACGGCAAGAACATTGGCGGCAACACCATGATTGCCTTTGGCGGCGCGGCGCCGCTGCATGCCGCGCGGCTTTGCGAAAAGCTGGGGGTCGGGCGTTGTCTGATCCCGCAGGGCGCGGGGGTCGGATCCGCCATCGGATTCCTCAAGGCGCCCTTCGGCTATGAGGCGCTGGGCTCGCAGGTGGCGGCGCTTTCGGGCTTCGACGCGGATGCGGCCAATGCGATGCTCGACGGGCTGAAGGCCACCGCCGAACGCTTTGTCCGCGCCGGTACCGATGGCGAGATCACCCGCGAGGTCACCGCCTTCATGCGTTACGCGGGTCAGGGCTGGGAGATCCCGGTGCCGCTGCCCGACCGCGCCTTTGCCCCAGAGGATCGGGAGATGATCGCCCAGGCGTTCCGCGACCGTTACGCCCAGTTCTTCGGCCGCGCGGTGGAGGGGCCGGAGATCGAGTTCGTCACCTGGTCGGTGCGCGCGCAGGACATCCGCCCGGCGCCCGAAAGCGTGGCGCTGGAGACCGGCGGTGCGCCCGTCGCTGCGCCGCAATCGAGGGCAATATTCGATCCTACAAAGGGGGAAATGTGCCAAAGCGGCATCTTCGAGCGTGACAGCCTCACCCCGGGCGACCGGTTGGCCGGCCCCGCGGTGATCGTCGAGGCAGAGACCGCGACCCTCGTCACCTCCCCCTTCGATGCCGTCATCCAGCCCGACGGCACCATCCTGCTGTTGCGGAAAGGAGCGTGAGCGCCATGACCCAGGTTGATGAAATCCGCATGCAGGTGATGTGGAACCGGCTGATCTCGGTGGTCGAGGAACAGGCGCTGACGCTGCTGCGCACGGCCTTTTCCACCTCGGTCCGCGAGGCGGGGGATCTGTCGGCGGGGGTGTTCGACCCTGAGGGGCGGATGCTGGCGCAGGCGGTGACCGGCACCCCGGGCCATGTGAACACCATGGCCGAGGCGGTGCTGCATTTCATCGAGGAGATCCCGCGCGACCGGATGTTCCCGGGCGATACCTATGTCACCAATGACCCGTGGAAGGGCACCGGGCATCTGCACGACATCACCATGGTGTCGCCGTCGTTTCTCGGGGAGGAGCTGGTGGGCTTCTTCGCCTGCACCGCGCATGTGGTCGATGTGGGCGGGCGCGGTTTCGGCGCCGATGGGAAATCGGTCTATGAGGAAGGCCTGCAGATCCCGATCATGAAATTCGCCGAGCGGGGCGAGGTGAATGACGTACTGCTGCACCTGCTGCGCGCCAATGTGCGCGAGCCCAATCAGGTGGTCGGCGATTTCTACTCACTCGCGGCCTGCAACGACGTCGGCCACCGCCGCCTGATCGAGATGCTGGAGGAGGTCGGGCTGCCCAACCTCGACAGCCTGGGCGACTTCATCCTCAGCCGCACCCACGCGGCGGTGATGGAGCGGATCGCGGCGCTGCCCAAGGGTAGCTGGTCGAACGAGATGCTGACCGACGGCTATGACGAGCCGATCCTGCTGAAGGCCGCGGTGACCATCAGTGCCGATAAGGTGCATGTGGATTTCGCCGGTTCCGCCCCGATGAGCCGTTGGGGCATCAACTGCCCGATGATCTATACCAAGGCCTATGCCTGCTATGCGATCAAATGCGTGGTGGCGCCGGACATCCCCAACAACTCTGCCTCGCTGGCGGCCTTCGACGTGTCCTCGCCGGTCAATATCACCAATGCGGCGCGGCCCGCGCCGGTGTCGCTACGCCATGTGATCGGCCATATGGTGCCCGACGTGGTGCTGGGGGCGCTGGCCCAGGCCCTGCCGGGGCAGATCCAGGCCGAGGGGGCGGGGGCGCTGTGGAACATCCATATCTCCGCCCGGCCCGCTGCCGGGGCCGAGGGACGGCGCGCCGAGGTGCTGATGTTCAACTCCGGCGGCATGGGGGCGCGGCCCACGCTCGACGGGCTGTCGGCCACCGCCTTTCCCTCCGGCGTGCACACGATGCCGATCGAGGCGACGGAACATACCGGCCCGATCGTCATCTGGCGCAAAGAGCTGCGGCCGGATTCGGGCGGCGACGGCACCTATCGCGGCGGTCTGGGCCAGATCATCGAGATCGCCCCGGCGGAGGGCCATGAGTTCGAGTTCTCCGCCATGTTCGACCGCGTCAACACCCCGCCCCATGGGCGCGACGGCGGCGCGCCCGGCGCAGCGGGAGAGGTCGCGCTGGACGACGGCACCAGGCTGCGGCCCAAGGGCTGGCAATTCGTCCCCGCCGGCAAACGCCTGATCCTCAAGGCGCCCGGCGGCGGCGGCTACGGCGATCCGGCCAAACGGCCGGAGGCGGCGCGGGCGGAGGACCGACGCCGCGGCTATGTGACCGGGGAGGAGACATGATGCCCCGACCATCCCACGCCGCCAACGCGGCCCATCTGACCACCTGACCCGGAGCGCGAACCCATGACCAAACCCTTCAAGAAAATCCTCATCACCGGCGCCGCAGGGCGCCTGGGCAGCGAGTTGCGCCGCGGGCTGGCACCGCTGGCCGAGAGCCTGCGCCTGGCCGACCGCGAAGAGATCGCCGATCTGCAGCCGCATGAAGAGGCGGTTATCTTTGACCTCGCCGACGAGGCCGCGACGATGGCGGCCACCGAGGGCTGCGACGCCATCGTCCATATGGGCGGCGCGCCGATGGAGCGGCCCTGGGCCGAGGTGCTCGACAGCAATATCCGCGGCTCTTACCACATCTACGAGGGCGCCCGGAAACATGGGGTCAAACGGGTGATCTATGCCTCCTCGGTCCATGCCATCGGCTATCACCGGCTGGACAACCATATCGACACCGAAAGCCCGGTGCGCCCGGACAGCCTTTATGGCGTGTCGAAATGCTTCGTCGAGGCGCTGGGCAGCATGTATTGGGACAAGTTCGGGATTGAGAGCGCGATGATCCGCATCTTCTCCTCCTTCCCGGAACCGGCCGACCGGCGCATGTTGTGGTCCTGGCTCAGCTTCGACGATTGTGTGCGTCTGGTCAGCGCCGCGCTCACCGCGCCGCATCTGGGGTTCACCATCAGCTTCGGCACCTCGGACAACAGGGTGAAGCCACTTGACAATTCCAGGGCCGGGCATTTGGGCTATATCCCGCAGGACAGCGCCGAGCCCTATCGCGCGGCGGTGGAAGCGAGGACCGAAATCGCCGATCCCAAGGCCCTTTCCACCCAATGTCTGGGGGGATGGTTCGTGGACCTCGGCCATCCCGACGACGAGGCTGGGGAATGAACGAGCGCTATGATGTGGTGATTGTCGGCGGGGCGGTGATCGGCTCTTCCGTTGCCTATCACCTCACCGCGAACCCGGATTTCAATGGCTCGGTCCTGGTGATCGAACGCGACCCCAGCTATGCCCGCGCCTCGACCGCGCTGTCGGCCTCGGGTATCCGGGTGCAGTATTCCAACCCGATCAACGTTCAGGTCAGCCAGTACGGCGGCGAGGTGATCCGCGATTTCGCCGAGACGATGGCGGTCGACGGCGACCGGCCCGACCTGAATTTCCACCCCGGCGGTTATCTGTTCCTCGCCTCAAGCCCGGAGCAGGCGCAGATCCTGCGCGAGAACCACGAGGTGCAGAAATCCTGCGGCGCCGACGTGGTGCTGTGGTCGCGCGATGAGCTGGCCGCCGCCTTTCCGCATCTGCGGGTCGGAGATGTCTCGCTGGCCTCCTACGGGCGCTCGGGCGAGGGCTGGTTCAACAACACCGGGCTGATGCAGGGCTTTCGCGCCAGGGCGCGGGCGCAGGGTGCCCAGTATGTCACCGACGAGGTGGTCGGGATCGCCCGCCACGGCAGCGCCGTGACCACCGTCACGCTGAAATCCGGCGCGGCGATCCAGGCGGGCACGGTGGTCAACGCCGCCGGCCCGCGCGCGGCGCAGGTGGCGCGGATGGCCGGGCTCGACATTCCGGTCGAGCCGCGCAAGCGCACGCTCTTCGTCTTCGACTGTGCCGAATCCCCCGAAGGCTCGGCCTCCGTGAATCAGGGCCGGCTGCCGCTGATGATCGATTCCACCGGCGTGTTCTGCCGGCCCGAGGGGCGGTTCTTTCTCACCGGCTGCCCGCCGGTCGAGGATCCGGCGGTCGACTGGGACGATTTCGAACCGCGCTATGACGAGTTCGAGGAACTCATCTGGCCGGCCCTGGCCGAACGCTCGCCGCATTTCGAGGCGATCAAGGTGGTGAACCAATGGGCGGGGCACTACGCCTTCAACACGCTCGATCACAACATGGTTGTCGGCCGCCACCCCGAGGTGACGAATTTCATCTTTGCCAACGGATTCTCCGGTCACGGGCTGCAACAGGCGCCGGCGACGGGGCGCGGGGTGTCGGAACTGATCGCCTACGACGGCTTTCGGACGCTGGATCTGTCGGCGGTCGGCTATGAGAGGATCGTCAACGGCACACCGTTCCTGGAAAAGGCGGTGATCTGATCGCGGTCGCGCCCGGGACAGGCTAGGAGACCCGGGCCGGGCCTTTTCCCGGTGCCAGCGCGATGGACAGGATGACCCGCCAGCCCTTCAGACTACCGCCGTTGAACGCGCTGCGCGCCTTCTGGGCCGTGATGCGCAAGGGCAGCTTTCGCGCCGCCGCCGATGATCTTCTGGTCAGCCCGCAGGCGGTCAGCCAGCAGATCAGGCTTTTGGAGGGCACCCTCGGCGTCCAGCTCTTTGCGCGCAAAGGCCGGGTGATCGAGCCAACCGAACAGGCGATCGTGCTGTCGCATTTCATCGAGGCCGGCTTTGGAGAGTTCACCGAGGGGGTTCGCCGGGTGACCAGTGCCGGCGCCCGCAACCGGATCACCATCAACGTCAGCCCTTATTTCGCCACCCGCTACCTGATGCAGCGGCTGGAGCGGTTCCGCGAGATCTCTCCCGGCGCCGATCTGCGGCTGACCACGCTGGTCGAGCTGCCGGATTTCGCCGCCGACGAGGTCGATGTCTCGATCCAGTGGGGGTTCGGGCAGTGGAAGGATTATGAGGTCACCCTGCTGGTCGGCGACCCCAAGGTGATCTGCTGCGCCCCGGCGCTGGGCGCGCGGATCTCCGGCCCCGCCGATCTGGCCGGGATGACCCTGCTGCACCCGGTGGCGGCGCGGGACATGTGGGCGTGCGTGCTGGCGCATTTCGGGGTCGAGGCCGGGGTTCCGGCCGGGCAGATCGAGTTCCACGATGCCGATACCATGCGCCGCGGTGTGCTCTCCGGTATCGGCGTCGGGCTGATTTCCAAGGCCGACGCGGTGGAGGATATCGAGGCCGGCCGGCTGGTGGCGCCCTTTGGCCTCGATGCGCTCGACGACATGCCGGAACGCTATCGCCCCGGCTTCTACCTGGTGGTCCCGCGCGCGCACAAACGGCTGCGCACGGTGGCCCGGTTCTGCGACTGGATCACCTCGGAGAGCTGGACGGGGTGAGGCAAGCTCCCCTGCGCGGAATCAAGCCCGAAGGGCGCCGCGCAAGTGCCGGACCGTCCCCTCGGTCAGGCGCTTGGTCGACGTAGGCGCGCAGATCAGGCTTCGTCCGGATTTGGCTGCCGTAAAGCGCGCCGATCAGAGGGTGCTGCGCCAGACCACGGTCCGGCGCTTGCGCGGCTTGCTCTGTGGATCGAAGGTTATTTCCCCTTGCCGCCGAACAGCCGGTTCACGATGACGAAGAACAGCGGCACGAAGACCACCCCCAGCACCGTGGCCGAGATTGTGCCGCCCAGCACGCCCGACCCGATGGCGTTGCGCCCGCCGGAGCCGGCCCCGGTGCTGAGCACCAGCGGCAGCACGCCCAGCGAGAAGGCCATCGAGGTCATGATGATCGGCCGGAACCGCTGCCGCGCCGCCTCGGTCACCGCGTCGAGCAGCGGCTCGCCGCCGGCATAGCGTTCGCGGGCGAACTCGACGATCAGGATCGCGTTCTTCCCGGTCAGCCCGATCACCGTCAGCAGCCCGACCTGAAAGAACACCCCGTTCTCATAGCTGCCCAGCCAGGCGCCGGCCAGCGCGCCCAGCACGCCGATGGGCATCGCCAGCATCACCGCAAAGGGGATCGACCAGCTTTCATAGAGCGCCGCCAGAGACAGGAACACCGCCGCCAGCGACAACGCATAAAGCAGTGGCGCCTGGCTGCCCGATTGCCGCTCTTCCAGCGACAGCCCGGTCCAGGCCAGGTCGTAACCGCCGCCAAGCTGAGCGACCAGCCGCTCCATCTCGGCCATCGCCTCGCCGGTGGAGACGCCCGGCGCGGGCGAACCCTGGATCTGCAGCGCCGGCACCCCGTTATAGCGGTAGAGCCCCTGCGGCCCGTATTTCCAGTTGCCCTCTGCAAAGTTCGAAAACGGCACCAGCCCGCCGCTGGCATTGCGCACACGCCATTTCTCGATGTCCGAGGGGGTCGCGCGGGCCTCGGCCTCGCCCTGAACATAGACCCGCTTGATCCGGCCCTGGTCTAGGAAATCGTTGACGTAAGAGCCGGCCCAGGCCACCCGCAGCAGCTCGCCCACGGCGGTGGGGGTCAGGCCCATCGCGCCGGCCTTGCGCCAGTCGATATCCAGGTTGAACTGCGCCGCGTCCGCCAGACCGTTGGGTCGTGCCGAGGCGATCAGCGGGCTTTGCGCCGCCATCCCCAGCAACTGGTTGCGCGCCGCCATATGGTCCTCGTGCGATTGTCCGCCACGGGCCTGCAGATAGAAATCGAAGCCCGAGACATTGCCCAGCGCGATCACCGAGGGGGGCACGATGGGAAACACCATCGCGTCGCGGATCTGGCTGAAGGCGCCGAATGCACGGCCGGCCAGCGCCTGCACGCTCTGGCCCGGCGCCGGGCGCTCGTCCCACCCCTTCAGCTGGACAAAGGCCAGCCCCATGTTCTGCCCGGCCCCGGCGAAGGAAAAGCCAACCACGCCGAACATGGATTCCACCACATCGGTCTCCTGCGTCAGGTAATAGTTTTCGACCTGCTTGACCACTTCACGGGTCCGTTCGGCGGTGGCCCCGGTGGGGGCCTGGATCAGGGTAAAGAGGATGCCCTGATCCTCATCCGGCAAGAAGCCCGTCGGCGTGCGCATGAAAAGGCCGACCATCACCCCGGCCAGGATCAGATACAAAAGGCCCATGCGGACCGGCCGCCGCAGGCCCCAGCGGACGGTGCCGGCATAACCGCGCGTGACCCCGTTGAACCCGGCGTTGAACCAGCGGAACGGCCCGCGGCGCGCGCCGTGATCGCTGCTGCGCAGCAACGTCGCGCAAAGCGCCGGGGTCAGCGTCAGCGCCACCACCACCGACAGCGCCATGGCCGAGACGATGGTGATCGCGAACTGCTGATAGATCACCCCGGTCGAGCCGGGAAAGAACGCCATCGGCACGAACACCGCCGACAGCACCATGGCGATGCCGACCAGCGCGCCGGTGATCTGACCCATGGATTTATGCGTCGCCTCGCGCGGGGACAGCCCGTCCTCCTCCATGATCCGCTCGACGTTCTCCACCACGACGATGGCGTCATCCACCAGCAGGCCGATGGCCAGCACCATCGCCAGCATGGTCAGCGTGTTGATGGTGAACCCGGCGGCGGCCAGGATGCCGAAGGTGCCCAGCAGCACAACCGGCACCGCCAGTGTCGGGATCAGCGTTGCGCGGAGGTTCTGCAGGAACAGCAGCATCACCAGGAACACCAGCGCAATCGCCTCGAACAGGGTCTTGACCACCTCCTGGATCGAGATCTGCACAAAGGGCGTGGTGTCATAGGGGACCACGTATTCGATCCCCTCGGGGAAGAAACGGGCAAACTCCGCCATCCGCGCCTTGACCGCATCGGCGGTGTCGAGCGCATTGGCGCCCGAGGCGAGGCTGATCGCCATGCCCGAGGAGGGGGCGCCGTTGAACCGGGCGATGGTGGAATAATCCTGCGCCCCGATCTCGACCCGCGCCACATCGCCCAGCAGAACCAGCCCGCCATCGGTTTCCGCCCGCAGGACGATCTGGCGGAAATCCTCCGGCGTGCTCAGGAGCGACTGCGCGGTGATGGTGGCGTTGAGCTGCTGACCGGCGACCGCCGGTCGGTTGCCGAAGGCCCCGGCGGAGATCTGCGCGTTCTGCGCCGAGACGGCGGCGACCACGTCCGATGGGGCCAGCTCGAAGGCGGCCAGTTTCGACGGGTCGAGCCAGATCCGCATCGCGTACTGCCCGCCAAAGACGCGCACGTCGCCGACGCCCTCGATCCGGCTCAGCTCGTCCACCAGGTTGGTGACCATGTAGTCGGCCAGATCGACCTGCTCATAGGTGCCATCGGGCGAGATCAGGCTGACCACCATCAGGAACCCGGCCGAGGATTTCTGTACGGTTATGCCCTGTCGCTGTACGGTTTCGGGCAACAGCGGGGTCGCCCGCGACAATTTGTTCTGGACCTGGACCTGGGCGATGTCGACATCGGTCCCGGTCTGGAAGGTCAGCTTGATTTCGGCGCTGCCCGCCGAGGTGGAGCTGGACGAGAAATACCGCAAGCCATCCAGTCCGGTCATCTGCTGCTCGATCACCTGGGTGACCGTGTTGGCGACGGTCTCGGCCGAGGCGCCCGGATAGCTCGCCCGGATCGAGACCGACGGCGGCGCGATCTGCGGGTACTGGGCCACCGGCAGGGTGCGGATCGCCAGCATCCCCACTCCCATGATCAGGATGGAGATGACCCAGGCAAAGACCGGGCGGTCGATGAAGAATCGGGCCATGCGTGGGCGTCCTCTAATCCTTGGTTCAGTTCGAGCCGCCGGCGGGCGCGCGCTCTTCCGGGGCGACGGTGGCGCCCGGCGCGGCCTTCTGGAAGCCGGCGACAACCACCCGGTCGCCGTCCGAGAGGCCGCCGTTGACCACCCAGTGATCGCCCTGATCCTGCAGGATCGACAAAGAACGTTCCTCGATCACGTTGCCCTCGCCCACCACCCAGGCGACCGGGCGGCCACGGCGGTCGCGCACCACGCCCTCCTGCGGCACCAGAAACACCCCCTCGGCGGCCTCTACCGGCATGTCCACCTGCACATACATCCCCGGCAGCAGCAGCCGGTCGGGATTGGAGAATTCCATCCGAAGCGTGACCACCCCGGTCTGCGGATCGACCTTGGGCTCGGCCGCCGTCAGCTTGCCGGTTTCGCCATAGTCCGAGCCGTCGGCCAGCGTCAGGCGCACGGTGCGGTCGGCGCCGCCCAGCTGCGCCTCGGTCTCGCCGCGGCGCCAGCGCAGCAGGTCAGCGGCCGATTGGGTCACGTCCACATGCACCGGGTCGATGTCACGGATCACCGCCAGCGGCTGCGCCTGGCTGGCGGTGACCAGCGCGCCGGGGCTGGTCTGCGACAGGCCGATCTCACCCGAGAGACGGGCGCGGATGGTGGTATGCGAGAGCTCGATCTCGGCCGAGTTCAGGCCGGCGCGGGCGACCTCCACCGCGGCGGCGGCGGTGTCGCGCGTGGCGACGGCATCGTCCAGCGCCTGATCGCTGGCGACCTTGCGCTGATGTAGCTCGTTGATCCGGTCGGCCTCGCGCTGGGCGGTGCGCAACTGGGTCTGGGCCTGGCTCACGCCGGCGCGCGCTTGCTGCACCACCGCCTCATAGCTGGCCGGGTCGATCTTGAAGAGCGGATCGCCCGCCTCGACATGGGCGCCCTCGCGGAACAGCCGTTCGGTGATGATGCCGTTGACCTGCGGACGCACCTCGGCCTCGGCCGAGGCGGCGACGCGGCCCGGCAGAGTGGAGGTCAGCGTGATGGTCTGCGGCGCGACCGTAACCACGGTGACGGCGGCGGGCGGGCGGCCCTGCTGCTGGGCGGCGGCGGGCGCGGCCAGCAGGCCGGCGCAGGCAAGACAGGACAGCGCCAGGCGCAAGATCACGGACATGACGGGCCTTTCGGGAAAGAGGATTGGCATGGTCGCGGGAATAGCTTAGGAAACTATGGCGTTTCTATAATCAGTCAAACTGCCGGATGACAAGCGATCTTTGCGCGGATCGTGCCGCGCCGGCGTGAAAATCGGAGCGGGCATGGAGAATGCGGAAACAAGCGCCGTTGTCACCCGGCGCGGTCGTCCTGTCGTGCTGGCGCCGGAGGAACGGCAGAAACGCATCTTCGACGCGCTCGAGGCGGTGTACCGCGAAAACGGGCTGGACGGGGCCAGCATGGATGCGCTGGCCGGCCGCGCCGGCATGTCAAAACGCACCATCTATGCGCTGTTCCCAAGCCGCGCGGCGCTGCTGCAGGCCTATCTGGAGCAATACGGCGGCGGGTTCCTGCGCCCGGTGCCGGCGCAGGCGCAGGCGCGCCCGCTGGCCGAACGGCTGCGCCTGACACTGTCGCCCGAACTGGGCCGGGGCGGGTTCGGCCTGCCGCTGGAGATCCTGCGCGGCCTGGTTGCCGAAACGCCCGCCGCGCCCGGGATCGCGCGCGACATGTTAAGGCGCACCTCTGACCTCTGCCGCTGCATCCTGATCGAAGAACTGGAGCGCGGATGCGACCGGGGCGAGGTGGAGATCGACGATGTGCCCGCCGCCGCCGCGCTGCTGCTGGACATGTTGCGCCCCTGGCCGGTGGAATCGCTGCTCGATCCCGGGCGCCTGCCCGACGAGGCGGCGATGACCGCGCGGCTGGATCTGGCGATATCGGTCTTTCTGCACGGAACCGCGCGGCGCGGGTAAGCGGCGCGAACCGGGGAGAACCGAACGGATTGCGTACAATGCGGCCGGGTTATTTCAACTCGATCTCGACAAAGGACATCGGCGCCGCGCCGGCGTTGATCACATTGTGCTCCACCCCCTGTTCGCGGCGATAGGCGGCGCCGGCGGGCACCGTGACCTCGGTCACTTCGCCGCCGGGCAGTTCCAGCCGCATGTGGCAGTCGGTGATCGCGGTGATCACATAATCCATCGCGTGCACATGCCAGCCGGTTTCGGCGCCCGGTTCGAAGTCGAACCGGGTGACGCGGGTGCGGTCGTCGTCGATCAGCTGGGTGGCGGTGCAGTCGGTCATGGCGTGTCTCCCGAGGGGCCGGTTCGGTTGGTCCGGGTCTGGCGCAGCTTAGCCGAAACCGCCCGGGCGCCAAGCCCCGGCGCGCGCGATATTTTTCCGGTCGCCGGCTTGCGCTGCGCCGGGGGATGGAGAACCCTGTGCGGCGACCCGAGGGCAGTAGCGAAAGGACCAAGAGATGAGCGAGACCTGGGACGAGGATCTGTTTGCCAGGGGGCTGGCGCAGCGCAAGGCGACGCTGGGGGCGGAGTATGTCGAGAAAAACCTGGCCGCCGCCGACGATTTCACCCGCCCGTTCCAGGAGGCGATGACCGCCTGGTGCTGGGGCTTCGGCTGGGGCGACGAGGTGATCGATCCGAAAACGCGCAGCATGATGAACCTCGCCATGATCGGGGCGCTGGGCAAGATGCACGAATGGGAGATCCACTGCCGTGGCGCGCTGAACAACGGCGTGTCCAGAGAAGAGATTCGCGCGATCATCCATGTGGTGGGCATTTATTGCGGCGTGCCGCAGGCGCTGGAGTGTTTCCGGGCGGCGAAAAAGGTGCTGGCCGAACAGGAGGGGGCCTGAGCCGATACACCGTGTCGCACGGGCCGGCGCCGATCCGGGGTGCGGAAAATAGTACACATATTAAATAAAGCATATAACGCGCCGCAGACCAGCGATCGAGCCAGCCCGTGTCCTCAAGATCCGCCACCTCCCGTCTGATCACCGAACGCCCGCGCCAGCTGTTGCGGCAGGCCTCGGTCTGGGCCGCCTTGTCCGGGGCGCTCTGGCCGGTGCAGGCGGGGCTGATCGCCTGGGTGATCCAGGGCTGGACCGGGGGCGATTTCGGCGCCGCCGGCTGGATCGCCGCGGCGGGATTCGCCCTGATCGGAGCGATCCGCGCGGCGGCCGACCGGATGGCCGGACGGCGCGCCTTTGCCGCCGCCGATCTGGTGGTCTCGGCCGAGCGCAAGGCGCTGCTGGACCGCGAGGGGCTGCGGGTCGACCGGGCGGTCTCTTCCGCCGATCTGGCTGCGCTGCTGTCGGAGAAACTGGCGCTGCTGGCGCCCTATGTGGCGCGCTATCGCCCGGCGATGGCGCGGGTGAGGGTCGTGCCGCTGCTGTTTCTGGCGCTGACCGCCTATTTTTCCTGGGTCGCGGCGCTGATCCTGCTGATTGCGGGGCCGCTGATTCCGCTGTTCATGGCGCTGGTCGGCATGGCCGCCAAGGAGGCCAGCGCGCGGCAGATGGTCGAGATCGGCGATATGAACGCGCTGCTGATCGACCGGATCGCGGCGCTGCCCGACATCCGGATTCTGGACGCCGCCGACAAATCGCGCGCCGATTTCGCCGCGCTGGCCGAGGGGGTGCGGCGGCGCACCATGGCGGTGCTGCGTGTGGCGTTCCTGTCCTCGACCGTGCTGGAGCTGTTTTCGGCCATCGGCGTGGCGCTGGTGGCGGTCTATGTCGGCTTTTCGCTGCTGGGCGAGATCACTTTCGGCGCCTGGGCGAGGCCGATGACCCTGGGCGAGGGGGTGTTCATCCTGCTGCTGGCGCCGGAGTTCTTTCAGCCGCTGCGCGATCTGGCCGCGGCCTGGCACGACAAGGCCGCCGCCGAGGCCGTCGCCGATGAGCTGGAGGCGCGGGCCGCGCGCGCGGCGGCCGACGCGCCGGGCACCGGCGCCCGGGTCGGGCGGCTGGCCG
>NZ_SMUV01000050.1 GCF_004358185.1 Antarcticimicrobium luteum
GCCCCACCGCCGCCCCGGCGCAGAGGATCGCGGCGCAGGCGGACCCGGCCCGCGCCCAGCCGGCAATGGCCTATGCGCAGCTGTCAGCCAGCCGGCCGCCGGTGCAGGAAACGGCGGCGACCGCCGCCGCCACCGCCCGGGTTCAGCCCGCCGTCGCCCGCGCCGACGATCTCGGCGCTGTCGTCCCGGCGGCGCTGCCCGCCGCGGCCGCCACGCCGCAGGCCGAGCATGTGACCGCCGCGCTGGCCTTTCAGGGCAGCGATGGCGAGATCGACCCGGCCTCGCTGGCCGCGTTCCAGAGCTTCGTGCGTCCGGGAGATGCCGGCGCGCAGGCGCTGCGCGACGGCGTCGCCGGGCTGCTGGCCTCGGTGCCCTGCGGGCGGTTGCAGGTGGGGTTCGACCCGGACAGCGCCACGCTGCAGGTGAACGGCCACGTGCCCGAGGGCGACATGCGCGCGCCGGTCCTGGCCGCGCTGCGGACGCAGATGGGCGCCGACATCGCTGTGTCGGACAACATCCTGATCCTGCCGCGCCCGCAATGCGGCGCGCTGACCGGCATCGCCGATGTCGGCCTGCCGCAATCCACCGACCAGATCACCAACCCGCTGCTGATCGGGGCGGGCACCCAGGCGCGCGTGTTTTCCTATGTCGCCGGCGATCCGCTGTCCTTTGATCTGACAGCACCCGACTACCCGGCCTGGATCTATGTCGATTACTTCGACGCCGCCGGCGGCGTGCTGCACCTGGTGCCGAACGTCCACGTGCCGCTGCGCCGGTCGCAGGCGCAAAACGCGCTTCGGATCGGCGCGCAATCGGACTCGGACGAGGGGTTGCGCCTGCTGATCGGCCCGCCCTACGGGCAGGAAATCGCGGTCGCCTTCGCCGCCTCCGAGCCGCTCTACGACGGGCTGCGCCCGCTGACCGAACCGGCCGAACCCTATCTGGTCTGGCTCAAGGGCCGGGTCGCCGAGGCGCGCGCGCGGAGCCCCGACTTCAAGGGCGAATGGGTGTATTTCTTTGTGCGCACCTCGGAGAGATAGCCCCTACTGGCATCCCCCCGCCGCCCAGCTCTTCATCGCGCGCTTCATCACCCCGCCGAAGGGGTGCATCTTGTCGAGCGAGCGATGGGTGGTGCTGGCATAGACCTGGGCCTGATCGCACAGCCGCTCTTTCGACCACTGGTGACAGCTCGCGCAGGTCTTGTCCTTCCAGTAGCTCTCGGGCAGCCCCTCCACCGGCGGAAACAGCGGGCTCATCCCGATCAGCTCGGCCATCGACTTGCCCGAGACCGCCGGATCGTCGGACAACAGCGGGCTGGCAAAGGTGACCGGCCCGGCCTCGGCCCCCGGCTCTGCCGGCGGCTCGGCCTCCCGCGCGGGCGGCTCGGGTGGCGGGCCGGCGGGATCGGTCGCGGCGCCCCGGTCCAGCGCGGCGATCTCCTGCGCGACGAACTCGGCATAGACGCTGTCCGGGAAACGGTCGAGAAAGGCGCGGTACTGCGCGGCGGAGCCGGCCTGCTGCGCCGCCGCCAGCTGCGTCTGCTCATCCGGGCTCGGCCCGCTGCGCGACGCCGACGGCGCGCTGTCCTTGCCGGTGGCCAGCTCGTACTCCATCACCGATTCCAGCAGCCGGCGCGCCTCGGCGGCATAGACGCTGTCGGGATAGGCGCGCAGGAACAGCATCAGCTGCACCGGATCGCCCGCCGCCTGAACGCTGCGCCAGACCTGAAGCTCCTCCAGCGTGTCCGAGGGCGCGGCCGCGGCGGAGAAAAAGAAATCGCTGGTCATCGACGAGGTGTCCCAGGGCGTCTGCTGACCGCCGGTCCGCTCCAGCACCGCGACGCGCACCTGCTTGAACAGCTGTTCGATCGGCTGGCCGGGCTGTTCCAGCGCCTCGGCCAGAGCCTGGGTAAACGGGCTGTTGCCCCCCGCCCCGTCCAGCGCCACGCCCCCCGGCTCGGTGGCATAGGCCAGAAAGGTGCCGGTGGGCGCCTGCATCTCGGCCAGCCCGTTGTCGTCAAACGCCGGCAGCGTCGAGAACGGGTTGTTGCGGCAGGCGTCGAGGATCACGATATTGGTGCGGTTGCGCGCCGAATACATCTGCCGCAGCACCGATTGCGCCTCGACCGCCACCAGATCCAGATCGGCCGGATCCGCCAGCGCCACGTCGACCGGCAACAGATAGTTGGTCCCGAAGCTCTGCACCCCGTGCCCGGCATAGTAGAACAGCCCGGTCGCCTCCTTGCCGGCCTCGCGCAATTCGCGTCCGAACTGGGCGATGCCGCGCTTCATGGCGATCTGGCTGGCATCGGAAATCAGCGTGACGTCGAAACCCAGCCGCTCCAGCGCCGTGGCGATCAGACGGGCGTCATTCACCGGATTTTCCAGTGCCGTGACAGTGCCATAGGCGGAGTTGCCGATGACCAGCGCCAGCCGTTCCTCGGCGGCGGCCCCCCGCACGACGCCCACCACCAGCACCATCAGGAGCAGCGCGCGGCGCAGGTGGCTGTTGAACCTGTTCTGCAAACTCATTCGGTGTTCCCGGTCCCGCCCGACCCCGGTCAAGGCCGACATGCCGCATCGCGTTCTGCAATGCATTGAAACTATCGCTTTTTTTCCCGCCCCGGGCAAGTTTGCTGATACTCTGATTTCGATGCAACGCCCAGCCCGCGAAAGGAGGATCGCATGACGGTCTTGTCCCGCCTCTGCACCCTGATTTTCATCGTCCCGCTTCTGGTGCTGACCCCGGTGCTGACCCCGGTGCCGGGCGCACAGGCGCAGGAGACACAGCCCTTCGCCGGTGGCTGGCGGCTCGATCCCGCCGGGTCGGAGATTCGGTTCGTGTCGATCAAGAACGGCGATCTGGCCGAGGCCAGCCGCTTTGGCACGCTCAGCGGGCTGATCACCGATCAGGGCAAGGCGCAGATCCGCGTGCTGCTCGATTCGGTCGATACCGGCATCGACCTGCGCAACGTGCGGCTGCGCTTCATGCTGTTCGAGACCTTTCTGCACCCCGAGGCGATCATCACCACCCAGCTTGACTCTGCCCGGCTGCGCGACCTGCCGGCGGTGCGCAGCAAGCAGATCGACCTCAGCTATGCGCTGTCGCTGCACGGCATGACGCTGAGCAACACCGCGCGGGTTTCGGTCACCCTGCTGGACGAGGAGCGGGTCGAGGTGGCCTCGGTCGCGCCGATCCCGGTCTCGGCGATCAAATTCGGCATGGCGCAGGGAATCGCCGCGATGGAAAAGGCGGCCGCGGTGGCCGTCGTGCCGGTCGGAATCGTCAGTTTCACCCTTGTCTTCGACCGCGGCGCAGCCGAAGCGCCGGAGGCGGCGCCGCAGCCCCAGAGCGCCGCAACCACGGCCGCCCCCTCCGGCACCGGGCCGGCCGGCTGCGCCGAACGGCTGGTCGAGGCGTCGCGCGCCGGCGGCATCCATTTCGCCCCCGGCAGCGCCCGGCTCAGCGGCAACAGCGCCGCCGCGCTCGACCGGGTGGCCGAGATCGCCCGCGCCTGCGGCGGCCTGCGCATCCTGGTTGCCGGGCACACCGATTCCGATGGCGCCGCCGAGGCCAACCTGCGGCTCAGCCGGGCGCGCGCCGAGGCGGTGGCGGCGGCGCTGGCCATGCGCGGCATCGACCGGGCGCGGCTGCAGGCGCAGGGTTTTGGCGAAACCGAACCGCTGGTTCCCAACGACAGCGCCGCCAGCAAGGCGCGCAACCGGCGGATCGCATTCTCGGTGGCGGACTGACCGCCGGGCGCACCCGGCGCTTGCCCCGAATCACCGGTCCGGGTCACTCTGCGTCAACACATTGTTTGATTACCGTTTCCACTTTCGCCGGATTGCCCGGCGGACATTGTTTTTGGAGCCCGCGCCGATGCCCGACGGCCTGACCCCTGCGCAGATCGAATTCATCAACACCTATATCCGCATGCCCAAGCGCATGGGCAAGAAAAAGGCCCGCAAGCGGCGCGAGGCGGCGGCGCGCGAATTCGGCGCCTTCAACGTGCGCCACGACGTGGTCGAAGAGCGTATTCTGCAAATCGAGGATGCCGGCATCCGCGCCGGCCTGCTGGCCGATCTCGCCCGCGCCGCGCAGATCGTGGAGGCGAACCCGAAGAAGCCCGATTTCGACGGCGGGCTGGCGCATCTCGATCAGGTCAACACCACCGCCTGGATCCGCCTGCAACAGCAGGAGGCGGGCAAGAAATACGATGCCGTGCGCGACCGGGTGGAGGCCATGCTCGCCTCGCTCAGGGACGGGCCCGATGTAATGGCCTTTGACAATCAGGACGACATCATCCTGGTCTGGGAGTTTGCGCAGGAGAAATTCAACAGCGGGCTGGAGACGGATTCGCTCAAGGATCTGGGCGGCGCCGTCAAGGCGCTGGACCGGCTGTCGGGGCTGCTCGACAGCGCCGACACCGTCAATCCGTTCGAGCTGCGCGCCGAGGTTCTGGCCGAGGTCCGCGAAAGCGCCGAGGAGGGGCTGGCGGAAACCGTGCAGGCGGCGCGCCGCGAGCTGACCGAGATCTCCAACGCGCAGCTGCAACTGCGCGACCGGGCCACGCGGGCCTTTGGCGCCGCCGCGATCCCCGATGACATCGAGGCGCTGCTGGACCGGGTCGACCGGCGGCTGGACGCGGCGGGCGCGGTCGGCGCCGCCGAACTGCCGGCCCGCGCCGCCGTGGCCCGCACCGCCTTTGACGCCGCCGAGGCCGCCGTCGAAGGCCGCGCCGACGACAAGACCGCCTGGCAGGATCTTGAACGCCGCTTCCTGCGCAGCTGGGACATGATCACCGGCCATGCGCATAAGGACGAGCCGACCTATGTGAAGCCGAAATTCGATCCCATCGCCGCCGCCTACACGACCGCGCAGGACAAGGTCGCGCGCGGCGATTTCGCCGGGGCAAGCGCCGATCTGCAACCGCATCTGGCAAACGCCGCGACCCTGCTGGACATCGCCGACGACTACGGCCGTTTCCTCGTGATGGAGGCCAGCCGGCAGGCCATGCTGGACGCCCTGCCTGCCCCCGGGGGCTTTGCCGGGGTGCCGCAGATCAAGACCGCCATCGAGGCGGCGCTGACCCTGATGGACGAGGCGAAGGCGGCCCGCGACGGCGAGGACATGGCCGAGGCGGTGCGCAAGCTCGACGCGATCCCGGCGGCGGTCGGGGCCTATGACCGCCTGCGGGTGGCGCTGAAGAATTTCAACAGCAACCTCGAGGCGGTCGACGCCAAGATTACCGATTATGACGCGATGGACGCGGCGGTGACCGACAAGGTCGCGGACGAGATCGACCTGATGCGCGACACCCTGCAAGAGGCAGAAGATCTGGTCGTGGCCGGCGACCTGCTGGGCGGCTCGCACAGGCTCAAGGGCCTGCGCGGGCATTTCAAGGCGCTCGACAGGACCATCGCGCACATCACCGAGTTCAACACCGAATACCCGCTGTTCACCGCGCGCCGCCGCGAAACCAGGACGCGGCGCGGCGCCGGCGGGCGGGTGGCGATCGAGGAATATTACCAGCGCCTCAGGGACGACGACGCGCGCATCAAGGATTACACCACCGGCACCGACAAGGATTTCGGCCTCGCCCTGGCTGCGGCCATCGCGCTCAAGGACAAACATGCCGCGATGATGGCGCTGGCCGATCAGGCGCAGGACTATCTCCAGCGGCGCGGGGCGCTGAACACCGAAATTGCCCGCCTGCAGGGCGGCGCAGCCGGCGGCGAACAGGCCGCCGAGGCCATCGCCACCGCACGCCAGACCATGGCCAACGCCCAGGCGGCGACACAGTCGGGCGACTGGGGCGGCGCGGTGCGGCTGCTACAACACGCGGCCATGGAGCTCGAACAGGGCACCCGCGCCGCCGACATCGCCGACCGGATCGACGGGATGCAGGACACGGACAAGCTGGACGGTATCGCCGGCGATTTCGACGCCGCCTTGGGCGAGTTTCAGAAGATCGCGCGCGCCGTCGCGGGACTGGACACCGACAATGTGTTCGACGACCTGCTGGACCAGGCCGCGCAGACCGCGGAATCCGGCCGCGCCCATTTGGCCGCCGCCGCGCCCGATGCCGCCGCCGCCCGCCAGTGCATCGAACAGGCAATCGCCGCCTGCAAACAGGTGGCGACGAAGATCACCCTGAAAAACCTGTTCCAGCGCAAGGTGGAACAGGCCGAACGCGACCGCGACATCGTCAAGGACGGGAACGTTGGCAAAAGCCTCGATCCCGAACTGAACGAGATCAAGGCCCGGCTGCGCGCCGCCGGCCGACTGGCGACCGACCGGGACCATTCCGGCGCGCTGGACGAGCTGACCGAGGCGAACAGGCAGATCGGCATCGCGGTGCAGGTGCGCGATGTCTATGAAACCCTCTACAAACCGGCCCGCGACGATTTCAAATACGTGCTGAAAAAGCTGCGCAAGTCCGACGTCCAGCCCGGCCTGGGCGACGAGATCGCGCGGCTCGACCGGATCGGCACCGACATGGAGGCGGCGCTGACGGCCCGCGACACCGCCCGCATCAGGGCGCTGGCCAAGGAGGGCAACGGCCTGTTGCAGCCCTATCTGGACCTGGCCGAGAACTACAAAATCGCCACCAAATCGTACAAGGCCCGCTATACCAAAACCGGCGCGAAGAATTTGAATCACCCCGCGCTCGCCGGTCAGATCGCGCGCCTGCACGAGATCATCGAGGGCGTCGACCGGTTGATGGCGCAGCACGCCTATCGCGCCGCCTATCTGCAGATCGAGCGGACCGCCTATCTGATCGACCGGGTGGTCAAGGCGATCGCCGATTACCCCGCCTATGCCGCCGCGAAGGACAAGGCCGATCCCGCGATCCGGTCGCTGCTGGACCGCGACGACGCGGCGATGGGTCCGACCCATGACCGCATCGCCGAGCTGAAGGCCCGCTATGACGCCGCGCTCAAGGACGCCGGGATGGACCAATTCGCAGGCGCGCTGCGCAAGCTCGACGGATTTGTCGGCGCCTGCGACGCCATCGAGGATCAGGTCGACCGGTTCGAACGCTACGCCCTTGCGCGCGAGGCCGGACTGGCCGCGCTGCAACAGATCGCCAGCCGCGACACCGCCCCGATCGCACCGCTGTTCGCCCGGCTTGAGGGCAAGCGCGACAACGCGCTGGCAAAGGCGGCGGCGTTCGATTTTCCCATGGCCACCACGCTGTTTCAGGAACTGGTTTCGGACTGCGCCACCGCCGCCGCAACGCTGGATGAGCAGACCGCCTTTGGTGAGGTGCTGGATGCGATCAAGGCGGTCGGAAGCGATGACACCGACGATCTGAAGATGTCGATCAAGGCCGCCGACGCCACCTTCAAACAGCTGCGCGGCCGCCCCTCGGCGATGTACGTCAAGGCCCTGCTGGACACGGTGCAGACCGCGTTGCAGGAGGCCCGCGACAAGGTCGGGGACGACTTCGAGACCGCCCGCACCAGGGTCGGCGAGGCCATCGATCACTGCCGCGGCATCGCCTCGGAGATGGGGCAGTTCGATCAGCTATGCGATGCCGCCGACCTAGCGCGCGGGCTGGCCGCGAGCCTGGCGCAGCATCCCGAATACGCCTCCGGGCGCGCCGCGACCGAGACCGAGCTGGCGCGGGTGGAGACGGCGATGGCCGAGGCCCGGCGCGATCGCGCCCGGCGCGGCGTCAGCACCGACACGGTCGAGCAGGCGATCGCGGCCCTGCGCGCCCTGCGCAGCGAACTGGACGCCCATGCCGTCTATGTGGCCGAACGCAACCAGATCCGGTTCGCCCTGAACGGCCGTCTGGAAAAGCACCGCGACCGGTACCTGATGAAAACCGACATCGCGCTGATCCACAGCGCGCTGGACGAGGCCGAGACCAAGGCAACCGCCAAGGATTACAAGGGCGCATCGGCCGAGCTGAACAAGGCCCGCGCGCAGATCCCGGCAGCCGAGCTGCGGCTCAAGCTGGCCGCCAACGAGGTGCCTGCCCCCGAGGATATCCGCGCCTTTCTGGGCGATGCGGAGAGCACAAAGGCGCTCGACCGGATCATCAAGACGCTGGAGCCCGACATTCAGCGCAAGGTCATCGCGGTGGCGTTCAAGGAACGGTTCGGCTGCGATCTGACACTGTCGAACAAGCGCTGGGTTCCCGATGGCAGCGGCGGCTTCGAAAAGGAGATCACCGAGGACACCGACCTCGACCGCGATGCCCCCAACCTGCGCCGGTTCTACGACCTGATGGCCGCCCTGCCGGGCAGCGATACGCTGGACAACGACAGTTTCCTGTCCTTCTCGCATCGCGGCGGGGTGCAGGACGGCTCGTATTTCAATTTTGTCGAAAAGGTTGTCGCCATGCACGAGGGCGAGGCCAAGACCAGCGCCATCTACGGCATCAGCCAGGAGGCCGAGCTGGGTCCGCAGGACGATCTGTACAAGACCAAGGAGGACGAGCCGGTCAGCTTTTTCAACTGGAACACCCTGCATGAGGTGGCCCATGCGGTCGACGACAAGATGGGCTTCATGACCCGGCATCTGGGCGAGGACAGCGACACCTATGGCGGCTGGCGCCATCACCGCGCCGACGTGGGGCCGGTGGCCGCCGCGGTGGCCGGCAAGTTCGACTTCGACCCCGCCTATGTCGCCGAATACATGATCATGGGCGAAGGCTCCTCTCCGCCGGTGCCCGAGCCGCGCGACTGCGACGCCGAGGAATGGGACCGGCGGCGGCGCGATTGCGAGATCTGGGTCGACCGGGCGCGCGAGGGCAACGCGCCCTGGAAGACCAAGGTTTCGGCCGACGCCTGCACCATCGGCAACCGCGCCTATCACGAGGCGATGAAGGGCGACTGGGTCAGCTACCTGGCCTCGGCCCGGGCCAAGGGGGTGACCGGATACCAGTTCCGCGCCCCCGCCGAATGGTTCTCGGAGCTTTACGCTGCCTTCCACAGCGGCAAGCTCAAGGACAATCACCCCGCCGTCGCCTGGCTGGAAGACCTCTGATCCCCGAAAGGACCGCCTGCCATGTCCCTGTTCAGATCCACCGTCATCGCCTGCCCGTCCTGCGGCGCGGACATCCCGTTCGAGGAATGCGACAGCGTCAACGCCGACCGCCGGCCCGACCTGCGCGAGGCGATCCTGGAGGGCAGCTTTCAGAGCCTGCCCTGTCCCGGCTGCGGCGAGACCGTGCGGATGGAGCCGCAGTTCAATTACCTCGAGGTCGGCGCCGGGCTGTGGATCGCGGTGTTTCCCGGCCGGATGATGCCCGATTACATCGCGGTCGAGGATGCGATCACCGAGGTGTTCGAAACCTCCTACGGCGCCC
This sequence comes from Antarcticimicrobium luteum, assembly GCF_004358185.1. Lineage (GTDB taxonomy): Bacteria > Pseudomonadota > Alphaproteobacteria > Rhodobacterales > Rhodobacteraceae > Antarcticimicrobium > Antarcticimicrobium luteum. Next base: position 9,323 of record NZ_SMUV01000050.1, read on the forward strand.
GCGCCCTGCCCTCGGCGCGCGAGATCGGCGCCGGGCTCGACGTGCGGCTGGTGTTCGGCTGGCCGGCGCTGACGGAAAAGCTGGTGCTGCGCGCGGCCGGGCTGGACGATGTCACCGTCGAACTGCTCAAGCTCGACCTGATGCGGCGGCTGCCTGAGGCCGACATGGGCCCGGGCCGCGAATTGCGGGTGACCTCGGTCGAGCAGGACGCCCTGAATTTCGTCTGGATCCTGACCGAGCGGGAGGTGCCGATGGACGGCTTCGCCGCCCACCGCGCGCTCTATGACGCCATCGAAGAGGCGCCCGGTGCATGGGCACCGATCCGCGCGCAGCTGACGGACGGCCCGTTTGCCGACATGCAGAAACTCTTCATCGGCGAGGGGCGCGCCGCCGCCGAATGAGGCCCGCTCAGGCGGCGTCGAGCTCGGCCGAGGGGATCACCGGAAAGAACGCGCCCTGCGACCACAGCCCGAACCAGCCGTCGTGATGGACGCCCAGATCGACCAGCCGGTAAAAGCTCTTGCGGTCGATCAGCGCCTCGAGGTTGGCGCGGATCAGGACATAGGGCGACGGCTCGCCCGTCTCTGGATCGCGCTCCACCCTGATCGGGTGATCGGGGCCGGCCACCGCCCGGTCGCCCACATGGGTGACGAAGGTCAGGATCTGTGCCCGCTCCTCGCCCTCCGCCTCGAAATCGACGGCGACAAAGGGGGCATCATCGACGGTGATTCCAACCTTTTCCACCGGCGTGACCAGAAAGTATTTCCCGTCCTCCTTCCTGAGAATCGAGGAAAACAGTTTCACCAGTTCCGGCCGCCCGATCGGTGTGCCGAGATAGAACCAGGTGCCATCGCGGGCGATGCGCATGTCCAGATCGCCGCAAAACGGCGGGTTCCACAGATGCACCGGCGGCAATCCGCGCGTTTTGCCGGCGCGCACCGCGCTGGCTATGCCCTCGGCCGAAGGTGTCACAGGTTTTTGTCCGCTCATCTGTTTTGCCATTTCCATTCCGCACTATAGTCTTATCAAACATATGGCCCATGAAAGGAATGTCATGTCCGATCCTGACGATCTGATCGCCGAGATTGAGGCGCTGGAGGACAAGCTGGCCCAGGCCAGGGCGTCGATCACCCGCCGGTTCATCGGGCAGGAGCGGGTCGTGGACCTGACGCTGGCTGCGCTGCTCTGCGGCGGGCACGCCCTGCTGATCGGGCTGCCCGGTCTGGGCAAGACCCGGCTGGTCGAGACGCTGTCGACGGTGATGGGGCTGGACGGCAACCGCATCCAGTTCACGCCCGACCTGATGCCCGCCGACATCCTCGGCTCGGAGGTGCTGGACACCGCGCCCGACGGCAGCCGCAGCTTTCGCTTCGTGCCCGGGCCGATCTTTTGCCAGCTGCTGATGGCCGACGAGATCAACCGCGCCAGCCCGCGCACCCAGTCGGCGCTGCTGCAGGCGATGCAGGAACGGGTGGTGACCGTGGCGGGCGAGGACCGGCCGCTGGGCGCGCCTTTCCATGTGCTGGCCACCCAGAACCCGATCGAGCAGGAGGGCACCTATCCCCTGCCCGAGGCGCAGCTCGACCGCTTCCTTGTGCAGATCGATGTCCCCTATCCCGACCGCCGCACCGAACGCGACATCCTTCTGGCCACCACCGGCGTGGCCGAGGAGGAGGCCGTGCAGGTGTTCACGGCGGCAGAGCTGATCGCGGCGCAGACCCTGCTGCGGCGGATGCCGGTGGGCGAGTCGGTGGTCGACATGATCCTCGATCTGGTGCGCGCCTTCCGCCCGGACGAGCCGGGGGTGTCGGAGCGCGTGGCCGAGACCGTGGCCTGGGGACCGGGGCCGCGCGCGGCGCAGGCGCTGATGCTGACGGTGCGGGCGCGGGCGCTGCTGCAGGGGCGGTTGGCGCCCAGCGCCGAGGACGTGATCGACATGGCCCGCCCGGTTCTGAGCCACCGGATGGCGCTGAACTTTGCCGCGCGGGCGCGCGGTGACAGCCTGGCCGAACTGATCGAAAACACCGCCGCCGCGCTGACCCGCAACGAGGCTGCGGCGTGACATCCCCCTCCGCCCCAACACTGCGCGAACGCGCCGAGGCGGAGGCCGCGCGGCTGCCGCCGCTGCTGGCGCGGGCCGACCATCTGGCCGGCACCGTCCTTTTGGGCGAACACGGCCGGCGCCGCGCCGGGCTGGGGGACGATTTCTGGCAATACCGGCCGGCGCAACCGGGCGACAGCCGGCGGATGATCGACCACCGCCGCTCCGCCCGGGGCGATCAGCAGTTCGTGCGCGAACGGGAATGGCAGATCGCGCAATCGGTGATGCTCTGGGTCGATCAGGGCGCCTCGATGCGGTTTACCTCGCACGACCGATTGCCGACCAAGGCCGACCGCGCGCGGCTGCTGGGGCTGGCGCTGGCGATCCTGCTGGTACAGGGGGGCGAGCGGGTCGGGCTGACCGGCAGCGCGCTGCCGCCCCGGCGCGGCCGCAACCAGATCCTGCGCCTGGCCGAGGCGTTGGGCGTTGACGCGCCCGAGGACTACGCCCCGCCCGAGCATCGGGCGATGATCCCCCATGCCCGCGCCGTGTTCCTGTCCGATTTCCTCGGCGATCTGCATGAGGTCGAGCGGGCGCTGACCAAGGCCGCCGATCGCGGCGTGCGCGGCGTGCTCTTTCAAGTGCTCGACCCCAGCGAGGAAAGCTTTCCGTTCCAGGGCCGCACGATCTTCGAGAGCGTCGGCGGCACCCTGCGCCATGAGACGCTGAAGGCAGGCGAATTGCGCGACCGCTACAGGGCGCGGCTGGCGGCGCGGCGCGACCGGCTGGCGGCGCTGTGCCGCGCGACCGGCTGGCGGTTGGGCCTGCACCACACCCAAGACAGCGCGCAATCGGCGCTGCTCTGGCTCTACCGCGCGCTCGATGGAGGCACCTCGTGACCGTGCTGGGCGGCATCGGCTTTACCGCGCCCTGGTTGCTGCTGGGGCTGCTCGCGCTGCCGATCCTCTGGCTGATCCTGCGCGCGATCCCGCCGGCACCGGTGCGGCGGCGGTTTCCCGGCGTCGCGTTGCTGCTGGGGCTGAAGGACGACGACAGCATCTCGGACCGCACGCCCTGGTGGCTGCTGGCGCTGCGGATGCTGGCGCTGGCGGCGCTGATCGTCGGGCTGGCCGGCCCGGTGCTGAACCCGCAACAGGACCGGGCCGGTCGCGGTCCGTTGCTGATCGTGCTGGATGCCAGCTGGGCCGGCGCGCCGCGCTGGACCGCGCGGCTGGAGCTTCTCGACGCGCAGCTTGCCGAGGCCGGGCGCGGTGGCCGGCCGGTGGCGCTGCTGGCGCTGACCGCGCCCGAGCCGCTGAATTTCCAGTCGGCGGACATCTGGCGCAGCCGGCTGCCCGGACTTGCCCCCGCGCCCTGGCAGCCGACCGCGGCACAGCTTGAGGTAGCCCGCGCGGCGGTCGAGGAGGGCGGCGCGGGCGGCTTTGATACCCTCTGGCTCGGCGACGGGCTGGCCTATCCGGACCGCGCGCCGCTGCTCGGGGCCCTGCGCGCCAGGGGCGATCTGCGGGTGGTCGAGACCGGCCAGCCGGTGCTGGGCATCGGCCCCGCCGGGTTCAAGGATGGCGCCGTGCAGCTGACGCTGCACCGCTCCGACGTGGGCCCCGCGCGCGAGGTGACGGTGCTGGCGCAGGGCCACGATCCAGCCGGCACCGCCCGGGTGCTGGCCAGCCTGCCGGCCCGGTTCGAGCCGGGCGCGACCGAGGCCAGCGCCGCCCTGTCGCTGCCGGCCGAGCTGCGGGCGCGGATCACCCGGTTCGAGATTCAGGGACAGCGGTCGGCCGGGGCGATGACGCTGGCCGACGACCGGCTGCGGCGGCGCGAGGTGGCGCTGATCGCCGGGCGCGAGGACCGTGAGGGGCTGGAGCTGCTGTCGCCGCTGCATTACCTCAAACAGGCGCTGGCGCCGAGTGCCGATCTGCTCGAAGGCGCGCTTTTGGATCTGATCCCCGCAAACCCGGATGTGATCGTGATGGCCGATGTCGCCACCCTGTCGCAGGCCGAGCAGGCGGCGCTGACCGGCTGGGTGGAAAAGGGCGGCATGCTGCTGCGCTTTGCCGGCCCGCATCTGGCCGCCAGCGATGTCAGCCGCACCGAGGAGGATCCGCTGATGCCGGTGCGGCTGCGCAGCGGCGGCCGCACCGTCGGCGGCGCGATGAGCTGGGGCGCGCCCAAGGCGCTGGCCGCCTTCCCCCCCGACACCCCCTTTGCCGGGCTGCCGATCCCCGAGGATGTGAATGTGAGCGCGCAGGTCATGGCCCAGCCCGACCCGGTGCTGGCCGAGCGGGTGATCGCCGCGCTGGGCGACGGCACGCCGCTGGTGACCCGCAAGGCGCTGGGTCAGGGGCAGGTGGTGCTGTTTCATGTCACCGCCAACGCCGAATGGTCGACACTGCCGCTTTCCGGTCTCTTCGTGCAGATGCTGGAGCGGCTGGCGGTGTCCTCATCGGCCAAACCGCCGCAGGCGGGCGATCTGGCCGGCACCACCTGGCGGCCGGTGCAGGTGATGGACGGGTTCGGTACCCTGCACGACGCCGGCAACCTGCCCGGGGTCGCCGGCGAGGCGCTGGCCGGGGCGCCGCCCGGCCCCGACCTGCGTCCGGGCATCTATGACGACGGCGAGCGGCGGCTGGCGCGCAACGTGCTGGGCCCGGAGGCGGTGTTGACGCCGGTGCAGTGGCCCGAGGGGGTGCCGGTGGAGACCCTGACCCGCACGCCGGAGCGGCCCTTGGGCGGGCCGCTGCTGGCGCTGGCGCTGCTGCTGCTGGTGGCCGATGTGATCGCGGCGCTGGCGCTGGGCGGGCGGCTGATGCCGTCGCGCGGGCGCATCGCCGCCCTCGGTGCCGCGCTGTGTCTGGCCGGCCTGCCCGGCCATCCGGTCGGGGCCCAGGATTCCGATGCGGACCAGACCGCCTTTGCCCTCGCCGCCACCCACGAGCTGACCCTCGCCCATGTGCTGACCGGCAACGCCGAGCTGGACGACATCGCCCGGGCCGGGCTGCGCGGGCTGTCCGACACGCTCAGTTTCCGCACCTCGGTCGAGCCGGCACCGCCGATGGGCGTCGATCTGGAACGCGACGAGCTGGCCTTCTTTCCGATCCTCTACTGGCCGGTGACGCCGGAACAGCCGCGCCCCTCGGATGCGGCCTATGCCAAGCTCAACGCCTATCTGCGGTCCGGGGGCATGATCCTGTTCGACACCCGCGACGCCAATATCGCCAGCTTCGGCGCCGCCAGCCCCAATGGCCGCAAGCTGCAGGAACTGGCCGCCCCGCTCGACATCCCGCCGCTGGAGCCGGTGCCGCGCGACCACGTGCTGACGCGGGCCTTCTACCTGTTGCAGGATTTCCCCGGCCGTCATGCCGAGGGCCGGATCTGGGTCGAGGCCGCCCCACCCGATGCCGAACAGATCGAGGGGATGCCGTTCCGCAACCTCAACGACGGGGTGACGCCGGTGGTGATCGGTGGCAACGACTGGGCCGGGGCCTGGGCGGTGGACCGTGACGGGCGGCCGCTGCTGCCGGTCGGGCGCGGGTTCACCGGCGAGCGGCAGCGCGAACTGGCGCTGCGGTTTGGCGTCAACCTGATCATGCATGTGCTGACCGGCAACTACAAATCCGACCAGGTGCATGTGCCCGCACTTCTCGACAGGCTGGGACAATGACCGGAACCATCGTCTTCGACCCGCTGATCCCCTGGCCGGTGCTGGCGGTGCTGGCGGCACTGTCGCTGGCGGCGGTTGCGTTGGCGCTCTGGCGCGGCCTGACGGGCTGGGCGCTGCGGCTGCTGGCCGCCGTGGTGATCGCCGGTGCGCTGAGCGGGCCCGGCTATCAGCTCGAGGATCGCGCGCCGCTCACCGATATCGTGCTGATGCTCGAAGATGAAAGCGCCAGCCAGTCCCTCTCGGACCGGCCCGATCAGCTGAGCGCGGCGGCCGAGGCGCTGGCCGCGCAGCTTTCGGCGCGGCCCAATACAGACCTGCGCCGGGTGCGGGTGCCCGACGGCGCGGGCGATGCCGGCACCGAACTGATGACAGCGCTTTCCACCGCTCTGGCCGAAGAGCCGCGCGGGCGTATCGCCGGGATCATCGCGCTGTCGGACGGGCGTGTGCATGACATCGAGCGCGCGCCGGAGCTGCCGGCGCCGCTGCACCTGCTGCTGACCGGGCGCGCGGAGGACTGGGATCGCCGCCTGACCGTGCGCAACGCCCCCGCCTTTGCCATCATCGGCGAGCCGGTGACGCTGACGCTGAGGATCGAGGACAGCGGCGCGGCACCGCGCGCGGCGGCCAGCGCGCCGCTGGACATCTCGGTCGACGGCGCCCCGCCCGAACGGTTCGAGCTGCCGATCGGGCGGGACATCGAGCTGCCCGTCACCCTGCCCCATGGCGGGCGCAACGTGATCCGGTTCTCGGTGCCCGAGGCGGCGGGCGAGCTGACCGACCGCAACAACAGCGCGCTGATCCAGATGAACGGGGTGCGCGACCGGCTGCGGGTGCTGCTGGTCTCGGGCGAGCCGCATGCGGGCGGGCGCACCTGGCGCAACCTGCTGAAATCGGACTCATCCGTCGATCTGGTGCATTTCACCATCCTGCGGCCGCCGGAGAAACAGGACGGCGTGCCGGTGGACGAGCTGTCGCTGATCGCCTTTCCGACGCGCGAGCTGTTTCTGGAAAAGATCGACGATTTCGACCTGATCATCTTCGACCGCTATCAGCGGCGCGGCATCCTGCCGGCGATCTACCTCGACAACGTGGCCAATTACGTGACCGGCGGCGGCGCGGTGCTGGTCGCGGCGGGGCCGGACTTCGCCACCGCCGACAGCATCTATCGCTCGCCGCTTGCCCCGGTTGTGCCGGCGCGGCCCACCGCCCGGGTGATCGAAGAGCGCTATCGCCCCGAGGTGACCGACCTGGGCGCGCGCCACCCCGTCACCGCCGATCTCGGCGACAGCGATCGCTGGGGATCGTGGCTGCGCCAGATCGAGGTTACGCCGGAGGCCGGCGACGTGGTGATGACCGGATATGAGGGCAAGCCGCTGCTGATCCTCGACCGCGTCGGCGAGGGGCGGGTGGCGCTGCTGGCCTCGGATCACGCCTGGCTGTGGAGCCGGGGATATGATGGCGGCGGCCCGCAGCTGGAGCTGCTGCGACGGCTGGCCCACTGGATGATGAAAGAGCCGGAACTGGAGGAAGAGGCGCTCTGGGCCGAGGCGACCGGGCAGTCGATGCGCATCATCCGCCGCACGCTGGGCGAGGCGGTCGGACCGGTGACGGTGACACGCCCCGACGGCAGCACGGAAGACATCGACCTCAGCGAGGTATCCCCAGGCCGGTTCGAGGCGCGCTATGAGGGGCCCGAGATCGGGCTTTACCGGCTGGTGGAGGGCGAGCAGCACGCGGTGATCGGATTGGGCCCGGCGGCGCCAAAGGAGTTCGAGCAGACCATCGCCACCGGCGCGGTGATGGAACCGGTGATCGCGCCGCTGAGGGGCGGAATCCTGCGGCTGGAGGACGGGCTGCCGCGCCTGCGCGAGGTGCGCGAGGGCCGCCCGGCGGCCGGGCGCGGCTGGATCGGCCTGACCCCACGCGGGGCCTATGAGACCCGGGACGTGCGGCAGTCGCCGCTGTTGCCGGCCTGGCTGGTGCTGCTGCTGGCCTCGGGGCTGATCCTGGCCGGGTGGTTGCGGGAGGGGCGGCGGTAGCGGAGGCCCCAAAGAGCAGGCCGCGCGAGCGCCGGACCGGGGGCTGGCGCAGCAACGGCTGTTCGGCGCGCTTTATCTTTACCAAATCCGGACGACATCCGAGCGGCGCGCTCACGTTGATAGAACGCCAGACCGCCGGGACGGTCCGGCGCTGGCGCGGCGGCCTTCAGCCTTGATTCCGCACAGGGGACTTTGCCCGGCAGGCCAATGAAAAAGGGGCCCGACGGGGCCCCTTCCCTTTCACTTTTCAACCTCGGATCACTCGGCCCAGCTGACCGCCGTCAGGTCGGTCGCCTGGGTCGGCGCGTTGCTCCAGAGGCCCTGCACCCCGGCCTTGGCCACGCTCAGCGCGGCAAGCTGGAACAGGTAGCCGTTGACGTAATCGTCGGCGATGATCTTCTGCGCCTGTTGCAGCAGCTCGGTGCGTTTGGCCGGATCGGTGGTGGCATTGAGCGTTGTCATCAGCTCCTGAAAGCCCGGGTTGTCATACTGGAAATAATACTCCGGCCGGGCATAGATTCCGATGTCCATCGGCTCGGTATGGCTGACGATGGTCAGACCGAAATTCTTGCCCCGGAACACGGTTTCCAGCCATTGCGCCCATTCCACATTGACGATCTGCGCCTTGATCCCGACCTCGGCCAGCTGCGCCGCGATGATCTCGCCGCCGCGCCGCGCGTAAGAGGGCGGCGGCAGGTGCAGCGTGGTCTCGAACCCGTCCGGCAGACCGGCCTCGGCCAGCAGTTTCTTCGACAGCTCGGGATCATGGGCGGACTGCCCGGTCAGATCGACATAGGCCGGGTTATGCGGCGCGAAATGGGTGCCGATGGGGGTGCCATAGCCGAACATCGCGCCGTCGATGATCGCCTGCCGGTCGATGGCATGGGCGACCGCCTCGCGCACCTTGACGTTGTCAAAGGGGGGCTGCTTGTTGTTGGTCGACAGGATGGTCTCGCCCTCGGTCGAGCCGACCAGCACCTGGAACCGCGGATCGGCCTCGAACTGCGGCATGTTCTCCGGCGCGGGGAAGCCCGAGAACACATCCACATCCTCGGCCATCACCGCGGCAAAGGCGGCGGTCGGGTCCGAGATGAACTTGAACGTCGCCTTGTCCAGCTTGGCCGGGGTGCCCCAATACTCGGGGTTCTTCTCCAGCACGATCTTGTCGCCCTGCACCCATTCGGCGAATTTGAAGGCGCCGGTGCCCACCGGCGTCTGCTTGATGCCCTCGATGCTCTCGGGGGCCACGATGACCGCATCGCCCCAGGCCATGTTAAACAGGAAACTGCCGTTCGGCTCGCTCAGCGTCACCTGGACGGTCAGCGGGTCCACCACCGCCACATCGGCGATCCCGGCAAACAGCGCCTTTTGCGCATTGGCGCTGTCCTCGGCGCGGGCGCGATCCAGGCTGAATTTCACGTCTTCGGCGTCCATCGCGGTGCCGTCGTGGAATTTCACCCCGTCATGCAGATGAAAGGTATAGGTCAGCCCGTCCCCGGAAATGTCCCAGCTTTCGGCCAGCCCCGGCACCACCGAGCCGTCGCCCATGAACCGCGTCAGACCCTCGAACACGTTGGAATAGAGCACCGAGTCGATGGCCCCCGCCGCAGCGCTGGTCGGGTCCAGATGCGGCGGCTCCAGCTGCATCGCCACGGTGATGTCCGATTGCGCCAGCGCCGCCCCTGCGGTGAGCGCGGTGCTCAGCGCGAGGGCCGAACCAACCCCCCGAATGAACCGAAAATGTTGCATCTGTCGAAATCCCCTCTTGTTGGCCCCGCCGGTGCCGGGGCTGTCCGGGCAAGTGTCCACCCAAACCCCGCCCGCGATCAAGGAAATGTTGGCGCAATCAGGGTGGAACAGTGGGATCGGGGTTGCTATCCCGCCTGCACCCTGCCGCCCGTGAATTTTCCCGGCGGCGTTACAAAGAACGAGGACGATGAGCGCAACCGCCTCCAGCCCGGCCCTCACCGCCGGCGACATCCGTGCCCGCAAGGGCGGCACCCCCCTGGTCAGCCTGACCTGTTACACCACCCCCATGGCCCGCGTGATGGATACCCATTGCGATTTCGTGCTGGTCGGCGACAGCGTCGGCATGGTGCTGCACGGCCTGCCCTCCACTCTCGGCGTGACGATGGAGATGATGATCCTGCATGGCCAGGCGGTGGCGCGCGGACTCACCCATGCGCTGATGGTCGTGGACATGCCGTTCGCCAGCTATGAGGAGGGACCGCAGCAGGCGTTCCGCAACGCCGCACGGCTGATGGCCGAGACCGGCGCCGGCGCCGTCAAGCTGGAAGGCGGGCTGCACATGGCCGAGACCATCGCCTTTCTGACCGCCCGCGGCATCCCGGTGATGGCCCATATCGGCCTGACGCCGCAGTCGGTCAACACGCTGGGCGGTTACAAGGTGCAGGGCCGAGACGATCAGGCCGCGGCGGTGCTGGCCGATGCCCGCGCGGTGGCGGAGGCCGGCGCCTTTGCCGTCGTTCTGGAAAAGATCCCGGCCAGTCTCGCCGACCGGATCACCGCCGAGGTGCCGATCCCGACCATCGGCATCGGTGCCTCCGCCGGATGCGACGGGCAGGTTCTGGTGGTCGACGACATGCTGGGCCTCTTCGCCGAGTTCAAACCGAAGTTCGTCAAACGCTATGCCGATCTGGCCCAGCGGGCCGAGGCGGCGATTGCGGAATATGCCTCGGACGTCCGCGCGCGCAGCTTTCCCGGGCCGGAGCATGTGTTTGCCGATCAGGTGAAGGGCGGCTCGAAATGACCGCGCCGATCCTCCGCAAACTGTCCCAGATGCGGGCGCTGACCGCCCGGTGGCGCGCCGCCGACGAGCGTATCGGCGTGGTGCCCACCATGGGCGCGCTGCATCCTGGGCATCTGTCGCTGGTCGAGGCCGCCAAGGCGGACTGCGACCGGGTGGTGGTCTGGATTTTCGTGAACCCGAAGCAGTTCAACAACCCCGAAGACCTGGAGAACTATCCGCGCACCGAGGTCGAGGATGCGGAAAAGCTGGCGCCCTATGGGGTCGACGCGGTCTATGCGCCCGATGTGGATCAGGTCTATCCCGAGGGCTTTGCCACCACGGTCTCGGTCGCGGGGCTGACGGACGTGCTTTGCGGCGCGCACCGGCCGGGGCATTTCGACGGGGTCGCCACCGTGGTCAGCAAGATCTTTTTGCAGACCGGGGCGGATCGCGCCTATTTCGGCGAGAAGGATTTCCAGCAGTTGCAGGTGGTGCGCCGGATGGCCGGGGATCTGGACATTCCGATCGAGGTCATCGCCTGCCCCACCGTGCGCGAAGACAGCGGCCTTGCCATGTCATCGCGCAACCTGCGGCTCTCGCCCGAGGGGCGGCAACAGGCGGCGCTGCTTTATCCGGTGCTGCGCGATGTGGCGGCCGAGCTTGCCGACGGCAACCGCTTCCCGCCGCTGGCCGAGCGGGCCCGCGCCCGTCTGGCCGAGGCCGGGTTCGACGAGGTCGAGTATTTCGATCTGCGCAGCGAGGACGGCTTGCAGGCGCTCGACCATCCGGACCGGCCGGCCCGGATCTTTGTCGCCGCCTACATCGAGGGGGTGCGGCTGATCGACAACCTGGCGGTGCCGGCGGTGTGAACGGGGCGGCGGGGCTTCGAGCCGAACCCCTCTGCTCGGCTCGCTCTGTGGGTTGGATGTGCAGGCATCTTGAGACTGGCACCCGGCTGCCCGGCTGATACTCTGCGGTCAATTCCGGGGGAGAACGCCGCATGACATTCATTCTGGCCATCGATCAGGGCACCACATCGACCCGCGCGATCCTGTTCGACAAGGACATGAACCCGGTACAGATCGCACAACGGGAGTTCACCCAACACTATCCCCGGGCCGGCTGGGTCGAGCATGACCCCGAGGAGATCTGGAACGCCACCGTCGCCGTCTGCCGCGCCGCGCTGGAACAGGCCGGGGTGAGCGCGGCCGAGGTTGCCGGAATCGGCATCACCAACCAGCGCGAGACCACGGTGATCTGGGACCGCGCCAGCGGCAAACCCATCCACAATGCCATCGTCTGGCAGGACCGGCGCACCACGGCGATCTGTGCCGGGCTGCGCGAGGCCGGGCACGGCGACATGATCAGCGCCCGGACCGGTCTGTTGCTCGACCCCTATTTCTCGGGCACCAAGGTGAAGTGGCTGCTCGATATGATCCCGGACGCCCGCGCAAGGGCGACACGGGGCGAATTGCTGTTCGGCACCATCGACAGTTTTCTGATCTGGCGGCTGACCGGCGGGCGGGTGCATGCCACCGATGCCACCAATGCGGCGCGGACGCTGCTTTACGACATTCACCGGGGGGAATGGAGCGCAGAGATCTGCGATCTGCTCGGTGTGCCGATGGCGATGCTGCCGGAGGTGCGCGACAGTGCCGCTGATTTCGGCGAAACCGAAGCGTACATTCTGGACGGCAAACTCCCAATCCTCGGCGTCGCGGGCGATCAGCAGGCGGCGACCATCGGGCAGGCCTGTTTCGCGCCCGGTATGATGAAATCGACCTATGGCACGGGCTGTTTCGCGCTGCTCAATACGGGCGGGGTGCCGGTAGCCTCGACCCACCGGATGCTGACCACCATCGCTTACCAGCTCGATGGCAAGCCCACCTATGCGCTGGAGGGCTCGATCTTCATCGCCGGCGCGGCGGTGCAATGGCTGCGCGACGGGCTGGGGATCATCGAGACGGCGGCGCAGTCGGGGGAGCTGGCGGCACAGGCCGATCCGGCGCAGGCGGTCACGCTGGTGCCCGCCTTTACCGGGCTCGGCGCGCCCTATTGGGCGCCGGAGTGTCGCGGCGCGGTCTTCGGGCTCACCCGCAATTCGGGACCGGCGGAGTTCGCCAGGGCCGCGCTGGAGAGCGTCGCCTTTCAGACCCGCGACCTGTGGGAGGCGATGCGTGCCGACTGGGGGCAAGAGGCTCAGGTGGTGCTGCGCGTCGATGGCGGCATGAGCGCCAGCGATCGGACCATGCAGGGGCTGGCTGACATCCTCGGTGCGCCGGTGGACCGGCCGGTGATGCAGGAGACCACGGCGCTGGGCGCGGCCTGGCTGGCGGGGATGCGGGCCGGGGTCTATCCGGGGATGGAGGGGTTCGCCGAGGGCTGGGCGCTGGACCGCCGGTTCGAGCCGGCGATGGGCGAGGCAGCACGCGCGGCGGCCTATGGGCGCTGGCAGCGGGCGGTGACGGCGGCGATGGCGTTTTGAGGGGGGCGATTGCCCACCTCAAGGAACAACAGAGCAAGCCGCGCAAGCGCCGGACCGTGGTTTGGCGCAGCACCCTCTGATCGGCGCGCTTCATCCCGGCCAAATCCGGACGACATCTGATCGGCGTACACACATCGACCAAGCGCCTGGCCCGTCACGCCGCAGGCTTGCCAACCAATAAGTGGCGCACCTCCGGTGCGACGGCCGGTCCGGCGCTTGCGCGGCGGCCTGCGGCCTTGTTCCGCGCAGGGGGATTGGCTCAGAACTCCGTTTCAGATCTGTGCGGCGCTCACCCCACCCGCGCCCCGGTCGGGATGATCGGTGGTTTTTCGTTCAGCTCGGCGATGGAAAACCCGGCGATGGATTTGAATTTCGCCGCATGGGCGGCCAGTTCGGCGCGCGGGATCACGTCATCGATATTGGCAAAATCGCCGCCACAGCGGTCCTCGGCCCATTGCATCACCGCGTCGGGGCCGCCGCCGGCGCGGTTGGCCAGCCCCACGGCGGTGGTCAGCGGGCGGATCTCGGCCTCATAGGCCGCCAGCGCCGCGCCCGTCACCCCGTGGTCCAGCAGCCGGGCGCCGATGGTGCGGGCATCGACGATGGCCTGGCTGGCGCCGTTCGAGCCGACCGGATAGGTCGGATGCGCCGCATCGCCCATCAGCGTCACCCGCCCCTCGGTCCAGCGCGGCAGCGGATCGCGGTCGACCATGGGGTATTCATAAACCGCCTCGGCGCCGGTAATGAGCTGCGGCAGGTCGATCCAGCCGAAGCGCCAATCCCGGAAATCGGGCAGAAACTCCTCGATCCGGGCGGCACGGTTCCAATCCTCGCGCCGCCAGTCGTCGCCGGGGTCAAAGCGTTTCTCGGCGATCCAGTTGATGGTGGCCAGACCGGTCTCGGGGTCCGGATCGGAGATCGGATAGGCCACCGCCCGCTGATCGTCATGGCCGATCATCACCATCGAGCCGCCGCCGTGATAATCCGGCGCCCGGGTGGTGGCGCGCCACAGGATGCGCCCGTCCCAGATCGGCGCGCCCTCATCGGGATACATCTGCGCCCGCAGCGCCGAATGGATGCCGTCGGCGGCGACGATCAGATCGCCCGCGATCCTTTCGCCGCCCTCCAGCAGCAACGTGGCGCCCTCCGGTCCGCCTTCGAACCCGGTGGCGCGGGCCTCGGTGACGATGCAATCCGCCCCCGCCCGGGCGATCAGCGCATGATAGAGCATCATCTGCAGCTTGCCGCGATGCACCGAATACTGCGGCCAGGCATAGCCGGCCGCGATGCCGCGCGGCTCTTCCCAGATCGGGTTGCCGAGCTTGGAGTAGAAGGCCAGTTGCCGGGTCTTTACCCCGATCTTCGCCAGCTCCTCCTCCAGCCCCAGGTCGAACAGCTCGCGCACCGCGTTGGGCTGAAGGTTGATCCCGACGCCCATCGGGCGCACCTCGGGCGCTGATTCGTAGATGCGGAACGGCAGCCCGATCTGGTGCAGCGTCAGCCCCAGGCTGAGCCCGGCAATCCCGCCCCCGGCGATGAGAATGGTCATATCAGGCGCCTCCCGCTGTTTGACCGGCTATCAAGCAGCATGGCCCGCCCAGTGCAAGCCTCAGGAGGTGGCCGCGCCGAAAATCTCGTCGGTGTGGCCATCGAGATAGATCCGCAGCCACGGCGTGAACCGGTCCGGGTGGCGGGCGATTTCCTGCTTCAGATCGTGATAATCGACCCAGCGCGTCTCCATCACCTCGCCGGGGTCGGGGTGGATATCCAAGGTGCCCTCCACCCGGGCGACGAACACCTCGACCAGCTCATGCTCGGTCAGGCCGCCGCCCACATCGGCGCGGTATTCCAACCGGTGGCGGTACTCGGGGTCCAGACCGGTGATGCCCAGTTCCTCCTCCAGGCGGCGCAGGGCGCAGACCTCCGGCGCCTCGTCCCAATGCGGATGGGTGCAGCAGGTATTCGCCCAGAGCCCCGGTGTGTGGTATTTGCCCAGCGCGCGCCGTTGCAGCAGGATCGCGTCGCCGCGCAGCACGAAGACCGAGACAGCCTTGTGGCGCAGCCCTTTTTGATGGACTTCCAGCTTGTCCACCGGTGTCAGCCTGCCCTCGACCCAGGCCGGGATTTTCAGGCTCATCGCAGGCTCCGGCGGGCCGGGGCCGTCAGATCGGGGATTTGGGGCGGGAAAAGGATCATCGCGGAACTCTGCAGTGGATCGGGCCGGGCGCATCCGCCGGAGGCGGGCGGCGGCTGCATATCCCCTCTGCCCCGCCTGGACAAGAACGCGTCGGGCCGCGGCGTGGACTGCCGCGGCCCTGGCCAGCTGTCTTGGTTGCGACGGATCAGTCGCCGGATTTCTCTTCGGTCTCGCCCTCGGTGGCCGGTGCCGGTGCGAGGCTGGCCAGATAGGCGAAGACGTCATCGCCGCCCTTCTTCAGCTTGAAGGTCATCTTGGACTTGGCGCCCTTGTCGCCGAGGTGCTCCTGCAGAAACTTGCGCGGATCCTTCACATACTCGTCAAAGGTTTCCTCGTCCCAGACCAGCCCTGCCTCGCCCGCAGCGACGATATCGTCGCCATAGCGGAAATCCTCATAGGTTCCGGCGGTGCGGCCGACCACGCCGAAAAGGTTCGGGCCGGTCTTGCCGCCCTTGACGATGGTTTCGCCGGCATCGGATACGATCGAGTGACAGGCCTTGCATTTGCCAAAGGTCTTTTCCCCCTTGGCAACGTCGCCCTCGGCCAGCGCCGGGGACGCGAGCAGACCAACAATCGCAGTGGCAATCAGACGGTTCATGGCTTCCTCTCCATTAGAATTGGCTGTGACGGATTAGGTAGATGGGATCGGCGAGAGTCAATCCACGCTATGCCGCCCCGCGCGGTTGCGACGCAGGTGCAGCAGCGGACCGGCCCCGGTCAGCCGGCGGTCTGCGACCAGCAGGGCAGCAGATCGCCCGGGGCCGGGGTGGCGGCATGGACCGCGCGGGCGATGGCGCGGCTCAGGCACAGCGCGGCGGCGTGGCCGATCCGCGTCAGGTCGCGGTCGGGGCGGTCCATCGGCCGGGCGCCGGTGGAGAGCGCGAAGACCAGATCGCCATCGCCGGGCGAATGCGCCGGCACGGTTGAGCGGCCGATGCCGTCATGGGCGGCGGTGGCCACGCGCAGGCATTGCGCCTTGGTCAGATCGGCATCGGTGGCGACGATGGCGATGGTGGTATTGGCGCGGTCCTGCGCGGCGTCGCCCGCCTGCGCCAGCATGGTCATCAGCTTGCGGCTTTCCAGATCGCGGCCCAGCCCGGCGGCCGGATCGGGGCCGAGGCCGCCGAATTCGCCGTCGACCTCGAAAGGCGCGGCCCAAAAGTGGCGGTCGCCGGGGGTGGTGACACTGCCCATCGGGTTGGCGGCGACCAGCGCGCCCACCGTGGTGCCGTCGTCGAGCACGAAGGAGGCCGAGCCAAGCCCGCCCTTTAGCATCGCGGTCAGCGCCCCGGTGCCTGCCCCGATGGTGCCGACGGCAAAGGTTTCGGAGGCGGCCTCGAAGGCCGCGCGGCCGAGCGCGCGATAGGGGTTTTCGGCCCAATCCTTGTTGCCGCCGTTCAGCAGATCGAAGATGATCGCGCCCGGCACGATGGGGATCACCGCATCGGCGATGCGGAACCCCCGCCCGCGCGCGCGCAGTGCGTCCATCACTCCCGAACAGGCATCCAGCCCATAGGCCGAGCCGCCCGAGAGCACCACCGCGTCGATCTTCGCCACCGATTTGTCGGGCGCCAGCAGGTCGGTTTCGCGGGTGCCCGGCGCGCCGCCCATCACCTGCACCGAGGCGGTAAAGGGCCGCGCCGCGGTGAGCACGGTCGCGCCGGATTTCAGGGTATCGTCCTGCGCGTTCCCGACCATCAGGCCGGGCACGTCGGTGATCAGGTTGCGGGGGCCGGGGATCATTCGCCTTGTCCAGTCATCGTGCGGTTGTCGTGCTGTCGTGGGGTCGGTCAGATGCAGCGCCCGCCGTCGACCTCCATCGCCACACCGGTGATCATGCTGGCCTCCTCCGAGCAGAGGAAGGCGGCGGCGTTGCCCATGTCCTCGGGGGTCGAGAAGCGGCCGATCGGGATGGTGGAAAGGAACTTGGCCCGCATCTCCGGCGTGTCCTCGCCGAGAAAGGATTTCAGCAGCGGCGTTTCGCCCGCCACCGGGTTCAGCGCGTTGACCCGGATGCCCTCGGGGGCAAGTTCGACAGCCATGGTGCGGGTGGCGGTGATCATCCAGCCCTTGGAGGCGTTGTACCAGTTGAGCCGGGGCCGCGGGCTGACTCCGGCGGTCGAGGCGATGTTGAGGATCGCCCCGGACTTCCGCGCCTTCATATGCGGCACCAGCGCGCGGGCGGTCAGGTAGACCGATTTCATGTTGACGTTGAAGACGCGGTCGAATTCCGCCTCGCTCACCTCGTCCAGCGGGGTGGGCAGATGGGTGACGCCGGCGTTGTTGACCAGGATGTCGAGCTGGCCGAAGGCGGCGAGCGCGGCCTCGGCCATGGCCTGAACCGAGGCGGCGTCAGAGACATCGACGGTTTGCGCGATGGTCCCGGCGCCCAGTTCGGCGGCCATTTCGGCGGCGGCGTCACCGTTTATATCGGCGATCATAACCCGGGCGCCCTCGGCCAGGAACTTGCGCACGATGCCCGCGCCGAAACCCGATGCGCCACCAGTGACGATGGCGGTTTTTCCGTTCAGTCTCATGGCGTTTCCCTCTCCCATTCCGGTTCGGCGGGAGCTTAGGGCGACGGCGGGGGGCGCACAAGCTGGCGCGTTGCCTGTCCCCTCACAATGACCTGCGGCCACCCTCCGAGCCAAGCGCACCCGCGCGGAGTCACGCCCGCAGGGCGCGGCTTGTTCTGTGCGTCAGGCCCGTGTTGCAGGGGGCTGCACCCCTACTCCCCGTCGACCTTGCCGCGCAGGGATTTGACCTCGCCCCGGGCCTTTTTCGATTCGATCCGGCGGCGGACCGAGCCCTTGGTGGGTTTGGTGGGGATGCGCCGCTTGGGGCGGACCAGCGCCTGGCGGATCAGCTCGGCCAGCCGCGCGCGGGCGATCTCGCGGTTGCGGGCCTGGCTGCGGGTTTCGTCGCACTGGATGACGATGGCGCCGTCCTTGGTCCAGCGCCGCCCGGCCAGCCGCTTCAGCCGCGCCTTGACCGGCCCCTGCAGCGCCGGAGAGCGTTCGGCCTCGAACCGCAGCTCGACGGCGGTGGCGACCTTGTTCACGTTCTGCCCACCCGGCCCCGAGGCACGGACGAACTGTTCGGTGATCTCCCAGTCGGCAATCTCTATATCGTCGGTGATCCGCATCATGGGCGCAGACTACTCCGGCTGGCAGCCATGAAAAAGGGGCACGAAAAAGGGCCACCCGCGGGCGGCCCTTTCGAAAGTTTCTGGAGGTGGGGCCGGTTAGATCATCGACCGATCCACGCGGGCGGGCTATCCGCCTGGGGTTGCCCTAGCTGGCCGCCCCCCGCGCTGTCCCGACACCTCGCTCCAATACCTTTCTCGACACTGGATCACCTCCTGTTCTCTCTGTTTCGGTTAAGCTCAGAGTGACACGGAGGCCGCGAAACGCCAAATAAAATCGTCAGGCGGGGCGGCGGCGCGCGGTCAATCGCGTAACGATCAGGCGGAAGGGCAGCAGCGCCGCCAGCGCCAGCGACAGTTTCACCAGCCAATCGGCCGCCGCCAGCGAGGCCCAGAGCGGCACCGCCGGGCCCAGGCCCAGCAACGGCAGCGCCTCATTGGCCCAGGCCACGTCGTTGGCCGGCTCCAGCCAGATCAGCTGCGCCGAAAACGCGATGCTGAAGAACAGCGCGGTGTCCAGCGAGGAGCCGACCAGCGTCGAGGCCAGCGGCGCCCGCCACCAGCGCCCGCCACGCAGGGCCGAGAAGATGCTGACATCCAGCATCTGCGCCACGAGGAAGGCGATGCCCGATCCCACGGCGATCCGAACGGTGACGAGCGGACCGAACTCGCCCATGATCTGGGTGCCGATCAGCGAACAGATCACGCCGGTGACGAACCCGGCGAACACCACCTTGCGCGCGGCGACCGTGCCGTAGACGCGGGTCGTCACGTCGGTGACGAGAAAGGCAAAGGGATAGGTGAAGGCCCCCCAGGTCAGCCATTGGCCGAACAGGAACTGGACCAGGATGTTGGAGGCCACGACAATGGCGGCCATGGCAAGAATGCCGGGAATATGGGTGCGGTTCATTTTTTTGCCCGTTTTGACAAGGTTGCGGCGACTTGGCCCGCCCCATTGGCGGACAGGCGGCGTCTAATGTCTCTGCCGCCCTTGCGCAAGGCTAATCCGGCAGGCGGTATTCGACCAGTTCGGTCCGCTGGAGCGCCAGAAAGTTGTCGTCCGAGATCATGGTGACGCGCAGGGCGCCATCCGCGTCGCGCCAGACCGACAGCCCCTCGAGGTTGTCGTGGGTTCCGGCGGCGGTGGTCAACAGGGTCTCCTCGTCCGTCGCCGCGGTGTCTGTCAGGCTCCAGCGCCGCAGCCGGCTGCGAAAGCCGAAAAGGCTCACCGCCCGCTCCAGCACGTAAAGCCGGCCATCGGGGCCTATATCGGCCCCCACCGGCAGAAACCGGCCGCGCGCTGGCAGGGTAAAGGCGACCGCCCAGCCTTCGGCGTCGCGGCGATAGACCGGGATCCGGCCCGCCGCGTCGCGCCCCGATTCCGGCAGCGTGTAGAGCCGCCCGCGCGCGTCGATCGCCAGCCCCTCGAGCGAGCCGTTCTCGGGCAGACCGCGAAACACCTGAGGCGCATTCAGCACCCTGGCCGGAGCGTCGGGCCTGTCGTAGCGGGCGACACGATGCACCCCCTCGAAAGAAACATAGAGCGCGCCGCCGGGTCCGATCGCCAGCCCCTCGGCATCCGCGATCCGGCCGCTCAGGTTCTTGCCTTCGCTGGAGCGGAGTCGCCAGCGCATCTGCGGGTCGATCCCGGCGATCTGGCCTGCCCCATCGCGGGTCAGCCGCAGGTCGACCAGCCGGGCGCTGTCGTTCAGGACCAGCGCGCGGGCGCCGCCGGCAAAGACATGCAGCCCCGAAAAGCCGCCGAACCACGCCTCGTCCCGCTCCCAGTCGTGGGCGGACAGGAATTGCGCCGCACCGGGGCCTTCGGCCCCCTCCCGCTCGCAGCCGGCGAGCAGCAGCGCGACTACTGCGAGCGCAGAACCGAGGCGCATTGCCGGGGCAGATCGGACAGCACGTATTCGCGGCGTTTCTTGGGCGGCGGCGCATTGGGATCGCGCGGCTTGGGCGGCGGCGGGTTGAGGATGTCGTTCACCCATTTCTGCGCATCGGCGCAGCCGTCCCCGGACGGCGGCGCCGCCTGATTCTCGCACCGGCGCTTCCCGCGCGGGCAGCGCAGACGCACGTGGAAATGATAGTGATGCCCCCACCAGGGCCGGATCTTGCTCAGCCAGCGCCTGTCGCCCTTCTCGTCCTTGCACATCCGCACCTTGGCGCCGGGAAAGACAAAGATGCGGGCGACCCGCGGATCCTGCGCCGCAGCCCGCAAAAGCGCGTGGTGCTGCGCGGTCCAATTCGCGTTCACATAGGCGCCGTTGGCCTTGCGCAGGGAAATCGACGAGATGTTCTCGCGCGCCTGGCGGCTGAGGTCCAGCCGCTTGGGCGGCAGCATCCAGATATCGATATCGAGGCCAAGCTGGTGGCTGCGATGCCCTGAGGTCATCGGTCCGCCGCGCGGCTGGCTGATATCGCCGATATACAGCCCCTCCCACCCCGGCAGGGTGGCGGCGAAAGTGCCCAGCCGTTCGATGAATTCGATGGCGTCCGGGTGACCCCAGTTGCGGTTGCGGCTGAGCCGCATCGCCTGCCAGGTCGGCCCGGTTTCCGGCAGTTGCACCGCGCCGGCGACGCAGCCCTTGGCATAGCCGCCATAGGGGGCCGGACGCTGCTGCGAGGCGGTGGTCTTGGCGCCGAACAACTCTTTCGCAAGCGGCTCGGCCATGACCTGCGGGGCGGCCAGCGCCAGGATCAGGAAGAGCGATGCGAACAGGCGCGTCATGCGGCATAGTCTCCTTGCGGTTTGACCCAGCGTAGCAGGATCAGCCCGATCAGGAAAAGCGCGATGAGCGGGGTCACGCCAATCTGCTGGCTGCCGCTGATCAGGGTCGCCGCGCCGATGCTCAACGGGGCGATGAAACTGGTCGCCTTGCCGGCCAGCGCATAGAGGCCGAAGGCCTCGGTCATCCGCTCGGGGTTGGCCTGGCGCACCATCATCGTCCGGCTGGCCGACTGGATCACGCCGCCCGCCGCGCCGATCAGCGCGCCCACCACGTAGAAGGCGAGATCCGGCAAGGACGACCCCTCAGCCACCGGCAGGCCAAAGACGCTGGTGCGGCTGATGAAGACGATGGCGATCGCCACCAGCGTCAGCAACAGAATGCAGGTGGTGATCACCGGCTTGGGGCCGAAATGCTCATCCGCGCGGCCGCCGATCCAGGCGAAGATGGCGCCGAAGATGATGGCCAGGATGCCGAAGATGCCGGTATCGACCACCGTCCAGTTCAGCACGCCGGCGGCGTAGATGCCGCCAAAGGTATACATCCCGTTCAGGGCGTCGCGATAGAACATGGACGAGCCCAGATAGGCGAACAGCGACGGCGTCCGCGGCAGGTTGCGCACCGTCCGGGCCACATCGCGCAGCGCGGCGGAAACCGCGCCCCGCGGCGCCCGGCGCGGTGCCGGATCGCGCACCCACAAAAAGAACGGGATCATGAACACCGCGTACCAGATCGCGGTCAGTGGCCCGACGAACCGGGTGCCCTCGCGCATCGCCGGGTCCAGCCCCAGCGCCGGAGAGAGCCCGAAGAAGGTTTTGCCGGTGGCCGCGCTCTCGGCGAAAAAGCCCAGCATGATCACCAGCGCCAGAAGCCCGCCGAGATAGCCGAAGGCCCAGCCGTTGCCCGACAGCCGGCCGATCTCTTCGCGGCTGCCCAGATCGGGCAGCATCGAGTTGGTGAAGATGGTGGCGAACTCCATCCCGATCATGCCGATGGCGAACAGCACCAGCGTCAGCATCAGGTTGAAATCGCCCGGCGCGGCAAACCACAGCCCCGCCGAGCCGATCACGTAGAGCCCCGAGAACAACCAGATCCAGCGCAGCCGGTTGCCCGCAAGATCCGCCATCGCCCCCAGCGTCGGCGCCAGCAGCGCGATCACCACCCCCGCCGCCCCTATGCCGAAGCCCCAGGCCGATTGCGCGGCGCTGCCGTCGCCCATCAGTTCCTTGACATAAGGTGCAAAGATGAAGGTGATCAGCAGGGTGTTGTAGGGCTGGCTGGCCCAGTCGAAAAAGAACCAACCCCAGATCCGTCTGCGCGCAGAAATCGCCGCCATACCCCACCCCCGTGTTTTGACCGGATGGTAAGGACTCCGCTCCGCACGCGAAACAGGAAACCCGCCGCCGCGGCGCAATCGCGGGGCTATCGCGTCTTTTGCGGCACATCATGCCGGCGCCCTGTTTCCGGCGGCGCGGGGACGGCCCCCTTGCCCTTTGCCCGCGTCCGCCTTAGGTCGAGGGCGTTTCGAAAGGGAAAAAATCCGATGCAGTCGCTGTTTCAAATCCTGATGCTGGTTCTGGACGTCGTGTGGTTCTTTGTCATCGCGCATGTGATCATGAGCTGGCTGATCAACTTCCAGGTGCTGAACACGCGTCAGCAACTGGTGGCGCAGATCTGGTACGGGCTGAACCGTGTGCTGGAGCCGCTCTATGGCCCGATCCGGCGCCTGCTGCCGCCGATGGGCGGGCTGGATCTGGCGCCGCTGGTGGTGCTGCTGGCGATCATCGCGCTGCGCATCGTGCTGCAGAACAACATGATGATGTTCTACTGATCATTGCCCCCTGCCGGCAGCGCATGCCGGCGGACATCGCGTGACACCGGCGCCGCCTGCCTGCGCCCGGGCCTGCCGCCCTTGTCCCCCGATTCTTAGTGTGTGAAACTGCCGCCAAGAGCAGGTCGAAAATAACTTACACGAGGCTTCCTGAATGCCCGGGCCATCCCCGCTGTTGCGCGACGTGTTTGGATTCGAGGCGTTCCGCCCCGGCCAGGAAGAGATCGTGGATGCGGTCACCGCCGGCGAGAACGTGCTGGCGATCATGCCCACCGGCGGGGGCAAATCCCTGTGTTTCCAGCTTCCCGCGCTGCTGCGCGAGGGGGTGACGGTGGTCATCTCGCCGCTGATCGCGCTGATGCGCGACCAGGTGCGCGGGTTGCAGGAGGCGGGCGTCGAGGCCGGCGCGCTGACCTCGGGCAATACCCAGGAGGAGACCGACGCGGTCTGGGCGGCGCTGGAGGCCGGGCGTTTGAAACTGCTCTACATGGCGCCGGAACGGCTGGCCTCGGGCGCGGCGCTGGGAATGCTGCGGCGGATCGGCGTCAGCCTGATCGCGGTGGACGAGGCGCATTGCGTCAGCCAGTGGGGCCATGATTTCCGCCCCGATTACCTGCGCATCGGCGATCTGCGCCGCGCGCTGGACGTGCCGCTGGCCGCATTTACCGCCACCGCGGATGCCGAAACGCAGGACGAAATCGTTCAGAAACTGTTCGACGGGGTGCCGCCGCGCAGCTTCCTGCGCGGTTTCGACCGGCCCAACATCCACCTTGCCTTTGCCGCCAAGGACGGGCCGCGGCGGCAGATCCTCGACTTTGCCGCGGCGCGACGGGGCCGCTCCGGCATCGTCTATTGCGGCACGCGGGCCAAGACCGAGGCGCTGGCCCAGGCGCTGCGCGATGAGGGCCACAACGCCTGTCACTATCACGGCGGGATGGAGGCCGGGGACCGCCGCACGGTCGAAGTCCGCTTCGCCCGCGAGGACGGGCTGATCGTGGTCGCCACCGTCGCCTTCGGCATGGGCATCGACAAGCCGGACATCCGCTGGGTCGCCCATGCCGATCTGCCGAAAAGCATCGAGGCCTATTATCAGGAGATCGGCCGCGCCGGGCGCGACGGCGCCCCGGCCGAAACCCTGACGCTCTACGGTCCTGACGACATCCGCCTGCGCCGCACCCAGATCGACGAGGGGCTGGCCCCGCCGGAACGCCGCGCCGCCGATCACGCCCGGCTGAATGCGTTGCTGGGGCTGGCCGAGGCGCTGGGCTGCCGCCGTCAGGCGCTGCTGGAGTACTTCGGCGAGGCGTCGGAACCCTGCGGCAACTGCGACCTCTGCGAAACGCCGCCCGAACTGTTCGACGCGACGACGCCGGTGCGTATGGCGCTCTCGGCGATCCTGCGCACCGAGGAATGGTTCGGCGCCGGGCACCTGACCGACATCCTGATCGGGAACCAGACCGACCGCATCCGCGAGCGGGGCCATGACCGTCTGCCCACGTTCGGGGTGGGGCGCGACTATGACAAGCGCCAGTGGTCCGCGATCTTTCGCCAGATGATGGGCCGCGACCTGCTGCGCCCCGATCCCGAACGCCATGGCGCGCTGCGGATGACCGACACCGCGCTGCCGATCCTGCGCGGTGAGGGCAACATCACGCTGCGCAAGGACGTCCTGCGCCGGGCCGCGCAGGAGCGGCGCCCGGCGGTCAAGGCGCTGGTCTCGGAGGAGGACGCGCCGCTGCTCTCGGCGCTCAAGGCCAAACGCCGGGCGCTGGCCGAGGCCGCCAAGGTGCCCGCCTATGTCATCTTTCCCGATCGCACCCTGATCGAGATGGCCGAGACCCGGCCCGCCAACCTCGACCAGATGGCGCGGATCAACGGCGTCGGCGCGAAAAAGCTGGAGCGTTATGGCGCGGCCTTTCTCGAGGTGATCAACGGCGAGGCGGCCCAGACCCACCCCGCCCGCCGCAAGCTGGCCGGGCGCGAGGCGGGCAGCCTTTTCGACCGGCTCCTGGAGGCGCAGGCGGGGCTGGCCCGCGGCGCGGGCGGCATCGAAAAGCCGCTCAGCTGTTCGGCGGCGCAGCTTGCCAGACTGGCGCAGCAGCGCCCCACCGACGAATCCGCGCTGGTGCGGCTGCTTGGCGAACGGCGGGCGGAACGGTTCGGCCCGGCCTTTCTGGACGTGCTGCGCGACGCGGGCTAGATCAGGCCGGGAAACCATCTGAGGGGCGGAATATGTTGGTTGTGATCTCGCCGGCGAAAAAGCTGGACTGGACCGAACGCGATCTCGAAACCACCGAACCGGCCTTTGCCGGCGAGGCGGCGCAACTGGCCGGAGTCGCGCGCGGGCTGAGCGCGGAAGATCTGCAAAAGCTGATGAAGATCAGCGCCGATCTGGCGAAACTGAACCGCGGCCGGTTCCGCGATTTTGTTGACGCCCCGGGAACGGAAGAGACCCGCCCCGCCGCGCTGGCCTTTGCCGGGGACACCTATCAGGGCCTGGAGGCCGCCTCGCTGGATCCCGATGAAATGGACTGGGCGCAGGATCATCTGCGCATCCTGTCGGGCCTTTATGGCATCTTGCGGCCGCGCGATGCGATCCAGCCCTATCGGCTGGAGATGGGCAGCCGGCTGAAGACGCCGCGCGGCAAATCGCTCTACGACTGGTGGGGCGACCGGATTTCGGGCGCGCTGAACGCACAGGCGGAGGCGCTGGGCACCGACGTCTTGGTCAACTGCGCCAGCCAGGAATATTTCGGCGCGGTCGATGCCGATGCGCTGAAGCTGCGGGTGGTCACTCCGGTGTTCATGGAGGACAAGGGCGGCGCGCCCAAGATCGTCAGCTTCTACGCCAAGCGGGCGCGCGGCGCGATGGCGCGGTTCATCATCCAGCGGCGGCTGACCGATCCGGCCGCGCTCGCCGATTTCGACAGCGGCGGCTATGTCTATCGCCCCGATCTGTCGGCGGACAACAGGCCGGTCTTCCTCCGCCCCTATGAGGTCGGCACCGCCTGACGCGCGCCCGGTCCGGCCCCGCCGATCCGGCAGGGCCGGCGCGGAAACCGTTGCCAAATCCCCATATGCCGTGCGAGCCTTGAGCCATAGCACGGAGTATTGAAATGGAACGGATTCTGCGCGCGGCCCTCGGCCTTGTTTTCGCGGCCCTCTGGGGCATTTCGGCATCGGCACAGCAGGCAACGCCCGAGTTTCGATATGTCGTCACCAACGACATGGATTTCTATGGCTCGGACCTCGACGCGCTGTTCGATACCGACCTGCCAAGCTGCCTGCGCGCCTGCACCGCCAATCCGCGCTGTGTCGCCTTTACCTATAACACCCGGTCGAATTCCTGTTTCCCGAAAAGCGGGGTGCGTGAACGCGCCCCCTATGACGGCGCGCTTTCGGCCGAGAAACTGACGACGCCCGCCGCCGTCACCGCGCGCGGCCTGGCGCGCGCCGTCGATCTGGATTTTCTGGGCGAGAGCGATCTGGCGCAGGCGCGCGACCGGGCGCGGACGCTAGGCCTGATCCACCGTGCCGGGGGCATGGAACTGAAGGCCGTCCTGGACGCGATGACCGAAAGCCGGCAATCGGGCAACCTCCAGCGCGCGGCGAACTGGACCGGCGCCGTCGTCTCGCTGACCGATGCGGGCGCCTATTGGAGCGAATATGCCCGCCTGATGCTGCTCCTGCGCAGCGACAGCAGCAGCCGCCAGCGCGATTATGAGCGCCGCGCGCAGGAGGCGGCGATCAACGGCTATCTGCGCGCCGATACCGATGCTGCCCGCGCCACCGCGCTGAGCGTGCTGGCCCAGGCGCTGGAACGGCGCGGGCGCGGCCGCGACATGATCCCGGCGCTGCGGCTGGCCAGCGATATCCAGCCGCGCGACGACATCCTGGCCGCGCTGGACGATGCCATCGGAAAATACGGCTTCCGCATCACCGACAGCAGCGTCGAGAGCGATACCGACGTGCCGCGCATCTGCGCCGAATTCTCCGAGGGTCTGGTCAAGGCGGGGGTGGATTACGAACCCTTCCTGCGGCTGCCCGCGCCGGAACTGGCGGTGCAGCCGCAGGGGCGGCAGCTCTGCGTCGACGGGCTGGAGCATGGCACGCGCTATCGCATTACCTTTCGCCGGGGGCTGCCGGCGGCGAGCGGCGAGGTGCTGCAGAAGGACGTCACGCTGACCCATTACGTACAGGATCGCAGCCCGACAGTACGGTTTCCGGGCCGCGCCTATGTGCTGCCGAAATCGGCCGATGCCGCGCTGCCGGTCGAGACGGTCAACGTCGACACCCTCGATCTGACCCTGCGCCGGGTCAGCGACCGCAACCTGATCCGGGCGATGCAGCAGGACTATTTCGCGCGTCCCCTGTCCTATTGGCAGGAAGAGGATTTCGCCGACAGCGTGGCGCAGCAGGTCTGGACCGGCACGGCCGAGGTGGGCAACGCGCTGAACCGCGACATGACCACCCGGCTGCCGATGGGCGAGGCCATCGCCGGACAGGGGCCGGGGATCTATGTGCTGACGGCCAGGGTGCCGGGGGCCGATCCCTATGACGATCCGGGCGCGACCCAGTGGTTCGTGCTCTCCGATCTGGGGCTTACCACCATATCGGGCACGGAGGGGCTGCATGTGCAGGTCGCGGGGCTCTCGGACGCGCAGCCGCGCGCCGGAGTCGAGGTGACGCTGGTGTCGCGCGCCAATGCGGTGCTGGGCAAGGGGACCACGGATGCGGAGGGGCACACCCTGTTCGACGCCGGGCTGACCCGGGGCAGTGGCGGCGGCGCCCCGGCGCTGGTCGTGGCGCGGCAGGGGGAGGACGATCTGAGCTTTCTGTCGCTGACCGAACCGGCCTTCGACCTTTCCGACCGCGGCGTCGAGGGGCGCCCCCCCGCCGGGCCGGTCGATGTGTTCCTGACCACCGACCGCGGCGCCTATCGCGCGGGCGAGACGATCCATGCCACCGCACTGGCCCGCGACGGCGCCGCAAAGGCCATCAAGGGGCTGCCGCTGATCGCCATTCTCAGCCGCCCCGACGGGGTGGAATACCGCCGCCGCATCTCCGGCGGCGGCGATGCGGGGGGGCATGTGTTCTCTTTCCCGGTTGGGGCGAGCGCGCCGCGCGGCTCCTGGCGGCTGGAGATCAGGACCGACCCGGATGCCCCGGCGCTGGCGAGCCAGACGGTGCTGGTCGAGGATTTCCTGCCCGAGCGGATCGATTTCGATCTGGCGCTGCCCGACGCGCCGCTGCGCGCGGGCGACACGCCGCCGCTGTCGATCACCGCGCGCTATCTGTTCGGCGCGCCGGGAGCGGATCTGAGCGTCGAGGGGCAGGTTCTGCTGCGCCCCGCGACCGAGGTGGCGGGCTGGCCCGGCTATCGCTTCGGCCGGCATGACGCGGCCGGTCGCGCCGAGAGCAGCTATTTCGGCGGCGCGCGCACCGATGCGCAGGGTCTGGCCACCGTGGCGGTGGAACTGCCGCGGCCCGAGGCGGGCGGTCAGCCGCTGGAGGCGACCGTGATCGCGCGGCTGGCGGACGGCTCCGCCCGGCCGGTGGAGCGGCGGCTGAGCGTGCCGGTGCGCCCGGACGGGCCGGTGATCGGCATCAAGCCCATGTTCGACGAGGTGGTGGCCGAGGGGACCGAAGCCGGGTTCCAGGTGATCGGCCTCTCGCCCGAGCTGACGCCCGAGCCGATGGCGGTGCGCTGGACCCTGAACCGGGTCACCACCCGGTATCAGTGGTATCAGCTTTACGGCAACTGGAACTGGGAGCCGGTGACGCGGCGGGCCCGCATCGCCGGGGGCGAGGCCACACTCGGCGGCGCGCCTCTGGTGGTTTCCGCGCCGGTCGACTGGGGCGAATACGAGCTGGTGGTGGAGCGGACCGACGGGCGTTATGCGGCCTCTTCGGTCGATTTCTACGCGGGCTGGTATGTCGCGGCCGATGCGGCCTCTACCCCCGACCGGCTGGATCTGTCGCTCGACCGCGAAAGCTATGCGGTGGGCGACACCGCGAAACTGCGGATCGTGCCGCGCGCGGGCGGCACCGCGCTGATCACGGTGATGGCGGATCGGGTGATCTCGCGTCGGGCGGTGACGGTGGAGGCGGGCGAGACCGTCATTCCGCTGGAGGTGACCGCCGATTGGGGCACCGGCGCCTATGTCGAGGCGACGGTGATCCGGCCGATGGATGTGGCGGCAGGGCAGAACCCGGCGCGGGCCATCGGATTGGCGCATGCCGCCATCGATCCCGGCGACAAGGCCCTGCAGGTCACCATCGACGCGCCGGAACTGACCCGGCCGCGCGGCAGCGAGCGCGTGCGCGTCACCGTGGCGGGCGCGGCCGAGGGCGAGCGGGCCTGGCTGACGCTGGCCGCCGTGGATCTGGGCATTCTCAATCTCACCGGCTTCGAAAGCCCCGATCCGCAGGGGCATTACTTCGGCCAGCGGCGCCTGGGGGTCGAGCTGCGCGACGTCTATGGCCGGCTGATCGACGGGATGAACGGGGCGATGGGCGTGGTGCGCTCGGGCGGCGACGCCGATGCGGGGATGCGGATGCAGTCGCCGCCGCCGACGCAGGATCTGATGGCGGTGTTCTCCGGCCCGGTGCAGGTGGGCCCCGATGGCGCGGTCTTCGTCAATATCGAGCTGCCCGATTTCAACGGCACCGTGCGGCTGATGGCGGTGGCCTGGACCCTCGGTGCGGTGGGCCAGGCGGAGGCCGATATGCTGGTGCGCGACCCGGTGGTGGTCACCGCCAGCCTGCCGCGCTTCCTGGCTCCCGGGGACGAAAGCCGGATCCGGCTGGAGGTGGTCCATGCCGACGGCCCCGCCGGGCGGATGGCGCTGGATCTGACCGCGCGCGGGCCCGGCATCGCGCTGGGCGCGGGTCCGGCGCCCTTCGATCTGACCGAGGGCGGCAAGGCGGTGGTCGAGGTGCCGGTGCGCGCCGTGGGCGTGGGCGATCCGATCATCGAGCTGGCGCTGACCACGCCGGACGGCCAGACCCTGACCCAAAGCCTGCGGCTGCCGGTGCGAAGCAACGATCCGGTGGTGGCGCAGACGCGGCGGTTCTCGCTGGGGGCGGGCGACCGGTTCGTGTTCAGCGACGATGTCTTTGCCGGGCTGATGCCGGGCACGGCAAGCGCGATCCTCTCGGCCGGGCCGCTGGCGCGGTTCGACGCGCCGGGACTGCTGGCGCGGCTCGACCGGTATCCCTATGGCTGCACCGAACAGGTGACCTCCAAGGCGCTGCCGCTGCTCTACCTCTCTTCCGTGGCCCGGGCGACCGGGCTGGGCGACGGCCCGGCGGTGGACGCGCGGATCGCCGGGGCGGTTTCCCGCATCCTGACGCGGCAGGCGCCGAACGGGTCGTTCGGCCTCTGGCGGGCGGAATCGGGGGATTTCTGGCTCGATGCCTATGTCACCGATTTCCTCTCGCGCGCAAAGGCCGAGGGGCATCAGGTGCCTGACCGGGCGTTCCGCCAGGCGCTGGACAACCTGCGCAACCGGGTGAACTACGCCCCCGATTTCGATGCCGGTGACGACGCAGGCCGCGACGTGGCCTATGCGCTGATGGTGCTGGCGCGCGAGGGCGCGGCGGCGATGGGCGATCTGCGTTACTACGCCGATGTGAAGGCGGATGATTTCGCCACGCCGCTGGCTGCCGCGCAACTGGGCGCGGCGCTGGCCGCCTATGGCGATCAGCCGCGCGCCGACGCGATGTTCGCCCGCGCCGCAAAGCTGATCGAGAACCGGCCCGAAACCGGCCGCCTGTGGCGCGCCGACTATGGCACCGACCTGCGCGATGCGGCCGGCGTGCTGGCGCTGGCGGCCGAGGCGGGCAGCGCGGCGGTGGACCGGGATGCGCTGACCGCAAGGATCACCCGCGCCGATCTGCGCCCCTCGACCCAGGAGGCGGCCTGGTCGCTGCTGGCGGCGCATGCGCTGATCGCATCGCCCGAGCAGTCGGGACTGCGCGTCGACGGCGCGCCGATCACCGGCCCCTTCGTGCAGATGCGCGCCGATGACACGCCGGCCCCGGGGGTGGAGATCACCGCCGCCGACGGGCAGGCCACCGATATCACCCTGACCACGCTCGGCGTTCCGCAGGTGGCGCCGGAGGCGGGCGGCACCGGCTATGCGATCAGCCGGAAGTACTACAGCCTGGAGGGGGTGCCGGTGGACGGCGACCGCTTTGCCGTGGGCGAGCGGATGGTGGCGGTGATCGAGGTCACCCCGTTCGAGGCGGCGGGCGCGCGGCTGATGGTGGACGATCCGCTGCCCGCCGGCTTCGAGATCGACAATCCGAACCTGCTGCGCTCGGGCGATGTGCGGGCGCTGGACTGGCTGAAACCCTCGGCGGCGGAACATGCGGAGTTCCGCTCCGACCGGTTCCTGGCCGCCCTCGACATGCGCGAGGCGAAGAAAGTGACGCTGGCCTATATCGTGCGCGCGGTGACGCCCGGCGTGTTCCACCATCCGGCGGCCTCGGTCGAGGACATGTACCGTCCCCGGTTCCGCGCACGGGGCGAAACCGGCCAGGTGACGGTGACCCGGTGATGCCCGGGCGCGCGCTGGCGATGGCGCATTGGCGGCGGCTCGACGGCGAGGGCACCGACCGCTGCACGCTGGCGCGGGCCGAGAACGGCTGGCTGCTGACCGGGCAGGTCCATTGGCAGGAGGGCGGCGAAGAGTCCTCGCTCCTCTATACCGTGCGCTGCGGGCCGGACTGGGCGACGCTTTCGGCCGATATCGCCGGGGAACGGGCCGGCGCGCCGGTGGCGCTGCGCATCCTGTCCGGGCCGCAGGGGTGGCGGATGAACGGGGTGGAGCAGCCGGGCACGGCGGGCTGCACCGATATCGACCTGAGTTTCACCCCGGCGACCAACCTGCTGCCGCTGCGGCGGTTGATGCCAGAAGGGCCGGTTCCGGTGCGGGCGGCCTGGCTGGTGCCGGGGCTGGACCGGCTGGCGCCGCTGGAGCAGAGCTATTGCCCTCAGGAGGATGGCAGCGTCGCCTATACCTCGGCCAATTTCGAGGCGCGGCTGGAGGTGCACCCCTCGGGTTTCGTCACCCGTTACCCCGGGCTCTGGGAGGGCTGGGTCGATGGCTAGGGCGGCGCGCGGGTTCTTCGCGCTGGCGCTGCTGCTCTACAGCGCGGCGGCGCTGCGGGATGCGGGCGACGCCTGGGTGGCGGCGACCGACCTGCCGGTGGTGCTGTCGGAGACCTCGGTGGAAATGCGGGATCGCGACGGCGTGCTGCTGCGCGCCTATCCGGTGGCCGACGGGCTGATGCGGCTGGCCGCGCCGCCCGCTGGCGGGGTGGACGCGCGCTATCTCGCGATGCTGCTGGCCTATGAGGACAAGCGGTTTCGTCGCCATCATGGCGTCGATCCGCTGGCGATGGGCCGCGCGGTGGCGCAGGCGCTGTGGAACGGGCGGGCGGTCTCCGGCGGCTCGACGCTGACCATGCAGGTGGCGCGGCTGCTGGAGGACGGCGGCACCGGGCGATGGGCGGGCAAGCTGCGGCAGATCCGCGTCGCACTGGCGCTGGAGCGGCGGCTGGACAAGGACCGGATCCTGACCCTTTACCTGACCCACGCGCCCTTTGGCGGCCATCTGGAGGGAATACGGGCGGCGACGCTGGCCTGGTTCGGCAAGGAACCCGCGCGGCTGACGCCCGCCGAGGCGGCGCTGCTGATCGCGCTGCCGCAATCGCCGGAAACCCGCCGCCCCGACCGCCATCCGCAGGCGGCCCGCGCCGGTCGTGCGCGGGTGCTCGCCCGGATGCAAGCGCGTGGCGTGCTGACGGCGGAACAGGCGGCGACGGCGGCGCGTGCGCCCTTGCCGCAGGCGATGCGCCCGTTTCCGCTGCTGGCGCCGCATCTGGCCGATGCGCTGCGCGCCGCCGATCCGCTGGCGCCGCGCCACGACGTGACGCTGGAGGCCGGGCTTCAGGCGCGGATGGAGGCGCTGGTGGAAGAGGCGGCGCGCAAGGCGGGGCCGCGCGTCTCCGCCGCGCTCCTGATCGCCGATCACCGCAGCGGCGAGATCCTCGCCGCTGTCGGCTCGCCCGCCTATGCCGGGGCGGAGCGGCGCCAGGGGTTCGTCGACATGACCCGCGCGCTGCGCTCGCCCGGATCGACGCTGAAACCGCTGGTCTACGGCCTCGCCTTCGATCAGGGGCTGGTGCATCCCGAAACGCTGATCCGCGACGGGCCGGTGATGTTCGGCCGCTATGCGCCGCATAATTTCGACGGGCAATTCAGGGGCGACGTGCCGGTGCGGGCGGCGTTGCAGATGTCGCTGAACATCCCGGTGGTGAAACTGACCAACGATCTCGGCCCCGCGCGGGTGATGGGGGCGCTGCGCCGCGCCGAGGCGCATCCGCGGTTGCCCGGCGGCGCGCCGGGGCTCGCCATCGCATTGGGCGGGGTCGGCACCAGCCTGCGCGATCTGGTGCAGCTTTACACGGTGATCGCCGGGGGCGGTCAGGGGCCGGTCCTGCGCGACCGGCTGGAGGCACCGCGGGCAGAGACGGCCCGGGTGATCTCGGCCGCCGCGGCCTGGCAGCTGGGCGATATCCTGCGCGGACTGGCGCCGCCGCCGGGCGCCCCGGCGCATGCGCTGGCCTACAAGACCGGCACCTCCTACGGTCACCGCGATGCCTGGGCGGTGGGCTTCGACGGCGGCCATGTGATCGGCGTCTGGATGGGGCGCGCCGACGGCACCCCGGTGCCGGGCGCCTTTGGCGGCGATCTGGCCGCGCCGGTGCTGTTCGAGGCCTTCGGGCGGCTGAAGGCCGAGATCGAACCGCTGCCCGCGCCGCCGCCCGAGACGCTGATCCTCGGCACCGCCGAGCTGCCGCCGCCACTGCGCCGCTATCGCCCGCGCGGCGCGGCGCTGACCGCCACCGGCGGGCCGATGCTGACCTTTCCGCCCGATGGCGCGCGGCTCGCGCTTGGCGACGGACGGCTGACGCTGAAGCTCAACGGCGGCGCGGCGCCCTTTACGGTTCTGGCGAACGGGGCGCCGGTGGCGACCGCCCTGCGCGCGCGCGAGGTCGACATTCCCAGCCCGGGCAGGGGATTCTCGACCCTTGTCGTGGTGGACCGCGACGGGCTCAGCGACCGCGTCTCGGTCGAACTGGAATGATCCGCGCAGACGTGGCATCCCTGAAGAACGCCGATCCAACCCCGAGGACATCATGCAGATCTTTCCCGTGGGCAGCCGCCCCACCACCGATCCCAACCCCGACTATTTCACCGGCGCGGTCAGCTTCGATCCGGTGATCGACGCGCCGGAACCGGCCCGCGTCAACGCCGCCCGCGTCAGCTTTGCCCCTAGCGCGCGCACCGCCTGGCATACCCATCCCTATGGCCAGACGCTGCACGTGCTGTCGGGTTCCGGCCTGATCGGGTTGCGCAACGCGGCCCCGCAGCGCATCCGCGCCGGCGACACCGTGTGGATCCCGCCAGGGGAGGAGCATTGGCACGGCGCCGCGCCCGACACCGCGATGGTGCATCTGGCGATCCAGGAAAAGGAAGACGGCAGCGCCGCCACATGGCTGGATAAGGTCAGCGACGCCGATTATCTGCGCAGCCCGGAATAAGCGTGCACGGGGGCGTGCGGATCGCTCTGGACGGCCCCGAAAACCGCCGCTGATCCCTGTCGCGCAATTTGCTCCGAAAACCGGTTCCCACTTTTCGGATTGCGCTCTAACGTGCCAGAGATGCTGCGCTATTCGCTCAAACGTCTGCTCTCGCTGATCCTCAGCCTGGCCGTCGCCAGCCTGGTGATTTTTTTCGTGATCGAGGTGGCGCCGGGCGATCCGGCCTCGTTCATGCTGGGCATCAACGCGCAGCCCGACACGGTCGCCGCGCTGCGGGCCGAGCTGGGCCTCGACGTGCCCAAGGCAGAGCGCTACCTGAGCTGGCTGGCCGGCATGGCGGCCGGGGATTTCGGCACCTCCTATACCTATCGCACACCGGTGGCGGGCATGATCGCCGACCGGCTGTGGGTGTCGCTGCCGCTGGCGCTCTATGCGCTGACGCTGTCGACGCTGATCGCCTTTCCCGCCGGCATCTATGCCGCCGCCCGGCGCGGCAAACCAGGCGACGCGGTGGTGATGGGGGCGACGCAACTGGGCGTGGCGGTGCCGAATTTCTGGTTCGCCATGATGCTGGTGCTGATCTTTGCCATCAACCTGCGCTGGTTCGGCGCCGGCGGTTTCGCCGGCTGGGAGAATGGGCTGCTGACCGGCCTGCATTCGCTGACCCTGCCGGCCATCGCGCTGGCGCTGCCGCAGGCGGCGATCCTGGCGCGCGTCATGCGCTCGGCACTGCTCGATATTCTGGGCGAGGATTTCATGCGCACCGCGCGGGCCAAGGGCCTCAGCCGCCGTCAGGCGCTGTGGCGCCACGCCCTGCGCAACGCGCTGATCCCTGTGCTGACGATCATCGGGCTGCAATTCTCGTTCCTTCTGGCCGGGGCGATCATCATCGAACAGGTGTTCTACCTGCCCGGCCTCGGGCGGCTGGTATTCCAGGCGATCAGCGCCCGCGACCTGATCGTGGTGGAATCGGTCGTGATGCTGCTGGTCTTTGCGGTCATCACGGTGAATTTCCTGGTCGATCTGGCCTATGCGCTGGTCGATCCGCGGCTGAGGGCGCGGACATGAGCCGCAATCTGATCCTCGGCGGGCTGCTCTCGGCGCTGGTGGTGCTGGCGGCGCTGACCTCGTTCCTGTGGACGCCCTACGATCATGCGGCGATGAACATCCCGGCCAAGCTGCAGACGCCCGGCGCGGCGCACTGGTTCGGCACCGATCATTTCGGCCGCGACATGTTCAGCATGATCATGGTGGGCGCGCGCACCTCGATCGCGGTGGCGCTTCTGGCGGTGGGCATCGGCATGGGCCTGGGGGTGCCGCTGGGGCTGGCGGCGGCGGCGCGCCGGGGCACCTGGGCGGACGAGGTGATCATGCGCGGCAACGATCTGGTCTTTGCCTTTCCCAGCCTGGTGATCGCGATCCTGATCACCGCCGTGTTCGGCCCCGGTGCGGTCAACGCGATCATCGCCATCGGCATCTTCAACATCCCCGTCTTCGCCCGCGTCACCCGCGGCGCCGCGCTGAGCCTGTGGGAACGCGACTTCATCCTCGCCGCGCGGGTGGCGGGCAAGGGCGCGGCGCGGATCTCGGCCGAGCATATCCTGCCAAATGTGGCGAACCTGCTGATCGTTCAGGGCACCATTCAATTCTCTCTCGGCATTCTCGCCGAGGCGGGGCTGTCCTATGTGGGCCTGGGCGCGCAGCCGCCGACGCCGAGCTGGGGCCGCATGCTGGCCGACGCCCAGACCATGGTCAGTTTCGCCCCCCATATGGCGCTGATCCCCGGGGTGGCGATCATCCTGACCGTGCTGGGACTGAATCTGATGGGCGACGGGATGCGCGACTGGCTCGACCCCCGGCTGAGGGGGAGGGGCGGATGAGCCTGCTGGAGATCACCGGGCTGACGCTGAAGATCGCGGGGCTGACCATCCTCGACCGGGTGAGCTTTTCCGTCGCCTCCGGCGAGATCGTGGCGGTCACCGGCGAGAGCGGCTCTGGCAAGTCGATGACGGCGCTGTCGGTGATGCGGCTGCTGCCCGAGCGGGCGGTGGTGAACGGTCACGTCATGCTGGAGGGGCGCGATCTGCTGGCGCTGCCCGAGGCCGATATGTGCGCCACCCGCGGCCGCGAGATCGGCATGGTGTTTCAGGAACCGATGACGGCGCTGAACCCGGTCAGGACCATCGGCGATCAGGTGATGGAGACGATCCTGATCCATCGGGCGATGGACCGCGACGCCGCCCGCGCCCGCGCCCGCGAGGTGCTGGACCGGGTCGGCCTGCCGGCGGACCGCTTTCCGCTCACGCGCTACCCGCACGAGCTGTCGGGCGGACAGCGCCAGCGGGTGGTGATCGCCATGGCCATCGCGCTGCGCCCGAAACTGCTGATCGCGGATGAGCCGACGACCGCCCTGGATGTGACCACCCAGGCGCAGATCCTCGACCTGCTCAAGGGGCTGGTCGAAGACTATGGCATGGGGCTGCTGATGATCACCCACGACCTTGCCGTGGTCTCGGACATGGCCGACCGCATCGTGGTGATGCGCCGCGGCGAGGTGGTCGAACAGGGCGAGACGCGGCAGCTTTTCGCGCGGATGCACCACCCCTATACGCGGATGTTGTTCGAGGCCTCGGGGCACCGGGTCGCCCTGCCCGAGCCGCCGCCGCCGCAGCCCCTGCTGGAGGTGAAGAACGCCGTGCGCGATTATCGCCTGCCGCGCCGGCACCTCCTGCGCGATCCCGGCCATCACCGGGCGGTCAACGAGGTGAGCTTTACCCTCAACCGCGGTGAACGGCTGGGGCTGGTCGGCGAATCCGGTTGCGGCAAATCCACCCTGACCCGCGCGATTCTCGGGCTGGAGCCGTTGCAGGGGGGCGAAATCCTGCTGGGCGGCCAGCCGGTCTGGTCCGGCCAGCGTCCCAACCTCGATGTCCGGCGGCGGATGCAGGTGGTGTTCCAGGATCCCTACGGCTCGTTCAACCCGCGCCACCGGGTCGAACGGCTTGTCACCGAACCGTTTCACCTGCTGGACGATCCGCCGCGCGGGGCGGGGCGGCGCGAGGCCATCGCCGAGGCGCTGACGGCGGTCGGCCTGCAGCCCGGGGACGCGCGCAAATACATCCACGAGTTTTCCGGCGGCCAGCGCCAGCGCATCGCCATCGCCCGCGCGCTGATCATCCGGCCCGAGCTGATCCTGTTCGACGAGGCGGTGAACGCGCTGGACGTCTCGGTGCGCGCCCGGATCCTCGACCTGCTGGCCGATCTGTGCCGCGCCTATGATCTGAGCTATCTGTTCATCAGCCATGACCTGAGCGTGGTGCGCACGGTCACCGACCGGGTGCTGGTGATGCAGGCCGGCGAGATCGTCGAGCAGGGCGCGACCGAACAGGTTTTTTCCGATCCGCAGCACGCCTACACCAAGGCGCTGATCGCGGCGGCGCCCAGGCTGCCCGAGGTCGGCGCGGCGTGAGGCGGCGGTGCCTCCGGCGGTCGTTATTGAAATGAGAAGAAGGGCCGGGCCGGACCCGGCAGGGAAGGAGCCTGTGATGAGCGATGCAAACCCGATCTGGTTCGATCCGGCACTCTGCCTGATCGGCGGTGTGTGGACAAAGTCCGGCGGCGGCGGGACCCTGCCGCTGATCGACCCCTCGGACGGGTCCGAGATCTGCCGCATCGCGCGGGGGACGGTGGCGGATATCGACGCGGCGGTGGCCGCCGCCCAGGCCGCGCGCGACGGCGACTGGGGCCGGATGACCGCCGTGGAACGGGGCCGGGTGCTGACCCGGATCGGGCAGCTGGTGCTGGAGCGGGTGGAGGTGCTGGCGCGGCTGGAGGCGCGGGATGTGGGCAAGCCGCTAAGCCAGGCGCGGGCCGACGCGGTGGCGCTGGCGCGGTATATGGAGTTCTACGGCGGCGCGGCCGACAAGGTGATGGGCGAGACCATCCCCTATCTCGACGGCTACACGGTTTACACGCTGCGCGAGCCGCATGGGGTGACCGGCCATATCGTGCCGTGGAACTACCCGATGCAGATCATCGGCCGCTCGGTCGGCGCAGCGCTGGCGATGGGCAATGCCGCGGTGCTGAAACCGGCCGAGGAGGCCTGCCTGACCGCGCTGGCCTTTGCCCATATCGCGCAGGAGGCCGGGCTGCCCGCCGGTGCGCTGAACCTGGTGCCGGGGCTGGGGGCCGAGGCCGGCGCGGCGCTGTCGGGGCATCCCGGTGTGCAGCACGTCAGCTTTACCGGCTCGGTCCCCACCGGCGCGCTGGTGCAGGCGGCGGCGGCCAGGAACGTGGTGCCGGTGACGCTGGAGCTGGGCGGGAAATCACCGCAACTGGTGTTCGACGATGCCGATCTCGACGCGGCACTGCCCTTCCTCGTCAACGCCGGCTGCCAGAACGCCGGGCAGACCTGTTCGGCCTCGTCCCGCATCCTTGCCCAGCGCGGGGTCTACGAGGCGGTGAAGGCGCGGATGGCGGCGGCCTATGGCGCGCTGACCGTCGGACCGGCGCTGGAGGATCTGCGCATGGGGCCGCTGATCTCGGCCCGGCAAAAGGAGATCGTCAGCGGGTTTCTGGACAAGGGTGCCGATCTGGAGATCGCCGCGCAGGGCGTCATCGTCGATCACGCGCCCGAGGCCGGGGCCTATGTCCGCCCGACCCTGTTTGCCGATGTGCCACCCGATCACCCGCTGGCGCGCGACGAGATTTTCGGCCCGGTGCAGGTTCTGATCCCGTTTGAGACCGAGGAAGAGGCGGTTCAGATCGCCAACAGCACCGACTACGGGCTGGTGGCCAGCGTCTGGACCCGCGACGGCGCGCGGCAGATGCGGCTGGCCAAGCGGCTGCAGGCCGGCCAGGTCTTTATCAACAACTACGGCGCCGGCGGTGGGGTCGAGCTGCCGTTCGGCGGGGTCGGCAAGTCCGGGCACGGCCGCGAGAAGGGGTTCGAGGCACTCTACGGGTTTTCGCAGCTCAAGACGGTGGCGGCATTTCACGGGTAGGCTTGCCGCGCGGCCACTTCGAAACCGCCGCCCCTTGTCCGGGCGGGCGCCGGGTCTGCACCGAGGCGGGGCGGCGGCGAGGCGCCTAAACCTCGACCTTGATCCGCTCCTGCTCGCCCACCCCGAAGATGCGCTTGTAGCGTTCGATCTCGTCCGTCGGGCCCATCGCCTTTTCGGGGTTGTCCGACAGCTTGACCGTGGGCCGCCCGTTGGCGCTGACCGCCTTGCAGACGAGCGAGAAGGGCGCCAGCGCGTCGTCCGGCACCAGCCCGCGGAAATCGTTGGTCAGCAGGGTGCCCCAGCCAAAGCTGACCTTTACCCGGCCTTTGAAATGGTCGTTGAGATCGACGATCTTTTCGACGTCGAGCCCGTCGGAAAAGATGATGCGTTTTTCCCGCGGATCCTCGCCGCGGGATTTCCACCAGTCGATCGCCATCTCGCCGCCCTTGATCGGGTTGCCGCTGTCGATGCGCATGCCGGTCCAGCCAGCCAGCCAGTCAGGCGCATTCTCAAGGAACCCCTGAGAGCCGAAGGTGTCGGGCAGGATGATGCGCAGGTTGCCCTCGTGCTCGTCATGCCAGTCCTGCAGCACCTTGTACGGGGCCTGGGCCAGTTCCTCGTCGGTTTCGGCCAGCGCGGCATAGACCATCGGCAGCTCGTGCGCGTTGGTGCCGATCGCCTCCAGATCGCGGTTCTTGGCGATCAGGCAGTTCGAGGTGCCGGTAAAGCTGCTGCCCAGCCCCTCGACCATGGCGCGCACGCACCAGTCCTGCCAGAGAAAGGAATGCCGCCGCCGGGTGCCGAAATCGGCGATCGGGGGGCCACCGACCGCGCGCAGACGCTCGATCTTTTCCCACACGCGGGTCATCGCGCGGGCATAGAGTACCTGCAGCTCGAACCGGCGCATGTCGTTCAGCACGGCGCGCCCGCGCAGCTCCATCAGCACGGCGAGGGCGGGGATTTCCCACATCATCACCTCGGGCCAGCTGCCCTCGAAGGTCAGCTCGTACTGGTCGCCGCGCCGCTCCAGGTGATAGGGCGGCAGGCGCAGCCCCTCGAACCATTCCATGAAATCGGAGCGGAACATCTGCCGCTTGCCGTAGAAGGTGTTGCCGCGCAACCAGGTGCTTTCGCCGCGGGTCAGGCTGAGCGAGCGGATGTGATCGAGTTGTTCGCGCAGCTCCCCCTCGTCGATCAGCCGGGCCAGCGGAACGTGATCGGAGCGGTTGATCAGCGAAAAGGTGACCCTTGTGTCGGGCCTGTTGCGAAACACCGACTGGCACATCAGCAGTTTGTAAAAGTCGGTGTCGATCAACGAACGGACGATCGGGTCGATCTTCCATTTGTGGTTGTAGACGCGGGTTGCGATGTCCAAGGCGGGCCTCGTGAATTTGTGCCCAAGCGTGATACGTCAGACCGACCCCCGGGGCCAAGGAAAATCACGCCGCCGGTTGCGGTTGCGTCCGCGCTGTGCAGGCCAGCATGCCCCTCAGCAATTCGGCCCGGCGCACCGGCTTGGTCAGGAACCCGTCCATCCCGGCGCCGAGACAGGCCTCTTTGTCGCTGTCGAAGGCATTCGCGGTCAGCGCGATGATGACCGGCTGTTTCCCCGCCTCGGCGCGGATCCTGCGGGTCGCCTCGATACCGTTGAGGCGCGGCATGGACATGTCCATCAACACGATGTCGGGGTGGGTTTTCAGCGTTTCGGCCACCGCCTGCTGCCCGTCGTGGGCAAAGCTCAACCTCAGGTCAAGCCCGTCCAGATACTTGCGGATCAGGGTGCGGTTGACCTCGGCATCCTCGGCCACCAGCACATGCTTGCCCTGCAGCAGGGCAATATCCCCGGCCCGCGGCATCCGGGCCTCGCCCGCGGCGCAGTCGGGCCCGTATTCGGCCCAGGGCAGGTGCAGCCTGATGGTGAAACACGATCCCCTGCCCGGTTGCGATCGCACCGCGATGGTTCCGCCCATCTCTTCGATCAGCATCCGCGAAATGGTCAGGCCCAGGCCGGTTCCGCCGAACTGCCGCGTGGTCGAGGCATCGGCCTGCGCGAAACGCTCGAATATATGCTCCTGCTGGTCCACGGGGATGCCGATCCCGGTATCCTCGACCTCGATCAGAAGATCGGCGGTCTCCGTGCCGGCGCCTGCGATGCTTGCGCGCACCGTCACACCGCCGCTCAGGGTGAACTTGACGGCGTTGCCGATCAGGTTGATCAGGATCTGCCGCAGCCGGCTGTCATCGCCGTGCAGACGGTCGTCGCCCGCGCCCTCGAAATAAAAACGCAGCCACAGCCCCTTTTCCTCGGCCAGCGGGCGCAGCAGGCGAACCGGCTCCTCCAGGCAGGATCTGAGATCGAAGTCCACCGGGTCCAGCCGCACCTTTCGGGCGTCGAGCCGTGACAGGTCCAGCACGTCGTTGATGATCGTCAAAAGCGCCTGGGCCGAGTTGCGGATGGTATTGGCATAGACGCGCTGATCCGCCGACAGCCCGGATTCGATCAGCAGGTCGGCCATGCCGACCACCCCGTTCATCGGCGTGCGGATCTCATGGCTCATCGTGGCGAGAAAGTCCGACTTGGCCCGCGCGCCCTCCTCGGCCGCCTGCCGCGCCTGGACCATCTCACTCTCGTGTTTCTTGGTTGCGGTAATGTCCCGCTCGATGGCGATCAGCATGTCCACATCGCCGGCCTCGTCGATCACCGGGACCTGGTTGGTCTCGATCCAGATCGCCTCACCGGTCTTGGTCCGGTTCTGGATTTCGCCGCGAAACGGCACACCGAGCGCGACAGCATCGCTCAGCACCGCGATGGTCTTTGGGTCGGTCTCCGGGCCGTTCAGAAGATCGCCTGGCAGCCGCCCGATGGCCTCGTCCGGCGTATAGCCGGTTATCCGGGTAAAGGCGTCATTGACCCATGTGATATTGCCGCTCCGATCCAGCAGCAGAACGCTGTCATTGGCGTTGCGGGCCACCAGCGACAGCCGGTGCGCCTCTTTCTGCCGCTGCGCGAGCTTCCGGTTGGCCTCTTCCAGTTCGGCGCTTTTCTCGATCACCGCGCGGGTGGACCGTCTGTTCCGGTGAAACCCGGCGATGACATAATCGAGAAAGGCGAACACCATGAATCCCAGCATCAGCGTGCCGGCTGCGTTCATCGAGAACCTTGTATCGGGCGGGCCGTAAAGGATGCCGGACAGCACGAACAGGCCAATGGCCACCCCGGCGTAGATCGCCAGCCGGATCGTTCCTGCCGCCGGGTGATAGGGCAGCACCAGCCCCGCGTTGATCGCCGCGCCGGCCAGAAAGGCGACCGCGAAAAGCGGCGAGGCGCTGGTGGTTTCCCCGAACCACGCCAGACCGATGCAGATCGAGATGGTGATCGCCTGAAACGCGCCGGTCGCCGCGCTGACGGCATAGACGCGCTCCAGCGACTCGCCCTCGTTCAGCCGCCGTCCGACACTGCGCAGATAGAGGCAATCCACCGCCTCGCCGAGCAGCGCGATCAGCATCGCGGCAAAGCCGGCCTGCGGCCCGTTCATCATCCACAGGAACAGCCCGCCCACGACGGTCATGATCTGGCGGCTGCCGAAATTCTTGACCCGGCCGCGCGCATGGCGCCGCAGCAGGCCGGACTTGCTGTTGCGCACCTCGAATTCCGAAATTGGATCGCCGGGCCCCATAACCCAATTCGGCATAGGCATATTCCTGATGGCTGAACCTGTCTTCGGTTCAGTTAGCCACCCGGTCGTTAATAAACTCTTCAGGTCAGGGCGACACCGGCCTTTTCCATCGCTTGCAGCGCCGCCTGCAGCGAGCCGTCAAGGTCGATGGCGCGGCAGGCATCCAGCCGGACGGTCACCTCAAACCCCAGCCGCGCGGCATCCACCGCCGAGAAATGGACGCAAAAATCGGTGGCCAGCCCGGCCAGCGTCAGACGGTCGATCCCGCGGCTGCGCAGATATCCCTCAAGCCCGGTGGGCGTGCTCTGATCATTCTCGAAAAACGCCGAATAGCTGTCGATCGCCGGGCGGAACCCCTTGCGCAGGATCAGGTCGCCGTCGGTGCGCAGGCGGGGGTGAAACGCCGCCCCCCTCGTGCCCTGCACGCAATGATCGGGCCAGAGCACCTGCGGCCCATAGGGCATCTCGGTCATCTCGAACGGCGCCTTGCCCGGATGCGACGAGGCGAAAGAGGAATGGCCCGCCGGATGCCAGTCCTGCGTCAGGATCACCGCGTCGAATTCGGGCATCATCGCGTTGATCGGATCCACCACGGTATCGCCGTCGGGCACCGCCAGCGCGCCGCCGGGGCAGAAATCGGTCTGGACGTCGATCACGATCAGGGCATGGGTCATGGGCAATCCTTCCTTTGGCAAATTGGTAAGAACCGCCCGCCCGGTGGTCAAGCGATGCAATTGCTATTTTGGTACCAAGGTATATATATCGCAACATGAAACGAATCGAACGCGTACAAACCGGGCTGCGGCTTGAAAAACGCCTGCTCAAGGTGCTGAAAGCGCTGGCAGAGCATCTGGACATGTCGACCGCCGATCTGATCGAGGGCATGGCGCTGCACGCCTTCGAGGGCAAGGCGCCGTTTTCCGCCGCCACGCTGGAAAAGATCGCAATGCTGAAACAGGTCTATGACTTCGACCTGACAGCCGGCGACAGCCACAAGCTGCGGGAGGACGGCGAATGAGCGATCCTTACGACCGAATGCTTGCGGCGCTGGACGCCGGCACGCTCGACCCGGCGGCGTTTTCCCACCGCGATCATGTTGGGGTGACGGTCGCCGCGCTGAAACAGGATGATTTCTATGATGCGCTGGCCCGCATCGCGTGCGGGTTGCAACGGCTGGCGGGCAATGCCGGGGTGCCGGAGAAATTCAACGCCACGGTGACCTTTGCCTTTGTCAGCCTGATCGCGCAGCGGATGGAGGACGGCGGCGGCAGTGTCGAGGATTTCCTGGAGGGCAATCCCGATCTGCTGTCGGGGAACCCGCTGGCAGGACTCTACCCCGAAGGCCAGGCCGATAC
Organism: Antarcticimicrobium luteum; assembly: GCF_004358185.1. GTDB lineage: Bacteria > Pseudomonadota > Alphaproteobacteria > Rhodobacterales > Rhodobacteraceae > Antarcticimicrobium > Antarcticimicrobium luteum. The sequence goes on from NZ_SMUV01000050.1 coordinate 53,878, forward strand.
GCCGTTGGCCAAACGGGTGCCGGTATTGCCGGGGGTGCAGGGGTAGACCCCTTCCCACCGGACCGAGGCGGTCCTCCGAGCGAAACCCCTGCGCGGAATCAAGGCCGACGGCCGCCGCGCAAGCCCCGCCCCCCTGCGCGCCCCTGTCCTCTTGCCGGAACGGCCCCCAAGGCGTAAATGCCGCCCATGTACACGATTGCCGCACTCTACCACTTCACCCGTTTCCCGGATCCCACCGCGCTGAAACCCGCGCTGCTGGCGCTTTGCCTGGCCCAGAACGTGCGCGGCACCCTGCTGCTGGCGCGCGAGGGGATCAACGGCACCATCGCCGGCCCCCGCGCCGGCATCGACGCGGTGCTGGCGCATATCCGCGCCCTGCCCGGCTGCGCCGATCTGGAATGGAAAGAGGCCACCAGCGATCATCCCCCCTTCGCCCGCATGAAGGTACGGCTGAAGCAGGAGATCGTCACCATGGGCCAGCCGGACGTCGATCCGCGCGCCCGCGTCGGCCATTACGTCGAGCCGCAGGACTGGAACGACCTGATCCGCAGCCCCGATGTGGCGGTGATCGACACCCGCAACGATTACGAGGTCGCCATCGGCACTTTCGAGGGCGCGGTGGACCCGGAGACCGACAGCTTCCGCGATTTTCCCGCCTGGTGGGAGGCCAACAAGGAGCGGTTCCACAACAAGCGGATCGCCATGTTCTGCACTGGCGGCATCCGCTGCGAGAAATCCACCAACTTCCTGCTCGGTCAGGGCATCGACGAGGTCTATCACCTCAAGGGCGGCATCCTGCGCTATCTCGAGGAGGTGCCGGCAGAGGACAGCAGCTGGCAGGGCGAATGTTTCGTCTTCGACAACCGCGTCTCGGTCGGCCACGGGTTGAAAGAGGGCCCGCACGAGTTGTGCCATGGCTGCCGCCGCCCGATCCTGCCACAGGACAAGGCGCGCCCGGAGTACGAGGCCGGCGTCTCCTGCCATCTGTGCATCGACGAGACCTCGGAGGCGGACAAGGCCCGCTTCCGCGAGCGGCAGAAACAGATCGCCCTGGCCCGCGCCCGCGGCGAAAGGCATCTGGCGGCGGAATAGACACCCACGCCCGTCCCGTTTTGTACGATTTGCGCCCGAACCTCCCCGATCCGGGGGCGGCTCAGGCCAGCGCCCCGTCCGGGGTGCGGGGCGCGCGCGGTCGTGACCGCAACAGCAGCGTGCCGATGATCACGATGTTGACCATATTCCAGCCGATCCCGTTCAGGAACGCCAGTTGATAGCTGCCGCTCAGGTCATAGATCCAGCCCGACATCCAGCCGCCCAGCGCCATGCCCAGAATCGTCATCATCATCACGAAACCGACCCGCGCGCCGGCCTCGCGCGCGGGCATGTACTCGCGCACAACCAACGCATAAGAGGGCACGATGCCGCCCTGGCTGAGGCCAAACACCATGCTGACCACGTAAAGCGGCATCATCGCGTCATAGGGCAGGTAGAGCATCAGCGCGACGCATTGCAGGATCGAGCCGGCCAGCAGCGTCTTGACCCCGCCCAGCCGGTCGGCGACCAGGCCCGAGACGATCCGGCTTGCCACGCCGCCCAGCAGCATCAGCGACAGCATCTCGGCGCCCACGGCGGGCCCATAGCCGAGGCCGACGCAATAGGCGACGATATGCACCTGCGGCATCGACATCGCCACGCAACAGGCGATCCCGGCCAGCCCCAGCAGCAGTTGCAGCGCCCGCGGCGACAGACCGGCAGAGCGCGCCGCCAGCGCCGAGGCGGCCTCGGCATGGGCCTGCGCCTCGAGCGGGACGCGCCGCCGCAGCAGCAGCGACAGCGGGATCACCACCGCCAGCGCCACCACCGCCAGGGTCAGATAGACCATGCGCCAGCCACTGCCGGCCAGCATTCCGGCCAGTAGCGTCGGCCAGAGCGCGCCGGACAGGTAATTGCCGCTGGCCACCAGCGCCACCGCGATGCCCCGCCGGCGGATGAACCAGTGTGAAATATCGGCGATCAGCGGCCCGAACCCCACCGCCGTGCCCAGTCCAAGCAGCAGATGCGTCGCCGCCAGCGTCGGGATCGTCGGCATCAGTGTCGAAAGGGAAAAGCCCGCCGCGATCAGCGCCGCCGCCCCGATCAGCGCCAGCGTCACGCCGAACCGGTCCAGCAGCCGCCCGATCAACAGGTTGCCCACCCCGAACCCGACCATGGTCAGCGTATAGGGCAGCGAGGCCTCGGCCCGGCCCGCGCCGAATTCCGCCTCGACCGCGGGCATGATCACGATGATCGCCCACATGCCCACATTGGCCACCATGGCAATCGCCATGGTGACGCCAAGTCGCAGCCAGGAATAGCGGCTGTCGTGAATATCCGCGCTGTCGCTCATGGCGGCACGCTAGACCGCGCCCGGCGAATTGCCCAGAGGCTTTGTGCACCACCGAATACCGTATTTGACACCGCATTTGACTCCGGGCCGCCGCGCCATAGCTGGGGGTCATGCAGACCGCTGTCATCATCGGCGCCTCGGGCGGTATCGGCGGCGCGCTCGCCGGCCCGCTGGAGGCGCGCGGCACCGCTGTCACCCGGCTGTCGCGGCGCGTGGACGGACTCGACCTCACCGACGAGGCCTCGGTCGAACGGGTCTTGGGCCGCCTTTCCGCGCCGCAGGATCTGATCCTGGTCGCCACCGGCGTTCTGGCCGCCGACGGGCACCCGCCTGAAAAGGCGCTGCGCCAGGTCACGGCGCAGGCGCTGACGGCAAGCTACGCGGTCAACGCCATCGGCCCGATGCTGGTGCTGAAACACGCCCTGCGGCTGATCCCGCGCGACCGCCCGTCGGTCTTTGCCGCGCTCTCGGCGCGGGTCGGCTCGATCGGCGACAACCGGCTCGGCGGCTGGCACAGCTATCGCGCCTCGAAGGCGGCGCTGAACCAGCTGATCCACGGCGCCGCGATCGAACTGGCCCGCAGCCACCCGCAGGCCTGCGCGGTCTGCCTGCATCCGGGCACGGTGGAAACGCCCCTCACCCGGGACTTTGCCGGCGACCATCCCACGGTGACGCCGGAGGTGGCGGCGGAACAGCTTTTGCGGGTGATCGACGGATTGACGCCCGCGCAATCGGGCGGCTTTTTCGACTGGGCAGGCAGGGACATCCCGTGGTAGCCGCGCCCCCTTGATCGCCGGGCGCAGCAGAACCGAATGGCTCAGCAGAAAGACCGCGGGGCGGCGGCAAACTCGCCCCACCCCACCCGTGTCGTTCCTTTCCTCCCGCATTCGAGGGACGCGCGCGACCGGCCCGAGCCGGCCCCCGCGCGCCCCATGCGCAGGGGTCAGAAATCCAGATTCTCGACGCTCAGCGCGTTTTTCTGGATGAACTCGCGGCGCGGTTCGACCACATCGCCCATCAGCTTGGTAAACAGGTCGTCGGCCTCGGCCAGATCGTCGACCTTGACCTGCAGCAGCGTGCGCGCATCGGGGTCCAGCGTGGTTTCCCACAGCTGTTCCGGGTTCATCTCACCCAGACCCTTGTAGCGTTGCAGCGTCAGCCCCTTCTCGCCCTCGTCCAGGATCGCCTTAAGCAGCCCCAGCGGGCCGTAGATGATCTGCGAGCGGTCCTTGCGCACCAGTTGCGCGGCGGTGCCATAGACCTCTTGCAGAGACTGGGTCAGGGTGCCGGTGCGGCGCGCCTCGCCCGAGCGCAGCATCGGACCGTCCAGCGTGCGCACCTCTTCGACGCCGCGCAGAATGCGCGCCAGGCGGATGCCCTTGTCCTGGGTGATCCGGCCCTGCCAGCCCTTCTCGTATTCCAGCGCGATCAGATCCAGCCGCGCAGCCACCCGGTCGGCGACGCCCTGCAGGTCGGCCTCCACCGCGCCGGGCACAAAGGCGCCGGCGATCGCCGCCTGTTCCAGAATATGGCGCGGGTAATGGGTCGGGAAGGCATCGAGCACCCGGCGCAGCTGCCGCGCCTCCTCCACCACCCGCTTCAGGTCGTGGCTGACGATCTCTTCGCCGGTGCCAAGCCGCAGCACCGCGCCGTCGATCCCCATCTCGATCAGATACTCGTCCAGTGCCGCCTGGTCCTTGAGATAGACCTCGGACTTGCCGCGCGCGACTTTGTACAAAGGCGGCTGCGCAATGTACAAATACCCGCCTTCGATCAGTTCCGGCATCTGCCGGAAGAAGAAGGTCAGCAGGAGCGTCCGGATATGTGCGCCGTCCACGTCGGCGTCGGTCATGATGACGATCTTGTGGTAGCGCAGCTTGGCGATGTTGAACTCGTCCCGGCCGATGCCGGTGCCCAGCGCCATCACCAGGTTGCCGATCTCCTGCGAGCCGAGCATCTTGTCGAACCGCGCCCGTTCCACGTTCAGGATCTTGCCGCGCAGCGGCAGGATCGCCTGGGTGCGCCGGTCGCGGCCGGTCTGGGCCGAGCCGCCGGCACTGTCGCCCTCGACCAGGAACAGTTCGGTCTTTGACGGATCCTTTTCCGAGCAGTCCTTGAGCTTGCCGGCCAGGAAATTCACGTCCATCGCCGTCTTGCGCCGGGTCAGTTCCCGCGCCTTGCGGGCCGCCTCGCGCGCCAGCGCGGCCTCGACGATCTTGCCGACGATGATCTTGGCCTCGTTCGGGTGTTCCCCGAACCATTCGCCAAGCTTTTCGCTGACCAGATTCTCGACCGCCGGGCGCACCTCGGAGCTGACCAGCTTGTCCTTGGTCTGGCTGGAGAATTTCGGATCCGGCACCTTGACCGACAGCACGCAGGTCAGCCCCTCGCGGGCATCGTCGCCGGTAAAGTTGATCTTTTCCTTCTTGGCGATGCCGCTTTCCTGCGCGTATTTGGTCAGGGTCCGGGTCAGCGCGCCGCGAAAGCCCGCCATATGGGTGCCGCCGTCGCGCTGCGGGATGTTGTTGGTAAAGGGCAGCACGTTCTCGTGATAGCTGTCGTTCCACCACATCGCGACCTCGATCCCGATATCGTCCCGCTCGCCGGTGATATAGATCGGCTCGGGCATCATCCCGCTCTTGTGGCGGTCGAGATACTTGACGAATTCCTTAACGCCGCCCTCATAGAACAGCTCGGATTTCAGCGGTTCTGCCGGGCGCTCGTCCTCGAGCAGGATGCGAACGCCGGAATTCAGAAAGGCCAGCTCGCGCAGGCGCTTTTCCAGCGTCTCGAACGAATAATCGAGGTTTGAAAACGTGTCGGTCGAGGCGAGAAAGCGCACCTCGGTCCCGGTGCGGTCGCCGCAATCGCCCACGACCCTCAGATGCTCGGTGCAGTCGCCATGCTCGAAGCGCGCGAAATGCTCCTTGCCGGCGCGCCAGATCCGCAGTTCCAGCCACACCGACAGCGCGTTCACCACCGACACGCCGACCCCGTGCAAACCGCCGGACACCTTGTAGGAGTTGCTGTCGAATTTGCCGCCCGCGTGCAGCTGGGTCATGATCACCTCGGCCGCCGAGACCCCCTCTTCGCGGTGAATGTCCACCGGGATGCCACGGCCGTTGTCGAAGACCGAGACGCTGGAATCGGCGTTGATCCTGACCGATACGTGATCGGCGTGACCGGCCAGGGCCTCGTCGATACCGTTGTCGACCACCTCATAGACCATGTGGTGCAGGCCCGAGCCGTCATCGGTATCGCCGATATACATGCCGGGGCGCTTACGGACAGCATCCAACCCCTTGAGAACCTTGATGGATTCGGCGCCATATTCGGCCGGCACCTGATTGCCTTCGGCCATCGCGAAGTTCCTTTATATTTTTGTGATTTTATACGTTTACTGGGGGGGATTGTCACGTCCTCACCCCATATTTTGTGTCAGGTAAAGGGCAGGATCAGACCGACGCAGATCAGCAGGCCGCCTGCCGCCAGATTGAGCCGGCGCAGCGCCGCCGGCGCGGCGAGCGCCCGCCGCATCCGGTCCACCACCAGGGCAAAGCTGAGATTGCCGGCAAAGGGCACAACCGCCGACAGAACCGCGATCACGGCGATGTCCGGGCCGGTGACCGCGCGCAGGTCGAAAAAGCCCGGCAACACCCCCATGTAGAACAGGATCGCCTTGGGGTTGCCCAAGATCGCGGCAACGCCGGCCATGAATCCCGCCCAGCGCCCCGGCCGGGTCAGCCGCCGGTCGGCGGCGACCACCGCGGTGGCGCGGCGGATCGTGGACCAGCCCATGTAGAGGAACACCGCGCAGGCCAGCCAGCGCATCACGGTCAGAACGCCGTCGTATTCCGCCACCACCCAGCTGACCCCGAGAATTGCCAGCAGCGCCCAGACCACATCTCCGGCGGCCACGCCCAGGGCCAGCGGCCAGGCCGAGACGAACCCGCCCGAGACCGCCCGCGCCATCACCGCCAGCCAGACCGGACCGGGGGTGATGAACAGAATGAACAGCGCCCCCGCATAAAGCGCCATATCGCCCAGAGAGAGTGTCATTCCGCCTCCGGCAGGGTGAGCGATCCGTCCTCGTCCAGCGGCCAGAACGGGTTCATCGCCAGTTCCCAGACATGGCCGTCGGGGTCGGCGAAATACCCCGAATAGCCGCCCCAGAACACCTTTTCGGGCCGTTTCAGCACCGCTGCGCCAGCAGCGGCGGCGATCTCGAACGCCGCGTCCACCTCTGCCTCGCTGGCGAAATTCTGCGCCAGAGTCACCGCCCCTGTGCCCAGTTTTGCACCCGGCCTTCCCTGATCCGTGGCCAGCGCGACACGGCCGAAGAGGCCCAGAACCTGCCCGCTGAGCTGATAGAACACGATCCCTTCCTGCACCTGTGCCGGGGTCCAGCCAAGGGCTGCGTAAAACGCCTTCGAGCGCTCCAGATCGTCCACACCCAGGGTAATCAGGGTCACGCGTTGCGGTGTCATGGGGCCTCCTTCTGCGCGATGAGACTCACGCCGTCTTCCTCGGTCACTTCCACATATTGCGCCCGCCCGCGCAGTTCGAAAAACAGTTCCGGACCCGTCCCGGTCATCCAGGCCTGGGTGCCCAGCGCGCAAATCTCGTCGAACAGCGCCGCCCGCCGCCCGGCGTCCAGATGCGCCGCCACCTCATCCAGCAGAAGGATCGGCGCGGTGCCGTCGCGGGCCGCCAGCGCCCGGGCGTTGGCCAGGATCAGCGACACCAGCAACGCCTTTTGCTCGCCGGTCGAGCAATCCCTGGCCGGCACCCCCTTGGCGGCATAGACGGCGCGGAGATCGGCGCGGTGTGGCCCGACCAGCGTCCGCCCGGCGATCAGGTCGCGCGGGCGGCTCGCGGCCAGCGCCGCGCGCAGCGCCTCCTCGCCCTCGGGCATGTCGCCTTCGGATTGAATCAGCTCCAGATCGGCGGCGGGAAAGGCGGTCTCGGCCCCGGCCTGAGCCTCCAGAAGCGCGGCCAGCGCCGCCTGCCGCGCCTGATGCAAACGATGCCCGGCCCCGGCCATCTGCCGCTCCAGCGCGGAGTACCAATGGGCATCGCGCACCTGGTCCCTGAGCAGGCGGTTACGCTCGCGCATGGCCTTTTCATAGGTCAGCGACGCCTCCGCATGGGCGGGATCGAAGCTCATCACCATGCGGTCGAGGAACCGCCGTCGCCCCTCGGCCCCCTCGGTCCACAGCCGGTCCATCGACGGCACCAGCCAGACAACCCGGGCGATGCGCCCCAGGTCGATCTGGGTCGCGGGTTTCCCGTCGATCCGCACCAGCCGCGCGCCGCCGTTCTCGGACCATGTCTCGATCTCATGGGTCCGGCCGTTCACGCGCAGCAGCCCGGTCAGCTTCCAGCCCAGGCTTTCTGGCCGGCGGGCCATCTCTTCGGCGGTGGCGCGGCGCAGGCCCCGTCCCGGCGAGAACAGCGACACCGCCTCAAGGATATTGGTCTTGCCGGCGCCGTTGGGCCCATAGATGGCAACCGGCCGCCCGTCGCCCAGCAGATGCGCGCGCCGGTGCGAACGGAAATGCGACAGGGTCAGCTCGGTCAGGGCCAGGGACATGACGTCCCCTTCTTCTGTTTGAAAATACTCCCGCCGGGGGCGTCGGCGTGGCCGATCACACGCGCATCGGCATGACCACATAGACCGCGCTCTGGTCGTTGCCTTCGCGCATCAGGGTCGGATCTCCGGAAGAGTTGAACATGAACACCGCGTTTTCGCGGTCCACCTGGCTGGCGATCTCCAGCAGATATTTGGCGTTGAAGCCGATCTCAAGCCGCTCGTCGTCATAGGCGACGGCCAGCTCCTCCTCGGCGGCGCCGCTGTCGGGGGCATTGACCGAAAGCACCAGCCGGTCCTGATCGAGCTGCATCTTGACCGCGCGCGAGCGTTCCGAGCTAACGGTGGCGACGCGGTCGACCGCCTTGGCGAAATCGGCGGCGTCCACCTCCATCCGGCGGGTGTTGTTCTGCGGGATCACGCGCGAATAATCGGGGAAGGTGCCGTCGATCACCTTGGAGGTCAGGGTGATGTCGGGCGTGGCAAAGCGCACCTTGGTCTCGCTGACCGAGACGGCGATCTGCATGTCGTCGTCTTCCAGCAGCTTGCGCAGTTCGCCCACGGTCTTGCGCGGCACGATGACGCCGGGCATGTCCTCGGCGCCGCCGGGCAGGTCAGCGTCGATGCGCGCCAGACGGTGCCCGTCGGTGGCCACGCAGCGCAGCACCTTGCCGGTCTCGCCGTCGGCGACGTGCATGTAGACGCCGTTGAGGTAATAGCGGGTCTCTTCAGTCGAGATGGCGAATTTCGACTTGTCGAACAGCCGGCGCAGCACCGCAGCGGGGGCCGAGAAATTCGACTGGTATTCCGACGAGGCCATGACCGGGAAATCTTCCTTCGGCAGGGTCGCCAGCGAAAAGTTCGAGCGCCCGGCCTCGACCGTCAGCCGGCCCGCCGCATTGTCGGCGGTGAGCGTCACCAGCGCCCCGTCGGGGAGCTTTCGGACGATTTCGTGCAAAGTGGTCGCCGCCACCGTGGTGGCGCCGGCGCGCTCGACCTGGGCGGGGGCCTTGTCGACCACCTCCACATCCAGATCGGTGGCGCGAAACTGCACCTGGTCGCCTTCGGCCTCGATCAGCACATTGGCCAGGATCGGGATCGTGTTGCGGCGCTCGACCACGGACTGGGCTTGCGCCACGGCCTTGAGAAGCGTTCCGCGCTCAATGCTGATCTTCATAATCCCTCACCCTCCGCATCTGCCGGGAGGAGCACACTAGCCGTTTGCCCCTGCGGCACAAGATTTTTTATGGATTTCTCTGCTGGAAAGCACGGGGCGTCAAGGCCCCCGGCCACAGGCAGAGGCCAACTGTGGGGATTCCCCGTCGCTTTGACCGCCGCTGTGCCCATCGTTCCGGCGCGGACGGGCCGCGCCGCGGCGGCCGCGGGCTGGCCCGCCGCCGCCCGGCGGCCTCACGCCTCGAGCGCGCGGCGCAG
>NZ_SMUV01000044.1 GCF_004358185.1 Antarcticimicrobium luteum
GGCCCCGAGCGCTGGAAACAGCGCAGCAAGACATTTCCCGGCATCGCCGCCGCCATGGCGGACCAATGGGGCGGATGGGCGATGGGCAAGGAGGCTGTGGCATGAGCACCGGAAACACATCGAGCATCACCGCAGCCATCGTAACAATGAGCGGGGGCCGCGAACAGCGGGCAGGAGACCGTGCACCAGGGTGCCGGCAAGATCAGCAAGACGGAGGACTGATCCATGGCGGTGCATGACACCCCAAGACCATTCACCCCGGACAGCCTGGCCGCGCGCTGGGATTGCAGTGCCGAGACGGTGCGCCAGCTTGTCCACCGCAGGGAGTTGCGCGGATTTCGCGTCGGGCGCATGATCCGGATTCCAGCCGATGCCGCTGAGGAATACGAATGTCAGACATCCCAATCGGACGCCTGCGCGGCGGCTTCTGCGTCTACTGGCCAGATCCTGAGACGGGAAAGCGAAAGCGTTATCAGCTTGAGGCACGCACCAGAGCGCAGGCAGAGGCCGAAGGCCGCGACAGATACCTGAAAGAGACCGCCCCGCGCGGGCGGCTCACTGTAGGCCAGATATGGGCCTCCTACATCGATCACCTCGGCACCAAGCCGACGGCCAAGACAATGAGCTATACAGGCCGCGCGATCCTGCCATTTCGGCGCACTGCGGCCGGACCAGATCACGATCAGGGATTGCCGGGACTACCTCTCTGACCGCATCGCGGCAGGCCGGAAGATCGGCAGCGTACATACCGAGCTCGGGCATCTGCGCAGCGCCCTTCGCTGGGCTCGCAAGCACAACCTGATCGACCATGTGCCGCCGATCGAGCTGCCGCCAAAACCGGACAGCGACGTGCGCCCGCTCAGCGACGCACAGGTGCGCGCCCTGCTGGATGGGTGCCATGCGCCCCACATCCGGCTCGCCGTGGTCCTCCTGCTGGCCACCGGCGCGCGGGTGAGCGCGGTGCTGGACCTCACATGGGACAGGATCGACTTCGAGCGCGGCGGGATAGATTTGCGTTTGCCGGACGGCGTGACGCGCAAAGGGCGCGCGGTCGTGCCGATGAACCGCATGGCTCGCGCAGCGCTGGAAACGGCATATCGCGCGCGGCTGACTGTCTATGTGATCGAGTGGGCCGGGGGCCGCGTCAAGTCTATCCGCAAGGGTTACAGCGCGGCGCTGGACAGGGCCAAGATCGGTCAGGCGAACATTCACCAGATCCGGCATTCGGTCGCGGTGCGAATGCTGGCCGCCGGTCAGCCCATCGAGAAGGTTTCGCAGTACCTCGGGCACTCGAACACGGCGATCACCTACAAGACTTATGCCAGGTTCATGCCTGACCACATGGCTGATGCGGCAGAGATTCTTGACTTCGATGAGCCTCGAAAAGTGGTTCTCTAGGTTCAGTGAACCAAGGAGCACTTCGCAAAATCACCGTAAGTCTTTAAAATTATTGGTGGGTGATGAGAGACTCGAACTCCCGACATCTTCGGTGTAAACGAAGCGCTCTACCAACTGAGCTAATCACCCCTGGCGCCGTGCTTATCCATTCCCGGCGGGCGAGGCAAGCCATCCGGCGCACCGCATTTTCCGAGATCAGACTCTCCCCGGGACGCTCTGCGGGGACATGGCAACGGACAGGGAAAATGGTGGGTGATAAGAGATTCGAACTCCTGACATCTTCGATGTGAACGAAGCGCTCTACCACTGAGCTAATCACCCGTGCGAGCGGGATTTATACAAGCTTTCCGCCACGTGCAAGCCCCTATCGGGCAGAATATCGCGGCTCGTGCCTGCGCCGCGGGCATCGGGTATGGATCCTGCGATCCGGGGGGGTCCTGCCGCGTTCCGGGCTATTCGTCCGGGTCGCCGGCGGTGTCCGGTAGCCGGCCCTGGCGCAGCTTGCAGACGACGATGCGGCGTCCGTTCTTTTCCTCGATCCGGTTGATGCGGAGTTTGCCCATCGGCGCCAGGTTCAGCCCGCGCCCCTCGGCCAGCGCCTCGCCCAGCACGGCGAGCATCGCCTCGATCACCGGCTTGGCGTCGCGCTTCTTGATCTCGCAGCGCTCCAGCACCGCCGCGATCAAGTCCTGCTTGCGCAGGTCCGGGCGGGCCATGCCGGGTTCGGATATGCGCACCAGCGACGGTTCCGCCGGGGCGGTCTGCGGGGCGACGTCCGGGGCGGTCCTGGCCGGAGCTGCCGCCGATACCGTGGTTGCGGGTTTCTCGGGTGCCGTCATCTTACTGTCCCCCTGCCATCGGTTTGCCTGCCGCCATCCTAGCCGCCCGTCTGCGCCATGACCAGAAGCGGCGCACCCCGACAGCTCCGAAAGCCCCCTGCACCGAGGCCGGAGCCCTTCAACGACAAAGGGCGGACCCGAAGGTCCGCCCCGATCATCGTCACAAAGCCTGCAAGGCTGCTCAGTGCGCGGTCGCGCCGACCCCATCCTCGGGCCGTAGTGCGGCGCGGGCTGCAGCGGCCTCTTCCTCGGCCGCCTCGTCCCATTCCACCGGCTCGGGCTGATGCACCAGCGCCAGTTTCAGCACCTCCGACACGTGGCTGACCGGGATGATCTCCAGCCCCTCCTTCACGTTGTCCGGGATCTCCGGCAGATCCTTTTCGTTCTCTTCCGGGATCAGCACCGTCTTGATGCCGCCGCGCAGGGCCGCCAGCAGTTTCTCCTTCAGCCCGCCGATGGCGGTGGCATTGCCGCGCAGGGTGACCTCGCCGGTCATGGCGATGTCCTTGCGCACCGGGATCTGGGTCAGCACCGACACGATCGCCGTGACCATCGCCAGGCCGGCCGAGGGGCCGTCCTTGGGGGTGGCGCCGTCAGGCACGTGCACGTGGATGTCCCAGCGGTCGAAACGCGGCGGCTTGATGCCGAGCTGCGGGCTGACCGAACGGACATAGGACGAGGCCGCCTCGATCGATTCCTTCATCACCTCGCCCAGCTTGCCGGTGGTCTTCATCCGGCCCTTGCCGGGCAGGCGCAGCGCCTCGATCGACAGCAGCTCGCCGCCGACGCTGGTATAGGCCAGCCCGGTGACCACGCCGACCTGATCCTCCTTCTCGGCCAGGCCATAGCGATACTTCTGCACGCCGAGGAATTCGTCGAGATTGTCGCCTGTCACGGTGACGCTCTCGGCCTCTTTGCGGATGATCCGGGTCAGCGCCTTGCGGCAGATCTTGGCGATCTCGCGCTCCAGGTTCCGCACCCCCGCCTCGCGGGTGTAGGTGCGGATGATCCCCGTCAGCGCGTCATCGGTCAGATCGAACTCCTTGGCCTTGAGCCCGTGGTTCTTGATCTGCTTCGGCACCAGATGGGCCTTGGCGATCTCGTGCTTTTCATCCTCGGTATAGCCTGCCAGCGGGATGATCTCCATCCGGTCGAGCAGCGGCCCGGGCATGTTGTAGCTGTTCGAGGTGGTCAGGAACATCACGTCCGACAGATCGTATTCCACCTCCAGATAGTGGTCCACGAAGGACGAGTTCTGTTCCGGGTCCAGCACCTCCAGCATCGCCGAGGCAGGATCGCCGCGGAAATCCTGGCCCATCTTGTCGATCTCGTCGAGCAGGATCAGCGGATTGGTGGTCTTGGCCTTTTTCAGCGCCTGAATGATCTTGCCGGGCATCGAGCCGATATAGGTCCGGCGGTGACCGCGGATCTCGCTCTCGTCGCGCACCCCGCCAAGGCTGATTCGAATGAACTCGCGCCCGGTGGCGCGCGCCACCGACTTGCCCAGCGAGGTCTTGCCGACGCCCGGAGGGCCGACCAGGCACATGATCGGGCCCTTGAGCTTTTTCGAACGCTGCTGCACCGCGAGATATTCGACAATCCGCTCCTTGACCTTCTCAAGGCCGTAGTGGTCGTGATCGAGGATGTCCTGCGCGCGGCTGAGATCCTTTTTCACCCGGGATCTGGTGCCCCACGGGATCGACAGCATCCAGTCGAGATAGTTGCGCACAACGGTGGCCTCGGCCGACATCGGCGACATGTTCTTGAGCTTTTTCAGCTCGCCCTCGGCCTTTTCGCGGGCCTCCTTGGACAGCTTGGTCTCGGCGATGCGCGTCTCAAGCTCGGCAATCTCGCCCTCGCCCTCTTCGCCGTCGCCCAACTCCTTCTGAATGGCCTTCATCTGCTCATTCAGATAATATTCGCGCTGGGTCTTCTCCATCTGGGATTTGACCCGGGTCTTGATCTTCTTCTCGACCTGCAGAACGCTCATCTCGCCCTGCATCAGCCCATAGACCTTTTCCAGCCGCTCGGAGATCGAGAGGGTTTCAAGCAGTTCCTGCTTGCGGTCCACGTCGATGCCCAGATGACCGGCGATCAGATCGGCGAGCTTGGCCGGATCGGTGCTTTCGCCAACCGCCGCCAGCGCCTCTTCGGGGATATTCTTGCGCACCTTGGCATAGCGCTCGAATTCATCGACCACAGTGCGCAACAGCGCCTCGGTGGTGGTCATGTCGCCCGGCATCTCGGTCAGATACTCGGCGCGCGCCTCGAAAAAGGACTCGTTGTCCAGAAATTCGGTGATGCGCACCCGCGCCTGACCCTCGACCAGCACCTTGACGGTGCCATCGGGCAGTTTCAGCAGTTGCAGCACATTGGCCAGCACGCCGGCCTTGTAGATGCCGTCGATCTCGGGATCGTCCTCGGCCGGGTCGATCTGGCTGGACAGCAGGATCTGCTTGTCGTCCGCCATCACCTCTTCCAGCGCCCGAACGGATTTCTCCCGCCCCACGAAAAGCGGCACGATCATGTGGGGAAACACCACAATGTCGCGCAGCGGCAGAACGGGATAGGAGGAATTGAGGGGCTCTTGCATGCTCGGTCCTTGTTTTTGGCAAGACGTCCGGCCCCTGAATCAGGCAGCGCGGGGCGTCTCCTCTTACGGATTAGTAATCTGGGGCACATACCCCGGGGTTTCAAGCGCGCATTGCGTCCCCGGGCGGCCCGCGCCCCGCGCCTGCGCCGGTCCCGGCCCTATGGCTCGCGCGGGCGGGGACTGATAGGAGGGACATACAGGCATAGGCAGAGCGAGGCAGGAGCGCGGCAGATGGCCGACAGACTTCAGAGCAAGGCCGGGACACCGGCGCGGCGGCTGCGCGCGCTGGCGCTGCTGGCCGGCCCGGCGGTGATGGCGGCGGTGTGGCTGGCGCCCGCGCCCGCAGGACTGGCGCCGCCGGCCTGGCATCTGACCGGACTGACCGCCTGGATGGTGATCTGGTGGATCGGGCAGGCCGCCCCGCTGCCCGCCACCGCGCTGCTGCCGATCCCGCTGATGCCAGCGCTGGGGATCGCGCCCGCCGCCACGGTCACCGGCCAGTACGGCACCCCGCTGATCTTTCTGTTCCTCGGCGGCTTCCTGATCGCGGCGGCGATGCAGGCCCACGGGCTGCACCGGCGCATCGCGCTTGCCATCGTCGCGGCGATGGGGGCGGCGCCGCGGCGCATCCTGCTGGGCTTCATGCTGGCCACGGCGGCGCTGTCGATGTGGATCTCCAACACCGCCAGCACAGTGATGATGTTCGCCGTGGCGCTGCCGGTGATCGACCTTACAGGCGCGCGCAGCGACGATTCCGCGGCGGCGCGCCGCTTCGGTGTGGCGCTGATGCTGTCGGTGGCCTACTCGGCCTCGATCGGCGGCGTCGGCACGCTGATCGGCACCCCTGGCAACGCGCTGCTGGCCAGCGTTCTGGCGACCGGCTACGGGATCGAGCTGGGCTTTGGCCGATGGATGCTGGTCGGTCTGCCGGTGGCGGCGGTGATGCTGGCGATCTGCTATCTGCTGCTGACGCGGGTGCTTTTTCATTTCGGCGACCTCGGCGCGGCGGGGGCCGATGCGGTGATCGCCGAGGAGCGCCGCGCGCTCGGCCCCATGCGCCGGCCCGAGCGGCGCGTCGCCGCCATCTTTGCGCTGGCCGCGGCAGGCTGGATGTTCCGCGGCGTGCTGGGCCTGCCGCTGGACGATGCCGGCATCGCAATCGCCGCCGCCATCGCCGTCTTTGTCCTGCCCGCCGGCGACGGCAGCGGCGCGCGCCTGCTCGACTGGGCCCATACCCGGACCGTGCCCTGGGGCATCCTGCTGCTGCTCGGCGGCGGGCTGGCGCTGGCCGCCGGATTCGACGCGACCGGGCTGGCGGGCTGGATCGGCGGAGGTTTTTCAGGTCTCGCCGAGGTGCCGCTCTGGCTGTTGGTGCTGGCGGTATCAGGTGTCACCCTGATGATCACCGAGGTGACCTCGAACACCGCCGTCACCGCCACCTTTCTGCCCATCCTGGGCGCGGTCGCCACCGGCATGGGCCTGCCGGTGGAATGGCTGATGGTGCCGGTCGCGCTGGCCTCGTCGATGGCCTTCATGATGCCGGTCGCCACCCCGCCCAACGCCATCGTCTTCGGCTACGAGGGGCTGCGCATGGGCGACATGATCCGCGCCGGCGTCTGGCTGAACCTGATCGCCACGCTGGTGATCACCGGGGCGATGTGGCTGGTGGTGCGGCCGGTGCTGGAGCTCTGAGCCCGGCCCACCGCGGCCCGGGGCGCTCAGACCCGCATGATCTCTCCCTTGAGCGCATAGGCGATGGCAAGGACGTCGTTGCGGGTCTGCTCGTCGATGCCATGCGCGGTCAGCGTCGACATGATGTCATCGGTGGCCGCCAGATACTCCTCGGCGCTGATGTTCATGCCGCGATGCGCCTCGACCATGCCGCGCCCGGTATAGGCCTCCGGCCCGCCGCTGCCGGCGCAGAAAAAATCGCACAGCTGCTGCGAGACGGCCGCCAGGTTGTCCGGGTCGTCCCGGTAGGGCAGGAACCTGGCCTGGATCACCGGGTTGTTCATATGCGCCTCGACGACGTCGGCGACCAGCGCCTTGATCCCGGCGGCGCTGCCAAGGCGTTCGTAAAGACTGCGTTCCATTGTCATTCTCCTGTTTCCCGGTCCGGTACGGAACAATGCGGCATGCTGGCCCTGTCGGGGCGCAGCCGCTGTCCCATGGCCGCGATTCTATCCAGCAGGCCCCGGCCGTGATAGTACAGGAACTGTACCGGCGGACGGTGCCGCACCATCGAAAGGGAATTCCGCGGATGAGCCAGCAGGGATACAGGCCCGGATACAGGCAGTTCTGCCCGGTGGCGATGGCGGCGGAGGTGCTCTGCACCCGCTGGACCATGGTGCTGCTGCGCGAGCTGGTCGCCGGTTCGACCCGGTTCAACGATCTGCGCCGAGGGGTGCCGCGGATGTCGCCCAGCCTGCTGTCGCAGCGCCTGCGCGAGTTGGAAGCGGCCGGCATCGTCACCCGCCACCCTGTGCCGGATCAGCCGGAGGTTCTGGAATACCGGCTGACCGAGGCCGGGCGCGAGCTGCGCCCGGTGATCGAGGCGTTCGGTTTCTGGGGCCAGAAATGGGTGGAATCGCAACCCTC
Organism: Antarcticimicrobium luteum; assembly: GCF_004358185.1. Classification (GTDB taxonomy): domain Bacteria; phylum Pseudomonadota; class Alphaproteobacteria; order Rhodobacterales; family Rhodobacteraceae; genus Antarcticimicrobium; species Antarcticimicrobium luteum. The sequence goes on from NZ_SMUV01000044.1 coordinate 7,429, forward strand.
GCTGGAGAATCTGGATCCGTCGCTGCTGATGTGGGACATGCGCCGCGGCCTGACCCCCGCGCCCCTGCCCCAGCGGCGCGTCGTGGTCCAGTTCCGTTACCCCGAACTTGCCGCCTCCAAACGCGACTGGTGGCTGGTGGTCGAGGCCGACGGCACCGTCGATCTGTGCCAGTCGCATCCCGGTTTCGAGGTCGACCTCTACGTAACCACCGATCTGCGGACCATGACGGCAATCTGGATGGGGTTGACCACGGTTTCGGGCGCGTCAGACGACATCGAGCTCGACGGCGACCCCGCCATCGCGCGCAGCATTCAGGACTGGCTGGGCCTCAGTCCGTTCGCCACCGAACGCAAACGGGTGCCGTGACAGCGCAGGTCGTCACAGCGGTTCGATATCGCCCTCTGCCCGCTGCGCGTGGAACTCCGCCTCCCAGGCGTCGAACCGCCCGCCGCCGATGGCCTCGCGCATGCCCTGCATCAGCTCCTGGAAATAATGCAGGTTGTGCCAGGTCAGCAGCATCGACGAGATGATCTCCTGGCTGCGGAACACATGGTGCAGATAGGCGCGCGAATAGTTGCGGCACGCAGGACAGGTACATTGCTCGTCCAGCGGCCGCGGATCGTCCTGATGCCGCGCATTCTTGATGTTCAGAACCCCGTGGCGGGTGAACACCTGCCCGGTGCGCCCCGAGCGCGATGGCAGCACGCAATCCATCATGTCCACACCGCGCTTGACCGCGCCGACGATATCGTCGGGCTTGCCCACGCCCATCAGGTAACGGGGCCGGTCCACCGGCAGCATCTCGGGCGCATAGTCGAGGCACTCGAACATCGCCTCCTGCCCCTCGCCCACCGCCAGCCCGCCGATGGCGTAGCCCTCGAAGCCGATCGCCTTCAGCGCCTCGGCGCTTTCCTCGCGCATGTCGCGCTCCAGCCCGCCCTGCTGGATGCCGAAGAGCGCATGGCCGGGACGATCCCCAAACGCCTCGCGCGACCGCGCCGCCCAGCGCATCGACAGGCGCATCGAGGCCGCGATGCGGTCGCGGTCGGCCGGCAGCGCCGGGCATTCGTCGAAACACATCACGATATCACTGCCCAGAAGGCGCTGGATCTCCATCGACCGTTCCGGGCTGAGGTGATGTTTCGAGCCGTCGATATGGGATTTGAAGGTGACCCCCTCCTCGGTCAGCTTGCGCAGGCTCGCCAGGCTCATCACCTGAAAGCCGCCGCTGTCGGTAAGGATCGGCTTTGACCAGTTCATGAACCGGTGCAGCCCGCCCAGCCGGTCGATCCGCTCGGCGGTGGGGCGCAGCATCAGGTGATAGGTATTGCCCAGCAGGATGTCGGCCCCGGTCGCCGCCACGCTTTCCGGCATCATCGCCTTGACCGTCGCCGCCGTGCCCACCGGCATGAAGGCCGGCGTGCGGATCGCCCCGCGCGGGGTGTCGATCACGCCACTGCGCGCCTTGCCGTCGGTGGCGCCTAGCTGAAAGGAAAATCGTGTCGTCATCGCGCGGGGCCCTTCTGTGTCAGCGCCGGTATTGCGGCAAAGGCGCCGCGCTGGCAAGGGCCTGAGCCTGCGCAGTCCGCCGCCTCTTGCATTCCGCACCGGCGCGGGTCACCAAAGCCGCCATGACCCGCCCCGCCTCACCCTGGATCGCCATTCTCGCGCTCTATGCCGCCGGCCTCGGCGCGGCCGGGCAGTTTTCCAAGATGGCGGTGATCCTGCCGCAGCTGGGGCGGGCCTATCCCGAGGCGGGCACAACGCTCGGCTTTCTGGTCTCGCTGCTCAGCCTGGTGGGCGTGGTCCTGGGGGTGGTGGCCGGGATGCTGGTGGCGCGTGCCGGCTTTCGCCGCACGCTGATCGGCGCGCTGGCGGTCGGCGCCGCGATCTCGCTGATCCAGAGCCTGCTGCCGCCGCTGCCGGCGATGCTGGTCCTGCGGGTAATCGAAGGGGGCACCCATCTGGCCATCGTCGTCGCCGCGCCGACGCTGATCGCACAGGTCGCGCCCGACCGTCTCCGCCCCGCCGCGCTGACGCTCTGGGGCACATTCTTCGGCGTCGCCTTCGCGGTGACCGCGCTGCTGGGGGTGCCGGTGGCACAGCGGTTCGGCCCCGGGCCGCTGTTCGCCGCCCATGGGCTGTGGATGGCGGCTATGGCGTTGCTGCTGCTCCGGCTGGTACCCGCCGATGCGCCCACCAATGCACGCGCGGCCCGGACCGAGCCCCCGCTCACCCTGCCCTCCCTGCTGCGCCGGCATGTCGAGATCTATCGCTCGCCTTTCCTCGCCGCGCCGGCCTGGGGCTGGCTGTTCTACACGCTGACCTTCGTCGCCGTCCTCGCCGTTTGGCCGCCTCTGCTGCCGGTGCGCGCCGCCACACTGACCGCCACGTTGGCCCCGCTCGGGGCCATCGCGGTGTCGATGACGCTGGGGGTGGCGCTGCTGCGCCGCTGGAGCGCGATCCGCGTCGTGATTGCGGGCTTTGCCCTGGCCGCCGCGCTGGCGCCGGGGCTGCCGCTGGCGCCGCACAGCGCCCTGCCGGCCATCCTGCTCTTTGCCGCGCTGGGGCTGGTTCAGGGGGCGAGCTTTACCGCCATCGCCCAGCTCAACGACAGCGCCGAGCACCGCGCGCTGGCCAATGGCGCGCTGGCACAGATGGGCAACCTGGGCAACATGCTGGGCACCCCGCTGATGCTGGCGGTGCTGGGGCTGGCCGGCATCGCCGGCATGACCACCGTCATCGCCGGGTGTTACGCTGCCGCCGCCCTGACCCATCTTGCCCTTGACCGGGTCCGCCGCCTGTGCGCCTGACCGCGTCACCGGCGCGTCACCGGCGCGCGGCCCCCTGCGCAAAGCCCCCCCTGCGCTACAATCCCCTTGCGTGACAGTGGCAAACCGATAGGGAGGCCGCACAGCGCAGGACAGAAAAGGGCCCGACGCCATGACCGATTCCCCGACCACCCCCCGCCCTCTGACCTTCGGCTGGGAAGAGTGGATCTCGCTTCCCGCCCTCGGCCTGCCCGCGATCAGCGCCAAGGTCGATACCGGCGCGCGCACCTCTGCGCTGCATGCCTATGACATCGAGGTTTTCGGCTCCTCGACCGCGCCCAAGGTGCGGTTCTCTGTCCATCCGATCCCCGGCCGCGGCGATCTGGCGATCCCCTGCTCGGCGCTGATCACCGACCGGCGCGAGGTCACCTCGTCGAACGGCGAGACCGAATTGCGCTATGTCATCTCCACCACGCTGGAGGTGGCCGGCCAGTCCTGGCCGATCGAAATCACGCTGACCGACCGTTCCAGCATGACCTCGCGCATGTTGCTGGGCCGGCAGGCGTTGACCGACCATATCTCGATCTCGCCCACCGAACGGCATCTGCAGCCGGAACTGAGCTATGAGGTCTACCATTCGATCCAGGTGCGCCAGTCCGCACCCAACCGGGCCCTGCGCATCGCCGTCCTGAGCCGCGAGAACAATTATTCCACCCGCCGCCTGGTCGAGGCCGGAGAGGCGCGCGGCCACTCGGTCGAGGTGATCGACACCACGCGCTGTTATATGGCCATCAACGCGCTTGCGCCCGAGGTGCATTACGACGGCAAGCGACTGCCGCGCTACGACGCGGTGATCCCGCGCATCGGCGCCTCGGTCACCCAATACGGCACCGCGGTGATCCGCCAGTTCGAGACCGTCGGCACCTATTGCGTCAACGGCAGCGCCGGCATCACCGCCAGCCGCGACAAGCTGCATGCGCATCAGGTGCTGGCCCGCCACAAGATCGGCATGCCTGCGACCACCTTTGCCGCCTCGCCCAAGGATACCGGCAATCTGATCGGGCTGGTCGGCGGTGCGCCGCTGATCGTCAAGCTGCTGGAAAGCACACAGGGCAAGGGCGTGGTGCTGGCGGAAACCAAGAAGGCCGCCGAATCCGTCATCTCGGCCTTTCGCGGGCTGCGCGCCAATTTTCTGGTCCAGCATTTCGTCAAGGAGGCCGCGGGCGAGGACGTGCGCTGCCTGGTGATTGCCGGCAAGGTGGTGGCGGCGATGAAACGCACTGGCGCCGAGGGGGACTTCCGCTCGAACCTGCATCAGGGCGGCACCGCCACCGTTGCCCGCATCTCCAGACCCGAACGCGAGGCCGCGGTGCGCGCCGCCCGGGCCTTCGGGCTGAACATGGCCGGGGTCGACCTGCTGCGCAGCGATGACGGCCCCAAGGTGCTGGAGGTCAACTCCTCGCCCGGGTTCGAGGGGATCGAACGCGCAACCGGCAAGGATCTGGTCGGCAAGCTCTACGATGAAATTGAACACAAGGTGCGCCCCAACCCGCTGCCACGGCGCAAACGCCCCGGCTGAGGCCGCCCCCTCTGGACGCTGCCTCTGGACGCCCGGCCCGGCATTCCCTATATAATCGCTCAGGAAAAGACACCGAGGCTCTGATGACCAAATCTCCCGAACCGCTGGAAGGCGCGCCGCTGATCGCGCCCTCGACCGTCGACCACCCGCTCTACGAGCAGATCGTCGAGGCGTGCCGGACGGTCTATGACCCCGAAATCCCGGTCAACATCTATGAACTCGGACTGATCTATACCATCGAGATCAACGATCAGAACGAGGTTCACATCATCATGACCCTGACCGCGCCCGGCTGTCCGGTGGCCGGTGACATGCCCGGCTGGATCGTCGAGGCGATCGAACCGGTGCCCGGCGTCAAGCAGGTCGATGTGGACCTGACCTGGGAGCCGCCCTGGGGCATGGAGATGATGAGCGACGAGGCCCGGCTGGAACTGGGATTCATGTGAGGCCCGACTGTGGGCCGGGCGGTTATCCACAGAAAACCGCCCGCTGTCATGAAACCTTGACCCCACCGTTGCCGAACTGTCGGCCCGGCGTCACATGCGCGCGCCAGCGTGATCCCATCGCGCGGCAAGCAGCCCATCGCCGCGCCGCAACGGGTCTGTGATCGCACCGCCATCCCCCCGGCGTACCCATGGTGTCCCGGGCCCCGAACGGACCGCCCGGACATCGGGCGGTCCTTTTCGCACCATCCCTTTTCAAACGCCCCCTTGAGCCGCGCGGACGCGCCAACTAGGTTAAACATGAAGGAGACGCACATGTTTGGCATTCCCGGCAAGCAAGCCGTGACGATAACCCCCCGCGCCGCGGCGCAGATCGCCAGGCTGATGCAGCAGGCCGGCCATGCCGGGCTGCGCATCGGTGTGAAAAAGGGCGGCTGCGCCGGCATGGAATACACCATGGACTATGTCGACGAGGCCGATCCCAATGACGAGGTGGTCGAGCAGGACGGCGCCCGGGTGATGATCGCGCCGATGGCGCAGATGTTCCTGTTCGGCACCCAGATCGATTATGAGGTGAGCCTGCTGGAATCGGGGTTCAAGTTCAACAACCCCAATGTGGCCGAGGCCTGCGGCTGCGGCGAATCCATCAAGTTCAAGGATATGCCCGACGCCGCCGAAGCCGCGGCGCAGAAATAGGCACCCGGCCGGACATCACGACATTGCTCCCGGCGCGCGCCCCCGCAGGGGCCTGGCCAATTGTCTCGCCCCACGCCCGGTGTTAGGACAGGTCGGAACAAAAGCGGGGGTAAGGTATGCGGCGGAAACTTGCGGCGGGAAACTGGAAGATGAACGGCACCGGCGGCGCGCTGGCCGAGCTGGACGCTCTGGTCAAGGCGCACCCCGCGCCGGGCTGCGAGATCCTGATCTGCCCGCCTGCCCCGCTCATCCACCGCGCCGCCCAGACCACACAGGGCACCGCCGTCGCCATTGGCGGCCAGGACAGCCATGCCGAGACATCGGGCGCCCACACCGGCGACACCAGCGCCGGGATGCTGCTGGATGCTGGCGCGCGATATGTCATCCTTGGCCACTCCGAACGGCGCGCCGACCATGGCGAGACCAGCGAGACCGTGCGCGCCAAGGCCCGCACGGCGATGCAGGTGGGCCTCGCCGCAATCGTTTGCCTGGGCGAAACGCTGGCCCAGCGCGAGGCGGCCAATACGCTCGACATCATCGGCGGACAATTGTCGGGATCGGTGCCGGATCTGGCCACCGGCGAAAATCTTGTGATTGCCTATGAACCGGTCTGGGCCATCGGCACCGGCAAGGTGCCCACCACGGCGCAGATCGGCGAAGTGCACGATTTCCTGCGCGCCCGGCTCGAGGCCCGCTTTGGCGCCGGCGTCGGCCGCTCGGTCCGGCTGCTCTATGGCGGCTCGGTCAAGGGCGACAACGCCGCCGAGATCTTTGCAGTGCCCAACGTGGACGGCGCGCTGGTGGGCGGCGCCAGCCTGACCGCCGCCGATTTTTCGCCCATAGTGGCGGCGCTGGACGCCTCGGCCTGACACCCTCTATGCATGGCAGAGCGCCGCGAAGTGTGACCTTCGCGGCGCTTTCTCATGTCCGGGCGCGCCCGGTGGCCTCCGGTGAACGCAACCGGACAGGCGTCACTCGGCGGCGGTCACGTCTGCCTCGGACAACTCCCCGCTTTCGATCTGCTCGCGCTCGATCGACTCGAACAGCGCCTTGAAGTTGCCCTCGCCGAAACCATCGTCGCCCTTGCGCTGAATGAACTCGAAAAAGATCGGGCCGATCACCGTCTTTGAGAAGATCTGCAACAGGATCCGGGTCTCGCCGCCGTCCACGACCCCCTCGCCGTCGATCAAAATGCCGTGCGTCTTCATCCGCTCGATCGGCTCCTCATGGTCGGTGACACGGTCGTGGCTCATGTCGTAATAGGCTGCCGGCGGGGCGGGCATGAACCGGATGCCGCGCGCGGCGATGGCATCGGTGGAGCCGTAGATATCCTCGGTGCCCACTGCGATATGCTGGATGCCCTCGCCTCCGTACTTCTTCAGATAGGCCACGATCTGACCCTTCTCGCCGCGATCCTCGTTGATCGGGATGCGGATGCGGCCGCAGGGAGAGGTCAGCGCGCGGCTCAACAGGCCGGTGAATTTCCCCTCGATGTCGAAGAACCGGATTTCCTTGAAGTTGAACAGATCGCCATAGAACCTGAACCATTTGTCCATGTTCCCCTTGAAGACGTTGTGGGTCAGGTGATCGAGGTAATAGAAACCGACGCCTGCGGGCTTGGACTGCGTCAGCCACTCGAACTCGGCGTTATAGGGCGAGGTGTCGTAGTACTGGTCGATGAAATAGATCAGGCTGCCGCCGATGCCCCTGATCGCCGGCACCTCCATGGTCTTGTCGCTGCCCTCATAGGGTTCCGCGCCCATTTTCACCGCGTGATCATAGGCATGCTGCGCGTCGACCACGCGCCAGCCCATCGAGGGGGCGCAGGGGCCGTGCTCGTCGACAAAGCGGGCGGCGAATGTGTCCGGTTCGGCGTTCAGAATGTACGTGATGTCGCCCTGCTGCCAAAGCTCGATGCCCGGTTTGCGCCTGTGGCGACCGACCAGCTCATAGCCCATGCTGGCGAACAGATCGCGCAGCGCCTGCGGCTCGGGGCTGGCGAATTCGACGAACTCGAACCCGTCGGTCCCGGCGGGGTTCGCGGCGCTGATCACCGATTTCGGGGCATTGTGCGGGAACGGTCCCATGGCGCGTCTCCTTTTCAGGCTATGGTGGTCACTGGGGTGGTCACTGATGCTTAAAATACGTCATGAGATCCGCGCGAATTGCGCATTCTTTCGCATCAACCGCAGTTGATATGCGGATTTTTTGCATTACCTTGAATGTGAACGAGGAAACACCGCACATGCTGGATGAAACCGATACGCGCCTGCTGGACGCGCTGCAAAAGAACGCCCATCTGACCGCGCAGGAGCTGGGCGATCTGCTGAACCTCTCGCCCAGCCAGGCCGGCCGCCGCCGCCAGCGGCTCGAGGCCGAGGGTTATATCGTGGGCTATTCCGCCCGGCTCGACCCGCTGAAACTGGGGCTGCACGTGCAGGGCTTCATCCAGGTCCAGCTGCACTCGCACGGCCCCGAACAGGCGCAGGGGTTCGCCCGGCTGGTGCGCACCCGGCCCGAGATCATCAGCGCCTGGACGATGACCGGAGAGGCAGATTACCTGCTGCGGGTCTATTGCAGCGACCTGCCGGCCCTGAACACCTTGCTTCACGAGATCATCCTGCCCCATCCTGCCGTTGCCCGCGTGCAGAGCCAGATCGTCATGGATCAGCTCAAACGCGACGCGCCGCTGCCCACCTGACGCCCGAAAGGACCGCACCTGATGGAGACCTTCCTGTTCCAGGCCACGATCTATCTGGCCGCGGCGGTGATCGCCGTGCCCTTTGCCGCGCGTATGGGGCTGGGGTCGGTGCTGGGCTATCTCGCCGCCGGCATCGTGATCGGGCCGGTGCTGGGTCTGGTCGGTTCGGAAACCCAGGATCTGCAGCATTTCGCCGAGTTCGGCGTGGTGATGATGCTGTTCCTGATCGGGCTGGAGCTGGACCCGCGGGCGCTGTGGGACATGCGCCACCGGCTGATCGGGCTGGGCGGGCTGCAGATCGTGTTCTCGACCCTGGCGATCATGGGGGTGGCCATGCTGGCCGGCGAAACCTGGGAGGTGGGTCTTGCCGTGGGTCTGGCGCTGTCGCTGTCCTCGACCGCGATCGTGCTTCAGACGCTGTCGGAAAAGGGGCTGATGCGGACCGGCGGCGGCCGCTCGATGTTCTCGGTGCTGCTGACGCAGGACATCGCGGTGATCCCGATCCTGGCGCTGCTGCCGCTGCTGGCGATGGCGCCGCCGGGGGCCCAGCTTGGCAATGACGGCTCGATCCGGCGCGCGGTGCAAGAGGGCGCCCACGGCAGCGGTCAGGACGGGCTGTCGCTGGTCGAGGGGCTGCCGGGTTGGGGCGTCACGCTGGTGACCATCGCCGCCGTCGGCTTTATCATCCTCGCCGGAGTCTATCTGACCCGGCCGGTGTTCCGCTATATCCACGCCGCCCACCTGCGCGAGATGTATACCGCGCTGGCGCTGGGGATCGTGGTCGGCATCTCGTTCCTGATGACGCTGGTCGGGCTGTCGCCGGCGCTGGGGGCGTTCCTGGCCGGCGTGGTGCTGGCCAACAGCGAATTCCGGCATGAACTGGAGAGCGATCTGGAACCCTTCAAGGGGCTGCTGCTGGGCCTGTTCTTCATCACCGTCGGGGCCGGCATCAATTACCGCGCCTTCCTGGCCGATCCGCTCGATCTGATCGGGCTGGCGTTGCTGCTGATCCTGGCCAAGGGCACGGTGCTGTTCTTCGTCGGCCGTGCCTTCAATCTCAGGGGGCGCGATCACTGGCTGTTCACCCTCGGCCTCGCCCAGGCGGGGGAATTCGCCTTTGTCCTGCTGGCGTTTTCGACGCAACAGAACGTGATCCCGCAGCAACTGTCGGAAAAGCTGCTGCTGGTGGTCGCGCTGACCATGCTGATCACGCCGCTTCTTTTCATCGCCTATGATCTGCTGTCCAACCGGATGAAGGAGGGGGCGCCGAAAGTCAAAGCGGACGAGATCGACGATCAGGGCCCAGTCATCATCGCCGGGATCGGGCGGTTCGGGCAGATCGTCAACCGGCTGGTGCGCGCCAGCGGGGTCAAGACCATCGTTCTTGATCACGACATGGAGACGATCCAGCTGATGCGCCGCTTTGGCGTCAAGGGGTTCCTGGGCGACCCCACCCGGCCCGAGCTGCTCAAGGCGGCGGGTCTGGGCAAGGCGCGGGTGCTGGTGGTGGCGCTGGACGACCCGGCCAATGCCACAAGGCTGGTGACCTATGCGCGTCGGGAACGGCCCGACCTGCATATCGTGGTGCGCGCCCATGACCGCCATCATGTCTACGAGCTCTACCGTGCGGGCGCCGACGACATCGTGCGCGAGATGTTCGACAGCTCGCTGCGCGCCGGGCGCTATGTGCTGGAGAATATCGGCCTCACCGAGTTCGAGGCGGCGCAGGCCGAACAGACCTTTTACGCCCACGACCGCTATACCGTTCGGGAACTGGCCAAGGTCTGGGATCCGAACGTCCCGGCCAGCGAAAACGCCGCCTATATCCAGCGCGCCACCGAGCTGGAAAAGGAGCTGGAGGCGGCGCTGCTGGATCTGGCGCAGGAAGAGGACAAAAAATCGGCCTGAGCCCGGTTTCCTGCCTTGAACGAATACGCCCGGCCATTGGCCGGGCGTTTTGGTTTCGGCAAGTCGGTTTCCCGCTCAACCTTCGCTGACGCCCGCCTCGGCAAAGGTGGCCATGCCGGAATGGCAGGCCAGCGCGCCGCGCAGAACCGGGATCGCCAGCGCCGCGCCGGAGGCTTCGCCCAGGCGCAGACCCAGCGACAAGAGCGGCTCCTTGCCCAGCCGCTGCAGCAGGGCGGCGTGGGCCAGTTCGGCGCTTTGATGACCGGCCAGCGTGTGGTCGAGCGCGCGGGCATTCACCGCCTGCAGACAGGCCGCCGCCGAGCAGCAGATAAACCCGTCGAGCAGAACCGGGATCCGCCGCATCCGAGCCGCCGCGATGGCACCGGCCATGGCCGCGATCTCGCGCCCGCCCAGATGCGCCAGCGCATCGAGCCCATCGTTGATCTGCGGCTTGTGCAGCGCCACCGCCTGTTCGACGACGCGCGCCTTGCGCGCCACCCCCTCGTCGTCAAGGCCGGTGCCGCGCCCGGTCCAATCCGCCGCCTCGCCGCCATAAAGCGCATGGCAGAGGGCCGCCGCGGCGGTGGTATTGCCGATGCCCATCTCGCCCACCACCAGCAGATCGGCATCGCGGTCGACGGCCACCCAGCCAGCGCGCAGGGCGGCGGTCAGCTCGGCCGCGCTCATCGCGGGCGCTTCGGTGAAATCGGCGGTCGGGCGATCAAGCTCCAGCGCGACCACGTCCATCCGCGCCCCGGCGGCCCGGGCCAGCTGGTTGATCGCGGCGCCGCCGGCCTCGAAATTCGCCACCATCTGCGCGGTCACATCGGCGGGAAAGGCCGAGATCCCCTGCGCCGTCACCCCGTGGTTGCCGGCAAAGACGATCACCTGCGGCGCGGCGATCTGCGGCCGCGGCTCGCCGCGCCAGCCGGCGTACCAGACCGCCAGATCCTCGAGACGGCCGAGGGCCGCTGGCGGTTTGGTCAACTGGCTGTTGTGCGCCTCGGCGGCCTTGCGGGCGGCGCCGTCGGGCTCGGGGGCGGCCGCGAGCACGGCGCGGAACTGATCGAGGTCATTGAAATCCGGAAGCATGGGCCACTCTCGTTGCATCGGGTCAGACCCCGGTGTTTAACCCTGTGGCGACCGGCCTCAACCCCGGAAAGGAAACCATCATGCGGAAAAACGACATCCTGTCCATCGTATCGCGCGATATCCTTCTGGCGCTGGTGCTGCTGACGCGGCTGCCGCTGCCGCGCCTGCCCGAGGCCGCCTTTGCCCGACAGGCGCGGGCCGGCTGGGCGTTTCCGCTGGCCGGGCTTGCCGTTGCGGCGCCGGCCTGTGCGCTGGGGGCGCTGGCCGCGCGGGCCGGGCTGCCGCCGGCGGTTGCGGCCGGGCTGGTGCTGGCCGCACAGGTGATGCTGAGCGGCGCGATGCACGAGGACGGGCTGGCCGACAGCGCCGACGGGCTCTGGGGCGGGATGACCCCGGCCCGGCGGCTGGAGATCATGAAGGACAGCCGCGTCGGCAGTTACGGGGTACTGGCGCTGATCCTGTCGGTGGGGCTGCGCTGGAGCGCGCTGGCCGGGCTGGCGGCCGCCGGCGCCTGGGGCGCGGTGTTGGCGGCGGCGATCCTGTCGCGCGCGGGCCTACCGGCGCTGATGACCGCCCTGCCCCATGCCCGCGAGAACGGGCTGTCGCGGGCGGTGGGGCGCCCCGGACGCGGGCCTGCCTGGGCGGCGGTTGCGCTCGCCCTGATCGCCGCGCTGATCCTGACCGGCGCCGCGACCCTTGCCGCGGCGCTCTGGGCTGGGCTGGCGGTGGCGGGCACGGGCGCGCTGGCGCGGGCCAGACTGGGCGGGCAGACCGGCGATATTCTGGGCGCGGCGCAGCAACTGGCCGAGATCGCGGCACTGATCAGCTTTCTGGCCGTGATTCCGGCCTAATCGGACCCCTCGGTCGGGATCTTCAGGATATGGCCGCAATGCTTGCAATGCACCGCGTCCGGGTCGTGGCGCAGCAGCCCGCATTCGGAACACTGAAAGCGCACCTTTTGCGGCTGGAACAGGGCCCGGACCAGTTGCAGAAAAAGCGCCACGCCGAACACCATTACGAAGATCGAGAAAAGCTTGCCCAGCGTGGTCTGCAGGGTGATGTCGCCGAACCCCGTGGTGGTCAGCGTGGCGACGGTGAAATAGATCGCGTCGATATAGGCCGCCGGCCCCGGCTGCCTGTCGAAGAACAGCACATAGGCAAGCGAGGAGGTGGCGAACAGGAACACGGTCAGATTGACCGCGGCGATCACCGCATCCTCACGGGCGCGGAAGAACGGGCTGTCGCGCCGCAGGTCGCGAAGCAGGTGATAGGAATGGATCAGGCGCAGCCCCCGCAGGATGCGCAGAAAGGCCAGGCTGTGCGACAGGAAGGGATCAAGGATTAGGACCACGATCACCACCAGATCGGCCAGGGTGTGGATCTGGCGCAGCAGCCGCATCCGGTTGCGTTCGATCCATAGGCGGGCCGAGAAATCCAGCAGGATCATCAGGCCGATCGCCGAGCTGACCAGATGCACCGCCAGGGTCTGGGTAAAGGGCGCGGCGACGATGAAATAGAGAATGCTCAGCGCGTCGAACAGGATCAACGCATAGCGGAACCGGACCGAGCGCGGGTCCTGCCCCTTGTAGAGGCGTTTGACGCGGGTCTTCAGATTGTCGTTCATCTCGGTCGGGTCAGGATCGCGGATCATGCGTCAAGCTAAGCGCAAAGCGGCGGCGAACCGCAAGGAAAAGCGCCTGAAAAACCGGCGCGAACCGCCCGTCCGGCAAAGAAAAACCGCGCCCGGCAGGGCGCGGTCCGGGATTGTCCTGCGGGCCGGTCAGGCCGCGCGCGACATCAGCACATCGTCCACCTGCTTGGCGGCCAGAATCTCGTCGCCCCCCGAGACGGCGGCAACCTCGCGGGTCAGACGTTCCAGCGCGGCCTCGTAAAGCTGACGCTCGGAATAGCTCTGCTCGCGCTGATCGTCGGTGCGATGCAGGTCGCGGACCACCTCGGCGATCGAGATCAGGTCACCCGAGTTGATCTTCTGCTCGTATTCCTGGGCCCGGCGCGACCACATGGCCCGTTTTACCTTGGCCTTGCCCTTGAGCGTCTTCATCGCCTGGTCGATCACGTCGGGCGAGCTGAGCGAGCGCATGCCCACCTCGGTCGCCTTGTTGGTGGGGACCCGCAGGGTCATCTTGTCCTTTTCGAAAGAAATCACGAACAGCTCCAGCTTGATGCCGGCCACTTCCTGTTCCTCGATCGATACGATCTGGCCGACGCCGTGCGCCGGATAGACAACGTATTCGTTCGGGCGGAATTCGAGTTTCTTGGACTTGGTCATTCAGGTCTTCCTTGTTATCGTCCGCATCGCCAGGCGACAAAAAAGCAGCCGCGGGCCAAACGATATGCCCCGTCACGCTGCGTTTTCGACAAAATTAACCCACCCCAGTGCGAGCTTTCATGGTGGGGAGATCCGGGCGTTTCCATCAACTGTTGTGAATATATAACACAAAATACCCCTTTCCGAAAGGGGCAGCAGGCGGCCAACCTGAAACCAGCCTTGGTTTCAATGCCTTACGCCGCAATCCATATGCGCCGCACCCCCCCGGGGCGTCGAATCACTCAGCCGCCTTCGCCGGGATTCTCGGAAAAGTACTTCTCGCGTTTGCCGGTCTCGCCATCGCGCTCCTCGGCCTCGGGCAGCGGATCCTTCTTGGTGATGATCACCGGCCACATTTCGGAGTACTTCCGGTTGAACTCCACCCATTGATCCATATCCGGCTCGGTATCGGGACGGATCGCATCGGCGGGGCACTCAGGCTCGCACACGCCGCAGTCGATGCATTCGTCGGGATGGATGACCAGCATGTTCTCGCCCTCATAGAAACAATCCACGGGGCAAACCTCGACACAGTCGGTGTATTTGCAGGCGATGCAGTTGTCGATCACAACATAGGTCATGGGCAGGTTTCCGTCTGAACGTCTGCGCCCTTAGCTAGAGCAGCGCGCACGGTACTTCAAGGCGTCAATCCGTCCCCGGCCTGCGGGAAAGATCAAGCGCCCGCCGATCCCGTTTGCCGGGGCGACCTTTTCCCTCGAACCGCGGATTGGGCGGGGCATCGTCCCGTGTTTCGGTCAATTCCGTATACAGCATCTGCGCCTCGCGCGCCGGGCCGCGGCGAAGACCCAGCGCCTCGACCCGCACCACCCGCACAAGGTTCGGCTGCGCCAGGGTCAAGACATCGCCCGGCGTCACCGCCTGCGCCGGCTTCTGCGCGCGCACCCCGTTCACCCGCACATGGCCCGCTGTGACCTGCGCGGCGGCCAGGCTGCGGGTCTTGCAGAACCGGGCATGCACCAGCCATTTGTCCAGCCGCAGCCTGGCCCCGGGCACGGGGTTTGTCATCTGCTCCGCCACCGGCGCGCTACTTGCCGGTCTTCAGCCCCATCAGCGCGGCGGCGAAGGGGTTGTCAGGATCGATCGGCTTCTCCTTGCGGGGCGGACGCGCGGAAAAGCTCTTGGCGCCCTGACCCTGGCCCTGGCCGCGCTCGCCCCTCGGCTTGTTGCCCTCGGGTTTCTTGCCGCGCGGTTTTCCGGCGGGCTTACCGCCGGGCTTGCCCTGCGGCCTGCCGCGGCCCTGCGCGGACCGGCCCCGGCCCGCGGCGCTGCGCGCCCAGGTGAAGGTATAATAGACCTCCATCTCCGGCTCGCCCGCCGCATCGACTTGCGCGTCGTCAACCACGCCCGCGTCTCCGGCCTCGGCGGCAACGCCCTCTTCTGCGGCTGGCTCGTCGGTCACAGCGTCTGGGGTCGCGGGCTCGTCTGTCAAGGGCTCGTCGGTCACGGATTCGTCGGTCACGGATTCGTCTGCCGCAGGCTCGTCGGTCACGGATTCGTCTGCTGCGGAGCCTTCAGTGCCCGCGGCGGCTGCGGGCTCGGAAACAGCACCGGATTCGGCAGCCTCGACAGCTGCGTCCGTGGCAACGGCCGGCTCGGCCGGCGCATCCCCCGCCACGTCCGGCGCGGCCTCGACGGTGGGGGCTGGGGCGGCAGTCGGTTTCGCCTTCACCCGCTCGCCCTTCTCGGCGGCATAGCCCAGGCCCTGCATCAGGTCCGCGAACTGTTCCAGAGTCATGCCGGTGATCGACAGCATGTCCGGCGTTGCCTCGAACCCGCTGCGGCTGTCCTGGCCGCGCAGCAGGTCGGCCAGACGCTCCAGCATGTCGATGCGGATCGACCGCTCGCCGGCGGCGCGATAACCGCACATGGTGTCATAGCCCTCGGGCGCGTCCTTGGCGGTGGGAACGGTCACCAGCCCCGGCGGCGGCGCCTCGGGAAACTCATCCAGCCCGCGCGCCAGCGACCATAGCACCAGCCGCAGACGGGTCGGCGCCGGTTTCAGCAGCAACGGCATGAACACGGTGAACTGGCCGAACCGGATGCCATGCTTGCGCAGGGCGCCACGCGCCTCCTGGTCCAGCGCCTTGACGTCCTGCGCCACGCTGGCGCGCGGCAGCAGCCCCAGCGCCTCGACCATGCGAAAGGCGAACCCTTTGGCCAGACCGTTCAGCGTCTCGTCCCGCTGCAGGGTCAGCAGCGGCTCGAACAGCGCGGCGATCTTGCGGTCGATGAAATGCTGCAACCGGCGCTGCACCTTCTGTGCCACATCGGGGCCGGCGACGTCATCGACGAAGACCTCGACCTGTGGCTTCAGCGGATCGGCCCCGGCGACCAGTTTGCCAACCGCATGCTCGCCCCACATCAACCCGCCCTGTTCGGTATAGTCGATCTCGGTATCGGGGGCGTTGTAGAAGCGGTCGGCGCGCAGATGGAATTGCGGCGCCAGCGCCTGCAACGCGGCCGATTTGACGGTTTTTGCCTCGGCGCCGGCTGCGGCGCCCTTGTCCGGTGAAAACCGGAACCCTTCCAGCCGACCGACGAATTCGCCTTCGACGGTCACTTCACCCTTGTCGTTCACCTCGGCCAAAAGGGCCTCCTTCTGTTTGAGCCGGCGCAGCAGAACACTGGTGCGCCGGTCCACAAATCTCTGTGTCAGGCGCTCATGCAGCGCATCGGACACCCTGTCTTCTACAGCGCGCGTTTCCCCGCGCCAATGGCTTTCGTCACCGACCCAGCCCCGACGCTGCGCGACATAGGTCCATGTGCGAATATAAGCCAAACGTTTACTTAATGTGTCGATATCCCCGTCGGTCCGGTCGATGCGCCGGATCTGGCGGGCCAGGAAATCGTCGGGAATCACCCCGCCCTGATGCAGGTGGTTGAAGATCACCTCCAGAAGGCCCGCATGTTCGGCGTGGCTGATGCCGCGGAAATCGGGGATCCGGCAGACATCCCAGAGCAGCCGGATGGTGGGCCCATCGCCGGCACGGGCCAGAATGTCCGGCACCTGCGCCAGGGTTTTCAGCGTGGCCAGATCGTCGGCCTCGCGGGCGCGCATCAGAACCTCGCCCTCCGGCGCCGCCTCAAGCGACCGGATCAGCCGGTCGACCGAGCCGAATTGCAGCGCCGCGTTGCGCCAGTTGAGCTTCCTCAGCGGCGCAAAGCGATGCTCCATGATCGCCTGCGCCATCCCCTCGTCCAGCGGCCGCACATCGCCGGTGACGCCAAAGGTTCCGTCCGACATCCCGCGCCCGGCGCGGCCGGCGATCTGCGCCAGCTCGTTCGGTTGCAGCGGTCGCATCCGCCGTCCGTCGAACTTTGAAAGCGATGAGAAAGCAACGTGATCGACGTCGAGGTTCAACCCCATGCCGATGGCATCGGTGGCCACCAGATAATCGACCTCGCCGTTCTGATAGAGCTCCACCTGCGCGTTGCGCGTCCGTGGTGACAACGCCCCCATCACAACCGCCGCACCGCCCTTTTGCCGTCGGATCAGCTCGGCGATGGCGTAAACGTTTTCAACCGAGAACCCGACGATGGCGCTGCGCGGCGGCATACGGCCTATCTTTTTGGAACCTGTATAC
This sequence comes from Antarcticimicrobium luteum, assembly GCF_004358185.1. Lineage (GTDB taxonomy): Bacteria > Pseudomonadota > Alphaproteobacteria > Rhodobacterales > Rhodobacteraceae > Antarcticimicrobium > Antarcticimicrobium luteum. Next base: position 24,554 of record NZ_SMUV01000044.1, read on the forward strand.
ACAAGCTGGCTCATCCGATCGCGCCGCGCGAACTGCACATCGGGCACCAGCGCGGCGATCGGACCGCGCATGGTGTCAGAGCCCAGGAACAATGTTTCATGCTGCCCGCGCGCGCGCAGCAGGCGGTCGGTAAAGACATGGCCGCGCTCGGGATCGGCACACAGCTGGATCTCGTCCACAGCGACGAAATCGGCGCCCATCCCCTCCGGCATCGCCTCGACCGTGCAGACCCAGTACCGGGTGCGCGGCGGCACGATCCGCTCCTCGCCCGTGACCAGCGCCACCACCGAGGGGCCGCGCAGGCCGACGATGCGGTCATAGACCTCGCGCGCCAGCAGCCGCAGCGGCAGGCCGATCACGCCGGTGCGGTGGCCCAGCATGCGTTCGATCGCATAGTGCGTCTTGCCGGTATTGGTCGGCCCCAGCACGGCCACGATCCGGGATGACCCGTTACCCATCAATCCTGCCTCATGCCGGCCCGCCTGGCGGGATTACAGCGCCTTGCCCTCGACCTCGGGCTTCAGCCGCTCCAGCGCCTTGGCTACATCCTCATGATGGGGATTGATAGCCTGGGCGCGCTGATAGGCACGATAGGCGGTTTCGGTGTCACCGAAGCCCTCCAGAATGGTGCCCAGACCAAAGATTGCGCGGTAATTGCTGGGATTGAGCGCCAGCGCATGCTCCAGATCCGCCACCGCCGGCCCCAGCAGCCCCGCCTCGAAATAGGCCGAGGCGCGCATATGCCAGCCTTCGGCAAATCCCGGCGCATGGTCGGTCAGCGCCGTCAGATGCTCGATCGCCGCTGCCGTATCGCCGTTCTCCAGCGCCTCTCGCCCGCGCTTGAGAAGCAGATCCATCGCCGGCGACCCGCTCTTGCTCCACAGCGCATTCAACTGCCGTTCCAGCCGCCGCGCCTCCTCCGGCCCGGCATCGCTCAGCGCCGAAAGCAGCGCCCGTTCATCGCCGGTATCGGCGTTTTGCGCGGCCAGAGGCTGGCAAATCGCCGAAAACAGCACGGTTGCCGTCACGATACCTTTGAGATTGCGGTGTTTAACGCTCATAACAAGGCGTAATGTAACGCGGCGGGCGCCGAATACCAGAGGGGCCGGCCCAGCGAGAATGAGGAAATTATGAGCGACTTTCTGGAAAAGGCCGCGGCCGAACTGAATGAAAAGCTCTCCGGCGGCGGCTTCGACGGCTTGGCCAAGCTGCAGGTGACGGATCTGGGCGCCATCGTGCTTGACGCAAGTGGCGCGCGGGTCTCGGACGACGAGGCCGACGTCACCCTCAGCGCCGATGCCGAAACCTTCGAGGGGATCGTGTCGGGCGAGACCAACCCCACCGCCGCCTTCATGAGCGGCAAGCTCACCATCGACGGCGACATGGGGCTGGCGATGAAACTGGCCGCGGTCCTGGCCTGATGGATCCGGCGTCGGCCCCGCTCTTTGATGACGTGGCCGGCGGCCCGCCGGGCGGCGCGGCCTGGTGGCTGCGCGCCTCGGACCGGGTGCGTATCCGTATCGGCTGCTGGCGCCCCGAGGGCGCGGCGCGCGGCACCGTCCTTCTGTTTCCCGGACGCACGGAATACGTCGAGAAATATGGCGCCGCCGCCGCCGATCTGGCCGCGCGCGGCTTTGCCACCCTGGCGGTCGACTGGCGCGGTCAAGGACTGGCCGACCGGCTGCTGGACGACCCGCGCCCGGGCTATATCGGACACTTCCCCGATTATCAGCGCGATGTGGCCGCGGTGGTGGAGGCCGCCACCCGGCTTGACCTGCCGAAACCCTTGTTCCTGCTCGCCCATTCCATGGGCGGCTGCATCGGGCTGCGCGCGCTGATCGAGGGCGCGCCGGTGCAGGCCTGCGCCTTTACCGGCCCGATGTGGGGCATCCGGATGCCGATTCTGCTGCGCCCGGCCGCCTATGGCGCCGCCTATATCGGTCCGCTGCTGGGTCTGGGCGGGCGGCTGATGCCATCTACCAAGCCGGACAACTACGTCGAGATGCAAGCCTTTGACGGCAACGCGCTGACCACCGACCCCGGAATGTACGCAATGATGCAGGCGCAGCTTTCCGCCCATCCCGACCTTGGTCTCGGCGGCCCCAGCGTGAACTGGATGCGCGCGTCGCTGAACGAGATGGCTGATCTGGCGCGCAGGCCCGCCCCCGCCCTGCCCTGCGTGACGTTTCTGGGCACCTGCGAAAGCATCGTCAGCGCCGAGGCCATCCGCGACCGAATGGCCGGCTGGCCCGGCGGGCACCTCGACATGGTCGAGGGCGCCCGGCACGAAGTCATGATGGAGGGCCCGGAGATCCGCGCCCAGGTCTTCGACCGCATCGCAGCGCTGTTTTCCCAATCCGGCGGGACCGGCAGCTGACAGCCGGGCGCGGCGCGTCCGGTCCTTTCTGGCCCCATGGGCACCGCCCGTTCGCGGGCGCGCACCGGCCCATCGCCTTGAACCTCGCGCCCCGGACACATAATCATTCTCCAAACAACACAGAGGTTCCCCATGCCGCGTTTCTCCGCCCTGCTCTTCGAAACCGTCCCGACCTTCGAGAAACCAGAGACCGGCGGCGCGCCGCTGGGCAATCTGCCGGAATGGGATCTGAGCGATCTCTACTCATCCGAGAACGCCGCTGAGCTGAAACGCGACCTGGATTGGCTGGAACGCGCCTGCGCCGATTTCGCCGCCGATTACGAAGGCAAGCTGGCCGGGCTCGACGCCAAGGGGCTGCTCGACTGTGTGCTGCGCGACGAGAAGATCACCCAGGTCGCCGGACGCATCATGTCCTACGCCGGTCTGCGGTATTACCAGCAGACCACCGATGCGGGCCGGGCCAAGTTCCTGTCCGACTGCCAGGAAAAGATCACCAACTTTACCACCCCGCTGGTCTTCTTCTCGCTGGAGCTGAACCGGATCGAGGACGACCGTCTGGGCGCGCTGATGGCCGAGAACGCCGATCTGGCGCGATACGAGCCGGTGTTCCGCCGCATCCGCGCGATGAAACCCTATCAGCTCTCCGACGAGCTGGAGAAGTTCCTGCACGATCTGGGCGTGGTCGGCGACGCCTGGGAGCGGCTCTTTGACGAGACCATCGCCGGGCTGGAGTTCGAGGTGCAGGGCGAGACGCTGGGCATCGAGGGCACGCTGAACCTGCTGACCGAACAGGACCGCGACACCCGCGAGGCCGCCGCGCGCGAACTGGCCCGCGTGTTCGGCGAGACGATCAAGGTCTTTTCCCGGGTCCACAACACCCAGGCCAAGGAAAAGGAAATCGTCGACCGCTGGCGCGGCATGCCCAGCGCGCAGACCGCCCGGCACCTGTCGAACGATGTCGAACCCGAGGTGGTCGAGGCGCTGCGCAGCGCGGTGGTCGCCGCCTATCCGCGCCTGAGCCACCGCTATTACGAACTCAAGCGCAAATGGCTCGGCCTTGACAAGATGCAGGTCTGGGACCGCAACGCGCCGCTGCCGATGGAGGTGACCCGCAAGATCGGCTGGGACGAGGCCGAACAGATGGTGATGACGGCCTACAGCGCCTTCGATCCGCGCATGGGCGAAATCGCCGAACCCTTTTTCCGCAAGGGCTGGATCGACGCGGGCGTGAAACCCGGCAAGGCGCCGGGCGCCTTTGCCCACCCCACCGTGACCGACGCGCATCCCTATGTGCTGCTGAACTATCTCGGCAAGCCGCGCGATGTGATGACCCTTGCACATGAGCTGGGCCACGGGGTGCATCAGGTGCTGGCCGCCGGTCAGGGCGAGCTGTTGTCCTCCACCCCCCTCACCCTGGCCGAAACCGCCAGCGTGTTCGGCGAGATGCTGACTTTCCGCAAGATGCTCGACACCGCCAGGGACGACGCCGAGCGCAAGGTACTGCTGGCCGGCAAGGTCGAGGATATGATCAACACCGTGGTCCGCCAGATCGCGTTTTACGATTTCGAGTGCAAATTGCACGCGGCGCGCCGCGGCGGAGAGCTGACCCCGGACGACATCAACGCGCTGTGGATGTCGGTGCAGGCCGAAAGCCTCGGGCCGGCGTTCGAGTTCATGGACGGCTATGAATCCTTCTGGGCCTATATCCCGCATTTCGTCCATTCGCCGTTCTACGTCTATGCCTATGCCTTTGGCGACGGTCTGGTGAACGCGCTCTACTCGGTCTACGCCGAGGGCGCCGAGGGGTTCGAGGAGAAGTATTTCGACATGCTGAAAGCCGGCGGATCGAAGCACCACAAGGATTTGCTGGTGCCCTTCGGCCTCGATGCCTCCGACCCCGGGTTCTGGGACAAGGGGCTGAGCATGATCGAGGGTTTCATCGACGAGCTGGAGGCGATGGAGGGCTGAGCAGGCTCTCCGGAAACGCTCCAGAGGAGCGTTTCGCCTGCGAACGGGCCGAGCCCTGGCAACGCGGGCGCCGGGGCTGCGGCGGGGCTTCGCCCCTTCGCATTCTTTGATCTCGGGGGGCCGGAATGACAGACCGCAAGGACAACCCGCCCCCGCTCAGGGACCGCCTGCGGGCCATGTTGAGGCGGATCCGCACCCGCGTCCCCCGCGGGTTGCGCTTCGTGCTGGGACTGCTGATGATCGCGGGCGGGGTCTTCGGGTTCCTGCCTGTGCTGGGCTTCTGGATGATCCCGCTCGGCGTGATGGTCGCCGCCTTCGACGTGCGGCTGGCCCTGCGCTGGTGGCGCCAGAGGCGGAACAACCACCGGCGCTGAGGCCAGCCCGACCCGGGCCCTATTTCAACTGGCTGTCCTTCGACCCGCGCCGGTTGATGCCGCCGCGCGCCTGATGGGCGCCGTCGCGTTCCTGCTGACAGTCGATGCACAGTTTGACGCCGGGGATCGCCAGACGGCGTTTCTCCGGGATCGGTTCCTCGCATTCGGCGCAATGGGTCAGGCTTTCGCCCACCGGCGCGCGCCGCGCCTTGAGCCGCGCCAACTCGTCGTTGATCGAGGCTTCGATCTGTTCGCTCACCGCGCCGTCGCGCGCCCATCCACCTGCCATGGCCGATCCCCCTTTCCCGAAAATCTAGTCCCGGACGCGCCGCTTGCCTAGGGGGAAGCCACGTTCCACTTTGCCAGTTGCCTTTTCTCGCATAGCGTGTGCGAGACAACGCATGAACGGGAGGCATTCAGAAAAATGCGGACTTTTGGCAAATGGCTGGGCCGTCTGATCGGTCTGGCGATCGTGCTGGCCGCGATCGGGGCGGCGGTGTTCTTTCTGTTTCTGCCCGGCTACGTGGAAAACACCCGCAACAACGTGATCGACCACGATCCCTATCCGGTGTCCGGGGCGGCAAAGACGCTGCACGACAGCCTGATCGTGGGCGACTGGCATGCCGACAGCCTGCTATGGTCGCGCGATCTGACCGAACGCGGCAGCCGCGGCCAGGTCGACATCCCGCGCCTGCAGGAGGGCAATGTCGCGGTGCAGGTCTTTACCGCCGTGACCAAAAGCCCCACCGGCCAGAATTACGACGAAAACTCGGCCGAGGCGTTCGACAACATCACGCTGCTGGCGATCGCCCAGCTCTGGCCCCGGGCCGCGTGGACCAGCCTGCTGGAGCGTGCGCTGCATCAAGCCGCGAAACTGCGCGGCTTCGAGGCTGCCGCGCCGGACGATCTGAAGGTGATCCGCAGCCGCGCCGACCTCGACATGGTGCTCGAGGCGCGCGCCAGCGGCCGCAGGATCGTCGGCGGGCTGCTGGGCATCGAGGGCGGGCACCCGCTGGAGGGCGATCTGGCCAATCTCGACCGGCTGGAGGCGGCGGGCTATCGTCTGGTCGCACTCCAGCATTTCTTTGACAACGCTCTTGGCGGTTCGTTGCATGGAACATCCGGTCAGGGGCTGACCGAGTTCGGCCGCGCCGTGGTGCGCGAGGTGGCCAGCCGGGGCATGGTGCTGGATCTGGCACATTCCAGCCCGCAGGTGGCCCGCGATGTGCTGGCGATCACCGACATCCCGCTGGTGGTCAGCCATACCGGCATTCACGGGGCCTGCCCGGTCAAGCGGAACTTTCCCGACGAATTGATGCAGCAGATCGCGGCCACCGGCGGTGTGATCGGCATCGGCTATTGGGACGAGGTCACCTGCGGCAACATCACGCCGGAGGGGATCGCCCGGATGATCCGCTCCGCCATCGACCAGCTGGGGGCCGATCACGTCTCGCTCGGGTCCGACTATGACGGCTCGGTGGAGACCGCATTCGACAGCTCGGAACTGGCCGCGCTGACCTCTGCGCTGCTGGATCAGGGGCTGAGCGACGAGCAGATCCGCAAGGTGATGGGTGAAAACATGGTCCGCGTGCTGCGCGCCCGGCTGAACTGACCCGGGTCTCCGGCACGGCAAAGGGCGGGCGCGCGCGACGCGCCCGCCCGGAACCCGTATCTATCTGCCCTTTTTCGCGCCAAGCGTGAGCGGTTTGGCCGCTCCGGAATTCGCCGTTGCCAGAACCTTCGGCTTTTCCTGCTTTGGCTTCTTGGCTTCTTTGTTGCCGCGTTTGTTGTTGCCTTTTCCCATAAGTGTCTCCCACAAAGAAATGTCCCGCCGGCGACAGGCCGGGGGATCGTCCCTCAAGAAAACCAGGGTGTCCCGACAAGAGTCAGGTCGATGATTTTGGTGAGTCGCATTCGCGGCCGAGTCGTGGCCGTCCTGCGCGGAAATAGCCTACGCCGGCGCCAGACACTGCGCAAGCGGCAGCTGAGGGCGCCGCGCCGGTCACAGCCTGCGCAGAGCCCCGGGAAAAAGCGGCGTTAGCCCTTTTTCTTTGCTTCGGCCGCGGCTTTCATCCGGGCCAGCAGCTCTTCTTTCGTCGCGCGACCGCCAACGGGCTTCTGGTCGGTCCCGGCGGCGTTATGCTCCTTGTGACGCGGCGCATTCCTGCCCGGCTTGGGAGCTCCCAATTTTCCGTAGTTCATGGCAATTCTTTCAAGACTGGGGCGTTTTGCACAGCGTGATGCCCCAAATGGTCCCCCTGCACAAGGTGCAGCGGGAGGAACGGTGGCGACAGCCCCCCGCAACGGCCCGCACCCTGCCCCATATCGGGGGCAGGAACCGTTGCGGGCCACTCGGCGGCGGGCGCATGCAATCAGGCGGTCGCCATCATGCCCTTTTCCTTGGCCAGGTCGCGCATCTTTTTCTGCAGCTTTTCAAAGGCGCGCACCTCGATCTGGCGAATGCGCTCCCGGCTCACGCCGTACTGGCCGCTCAGATCCTCCAGGGTCACCGGCCGGTCGGCCAGACGGCGCTGGGTCAGGATGTCCTTTTCGCGGTCATTCAGCACGTCCAGCGCCTGCGCCAGCAGCTCGCGCCGCGCCTCCAGTTCGTCCCTGGCCTCATAGTCGCCGGCCTGGTCGGCATCCTCGTCCTCCAGCCAGTCCTGCCACTGCATGGTGCCTTCGCCTTCGGAGCCGACCGTAGCGTTCAGCGAGGCATCGCCGCCCGACATCCGCCGGTTCATGCTGATCACCTCATCCTCGGTCACGCCCAGATCATGCGCGATCCGCTGGACGTTCTCGGGGCGCAGATCGCCCTCTTCCAGCGCACCGATGCGCGCCTTGGCCTTGCGCAGGTTAAAGAACAGCTTTTTCTGCGCGCTGGTGGTGCCCAGTTTCACCAGGCTCCAGGACCGCAGGATATATTCCTGGATACTAGCACGGATCCACCACATCGCATAGGTGGCCAGGCGGAAGCCTTTTTCCGGATCGAAGCGTTTGACCGCCTGCATCAGGCCCACATTGGCCTCGGAAATCACCTCAGCCTGCGGCAGACCGTAGCCGCGGTAGCCCATGGCGATCTTGGCCGCCAGCCGCAGGTGGCTGGTTACCATTTTGTGCGCCGCGGCGGTGTCCTGTTCCTCGACCCAGCGCTTGGCCAGCATGTATTCCTCTTCCGGCTCCAGCAGCGGAAACTTGCGGATCTCCTGCAGGTAGCGGTTCATCCCGCCTTCCGGGGACGGGGCCGGCAGATTTGCGTAATTTGCCATTGTCGTCTGTCACCCTCGATGTTTATTAGCTTAACATTGACTTAGGTAAGCGATCTTGCCTTTTCAAGGGGACCGCGCTTCAGATCCTTTAACGTCCCGGCGTTCCATTTCCGTCGCTGCGCGGCCAGAACGGCCGCACTCGCCGGTGGGAGATCATGTCTAGCATAGCCGTCCGGCCGCGGCGAAGTGCAATTTCCATGCGTTTTTGCATAGAATACCTGCGAATTTTCGGAATTTCATTGATTCCCCGGCGCCCTAAGGTCGCCAGCATTCAGATCGAGGTCCCCGACATGCCGCAGTCTCACGATTTCTTGAAGCCGCCCTCCGCGTCCACCCTGCCCGATGCGGCCCGGCCGCTCTTTGCCGCCGCCGGGCTGCTCTACCTCGTCATAATCGCCTGCGGGGTATGGAGCGAAGGGATCGCGCGCGCGGCGCTGATCACCCCCGGCGCGCCCGAGGCCACCCAAGAGGCGATCATGGCCGCGCCGGGGCTCTGGCGGCTGTCCATCGCCGCCGATCTGATCATGCTGCTGGCCGATGTGGCCATCGCGGCAACCTTCCTGCGGCTGTTTTCCGCCAGCTCACCGACGCTGGCGCCGCTGGCCTTCGCGCTGCGGCTGGTGCAGGCGGCGCTGATCGGTGCGGCGCTCTTGCCGCTGACGCTGGCGCCGCAACTCGCGCCGGGGATGCTGTGGCACGCCATCACGCTGCACGGGCTGGGCTATGACCTCGGGCTGATCTTCTTCGGGGTCAATTGCGTGGTCATGGCGGTGATGCTGCGCCGGGCGGGGCTGTTCGGGCGGGTGCTGCCGCTGGCGCTGGCCGGATCCGGGCTGGTCTATCTCGCCGGCAGCTTCACCGCGCTTTTCGCCCCCGCGCTCAATGCCGCGATGGAGCCCGCCTATGCCCTGCCGCTTCTGGCCGAAAGCGCCTTTTGCCTGTGGCTCATCATCCGGGGTCTGCGGCGCCCCCGCGCAGTGCCTCAAGCAGCCTGACCATATCCTCGGGCAGCGGCGCCTCGAACCGCAGCGCCTCGCCCGTCACCGGGTGGTCAAAGCCCAGAACGGCGGCGTGCAGCGCCTGCCGCGGGAAGCTGCGCACCGCCTCCAACGCCACCTCGGACAGCGCCTTCACCGCCAGCTTGCGCTTGCCGCCATAGGTCGGATCGCCGATCAGCCCGTGACCGGCATGGGCCATATGCACCCGGATCTGATGGGTGCGCCCGGTCTCCAGCCAGCAGGCCACCAGCGCCGCGACCGGCGGCGTGCCGAACCGCTCCTCCACCCGCACCCGCGTCACCGCATGCCGCCCTCCCTGGAACAGCACCGCCTGTTTCTGCCGGTCGGTCCTGTGGCGGGCCAGCTGGGTGGTGATCTTCATGATGTTGCCGGGCTCGAAACTCACGCCCTTGATGCCGCGCAGGCGCGGATCGCTGGCCTCGGGTACGCCATAGCAGACCGCCTGATATAGCCGTTCGGCGGTATGCACCTCGAACTGCGCCGCCAGCCCGTGATGTGCCGCGTCGGTCTTGGCCACCACCAGAAGCCCGCTGGTCTCCTTGTCGATCCGGTGCACGATGCCGGGCCGCTTGACCCCGCCCACGCCCGACAGATCGTCGCCACAATGGTGCAGCAGCGCATTGACCAAGGTGCCCGAGGGCGTGCCCGGCGCGGGATGCACCACCATGCCGGCGGGTTTGTTCACCACGATCAGCTCGTCATCCTCATAGACCACATCGAGCGCGATCGCCTCGGGGCCGATGTGGCTCTCCTCCGCGGCCTGCAGAACGATCTCGATCTGCGCGCCCTCGGCCACCCGCGCCTTGGCGTCGGTGACCGCAACGCCGTCGATCCGCACCGCGCCCTCGGCGATCAGCCGGACCAGCCGGGTGCGCGACAGCGCCGCCTCATCTGGCACATCGCGCGCAAGCGCCTTATCAAGGCGGGGCGGCGGAGCAGCCGCGATCTCGAAACCGACAATACGGCTGGCCATGACTGATCCCCTGCCCCACTCCGACGACGCCACCCCCGAGCCGGGGAACCTGCGCCTGTTGCGCCTTCTGGTCACCACGCTCACCGCGGTGATGATCGTCGGCCTTGTAGTGGTCGTCGGCCTGCTTGTCACGCGGCTGTCGAACAAGACCCCGCCCCTGCCGGAGACGATCACCCTGCCCGGCGGCGCGCAGGCGCTGGCGGTGACCATGGGGCCTGGTTGGTACGCCGTGGTCACGGACGATCAGCGGATCCTGATCTTCGACGCCACCAGCGGAAAGCTCCGCCAGACGGTCGGGATCGAGTGACCGGCCAGATATGGCCTGCATCGTTCATGGCCTGTCAGGGGGGGGGGGAATGGTACCGCCTTCCCGGCTTGAACGGGAGACCTCTGGATCCACAATCCAGCGCTCTAACCAACTGAGCTAAGGCGGCACTGGGGTGCGATTTAGCCAACCGTTCGGGCGAATGCAAGCAGTTTACAGATCAATCCGCCAGCTTTGCTCGACCAGATCGACGCCAAAGGAATGAACCGGCTTGCTCTCGGTCAGGCGCCATCCGGCGGCGGCATAAAGCGCACAGGCGGCCCGGTGGCTTTCATGGGTCCAGAGCACCATGTCGCGGTATCCCGTCTGGCGCGCGAACCCCATGCAGATGGCCAGAAGACGCTTGCCCAGCCCCTTGCCCCGCGCCTTCGGGTCCAGCAGGAACAGCCGCAGCTTGGCGGTCCCGCCGCCCGCGTCGACGCAGAATATGCTGCCCAGCCGCGCGCCGTTCTGCTCGGCGATCCACCCGCGTTCGCGCAGCGGATCGTGTCCGGCGTCGAAATCGGCGAGAATATCCGCCACCAGCGGACCGAATGTGTCGTCGAACCCCTCGTCGCGGCGATAAAGGGTCTGGTGCCGCTCGATCAGCCAGGCTGTATCATCGGCGGAAAAGGGGCGCAGAATCATATCGCTCATCGGCCCATCAACCCCCAACCCGGCTTGATTCTCAACCCTCCGCGCGATAGCAGGGGCGCCTGAACACCGGAGGCCGCCATGAGCATCAACACCGAACGCGAGATCGAGGCCAACCTGCAGATCGGTCCAACCGACCAGGGAATGGTGCGCATCTTTATCGAATCGCAGGGAATCGAGGTTCCGATGGATTTCGAGCCCGAAGAGGCCGAGGAAATCGCGGAAGAGATTCGCGCCGCCGCGGCCCAGGCCCGCGCGGTGACAGAAGGCGGCGGCAAGCGCCGCTAACGGTGGATCTCTCCCGGGCCGATCAGTTCGAACCCGGTGATCTCGAACTCGTAAAGCCCACTCTGATCGGGCTTCTCCGCGCGGGCGATCAGCTTGCCGTCGCGGTGGAACACCGCATGCGCGCTGTGCAGCGCACGATAACACCAATCGCCATCGGGATAGTAATACTTGATCATCATCGGCCTTCCTCCTCGGCTGCCGGAGCGATCAGGGTCGCCACGCCGGGATCGCGCAACGCCTGCAACCGCCGCGCCGCGTGGCTGGCGAATTTCTGGATCAGAACCTTCCGCCGCGCCGGCGCCAGCCTGTCCTCCGGCCCCATGCGCAGGATCTCGGCGTCATAGGCATCGGCGATGATCAGGCCCGTCTCAGCCGGCAGCAGATCGGTGGGAAAGGCCAGATCCACGGCCCAGAAATAGCGATCGCACCACTCCAGATACCCCTGCCACTTGCTGTCCGACTGAAAATCGGCCCGGCCCGACTTGCACTCGATCACCCAAAGCTCACCCTTGGGGCCAAGGCCCATCACGTCCACCCTCAACCCGCGCCTGGGCACGAATTCCTCGATCGACACAAAGCCATGGCGGCGCAGCTGACGGGACACCCCACGGGCAAGAAGCTGTCCGGGTTGCATAGTCTCACTCATGCGGCAAATGTGAACAATACAGGAACAAAAATCAAGCCCGGCCCGACGCCGCCGTCTTTTCCAGGCGTAAAATCCCCGCCCTGCCCCGTCCGGCCACCCGCGATCCGCATTGGCATAATCGCCCCTTGCTACGGACCCGGCAACGTCCTACCTGTGTCTGGTGGCGGGCACTGCCCTTCCTGTGACTGGTAGCATTCCGGTGGCCTTAAACATTTCCGAGGGGGCTGGCTCTGTTCAGGTCCTGGCCTGATTACCTGGCGCCCACCTGTACATACAGGTCCTCGGGAATCGAACCGCACGTTTGCGGTGGTCCCGCCACATATCCTCCGCTGAAATATCTTCCCGACAGCCCCCCCGAGAATCAAGACGCCCCGGAGAATTGCTCCAGGGCGCCCAATTCCTCGCGTCCCGCGACATGTCGCGGGATCATGGCCGGCAAGCCCGCGGCCTCAGCGGCGGCGATGCAGCCGGCGGGCGCGCTTGCTGGTGTCCTCGGCCGGCACCATCACCGGGCGCAACTCGCCGCTGCGCACCGGCGTGTTGCCGCGCGGGCCGCTGTCGTCGGGTTCGGCCATGGCCATCACCGCCCAGGCGAACTGCACCCCGGCGAACACGATGCCATGGGCGAACCACAGCACCACGACGGCCAAAATGCCGACGTCCGAGCCGCTGACCAGATGCCACAGGTTCATCACATTGAACCATAGCAGCATCGCCACGAAGGCCGCCGCGATGGCGAAGCCGATAAGGACATTGCGGATGTAAAGCTTGATCAGTTTGGGCATGTCTCGTCTCCAATGCCCCAATGGTATCACGCGCGGGGCCGGCGTCCATGGCCAACCGCCGCGCATGTCGTCGCAGGGGCGGTTTGCCGCCAATATGGCAAGGAAACGGGCAAGCCCAAGGCCACGGCGGCGCTCAGAACGCCTCCGGCCGGGCCTCGCGCGCGATGTGATCGAGCACCGCGTTGACGAACTTCGGCTCGCGCCCCTCGGGGAAGAAGGCGCGTGCAATATCCACGAATTCGCTGATCACCACCTTGGGCGGCGTGTTGGACTGGATCAGTTCGGCGCCCGCGGCACGGAACAGCCCACGCAGCGTCGGGTCGATCCGCGCGATCGGCCATTTCGCCACCAGCGCCCGGTCGGTCATCTGGTCGATCCGCGCCTGATAATTCACCGCATCGGCCACCAGCTTGCGGAACAGCTCCGCATCGCCCTCGATCATCTCGGCGCCGTCCTCCTCGAAGGCGGTGCCGAAGCGATGGTCGAGGAATTCGCGCACCACCCCTTCGGCGGTCTGGCCCGTCTGCTCCATCTGGAACAGCGCCTGCACGGCATAGAGCCGTGCGGCCGATTTCATCTTGCGTTTCTGGTTGCCCGAAAGGGGCGCGCCCGTGGTGCTCATGCGGTGTGGGATCCGTCGTTGTCCCCGGCTAGGAGGATGGTCTCGGACGGGGGCTTGAATCCCACGTCCTTTTTCTGGCCGCCCCACTTACGGCTGAGCGCGATCAGATGCAAGGCCGCAGCGGCCGCCCCACCGCCCTTGTTCTGATCTTCGGGGTTGGCGCGCACCTCGGCCTGGCGGCGGTTCTCCACCGTCAGGATGCCGTTGCCGATGCAGAGCCCCTGCAATCCCATCAGCTGGATCGCCCGGCTCGAATCGTTGCAGACGGTGTCGTAATGGGTGGTCTCGCCCCGGATCACGCAGCCCAGCGCGACATAGCCGTCGAAATTGGAATGGCGGTCGGCCATGGCGATGGCGGTCGGCACCTCCAGCGCGCCGGGCACCTCGGCGATGTCCCAGGTTCCGCCCGCCGCCTCGATCTCGGCCTTGGCGCCGGCGATCAGGTTGTCGGCGATGTCCTTGTAGTAGGGCGCCACCACGATAAGCATTTTCACCGGCGTATCGAATTCCGGGCGCGGCAGAATGTAGTGGGTTTCATGTCCGGCCATGTCAGCCCTCTCCCAGAATCGGGCGGGTGCCCGCGATTGTCAGATCAAAGGCGTCGAGCCCGACATAGCGGGTGCGCGGGTTGTCGGTCAGCAGGATCAGATCCCGCAGACCCAGACTGGACAGGATCTGCGCCCCTAGCCCGGTCTGCTTGATGGTGCGCGGCCCGTCGTCCTCGGCGGCATAGAGCGCATTGCGCGGTTGCCGGAACAGGCAGACCACCCCGCGCCCCTCCTCGGCGATGATTTCCATCGCGCGCGGCAGCTCGCGCGCGGGCTTCGGCCCCAGCCCCAGGATGTCCGACGCCTCGTGCAGCGCATGGGTGCGCGTCAGCACCGGCGCCGGCGTCGAGATGTCGCCTTTGATCATCACCACATGCTCGATCCCGTGGGTCTGGTCGGTAAAGATGCACAGCTCCCATTCGCCGCCGAATTCCGAGATCACGGTCGAGCGCGAGGTCTCGAACACCAGATTGTCGTGCCGCGCCCGATAGGCGATCAGATCGGAAATCGTACCGATCTTCAGCCCGTGTTCCCTGGAGAACTCGACCAAATCAGGCAGCCGCGCCATGGTGCCGTCTTCCTTCATGATCTCGCAGATCACGCCGGAGGGGTTGAGCCCCGCCAGCCGCGAAATGTCCACCGCCGCCTCGGTATGGCCCGCGCGGACCAGCACACCGCCGCGCTTGGCCCGCAGCGGGAACACATGACCGGGGGTGGCCAGGCTCGCCATGGTGTTCTGCTCGTTGATCGCGGTGGCGATGGTCAGCGCCCGGTCGCCTGCGGAAATCCCCGTGCTGACCCCCTCGCGCGCCTCGATCGACACGGTAAAGGCGGTCTCGTGGCGCGACGAGTTGTTCACCGCCATCATCGGCAGACCCAGCCGGTCGATCCGCTCTGCGGTCATCGGCAGACAGATCAGGCCGCGCCCGTGGCTGGCCATGAAGTTGACGGCCTCGGCATCGGCGAACTCGGCGGCGATCACCAGATCGCCCTCATTCTCGCGGTCCTCGTGATCGACCAGGATGAACATCCGGCCCTTGCGCGCCTCTTCGATGATCTCCTCGATCGGGCTGATCGCGTCGCGCAGCCCGGCCTCGACCGGGCCCGGGGTTTCAAAGCTCATGGGGCAGAAGCCTTTCTTGCAGCAGTCCCCGCGCAGATAGACCACAGCAGCCGCGAATGCCAGCCCCGCGCAGCGGTGACGATGCGCACATCCGGTCTGCACTGGGGGCAAAGCCGCGTTCGAAAGCCCGCAGCTCTCCCTCAGAAACAAGCCACCAGCGCGGAATCAAGGCCGCAGGCCGCCGCGCGAGCGCCGGACCGTCCCCACGGTCTGGCGCTGTGTCAACAGAGGCGCATCAATCAGAGGTCGTCAGGATTTGGCAACTATTAAGCGCGCCGAACTTCCGTCGCTGCGCCAGCCCCCGGTCCGGCTCTCGCGCGGCTTGCTCTATCGCTCACCCCGGGCAATCAGCCCCCGTTCACCCCACCTGCCGGAAATACTCCTGCGCGCCGAGATACCCGGCAGCCCGCCCCGCCGCGACCCATTCGGCCTCCAGCGGCGCGTCGCCGATCACCAGCACCCGGCTCCCCGACAGCCGCTGACCGCGCAGCAGCCCCTCGATCCGCTCGCGCATCTGCGACCAGCTGTCGGTGAACCGCGGCGCCGCATCGCCGCCCTCCAGCACCGGATTGCGCAGCAGCACCGCCTCGGGCGTCTGCGGCCGGTGCACCAGCACCAGCCGCCGCGCGCCCTTGACCGCCTCCAGCGTCCGCGCCTGCGGCTGCGGCATCCGCGCATCGCCGGCAAAGAGCCTCAGCGCGTTGGAAGAGAACAGCAGCCCGGTGATATCGTCGCCGGAATACTGCCGCACCCTGGCGTAGGTCTTGTAGTCCATCCCCAGCTCGGCCGCGCGTTTTATGCGCATCTGCAGCACCAGCTTGGGGATCGCGTTGGGCATCAACGCCCGCTGCGCCCGGCGCCATTGATGGGTTCGCAGAACCGCGCCCGGCTCCATCGACGGGCCGCCGTTATGGCCGATCCGGGCCTCGGGCACACTCTCGGCACCGGGCCGCTTCTTTGGGCGAAATGTCGCGACGCTCATGGGTTTATTCCTCCAACGCTCAATTTTCGACGTAAGCCGCTCAAAGCCGGGTTTTCCATACCCGCCCGGCCCGATCGCCTCTGGACCGGGCGTCCGCCTGGCGCTTAGCCTGTTTTTTGTGCAGCAAAGGAGGCCCAACCATGCGCCTGTCCCGGATGATCACCACCATCGAGGCCCATGCCGAGGGGGAGCCGGGCCGCGTCATCACCGGCGGGCTCCCGCCCATTCCCGGCGACAGCGTGTTTGAAAAGATGCAGTGGATGCAGGCCAACGCCGACGACATCCGCCAGCTCATGCTGCGCGAGCCGCGCGGTCACCCCGCGCTGTGCTGCAACGCGCTGGTGCCGCCCTGCGATCCGCGCGCCGATGCCGGTTTCATCATCATGGAGCAGACGGAATACCCGCCGATGTCCGGCTCCAATACCATCTGCGTGACCACCGTGCTGCTGGAAACCGGCATCCTGCCGATGCGCGAGCCGCTGACCGAGCTGACGCTGGAAACCCCAGCCGGCCTGATCGGCGTACGCGCGACCTGCGAGGCCGGAAAGGTCACCCGCGTCGAGTTCCGCAACGTTCCCGCCTTCGCCGTGCACCTGGGCGCGGTGATCGAGGTGCCCGGCCTCGGCCCCGTCACCGTCGACGTGGCCTGGGGCGGCATGTTCTACGTGCTGGCCGAGGCGGCGCCGCTGGGCGTCTCGCTCGACGGCGCCAACGGCACCGAGATCGTCCGCGTGTCCGAGGCGATCCGCCATGCGACGGCCGAACAGCTCCCCGTCGCCCACCCCGAGAACCCGGCGATCACCGGTCCCACCATCACCAATCTCTGGGGTCCGCCGCAGGCGCCCGGCACCCACGGGCGCGGGGCGATCACGCTGTCGACCGGCCCGTTTGATCCGGCCCGGCCCGACCGCGCCAGCGGCATCCTCGACCGCTCCCCCTGCGGCACCGGCACCTGCGCCAAGATGGCGGTGATGCACGCAAGGGGGCAGCTGGAGGTGGGGCAGGACTACGTCAACGCGGGGCCGCTCGGCACCACCTTCACCGGCCGTATCATCGAGGAAACCCGGGTCGGGCCCCATCCGGCCATCATCCCCACGCTGGCCGGCCAGGGCTGGATCCACGGCACCGCGAACTGGACGCTGGACCCCGGAGATCCGTTCCAGACCGGGTATACGGTCGGCGACATGTGGGGATAGGGCGCAGACCCTAGCTGTTTGATCCCACGGTTTGATGGTGTGATCCTTTCGTCGGAATGGAAGGAAGCATTATGGGACAAGTTCGTCACGGGAGCGCCACGAC
>NZ_SMUV01000060.1 GCF_004358185.1 Antarcticimicrobium luteum
GTCGTGGCGCTCCCGTGACGAACTTGTCCCATAATGCTTCCTTCCATTCCGACGAAAGGATCACACCATCAAACCGTGGGATCAAACACTTAGTGCCAATCGCCCAACTCACGACAAGGCCTTCAAAGCAGTCGATTATTGACAGCAGGTCGAACTTTCCGCCCTAGATCCGGTAATCGGTGATTTCGAACAGCCATGTCTCGTTCGGTGGATACAGCGCGACGCTAATATCAGCTTACGCCGTTTTCAACTCGGTAGACTGCGGGTCCAACGAAGGTCCGGAATCCGCCCATTCGTCACTATCTCTGGGCGTATATGGGGCCGTTTCCTATGCCCCTGTCGTGTTTGGCGCCCGTCTCAGATGATCCGTTCATCAGCCTGCCCGCAGTTCAGACAGACTGAACAGCTCGGCCGGCCGACAGCACATGGCCAGCCATGAGCTACATCACGGTATAGGGCATGATCGCAAAGGTTTTAGATCATTAGCGTGGCTTCAGGCAGGAGTCACACGTTGACGCCGTTTCACAAGCGTCTGGCCTGAGACTTTAGGCCGTCAAGCTGACGATCCGGGCTGCGGAGCCGCCGCTCGCCCTGATCCTAAATCGTGAGGATCCGGGTGTGTTCAACGATCCGGGTCAGATCGAGCTGCTTGTTGACACCCAGCTTTACCATGGCCGACCGCAGTTGGTTGCGCACCGTGTTCACGCTGGTGCGGTTCTCATCTGCGATCGCGCGTACCGATGCGCCCGAGGCGATGTTCAGTGCGATCTTGCATTCTTTCGGCGACAGCCGGTACTGCGCCGACAGTCTTTGCGCGACGACGGCATCGCTGCTCACCAGGGCGAGTGTGATCAGCAGGGCCGACTCGCCTGTGCTTTGCAATAAGCCCAACGGAGAAAAATCCAGTTCGTCGGGCTCGATTGCGCAGATGCGACAATGAAAGCGGGGGATCAAGCCGGAGCCGAGGATTTCGAACGTCTGCGGCGGGAACACGCGGCTTTGGCCGAACGCCGACAACGCCTTCTGGAACGGTCTGCCTGATGAGCCGCAGAACGACAGGCGCCCGTGGAAGTCTTGTCGAACCGTTTCACCGCGTTCCAGCAGGGCCTCGGACGGCCCGTTTGCGAACAGGATCTGGCGGTCGGCGTTGATTGCCAGCACGGCGGTCGGCCGGTCGCCGCCGTTTGCGCCCAGTGCATAGGTTTCGAGCGACTTTCCGGCCAGCAGCCGGTTTACCTCGAGTGCGTTCATCAGATGCGGTGTCAGAATCCGCGCCAGCCGCAGCCAGTTGTCCTCGAGCCGGTCGATGTCACGGCGGCGAAGGTTGCCGCCCAGAACGAACATCCGGGACTGTTCTTGGAACAGCATCGACGCCCCACCGCCCAAAATATCCTCCTGCGGCCTGATCCAGTCGCTGTAGAACTCGGTCCGTTCGAGGTCTTCGCGTGGGCAAAGGTCGATGACATTGTAGACAGAGCCGACCGTTTTCTGGGTGATACCGTCCATCCAGGAGTTCAGAGCGCCATAATGGTCCTCATAGGATTTCAGCCAGTCGGGATCATAGCCGGCACAGGTAATTCCCAGATCAAGGCCGGTGCGGACATCCAGACCGGCAATGTGAACCCGGGCTCCGGTCATATGGTGAAGCAGATCGACAAAGTCCTGCCATCTGCTCCGGTCCAAACCGGCGGCAGATATGATGGCGGTCAGGTGCGCGATGTCTTTGGCGTCAAACCTGGTCATGTGGCCCCTTTGCGCTGATTACGAGCAGCAAAGCGATGCGCGCGAAGCAATCGGCATGTGTGAATGTCGCAACCCTGACGTGATCTGTCAACTTTGGAAGAAAAAGGGCCGGCGGGGCGATTGCGCCGATGCGACCGCATTTTGGGGCGGTTTTGCGGTTTGAATAGTGCAAATGCGTCATGCGGGCGACTGGAGTCGTCGTCTAAGCTGGTCCGGAACGGCTGCTGAGACCCAACGACACTGATTTCCAGTGTCGCGGGCTTTGTTGCAACAAAGCCCCTCAAAAATGCAAAGGACCAGTAATGCCAACGACAGTAATCACTCATTTCCGGAAAATTCCTGACCTGTCTTGGGCAACCTTTGTCGATTTTGGCGGTTGGTCCGCTCTGGATCTATTGGCGGACAGCACATTCACCGCAGTAAGCGCTGACTCGGCCACGATCGGCTGGAATGCTGACGAGGCTTACACAGTTGAACTGACGGGGAGCTTCATCGCCGATGGGGTTGGCGGCGCGTCGGATTATTCCGTGAACCGTGCGACGGTATTTCATGACGGCCTCAAAATTCAGGAATGGAGCAGCCTGGATTGGACAAAAAGCCGAATCGACGACCTCAGGTCAGCGGTTGAGTCCGGGGACTTCAATGCGTTCGACGTATTTCTTGCCGCGACGCAATTCACCCACATTATCAAAATGACCGGGTACGGTCTCGTGATGACCACCTTTGGGGACGATGTCGTGAAGGCTGTCAAAGTCACGCGCGAGGGGGGCCTTGAGCTTTTCACCTACGATGGTGATGATCGTATCGATCTAAGCGCCGCGGGCGTGAACGGTGGGAGTTATATCGGGGCCGGACCTGGTGACGATATCGTAATCGGCGGACCCAGAGTGGATTTTATATCTGGCGAAGATGGCGATGACATTCTGCGGGGCGGCGGAGGAAATGATTCCCTATCAGGTGGAGGCAATTCCTCAAAGGGCCACGATGGAAACGACACACTGTTTGGGCAGGATGGAAATGACCGGCTAGACGGCGGCACAGGCGATGACAGGCTTTTCGGTGGAAAGGGAAATGACCGGATTAACGATGTCTTGGGCGAGAACGTTTTGTCTGGCGGCGCGGGAAACGACCACATGGATGGCATCGGAATATTGTCCGGTGGCGCGGGAAACGACTACATAGAAGGCATCGGGACATTGTCCGGTGGCGCGGGAAACGACAAGTTTTGGGGCGCCGGTGAGATCAACGGTGGTCGCGGAGATGATGTAGTCGTTGGGTTGGGGCGTCTCATGGGTGGCCCTGGGAATGATGTAGTCAGCTTTCACAAGAGATTTAAGATCCCGGACAAGAAAGAGATCGAAAACGTCATCGATGGCGGCGCCGGAAATGACGTTCTGTCCGGATCTAGCTACCGTGGATACACTGCCACACTTCGCGGCGGCAAAGGTGATGATACTTTCGTCGCAGGAAATTTCAACGGTGTCGATACGTTTGATTTCAAATTGAACGGTGATCGGTCGTTCGGGAATGATCGCTTCAAAGGCGCCAATAGTTCGTTTGATTCTTTCGAAGACGTTCTGGTTTTTGACGCCGGCGTTGAAATCGAATTGGATCACCTGCGAAAGAGGGACGCGATTCTGATCACGGCCACCCTGGACGGCCGGGAAATCGGAACGATCACGATGGGTTGGGAAAAAGACAGGCATTTCTATCGGTATGATTTCAAGGAGTGGGTTGAGGGTATAGACGACATTCTGGTGTTCGCCTGACACCCCGAGTGTCAGGTGCGGGTTGAGAGAGCCTATTGCCCCGGCGCAAGCATCATGACTTTGCAAAGCGCACGACCAACGCGTCTTTGATTGCCATGGGCGTTGTTGCACAAATGTCCTGAAGGATTCACTGTGTGAATCCAGTATGATAGCTGGAAGGCATGAGCAGTTGGGCCCCTACGAAGTACAAGACCACGAATTGGTCGAGTTACAACGCCGCGCTGAAGCAACGCGGCTCGTTAGCAATCTGGTTTGATCCCGAGATGACGTGGACGCCCCCGCCGAGCGGGAAGCGCGGTCGGCAGCAGCATTTCAGCGATGCCGCAATCCAGACCTGCCTGACCTTGAAGGTGTTGTTCGGCCTGCCGCTACGGCAGACGACAGGGGTCGTCGAGAGCTTGCTGAAGCTGGTCGGGCTGGACTGGGCGGTGCCGGACTTCAGCACGCTGTGCCGTCGTCAGAAGACGCTGAACGTGAACCTGCCGTACCGTGGTTCCCAGGGGCCGCTGAACCTGCTGATCCCCTCTCGGGACATCACTGCGTGATGCCCTGCCGGGCAGTGGACAGCACCGGTATCAAGGCCGAAGGCGAAGGCGAGTGGAATGCCCGCAAGCATGGCGGCCCAAAACGCCGTATCTGGCGCAAGATCCACCTCGGGATTGACGAGGAAACATTGGAGGTCCGCGCGGTGGAGATCAAGGACTGGCGCCGCGTGGCGACCCGCTACGACAGGTGCCCTAAGGTCTTCCTCTCGGCCGTCGCCCTCGCCGCAACCGTCATCTTCTGGCTCTGAAAATCAATGAGTCTGGAACCTAATAACTTCATCATCGGCGATGAGGATGGTTCCCTCGCCAGGCAACTGGTGGAATCCGCACAGGCTAGTCAAAATTCGGCGGGCCATTCTTCGTTTGCTGTCCAGAACCCCGAAGGCGATGACCGAGAGGAAATCAAACGTATTCTGGAGTACCGGGAAATTGCCACCGATGGTGATAGCTCGACGGCGCTTGGCCTACTTCAAAAGCTCACTGAGGACGTCAGATACAAGTCGGGCTACTTCGGGTTCAGGCTCCATTTCATCCAGAATGCACTTGTCGATGACGTGACTGCTGCAATCTCTGGGCCTGAGTGGATTCTCGAATAGCCGAAAAAGCCAAAAGATATAGGAGTCGCCGGAACCCGGCGGCTTTAATTCAGGCTGTATCGGCAGCCTTGACGCTCACCCCCACCCCATCTACACAGCCACTCCAGTGCGGGCGTGGCGAAATTGGTAGACGCACTTGGTTTAGGTCCAAGCGCCGCAAGGCGTGGGGGTTCAAGTCCCTCCGCCCGCACCAGCGGCCCAGCCGCACAATCCCCTAAGGAACATCATGAAAGACAAACTTATCGCCACCGCTGCGGCGGTCCTGTTCGCATGCCTGATCGTCGGGGTGATCTACCTCGGCGTGTCTGTCGCCAAGCTCCGCTATGACGTCTGTCGCGCTGACGGCTGGAACGTCGCCGTCTGTATCGCAGCCATGGGAAGGTAAGGAGACCCACATGACACACCTCACACGCCTGCCCATGGCCGACGCCTTCGAGTCCCGCAAGGTTGGACGCCGGGTTCCGGCCCATCGCCCCGCTGGCCGTGGCCTCTACGCTTCCACGGAATCCGATAGGGCCTGCCAACTTCGATGAGGTCTATCGGGTGGAGGCGCGCATCGGTGCGCAGATCACACTGACCCCTGACTTGCCCCCGGAGGTTCGGGACAACCTGGTAGCGGAGACCCGAGGGCGCATCCTCCGGCACGTCTACGGTCCCGTCGAGGCCGAGGTCCGCGCTGCCCTCTACTCGCTCTATGACGCTGGCATCCACGGCGGTGACCCTGCGGTGGACCGGCTGGCTGCCCTGCTGGACACCTTCGGGCGGGCCTTCCGGGGCGAGGTGGCGGCATGAAGCACGTCCAATCGCCTCCACGGGTGGAGACAATTCGGTCGCGCACCAACACACCTTGTCCGGCGGCAGCATCCAGTCGCGGTAGAACTCCGACAGTTCGATGAAGTTCTCGGAAAACAGGCTTTCCTGCATCAGAAGGTTCATTTGGTCTTTCCTTGCTCAGGCTTATTTGGCGGCGATGCCGAAGGTCTTTTCGAACTGGGCGCGCAGATGCTCGCCCGTGGTCATCGCCGGGTATTTGGCGTAGCCGTCGTGTTCCAGGATCGTCGGCGCGCATTCCACTTTGTAGAAATACTCCGGATCGCAGAAGGTCGGGCAGGAATAGCGGGTCTTGTTCGTCTGGTTGTTCAGCACCCGGTGGAAGTTGGCCTTGTAGCGGTCGTTGGTGATCACCGGCAGCATTTCACCGAGGTTGATGATATAGGTGCCCGGGATCGGCGGCGCCGAAATCCACTGGCCATCGGCGTTGCGCACCTCAAGCCCGCCGATGTCGTCCTGCAACAGCAGCGTCAGCAACCCCCAGTCGGTATGCGCGCCCGCGCCCAGCTGGTTGGCGGCAGCGTCCTTGGGCATCGGCGGATACTTGAGGATGCGGCAATAGTGCAGCGGTTCCTCCAGCGCCTTGTCGAAGTAATCCTCGGGCAGCTCCAGCGACAGCGCTACCAGCCGCGCCAGATGACGGCCGAGCGCCAGCACCTTTTCGACATAGGCCTCGTACTTCGGGCGGAAGTCGGGAAAACTCTCGGACCATTGGTTCGGTCCGGTGCCGGGCACCTCGAGCTTGGTATAGCGGTGCTCCGGGTCCGCCTCGACCGAGGACATGAAGCCCTCTGTCAGATCAGGCGGGGAGCCTTCGTCCAGCGTCTGCGCCGCCATCGGCTCATAGCCGCGGGTCGAATGCTGATGGACCGAGTCGAGCTTTTTCTTTTCTTCCAGGGGAAGATCAAAGAACACCTGCGCCAGCTTCAGCTGGGCATCCATCACCTCCTGCGGGATGCCGTGGTTCTTGATGTAGAAAAACCCGGTATCGACGCAGGCCTTGTGGATTTCCCAGGCGACCGCTTTGCGTTTTTCCAGATCGTCCGAAAAGCTGTCGGTCAGGTCGATCAGCGGGATTTCCGTCGCGGCGTGCGGAGGGCCGTAGATGATCATTGGCTTTGTCCTTTTCTATGAGGGTTGGAACGAGCGGCGGGGGATCAGCCCCGCTCTTCGCGGATGTGGTGGTGTCCGAGGGCTGCGGGCTGCGACCAGCGGTCATTGCCCCGGGCCGCGGCCCAGACCATGACGGCCAGCGTCGCCAGATAGGGCGTCATTTGCAGGAAGTAGCGGGGCACATCGATGCCGGCGGCCGCGATGCGCGGGGTCAGCGCCTCGATACAGCCGAACAGAACCGCGCCGAACAGGGCGCGCCACGGATGCCATCGGGCGAAGATCACCAGGGCGATGGCGATCCAGCCGCGCCCGCCGATCACGCTGTCGACCCAGATGCGGGACACCGCGACCGTCAGGTAACCGCCCGCCAGCCCGATCAGCGCGGCCCCGATCAGGATCGCGGCAAAGCGGGTGGCGGTCACATCGATCCCCGCCGCGTCGGCGGCGCCCGGATTTTCGCCCACCGCGCGCAGGGTCAGGCCGAACCGGGTCCGGTTCAGGCTCCAGACCGTCAGGGCGCAGAGGGCAGGGGTGGCAAAGACGACGATGTCCTGGCCCAGGAACAGCGGCTCGAGCCCGCTGATTGCCTTGTTGGTCCAGCGCTGGGCCGACGCGATATAGCTGGTCAGCGCCTGGGCGAAGAACACCAGCGCAAGTCCGGAAATCACATGGTTGATCCGGAAACTCGCGACCATGACCGCAAAGACCAGACCCATGCCCATGGCGGCGATCATCGAGCCGCCGAGCGCCACCAGCGGCGCGGCGCCGCTGATCATCAGGCCAACGCCGGCCAGCGCGCCGGCCAGCATGAAGCCTTCGGCGGCCAGATTGAGAACGCCCGCGCGTTCGGTGATGATCAGTCCCAGCGCCGCGATCGCGAAAGGCGCGGCAAAGGCGGGGATGTTGATCACCCAGTTGAGCAGAAAATCACTCATGCCGCGCTCCGCCAGTTCAGGCGATAGGTGAGAAAGAATTCAGAGGCGGCCACGCAGATGATGAAGATGGCCTGGATCATCTGCACCAGGTGCATCAGGGCGCGTCCGTCGTCCTCGCCCAGCACGGCGGTCGGCTCGTCCAGGATGACGATGCGCGCGCCCGCGACCAGAACCTTCAGGATCTCGAGCCGCTGTTGTTCCGACACCCCCAGCGTGCCGACAGGCGCGGCGAGATCCAGGTCGAACCCCATCCGGTCCGCCAGTTCAACCGCCTGCCGCGCGATCCGGGCGAAGGGACCGGGGTTGAAAAGAAGAATGTTCTCAAGAACCGTAAAGGCGGGGACCAGTTTGAAATGCCGGGCACCATGCCGATGCCCCTGGCGGCGGCGTCGCATTCTCTCCGCTGTGGGTCTGACCCGCGCCGGATGCGCGGGCCATGTCCGTGTTTTGGCTGAAATTCGGCTGCATACGGCTGGCGGTTAGGCGTTGACGGGCCAGTTCACCAGACCAAAGGGGTTGGCCGCGACAAAGCCGATCTTGTTCGACTTGGTCAGGCCGCCGGCGACCATGCCGCACAGATACTGGGTCTCGTAGGTGCGGCCATAAACGCTTTTCAGGTTCGCGCCGTTGGTGGCGCCGGCGGGGGTGATGAACACGATGGCGGGATATTGCTCGGCCAGTTCCGTGAAGGTGTCGGAATACCCGAAGGCCGACCCAAGGATAATGTTGGCACCGCGCTCGATAAACAATTCGGCCGCGGGGCGGATGGCGGTTGCGGATTCGGGGTTTTCCGCGGCTTGGGGAATCCGCGTGTCCAGATCGGTTTCAAGCCGTTTCAAGCCGTTTTCGGGATTCGGCGATCGGAGGTTTTCCCGAACCGCTGACGGAAAATCCGGCGCCCCCGCCCGGACGCGCGGCGGCTGTTTATCCGCGGCCTATTTACGGGGCGGCGGGCTTGGGCTTCTATGCGGGGGAACTCAGGCACAGGGCGGGGACGCAGATGACGGCGGAGGCAGGCAGACAGACGAAGGTGACGTCGAGCCATTGGGGAGCATTCGAGGTCGATGTGGAGGGCGACCGGATCGTTGCCACCCGGCCATTTGCGCCGGATCCGCATCCCTCGGCGATCCCGGCCATCCTGCCCGCGGCGGTCCATCATTCCAGCCGTGTCCGGCGCCCGGCCATTCGCCGCGGCTGGCTGGAGCGGCGCGCGCGCGACGGGCGGGGCAGCGACGATTTCGTCGAGCTGCCCTGGGACGAGGCGCTGGACATCGCCGCGCGGGAACTGGACCGGGTGCGCCGGACCCATGGCAACGGGGCGATCTTCGGCGGCTCCTACGGCTGGGGCTCGGCCGGGCGGTTCCATCACGCGCAAAGCCAGGTGCACCGGTTCCTGAACGCCAGCGGTGGGTATGTCGCCTCATTCGGCAGCTATTCGACCGGCTGCGCCCAGGCGATCATGCCGCATGTGTTCGGCGGCGATTTCCTCAAGCTGCTGTATGAGCATCAGGACGGCTGGCCGGTGATCTGCGCCCATACCGAAACGCTGGTCATGTTCGGCGGCGTCAACGCCAAGAACGCCCAGGTCAGCATGGGCGGGGTCAGCGAACATGACACCCTCGATTGGTTCGGGAAATTCGCCGACAAGGGCATGTACCGTGTCAATATCGGCCCGCAGAGGTCGGATGCGCCCGAGGGCTGCGACTGGCTGCCGCTGCGCCCGGCCTCCGATAGCGCGCTGATGCTGGCGCTGGCCCATGTGCTGGAGCACGAGGGGCTGAGCGACCGCGATTTTCTTGCCCGCTGCACCACCGGATTCGACCGGTTCCGCGCCTATCTGATGGGAGAGAGCGACGGTCAGCCGAAATCCCCCGACTGGGCGGCGCCGCTATGCGGTGTCGAGCCCGGGGCGATACGGGCTCTGGCGCGGCGGATGGCCACAACGCGGACCTTCATCACCGTGGCCTGGTCGCTGCAGCGGGGCGAGCATGGCGAACAGCCCTATTGGATGTCGGCGGTGCTGGCCGGGATGCTGGGGCAGATCGGTCTGCCCGGCGGCGGGGTCGGCTACGGATACGGCGCCATCGGTGGGGTGGGCAAATCGCTGAAGGGGTTGCGCGGCGTGACCCTGTCGCAGGGCGAAAACCCGGTAAAGGCGATGATCCCGGTGGCGCGGATTGGCGATATGCTGCGCAATCCCGGCCAGCTTTACGATTTCAACGGGCGGCGCGGGCCCTATCCGGATATCCGCCTGATTTACTGGGCCGGCGGCAACCCGTTCCACCATCATCAGGATCTCAACGCGCTGCATGAGGCCTGGGCAAAGCCCGAGACCATCATCGTCAACGAGCCGTGGTGGACCGCCACCGCCAAGCGCGCCGATATCGTGTTTCCGGCCACCACCCCCTATGAGCGCGAGGACATCGGGCGGACGAACCTGGACGATTACCTGTTTCACATGCCGCAACTGATTCCGCCGGTGGGCGAGGCGCGCGACGATTACGCGATCTTTGCCGGGCTGGCCGAACGGATGGGGCTGGGCGAGGTCTTTACCGGGGGGCGAAGCGCGGCGGAGTGGATCGCGCAGCTTTACCAGGAGTATCGGGAGATGGCCGCCGCCGAGGGTGTCGAGGTGCCCGATCTCGAGGCGCTGAAGGCGTGCAACTGGGTCAGGCTTCCGATCCGGACAGAGGGGCCGAACCAGACGCTGTTTGCCCCGTTCCGCGAAGACCCGGAGGCGCATCCGCTCCAGACCCCTTCGGGCCGGATCGAGATCTTTTCCGAGGTGATCGCCGGGTTCGGCTATGACGATTGCCCCGGCCATCCGGTCTGGCTGCCGCCGCGCGAATGGCTGGGGGCCGCGACCGGGGCGGCGCCGCTGCATCTGGTCTCGCCGCAGCCGGGCGACAAGCTGCACAGCCAGCTTGAAAGCGCGCTGGCCGATGTGCCCGGCGCCCGGCCGGTGATATTGGTGATCCAGTCCGACGATGCCGCGGCGCGGGGGATCGAAACGGGCGATCTGCTGCGCGTATTCAATGCCCGCGGCGCCTGCCGGGCGCGGGCGCGGGTCACCGGCGCGATCCGTCAGGGGGTCGTGGCGCTGCCAACCGGGGCCTGGTTCGGCGATCCGGGCGGCAATCTCGATCCGCATGGCAATCCGAACGTGCTGACGCCGGATGTCGGCACCTCGCGGCTGGGGCAGGGGTGCAGCGCCCATACCGCGCTGGTCGAGGTGGCGCGGCTGGAGGAGTGAGGCCCCCCGGCCAGGGCCTGCCGGCGCACCGAAACCGGCCGCCGGCAGCAGACCTGTCGCCCGGCGGCGTCAGTCCGTGCCGTAGCCGCCCGCCGTCGGCGTGACCACCACCACCGCGTCGCCCCCGGCCAGCCGGTTCTGGTCGGCGGCGCGCAGCACCTCCACGGTGCCATCGGCGCGGTGGATCTCGGTGCGGCCGACGCGGCCGGCGCCGCCGCCGGCGATGCCCTGTGGCGCGCGGCTGCGATGCGACGACAGGATCGCCATTTCCATGTCCTCGAGAAAGCGGATCCGGCGCGTGGTGCCGTCGCCGGCGTCGAAACGCCCGGTGCCGCCCGAGTCCCGGTCGATGCGGAACTCTTCCAGCACCACGGGATAGCGCAGCTCCAGCACCTCGGGGTCGGTCAGCCGCGAATTGGTCATATGCACATGCACTGCGTCGGTGCCGGCAAAGCCGCTGCCGTCGTTGCGCAGGCCCGCCGGGCTGCCCGAGCAGAGCGTCTCGTAATACTGGTGGCGCGCATTGCCGAAGGTCAGGTTGTTCATCGTCCCCTGGCTGTTCGCCATCGCCCCCAGCGCCCCGAACAGCGCGTTGGTGACGTGCTGGCTGGTCTCGACATTGCCGGCGACCACCGCCGCCGGATAGCGCGGCGCCAGAACCGACCCTTCGGGGATCACGATCCTGACCGGACGGAGGCAGCCGGCGTTCATCGGGATCGGCGATTCCACCATCACCCGGAAGACATAGAGCACCGCCGCCCGCGTCACCGGCTCGGGCGCGTTGAAGTTGTTGGCCTGCGCCTCGGAGGTGCCGGTGAAATCAACGGTCGCCTCACCCGCCTCGCGGTCGACGGTGATCTTCACCCGGATCACCTGCCCGGTGTCGGTGGGATAGGTGTATTCGCCGTCCGAGAGCCGGCCGATCACGCGGGCGACCTCGGCCGCGGCGTTGTCCTGCACATGGCCCATGTAGGCCTGTACAACGTCCAGCCCGAATTGCCCGATCATCGCCCGCAACTCGGCCACGCCGCGGGCGTTGGCGGCGACCTGCGCCTTGAGGTCGGCGATATTCTGATCGGGGTTGCGCGCGGGGTAGGCGTGATCGGTCAGCACCGCGCGGATCTCCGCCTCGCGGAAGCGGCCGTTTTCGACGAGTCTGAAGTTGTCGATCAGCACGCCCTCTTCGTCCACCGTGGTGGCCAGCGGAGTCATTGAGCCCGGCGCGACACCGCCGACGTCCGCGTGGTGCCCCCGCGAGGCGACCCAGAAAAGGATGGACTGGCCCGCCGCGTCAAAGACCGGGGTGACCACGGTGATGTCGGGCAGATGGGTGCCGCCGTTGTAGGGCGCGTTCAGCGCATAGACATCGCCCGGGCGCACCTGGCCCCGGTTCAGCCGGATGACGGTTTCGACCGAGCGGTCCATCGAGCCCAGATGCACCGGCATATGCGGCGCATTGGCCACCAGCGCGCCATCGGCGTCGAAGACGGCGCAGGAGAAATCCAGCCGTTCCTTGATGTTCACCGAGCGGGCGGTCTTTTGCAGCGCCACGCCCATCTGCTCGGCGATGTTCATGAACAGGTTGTTGAACACCTCCAGCAGAACCGGGTCGGCCTCGGTCCCGATCGCCTTGTCGCGCGCGGCGGCCTCGACGCGGCTCATCAGGACATGGTCGCGGGCGGTCACCTCGGCGCGCCAGCCGGGTTCCACCACGATGGTCTGGTTGGCCTCGATGATCAGGGCCGGTCCGGTCACGCCCAACCCCGGCGCCAGCGCCTCGCGGTGCACGACCCGGGCCGGCCAGGTCGTGCCGCCCGAAAAGAACGGCACCTCGGCCGCGGCCTCGGCCTCGCCGGCGGCGAGCAGGACGGCGGGTTCGGGGTCGGCGGCCGGCCCGGCGGCCTGGCCCTCGATCTCGGCGGCCTCGATGACCAGCGCGGTCTCGGGCGCGACAAAGCCGAACTCGGCCTCATGCGCGGCCTCGAAAATGGCGCGCGCCGCCTCCGCGTCGCCATCCCAGGCGACCGGCAGGGCGGTGTCGGTTCCGGCATAGCGCAGATGCAGGTGCGGGATCAGGGTGATCTCCTCGTCGGCCACGCCCTGGGCGGTGAGGGCGCCGCGCACCTCGTTGGCCAGCGCCGAGAGCGCTGCGTCGGCGGCGGCGGTTCCGGCCCCGGTCAGCTCGGTCTCCAGTCCGCGCTGACGGACCTCGGTGACGCGGGCCAGACCGATGCCATAGGCCGACAGCAGACCGGAGAGCGGATGCACCAGCACCTTGGTCATTCCCAGCGCATCGGCGACCAGGCAGGCGTGCTGCCCGCCGGCGCCGCCAAAGGCGTTGAGCAGATAGCGGGTCACGTCATAACCGCGCTGCACGCTGATCTTCTTGATGGCGTTGGCCATGTTCTCGACCGCGATGCGCAGAAACCCCTCGGCCACCTCCTCGGGGCGCTTGCCCTCCTGCACGGCGATCCCGGCGAATTTCGCCGCCACCGCGTCGCGGTCGAGCGGCTGGTCCTGGCCGGGGCCGAAGATTGCCGGGAAATAATCCGGGTTGAGCTTGCCCAGCATCACGTTGGCGTCGGTCACCGTCAGCGGCCCGCCGCGGCGATAGCAGGCCGGCCCGGGATCGGCGCCGGCGCTGTCCGGGCCGACGCGGAATCGGCCCGGCTCGGCATGCAGGATCGAGCCGCCGCCGGCGGCCACGGTGTGAACCCGCAGCATCGGCGCGCGCATCCGCACGCCGGCGACCTGAGTCTCGAAGGCGCGTTCGAAACTGCCGTCGAAATGAGCCACATCGGTCGAGGTCCCGCCCATGTCGAAGCCGATCACCCGATCCTCTCCGGCGATCTGGCCGGTGCGGGCCATGCCGACGACCCCCCCGGCCGGCCCGGAGAGGATCGCGTCGCGCCCCTTGAACCGGTCGGCGGCGGTCAGCCCGCCCGAGGACATCATGAATTGCAGCGTCGGCCCCGGCTGGTCCGGCGGTGTGGCGCCGAGCGCGCCGGCGACCCGCTCGACATAGCGCGACAGGATCGGGGTGAGATAGGCGTCGACCACGGTGGTGTCGCCGCGTCCGACCAGTTTGATCAGGGGCGAGACCTCGTGGCTGACCGAAACCTGGTCAAAACCGGCGTCCCGGGCGGCCCGGGCCAGAAGCCTTTCATGTTCGGGCGCGGTCCATCCGTGCATCAGCACGATCGCCACCGCCCCGATGCCGTCGGCGCGGGCCTGATCCAGTACCCGGCGGGCGGCGTCGAGGTCGAGATCCCGCTCGACCGTGCCATCGACGCGGACCCGTTCGTCCACCTCGGCGACACGCTCATAGAGCATTTCGGGCAGGACGATTTCCTTGGCGAAGATGTCGGGGCGGTCCTGGTAGCCGATTCGCAGCGCGTCGCGGAACCCTTTGGTGATCAGCAGCAGGGTCCGGTCGCCCTTGCGCTCCAGCAGCGCATTGGTCGCAACGGTGGTGCCCATGCGGACGGTGCCGACCCGCCCGGGCGGGATGGCGCCCGTCGGCACGTCGAGAAAGCGGCGGATGCCCTCGATCGCGGCGTCGTCGTAGACTCCGGGGTTCTCGGACAGCAGCTTCATCGCCGACAGCGCACCCGAGGGATCGCGCCCGATCACATCGGTAAAGGTGCCGCCCCGGTCGATCCAGAAATCCCAGCGGCCTGCCAACATATCGCTCATCCCCGAGCTCCCTCAGATCAACTTCATCTCCAAAATGTTGACAAATTGTCAGTGTCTGGTCAAGCTATCCCGTAACCGGGCCAAGGGCGGCAGCCCGGGAGTGTCGAGACGCCGCCCGCCAGACCACAGGGAAAACAACGATGACCATCAGTCTTTTCCGCAGCCTGCCGGGCGCGCTTGTCGCCGCGGTCCTCGCGCTGCCCGCCGCCGCCGCCAACTGGGATATGCCGACCCCCTATGGCGACAGCGTGTTTCATACCCAGAACATCCAGCAATTCGCCACCGATGTGGCCAGCGCCACCGGCGGCGCGCTGGAGATCACCGTGCATTCGGCCGGATCGCTCTATGCCCACCCCGAGATCAAGGATTCCGTGCGCCGCGGGCTGGCCCCGATCGGCGAGGTGCTGATGTCGCGGCTGGCCAACGAGGATCCGGTCTTTGCTGTCGATTCGATCCCGTTCCTGGCATCAAGCTATGCGGAGGCCCGGGCGCTGTGGGACGCGTCGCGCCCGCTGGTGGAGCAGAAGCTGGCGGCGCAGGGGCTGACGCTGCTGTTTGCGGTGCCGTGGCCGGGACAGAGCATCTATACCAAGGCGCCGATCGACTCGACCGAGGCGCTGCAGGGGGCGTCGTTCCGCGCCTATAACGCGGCGACCGAGCGGCTGGCGCAGCTGATGGGGGCAGTGCCGACGCAGGTCGAAACCGGCGACATTCCGACCGCCTTTGCCACCGGCCGGGTCGCCGCGATGATCACCTCGCCCTCCACCGGCGTGTCCAGCCAGGCCTGGGATTTCACCTCGGACTACACCGACACGCAAGCCTGGCTGCCCAAGAACATGGTGATCGTGAACACCAAGGCGTTCGAGGCCCTGCCGGAGGATCAGCGCGCCGCGATCCGCGAAGCCGCCTCGGTGGCAGAGACCCGGGGCTGGGAGATGTCGGCCAAGGAGACCGACGCGAAGATGGCGACGCTGAAAGAGAACGGCATGACCGTCGCGGCGCCCTCCGAGACGCTGAAGGCGCAGCTGGCTGGCATCGGCAAGACCATGACCGAAGAATGGCTCGAGAAGGCCGGCGAGGAAGGCCAAAAGGTCATCGGCGATTATCAGTCGAACATGTGATCGCGCGGGCGGGGCCGTCCGGCCCCGCCCCCTTCTTACTTGATATTCATTCCGGAGGGCCGCGATGCGCCGGACGCTCGACCGTCTTTACGAGGCCGCGTTATGGCTGGCCGCCGTCACCTTTGCCCTGATCGCGGTGCTGGTGCTGCTGCAGATCGTCGGGCGGCTGATCGACCGCGCCGCGCGGGCGCTGGCCCTGCCGCCGCTGGGCTGGACGATCCCGTCGCTGGCGGAATTCGGCGCCTTTCTCTTTACCGGGGCTGTGTTCCTCGGCCTGGCCGGCACATTGCAGGCCGGCAGTCATGTGCGGGTGAAGCTGCTGGTTCAGGCGCTGCCGGGCCGGCCGGCGCGCTGGCTGAGCGTCGCGGTCTGCGCGGCGGCGGCGGCGCTGGCCGGTTTCGCCGCCTGGTCGAGCGCGCTTCAGGCGCTGGACAGCCTTGAATTCGGATCGGTCAGCTACGGGACCATTCCGATCCCGCTGGCCATCCCGCAGGGGGTGATGACCGCCGGTCTCGGGCTGTTCTGCCTGGCGTTGACCGACGCCATGGCGACGCTTGCCCGAGGCGGCGAGCCGGCGCATCAGGCCGCCGAAACCCGAACCGAGACCGGAGAGTAACATGGAGATCGCCACACTCGCACCGCTGCTGCTGGTCGTGCTTTTCGGCGCGCTGGCCACCGGTCTCTGGGTCGGCTTCGCGCTGATCGCGGTCGGGCTGGTCGCCATGCTGGCCGCTGCCCCGGCACCGGCGTCGCTGGTGTTCGCCACCAAGGTCTGGGGGGGATTGACGGTCTGGGATCTGACCGCGCTGCCGATGTTCATCTGGATGGGCGAGATTCTGGTACGCTCGCGGCTGTCCTCGGACATGTTCTCGGGGCTGGCGCCGTTTACCGCGCGGCTGCCGGGCCGGCTGCTGCATGTCAACGTGCTGGGCTGTGCGCTGTTCGCGGCGGTCTCGGGCTCGTCGGCGGCGACCACGGCCACCATCGGGCGGATGTCGCTGCCCGAGCTCAGGGCGCGCGGCTATGACGACCGGATGGCGATCGGCACCCTGGCGGGGTCGGGCACCTTCGGCTTTCTGATCCCGCCGTCGATCATCCTGATCGTCTACGGCGCGGCGACCGAGCAGTCGATCGCCCGTCTGTTCCTGGCCGGCGTGCTGCCAGGGCTGATGCTGGCGACGCTGTTTGCCGGCTACATCATGATCTGGGCGACGCTGAACCGGGACAAGATGCCCCCGGCCGAGCCCCCGGTCGGCCGGCGCGAGGCGATCCGGGCGGCGAGCCGCCTGCTGCCGGTGGTGGGGCTGATCATGGCGGTGATCGGGTCGATCTATCTGGGCATCGCCAGCCCGACCGAGGCGGCGGTGATCGGGGTGACCGGCGCGGTGATCCTGGCGGGCGCCACCGGCGCGCTGAGCTGGGGCGGGTTCTTCGAGGCGCTGCGGGCGGCGACGGTGACCACCTGCATGATCGCCTTCATCCTCGCCGGCGCCGCCTTTCTGACCGTGGCGATGGGCTATACCGGCATTCCGCGTGAACTGGCGCGGGCGATCGGCGCGATGGGGCTGTCGCCCTATGCGCTGCTGGCGATGCTGACGGTATTCTTTATCGTCATGGGGATGTTCCTTGACGGCATCTCGATCGTGGTGCTGACCGTCTCGATCATCCTGCCGATGGTGACCGCCGCGGGGATCGACCCGATCTGGTTCGGGGTGTTTCTGGTGCTGGTGGTGGAGATGAGCCAGATCACCCCGCCGGTCGGATTCAACCTTTTTGTCATCCAGACCATCACCGGGCGCGACATCTTTGCGGTGGCGCGCTATGCGGCGCCGTTCTTTGCGCTGCTGGTGCTGGCG
Organism: Antarcticimicrobium luteum; assembly: GCF_004358185.1. Lineage (GTDB taxonomy): Bacteria > Pseudomonadota > Alphaproteobacteria > Rhodobacterales > Rhodobacteraceae > Antarcticimicrobium > Antarcticimicrobium luteum. The sequence goes on from NZ_SMUV01000060.1 coordinate 17,459, forward strand.
GTGGCGCTGTTGTCGCTGTTTCCGGGGATCGCGCTCTGGCTGCCCGGCACGATGTTGTCGCGATGAGCGGGCCGGATCATTCCCGCCGCATCGGCCCGGTCGTCAGCTCGGCGCACCTGGCCGCCTCCGGGCTGCCCGAGCTCTCTGAGGTCGAGTATGCGCTGACCATGGCCAACCATGCGTTCCAGCGCTGGATCACCCGCTGCATGGATGCCTCCGGCGCGCCCGGGATGGCGCCGCTCGAGGTGCTGATCCTGCATCTGGTCAATCACCGCGACCGGTCCAAGACGCTCGCCGATATCCGGCTGGTCCTGCATATCGAGGACGCCCATCTGGTCAGCTACGCGGTGCGCAAGCTGTCCGAACGCGGGCTGGTGCACACCGCGCGCAAGGGCAAGGAGAAGACTGTCGAGATCACCGCCGAGGGGGCCGCGCTCTGCGCCCGCTACGCCGAGGTGCGCGAGGCGCTGCTGGTCGAGCTGGCCCGCGAGACCGGCTTCGCCCCCGACGAGATGTCGCGGCTGGCGGCGCTGCTGCGGACGATCTCGGGCAGTTACGACCATGCCGCCCGGGCGGCGACGACGCTGTGAGCCTGCTGGCGGCGGCGGCGGCGCAGGGGCGCTGGCTGCTCATAGGGGGGCTGGCGCTGGGCATTCTGCTGCCGGGGCTTGCCACCCGGCTGGCCCCGACGATCGTGCCGGTGCTGGCGGTCATGCTTTGTATAGCGGCGCTGCGCGAGGGGCCGCGGGCGGCGCTGCCGCGCCGGACCGAGGCGCCCCGCGTGCTGGCCATCACGCTGATCCTGCAATGCCTGCTGCCGCTGGCGGCGGGCGGTCTGCTGTTCTGGGCCGGGCTACTGTCCGCGCCGCTGGCCACCGGGGTGGTTCTGGCGCTGGCCGCCGCACCCATCACCGGTGCGCCGGGGCTGGCGGTGATGTCGGGCGCGGATGCCGGCGCGGCGCTGCGTCAGCTGACCGTCGGCACCGCGCTGCTGCCGCTGACCGCGGCGCCTGTCTTTGCCCTGCTGCCGGTTTTTCCCGATCCCTGGGCCATCGCCGCCGGGGCGCTGCGGCTGCTGGCGCTGGTGGGGCTGGCGGCGGGCCTCGCCGTGGCGTTGCGGGCCCTGATCCCGGCACTGACGCGCCCGGCGGCGCGCCCGGCCATGGACGGGCTGATGGCGCTGGCCATGGCGCTGGTGGTCATCGGGCTGATGTCGGCGATCGGACCGGCGGCGCGCGAGGCGCCGGGGCGGTTGCTGCTGGTGCTGGCGCTGGCCACTGCGCTGCATCTGGGCCAGACGATGGGGAGCTGGTACGCGGCGCGGCCCGCCATGCCGGGGGCGGAGGCGCGCGCGGTCGCCATCGTCGCGGGCAACCGAAATCTGGCGCTGTTCCTGGCGGCGGTGCCGCCCGAGACCGCCGGCGCGCTCATGGTCTTCGTGGGCTGTTATCAGATCCCGATGTATCTGACGCCGATGGTGCTGCCGCGCTTGACCGGGGCGCCGCGCGCCGGGGGCTGAACAGGGGCCTGAACCGTGCCCTGAACCGGGGGCGGGCGCAGCGATCCCGCGTTTCGAAAAAAAACGCCCGCGCCGGGCGACCGGGCGGGCGCTTTTGTGTCAAGGGGCGGGGCGGCCCGCCCGCGGCGGATCAGCCGCGCTGTTTCGCCGATTGCACCTGGCTCACGTCGCGCACCGCGCCGCGCGCGGCCGAGGTGGTCAGCGCCGCATAGGCCTGCAGCGCGCCCGAGACCTTGCGCTTGCGCTGCTCGTCCGGCTGCCAGCCCTTTTCGTCGCGCGCGGCGCGGCGGTCGGCCAGCACCGCGTCGTCCACGGCCAGGTGGATCTTGCGGTTCGGAATGTCGATCTCGATCAGATCACCCTCTTCCACCAGTCCGATGGCGCCGCCCTCGGCCGCCTCGGGCGAGACATGGCCGATCGACAGCCCCGAGGAGCCGCCGGAGAAGCGCCCGTCTGTCACCAGCGCGCAGTCTTTGCCCAGCCCCTTCGACTTCAGGTAGGAGGTCGGGTAGAGCATTTCCTGCATGCCCGGGCCGCCGCGCGGACCCTCGTAGCGGATCAGCACGATGTCGCCCTTGTGCACCTTGCCGGTCAGGATGGCCGAGACTGCGCTGTCCTGACTTTCAAAGATCCGCGCCGGGCCGGAGAAGGTGAGGATCGACTCGTCGACGCCGGCCGTCTTCACGATGCAGCCATCCTCGGCGAGGTTGCCATAGAGCACCGCCAACCCGCCGTCCTTGGAAAAGGCATGGTCGGCATCGCGGATCACGCCGCCGGCGCGATCGAGGTCCAGCGTGTCATAACGGCGCGACTGCGAAAAGGCGACCTCGGTCCGCACGCCGCCGGGGGCGGCGCGGAAGAAGTCGTGCACGGTTTCCGAATTGGTCCGCGCCACGTCCCAGCGGTCGAGCGCATGGGCGAGGCTCTCGGCATGGACCGAGCCGACCGAGGTGTCCAGCAGCCCGGCGCGATCAAGCTCACCCAGGATCGCCATGATGCCCCCCGCACGGTGGACGTCCTCCATATGCACGTCGTTCTTGGCCGGCGCGACCTTGCACAGGACCGGTACGTGGCGCGACAGCCGGTCGATGCGGGCCATGTCGAAATCGACCTCGCCCTCATGCGCGGCGGCCAGCAGGTGCAGCACGGTATTGGTCGAGCCGCCCATGGCGATGTCCAGCGTCATCGCGTTGTCAAAGGCCGCAACCGTGGCGATGGAGCGCGGCAGAACCGATGCGTCGTCCTGCTCGTAATAGCGCCGCGCCAGGTCGACGATCAGGTGGCCGGCCTCGATGAACAGGCGCTGTCGGTCGCCGTGGGTGGCCAGCGCCGAGCCGTTGCCCGGCAGCGACAGGCCCAGCGCCTCGGTCAGGCAGTTCATCGAGTTGGCGGTGAACATGCCCGAGCACGACCCGCAGGTCGGGCAGGCGGCCTGTTCGATGGCCTCGACCTGTTCGTCGGAATAGCTGTCGTCGGCCGCCGCGACCATCGCGTCGACCAGATCCAGCGCGGTTTCCTTGCCGTCCCAGACCACCTTGCCGGCCTCCATCGGGCCGCCGGAGACAAAGACGCAGGGAATGTTCAGCCGCATCGCGGCCATCAGCATGCCCGGCGTGATCTTGTCGCAGTTCGAGATGCAGACCATGGCGTCGGCGCAATGGGCGTTGACCATGTATTCGACGCTGTCGGCGATGATCTCGCGCGAGGGCAGCGAATAGAGCATGCCGTCATGGCCCATGGCGATGCCGTCATCGACCGCGATGGTGTTGAATTCCTTGGCCACGCCGCCGGCCTTTTCGACCTCGCGCGCGACCATCTGGCCCAGATCCTTCAGGTGCACGTGACCGGGTACGAACTGGGTGAAACTGTTGACGATGGCGATGATCGGCTTGCCGAAATCGCCATCCTTCATGCCTGTGGCGCGCCACAGGCCGCGGGCACCCGCCATGTTGCGGCCGTGGGTACTGGTCCTCGAACGATATCTGGGCATCGAACCCTCCCTGAATGACTGTCCGGCGCAATCTATCCACCTCCCAACGAAGAGTGAAATATATTATTGTGCCTCCATTGGGTCATTGGGAATATGAAAGAATGGATGTTCGTCACCTCAGGCATTTCGTCGCCGTGGCCGAGACGCTACATTTCGGGCGCGCCGCCGTCCGGCTGGGCATGACACAGCCGCCGCTGAGCCAGTCGATCCGCGCGCTGGAGCGCGCGTTGGGGGCGCCGCTGTTCGAACGCACCCGGCGCAGCGTGGCGCTGACGCCCTTCGGCGCGCAGTGGCTGCCGCATGTGCGCGAGGCCCTCGACGGGGTGGCCGCCCTCGGCGACATCGCCGAGCGGATTCGCAAGGGGCACGCCGGGCGGCTTGAGCTGTCCTTTGTCAGCACCGCCGACTACAGCCTTCTGCCGACGCTGGTGCACGGGTTCCGCCAGCTTTATCCCGAGGTCGAGCTGGCCCTGACCGAGGCGACCAGCGATATGCAGATCGCGGCGCTGACCGAAGGCCATGGCCATGTCGGCATCGTCATCCCCGATGCCCGCACGCCGCTGCCGGCGCTCTTCGCCTATCGCAGGCTGGTCTGCGAGCCGCTGATCGCCGCGGTTCCAGAAAGCTGGATTGCCGAGGGGCGCCTGAGAACGATCGACGGCCAGCTGCCGCCCGATGCGGTGATCTCCTCGCCGCTGGTGGTGTTTCCGCGCCAGGCGGCGCCGTCGTTCTATGACCTGGTCACCGGCTATTACGCGGCCTGCGGCGGCACCGCCCATGTGGTGCAGAACGCGATCCAGATGCAGACCATCATCAGCCTGGTCTCGGCGGGGATGGGGATCGCGCTGGTCCCCGCCTCGCTGCGCCATCTGGCGCGCTCGGGGGTGCGTTATCTGGACCTGGCGGGCGCGGCGCCGCAGCTGGAGACCGGGATCATCTGGCGGCGCGAGGACCGGACCCCGACGCTGGCCAATTTCCTGACCATGGTCGAAACCGTGACAGGGCACGCCGCGCCGCCGCCGGAGGGGAACAGCCGCTGAAATCGCCGGGCCTGGCGCGGCCCTTTGCGGCCGGGCGCGCCCGATCATCCGCCGCGGCAGGGTGTCGGTACGTCACGTCAAATCCGCGTGATCCCGGTCTTGTATGGGGCAGGAGAAGGGTTAGGTGCGGCGCTCAGAGAAGAGGGCCTATGCGACATCGTCTTGGAACAGGAGACCACCCTAAATGACCGAAATTCTTCGCGCGACAGCCGCCGCAGCCCTTATGGCCGCCGGTGCGGTCGGCCCGGCACTGGCTGGCCCGACCTATGAGAACGCCTCGGGCGGCAGCTTTACCTTCTATGGTCAGTTCAACCCGTCCTACCTGTCGGTCGACGACGGCGTGAACAGCCACAACGAGATCGTCGACAACGTGAACTCGAACAGCCGTGTGGGTTTTTACCTGCGCCAGCCCGTTGGCGCGTCGAAATTCCAGTTCCGCTTTGAAACCGGCTTTGGTTTCAAATCGTCGAGCGCGGTTGGCCAGACCAGCACGCCCAAGAACGTCAACTGGGACCGCACTGATCTGCGGCATGTGGATTTCAGCCTGTCCGGGGCCTACGGCACGATTTCGGCCGGTCAGGGCAGCATGGCCAGCGACGGGATCGGCACCTCAGATCTGTCTGGCACGACGGTGGTGATGGGCGAGTCGATCGTCTACGCGGGCGGCGGCTATCAGCTGACCACCAGCGCCGGCGCTCTCTCGGGCATCAAGCTCAGTGATGCCTTTGCCAGCTTTGACGGCGGCCGCAAAGGGCGCATCCGATACGACTCGCCGGACTGGAACGGGTTCGTCCTGTCGACCTCCTACGGCACCGAGGTGCTGAAAGCGGGCGTTGACGACGATTACTACGATGTCACGCTGCGCTATGGCAAAGACTTCGGCGATCTGAAACTGGAAAGCGCGCTGGGCGTGGCCTGGACCGACAAGGCGACCGGCACCGACACCCGCGATACCGTCGCCTCGGTCGCGCTGGAACATACCTCCGGCCTGAATGGCGTTCTGTCCTATGGCGCGCGGGACACCTCGGGCGATTACTATTACGCCAAGCTCGGCTACAAGATGAACGTTCTGTCGATCGGCGCGACGGCGGTGTCGGCGGACTACTACAGCGGCGATGACCTGGTCAGCGCCGGCTCGGACTCCGAATCCTGGGGCGTGGGCGTGGTGCAGAAGATCGACGCCTACAACGTCGAGGCCTACGCCAGCTATCGCGACCTGAGCTTCTCGGACACCTCGGGCACCACCTACAACGATGCCAGCGCCGTGTTGTTCGGCGCGCGCTGGAAATTCTGATCCGGCCATTGTCGCTGGCCATTGTCGCCGGCCGGGGGGCCCGTCGCGGATCGCGGCGGGCCCTTTGTTTTGGCCGTTTCGCCGCCGGTTTTGCCGCCCGGGCTCGCAATCGCCCTTGCGCAGCCGGGCGGGGGCAAATAGAAGGCCACAAATTTGCTGCGCGCGCGGCTTTCGTGCGCCTTCGACTCTATGGGGAATACTGATGCAGGTCACCGAAACGCTGAACGAGGGTCTGAAACGCGCCTACAAGCTTATGCTGACGGCGCAGGAGCTGGACGACAAGGTCAACGAGAAACTGGCCGAAGCCCAGCCCGAGATCGAGATGAAGGGCTTTCGCAAGGGCAAGGTGCCGATGGCGCTGCTGAAAAAGCAGTTCGGCCCGCGCCTGATGGGCGAGGCGATGCAGGAAACCATCGACGGCGCCATGAACAAGCATTTCGAGGACAGCGGCGACCGCCCGGCGCTCCAGCCCGAGGTCAAGATGACCAACGAGGACTGGAAAGAGGGCGACGACGTTCATGTCGAGATGGCCTATGAAAAGCTGCCCGAGATCCCCGAGGTCGACCTGGCCTCGATCAGCCTGGAGCGCATGGTCGTCAAGGCCGACGACGCCGCCGTCGACGAGGCGCTGGCCAGCCTGGCCGAGACCGCGCAGGATTTCAAAGACCGCAAGAAGGGCTCCAAGGCCAAAGACGGCGACCAGGTGGTGTTCGACTTCCTCGGCAAGGTCGATGGCGAACCCTTCGAGGGCGGCTCGGCCGAGGACTATCCGCTGGTGCTGGGCTCTGGCCAGTTCATCCCCGGGTTCGAAGAGCAGCTGGCCGGCGTCAAGGCCGGTGAGGAAAAGGACGTCACCGTCACTTTCCCCGAGGAATACCAGGCCGAGCATCTGGCCGGCAAAGAGGCTGTGTTCTCCTGCACCATCAAAGAGGTGAAGGAACCCGTCGCGGCCGAGATCGACGACGAGCTGGCCAAGAAATTCGGCGCCGAGGATCTCGCCGCGCTGAAGGGGCAGATCGGCGAGCGTCTGGAGGCTGAATATGCCGGTGCCGCCCGCGCCGTGCTCAAGCGTGGTCTGCTGGACAAGCTGGACGAGATGGTCAAGTTCGACCTGCCGCCGAGCCTGGTCGAGGCCGAGGCCAAGCAGATCGCGCATCAGCTGTGGCACGAGGAGCACCCGGAGGTGCACGACCACAACCACGACGGAATCGAGCCGACCGAAGAGCACACCAAACTGGCCGAGCGCCGGGTGCGTCTGGGCCTGCTTCTGGCCGAACTGGGCCAGAAGGCCGAAGTGCAGGTCACCGATGCCGAGATGACCCAGGCGATCATGAACCAGGCCCGCCAGTACCCGGGCCAGGAACGCCAGTTCTTTGAATTCGTGCAGCAGAACCAGCAGATGCAACAGCAGCTGCGCGCGCCGATCTTCGAGGACAAGGTCGTCGATTACGTTTGCGAACTGGCTCAGGTCAGCGAGAAAGAGATCTCCAAGGACGAGCTGCAAAAGGCCGTTGAAGAGATGGAAAACGACGACTGATCCGTTTCACCAAGGTGAAATGCAGCGGGCCGCCCAGTGGGCGGCCCGTATTCGTTTCCGGGATGGGCGCGCGGCGCCGCGCCGCAGCCGGCGCAAACGAACGGGCCGCCCCGAATCCCCCGGGACGGCCCATCTTCCCGAGGCCTGGCCAAGCCTAGTTGACGCTGGCCAGGCTCATCTGCCGTGAGTGGCGGGGGGAGGGGTGAAGCACACTGTCGAGTTCGGCCGCCGAGGCCGTGCCGAACCGGTCCGCGAGCATCTCGATCAGGGCCAGGGCGGCGTCGACATCCGCCTGGTCCCGTGCCCCGTGGAGTTGCTCATAACAGTATTGCTGAAGCGTCGCCCTGAGCGCGGCGGGAGCGGCCGCGTCGCTGCCTGCCGCCGCCTGCGGGAACAGGTGGCTGACCCCGGCCGGGGCCTCCTTCTGTTTCCGGTTGCGGTTGAACAGCGCCAGCGCCTCGTCCTCGGACAGGAACACGTCATGGTCGATCCCGGCAAAGGCGCGGATGGCGTCAATACGCGCATCCGAGCAGTCCATAAGCGCCGCCATCGCCGTCACCTTGCCCATCGGCTTGGGGGTGCCGAGATAGTCATAGGGCGCGTTGGCCGAGCGTTTCATCACCCGGTTCATCACCGGATCGATCACCGCCACGGCGTCCAGCACCCCGGCCTCGCGGGCATATTCAAAGGCACCGAGCATCACCTCGGACGTGACATAAGAGATCGAGTTGCGGGTCTTGCCGCCGGCCAGCTTTCTGGTGTCGACGCAAAACCGCGTCGCTTCCCAGATCTGCGAACTGCGCAGCGGCGGTTCCCCATCGAGAAGGGTGTGAAACACGTCGGCCAGCATGTGCGGGCCGGTGGTCTGCAACAGTCGCATGCAGCCGACGACATCGCCGTCCTCGTCCAGACACACCACGTGTGCCGGGTCGAGATCGTCGAAGGCGTCGATCTCCTTGCCGTTGCGGACCGTGACCTCCCAGCCGAGCCGGTCCTGAAAGACCCGAGCGCGGAGCTTGTACATTTCGTCCAGGATCTTTCCGAACCTGTGTCGATTGAGTGCGTCGATTACGATAATCATGGTCATCCCCTACCAGCCGTGATGTTCACATATCGTTATCCACGATAGCGGTAATCGCCATTAGGGGTTTCCCGTAGTCGCGCGACGCGGACGGCCGTAGGAGGAATGGCATTGGTCGGAAGACAGGCGGGTGCCTTCGGCCGATCAGCTGGGATGGATCAGCCCGAGGCCGATGGCGCGGCCGACCGCCTGCGCGGTGGTCAGCGCGCTGAGCTTCTGGCGACCCGATCGCAGGTGCACCTCGACCGTGCGATGCGAGATCGACAGGATATCGCCGATGTCCTGCTGGCTCTTGCCGGCGGCGACCCATTGCAGGATCTGCAATTCGCGTGCGGATAGAGCGGGACGCTGCAGCGCCTTGTGCAACACACCCGAGCGCATCACGTTGTCATGCATGTGGACGGCGGCGAACTGCAGGTCGCCGACGACCTTTTTCTTCAGCAGGTTCCACTCGTGCGCGTCGCAATTCCGGGTGACGCTGAGCAGGCCGCATTCGCCGTAGGGGCCCCGTATCGGCACGGTCAGACCGCAGTTGGTGATGCCGAAGTCGCGCGCGTCGTTGAACACGGATTTGAAATGCGGGTGTTCGGTGAACCGGCCCCAGTCCACCGGCGCGATGCTGCGGGCGGACTGATAGAGGGTCGGGTCGACCCGGTGCATGCCGCGCTTGGCATAGTGCAGTTTCCACCTGTCGGGATAATTGGCGTAACCCTGCACGTCGCCGGTGATCGGATGCGTTGTGGCGTAAGAGGCGTATTCGAATTCGAGCGACTCGCAGAGGGTGTCCAGGAATGACATGAAATTGTCATCCGTATTGGGAACCGTGCTGAGATCGATCAGATTCACCTTCGGGTCTCCTCGGGGCCGGCCGCTGCTCCGCGTCAGGTTGCCATGCGCAGGTCTTGCGGCGGTGCCTCGGCCATGGACCTGACAATAGCCATGACCGCGCTGCGTTGCGAGCGGGGCAGTTGATGAAACAGCTCCATCATCTGGATTGCTTCCTGATCGGACAGGAAATTGAAACGTTCGCCCGGCTTCTCGTTAAGTCCCGCCTGCGCCGTTGCCGAGCGGATGCCTTCGAAGAAATACTCGATATCGACCCCCAGCTTTTCCGCCACTGCCCACAGCCGCGACGCACTGACCCGGTTCGCACCGGTTTCGTATTTCTGAATCTGTTGAAATCTGACGCCAATCGCCTCGCCCAGTTCGGATTGGCTAATTCCCAGAGCGTAACGCCTTGCCCGGATACGACTACCTACCAATACGTCAATTTCGTTCATACATCACCTTCGGTTCCTGATACCATGTCCGGACCGGTGCAAAGCGCACGCGCAGTCCGGGAAACTGACGAGGCGGCACCACTTGAAAAAACTATAGGAAGTTTTGCCGCAAATCCGCCAGTGAGGCAAACGCAATCACCTGAAAGTTGTGTAATTCCCGCTGCCGTCGCACCTTGGCGCGATGGAATCCGGATCAGATCAGCCCGGTCTCTTTCAACAGGCCGCGCCGCTTGGCCTCGTAATAATAGCCACGGGCGTACCAGCCGACCGCCTTGTCGAAACTGCCATCGGACACCAGCCAGGCGCCGCGCAGGTACTTCACGGCGTATTTCAGATTGGTCTCGGCATCCAGCAACCCGTTGGGACGACCGCTGTACCCCATGCCGCGCGCGGTCTTGGGGTGGATCTGCATCAGCCCGTAGTAGGGGCCGTTGCGGGCCGAGGGGCGGTGGGTGCTTTCGCGGATCACCACCCGCTGCACCAGCGCGCGGGGCACGTCGTAATGGTCGGCCCATTTGTTGATCTGGCGGCGCAACTCGGGGGTTTCATTGGGATAGAGCGTCGGCTCGCCGGGCGCGTTCCGGCTGGACCTGTGCACCCGACCGCCGCAGGCGGCGAGCAACAGTGGTGCGGAGAGCAGCAACAGGGCGCGGCGGCGCGACAGGGCGGGCGGCGTCGGTGGGCTCGGGCGTGTGGTCATCGGGCACCTTCAGATTGGACCCGCTCAGTTTAGCCGATCCGAAAGTCGGCAAGAAGCCCGCGGTCCGGAATGGGCGGCGGATTGCCGGGGCGGGAGGGCGCGGCGCCACGAAAAAGGGCCGCGCGAGTATCGCACGGCCCCGATCTGCTTGACCCTTGTGCGGGTCAGGAGGCGCTTTCGTCCTCGTCCGATGCGGCCGGGGCCATATCGTCGTCGTCCGATGCGGCGCCGCCGATGTCGTCGAACAGTTCGGAGATCTCGAAATCGGCCTGTGCCTCTTCCTCGGCCGCCAGTTCCTGGATCGACTTGCCCGACGCCTGAAGCTCGGCCTCTTCGGGCGAGCGGGCGACGTTCAGCGCGATCGTGACCATGACCTCGGGGTGCAGGTGCACCTCGACCTCATGCACGCCCAGCGATTTGATCGGCTGGCGGATGATGATCTGCTTGCGATCGACCGAAAAGCCTTCCTCGGTTGCCACGTCGGCGGCGTCCCGGGTGGTGACCGAGCCGTAGAGGTTGCCGCCGTCGGAGGCCTGGCGAATCACTACGAATTGCTGGCCGCCGAGTTTGTCGGCCAGCGCCTCGGATTCTTTTTTGGTTTCGAGGTTGCGCGCTTCGAACTGGGCTTTCTGCTGTTCGAAAGAGGCGATGTTCTCTTTCGACGCAGTCAGCGCCTTGCCCTGCAGCAGCAGGTAGTTGCGGGCAAAGCCGGGCTTGACGTCGACGACGTCGCCCATCTGGCCCAGCTTGGCCACGCGTTCCAGAAGGATAACTTGCATCTGCTTATCTCCTTACTTCACGGCGTAGGGCAGCAGGGCGAGAAAGCGCGCGCGCTTGATGGCGCGGGCCAGTTCACGCTGCTTTTTCGCCGAGACGGCGGTGATGCGCGAGGGCACGATCTTGCCGCGTTCGCTGATATAGCGCTGCAGCAGCTTGGTGTCCTTGTAGTCGATCTTGGGTGCATTGTCGCCCGAGAAGGGGCAGACCTTGCGGCGGCGGAAAAACGGTTTTGCAGCCATGGTTTAGCGTCCTTTCTTCGGGTTGATCAGCGACGTTCGCGGCGGTCGCCACGGTCGCCGCGCTCACGATCGTCGCGTTTCTGCATCTGGACCGAGGGGCCTTCCTCGTGGCCGTCGACCTTGATGGTCAGGACGCGCATCACGTCGTCGTGCAGACGCATCAGGCGTTCCATTTCCTGCACGGCGTCGGTCGGCGCGTCGGTGCGCAGGAAGGCATAGTGGCCCTTGCGGTTCTTGTTGATCTTGTAGGCCATCGTCTTGACGCCCCAGTACTCGCTATCGACGAGTTTGCCGCCGTTGTCGGCGAGGACGGTGCCGAAATGTTCGACGAGGCTTTCGGCCTGCGCGCTGGAAAGATCCTGGCGCGCGATCATGACATGCTCATAGAGGGGCATGTAGACTCCTGTTTCTGTCAAGGCGCATTTCATAGGTGGGGCCATTTCCCTTCGCGGCCCCGCCACGAGAGACTGCGCGGTTCGGATAAAAAGGTGCGAAAGGATGGCCCCATATACACGTCTGAGCCCTGCGGGCAAGCCCGCATCGGCACAGGCGCGCCGCAAAGGCGGCTGCCCGGCGATTTTCACGCCCCCGCCGCATTGCTGACGCAATTCGGACCCGAAATGGCCCTTGGGGACGATGCGCCAGAAAGACGCTGCTGAATATGGCAAAGATGGATTTCGCTGGGCTCGGGCCGGCAGGGCCGGCGCCCTATATCGGGGACGGAACCCCACTGCTGATCGCGTTCGGGCCACGGTACCCGGTGGTCCTGACGGTTTTCCGCGCGGTGGGCGTGTTCCTGATCCTGACCGCGTCGGCCATGTGGTTCCTGCCCGGAAGCCGGTCGGACGCTGACCTCGTGCTGCTGAAACTCGGCGCCTCGCTGTTCTTTCTGCTCTGCGGGCTGGCGCTGGTGATGATCCATCATTCCGACAATATGCCCGAGGTCTGTTTCGACCCGATCCGGCGGGAACTGCGGGTTCTGGTCAAGGCCGCCGACGGTCTGCCGCATGTCGTGCTGCGCCGGGGCTACGACAGCCTGGGCCGGGTGCGGTTCCACAAAAAACGGGTCGAATTGTACGATTTCGACGGCCGGCTGCTGCTTGGCCTGCGTCTGTCCGATCCGGCCCGGCGCGCGGCGTTACGGTCGCAGCTGCGCCAACTGGTTCCGATTTGCATGTAAATCGGCACCTCTGTTCACCAGGCAACAGCCCCTGTGGGTTTTTACGACCTTGTTTGCACCTGCTGCACAATCAAATTGTGCTGCATCTGCAAACCCGAAAAACCACATGGAGATTAATGGGATGAAGACCGCTCTGTTCGCCGCTGCGATGCTGGCAACCACGGCAACCGCGGCATTTGCTGCGCCGCAAAAATACCTGCTGGACCCGAGCCACAGCCAGATCGTGTTCAGCTATAACCATCTGGGTTATTCCACCGGCTATGGCATGTTCTCGGGCTTTTCCGGTGAAATCATGTTCGACCAGGAAGATCCGGCAAGCTCCAGCGTTGCCGTGTCGATGCCGGTGACCTCGATGCTGACCGGCTGGCAGGCGCGGTTCGAGCATTTCATGTCGCCCGATTTCTTCGGCGCCGACGATAGCGAGATGGTCAGCTTCACCTCCACCGGCATCGAGGTGACAGGCGACCAAACCGCGCTGATCACCGGTGATCTGACCCTGAACGGGGTGACAAAATCGGTGGTCCTGGATGCGGTCCTGAACCAGGTGGCCGATCACCCGATGGAGGGCAAGCCCTGGGCCGGGTTCAGCGCCACCACGCTTCTGAAGCGCACCGATTTTGACCTGGGCATGTTCGCGCCCTATGTCAGCGATGAGGTGTCCGTCCTGCTGTCCATCGAGGCGATGAAGGCCGACTGATACCGGGTGTATCGATAACCAGTTGCCTTTTTAGAGTTGGTAAATGGTTGCCGCCGGACCCAGACGGGCCCGGCGGCTTTTTCTTGTCCGTGGCCATTGTGGCGGGGCGTCAGGTCGACGGGGCGGGGCTGCGCGTGGCGATGAGGGTGACAGACACCGCAACGCCATGGCCGAGGCTGGCCTCCTCCGCCATGCCCTGACCGATGCCGAAGGCCAGCCGGTCGAGGCTGAGCGCGCCCTCCATCTGCGCGGTGTCGCCGTCAATCTCCAGCGCGAAGGGCAAGGCGACCGCCACCTCCACGCCCCGCAGGCTGAGCGGGCCGCGCGCGGCATAACCGGTCTCGGTCCTGACGATCTCGCCCCGGAACACGGCGCGGGGAAACCGCTCGGCGTCGAAGAAATCGGCGCCCATCGCCTGGGAGGTGACCGAGCCGAGGGCGAGCGAGGGGATCGAAATCTGCACCTCGACGCTGCCGGCGGGGCCGGGGGTGTCGCGCGGCTCGAAGGTGATCGCGGCGGTCCAGTCCCCGAAGTGGCCGGAAACCGGTTTGCCCATCTGCTGCACGGTGATCTCCAGCGCGCCATCACGCACCTGCCAATCCGAGGCCAGCCGTTCCAGCGCCGGGCCACGCGGGGCCTGCGCGGCGGGCGAGAGCAGCCCGGCGGCGCCCCCAAGCCCGAGCGCGCCGATCCAGACCAGCGCGGCCAGCACCGGCGGCAGGGCGCTGTGGCGTGCTTTGCCCGGCTGCGGGCCGGCGCCGAATCCCGGCAGCATCCGTTGCAGGGTGAAATCGCGGTCGATCACGAAATGCTTGAGCGCGCCGGCCACATGCGCCAGCAGCGCGGCGACCAGAACCAGCATGGCGATAAAGTGCAGCCCGCCGGAGATTTCGGCCAGCGCCGGGCTTTTCGGGACGAACGGCAGCGACTGGCCGAACGGCCAGAGGATGGGGGCAAACCCGGTGGTGGCGGCATGATGTACCCAGCCCGACAGCGGCACCAGCACCAGCGCGCCATAGAGCAGCCAGTGCGCCAGCTCGGCCGCCGTGGCCTCTGGCCGGTTTTCGGCATTGAGCAGCCCGGGTTTGGCTTGGGTCATCGCCCAGAGGATGCGGGCGAGGGCGACAAAGAACACCGCCACGCCGACGGTCTTGTGCAGCGAGAACAGCAGGCCGGCGCGGGCGACATCGGCATCGGTGGCGCCGCTTGCCGGATCTGTGGCCGCATGGGCAAGTGTGCTGGCGATCCAGCCGAGCGGCAGGGCGGTCAGGATCAGCAGCGCGGTCAGCCAGTGAAATGTTTTGCTGACCGCGCCATAGCTGCGGTCTGTATTCGCAAGGGGCATTGGGGCTCTCCTGAGTGATTTGTCTTCAGGTTATGTTGCGGCGCGGCGGCGGCAACGGGCAGCAGGGCACAGACCCGGCGCGCCATTGCACAGAGCGGCGCGGCGGTCTATTCGGGACGCAAAGGCAAGCAGGAGGACGGCATGAGCCGCGCATTCGTATTCCCCGGACAGGGGGCGCAGACCATCGGCATGGGCCAGGCGCTGGCCGAGGCCTATCCGGCCGCCAGGGCGGTGTTCGACGAGGTCGACGCGGCGCTGGGTGAAAAGCTGAGCGCGCTGATCTGGGAGGGCGATATCGAGACCCTGACCCTGACCCGGAACGCGCAGCCGGCGCTGATGGCGACCTCGCTGGCCGCGATGCGGGCACTGGAGACCGAGGGGGTGGGACTCGATACCGCCGCCTCCTTTGTCGCGGGGCACTCGCTGGGCGAATATTCCGCGCTTTGCGCTGCGGGCGCGATCAGTGTTTCCGATACCGCGCGGCTGCTGCGCACCCGTGGCCAGGCGATGCAATCGGCGGTGCCGGTGGGCGAAGGCGCGATGGCGGCGATCCTCGGCCTCGATCTGGAGGCGGTGCGCGCGGTAGCCTCAGAGGCCGCCCAGGGCGATGTCTGCCAGGCCGCCAATGACAACGATCCGACACAGGTGGTGGTCTCTGGCGCCAGGGCGGCGGTGGAACGCGCCGCCGAGATCGCCAAGGCAAAGGGCGCCAAGCGCGCCATCATGCTGCCGGTGAGCGCGCCGTTCCATTGCGCGCTGATGCAGCCGGCCGCCGATGTCATGGCCGAGGCGCTGGCGGGGGTGGAGATCAAGGCGCCCGCGGTGCCGGTCATCGCCAATGTGCGCGCCGAGGCGGTGAGCGATCCGGACACGATCCGGGCGCTGCTGGTGGAGCAGGTCACCGGCGCGGTGCGCTGGCGCGAGAGCGTGCAGTACATGTCCGCGCAGGGGGTGACCGAGGCCTGGGAGATCGGCGCCGGCAAGGCGTTGTCGGGGATGATCCGCAAGATCGACCGCGAGATCGCCTGCAAGGCGGTGGGTACGCCGGAGGATGTGAAGGCCGTTGTGGAAGCTATGGTGTGAGATCGAAACTCTTTTGAAGAGTTTCGGCAAATGTCCTCGAAAGACATTTGAGTTAACCGAGAGGGACAGAGCATGTTTGATTTGACGGGAAAGACAGCGCTGATCACCGGCGCTTCGGGCGGCATCGGCGGGGCGATCGCCAAGGCGCTGCATGGCGCGGGCGCGACCGTGGGTCTGTCGGGCACCCGGACCGAACCGCTGGAGGCGCTGGCCGCCGAGCTGGGTGAGCGCGCCCATGTGCTGCCGTGCAACCTGAGCGATGCCGAGGCGGTCGCGGAACTGCCGAAACAGGCGGCCGAGGCGATGGGCGGGGTCGATATCCTGGTCAACAACGCCGGGATCACCCGCGATAACCTGTTCATGCGGATGTCGGACGAGGAATGGCAGCAGGTGCTGGACGTCAACCTCACCGCCACCTTCAAGCTGTGCAAAGGCGTGCTGCGCGGCATGATGAAGGCGCGCTGGGGCCGGATCGTCAACATCTCTTCGGTCGTCGGGGCCACCGGCAATCCCGGCCAGGGCAACTATGCCGCCTCGAAGGCCGGTGTGATCGGCATGTCCAAATCGCTGGCCTACGAGGTGGCGAGCCGGGGAATCACCGTCAACGCCGTGGCGCCCGGTTTTATCGCCACCGCGATGACCGACAAGCTCACCGACGAGCAGAAGTCCAAGATCAACGCTCAGATCCCCGCCGGTCGCATGGGCCAGCCGGACGAGATCGCTGCCGCGGTTCTGTATCTTGCCAGTCCCGAGGCCGCTTATGTGACCGGCGCGACCTTGCATGTGAATGGCGGGATGGCCATGCTATAGACGGGCTTTCGACGCGAGTTGAAAGCGTTTGCCATTGCGCCGGACTATGCTATAGGCGGCGCATATTCGAGGGGCAGCGGCCATACACGGCCGGGGCCTGCCTGACCCCGGGCCACCGGGACCGAGCCGCCCGGACCGGGCAAAACCAAGCCACCCCGAGCGGGCAAGGGCATAATCTGGGGCCAGTGGCCTCAAACGGAATGAGGAAGAGACATGAGCGACGTCGCAGATCGCGTGAAAAAGATCGTTGTGGAGCATCTGGGTGTTGAAGAGGACAAGGTGACCGAAAGCGCCTCGTTCATCGACGATCTGGGGGCCGACAGCCTGGACACCGTTGAGCTGGTCATGGCCTTCGAGGAAGAGTTCGGCATCGAGATCCCCGACGACGCCGCCGAGACCATCCAGACCTTTGGCGACGCGGTGAAGTTCATCACCGAAGCTTCCTGATCCGCTGAAGAGTATCAGATACGGATCGTCAGATTTTGAAACGGCGCTGCCCCTAGGGTCGGCGCCGTTTTCCGTTTCCGGGCCCGCTGGCGGGGCGGAAGCCGCCGAACCGATGCCGTTTCGCTTGCCCCCATGGGCTGCGGCGGGGTAAGAGCGGTTCTCGAACGAAGTGAGGCAAGAGGGCTGTTCATGCGCAGAGTCGTTGTAACCGGAATGGGATTGGTGACGCCCTTGGCCTGCGGGGTTGAGGAAACCTGGACGCGGCTTTTGGAGGGGCAGTCCGGCGCCGGTCCGATCACCCGTTTCGACGCGGCGGCGAGTGGCGTCACCACGACCTATGCCTGCGAGGTGCCTCTGGGCGACGGCAGCGACGGCACCTTCAACCCCGACGACTGGCTGGCGCCGAAGGAACGGCGCAAGGTCGACGATTTCATCCTTTTCGGCATCGCCGCCGCCGATATGGCGGTGCGCGATTCCGGCTGGATGCCGGAGGACGAGGAAAGCCGCGAGCGCACCGGCGTGATGATCGGGTCGGGCATCGGCGGGCTGAATTCGATCGCCGATACCGCCGTGCTGATCAAGGAGCGCGGGCCGCGGCGGGTGTCGCCGTTTTTCATCCCCGGTGCGCTGATCAATCTGATCTCGGGCCAGGTCAGCATCCGCTTTGGTTTCAAGGGGCCAAACCACGCGGTGGTGACCGCCTGTTCGACCGGCGCCCATGCCATCGGCGATGCCAGCCGGCTGATCAAGTACGGCGATGCCGATGTGATGGTCGCTGGCGGCGCCGAAGCGGCGATCAGCGAGATCGGCATCGCAGGGTTCAACGCCTGCAAGGCGCTGAGCACGAAATACGGTGACGATCCGCAGGCCGCCAGCCGTCCCTATGACAAGGGCCGCGACGGCTTTGTCATGGGCGAGGGGGCCGGCGTTGTCGTGCTGGAGGAATACGAGCACGCCAAGGCCCGCGGCGCCAAAATCTATGCCGAGGTTCTGGGCTATGGCATGTCGGGCGATGCCTATCACATCACCGCGCCGTCCGAGGATGGCGCCGGGGCCGAACGCTCGATGCGGGCGGCGTTGAAACATGCCGGGATCGAGCCGGGGGACGTGGATTACATCAACGCGCACGGCACCTCCACCATGGCCGACACCATCGAACTGGGCGCTGTGGAGCGGCTGCTGGGCAACGCGGCGGCGCGGGTGACGATGTCGTCCACCAAGTCGATGACCGGGCACCTGCTGGGCGCGGCGGGCGCGATCGAGGCGATCTTTTCGATCCTGGCGATCCGCGACCAGGTGGCGCCGCCGACCATCAACCTGGACGATCCGGCAATCGATTCGCCGGTCGACCTTGCGCCCAACCAGAAGCGTGAGCGCGAGATCAACGTGGCGTTGTCGAACAGCTTTGGGTTCGGCGGCACCAATGCGAGCGTCGTGTTCGGAAAGCTTCGGTAATGTGGCGTAGCCTTGCCTCTAACATGCTGACAATCCTTGCGATTGTCCTGTTTCTTGTGGCCGGCGTGATCCTCTGGGGGCAGCGGCAATACACCACCGAGGGGCCGCTGGCCGAGGCGATCTGCCTGCGGGTCGAGAGCGGCTCGAACATGACCCGGGTCAGCCGCGATCTGGAAAGCCAGGGTGCGATCGGCAGCGGCACGATCTTTCGGATCGGTGCGCGCTACAGTGAAAAGACCGGACAATTGAAGGCGGGCAGCTTTCTGCTGCGCGAACATGCCACGATGGAGGAGATCGTCGATCAGATCACCCGCGGCGGAGCCAGCACCTGCGGCACCGAGATCGTCTATCGGATCGGCGTGACCCGGACCCAGGTGGAGGTGCGGGAGCTGGATCCGGCGACGCGCGCCTTTGTCGAGCGGGCCGATTTCGATCTGAAATCCGGGGAGTTTCCGGAGGCTTTTGTACAGACCCGCGCCAAGGCGGACACAAGGTTCCGCATCGCGGTGGCCGAGGGCGTGACAAGCTGGCAGGTGGTCGATGCGCTGAACGCCATCGAGGTGCTGAGCGGCGAGGCCGGTCCGCGGCCGCCCGAGGGCATGCTGGCGCCGCACAGCTATGAGGTGACGCGCGGCATGGAGCGCGGCGCGCTGCTGGCCGAGATGCGGGCGTTGCAGGAAGAGCGCATCGCCGAGACCTGGGCGAAGCGGCGCGAGGGGCTGCCCTTTGGCACGCCGGAGGAGATGCTGATCCTGGCCTCGATCATCGAGAAGGAGACCGGGGTGCCGGAAGAGCGCGGGCAGGTGGCCAGCGTGTTCATCAACCGGCTGGAGCGCGGCATGCGGCTTCAGACCGACCCGACGGTGATCTATGGTCTGACCAAGGGCGAGGGCGTGCTGGGCCGCGGGCTGCGGCAGAGCGAGTTGCGCAAGGTCACCCCCTGGAACACCTATGTGATCGACGCGCTGCCGCCGACGCCGATTGCCAATCCGGGGCTTGCAAGCCTGGAGGCGGCAGTTGACCCGGAGGCGACGGATTACGTGTTCTTCGTCGCCGACGGCAGCGGCGGACATGCCTTTGCCGCAACGCTGGAAGAGCATAACCGCAACGTCGTCAAGTGGCGCCGGATCGAGGCGGACCGGCAGAACAGCGGCGACTGACCTGCCGGTTCCGGACCGGGCGACAATCAGGAATTTGTTAAGAGGACCGCACGCTTAGCCTGCGGTTCTCTGTGCATGCGGCTTGACAGAGCGCACGGTTTCCTGTATAAGTTGTGTCACGCTAGAAGAACTGAATGAACGGCCGCGGGGCATCCCGTCGGCCGTTTTTTCGTTCTCTTGTGCGGGGGTCACGCACGCATGAGGTCAAAGAGCACAGATGATTTTGATTGCCCCGGAGGAGCGGATTTCGGATGCCGCCGCACTGCTTGGTTCGTTGAAGCGGTCGGTGCAGGAGCTGAGGCAGATCGCCGAGGCCCTGAAACGGGAGATCGAGGCCGGGGGGGACGCCAATGTGGCGGCGCGCAGCAGGGATCTTGAACGCGCGGGACAGGTGATCCGGTCCTGCCAGAAAGTGGAGGAATGTTTTGTCCAAGAGCAACATCGCAAAGCGGGAATTGCGCAAGGGGGATATGCCCTCGATCTTGAGGCTGCCCGGGCTGAGGTCGGGTGCCGCCTGGCTCGCCTCCGGGCCTGCTGCCGTGAGGGAGAGCTTCCTCGATGAGATCGGGGAGGGGGGGCTTTGCGCCCTCCCGTTCCTGTTCGAGTTCTGGGCGCTGCCGCACCAGTTGCCGCCCGAGGGGGACTGGCGCGCCTGGGCGATCCTGGGCGGGCGCGGCGCGGGCAAGACGCGGGCCGGCGCCGAATGGGTGCGGGCGCAGGTCGAGGGGGCGCGGCCGATGGACCGGGGGCGGTGCCGGCGGGTGGCGCTGCTGGGCGAGACCTATGACCAGGTGCGCGACGTGATGATCCGGGGCGACAGCGGCATCCTTGCCTGCTCGCCGCCCGACCGGCGGCCGGTGTGGAGGGCAAGCGAGCGGCGGCTGGTCTGGCCCAACGGCGCCGAGGCGCAGGCGTTCTCGGCGCAGGATCCCGACGGGTTGCGCGGGCCGCAGTTCGATGCGGCCTGGGCCGATGAGCTGGCCAAATGGCCGAAGGCGCAGGACAGCTGGGACATGTTGCAGTTCGCGCTGCGGCTGGGGGATCTTCCGCAGGTCTGCGTGACCACCACGCCGCGCAACCAGGGGGTGCTCAAGGCGCTGCTGGGGGCGCCGTCGACGGTGGTGACGCAGGCGCCGACCGAGGCGAACCGGGCCAATCTGGCGGCGTCGTTCCTGGAGGAGGTGCGGGCGCGCTATGCGGGAACGCGGCTGGGTCGGCAGGAGCTGGACGGGGTGTTGATGGCCGACGCGGAGGGAGCGCTGTGGACCGGGGAGATGCTGGAGGCGGCCCGGGCCGGGACCGCGCCGGCGCTGGATCGCGTGGTCGTGGCGCTGGACCCGGCGGTGACCTCGGGGGCGGATGCGGATGCCTGTGGAATCGTGGTGGCAGGGGCGCAGTTGCAGGGGCCGCCGCAGGACTGGCGGGTCTGGGTGCTGGCCGACCGGACGGTGCAGGGGGTGGGACCGGCGGGTTGGGCGCGCGCGGCGATCGCGGCGATGGAGGAGTTCGACGCCGAGCGGCTGGTGGCCGAGGTGAACCAGGGCGGTCAGCTGGTCGAGGAGGTGCTGCGCCAGGTCGATCCGCTGGTGCCGGTGCGGGCGGTGCGGGCGACGCGGGGCAAGACCGCGCGGGCCGAGCCGGTGGCGGCCCTGTACGAGCAGGGGCGGGTGCGGCATTTGCCGGGGCTGGCGGCGCTGGAGGATCAGATGGCGCTGATGACGGCGCGGGGGTTCGAGGGGGCCGGCTCGCCCGACCGGGTCGATGCGTTGGTCTGGGCGCTGCATGAGCTGGTCATCGCGCCGGCGGCGCAGTGGCGGCGGCCGCGGCTGCGGGTGTTGTGAGGGAGGGAAGCTCGCGCTGCGCCCACGCCCCCCCTTGTCATCCCCGATTTCGCGGGGATGACAAGGGGGGCGTTCCTCCCCATCGCGGTTTGCCCCGCAGAGCGAGCCGCGCGGGCGTCGGACCGTGGGGCGGCGCAGCAACCACTGATCGGCGCGCTTTACCCCTGCCAAAACCACACGAGATCCGATCGGCGTGCCTCCGTTGACCAAGCGCCGGTCTGCGGGGACGGCCCGGCGCTTGCGCGACGGCCTGCGGCCTTGAGACCGCGCAGGGGGGAATTGGCTCGAAAAGGGGGCGAGAGGGCTGTTGCGCAGACTCCGTACGCCGCGTTTCCGGCTTCTTCTCAAACCGCTGTCATAACCGCCTCGACCAAGCCGCCGGAGCCGTCCGGCATGGCGGAGAGAGGAGCATCGCACCATGGCATTCGATTTCCTGCGGCGCGGCAAAGAGCAGGCGGCGCCCGAGCGCAAGGCCAGCGCCACCGGGCCGGTGGTGGCCTGGCACAGCGCCGGCCGCGTCGCCTGGAGCCCGCGCGACAGCGGCTCGCTGACCCGCACGGGTTTCATGGGCAACCCTGTGGGCTATCGCGCGGTCAAGATGATTGCCGAGGCCGCCGCGGCGCTGCCGCTGGTGCTGCAGGACCGGGACCGGCGGTTCGATGTTCATCCGCTGCTGGCGCTGATCCAGCGGCCGAATCCGGCGCAGGGGCGGGCGGAACTGCTGGAGGCGCTTTTCGCCCAGCTTCTGCTGTCGGGGAACGCCTATGTGGAGGCGGTGCCGTCGGCGCCCGATGCGGCGGAGGCGCTGCCGCAGGAGCTGCATGTGCTGCGCTCGGACCGAATGCGGGTGGTGCCGGGGGCGGACGGCTGGCCGATGGCCTATGAATACGCGGTGGGCGCGCGCAAGCACCGGTTCGATGCGGCCGGGCCGGTGTCGCCCATCTGTCACATCCGCAACCACCATCCGCAGGACGACCATTATGGTTTCGCCCCGATGCAGGCGGCGGCGACGGCGGTGGATGTGCACAACAGCGCCTCGCGCTGGTCGAAATCGCTTCTGGACAATGCCGCCCGGCCCTCGGGCGCGCTGGTCTGGCGCGGCGACGGGCAGGGAGGGATGGGCGAGGATCAGTTCCGGCGGCTGTCCGAGGAGATCGAGGAGAATTACCGCGGCGCCCGCAATGCCGGGCGGCCGATGGTGCTGGAGGGCGGTCTGGACTGGAAACCGATGGGGTTCTCGCCCAGCGACATGGAGTTCCAGAAAACCAAGGAGGCCGCCGCGCGCGAGATCGCGCTGGCCTTTGGCGTGCCGCCGATGCTGCTGGGGATTCCGGGGGACGCCACCTATGCCAATTACCAGGAGGCGAACCGGGCGTTCTACCGGCTGACGGTGCTGCCGCTGGCGGCCCGCGTGGTGGCGCGGCTGTCGGACTGGCTGGCGGGATATTCCGGCGCGGCGGTGGAGCTGAAGCCGGACCTGGATCAGATCCCGGCGCTGGCGGCCGAGCGCGAGGCGCAGTGGAGCCGGGTGGCGCGGGCCGGCTTTCTGAGCGCGGCGGAAAAGCGGGCGCTGCTGGGGCTGCCGCCGCGGGAGGCGGGGGCGGATGATTGACCGGGGACCGGGAGAGGCGCCGTTCGATTGTGTTCCGGGGCTGAGGCTGGCGGCGCACGAGCGGGTAAGCGCGATCCATCACGACAACATCTGCCGCCGGCTGGAGCGGCTGGACCAGGCGATGGAACGGCTGGAGCGGCGGCTGTGGCTGACGGTCTACGGGGTGGTGGCGATGATCCTGGCGCAGGCGCTGCAATCGGTGCTGGCGGCGGCGGGCGGCTGAGCCGGGCGGCCGAGGAGGACACGGGCGCGGGGCAATCAGAGGAGAGCAAGATGGAGCAGGGCAGGAGCCTTGAGACCGGGCTGGAGACCAAGTTCGCGCGCTTCGGCGACGGGCTGCAGGTCAGCGACGAGGCGGAGATCGCGGGCTATGCCAGCCTGTTCGACCGCCCCGATCAGAGCGGCGATGTGGTTGCCAGGGGGGCCTATTCCGCCGCGCTCAGGGCGATGGCGGCGCAGGGCCGGACGGTCAAACTGCTGTGGCAGCACGATCCGGCGCAGCCGATCGGCGTCTGGGAGGAGCTGCGCGAGGATGAGCGCGGCCTCTGGGTCAAGGGGCGGCTGTTGCAGGGCACCCAGCGCGGGCGCGAGGCCGCCGCGCTGGTGGCCGCCGGCGCGCTGGACGGGTTGTCGATCGGCTATCGCACCAGGCGGGCAGAGCGGCGCGCCGAGGGCGGGCGGCTGTTGACCGAGCTGGAGCTCTGGGAGGTGTCGCTGGTCACCTTTCCGATGCTGAGCGGCGCGCGGGTGGCGGCCAAGGGCGCCGGGGCCGACAGCACCCTGCGGGAATTGGCGGCGGTCCTGCGGGACGCGCGGCATGAGCTGGCGCAGCGCGAGCGCGCCAAAATCAAACCGGAGAACAGGACAAGCAGATGAGCGAAACGACGCCACCGGCGCAGGCCGGGACCGAGGCGCCCCTGATGCGCGAGGTAAAGCATGAGATGGCAGGCTTTCTTCGCGAAGTCAGTGGGTTTCGAGATGAAATTCAAGCGAAACTTCAACAAACGGAAGAGCGAATGACCATGCTGGATCGGAAATCTCACGCGGCGGCGCGCCCGCCGCTGGCGGCAGCGGCCGAACCTGCGGCCCCCCATCGCAAGGCGTTCAACGCCTATCTGCGCTGTGGCGACGACGACGCGCTGCGCGTGCTGGAGCTGGAGGGCAAGGCGATGTCCACCGCCGTCAACAGCGACGGCGGCTATCTGGTCGATCCGCAGACGGCGGAGGCGGTGCAGTCGGTGCTGCAGGCGACCGCCTCGATCCGCGCCGTGGCCGCGGTGGTGCATGTGGAGGCGACCTCTTACGACGTGCTGGTCGATCACACCGAGCTGGGCGCCGGCTGGGCGACCGAGACCGGGTCGGTGACCGAGACCGCCACACCGCAGATCGACCGCATCACCATCCCGCTGCATGAGCTGAGCGCGCTGCCGAAGGCGAGCCAGCGGCTGCTGGATGACAGCGCCTTTGACATCGAAGGCTGGCTGGCTGGCCGCATCGCCGAGAAATTCGCGCGGGCCGAGGCCGACGCCTTTATCAACGGCGACGGGATCGACAAGCCGACCGGGTTCATGACCCATACCAAACTCGACAACGACGCCTGGTCCTGGGGCAATCTGGGCTATGTGGCCACCGGCGCCGCCGGCAGCCTGCCCGACGCCGATCCGATCGTCGATCTGGTCTATGCGCTGGGGGCGCAGTACCGCGCGAACGCCAGCTTTGTGATGAATTCCAAGACCGCGGGCATCCTGCGCAAGATGAAGGATGCCGATGGCCGTTTCCTGTGGTCGGACGGATTGGCGGCGGGGGAACCGGCGCGGCTGATGGGCTATCCGGTGCTGGTGGCCGAGGACATGCCGGATGTGGCCAGCGATGCCTTTGCGGTGGCCTTCGGCGATTTCCGCGCCGGCTACACGGTGGCCGAACGCCCGGATCTGCGGGTGCTGCGCGACCCGTTCAGCGCCAAGCCGCATGTGCTGTTCTACGCCACCAAGCGCGTCGGCGGCGACGTGAGCGATTTCGCCGCGATCAAGCTGCTGAAATTCGGCATCGCGTAACGCGGGGCCGGATCGCGGGGCCGGATTGCCGGCGCCGTGGCGGGCGCGTGCCGGGATAACCCCTCGTGTTGTCTAGCTGCTCCCCTCCGTCCGAGCGACACGGGGGCACGGTGCGCGTCCGCGCAGGGGGCCGCAGCAGGTCCGGAAACATGGCCTGGAACATCGGAGAGAGCGAATGATGTTGAGCGAAGAGACCGCGATTGCGGAGGCCGCACTGCCGGTGGTGCAGTTTCGATCGCATCTGCGGCTGGGCAGCGGGTTCGGAGAGGACGGGTTGCAGGACGATCTGTTGAAGGGATTTCTGCGTGCGGCCATCGCGGCGATTGAGGCGCGCACCGGCAAGGTGCTGATTTCGCGGGACTTCAGCTGGATCGTTTATGACTGGACGGAGTCCGGCGGCGCACGGCTGCCGGTGGCGCCGGTTTCCGCGGTGACCGCGTTCGTGCTGGTGGATCGGGATGCGGTGGAGGTGGCGGTGGCCGCCGACCGCTATTGGCTGGAGCAGGACGCGCAGCGCCCGGTGCTGCGGCCCGCGGGCACGGTGTTGCCGATGATTCCGGCGGGCGGGCATGCACGCATCGCGCTCACCGCCGGGATGGCGGCGGACTGGGGCGGCCTGCCCGCGGATCTGGGCCAGGCGGTGCTGCTCTTGGCGGCGCATTATTACGAATACCGGGACGAGACCGCGCTGGGGCCCGGCTGCATGCCGTTTGGCGTCAGCAGCCTGATCGACCGCTATCGCACGCTGCGGCTGAGCACGCGACCGGGCTCGGGGACCGTGCGATGAGCGTGCCGGTCTTGAGCCGGCGGCTGGTGCTGGAGGCGCCGGTGCGGGTGCCCGACGGCGCCGGCGGCACCATCGAGAGCTGGACCAGCCTGGGCGCTCTCTGGGCCGATGTGCGGCCGCGCAGCGGACGGGAGCGGGCCGAGGCCGGCGCGTCGGTGTCGGCCATGGGGTATCGCATCGTGGTGCGCGGCGCGCCGGCCGGATCGGTGCAGCGGCCCAGGCCGGAGCAGCGGTTTCGGGATGGCGCGCGGCTCTACCTGATCCGCGCGGTGGCCGAATATGATCCGGCAGGGCGGTTTCTGAGCTGTCTCGCCAACGAGGAGGTGGCGGCATGAGCTATGCGATGTCCGGTCCCTTGCAGGCGGCGGTCTATCAGCTGCTGGCGGCGGATCCGGCGCTGACGGCGGTGGTGGGCGGCGCGATTTACGACGGGCTTCCGGCGGGGCCGCTGCCCGAGACCTATGTGAACCTCGGCCCCGAGGTGGTGCGCGACCGGTCCGACCGGGAGGGGGCCGGGGCGCTGCACCGGTTGACCATCTCGGTGATCAGCGAGGCGCCGGGTTTTGCCGCGGCCAAGGCGGCGGCGGCGGCGATCGGCGACGTGCTGGTGGATGCGACGCCGGCGCTGAGCCGGGGCCGCGTTGTGGGGATCTGGTTCGAGCGCGCCCGGGCGCGGCGGACCGGCAGCGCCGGACAGATCCGGCGCATCGATCTGAATTTCCGCGCCCGCGTCGAAGACGTGTAGGCGGGCCATAGCAGGAGACGGCAAATGGGTGCCCAGAACGGCAAGGATCTGTTGATCAAGGTGGACATGACCGGTGACGGGCTGTTCGAGACCATCGCGGGGCTGCGCGCGACGCGGGTCAGTTTCAACGCCGAGAGCGTGGATGTGACCAGCCTGGAGAGCCAGGGCGGCTGGCGCGAGCTGTTGTCCGGGGCGGGGGTGAAATCGGCCGCCATTTCGGGGGCGGGCGTGTTCAAGGACGCCGGCACGGACGAGCGCGCGCGGCAGTTGTTCTTTGACGGCGAGGTGCCGGATTTTCAGGTGATCATCCCCGATTTCGGCATCGTCGAGGGGCCGTTTCAGGTGACCGCGCTGGAATATGCCGGCAGTCATGACGGCGAGGCCACCTATGAGATGTCGATGGAGAGCGCCGGCGTGCTGGTGTTCACGGCGGTCTGAGCCATGGCGAACCCCTGGGCGGGCGAGGTGGCGCTGGTGATCGGCGGCGAGCGGCGGCTGCTGAAGCTGACGCTGGGCGCGCTGGCGGAGCTGGAGGAGCGCCTGGGCGAAGACACGTTGGTGGCGCTGGTCGAGCGGTTCGAGGGCGGGCGGTTTTCCAGCCGCGATCTGCTGGCGCTGATCGGCGCCGGGCTGCGCGGCGGCGGCGCCGATCTGGGGCCGGAGGATCTGCTGCGGGCCGAGATCGAGGGCGGGCCGCTGGCGGCGGCGCGGGCGGCGGCGGAGCTGTTGGCGCGCGCCTTCACCGTGCCGGGGCCGGGGCCGGACTTGGGCGGCGGATGAGCGGGATCGACTGGCCGGTACTGATGCGGGCCGGGATCCAGGGGCTGCGGCTGCGCCCCGCGGAGTTCTGGCATCTGACGCCGGCCGAGCTGGCGCTGATGCTGGGACAGGGTCAGGGCCGGGCGCCGATGACGCGGGCGGGGCTGGAGGCGCTGTTGGCGCAATGGCCGGACGCGGAGAAGGGAGACGAGGATGGTGGATAGCACGGGCGCGGAGGATCTGGGCGCGGCGGTCGACGGGTTGGAGGCGGGCTTTGGCGCCGCCGCCGACATGGCGGCAACATTCGAGAGCGAGCTGATGCGGATGCGCAGCGCGCTGGCGGCGACCGGACGGGATGTGGCGGTGCTGGAGCGCGGGTTTTCGCGCGGGCTGCGGCGGGCCTTCGACGGCGTGGTGTTCGACGGCAGGAGCCTGTCGGAGGCGCTGGACGGTTTGGCGCGCAGCATGGTGCAGACCACCTATTCCGCCGCGGTTCGTCCGGTGACCGATCATTTCGGCGAGCTGCTGGGCAGCGGCGTGCGCAGTCTTGTCGAGGGGTTGTTGCCCTTCGCGGCGGGGGCGGGGTTCGCGCAGGGGCGGGTGATGCCCTTTGCCAGCGGTGGCGTGGTGCGGAACGCCACGCTGTTCCCGATGCGCGGCGGCGCCGGGCTGATGGGCGAGGCGGGGCCGGAGGCGATCCTGCCGCTGGCGCGGGGCGCGGACGGGCGGCTGGGGGTGCGCGCCGGCGGTGGGCGCAGCGTGAATGTGGTGATGAATGTGACCACGCCGGATGTGGCCGGGTTCCAGCGCAGCCGCGGCCAGGTCGTGGCACAGATGCGGCGGGCTCTGGCGCAGGGCACGCGCAACCTCTGACGCGGGGAGAGGACGATGAATTTTCACGAGGTGCGGTTTCCCGCCTCACTGAGCTTTGGCTCGGTGGGCGGGCCGGAGCGGCGGACCGATATCGTCACGCTGGCCAACGGGTTCGAGGAGCGCAACACGCCCTGGGCGCATGCGCGGCGGCGTTACGATGCGGGGTTGGGGATGCGCTCGCTCGATGATGTCGAGGTGCTGATCGCGTTTTTCGAGGCGCGGCAGGGGCAGATGTACGGGTTCCGCTGGAAGGACTGGTCCGATTACAAATCCGGTCGCGCCCGCGCCGATCTGCGGTTCGACGATCAGGTGATCGCGCGGGGCGACGGGGCGACGCGGGTGTTTCAGCTGATGAAAACCTATCGCTCGGGCGATCACAGCTATGCGCGGCCGATCACCAAGCCGGTGGCGGGTACGGTGCGGGTGGGGCTGGAGCAGGACGAGATGCAGGAGACGGTGGATTACACCGTGGACACCGCGACCGGACTGATCAGCTTTGCCCATCCGCCGGGGGAGGATCTGGCGGTGACCGCGGGGTACGAGTTCGACGTGCCGGTGCGGTTCGACACCGACCGCATCCAGACCAGCGTGGCCAGTTTCCAGGCCGGCGATGTGCCGACCGTGCCGGTGGTGGAGGTGCGGGTATGACCACGGATGCGATGAGCGACGCCTTTCGCGCCCATGTGGCGAGTGGGGTGACGACGCTGTGTCGTTGCTGGGCGCTGACCCGCTCTGACGGGATGCAATACGGGTTCACCGATCACGACCGGACGCTGAACTTCGACGGTCTCAGCTTCAGGGCCGAGACCGGGCTGTCGGCGCAGGCGCTGCAACAGGCGACGGGGCTGGCGGTGGACAATACCGAGGCGATCGGCGCGCTGAGCGATGCGGGGCTCAGAGAAGACGAGATCGAGGCCGGGCGGTTCGACGGCGCCGAGTTGCGCGCCTGGCTGGTGAACTGGGCCGATGTTTCGGTGCGCTGGTTGCAGTTTCGCGGCACGCTGGGCGAGATCCGGCGCGGCGGCGGGGCGTTTCGCGCCGATCTGCGCGGGCTGACCCAGGCGCTGAACCGGCCCTTGGGGCGGATCTATCAGAAGGCCTGCACGGCGGTATTGGGCGATGGCGGCTGCCGGTTCGATCTGGCGGCACCCGGTTACGCCGAGGAGCGGGCCGCGGCGGCGGTGGAGGACGCGCGCGTGTTTCGCTGGGACGATTTGGCGGGGTTCGAGCCGGGCTGGTTCGCGCGCGGCCGGCTGGAGGTGCTGAGCGGCGCGGCGGCCGGGCTCTGGGGGCTGATCAAGGCTGATGAGACCGAGGCGGCGGCGCGGCGGATCGAGTTGTGGGAGCCGCTGCGCGCCGGCGTGGCCTCCGGCGATCTGCTGCGGCTTGAGGCGGGCTGCGACAAGCGGATGGAAACCTGCCGGCTGAAGTTCAACAACCTGCTGAACTTTCGGGGCTTTCCCGACATTCCGGGCGAGGATTGGGTGGTGGCGGTGCCGAAATCGACCAAACCCAACACCGGGGGCAGCCTGCGGTGAGGGGGGCCCGGAGGGATGTTGTGGCGTCCGCGCGCGGCTGGATCGGCACCCCCTATCGCCATCAGGCGGCGACCAGGGGCGCCGGCGCCGATTGCCTCGGGCTGGTGCGCGGGGTCTGGCGCGAGCTGTGCGGGGCGGAGCCGGTCACGGTGCCGGCCTATACCATGGACTGGTCCGAGCCGCAGGGGGAGGAGCGGCTCTGGGCGGCGGCCCGCTGTCATCTGATCGAGGTCTGCGGCCCGCCGGTTGCGGGGGACGTGCTGCTGTTCCGGATGCGCGCGGGCGCGGTGGCCAAGCATCTGGGCATTCTGGCCGAGGCAGGGTCTGCGGCCAGTTTCGTGCACGCCTATGCCGGGCGCGGCGTGGTGGAAAGCCCGCTGAGCGCGCCCTGGGCGCGGCGGGTGGTTGCGCGGTTTGCATTTCCGAAGGGTGACAGGGTCAGGGAGGGGCGCTGATGGCGACGATACTTTTGTCCGCGGCGGGGGCGGCGATCGGCGGCTCGGTCGGCGGTACGCTGGCGGGGCTGTCCTCGGTCGCGATCGGCCGCGCGGTGGGGGCAACCCTGGGCCGGATGATCGACGAGCGGCTTCTGGGGCTGGGCGCCGCTCCGGTGGAGACGGGAAAGGTGGACCGGTTCCGCCTGATGCAGGCGGGCGAGGGCGAGCCGATCCCGCAGGTCTATGGCCGGATGCGGCTGGGCGGTCAGGTGATCTGGGCGTCGGATTTTCAGGAGAGCGCGACGACAAGGGGCGGCAAAGGCGGCGCGCCCTCGGCCAAGGTCACGGAATACAGCTATTCGGTGTCGCTGGCGGTGGCGCTTTGCGAGGGGGAGGTTCTCAGTGTCGGTCGGGTCTGGGCCGATGGCGAGGAGGTGGCGCGGTCTGATCTGAACATGCGGGTCTATCCGGGCAGCGCCGATCAGCTGCCCGATCCGTTGATCGAGGCGATCGAGGGCGCGGGCATGGTGCCGGCCTATCGCGGCACCGCCTATGTGGTGATGGAGGATGTCGACCTGGCGCCCTACGGCAACCGGGTGCCGCAACTGTCCTTTGAGGTGCTGCGGGCGGATCAGCCGGGGACCGGCCACTATGACCATGACCCGGCGCAGCTGGTGCGGGGCGTGGCGCTGATCCCCGGAACGGGGGAATATGCGCTGGCGACCACGCCGGTCCATTACAGCAACGGGCCGGGCAGCCGCTGGGCGGCGAACCAGGTCACGCCCTCGGGGCTGGCGGATTTCCCGCGCGCCTTCGAACAGCTCACCGAGGAGTTGCCGGGGTGCGATGCGGTTTCGCTGGTGGTGTCCTGGTTCGGCGGCGATCTGCGCTGCGGCCATTGCCGGATCGAGCCCAAGGTCGAGCACAAGGAGGCCGAGGGCGAGAACATGGTCTGGCAGGTCGCCGGGGTGACGCGGGCGGCGGCCGGGCAGATCGCGCAGGTGGAGGGGCGGCCGGTCTATGGCGGCACCCCGGCGGATGCGGCGGTGGTCGAGGCGATTCGGCACATGCGCGACGCCGGGCGGCGGGTGATGTTCTATCCCTTTGTCCTGATGGACCAGATGACGGGCAACGGTCTGCCAGACCCCTGGACCGGGGCGGCGGATCAGCCGCATCTGCCCTGGCGCGGGCGGATCACCCTGTCCGTGGCACCGGGGCAGGCCGTCAGCCCGGATGGCACCGCGGCGGCTGACGCGGAGGTTTCGGCCTTCATGGGGACTGCCACGGCGGCGGATTTTACCGTCGGCGACGGAGTGGTGACCTACAGCGGACCGGAGGAATGGGGGCTGCGGCGGTTCATCCTGCATTACGCGGCGCTTTGCGCGGCGGCCGGGGGCGTGGCGGCCTTTTGCATCGGGTCGGAGCTGCGCGGACTGACCCAGATCCGGGGCGCGACCGGCTTTCCGGTGGTCGCGGCGCTGCGTGATCTGGCGGGCGAGGTGCGCGCGCTGCTGGGGCCGGAGGTCGAGCTGGGCTATGCCGCCGACTGGTCGGAATATTTCGGCTATCAGCCCGAGGACGGCAGCGGCGACCGCTATTTCCACCTGGACCCGCTCTGGGCCGATCCGCAGATCGATTTCATCGGCATCGACAACTACATGCCGCTGTCCGACTGGCGCCAGGGAGAGGATCATCTGGATGCGCAAGCCGGCTGGGAGAGCATTTATGACCCGGCCTATCTCGACGCCAATGTGGAGGGCGGCGAAGGCTACGACTGGTATTACCATTCCGATGAGGCCCGGGCGGCGCAGATCCGCACGCCGATCACCGATGGCGCGCATGCGGAGCCTTGGGTCTGGCGCTTCAAGGATCTGCGCGGCTGGTGGGAGAACGATCATCACGAGCGGATCGGCGGCGTACGGCAGGCCATGGCCACCGCCTGGGAGCCGCAGATGAAACCGATCTGGTTCACCGAGCTGGGGTGCGCCGCGATCGACAAGGGCACCAACCAGCCGAACAAGTTCCTCGATCCGAAATCCTCGGAATCCAGGCTGCCGAGATATTCCACCGGGCGGCGCGACGATCTGATCCAGCTTTGCTATCTGCGGGCGCAACTGGGGCATTGGGCGGAGGCGGCGAACAATCCGGTCTCGGAGGTCTATGGCGCGCCGATGCTGGATCTGGCGAACGCCTATGTCTGGGCCTGGGACGCGCGGCCGTTCCCGGCCTTTCCCAACCGCGCCGACCTGTGGAGCGATGGCGACAATTACATGCGTGGGCACTGGCTGAACGGGCGCATGGGCGCGCGCAGGCTTGCCTCGGTGATCGAGGAGCTGTGCGCCCGCGCCGGGCTGAGCGCGATCGACACCGCGCGGGTGCATGACATCGTGCGCGGCTATCGCGTCGACCGGATCGACGACGTGCGCGCCGCGCTGCAACCGCTGATGCTGTGCTATGGCCTGGATGCGGTTGAGCGCGACGGGCTGCTGCGGTTCCTGCCACGTGACGGGCGCGCAGGGGAGAGCGTGGACGGCGACCGCCTGGCCGAAAGCGGAGAGGTCGACGGGCTGGTCGAACTCGCCCGCGTGCCCGAGGCGGAACTGGCCGGGCGGGTGCAGGTCCGGTTCGTCGAATGGGGGGGCGATCACGATGTGACCGCCGAACAGGCGGTGCTGGCCGATGACGCCACCCACGCGGTGGCGGTGACCGACCTGCCGCTGGCCCTGACCCGGAGCGAGGGGCGCGCGGTGGCCGAACGCTGGCTGACCGAGGCGCGGGTGGCCCGCGACAGCGCGCGCTTTGCGCTGCCGCCGTCGCGCATGGCGCTGGGCGCGGGCGATGTGGTCCGGCTGCCGGGCGAGGGGGCGGCGGGCGGCGCGCTCTACCGGATCGACCGGGTCGAGCAGACCGAGGCGCAGCTGATCGAGGCGGTGCGGATCGAGCCGGCGGTCTATACGCCCTCGGAGCCGGTGGGCGGGCCGCCCTCGGCGCGGGCCTTTGCCGCACCGGTGCCGGTGCTGCCGCTGTTTATGGATCTGCCGCTGATCTCTGGCGACGAGGTGCCCCATGCGCCGCATCTGGCGGTGACGGCCACCCCATGGCCGGGAACGGTGGCGGTCTATGCCTCGGCGCTGGACGAGAATTACGAGTTGGACGAGATCATCGCCGCCCGGTCCGTGATCGGGGTGACCGAAACGCCGATGGCCGCGGCGCGGCCCGGATTCTGGGACGAGGGGGCGCCGTTGCAGGTACGGTTGCTGAACGGCGCGCTGGAGAGCCGCGATGCGCTGGCGGTACTGAACGGGGCCAATCTGGCCGCGATCGGCGACGGCAGCAGCGGCAACTGGGAGCTTATACAGTTCCGCGGAGCCGAACTGGTGGATGCCGATACCTATCTGCTGACCGGCCGGTTGCGCGGGCAGGCGGGCAGCGACGGGGTGATGCCCGACATATGGCCGCCCGGCTCCTGGCTGGTGCTGCTGGACAGGCGGCCGGTGCAGACCGGGCTGACCCCGGCGCAGCGGCGGGTAGCGCGGCACTACCGGATCGGTCCGGGGCGGCGGGGCTATGATGACCCGTCCTATCAGCATCTGGTCGAGGCCTTCGACGGCAACGGGCTGCGCCCCTACGCGCCCTGTCATCTGGAGGTGACCCGGGACGAGACCGGCGCCTATACGGCCGGCTGGATCCGGCGCACACGGGAGGTTGGCGGCAGCGACTGGGCGCTGGACGAGGTGCCGCTGGCAGAGGAGCGCGAGGCCTATCTGCTGCGGGTGATGCAGGGGGCGGTGCTGTTGCGCGAAGAGACCGTGAGCACACCGGCCTGGGCCTATGGTGCGGCGGCGCAGGCGGCGGACGGGTTGTCCCCGCCGGCGGTCCTGGAGGTGGCGCAGATCTCGGCCCGCTACGGGCCGGGGCCGTTTGCCCGGGTCGCGCTGCCGGAATAATCCGATGCGGCCCGTCCTGCACGGGGACGTCTGCTGTGCCGCGCGGGCGCTGTTGGCGGCGGCGCCGGAGGATCGCGGCGCGCTTTGCCGGCAGATCCTGAACCAGGCGTGGGCCGCCGACCGCTATCGGCGGCGCCATGGAAGATTGCATCCGCGCTGGGGCAACGGATCGCTGATGGCGGCGGCGCGCAAACACCCGATGGCGGACGAGCCGGGGTTCGACGATCCCGGCTATCGCCATTGCTTCGTCATGGTGCTGCGGGCGCTGGGCGCGCGGCTTAGCCCGAGGCGCAGCTGACGCAGCGGGTGACGGCGGGGTTCAGCTCCAGCCGCCTGACGGCGATCTCTTCGCCGCAATCCTCACAATACCCGAACTCGCCCGCGTCGATCCGCGCCAGCGCGGCGCGCAAACCCCTGGCCGCGCCATCGCGGCGGACCTGCTGCGCCCTGGCCATGGCCTGGTTCTGCAACGCGTCCATGCGGCTGAGCCGGCCCACCGATTGCTGGTCCAGTTCAACCACCGCCTGGGCATCGCGGCCGAGGCGGTTTTCCTGTTCGATCTGCTCCAGCCGGGCTCGGATCAGCGCGGCAAGACGGGCGGTGTCGGTCTCATTCATATCTCGTATAGGTGTCATCACGGGTTTGCGTTTGGCGTTTCTTCGCCTAGATGGCATTCTAGGGGCAGGAAAGGACATATTGCCATGCTTGAACCGCGCAAGAAAATCTCTCCGGTCGACCCGGTCTGGGACCGCATCCGGTCCGAGGCGCAGGACATCGTTCAGAACGCGCCGCTGATGGGGGGGCTGGTC
Organism: Antarcticimicrobium luteum; assembly: GCF_004358185.1. Taxonomy (GTDB): domain Bacteria; phylum Pseudomonadota; class Alphaproteobacteria; order Rhodobacterales; family Rhodobacteraceae; genus Antarcticimicrobium; species Antarcticimicrobium luteum. The sequence goes on from NZ_SMUV01000060.1 coordinate 52,498, forward strand.
CATGCCTGCATCCTGCACCACGCGACGCTGAACAAGGCGCTGTCGTATCGGGTGGCGGCGAAACTGAGCTCCAACGAGATGTCGATGGTGGTGCTGCGCGAGATCGTCGATCAGGCCTATGCGGAGACGCCGGAGCTGATCGATGCGGCCCGCGCCGACCTGATGGCGGTCTACGAGCGCGATCCGGCCTGCCACCGGCTGGTGCAGCCGGTGCTGTACTTCAAGGGCTATCAGGCGATGCAGGCCTATCGCATCGCCCATTGGCTGTGGAAAAAGGGCCAGCACGATCTGGCCTATTTCTTTCAGATGCGGGTGTCTGAGATCTTCAGCGTCGATATCCATCCGGCGGCGCGGATCGGCAAGGGGATCATGATCGACCATGCCCATTCCATCGTCATCGGCGAGACGGCGGTGGTGGGGGACAATGTCTCGATGCTGCATTCGGTGACGCTGGGCGGCACCGGCAAGGAGGAGGAGGACCGCCATCCGAAGATCGAGGATGGTGTGCTGATCGGCGCCGGCGCCAAGGTGCTGGGCAATATCCGGGTCGGCCATTGCAGCCGCATTGCCGCCGGGTCGGTGGTGCTGCAGGATGTGCCGCCCTGCAAGACAGTGGCCGGGGTGCCGGCCAAGATCGTCGGCGAGGCCGGGTGTGACCAGCCGTCGGTGAAGATGGATCAGATCGTCGGCGTCCGATCATAACTCTGTTCGGCTCGTGAATGAAAAACGCCGCCCCTGGGGCGGCGTTTTGCGTTTGAGGGGGTGGGCGCGCTGTCTGCCCCCTCTTGGCCTGCGGGTCAATTCTCCGGGCACCGCCGGTTCGGCGCCGAAGTCGCTCCATTCGAGCGGTTCTCGGGCGCGCCCTGCCGCCCCGAAGGGCCTCCGGCCGGAAGTCGGCAGAGCAAAGCCAAGGCGCACCTGCTTCTGCTGGTCCGGAACCGGCCGGGAGAGCGGTCTTGACAAGGTGTAAAGTCAGGCGCTAAGAGGGGCCGAGACTTGACATGGTGTAAAGTCACGGGCCCGCCCGGTGCAGAGATCCGGCGTCGGCCTCTCACTGCCGGAACTGGCCGCTCTGATGCGCCACCTGACGGCAACAATCTGTGCCGGCCATGTTGCCGGCAATTCGAAACGAATACCGGAAAGGAAAATGAACGTGTTTGTTGAGTGGGCTATCTGGGGCATTGTTGCCCTCTCGTTGGCGATCGGTCTTGTCTCGGGGGTTTTTCTGGCGTTTTCCGATTTCGTCATGCCGTCGCTTTTGGCGTCAAAACCGGCGGCGGGCAGTGAGGCCATGCAGGTCATCAACCGCAAGGTCTACGCCTCGATCTTCATCGTGCTTCTGGTCGGGATGATCCCGGTCACGGTGGCTGTGGGCGGACTGGCCTATCTTTTTCTTCCGGGTCCGGCCGCGACCTGGCTGATGGCGGGGGGAGCGTTGTATTTCGTCGGTGTCTTCCTGGCCTCGATGTTCGGAAACATTCCGATGAACCGCCGGCTTGAGGCGATGCCGCAGGGCGGAAGCGACGCGCAGGCCTATTGGCCGTCCTATGTCAGGGGGTGGCAGATCTGGAACCACCTGCGCACGATCTCTTCCTTTGCCACGATGGGGTGTTATGTGATCGCCGCGGTCCTTCTGGCGCAGGGGCTTTGACGGTCGCCCGCGCGGCGCCCCGGTCGTCCTAGGTCACGAAAAAGGCGCCCGTTTGCGAAACGGGCGCCTTTGTCTGCATGGTATGTCCGTCCGGGCCGGTCAGGCCAGCATCACCATCGGATTCTCGATATTCTCGACAATGGCCTTGAGCAGTTCGGCCCCCAGCGCGCCGTCGATGACCCGGTGATCGACGCTGAGCGTCACGCTCATCACCGTCGCCACGGCCAGTTCGCCATCCTTGCCCACCACGGGTTTCTTCACGCCGGCACCGACCGCGAGGATCGCACCATGCGGCGGGTTGATCACCGCGTCGAAATTGTCGATCCCGAACATCCCGAGGTTGGAAATGGCAAAGCTGCCGCCCTGGTACTCATGCGGCGCCAGCTTGCGGTCGCGGGCGCGCGCGGCGAGATCCTTCATCTCGGCGGACAGCGCCGAGAGCGATTTCATCTCGGCATCCTTCAGCACCGGGGTAAAGAGCCCGCCGTCGATGGCGACGGCAACCGCCACGTCCGAGGGTTTCAGCTTGAGGATCCGGTCGCCGGCCCAGACCGCATTGGCGTCGGGCACAGATTGCAGCGCCAGCGCGCAGGCCTTGATGATGAAGTCGTTGACGCTGAGCTTGACGCCGCGCCCTTCCAGCTGGCGGTTCAGATCGGCGCGGAATTTCATCAGCGCGTCGAGCTTGATGTCCCGGCGCAGATAGAAATGCGGGATCGACTGTTTCGCCTCGGTCAGCCGGCCGGCGATGGTCTTGCGCATCCCGTCGAGCTTGACCTCTTCGAAGTCGCGGCCCTCGTACATGCGGGCAACGGCATCGGCCGAGGGGCCGGTGGCAAGTGCTGGGGCTGCGGCGGGTTGCGGCGCGGCAGCGGCGGCGGGGGCTGCTGCTGCGGCGGGTTTCGGCGCGGCGGTCGCGCCCTCCACATCCGCCTTGACGATGCGGCCATGCGGGCCGGTGCCGGCGATCTGGGTCAGATCCAGCCCCTTGTCGGCGGCGATCCGGCGCGCCAGCGGCGAAGCAAAGACGCGCTCGCCTGCCTTCACCGGCGCGGCCGGCGCCGGGGCGGCGGCAGGTGCGGCTGCCGCTTCGGACTCCGCCTGTGCCTCCGGCGCGGCGGCGGCTGCCGGGGCAGGGGCCGCGCCGATGTCATCGGCGCTCTCGCCCTCGGCCAGCAGCACGGCGATGGGGGCGTTGACCTTGACCCCCTCGGTGCCTTCGGCGACCAGGATCTTGCCGATCACGCCTTCGTCGACGGCCTCGAACTCCATCGTGGCCTTGTCGGTCTCGATCTCGGCCAGCAGGTCGCCGGAGGTGACGGTATCGCCCTCTTTCACCAGCCATTTGGCCAGCGTGCCTTCCTCCATGGTCGGCGACAGGGCGGGCATCAGGATTTCGGTGGGCATGGGTTTGCTCCTTACCGGTAGGTCACTTGTTTCACCGCCTCGATCACCTCTTCGGTGGTGACCAGGGCCAGCTTTTCCAGGTTGGCGGCATAGGGCATCGGCACGTCCTTGCCGGTGCAGTTGATCACCGGCGCGTCGAGGTAGTCGAACGCCTCCTGCATCAGCACCGAGGAGATGTAGTTGCCGACCGAGCCCTGCGGCCAGCCCTCTTCGACGGTGACGCAGCGGTTGGTCTTCATCACCGAGCGGATGATCGTCTCGGTATCCATCGGCCGCAGGGTGCGCAGGTCGATCACCTCGGCCTCGATGCCCTCGCCGGCCAGCCGCTCGGCGGCCTCCAGCGCATAGGTCATGCCGATGCCGAAACTGACGATGGTCACATCCGTGCCCTCGCGCCAGATCCGCGCCTTGCCAAAGGGGACGGTGTAATCGTCCATGTCTGGCACCTCGAAGCTGCGGCCATAGAGGATTTCGTTCTCGAGGAAGATCACCGGGTTGGGATCGCGGATCGCCGATTTCAGCAGCCCCTTGGCATCAGAGGCCGAATAGGGCATCGCCACCTTGAGCCCCGGGATCTGCATGAACCAGGCGGCGTAGTCCTGGCTGTGCTGGGCGCCGACGCGGGCCGCCGCGCCGTTGGGGCCGCGGAACACCATCGGCGCGCCCATCTGCCCGCCGGACATATAGAGCGTCTTGGCCGCCGAGTTGATGATCTGGTCGATGGCCTGCATGGCGAAGTTGAAGGTCATGAATTCGACGATCGGTTTCAGCCCGCCAAAGGCGGCGCCGACGGCGACGCCGGTGAAGCCGTGCTCGGTGATCGGCGTGTCGATCACCCGTTTCGATCCGAACTCGTCCAGCAGGCCCTGGCTGATCTTGTAGGCGCCCTGATATTCGGCCACCTCCTCGCCCATCAGATAGACGTCGGCGTCGGCGCGCATCTCTTCGGCCATGGCGTCGCGCAGCGCCTCGCGCACGGTCTGGCTCTTCATCGGGGTGCCCTCGGGCCAGTCGGGGCTGAGGTCGGGGGCCGGGGCTGCGGGGGCCGCCGGTTTGGCCGGGGCGGATGCCTCGGCCGCCGGGGCAGGTTCGGTGGACGCTGCGGGGGCAGGGGCGGCGGATGCCTCGCCCAGTTCCTCGCCCTCTTCGACCAGAACGGCGATGGGGGTGTTCACCTTGACCCCCTCGGTGCCCTCGCCGATCAGGATTCTGCCGACGATACCCTCGTCGACGGCCTCGAATTCCATCGTGGCCTTGTCGGTCTCGATCTCGGCCAGAATGTCGCCGGCGGAAACGGTATCGCCCTCTTTCACCAGCCATTTGGCCAGGGTGCCTTCCTCCATGGTCGGCGACAGGGCGGGCATGAGAATTTCGGTTGCCATCTTAGATCATCCCCCTCAGGCGTATACGTCGGTCCAAAGCTCGCTGACCGCGGGCTCCGGGCTTTCGCGTGAGAAATCGGCGGCCTGGTTCACGATGTCCTTGATGTCCTTGTCGATCGCTTTCAGATCCTCTTCGCTGGCGTGCTTGCCCTCCAGCAGAATGGCGCGGACCTGTTCGATCGGGTCGCGCTCCTCGCGCATCTTCTGCACCTCTTCGCGGGTGCGGTATTTCGCCGGATCCGACATCGAGTGCCCGCGATAGCGATAGGTCTTGATTTCCAGGATGTACGGCCCCTTGCCGGCGCGGCAGTGCGCCACCGCCTTTTCGCCCGCCTCCTTGACCGCCAGCACGCTCATGCCGTCGACCATCTCGCCGGGGATGCCGAAGGCCTCGCCGCGGTGATAGATGTCCTTGGTCGAGGTCGAGCGCGCCTGCGCGGTGCCCATGGCGTACTGGTTGTTCTCGATCACGAAGATCACCGGCAGCGCCCAGAGCGCGGCCATGTTGAATGCCTCATAGACCTGGCCCTGGTTGGCCGCCCCGTCTCCGAAATAGGTGAAGGTGACGCGACCGTTCTCCTTGTACTTGTCGGCAAAGGCCAGGCCGGCGCCCAGCGGCACCTGGGCGCCGACGATGCCGTGGCCGCCATAGAAATGCTTCTCTTTCGAGAACATGTGCATGGAGCCGCCCTTGCCCTTGGAATAGCCGCCCTCGCGGCCGGTCAGCTCGGCCATCACGCCCTTGGGGTCCATGCCGCAGGCCAGCATATGGCCGTGATCGCGGTAAGAGGTGATGCGTTTGTCGCCCTCTTCTGCGGCGGCTTCCAGCCCGACGACGACCGCCTCCTGCCCGATGTAGAGGTGGCAGAATCCTCCGATCAGACCCATGCCGTAAAGCTGGCCGGCCTTTTCCTCGAATCGGCGGATCAGCAACATCTCGCGGTAATAGGTGGTCAGTTCCTCGGCGGAAACGTTTGGTTTCCGGGCGCTTTTTCGCGTCGCCATGGCAGCTCCCTTTCTCCTGAAAAAGGATAGTTTAGCGTTAAACTATCTATTACAGGATTTCGGCCGCGCTGACGAGGGGGATTTTGCCGCGCTCTTGCCCGGCTCCGGTCCGGCTCTGATCCGGGCGGATTGCGGGGGTCAGCGGATGACGATCTCGTCCGGCCGTAGCAGCCCCAGGACCGAGCGCGCCTGCTGGTCCAGCAGATCGAGGTCCAGATAATCGTCCGACAGCCGGTGGGTCAGGTTCTCGATCCGCGCGATCTCCGACTCGAGCTTGCCCAGATCGGCGCGCAGCGCGCTGGCCTCGGCGGCGATCTCGACCCGGCGGAACAACCCGTAATCGCCCTGCACGGCGGCAAAGGTGAAGTAGGCCCCGACCAGAAAGGCGGCGGCGAAAAAGATCAATGCGCCAAAGTCGGGATGGGTGGAGCGGGTCACGATGATTACTGCTTTCTGCCTCGAACGCGCCCTTTGCGGGCGTCTTTCCCCACTATGCCACAGGTGATTCGCAGTGTGAATCCCCTATTTGCAACAAACACTTGTCACGGACGTCCGATCCTGACCCGGCGTTCCGATTGAAACCGCTGGGGCGCCGCCGCAGACTGCTGCCCGAGGACTCGGGAGGATTTGCACCATGACCATCACGCCGCCGCGCGCCGATCTCGGCACACATGAGGTTTCCAACCAGCCGGCCCCGCGCACCGCCCGCGATCTGTGGGCCGGGGATCTGCCGCTGCGCAGCGCGGTGCAGCGTGCCGGCGGGCGCGCCGCGGATCTGGCCAGGGCCGGCGCCGCCTATGGCAGCGACGAGATGCTGCGCGCCGCCGAAGAGGCCCGCCGCGACAAGCCGCGGCTGATGCTCTTCGCCCGCTCTGGCCACCGGCTGGACGAGGTGCGGTTCAACGACGGCTATCACCAGGTGATGAAGACCGCCTCGGCGCTCGGCTATGCAGGGGCAGCCTGGGACGGGGCGCCGGGCGGCCATGTGACACATGCGGCCCATGTCTACATGCTCAACCAGGTCGAGCCGGGCTGCTGCTGTCCGTTGACCATGACCTATGCCGCGGTGCCGGCGCTGAACGCCGACCCGAAGCTGGCCGCGCTCTGGCAGCCGAAGCTGACCTCGGGCGTCTACGACCCGGCGACGCGGCCGGTCGCGGAAAAATCCGGCGCCACACTGGGCATGGCGATGACCGAGAAACAGGGCGGCTCGGACGTGCGCGCGAACACGACGCGGGCGCTGCGCGACGGCGACGCCTACCGGCTGCGGGGGCATAAATGGTTCTGCTCGGCGCCGATGTCCGACGGCTTTCTGACGCTGGCCCAGGCCGAGGGCGGGCTGACCTGTTTCCTGGTCCCCCGCTGGCTGGAGGGCGAACGCAACGGCATCCGCCTGCAACGGCTCAAGGACAAATTGGGCAATGTGGCCAACGCCAGTTCCGAGATCGAATATGACGACGCGCTGGCCTACCCGCTGGGCGAGGAGGGGGATGGCGTTCGCACCATCATCGAGATGGTCCATCACACCCGCCTCGACACCGCGATGGCGCCGGCGGGGCTGATGCGCGCGGCGCTGGCCGAGGCGGCCTGGTGGGTATCGGGCCGCGCCGCCTTTCAGCGCCGGCTGATCGACCAGCCGCTGATGCGCAGCGTTCTGGCCGATCTGGCGCTGGATTGGGAGGCCTCGGTCAGCCTGGGCTTTTTCATGGCAGCCGCCTTTGACCGCGACGACGCCGAAAGCCGGGCGCTGGCCCGCATCGGCGTGGCGCTGGCCAAGTATCTCGGCAACAAGCGCTGCATCCCGGTGATCGGCGAGGCGATGGAGGTGCTCGGCGGCATGGGCTATATCGAGGAAACCCCGATGCCCATGCTCTACCGCGAGGCGCCGCTCAACGGCATCTGGGAGGGGTCGGGCAACGTGATCTGCCTCGATATCCTGCGCACCCTGGCGCGCGAGCCGCTGGCCGGCCAGGTGCTGGCCGCAACGCTGGATGCCGTGCGCGGGCGTGACAGCCGCTATGACGCCGCGCTCGAGGCGCACCGCGCCCGCTGGCCCGCCCTGCCGCCCGAGGCAGAGGCCCGCTGGTTCACCGAGAGCCTCGCCACCCTGCTTGGCGCCGCGACCCTTTTCGAGGGGGCGCCGGAGGCGGTGGCGGGCGGCTATGTCACCTCGCGCCTCAGCGGCGAACGCGGCAGCCTGCCGGGGGCGGTGGCCGGCCTCGACACCGAGGCGATCTTGAAAAGACTGACAGGAGATACAGGTTCCTGAGGGACATCCGGCGGGGCGCGCGACCCTGCGATCCCATACCCCCGCCGCATGGACCAAAAGGAGCTTTTTATGACGACCGCGAACGCGAGCCTTGAAAACCTGCAAACCGCCCTGTCGATGGAGCTTTCGGCGGCCACGCAATACCTGCTGCACGCGCATGTTCTGGACGACTGGGGGCTGGACAAGCTGGCCGCCAAGATGCGCGAGGAAATGCAGGAGGAGCTGGGCCACGCCGGCCTGTTCACCGACCGCATCCTGTTCCTGGGCGGCGATCCGGTGATGACACCGGCCAAGACCCCGATGCGCGCCCGAAGCCTCAAGGAGATGTTCGAGACCGACAAGGCCGACGAAAAGGACGCCATCACCTTTTATACCCGCGCCGCGCGCATGGCCTACGAGGCCGACGATATCGGCAGCCGCGCCCTGTTCGAGGAGGTCGCGCTGGACGAAGAGGGGCACTGGGGCTGGCTCGACCTGCAACTCGACCTTCTGGAGCGGATGGGCGAGCCTGCCTTCATCTCGAAATACATGAGCGTCGGGTCGGGCGAGGATTGAGCCCGCCGGTCGCGGCTCCGGTCAGGGGCGCGCGCCAACAAAAAAGGCCCGGCGCGATGCCGGGCCTTTCGCAACTTCGTGACAGGGTGATCAGCCGGCCAGCGAGGCTTGGAAAATGCTGTCGATGCTCTCTGCCAGCACCTTGTCGAACTCTTCCTCGGTCTGCTGCGCCGAGAGCCCCTCGGTCAGCGCCCGCGAAAAGCTGGCGATCATGCCCTTGTTCTGCGCCAGCCGCGCGTTGGCCTCGTCCCGCGAATAGCCCCCCGAAAGCGCCACGACGCAAAGCACGCGGGGGTGATCCACCAGCGGTTTATAGTGATTGGCCCGCTCCGGCAGGGTCAGCTTGAGCATCACCTGCTTGTCCCCGGGCAGTGCGTCGAGATGCTTCTTGATCTCGGCAAGCAGGATTTCCTCGGCCTCGGCCTTGTCGGCGATGCTGATGGTCACCTCCGGCTCGATGATCGGCATCAGCCCGTGGCTCAGGATCTGCTTGCCGATCTCGAACTGCTGGGCGACCGCCGCGGCGATGCCGCTGGGCGAGGCCGCGTTGATGACCGAGCGCATCTTGGTGCCGAAAATTCCCTTCGAGACGGCCTTTTCCAGCAGCGCGTCCAGATCCGGCATCGGCTTCATCAGCTGCACGCCGTCGGCCTCCTCGGCCAGCCCCTTGTCGACCTTGAGAAAGGGGACGACGCCGCGTTCCTGCCACAGATAGGTGGCGGTGGGCACACCGTCGATGTCGCGGTCCATGGTCATCTCGAACAGGATCGCGCCGGCGATGCGGTCGCCGGTAAAGGCGGTCGATTTGATGATGCGGCTGCGCATCTGGTGGATCATGTCGAACATTTCGCTCTCGGAGCCATAGGCGTCCTCTTCGACCCCATAGAGCTTCAGCGCCTTGGGGGTCGATCCGCCGCTCTGGTCGAGGGCGGCGATGAACCCTTTTGCGGCGCGGATCTGTTCGGTCTGTTTCTGGTTTGACATATCGGTTTTCCGCCCAAATAGATTTTTGATTGCGTGTCTTGCGGGGGCAGCCCCTCTGCGATGTCCATAGGCAAGCGCGCCGCGCGTTGCAATTGCGTTAGCGCGAACATCCGGGTCTGACGGCAGGGCCCGTTTGACAAATCCGCATCAGGCGGCGTTGGATGGTGCCCACAGGGACAGGGAGGCACGCATGGAACTCTACACCCCGGACAACCCGGTCTTTGCCACCTACATGATCGCCGCGGCGCTGATGGTGCTCAAGATCATGGGGCAGGGCTGGATGACCGTCTATCGCATGATGAAAAGCGGCAGTGGACTGGTGAACCCCGAGGATATTCAGAAGGGGCCGTTCAACCCGGCGCCGGACCCGGCGCAGCTTGAGCGCAACGATTATGTCGACCGCTCGCGCCGGATGCACCGCAACGATCTTGAGAATATTCCGGCCTTCCTCGCCATCGGGCTGATCTATGTGGCGATCGCCCCGCCGCTGTGGCTGGCGCAGGTGCTGATGTACGGGTTTGTCGCCGCGCGGGCCTGTCACGCGGTGGCCTATGCCACCCGCCAGATCCACGAGGTGCGCGCCACCTTCTACACCCTGGGCTCGCTGAGCGTGATCGTCATGGCGGTGCAGGTGCTGGCGGCGCTGCTGATCTAGGCTTCGGCCGGCTCCGCCCGCTTGCGCAGCAGGATGTCGACACCCGGCAGGGTCTTGCCCTCCATCCACTCCAGAAAGGCGCCCCCGGCGGTGGAGATATAGGTGAAATCGTCGGCGGCCCCGGCCTGGTTCAGGGCGGCCACGGTGTCGCCGCCGCCGGCCACGCTGATCAGCCGTCCGGCGCGGGTCAGCTCGGCCGCGGTGCGGGCCGCGGCATTGGTGGCGGTGTCGAACGGCGCGATCTCGAAGGCGCCCATCGGGCCGTTCCAGATCAGCGTTTTGGCGCTGTCCAGAATCCTGGCGATGCGCGCCACTGTCTCGGGGCCGGCATCGAGGATCATCGCGTCGGCCGGGCAGGCATCGGCGGGCAGGATTTCGCTCTCGGCGCCGGCCCGGAATTCGCGCGCCACCACCACGTCGGAGGGCAGCAGGATGGCGCAGCCGGTCTTCTCGGCCTTGGCCAGGATCGCGGCGGCGGTGTCCAGCATGTCCCGCTCGCACAGCGATTTGCCGACGTCGATGCCCTGCGCGGCGAGAAAGGTGTTGGCCATGCCGCCGCCGATGATCAGGTGATCGACCTTTTCGACAAGGTTGCCCAGCAGCTCCAGCTTGGTCGAGACCTTGGCGCCGCCGACCACTGCCACCAGCGGGCGCTGCGGTTTGCTCAGGGCGGCCTCCAGCGCCTCCAGCTCGGCCTGCATCAGGCGTCCGGCGCAGGCAGGCAGCAGCCGGGCCACCCCCTCGGTCGAGACATGGGCGCGGTGCGCCACGGAAAAGGCGTCGTTGCAGTAAATATCGCCCAGCGCCGCGATCTCGGCCGCCAGGTCGGGGCAGTTCTGTTCCTCGCCGGGATGAAAGCGGGTGTTCTCAAGCATCAGAATGGCGCCGCCCTCCAGCGCGCTCAGCGCCGCCTCGGCCGCCGGTCCGCGGCAATCGGCGCAAAAGACCACCGGCGCGCCAAAGGCGGCCTCCAGCGCCGGCACCAGCGGCAGCAGCGACAGTTCGGGGACGCGCTTGCCCTTTGGGCGGTCGAAATGCGCCAGCAGGATCGGCGTGCCGCCGCCGTCGCGAATATCGTTCAGGGTGGGGGCGAGGCGGCGGATCCGGGTGTCGTCGGTAACGGTGCCGTTTTCGATCGGGACGTTGATGTCCACCCGCACCAGCACGCGCTTGCCGCGCAGATCCATGTCGTCCAGCGTCTTCCAGCCCATATCGTCACCTCGAAAATCGAATGGTCGCAATCCGCCGCGTTGTTGCCCCGGAATTGGCGGTCAGGTCAATGCGTCACTTGGCATTCGTCGGCCCCCGTCTTAGGTATCGGGACAAATCCAAAGACAGGAGCGCCAGATGGCCGAGATCAAAGACCCCGAGAACACCATCCTGATGGAGCTGAAGAACGGCACCGTCACCATCGAGCTGTTGCCCGACGTGGCCCCCGAACATGCCGCGCGGATGAAGGAACTGGCCCGCGCCGGCGCCTATGACAACGTCTGCTTTCACCGGGTGATCGACGGCTTTATGGCCCAGACCGGCGACGTCAAGCACGGCAACATGGAAGAGGGCTTCAACCTGCGCATGGCCGGCACCGGCGGCTCCGACCTGCCCGATCTGCCGGCGGAATTCTCGCGCCTGCCGCATGATCGCGGCACCCTGGGCGCGGCGCGCAGCCAGCACCCGAACTCGGCCAATTCGCAGTTCTTCATCAATTTCGGCGACAACCATTTCCTCAACGGCCAGTACACCGTCTACGGCCGCGTCATCGAGGGGATGGAGCATGTGGATGTGATCACCCGCGGCGAGCCGCCGGCAGAGCCCGACCGCATGATCTCGGTCAAGGTGGCCGCCGATGCGTAAGCTGGCGCTCTTTGCGGCGCTGGCCGCGCTGGTCGCGGGCCCTGCGCTGGCGACCGAGCTGACCATCGAGGTGGAGGGCGAGGGCGCCAACGGCACCATTGTCATCGACATGGCCGACGACGTGGCCCCGGGTCACGTGGCCCAGATCGCCGCGCTGGCAAAAGAGGGCGCCTATGACGGCGTCGTCTTTCACCGGGTGATCGACGGCTTCATGGCCCAGACCGGCGACGTGCAGTTCGGAAAGCTGGGCGGCGACATGCGCCGCGCCGGCATGGGCGGCTCGGAGCTGCCCGATCTCAAGGCCGAGTTCTCGGACCTGCCGTTCGATCGCGGCGTGGTCGGCATGGCCCGGTCGCAGAACCCCGACAGCGCCAATTCGCAGTTCTTCATCATGTTCGCGCCGGGTCCGTTCCTCAACGGCCAGTACACCGTCGTCGGCCACGTGACCGAAGGCATGGAGGTCGTCGATGCGATCAAGCGCGGCAAGGGGTCGAACGGCGCGGTGATCGGCCAGCCCGACGTGATGAAAAAGGTCACCGTGAGCGAATAGGCAAGGGCCGTTCCTTGCCGAACCGACCGGACAGGTCAGATCCGCCAGACCGCCCCGCCGGGGTGTCTGGCGGGTGTCGCTCGGCCGCAGGGCCAGGTACCGCGCGCGACCTGCCTGCGCGGTGGCAGGGGCGTGGTTGACCACAGGATCCTGCCAGAAACGCCCAAACTGCCGGTCTCGCCGGATGCCGCGCGGCGGACCGGGCGCAAATCCAGGAATCCCATATTCCGCGCAAACGAATGGCGCCGCAGGGGCCTGCGGCGCCGTTCCGGTCGCGCAATGCGGGACGATTACTTTCCGCCGGCCTCGGCGGCCTTGGCCGGTTGCGGCTGTGCGCCGCCCTTGGTGGCGGCGCCACTGCCGCTCAGCGGGTCATCCTGACGCTGCACCGAGCCTTCGAAATGGGCGCCGCTCTCGATGGCGATGGTCTTGTGGATGATGTCGCCTTCGACCCGCGCGGTCGAGGTCAGGCGCACCTTGAGGCCGCGGACCCGGCCGACGATCCGGCCGTTGATCACCACGTCGTCGGCCGATACCTCGCCCTTGATCGTGGCGGTCTCGCCGACGGTCAGCAGATGCGCGCGAATGTCCCCCTCGACGGTGCCCTCGACCTGGATGTCGCCGGTGGTCTTGAGGTTGCCGCTGATATGCAGATCCGAGGACAGAACCGACGCCGGCGGCTTGGCCTTGGGCGTGCTCGACTTGAAGTCGCTCTGGCTCGGGGCGGGGGCCGTCGGCTGGGCGGACGGTGTGGCGGCTTCCGACGCCTTGGAGCCGGGTTCGTTGATTTTGCTCTTAGAAAACATTTCTCGCAGCCTTGATGTATGTCATGGGGTTAACTGGTCTTCCGTTCACCCGAACTTCGTAATGCAGATGGGTGCCGGTGGACCGTCCGGTATTACCCATATCAGCAATGTGATCCCCGCGCGAGACCCTTTGGCCCTTCTTCACGTGGACGCGTGAGGTATGGGCATAGCGGGTCTCGATGCCAAAGGCATGCTTGATCACGACCACCTTGCCATAGCCGGACTGCCAGCCCGCGTGGGTGACGACGCCGTCCGCCGTGGCAAAGATATGGGTTCCTTGTGGTCCGGCGAAGTCCGAGCCGTTGTGCATCCGCCGCCCGCCGGTCTTGGGATCGCGGCGATAGCCAAAGCCGCTGGTATAGCGGACCGAGCGGTGCACCGGATTGGCAAAGGGCGCCTTGTCCGCGGCGATGCGATAAAGGTTCAGCGTGTCCATCTGATGCAGCAGCTTGTTGGCGCGCAGCTCGTCCGGGGTGGGTTCCTCGCCCCGGGTCGAGAACGAGATCGGGGTCAGCGGACCGCCCTGGCCGTTGTAACCGCTGCGCACCTGTTCGATGATCCGTTCGGGCGGCATGCCGGCCTCGCGGAACATCTTGTTCAGTGGCTCGACCGAGATCGCCATCGCCTCTTCCAGCTGGCGGAAGATCTGGTCGTTGCGTTCGCGCATCAGCTTGATTTCCAGCTCCAGTTCGTCGCGCTGGTCCAGCGCGGCCAGGGCGTCGGCCTGGATGCGGTCGCGGTCCCGGGCGGCGTCGGCCAGCGCCGTGGTCATGAAGTCCATCTGCACCGGGATCACCGGATCGGCCGCCAGCCCGCCGCGGTTTCCGTTGTCTTCCATCGCCGTCAGCGCGTTGCGGGCGGTCTCGCGGTCGCGCATGGTTTCGCGCAGCGTGGTCTGGATCACCTCGATACCCGTCTCCAGCTCGCGCCGCCGGGTTTCCGAGGCAAGCAGTTCGGACTGCATGTTCGAGATCTGCTCAAGAGCGGCGTTGAACCGGCTCTGCGCCGCCAGCGCCTCCTCGGCGCGGGCATCGCGTTCGCTGGAAATCTGGTTCAGACGATCCTGATAGATGCGCTGATCGCGCTTGGCCTGTTCCCGGAAATTGCCCGATCCGATACTGTCCATCATCAGGATGGCTGTGGCGATGATCGCCCAGGCCACGATCAGCCCCGCCCCCGACAGCGCGATCAGCTGCGTGCCGGACTTCAGGCGGATAAAGCGGGTATCGGTATCCGATTTCAGAAAAACGCGGCGTTCGGGAAAGAGTTTTTCCAAGACCGCATGAACCTTGATTGCGAGGCGTGTGCGCAAACCGTCGTCCTTGTCCCATCCCCGGCCCGGTAGACTGCTCGCCCGGACCCTTGGGCCGAGTGCATACCCCCCGCATGGCATTTGGGCAAGTTTGTTGAGCCGTTCGGCGGCATTTCCGCGCCGATCAGAGGCGTTTAGGCAAGAACCTGCCGAGTCCCGCCACCTAGGCGCGCGGCGGGATCTCATCCGCAAGCGGCCAGTAGAAGTCCGGCGGCAGGCCGGCCTCGGCACGCTTTTCCTCGTTGAAGGGCGGTTTCAGGGCGCCGTGAAAATATTTGCGCACCAGCGCATGAAACACTTCTTTCGGATCGGCGTTTTCGCGCCCGCAAAGGAAGTGGAACCATTTGGAGCCATAGGCGACATGGGCCACCTCCTCGGCATAGATGGTCTCCAGCGCCGCCACCGCCTGATCGATCCCGGCCTTGCGGAAGATCCCGATCATGCCCGGCGTCACGTCCAGCCCGCGCGCCTCCAGCACCATCGGCACCACGGCGAGGCGGCCCATCAGGTCCTGGGCGGTGTCCTCGGCGGCGCGCCACATGCCGGCATGGGCGGGCAGGGCGCCGTAATGGCTGCCCAGCGCCTCGAGGCATCCGCAGACCAGATTGAAATGCTTGCTTTCCTCGTCCGCCGCCTTGACCCAGTCGTCGTAGAACCCCATCGGCATCGGCACATGGCCGAACCGCGCGATGATGTCCCAGTGCAGATCCACAGCGTTCAGCTCGATATGCGCCACCGCATGCAGCAGCGCGATGCGCCCGGCGGGCGAGCCGGGCTTGCGTTTGGGCACCTCGCGCGGCGACAGCAGTTCGGGCCGCGCCGGTCGCGCCGGGTGCAGCGGCGGGGCGGCGGTGCCCACGGGGATCGGCGCGACCCCCTCGGACCGCGCGGCGAACCAGGCCGCCGCGTGGCGCCGCGACAGCGCGGTCTTCTCGCGCCCGTCCGCTGTGGTCAGCACTTCGGTCGCCATCTGGGCCAGCGATTGTGTCACGGCGGGGGTCCCCCTGATTTCGAACGGTCTTGAGCGATTGGTCTGCACGGCCGGGGCGACCCGTTCGCCCGGTCAATAGAGCGAGGTCACCGCGACGATCGAAAGGCCCATGATGACGTACATGACCAGCAGACCGGGGACAACGGCGACGATGCCGTTGTCCCCGCGTGCCCAGCGCCAAACCACATAGCCGCCCAGCGCCACCGCCGGAAGGAGGGCGGCGAACAGAAATCCCGGATAGCCCAGGTTGAACAGCACGAACATGATGTTGAAGGCCAGGAACAAGCCGACGGTCAGCGCCGCCAGAAAAAGGACCATTCGGTTGCTGGCGCCGGATTGGCCTGCGGGGCCGGGAACCGGCATGGGGCGTCGTCCCTCTCTAGGGGCGCCGCGCCGACACGTAGGCCGGATCCGGCAGCGCCTGTCCAGCCTACATTGCCTTGACCGCCTCCAGCACCTCCTCGACGTGACCGTCCACCTTCACCTTGCGCCAGATACGGGCGATTGTGCCACCCGCGTCGATCAGAAAGGTCGCGCGTTCGATGCCCATCGATTTCTTGCCGTACATGGTCTTTTCGACCCAGACGCCATAGGCCTCGCAGACGGCGCCATCCTCGTCCGACAACAGCGGCACGGTAAGGTCGTGTTTGGCGACGAATTTGTCATGTTTGGCCACGCTGTCGCGAGAGATGCCGAACACCTGCACACCGGCATCGGCAAAGGCTTGCAGATGCGCCGAAAAGCCGATGGATTCCCGGGTGCAGCCCGGGGTATCATCGCGCGGATAGAAAAACAGAACAACGGCGCCGCCGCGCAAACCTGACAGGCTGACCTCGCCACCGCCGTCGCGGGGCAGGGTGAAATCGGGGGCGGTATCGGAAATATCGGGCATCGGGTGACTCCACTGACATGGTTGAACAGATGGGTTCCATAATAGATCGCCGCGGGCAACCGGAAAGCGGGGCACGGCGGATCATTCGGAATTGGGACCGTGGCGCGTACTGACCCGGACATCGGCCGGCCGGCCGGGAGCCGCAAGACCCGCGCGCTGCGCCGGTCCGGGCTGTGGGCGATGCGCATTTCCGCAGTGCTGGTGATCCTGGCCTCCGCGGCGGTGATCTTTGGCGTGAACCAGCGGCTGCGACCGCCGGACTGGCTGCGGGCGCGGGTCGAGGCGCGCATCGAGCAGGGCCTTGATGGGCTGCAGATCGCCTTTGGCGACATCGAGCTGGTGATCCGCGCCGGTCTGCGGCCGCGGCTGCATCTGCGCGACGTGGTCCTGTCCGAGGCGGACGGGCGCATTTTGGCGCGGCTCTCGGATGCCGAGGCGAGCCTGGCGCTGCGCCCGCTGCTGCGCGGCCGGGTCCAGCCGAAGCGGATCGCGCTGAGCGGCCTGTTCGCAACCCTGCGGCGCGAGGCGGGCGGGACGGTGTCGCTGACGCTGGAGGACACCGCGGCGCCGGTGGGCCAGGCCGCCGGTTTGCCGCAGCTGATGGAGGGGGCGGAGCAGATCCTGCTGCGTCCGCAGCTTGCCGCGCTGGTCGCGCTGGACGTCGATGCGGTGACCCTGCGCTATGAGGATGGCCGCAGCGGCAAGGTCTGGACACTCGACGGCGGTCAGGTGCGGCTGAGACGCGATGGCGATGCGCTGGGAATCGGCGCGGATTTCGCCGTGCTCAGCGGGCGGGACTACGCCAGTTCGGTCGAGATGAACTATACCAGCCGGATCGGAGATGCCGGGGCAGAGTTCGGTGTCTCGGTTCAGGACATCGCCGCCCCCGACATCGCCGCGCAGAGCGTGGCGCTGCACTGGCTGAAGGTGCTGCGCGCGCCGATCTCGGGAGCGCTGCGCGGCAGCGTCGACAAGGCCGGCGCCTTGGGGCCGCTCTCGGCGACGCTGCACATCGGCGCCGGCGCCCTGCAGCCGACCGAGACGACCCGCCCGATCCCCTTCAGCGGTGCGCGCAGCTATTTCACCTATGATCCGGCGGCGCAGACCCTGACCTTTGACGAGATGTCGGTGGACAGCGCCTGGGGCACCGGCCGCGCCGAGGGGCGCGCCTATCTCGGCGGCATCGAGAACGGCACGCTGACCGATCTGGTCGGTCAGTTCCACTTTGCCGCGACAGCGCTGAACCCGGCGGGCCTCTATCGCGAACCTGTGCGTCTCGAGGGCGGGACCGCCGATTTCAGGCTGGAGCTGGACCCGTTCCGGCTGACGCTGGGCCAGATGCACCTGTCCGACCAGGGCAGCGCGCTGGACCTCACCGGCACCCTGACCACCGTGGCCGAGGGCTGGCGGTTGGCGGTGGACGGGCACATGGACAGCCTGACCCCCGCGCGCCTGCTGGAGCTGTGGCCCCCGTCGGTGTCGGAAAAGCCGCGCACCTGGGTCGCCGAGAACGTTCTGGACGGAACGCTGCACGACATAGACCTGGCGCTGCGGCTGGAAGAGGGGCGGAAACCGGACATCTACGCCGATCTCGATTTCGACGGCGCCACGGTTCGCTATAACCGCTACCTGCCGCTGATGACCGGGGCCTCGGGCACGCTGTCACTGGAGCGGCAGCGGCTGGTGGCGACGGCAGACCGTGGAATCGTGACCGCCGGGCAGGGCGGCGATCTGGATGTCGCGGGCTCCTCTTTCATCATCCCGGACGTCTCGGTCAAACCGGCGGCGCCGGCGGTGATCCGCCTGCGCGTCGGCGGCGCGGTGACCGCAGTGATGTCTCTGCTGGCCGGGCCGCCGGTGCGCGCCCTGCGCGACACCGATCTGCCGGTGGATCTGGCACAGGGGCAGGCGCGGCTTGAGGGGACGCTGTCGCTGCCGCTGAAAAAGGGCGTGCCCTTCGAGGAAATCGCCTTTCACGTCGCCGGCGATCTGAACCAGGTCGAAAGCACGGTTCTGGTGCCGGGGCAGACGGTTTCCGCGACCGCGCTGCGGCTCGAGGCGGACCAGAGCCGGGTCGAGATCACCGGCACCGCCCATATCGGCGCGCTGCCGGTGGTGCTGCGCTGGCGTCAGCCGATCGGGCCGGACGCCCCCAAGGGCAGCCGGGTGGAGGGGCAGGTGGAATTGTCGCCAACCCTGCTCGACACTTTCAGGATCGGTCTGCCCGAGGGCAGCGTCAGCGGTCAGGGCACCGGGCGCTTTACCCTCGATCTGGCAAAGGGCAGCCCGCCGGCGCTGCATCTGACCTCGGATCTGGCGGGCGTCGGGCTGGCGATCCCGACGCTGGGCTGGCGCAAGCGCGCCGAGGAGACGGGTATGCTCGATCTCTCGGCCACGTTGAGCGAGGCGGCCCGGATCGAACGGCTGTCGATCGAGGCGGCGGGGCTGACGGCGACCGGCAGCGTGATCGGTGCCAAGGATGGCGGGCTTGACCGGGCGCTGCTCAGCTCGGTGCGGCTGGGCGGCTGGCTGGAGGCCGGGGTCGAGTTGATCGGTCGCGGCAGGGCGGCGCCGGATGTGCGCATCCTGACCGGGGTCGTGGACCTGCGCCGCGCGCCGCTGGACAGCGGCGGCGAAGGCGGCGGCGCGCTGAGCGCGCGGCTGGACCGGTTGCAGATTTCCGACTCGCTGGCGTTGCAGGATTTCAGCGGCGATTTCACCACCCATGACGGCTTGCGCGGCAGCTTCACCGGCAAGCTGAACGGCCAGACCCCGGTGCGCGGCCGGATCGAACCGCAGGGCGGGGGCAGCGCGATCTATGTCGAGTCGGACGACGGTGGCGGCGTGTTCCGCTCGGCCGGGATCCTCAACCAGGGCCACGGCGGGTCGTTTGAAATGTCCCTCTTTCCGGCAGAGGCACCGGCCTTGTTCAACGGCACGTTGCGGGTCAGGAACACAAGGGTCAAGGACGCCCCGGCGATCGCCGCGCTGCTGAACGCCGTAAGCGTGGTCGGCCTGCTGGACGAGATGACTGGCCAGGGCATCCAGTTCACCGAGGTCGAGGCCAAGTTCCGGCTGGAGCCGGACCGGCTGGTGCTGCACGAAAGCAGCGCCACCGGCCCCTCGATCGGGCTGTCGATGGACGGGCTCTATGATCTGGAACGCGGGGTGCTGAACATGCGCGGGGTGATATCGCCGGTCTATCTGATCAATGCGGTCGGCAGCGTCCTGACCCGCAAGGGCGAGGGGATGATCGGGTTCAGCTACACGCTGAAGGGGCCGGCGGCGGCGCCCAGCGTGCAGGTCAACCCGCTGTCGGGGCTGACCCCGGGTATCTTCCGCGAGATATTTCGCGGCGCGCAGCCGACCATGCCGGGCGAGGCGCCGGCAGAGCCGGACCGAACGCCGCGCCGCGCCCCTGACCTGATCGAGGGGGCCGAGGGCGGGCGATAGGTGCCAGGTGCCTCCGGGGCATGGTCAAACCGTGCGTGGCGGCCTATAGCGCGCAGCATGAAACTGAGTGATTTCGATTTCGACCTGCCCGAGGATCTGATCGCCACGCGGCCCGCTGTGCCGCGCAGCGCCGCGCGGCTGCTGGTCTCCGAGGGGGATGCGATCACCGACGCCCATGTGCGCGACCTGACGGACTGGCTGCGTCCGGGCGACCGGCTGGTGCTGAACGACACAAGGGTGATCCCGGCACGGCTGAGCGGCGAGCGGCCCCGCCCCGGCCCGCAGGGCGAGACCCGCGCGCGGATCGAGGTGACGCTGCTGGAGCCGCGCGCCGACGGCACCTGGGCGGCGCTGCTGAAGCCGCTGAAGAAGATCCGCGTCGGCGAGGCGATCGAGTTCGCCGCAGGTCTCAGCGCCACGCTGGAGGGCGTGGCCGAGGGGCAGGGGCATCTGCGCTTCAACCTCGCGGGCGAGGACTTCGACTCGGCCCTGGCGCAGGCCGGCGCGATGCCACTGCCGCCCTATATCGCCGCCCGGCGGCCTGCGGACGAGCGGGACAAGACCGACTATCAGACCGTCTGGGCCAGAACCTCGGGCGCCGTCGCGGCCCCGACGGCGTCGCTGCATTTCGATGACGCCTTGCTGGACAGGCTGCGCGACATGGGCGTGAGCTTCACCTATGTCACGCTGCATGTGGGCGCGGGCACCTTTCTGCCGGTCAAGGTCGAGGATGTGACCACCCACCGGATGCATGCCGAATGGGGCCGCGTCAGTGCCGCCGCGGCGGCCGAGATCGCCGCCACCCGCGCGGCGGGCGGCCGGGTGATCCCGGTGGGCACCACCGCGCTGCGCCTGATCGAGACCGCCGCCCGGGGCGGGCAGATCGCCGCCTGGGAGGGGGAGACGGACATCTTCATCTATCCCGGATTCCGGTTCCACGTGACCGACGCGCTGATGACCAATTTCCACCTGCCGAAATCGACCCTGCTGATGCTGGTCTCGGCGCTGATGGGGCAGGACCGCATCCGCCGCATCTATGAGCACGCTGTCGAGGCGGGCTATCGGTTCTTCTCCTATGGCGATGCCTCGTTGTTGATCCCGGACCGCCGCTGAGCCGGCAGCCGAGGCTTGCGGCACGGGGGTAGGCGGGTTAGGCGTTGGAAAACCTTCGCATTCGCGGCAACATTGCCTCAATGCGACATTGCCCGTGTCGCGGACAGGGCGGACGCAGGCGACTCACCCCCGTAGCTGGGGCGGACGGTCGGCGCGCAACAAGGGGGCCCCCGATGCAACAAGTACTGGCGAGTGCCTGGGCGCTGCTGCTCGGAATGGGTATGCTGATGATCGGCAACGGCCTGCAGGGCACCCTTCTGGGCGTGCGCGGCGAAATCGAGGGGTTCACGACCCTGCAGATGTCGTTTGTCATGTCGGCCTATTTCGTGGGGTTTCTGGGCGGCTCGAAACTGGCGCCGGAGATGATCCGGCGGGTTGGCCATGTGCGGGTCTTCGCCGCGCTGGCCTCGTTCATTTCGGCGGTGATGATCCTCTATCCCACCTTCACCGATCCGGTCGCCTGGGCACTGGGACGGGTGGTGATCGGGTTTTGCTTTTCCGGGGTCTATGTGACGGCGGAAAGCTGGCTCAACAACGCGTCGAACAACGAAAACCGGGGCAAGGCGCTGTCGCTCTACATGATCGTGCAGATGGCGGGGGTCGTTTCCGCCCAGGCGATGATGCTGCTGGGCGATCCGGCGGGATACGATACCTTCGTGCTGGCCTCGGTGCTGGTGTCCGTTTCCTTCGCGCCGATTCTGCTGTCGATCAGCCCGACGCCGGCCTTTGATACCACCAAGCCGATGAGCCTGAGAAAGCTGATGGACACCTCGCCGCTGGGCTGCGTCGGCATGTTCCTGATGGGCAGCGTCTTTTCGGCGCAATTCGGGATGAGCGCGGTTTATGGCGCCAAGGTCGGGCTGAGCGTGCCGCAGATCTCGGGCTTTGTCGCCACCTTCTATGTCGGGGCGCTGATCCTGCAATATCCGCTGGGCTGGATGTCGGACCGGATGGACCGCCGGCTGCTGATCCTGATGGTCGCCGCCGTCGCCGGCGTCGGCGCGGTGCTGGGCATGGTGCTGGGCGGGTACTATGTCATGCTGCTGGTCGCGGCCTTTGTGGTGGGGGGGATGACCAACCCGCTCTATTCCCTGCTGATCGCCCACACCAACGACTACCTGGAGCATGACGACATGGCGGCGGCCTCTGGCGGGCTGATCTTCATCAACGGTCTGGGCGCCATCGCCGGGCCGCTGATCACCGGCTGGCTGATGGGCGACGGGGTGTTTGGCCCGCCGGGCTTCTTCGTGCTGATGGCGGGGTTGCTGTTCGCGCTGGCGGCCTATGCGCTCTATCGGACCACCCAGCGCCCGGCGGTGCCGGTCGAGGACACCGGTAGCTATACGCCGGTGTCGCCGAGCTCCACCCAGGTCGCGGTCGAGGTGGCGCAGGAATACGCCATCGAGGCCGAACAGGAGGCCCAGGAAGAAAACGATGCAGCCTGAGTTCGCACGGAATATTGCCGCTGTTGCAAATTGTTACTGTATCTCGCGCGCAAAGCGTTCTTAGACTGGCGGTCAAACTTTAAGTCGCGGCAGTAAAATGGAGTATGGCCGATGGTTGGCCCGGAGGAGATACTGGAGTTCTGGCTGGATGAGGTCGGTGCAAAGGGATGGTACGCCCAGGATGATGCGCTGGATGCCAGGATTCGCGATCGCTTTGAGAAGACCTGGGAGGCGGCCCGCGACGGGCGGTTCTCGCTCTGGCTGACCTATCCCAGCGGCGCGCTGGCCTATATCATCCTGACCGACCAGTTTCCGCGCAACATGTTCCGCGACGACAGTCGGGCGTTTTCCACCGACCGCGCCGCGCTGGCGGCGGCGAAATCGGCGATAGACAAGTGCTGGGACATGAAGATCGACGAACCGTCGCGGCAGTTCTTTTATCTGCCGCTGATGCATTCCGAGAATCTGTGTGACCAGGAACGCTGTGTGCGCCTGCTGTGCCAGCGGATGCCCCAGACCGGGGCCTCGAACCTGTTGCACGCCCGTGCGCACCGCGAGGTGATCCGCAAGTTCGGTCGCTTTCCCTATCGCAACGCGGCGCTGTCGCGGGCGACGACCCGACCCGAAGCGGATTACGTCTCGGCCGGCGGATATGGCGAGACCGTGCGCGAGCTTCAGGAGGCCTCCTGACCGGGGCCGGATGAAAAACTTTTCCTGGTGAAAAGGCAGTTGTCCGCCGCAGCCGTGCCTGTGGCGGATTTGTCTTTTTGCGCCCATTGATGCAGGGCTGGAAATAGTTTAATGGTAAACTAGTTTTTCAGCAACCGCGCCGAGGGGATGTCATGGCTGCTAAATCTTTTGATCTGATCGTCATCGGTGCCGGGCCGGGCGGCTATGTGGCCGCGATCCGCGCCGCGCAACTGGGCCTGAACGTGGCCGTGGTGGAGCGCGAGCATCTGGGCGGGATCTGTCTGAACTGGGGCTGTATCCCGACCAAGGCGCTGCTGCGCTCGGCCGAGGTGTTCCACCTGATGGAGCGGGCCAAGGAGTTCGGCCTTTCCGCCGACAAGATCGGCTATGATCTGGATGCGGTCGTCAAACGCTCGCGCGGGGTGGCGAGACAGCTCAGCGCCGGGGTGAAGGGCCTGCTGAAAAAGAACAAGGTCACCGTGGTGATGGGCGAGGCGATGCTGCCCGCCAGCGGCAAGGTCAGCGTCAAGACCGATGCGGGGACCGAGGAGCTGACGGCGAAACACATCATCCTCGCCACCGGCGCCCGCGCCCGCACCCTGCCGGGGCTGGAGGCCGACGGCGACCTGGTCTGGACCTACAAGCACGCGCTGCAACCGCCGCGGATGCCGAAAAAGCTGCTGGTCATCGGCTCGGGCGCGATCGGCATCGAGTTTGCCAGCTTCTTCAACACGCTGGGCGCCGAGACCACGGTGGTCGAGGTGATGGACCGGGTGCTGCCGGTGGAGGATGCGGAAATCTCCGCCTTCGCCAAGAAGCAATTCGTCAAGCAGGGCATGAAAATCATGGAGAAATCCATGGTCAAGCAGCTTGATCGCGGTAAGGGCAAGGTCACCGCCCATATCGAGACCGGCGGCAAGGTGGAGAAGATGGACTTCGACACCGTGATCTCGGCCGTCGGCATCGTCGGCAATGTCGAGGGGCTGGGGCTGGAGGCGCTTGGCGTCAAGCTGGACCGCAGCCATGTGGTGACGGACGAATTCTGCCGCACCGGGGTTGAGGGGCTTTATGCCATCGGCGATATCGCCGGCGCGCCCTGGCTGGCGCATAAGGCCAGCCACGAGGGCGTGATGGTGGCCGAGCTGATCGCGGGCAAGCACGCCCACCCGGTCAAACCCGAAAGCATCGCCGGCTGCACCTATTGTCAGCCGCAGGTGGCCTCGGTCGGCTATTCCGAGGCCAAGGCAAAGGAGCTGGGCTATGACGTCAAGGTCGGCCGCTTCCCCTTTATCGGCAACGGCAAGGCCATCGCGCTGGGAGAGCCCGAGGGCATGGTCAAGACGGTGTTTGATGCCAAGACGGGCGAGCTGCTGGGCGCGCATATGGTCGGTGCCGAGGTGACCGAACTGATCCAGGGCTATGTGGTGGGCCGCCAGCTGGAAACCACCGAGGAGGACCTGATGAACACCGTCTTCCCGCATCCGACGCTGTCGGAGATGATGCACGAAAGCGTACTGGACGCCTGGGATCGCGCGATCCACTTCTGACCGGAGCGCCCTGGGGCCAAATGACAACGACAGCGCCGCCTCCCCGTGACGGCGCGGTCGCACTGTGCTTACGTTCCCCGAAAGCAGGAGGGCAGCCATGGCAAGTCTCAACCGTATCGCGATGGGCCGCGCCAGCCGTGGGATGATCCGGGCACTGGGCCCCGATCTGGAGGTGGCCGAAATCTCGGGCAAATGGGGGCGGATGTTCGGGTTCCGTTCCTACTGGCAGTTCAACTATCCGGAGTACGATATCTGTGACGCCCCCTTCACCGATGAGGATGGCGCGGTGCAGCAATTCGACCTGATCCTCGCCAATCAGGTGTGGGAGCATCTGGACCGGCCCTATCGCGCCACCCAGAACGTTTTACAGATGCTGAGGCCGGGCGGCTATTTCTGGCTGGCGGTGCCCTTCTTCATACCTTTCCACGCGGCACCTGCGGATTGTTCGCGCTGGTCGGCGCGGGGGCTGACCAATCTGCTGATCGAATGCGGTTTCGGCGCGGATCAGATCCGCGCCGAGCAATGGGGCAACCGCAACGCGGCGCTGCGGAATATGGAGCCCGACTGGCCGCCGAAGTTCGACCGCGAGCGCGACAGCCTGAAGAACGACCCAAACATGCCGATCTGTTCCTGGGCGCTGGCGCGCAAGCTCTGAGCGCGGCTCAGCCCCGCTCGATCTCGCCGCCTGCTTGCGCCCAGTGGCCCAGCCCGCCGATGTTGTGCACGTCGCTATAGCCAAGTTGCGCCAGCATCTGGGCCGCCGCATTCGACCGCGCGCCGCTGGCGCAATAGACACAGATCTTTGCGTCCGGCGTCAGTTCGCTGCGGAAATCGGGATGGCGCGGGTCGGCCATGTCGCGCAGCCGCATCAGCGGCATGTGCAGCGCGCCTTTGGCCTTGCCGGTCATCGCCAGCTCGCCATGGTCGCGCACGTCGATCACGATCACGCCGCCGTCCTTTGCGGCGGCGACGGCTTCCTGCGGGGTGAGGCCGCTGCTGCGGGCCTGTCTGAACAGAAACATTCTCGTCCTTTCCTGTCTCGGGCGGTCGCCTCGGCGGCCGGTTGCCGGGAATATAACATTCAAGAAAGCGAATACAAAGGTGGAATGCAGCGAAACCCGGCGTGTTCATACTTCGTTCGCATTTTCCGGTTGGAGACTCATCCCGGCTCACCTATTTCTAGGGCACGCGATGCGGGGGCGATATGGCTGAGCTGAAAAAGATCGAGGTGCGCGGCGCGCGCGAGCATAATCTCAAGGGCATCGACGTGGATATTCCCCGCGATGAGCTGGTGGTGATCACCGGCCTGTCGGGGTCGGGAAAATCCAGCCTTGCCTTTGACACCATCTATGCCGAAGGCCAGCGGCGCTATGTCGAGAGCCTGTCGGCCTATGCGCGGCAGTTCCTCGACATGATGGAAAAGCCGGACGTGGACCATATCAGCGGTCTCAGCCCGGCGATTTCCATCGAGCAGAAGACCACCAGCAAGAACCCGCGTTCGACCGTCGGCACGGTGACCGAGATCTACGATTACCTGCGGCTGCTGTTCGCCCGCGCCGGCACCCCCTATTCGCCGGCCACCGGCCTGCCGATCGAGGCGCAGCAGGTGCAGGACATGGTCGACCGGGTGATGACGCTGGAGGAGGGCACGCGCGGCTATCTGCTGGCCCCCATTGTCCGCGACCGAAAGGGCGAGTACCGCAAGGAGTTTCTGGAGCTGCGCAAGCAGGGCTTCCAGCGGGTCAAGGTGAATGGAGAGTTCCATGAGCTTGACGACCCGCCGACGCTGGACAAGAAATTCCGCCATGACATCGACGTGGTGGTCGACCGCATCGTGGTGCGCGAGGGGATGGAAACGCGGCTGGCCGACAGTTTCCGCACCGCGCTGGACCTGGCCGACGGCATCGCCATTCTGGAAACCGCCCCGCGCGAGGGGGAGGGAGAGCCGGAGCGCCTTACCTTTTCCGAGAACTTCGCCTGCCCGGTCTCGGGTTTTACCATCCCCGAGATCGAGCCGCGCCTCTTCTCCTTCAACGCGCCCTTTGGCGCCTGTCCCGACTGCGACGGGTTGGGGGTGGAGCTGTTCTTTGACGAACGCCTGGTGGTGCCGGACGCGACGCTGAAGATCTCGGATGGCGCGCTGGCGCCCTGGCGCAAGGGCAAATCGCCCTATTTCCTGCAAACCATCGAGGCCATCGCCAAGCACTACGAGTTCGACAAGAATGCGCGGTGGAAGGATCTGCCGAAACATGTGCAGCAGGTCTTCCTCTATGGCTCGGGCGACGAGGAAATCCCGTTCCGCTATGACGAGGGCGGCCGCGTCTATCAGGTCTCCCGCGTGTTCGAGGGGGTTATCCCCAATATGGAACGACGCTATCGCGAGACCGACAGCAACTGGATCCGCGAGGAATTCGAACGCTATCAGAACAACCGCTCCTGCCACAGCTGCGGCGGCTACCGGCTCAAGCCCGAGGCGCTGGCGGTCAGGATCGGCGAGCTGCATATCGGCCAGGTGGTGGAGATGTCGATCAAACAGGCCCATGGCTGGATCGGCAGCGTGCCCGACAGCCTGAGCAACCAGAAGAACGAGATCGCCCGCGCCATCCTCAAGGAGATCCGCGAACGGCTCGGATTCCTGATCAACGTCGGCCTCGACTATCTTACGCTCAGCCGCAACGCTGGCACGCTCTCGGGTGGGGAGAGCCAGCGGATCCGGCTGGCCAGCCAGATCGGATCGGGCCTGACCGGGGTGCTCTATGTGCTCGACGAGCCCTCGATCGGGCTGCACCAGCGCGACAATGACCGGCTGATCGAGACGCTGAAGAACCTGCGCGATCAGGGCAATACCGTGATCGTGGTGGAACATGACGAGGACATGATCCGGCAGTCCGACTACGTCTTTGACATCGGACCCGGCGCCGGGGTGCATGGCGGCCGGGTGGTGGCCCATGGCACGCCGCAGCAGATCGCCGCCGATCCGGCGTCGATCACCGGGCAGTATCTGTCGGGGGCCCGCAGCATCCCGGTGCCGGTGGAGCGGCGCAAGGGCAAGGGCAAGGGCAAGGCGATCACCGTCGTCAAGGCCACCGGCAACAACCTGAAGAATGTGACCGCCGAATTCCCGCTGGGCCAGTTCGTCTGCGTCACCGGCGTCTCAGGCGGCGGCAAGTCGACCCTGACGCTGGAGACGCTGTTCAAGACGGCGTCGATGCGCCTCAACGGCGCGCGGCAGACCCCGGCGCCCTGCGAAACCATCAGGGGCCTCGAACACCTGGACAAGGTGATCGACATCGACCAGCGCCCGATCGGGCGCACCCCGCGCAGCAACCCGGCCACCTATACCGGCGCCTTCACCCCGATCCGCGACTGGTTCGCCGGCCTGCCGGAGGCCAAGGCGCGCGGCTATAAACCCGGGCGGTTCAGCTTCAACGTCAAGGGCGGCCGGTGCGAGGCCTGTCAGGGCGACGGGGTGATCAAGATCGAGATGCACTTTCTGCCCGATGTCTACGTCACCTGCGAGACCTGCAAGGGCAAGCGCTACAACCGCGAGACGCTGGAGGTGACCTTCAAGGGCAAGAGCATCGCCGACGTGCTCGACATGACCGTCGAGGAGGCGCGGGAGTTCTTCAAGGCGGTGCCGAGCATCCGCGACAAGATGGAGGCGCTGCACCGCGTCGGCCTCGATTACATCAAGGTGGGCCAGCAGGCGACGACGCTGTCGGGCGGCGAGGCGCAGCGGGTGAAACTGTCCAAGGAACTCAGCCGCCGGTCCACCGGCCGCACGCTCTATATCCTGGACGAGCCGACCACGGGGCTGCATTTCGAGGATGTGAAAAAGCTATTGGAGGTGCTGCACGAGCTGGTCGATCAGGGCAATTCGGTGGTGGTGATCGAGCATAACCTCGATGTCATCAAGACCGCCGATCACATCATCGACATCGGCCCCGAGGGCGGCGACGGCGGCGGCAAGATCGTGGCGACCGGCACCCCCGAAGAGGTGGCCGGAATCCCGAACAGCCATACCGGGCGCTATCTCAAGCCCCTGCTCGACGGCGCCAGGGTGGCAGCCGAGTGAGCGGCGGGCCCCTTGCGCTGGCGCTTGGCTCCGGCGGTGCGCGCGGCTGGTGCCATATCGGCGTGCTGCGCGAGCTGGAGCGCCAGGGGGTGACGCCCGACAGCGTGGCGGGCTGCTCGATGGGGGCGCTGGTCGGCGCGGCCTGGGCCGCCGGCAGGCTGGACGCGCTCGAGGATTGGGCCCGCGCGCTCTCCAGCACCAGTTTCATGGGGATGATCGACCTGCGGCTGGATCGCAGCGGGCTGATGCGCGGCGGCGCGATCATGGAGATGCTGCGCGAGCTCGGCCTGCCCGAGACGATCGAGGAACTGGACCGCCCCTATATCGCGGTGGCCACCGACATGGAGACAGGCCGCGAGGTCTGGCTGCGCGAGGGCTCGCTGGCCGATGCGGTGCGCGCCTCGATCTCGCTGCCGGCGATCCTTCGGCCGCACCGGGTTGGCGGTCGCTGGCTCCTGGATGGGGGGCTGATCAACCCGGTGCCGGTCTCCGCCGCCCGGGCGCTGGGGGCGCGGCGGATCATCTCGGTCAATCCCAACGACAAGGCGGGCGGTCCCCTGTGGGAGCCGAGCGAAGGCCGCCTCTGGAGCGCGTTGCAGGCGCCGGAGCTGCTCGACAAGCTGCCCGATCCGCTGCGCAAGCTGCTGCCCGAGCGCGACGCAGGTCCGGTGGATCCGACCTATTTCGATGTGGTCTCGGCCTCGATCGACGTGCTGACGGAGTTCCTGCGCAAAAGCCGCGAGGCCGCCGACCCCGCCGATCTGGCGCTGGCGGCGCATCTGACCGAGATGTCGACGCTGGAATTCTACCGCGCCGGCCATGCGATAGAAGAGGGCGCGCGGATCACCCGCGCCGCCCGCGACCAGATCGCGGTGCTGACCCGGTAATGGCGGTCAGTCCGCCTCGCTGGTGCTGTGGTTCAGCCGTGAATAGATCGGACAGGTGCCCAGCAGCCCTGACGCCATCGGCAGAAGACCGAGCAGCAGCAGCCAGCGAAATGGGCCCGGCGCCGTCATGGCATAGGTGATCAGCATCGCCGCACCCAAAAGGATGCGTCCGATCCGGTCGATATCGCCAAGATTGCTGTTGAACATAGCTGTCCTCATTTAAAAAACCAATGTCCTGACAGCCTTGCCGCCATGGCCTTAACGAAGCGTGAAATCCCGGGAGGCGACCGCCCGGAAAATGTCGAAAACTATCGGTAATTTATGTCCCCTGCGCGCGCCGCAAGAACAGGCCGTCGCGGTATCCGCGAGGCGCGGCGCGGTCAGAAAAATGCCGCGGGCCCGGCCCGCGGCATCTGCTGTCTGTCAGGGCCGGATGTTCAGCCCCGGTGGCGCTTCTCGAACCGCGGCAACATGGCGCTGAAGTCCATGCCCTTGCCGTCCTCCTGCTCGACGAACTGCGTGTAGAGCTGTTGCGCCAGCGCGCCCATCGGGGTGTCGGCATCCGCGCTTTCGGCGGCCTGCTGGCTCAGGCGCAGATCCTTGAGCATCAGCTCGGCGGCGAAGCCGGGTTTGTAATCGTTGTCCGCCGGGCTTTGCGGTCCGACGCCGGGGGCCGGGCAATAGGCGTTCATGGTCCAGGAATAGCCGGACGAGGTCGAGACCACATCGAACATCTTCTGCCGGTCCAACCCCAGCTTGTCGGCCAGCGCAAAGGCCTCGCAGGTCACGATCATGGTCGCGCCCAGGATCATGTTGTTGCAGATCTTGGCGGCCTGTCCGGCGCCGGCTGCACCGCAATGCACCGCCTTTTGTCCCATGATGTCGAAAAGCGGCGCGGCCTTGGCAAACGCCGCCTCCGATCCGCCGGCCATGAAGGTCAGCGTGCCCGCCGTGGCGCCGCCGACGCCGCCCGAGACCGGCGCGTCCACCGCCAGCAGCCCGGCGGCCTCGGCCTGATCGGCCACCGCACGGGCACTGTCCACGTCGACCGTCGAGCAATCGACAAAGGCGGCGCCCTTGTCCATCGCCGGGATGATCTCGGCGGCCACGGCGCGCAGGATCTGCCCGTTCGGCAGCATGGTGATCACCACCTCGGCGCCCTTGGCCGCCTCGGCGGCGGAGGCGGCCATCGCGACCCCCTCGATCGACACCTCGGCCATGTCGAACCCGGTCACCTCATGCCCGGCCCTGGCCAGGTTCGCCGCCATCGGCGCGCCCATGTTGCCCAGCCCGATAAACCCGATTTTCATCTGTCTGTCCTCCCCTTCGAATGTCAGCGCATCCGCGCCCAGCGGCGCCAGCATGTGGCGCACCGCCGCGTCGGGCACCGTGCCCCCGGCATGTTGCCATTGCGGATTGCGGTCCTTGTCGATGATCTGCGCGCGGATTCCTTCCAGGAAATCGCCGTGCTCCATCGCCCGCCAGGTAAAGCGGTATTCCAGATCCAGCGCTTGGCGGATGGTGCCATCCTCGGCGCGCAGACGCCGCAGCATCTCGATCGTGCAGGCCATAGACAGCGGCGAATTGCGCTCCAGCGCGGCGCGCGTCTTTTCGGTGAAATCGCTGTCCTCACCGGCCAGAGAGGCCCGGATCGCCGCCAGCGAGCCGCCGGAGAAATGCCGGTCTATGTCGCCCTGCATCTCGCCCAGCGCCGAGGGCGGGGCGGGCAGGGCGTGCGACGCCACATGCGCCGCGTCGCCGCTGGCCTCCAGCATCTCGATCAGGTCGGCCCATGTGCCGCGCGGCACGAAATGATCGGCAAAGCCGGCCAGGATCGCGTCGCCCGCCGCCATCCGCCCTGTCGTCAGCCCCAGGTATTCGCCCAGATGCCCCGGCGCGCGTGCCAGCAACAGGCTGCCGCCGACATCCGGCACCAGCCCGATGCCGCATTCCGGCATGGCGATGCGGCTGCTGTCGTCCACCACGCGGTGCGAGCCGTGGCAGCCGATGCCGACGCCGCCGCCCATGGTGAAGCCCTGCATGAAGCTGACCACCGGCTTGGGATACTCCGCGATAAAGGCGTTCAGCCGGTATTCGTCGCGCCAGAACCGGCGGCCATATTCGTAATTCCCCTTGGTGCCGGTGTCGTACAGCTCGGCGATGTCGCCGCCGGCGCAGAACGCCTTGTCGCCCGTCGCGTCGATCACCACCAGCGCCACATCGTCGTCGTCGCGCCACAGCCGCATGGCCGCGTCGATCGCCATGCACATCTCATAGCTCATCGCATTGAGCGCCTGCGGCCGGGAAAAGGTGATGCGCCCGGCGCGCCCGGTGATCCGGATGTCGATATCGGCCATACTCATGCCCCTCAGCGGTTGGCCAGCATGTGGCGGGCCACGATCATTCGCATGATCTCGTTGGTGCCCTCCAGGATCTGGTGCACGCGCAGATCGCGCACCAGCTTCTCGATGCCGTAGTCGGCCAGATAGCCATAGCCGCCGTGCAGCTGCAGACACTGGTCGACCACCTTGGAGCCGGCCTCGGTGACGAATTTCTTGGCCATGGCGCAGAACTTGGTCGCGTCCGGCGCGCCCTGATCCAGCTTCCACGCCGCCTGCCGCAAAAAGGTGCGCGCGGCCTGCAGCTCGATCTCCATGTCGGCCAGGCGGAATTGCAACGCTTGGAACTGGTCGATGCTTTTGCCGAAGGCCTTGCGCTCGCCCATGTAATTCAGCGTCATGTTCAGCGCGGTCTGCGCGGCGCCCAGCGAACAGGCCGAGATATTCAGCCGCCCGCCGTCGAGCCCCATCATCGCGTATTTGAACCCGTCGCCCTCGACACCGACGAGGTTTCCGGCCGGGATCTTGCAGTCGTCGAACTGCACCTGCGCGGTGGGTTGGCTGCGCCAGCCCATCTTGTCCTCAAGCCCGCCGAAGCTCAGCCCCGGCGTGCCGTCTTCGACATAGACGGTCGAGATGCCCCTGGGTCCGTCCTCGCCGGTGCGCACCATGCAGACATAGGCGTCCGAATAGCCGCCCCCCGAAATGAACGCCTTGGTGCCATTGAGGGTATAGCCCTCGTTGGTCTTCTCCGCCTTGGTCTTCAGTGCCGCGGCGTCCGAGCCCGATCCCGGTTCGGTCAGGCAATAGCTCAGCACCGTGTTCATGCCGAGCACATCGGGCATGATCCGCGCCTTCATCTCGTCGCTGGCGAAACTGTCCAGCATCTTGGCGCACATGTTGTGGATCGACAGGAAGGCCGCCACCGAGGGGCAGGCCATGCTCAGCGCCTCGAACACCAGCGTCGCGTCAAGCCGGCCCAGACCGGCGCCGCCGCCTTCTTCGCTGACATAGAGGCCGCCAAAACCCAGCTCGCCCACCTGCGGCCAGAGTTCCTTGGGAATAGTGCCCTGTGCCTCCCAATCGCGGGCGTGCGGTGCGATCTGCTCCTGCCCAAAGGCATGGGCCATGTCGAAAATCGCGCTCTGTTCCTCTGTCAGTGCAAAATCCACGCTGCGCCTCCCCTCGGTTCTGTGAATTGAACGGTCGTTTTATTCCTAGCCTTTGCGGGCCTTCGCCTTCAAGTCTCATTGCCGCAAACCGGCTTTGCGGGAATGCCGCATCCGCGGCGCGGCAGATCCGCGCCGGCAAAGATGTGGCAGAGGAATCTTGCAACAAGATTGCAAGGATTCCCCCGGCGATCCGGCGCGGGCCGGGTCACAGATCGGCGTGGAATTCCTCGATCAGGTGGCGCACCACCGCGCGGCCGGGATCGTCGCCCTGTGCTTTGGCCTCGGCATGGGCCCGGCGCTGGCGGGTGGCGCTGGTGCCCTGTTCGGCCAGCGGACGCAGCGCGGCGATTTCCGCCAAACTGCCCAGGGCCTCGGCATCCTCCGAGAGCAGACCGATCAGCTCGTCGATCAGCTGCACCATCGGCTTGACCGCCCCCTCGCCAAAGTCGATCAGCCCTTCGCCGACGCCGTAGCGCTGCGCGCGCCAGCGGTTCTCGGCGATCAGGAACCGGTCGTATTCCCGCCAGCGCAGATTGCGTCCGCGCAACCGCACCAGCATGCGCAGGATCGCCTGGGTCAGGGCGGCCAGCGACAGGGTATGCTCCAGCCGGGGCGAGACATCCATGATCCGCGTCTCCAGCGTCGGGAAATTGTGCGACGGCCGCAGATCCCACCAGATCTTAGAGGTATCCTCGATGATGCCGAGATCGATCAGCGTTCCGGTGGTCCGCTCATACTCGGCCCAGCTCGAAAACGCCGGCGGCAGCCCGGTGCGCGGCAGGTTGTCGAATACCGTCAGCCGGTAGGAGGCCAGCCCGGTATCCTCGCCCTGCCAAAAGGGCGAGGAGGTCGACAGCGCCAGCAGATGCGGCAGGAAGTAACACATCTGCGGCATCAGATCGGTGCGCAGGGCCTGATCGTCGATGCCGACATGCACATGCATGCCGCAGATCAGCATCCGCCGCGCCACCCCGCCCAGATCGTGACGCAGGCTGTCATAGCGATCCTTGCGGGTGTGGTGCTGATCCTTCCAGTCCTCGAACGGATGGCAGCTGACTGCGATCGGGGCGAGGTTGTACTCGGCGGCACGGCGCGAGACGACCGAGCGCAGCCGCCGCAGATCCTCGCGCGCCTGGCCGATGGTCTCGCAGACGCGGGTGCCCACCTCGATCTGGCATTGCAGGAATTCGGGGCTGACCTGTCCCTGCATATCCGCCTGACAGGCGGTCATCAGCGCCTCGGGCGCCTCGGCCAGCCGCAGCGTGTCGCGGTCGACCAGCAGATATTCCTCTTCGATTCCGAGGGTGAACTTGCTCTGCATCGGCGCACTCCGGACAGCGGGGACTTGGGGGCAGTCAAACCCGACATCTCCGCGATGCCAAGCGAAAACGCCAGGCTGCGGCGATCCGCGGTTGCGCCTTCGGGGCAGGGGGCGCTATGCAGGCCGCCGCAGCCAGACGGAGCGCCGCCAATGCCGAAGCCCCCTTTGCCGGACCTCGAAGAGCTAATCGCCGGTTTGGATCCGGCCCGCCGGCGGCGTCTGGCGCGCACTCTGGTCGAACAGGCGGCAGAGCGGGAACGGCTGGCCGGTTTCGAGGCCGCCGGCGGGCTGGAGCGGCCGGCCTATGCACTCTCGCCCGGGATGGCGGGGTTCGATATCGCACCGCTGATCGAGGGGTATCGCGCCCATGGAGACGCGCTGGCCCGGCTGACCGGCCCGGAGGGAAGTGCCAGCGGCTATCGTGGCGGCAACGGCTATTTCGATACGCCGGATGCCGAGGCGCTCTATCTGATGATCCGCCGGTTTGCGCCGCGGCGGGTGATCGAGATAGGCTGCGGCAATTCCACCCGCGTCACCCGGCAGGCGATCATCGACGGCGGGCTGTCGACCGAGCTGACCGCCATCGACCCCTGGCCGCGCGCCGACATCGCCGATGCGGTGGACCGGTTCGAACAGGCGGCCCTGGAAACCGTCGATCCGGCGCAGTTTGCCGCGCTGCGCTCGGGCGATGTGCTGTTCATCGACTCCAGCCATCAGGTTCGGATGAGCAACGATGTGGCGCATCTGTTCTGCCGGATCATCCCGGCGCTGGCGCCGGGCGTGGTGATCCATGTCCACGACGTGTTCCTGCCATATGAATACCCTGCGCGGTTCTTCCACGACTGCCCGTCCTGGGGCGAGCAATACCTGCTGCACGCGCTGGTGCAGGGCGGCGGATACGAGATCCTCTGGCCGGGGTATTACCTGCAGCGGGAGCGCGCCGATGCGGTCGCGGCGCTGCCGTTCCTCGGGACCGGCCGCGCGCAAAGCTTCTGGATGCGCAAGCGCTAGGACGGGCCTCTGCCCGGCGGGATGCCGGACAGAGGGGGATCGACTCAGGCGCCGGACAGCATGTCCACCACCTCGTCAGTCCACCAGACCGCGCTGGCGATGTAGCGGAAATTGGTCAGCGCCGCGAGATAACCGTCTCCTTCGGGCAGGATCGCCGCCGCTGTGGCATCGCGCACCACCGCAACCTCGAACCCCTGTTCGGTCAACTCGCGCATATGGCTCTCGGTGCACAGGTTCGCGCTCATCCCCGCCAGGATCACCTGGTCGATGCCGCGCTTGCGCAGTTGCAGCGTCAGGTCGTTGGTTTCGTTGCCATAGACCTTGTGCGGCGAGGTGACGATGGTCTCACCGTCATTGATGTACTTCTTGTACTGCTCCAGCCAGTCCGCGCCCGATCCCTCGAAGCCGGATGTGTTCAGCGCGCCCTTGCGGTCGAACATGCCGATATTGTGCATCAGCGCTTCGAGCTTGCCTTCGAATTTCCAGCCGTGGTCGGTGGGATAGTAATAGTGCGGCGACACCGCCACGGTGAGGCCGGCGGCCTTGGCCGCAGCGAACAGCCGGTCGATGTTCTGAACCGTGCCGTGTTCGGTGACACTCTTTCCGACCACACCCCAGGTCACGCCATCGGGCGACAGGAAATCGTTCTGCGGATCGGTCACCACCAGTGCGGTCCGGCTGAGGTCCAGTTTCATGGTGCTGGGCGGCAGCGCCGGTTCGGCGGGGTCGGAATAGGGGTCGGCGCTGGCCTGGGCCCGCGCGGCACCGGTGGCGGCGACGGTCGCCGCGGCGGCGACGCCGGTGGCGATCCCGCCGCGCAGGGCCTGGCGCCGGGTCAGCTTCGGATTGTGATCATGGTCATGGCAATTGCACATCGTTTTGGTCCTCGTATCGGGGTTTCGATGGTACAGAGATGACGGGTACCATGTGCCTTTTGGTCCCAAAGACGTGCCCATTTCGGTTTTCGTTGTGCTTTCCGGTCCAGATCTGCCATTCCTCCCACATGCAGGAGAACTTCGAACGCACCCTTGATGAGCTTGAGCTGCGGGCCGATCCCTTCGCGCTGTGCCAACTCGACGGCGAATGCACGCTCGGGCTGGGACGGATGGCGCAGGCTACGCTGCATTACGTGCTGGACGGCGGCGGCGAGGTGCGCCTGCGTGGGCAGCGCGCTTTGGCCGTCGGGCGCGGGTGGCTGGTGCTGGTGCCGGCCTGCGAATGGCACAGCCTGCGCAGCCTTGGACATCGAGGCGGAGGGCTGCCGTCCTGTGAACCGGCCGAATTGCAACTGGCGCATCACCGCCAGCAGGGTGAGGGGGGCGGCGGCATGGCGGTGCTGTGCGGGGCGGTCAGCATCGGCATGCGGGGCACCCATGGCCTGGTCGACCTTCTGCGCGAACCGATGGTGCTGGACCTTACGGAAACGCCCGCCGCCGCCCGCGCGATGGACCAGATTCTCCTCGAACTCGGCACCCCCGACGTCGGTGGCCGCGCGATGATCCGCGCATTGCTCCTGCAATGCCTGATCGCCCTGTTCCGCCAGAGGATCACGGCGGCCGATCCGGGGCTGAACTGGCTTGCCGCGCTGGGGGCGCCGAGGCTTTGGTCGGCTCTGCAGGCGATGCTCGAGGCGCCGGGCGCGGACCACTCGGTCGAGAGTCTGGCCGCGGTGGCGGCGATGAGCCGCTCGCGCTTTGCCGCCCAGTTTTCCGAGGCCTATGGTGCCGGACCGATGGAGCTGCTGCGGGAGTTGCGCCTGGCGCGGGCGGCGCGGCTGCTGCTCGACGGGCGCGAGCCGGTCAAACGGGTTGCCGATCTCGTGGGGTTCCGGTCGCGCTCGGCATTTTCGCGGGCCTTCACCGCGCGGATGGGCAGTTCGCCGCAAGCCTTCCGGCTGGCCCGACGGCCGGAGTGAGCGCGAAAGAGTACGGGCGGCCCGTCCGGACCGCCCGCTCTGTACAAAACGGCGTCTAAACTCCCCGGTTCAGAGCAGCCGAACCTTGGTGCCGATCTGCACCATCGGGTAAAGTTCCTCGACGTGCTGATTATAGAGCCCGATGCACCCGGACGAGCTTTGGCGGCCGATCTTGCGGGTGTCATGGGTGCCATGCACGAGGTAGGCGGGCCAGCCCAGGTACATCGCGCGGGTGCCCAGCGGGTTGCCGGGGCCGCCCGGCAGGAACGCCGGCAGCGAGGGGTCGCGTTCGCGCATCGAGGACGTCGGCGTCCAGCGCGGGTTCTCGGCCTTGCGCACGACCTCGGTATAGCCGCGCTTGGTCAGTTCCTCGCTCAGCGGCACCGAGGAGGGGAACAGGCGATAGGTTTCGCCATCCGGCCCCCAGTAGTGCACCGCGCGGCTGGTGATGTCGGCCAGCAGGCAGCCTTTGCCCAGCTCGTCGAAATGGTCCTGCCAGTGCTGCTGGGCGAAGGAGGAGATATTGCGCCGCGTCGGGATCTGCTCGCGGATGGCGGGCTCGTCCTGCGGAAAGGCATCCATGGACTGAGCGCGCAAAAGGGCGGGCGTTGCCAGGGTTGCGGCGGCGCCAAGCAGCGCGCCGCGGCGGGTCATGCGGAAATCGGTCATTGGGCTCGGACCTCGGGTTTCTTGGCTAGTCGTGCGGGGTTTACCCAATTCGCCGTTGCCGCGCCAGTGGGCGCGCTGCCGCAACCGGCGGCCTCACGGCATTGTCAGGGGCGCGCGAGCCCGCGTGATGAAATTTTGCTCGGATCAGGTTTCGCTTGCCAGTGCCCACAGGGCGTCGAGGCTGCGTTCCGGCTGGCCGAGCAGTTCCAGCGCCTGGGCCTCATCCTCCTGGATCAGGGCGATCACCGAATCGAACGGCTCCCATGAGCGCAGGACAAGCTGCGCCAGATCCCGGGTCTGTTTGCTGGGGGCGAGATAGACCATCAGCGTTTCGGCCCCCTCGGCGGCAAAGACGTCGGCCTTGCGGGCCTGAACCTCCATCAGCTTGGTGAAATCGGTCTCGTATCCAGAGATGCCGGAGAGATCGACAAGCTGTTTTTGTCCGGGTCTGGACTCCGGGTGGGCGGCATATTCGGCGAAGGCGGCCAGGGTGTCGTCAAGTCGCGCAAAGCCCCGGTAACGGACGACGACGAGGCCGCGATCGGGGAATATGCGAAAGGACACGGACATGATGACGGGGCTCCAAGCCAGCGGCCGGAAAGGGGCGTACAGGATCGTGAAATCATGTTTTGATCTTTTGGTCAATCCAGCGGGCGTGCAGAGATTTCGCGGTCCCCGGAAATGCGCGGCTTTGCGTCTTTCGTGCGGAACCGGGGCGGCCGGACTGAGCCGTGTCAAACCTTATGGCGCTGGAATGTTTGACGTAAGTCGAATGATGGTTGCCGCAGGTAACTTTCCTCGACCCTTCATCTCGTGGGGAACCATGACAAGATATTGCGGCCTCGCTTCCTGGCCCTGGCCATTGTCCTGGCGCTGTTCGCGGTCGCCACCTCCGGTGCCGTTCGTGCCGAGGACGCGGCCAAGCGGGGCCTGTTCAACGATCTGACCACCGACGACACCCGGACAGCGGCCAAGACTATCATGTTCGCGCATGAAAAAAAGTAAGCCCCGGTCTTTCGACCGGGGCTTACGATTTGTCAGATCAGCCTGTGCGGATCAGTCCATCGCCTTGAAGTGGAACTCGCCACCGTCCTTCAGGCCGGAGGGCCAGCGCGCGGTGACGGTCTTGGTCCGCGTGTAGAACTTGAAGGCGTCGGGCCCGTGCTGGTTCAGGTCGCCAAAGGCCGATTTCTTCCAGCCGCCAAAGGTGTGATAGGCCAGCGG
Source organism: Antarcticimicrobium luteum (assembly GCF_004358185.1). GTDB lineage: Bacteria > Pseudomonadota > Alphaproteobacteria > Rhodobacterales > Rhodobacteraceae > Antarcticimicrobium > Antarcticimicrobium luteum. The sequence continues at coordinate 91,672 of NZ_SMUV01000060.1, forward strand.
CACCGGGATCGGCACGTTGATACCGACCATGCCGACATTGATCTTGCTGGCGAAATCGCGGGCGGTGTCGCCATCGCGGGTAAAGATCGCGGTGCCGTTGCCCATCTCGTGATCCATCGCCAGTTTCAGGGCCTCCTGATAGGACTGGGCGCGCACGGTGGACAGCACCGGGCCAAAGATCTCCTGCTTGTAGATGTCCATGTCCGGGGTCACCTTGTCGAACAGGTGCGGGCCGACAAAGAAGCCGTCCTCGTAGCCCTGAAGCGAGAAATCGCGGCCATCGACCACCAGTTCCGCGCCCTGGTCCACGCCCGACTGCACCAGGCCCAGGATCTTTTCCTTGGCCGCGGCGGTCACCACGGGGCCGTAATCCACGTCATCGCCGGCGGTATAGGGGCCGACCTTCAGCTTTTCGATGCGCGGCACCAGCTTTTCGATCAGGCGATCGGCGGTCTCGTCGCCGACCGGAACCGCGACCGAAATCGCCATGCAGCGTTCGCCCGCGGCGCCGTAGCCCGCGCCGACCAGCGCATCGGCGGCCTGATCCATATCGGCATCGGGCATGATGATCATGTGGTTCTTGGCGCCGCCGAAACACTGCACCCGCTTGCCGTTGGAACAGCCGCGGCCATAGATGTATTCCGCGATCGGGGTGGAGCCGACAAAGCCCACCGACTGGATCGTCGGGTGGTCCAGGATGGCGTCGACGGCCTCTTTGTCGCCGTTCACCACCTGCAGAATGCCCTTGGGCAGTCCGGCCTCTTCGAACAGTTCCGCCAGCATCAGCGGCACCGAGGGATCACGTTCCGACGGCTTCAGGATGAAGGCGTTGCCGCAGGCGATGGCGGGTGCGAACATCCACATCGGGATCATGGCGGGAAAGTTGAACGGGGTGATGCCGGCGGTGACGCCCAGGGCCTGGCGCATCGAATAGATGTCGATGCCGGGGCCGGCGCCATCGGTGAACTCGCCCTTCAGCATCTGCGGCGCGCCGATGCAGTATTCAACCACTTCCAGACCGCGCTGGATGTCGCCCTTGGCGTCGGGGAAGGTCTTGCCATGTTCGCGGCTCAGCGCCTCGGCCAGCTTGTCCATGTCGCGGTTCAGCAGGTCGACGAACTTCATCAGAACGCGGGCGCGGCGCTGCGGGTTGACTGCGGCCCAGCCCGGCTGGGCGTCGGCGGCCACATCGACGGCCATCGCCATTTCGACGGTGCTGGCCAGCGGCACCTTGGCCTGAACCTCGCCGGTGGCGGGGTTGAAGACATCGGCAAACCGGCCGGACTGGCCTTTCACGTGGCTGCCGTTGATGTAATGGGTCAGTTCCTGCATCGGAATACTCCTCCAGACATTTTGCAGCAGATTAGCCTTGCGCAAATCCCTTGAACAGAGGCAAGATTTCAAAAAGGCTTTGCAAAATCGCAAGGGTGGGATGGAGCCGCACTGGGATGACATAAAGATTTTTCTCGCCGTCGCGCGGGAAGAGAGCCTGTCAGGCGCCGGCCGGGTGCTGAAGCTCGACCCGGCCACGGTGGGGCGGCGGATCTCCCGGCTGGAACAGGCGCTCGGCGCGTCGCTGTTCGTGAAATCGCCGCAGGGCTATACGCTCAGCGCGGCGGGCGAACGGCTGATGGCCCATGGCGAGACGGCGGAAAGCGCGATGCGCGCGGCGGCCGAGGCGCTGACCGGACCGAGCGACACCCTGTCCGGCCAGATCCGCATTGGTGCGCCCGATGGCTGCGCCAATTTCATCCTGCCGCAGGTCTGCGCCGCGATTTCGGCCCGGAACCCGGATCTCGACATCCAGATCGTCGCCCTGCCGCGGGTCATCAACCTGTCGCGGCGCGAGGCGGATATGGCGATCACCGTCAGCGCGCCGACGGCAGGGCGGCTGCTGGTGCAGAAGATCACCGACTACCGGCTGCACCTGGTCGCCTCGGCCCGGTATCTGCGCGACAACGGGCCGGTCGAGACGCTGGCCGACCTGCAGCACCACGGGATGATCGGCTATATTCCCGACATGATCTTTGACCGCGAACTGGACTACCTGAGCGATCTCGGGGTCGAGCGGGTGGCGCTGGCCTCGAACTCGGTCTCGGTTCAGATCAAGATGGCGGCGGAGGGCACGGCGCTTTGCGTGGCGCATGACTTCACGCTGCCCAGTCATCCGATTCTGCGCAAGGTGCTGACCGACCGGATCAGCCTGACCCGCAGTTTTTATCTGGTGCGGCACCAGGGGGCAGAGCGCAGCGCCCGCCTGACCCGCTTTGCCGAGGCGCTGTGCGACGAGGTTCGTGCCGAGGTGGCGCGTCTTGAAAGCCTGACTTGACTTGATCGCGCATTGCGGCAACGCTTTGTTGTACGAAAGAAAATTGCGGGAGGTTTTCGGAATGCTTGTTCAGTCCATTCTCAAATCCAAGGCCGCCGCCGGTGTCGTGACCGTCCGGTCCGACGCCAAGGTGTCGGACGCGGCAAAGCTGCTGGCGGAGAAGAAGATCGGCTCGCTGGTGGTGTCCGACGACGGCACCACGGCGGACGGTATCCTGTCCGAGCGCGACATCGTGCGCGAACTGGCCCGCATCGGTGGCGGCTGCCTGGACAAGACCGTGGCGCATTACATGACCCGCGATCTGGTCACCTGCACCGGCCAGTGCAGCGTGCAGGAGGTTCTGACGCGGATGACCGAGGGGCGGTTCCGCCATATGCCCGTTGTCGAAGAGGGCAGGCTGGTCGGCATCGTGACCATCGGCGACGTGGTCAAGGCGCAGCTCACCGAACTGGCGATGGAGAAGGACGCGCTTGAAGGCATGATCATGGGGCACTAACCGGGTAATTTTGTTGCGGTCCGCCGCGCGCGCTCTTGCAAATCGTTTCCCTGTCGTGTTGCTTGCGCTGCAGGAGCAAAAAGGCAGGAGGATGCCATGCGCGTAGCGCTCTATCCGGGAACCTTCGACCCGATCACCTTGGGTCACATCGACATCATCAGCCGGGCGGCGGCGCTGGTCGACAAGCTGGTGATTGGGGTCGCCATCAACCGCGACAAGGGGCCGATGTTTTCCCTGGAAGACCGCGTGGCGATGATCGAGGCCGAATGCGCCAAGCTGAGCGCGCAGACCGGCACCGAGATCGTCGTGCATCCATTCGAGAATCTGCTGATCGACTGCGCCCATGACGTCGGCGCCCAGATCATCGTGCGCGGTCTGCGCGCGGTGGCCGATTTCGAGTACGAGTTTCAGATGGTGGGCATGAACCGCGCGCTCGACGCCAGCGTCGAGACCGTGTTCCTGATGGCCGACGCGCGGCGCCAGGCGATCGCCAGCAAGCTGGTCAAGGAAATCGCCAGGCTGGGCGGGGACGTGTCGAAATTCGTCACCCCGCTGGTGAACGAGGCGCTCAAGGACCGGCTGTCCATGTGACGGCCCGGGCGATCACGGTCGGGCGCGCCAGGCGCCTGGCCTAGCGCCAGAATGCGATCCATTCGATCAGATCGAACATCTCCTTGCCCAGAAAGACCAGATGCTCGCTGCCGTTAAGCGCGACGTCCAGCACGAGGGCGGACAGGATCATGAATCCCAATACGAGGGCGATTCTGTCGGTCATGGGCCATCCGGCAATTACAACAGCACCCGATCAGGTATGCCCGACCGGGTGCTTTGAGACAAGGGCGCTATAGCGGGCGGGATAACCCGGGCTCAGCCCAGCCGGCCCATGGCGACGGCGACATCGGCCATGCGCACCGAGAACCCCCATTCGTTGTCGTACCAGCTGAGCACGCGGACCATGCGGCTGCCGACCACGCGGGTCTGATCGGGCGCGAAGATCGAGCTTTCGGGGCTGTGATTGAAATCGGTCGAGACCAGAGGTGCCGGCTCATAGCCCAGCACGCCCTTCATCGGGCCGCTGGCGGCGGCCTGCATGATGGCGTTGATCTCTTCGGCGGTCACGTCGCGGCCGGCCTGGAAGGTGAGGTCCACCGCGGAGACGTTCGGGGTCGGCACCCGCAGGGCAGAGCCGTCGAGCTTGCCCCTGAGGTTCGGCAGCACCTCGCCCAGGGCCTTGGCGGCGCCGGTCGAGGTGGGAATGATCGACATGGCGGCGGCCCGGGCGCGGTAAAGATCCTTGTGGCGGCGGTCCAGCGTCGGCTGGTCGCCGGTATAGGAGTGGATCGTCGTCATGATGCCGCTTTCGATGCCGACGGCCTCATCCAGCACCTTGGCCAGCGGCGCCAGGCAGTTGGTGGTGCATGAGCCGTTCGAGACCATGCGGTCAGCCGCCGTCAGCGCATCGTCGTTGACGCCAAAGACCACGGTCCTGTCCACGTTCTTGCCCGGCGCCGAGAGCAGCACCCGTTTCGCGCCGCGCTCCAGATGGGCCTTGGCCTTTTCGCCGTCGTTGAACTTGCCGGTGCATTCCAGCACGACGTCGCAGCCGTCCCAGTCCAACTCGTTCATGTCATAGGTCGAGAACATCTGCATCGGCCCGCGGCCCAGGTCCATGGTGCCGTCGCCCAGGGTGACCTCGCCGGGGAAGCGGCCGTGTACGCTGTCGTATTTGATCAGATGCGCCGCCGTCTCGATCGGGCCGGCGGCGTTCACCTTGATCACCTCGATGTCGTCGCGGCCCGAGGCCGCAATATGCGACAGCGTACACCGGCCGATGCGGCCGAAACCGTTGATCCCGACTTTGATGGTCATGACAAACTCCACATAAAATTCCCGAAGGTGCTATAACGGGCTGCGGGCGGAGCAAAAAGGGGAAAACGACGTGTCCTGAGGGTGATAGCGCAAACGCACCCTGACCCGATCCGATCGGGCTCAGCCTCCCGGCCGGCTCACCAGCGTCACATTGGCGGCAAACAGGCCCTTGTCGCCGTCCTGCTGGGTAAAGGCGACCTCGGAATAGATGTCCAGAGCGGTCCAGCCGTTGTTGTTCACGCTGTCGCGGTCGAAGAAAACCTCGTCCCGTTCGGCGTTCTCGATGAAACCGTACCCCTCGTCGGGAAAGAGGCGGACCACGGTGCCGTGGCGCCGCTCGGGATAGGAGCGGACCTGCTGTTCGTCGAGCCGGGCCATGTGTTCACGCAACTGACGGCGGGCGGCGTTGAAGCTGTCGCGCACGGCCACGCGCAGATCCTCATGCGCCCCGAGATCGCCGGGCTTGTGGTTGACGATCACGGTGCCGGCGGGCACCTCCAGTTCGACCGCCACCTGATAGAGGTGACCCTTGTGGCCCTTGCCGCTGCGCAACTCCACGGTCACGCGGGCCGAAGTGATGCGGTTGCTGACCTCTTCCAGCTTCGCGATCTTCTCCTCGATCATCTCGGTGATCTCGGGACGGGCCTCTAGCCCCCGAAAGGTGATTTGCGGCGTGGTTTCCATTCTACCCTCCATCAGTGATACCCGATTTATGCCGCCATCGCGCGGGCCGCGGCAATGATTTGAGTCAACTTGGCGCAGGCCGAAGGATGATAGCCTGCAGCCCTGATCTGCGACTGCAGGGCGGATCGCGACGCGGGAAAGGAGCGGCTCATGAGTGCTTTGGGGCTGAAGATCATCGACGAGTCGGTGCAACAGGCCAATATCTGGGTCAATGCGGTGGACGCTGCGACCGGATGGGAGAATAAACAGCGCGCCTATCGGCTATTGCGATCGGTGCTGCATGGGGTGCGTGATCATCTGAGTGTGGATGAGGCGGCGCAATTGGCGGCGCAGATGCCAGCGCTGATCCGCGGGATATATTACGACGGCTGGAACCCGTCGAAGACGCCGGTCAAGCTGCGCACACGCGACGCCTTCATCGCGCGGATCCAGAAGGATTTCGAGCCCGACCCGCTGGGCGATGCGCCCGAGGCCATCGCGGCGGTGATGGCAGTGCTGCGGAGCCATATTTCCGCCGGCGAGATGGAGGATGTGGAGAACGGCTTTACCGACCAGGTGCGCGAACTGTTCGGCTGACCACCCGTTTCCGGGCTTGTCCGCCCCGGCCCTTGGGGTAGGTTGGAGCAAACCGAAAACAGGGGGCGGGGATGAGCGGGCTACTTGCATTGCTGGACGATGTGGCGGCGCTGGCCAAGGTGGCGGCGGCGTCGGTCGATGACGTGGCCGCCTATGCCGGCAAGGCCGGCGCCAAGGCCGCCGGCGCGGTGATCGACGACGCCGCGGTGACGCCGAAATACGTGCACGGCTTTGAGGCCAGCCGCGAGTTGCCGATCATCTGGCGCATCACCAAGGGATCGTTGCGCAACAAACTGGTGTTCCTGCTGCCCGCCGCGCTGCTGTTGTCGGCCTTCGCGCCCTGGCTGATCGCGCCGTTGCTGATGCTTGGCGGGGCCTATCTGTGTTTCGAGGGGGCCGAGAAGATCGCCCATGGACTGCGCCCCGGCGACGCCCATGGCCAGGCTTCGGCGGCCGTGCCGGACGATCCCGCCCATCTGGAAGAGCAGAAGGCCGCCGGCGCCATCAAGACCGATTTCATCCTGTCCGCCGAGATCATGACCATCGCGCTGTCGGAAATCCCCAAGAGCGGGGTGATGACCGAGGCCGCGACGCTGGCCATCGTGGCGGTCGGCATCACCGCGGTGGTCTACGGCGCGGTGGCGCTGATCGTGAAGGCCGACGATGTCGGACTGCACATGGCCGCAACCGGGCGGCTTGCTGCGACCCGTGCTCTGGGCCGGGGACTGGTGCGGGGGATGCCGGGTTTCATGGCGCTTCTGACCACCGTCGGCACGGCGGCGATGCTCTGGGTCGGCGGCTCGATCATCATCCACGGGCTGGGCGTACTGGGATGGCATCTGCCGGAGGAGGCGATCCATCATGTCGCTGTTGCCGCCGGTCACGCATTGCCGCAGGCGGTGTCGGCGGTGGAATGGACCGTGACCGCGGCGCTGGACGGGGTTCTGGGCCTGGCGCTGGGGCTGGTTCTGCTGCCCGTCGGCACGCGGATCATCACCCCGCTCCTGCGGCTGGTGACGGGCGGCAAGACGGCCGCGCATTGAGGCGCCGGACGCAGAGCGCAAGAGCCCCGAAACCAGGGGCGAAGGTAACCTACCTGTCAGCCTCCAGAACAGGAGCAAGGTCTCCAACAAGAAACGCCCCGCGAAACTTCGCGGGGCGTTGCATTTCCGGGACCGGAGCCGCGTTCAGCGGTTCTCGATATCCACATAATCGCGCGTCGTTTCGCCAAGATAGAGCTGGCGCGGACGGCCGATCTTATGCGCCGGATCCGCAAGTTGCTCTTTCCACTGGCTGACCCAGCCGACGGTGCGGCTGAGCGCGAAGATCGGCGTGAACATCGAAGTGGGGAAGCCCATCGCCTCGAGGATGATGCCGGAGTAGAAGTCGACGTTCGGGAACAGCTTCTTATCGGCGAAGTAGGGATCCTCGAGCGCCTGCTTTTCCAGTTCCTTGGCGACCTGCAGGATCGGGTTGTCTTCGATCCCCAGCAGGTCCAGCACCTCGTCGGCGGACTGTTTCATCACCGTCGCGCGCGGGTCGAAGTTCTTGTAGACCCGGTGGCCGAAGCCCATCAGACGGAACGGATCGTTCTTGTCCTTGGCGCGGGCGATGAACTCGGGGATGCGGTCCGGGGTGCCGATTTCCTTCAGCATCTCCAGGCAGGCCTGGTTGGCGCCGCCATGCGCGGGCCCCCACAGACAGGCGATGCCGGCGGCGATGCAGGCAAACGGGTTTGCGCCCGAGGACGAGGCCAGCCGGACCGTCGAGGTCGAGGCGTTCTGCTCGTGGTCCGCGTGCAGGGTAAAGATGCGGTCCATCGCGCGGCTGAGGATCGGGTTCACCTCGTATTCCTCGGCCGGCACCGCAAAGCACATGCGCAGGAAGTTCGAGGCGAAGTCGAGATCGTTGCGCGGATAAACGAAGGGCTGACCGGTGTGGTATTTGAACGCCCATGCCGCGATCGTCGGCATCTTGGCGATCAGCCGGATCGAGGCGACCTCGCGCTGCCAGGGATCGTTGATGTCGGTGGAGTCGTGATAGAAGGCCGACATCGCGCCGACCACGCCGACCATGATCGCCATCGGGTGCGCATCGCGCCGGAAACCGCGGAAGAAATACTGCATTTGCTCGTGCAGCATGGTGTGGCGGGTCACGCGGGTTTCGAAATCTTCCAGCTCCACTGCGGTCGGCAGCTCACCGTAGAGCAGCAGATAACAGACCTCGAGATAATGCGATTTCCCGGCAAGCTGATCGATCGGGTAACCGCGGTGCAGCAGCTCGCCCTTGTCGCCGTCGATGAAGGTGATGGTGCTGTCGCAGCTCGCGGTCGAGGTGTAGCCCGGATCGTAGGTGAACACGCCGGCCTGCGCATAGAGCTTGCGCACATCCAGAACGTCGGGACCCGCCGTCGGCGACAGGATCGGCAGCTCGATGCTCTTGCCATCCAGCTGTAGCGTGGCGGTCTTGCATTTTTCGGTCATTATAGTCCCTTCCTCTTACTGGCACGGGACGCGAAAGCGTCTGTCTCCGCGCGGGCAGACCATGCGGCGACCGCCGGTCCGATCTCTTTCGCCACGGTCTTGTCTGGTCAGTCAGACCCGACGCGAACGGCAGCATCCTTGAGGCGGGCCAGGGTTTCGTCCCGGCCCAGCACAAGCATCATGTCGAACACCGAAGGGGTCACCGCACGTCCCGCAAGGGCGGCCCTGAGCGGGCCGGCCAGCTTGCCGAATTTGGTGCCCCGGTCTTCGGCGAAAGCGCCCAGAGTCGCCTCCAGATCGTTTCGCGTCCAGCTAGCATTTTGCAGATGCGGCGTCAATTCAGCCAGTATACCGTCGGATACCGTGTCCAGCGCCTTGGCCGCCTTCTCATCCATCTCCACCGGGCGGGAGACCAGCGCAAAGTGAGCCTTTTCAAGCAGTTCCGGAAAGGTGCGCGCGCGCTCCTTGAGGCAGTACATGGCCCGCTCCAGCGTGTCGCCCTGCGCCGGGCTCAGCGCCGGCAGGTTTGCCGCGGCCAGATAGGCCTCCAGTTCCCGCCGCAACGCGGCGTCATCGCTAACGGCGATGTGCTGGCCGCACAGATTCTCAAGTTTTTTCAGATCGAACCGGGCCGGACTCTTGCCGATTCCATCGAGATCGAACCAGTCTTGCGCCTGCTCGTCGGTAAAGAATTCGTCATCGCCATGGCTCCAGCCCAGCCGGGCCAGGTAATTGCGCATCCCGGCGGCCGGAAAACCCATCGCCTGATATTCCTGCGCCCCCAGCGCGCCATGGCGTTTCGACAGCTTCTTGCCGTCGGGCCCATGGATCAGCGGGATATGCGCCCAGACCGGCACCTGCCAGCCCATGGCGTCATAGATCATCATCTGACGGGCCGCATTGTTGAGGTGATCGTCGCCGCGGATCACATGGGTCACCCCCATGTCGTGATCGTCCACCACAACCGCCAACATATAGACCGGGCTGCCGTCGCCGCGCAGCAGGACCATGTCGTCAAGCTGATCGTTGCGAATCGACACCTCGCCCTGCACCCGGTCGCGGATCACCGTGGTCCCCTCCAGCGGCGCCCTGATGCGCACCACATAGGGCGCATCCGGGTGCGTCGCCGGATCGGCGTCGCGCCAGGGGCTGCGGAACAGCGTGCTCTTGCCCTCGGCGCGGGCGGCCTCACGGAATTCGGCGATCTCCTCCTGGGTCGAAAAGCATTTATAGGCCTTGCCCTCGGCCAAAAGCTGATGCGCCACCTTGGCATGGCGGTCGGCGCGGTCGAACTGGCTGATCGGTTCGCCGTCCCAGTCCAGGCCCAGCCAGGTCAGCCCCTGCAGGATCGCCGCCGTCGCCTCGGGGGTCGAGCGTTCGCGGTCGGTATCCTCGATCCGCAGCAGGAATTTGCCGCCGCGCCCGCGCGCATAGAGCCAGTTGAACAGCGCCGTGCGCGCGCCCCCGATATGCAGAAACCCGGTGGGCGAGGGGGCGAAACGGGTGACGACCTGATCGGACATGAGGGCGCTTTACCTTTTGGAAACCATGAGGGGGGTAGCGTTTTGCGGCCTGTCTAGCGGGCCGGAGGGCAGGGGGCAAGCATGGGCGTTCCGACCGGAGTGGCGGCACGGCTCGACGCGGCGCTGGATCGTCAGCGCGGGCATCTGTTTCCCTGGGCGCCGGTCTGTCTGGGCCTGGGGATCGGGTTTTATTTCACCCTGGCGGCAGAGCCGGGCAGATGGGTTTTCCTGATAACCGCAATCATCGCGGCCGCCGGCGCGGCCGCTGCGCTGGTCCGGCCGGGCGGGGCGGCGGCGCTGGGATGGGCGGCGGCGCTGGTCGCCGCCGGGCTGGGGCTGGCCGCCGGGC
>NZ_SMUV01000045.1 GCF_004358185.1 Antarcticimicrobium luteum
CGCCAGCCGGGCCAGCGCCGCCGCCAGCGCGCCCGGCGCGGCCAGCGTCGCCGCGCCCAGCGCGCGGCCCGGCATATGCGCCTGCACCCGTGCGGCCAGCGTTGCCAGCGCCGCCTCGGCAGGAGCGGGATCGGACGGCTGGCCATGGGCCACGATCAGGGCATCAAGGGGTTCGGACATGGGCGGGCCTCCTGCCTGCCTTTCTGGCGCAACCTTTCGCCGCAGCCAAGGGGCCAGGGATCGCGCCTGTGGGCACGCGCCTCCGGCGGGGCGTTCAAGCCGTCCCGGAAACGCACCGGGGGAGCGTTTCAGGCACAGAACGGGCGCAGCCCTGAGGCCGGAAAAAGAGGGTCCTGAGGCCAGAAAAAGACAGGGGGCGCGGTTCTTGTCCGGCGACCGCGCCCCTTCTTCTCGGCCCAAATACTCCGGCGGAGTGGCGGCATCGCCGCGACGGGGGCGGAGCCCCTTGCGCCCTCAGATCACTCCACGCACTCCAGCAGCATGGTGCCCGCCCCGGTGTTCGAGATCGGGATGTGGTAGTTCGAATGCCGCCGCACCACCTTGTCCCCCAGCGCCCCGCGCATCATCATCCACATCAGGAACTCGGTGCCCTGCGCGCCGGCCTTTTCGACCAGTTCCATGCGGCTGATCTTGGTCAGCGCCTCGGGGTCGTCGACGATCTTCTCCATGCAGTACTGGTCGAACTCCTTGTTGATGAAGCCGGCCCGCTCGCCGTCGAGCTGATGGCTCAGCCCGCCGGTGCCCAGCACCACCACCTTGAGATCCTCGGGATAGCTCTGGATCGCGCGGCGCAGCGCCTTGCCGAAGTCCAGCGCCCGTTTCAGCGTCGGGATCGGGTGCTGCACCGTATTGGCGCTGATCGGGATGGTGCGCGGCATGTCGGGGTTGTTCGGCGCACCGGGCCAGAACAGCTGCATCGGCACGACGAAGCCGTGATCGACGGGAAGTTCCTGGCAGGAGGTGATGTCGAACTCCTGCTCGACCATGCTTTCGATGATGTGCCAGCTCACCTCCGGCGCGCCGGGAAAGGGGGGCAGCTGCGGAATGCCCCAGCCCTCGTCCTCGTTGCGGTACTCATGCGCGGCGCCGATGGCGAAGGTCGGCATCCTGTCGAGGAAAAAGCCCAGCCCGTGATCGTTGTAGATGTTGATCGCAAGGTCGGGCTTGTGTTCGTCCAGCCAGGCGCGGATCGGCGGATAGCCGTCGAAGAACGGCTTCCAATAGGGATCGTCGAACAGCCCGTTGTGGATCGCGTTGCCGACCGCGGGGATATGCGAGGTGGTCAGCCCGCCCAGAATCTTGGCCATGGTCAGTCTCCCGCTTTCCTGAGTTTTTCCTTGAACTCTTCCTTGGTCATACCGGTCTGCTGGGCGCCGATGTCCTGCACGTCCAGCCGGTAGATGCCGGCGAATTTGGCCAGGTAATAGATGTTGCCGCCGGCGGCGATCATCGCCAGCACGTCCTTGTCGCGGCAGGCCTGTTTCTGTTCGTCGTTGAGGCCGAATTTTTCCATATAGGCCTCGGGGTCGGCGAGGTATTGCGCCCGCGCCGCGGCGCCGTTGAAGGAATAGCACATCTTGTTCAGCGCATAGCCCTTCATCGCCATCTTGCCATCAAAAATCGTGGTGCCCGGGATCGGGCTGTGATGGTCGAACTCGGTAATATCCATCGTCTGTCCTCCGCTCAGGCCTGATCCGGCCAGTAAAGCCGCATCGGGTTGTCGATCAGCAGTGCCTGTTGCAGCGCGGATGTTGGGGCGATCTGCGGGATCACATCCACCAGCTGCCCGTCGTCGGGCACATGCGATTTCATGTTCGGATGCGGCCAGTCGGTGCCCCAGAGCACGCGGGTCGGAAACGTCTCGACCAGGTGCCGGGCAAAGGGGACCACGTCCGTGTAGGGCGGGCCGGCGACGGTCAGCCGCTCCGGGCAGCTCACCTTGGTCCAGATGTTGTCATTGCGGGCCAGCAGATCGACGAAGCGCTGGAAATCCGGGTGGTCGGTGCCCTTGGTCACGTCCGGCCGCCCCATGTGATCGACCACGATCACGGTTGGCAGGCTTTCCAGGAAGGGGATCAGAGCCTCCAGATCCGGCGCCTCGAAATAGACAACGATATGCCAGCCCAGCTTGGCGATGCGCTCGGCGATGCCGGTGAACACCTCCTTGGGGGTGGCGTCGACGAGCCGCTTGACGAAGTTGAAGCGCACTGCGCGCACCCCGGCGGCATCCATCGCGCGCAATTCCTCGTCGCTCACATCGGGCGAGACCACGGCGACGCCGCGGGCCAGATCACCGGCCGCCTGCAGCGCGTCGACCAGCGCCGCGTTGTCGGTGCCATGGCACGACGCCTGCACGATCACGTTGCGGGAAAAGCCCAGATAATCGCGCAGCGCGAACAGCTTGCCCTTGGGCGCGTCGCAGGGGGTGTATTTGCGTTTCGGCGAATAGGGAAATGTATCGGCGGGGCCGAAGACGTGGCAATGGGCATCCACCGCACCGGCGGGAACCTTGAAATCGGGCACCTTCGGGCTGGGGTGGAAGGGCAGGTAATCGGGATCCATTCGGGCGGTCTCCTTGGTCTTTCTCTCCCGGGGACAGGGGCGTCCGGGCTTGGCGCGACATTAGGTCCGCGCGGCGCGACAGCGCCAGTTGGAAGCTTGGACCGGTTGATTGGATTATGTTATAGATGTCGTGAGTTCCTGGCGGAGGCCCCTGTGGATTTCGTGTTTCCCAACGTGCGGCACCTGCTTGCGGTGCGCGAGGTCGCGGCGCAGCACCGCATCAACCTCGCCGCCGAGGCGGTGCACCTGTCGCAGCTGGCGGTGACCCAGGCGGTGGCCAAGCTGGAGACGGCCCTGTCGGCGCGCCTGTTCGACCGCCGGCCCGAGGGGATGTTTCCGACCGAGGTGGGCGAGATTTTCCTGCGCCGGGTGGACCGGGCGCTGGACCTGCTGAAAGAGGGCGAGCGGCAGGCACGCAAGAAGGCGCCGCGCCCCGGCCCCGCCGGGCGGCGCGATTTTCACCGGCTGACCACGGCGGTGCAGTTGCGGGCGCTGACGGCGGTGGCCCAGACCGGAAATTTCAGCCATGCCGCGCAACAGCTTGGCGTCTCGCAGCCCGCCGTGCACCGCGCCGCGCGGGATCTGGAGCGGCTCTCGGGGTTGGTGTTCTTCGAGCCGGTGCGGCGCGGCGTCATGCTGACCCCGGCGGCCGAGTCCTTTGCCCATAACGTGCGGCTGGCCAAGGCCGAGATCCGGCAGGGCTATTACGAGGTGGGCGAGTATCTGGGCCGCGATTCCACCCGCATCGCGGTCGGCGCCATGCCGCTGTCGCGCACCGCGATCCTGCCCGGCGCCATCGACCAGCTGCTGAGAGAGAGCGAGGGGCGATTGCAGCTGCAATGCGTCGACGGCCCCTATGGCGTGCTGCTGCGCGATCTGCGCTTTGGCGAGCTGGACGTGCTGATCGGCGCGCTGCGCGATCCGCCGCCCGCCGACGACGTGGTGCAGGAGCCGCTGTTCGAGGACACGCTCTCGGTGGTCGCCGCGCGCGGCCACCCGCTGGTGGACAAGCCGGGGCTGACGCTGGAGGACACGCTGGCCTATCCCTGGATCGCGCCGCCGCTGCCGACGCCCACCGGCACCTATCTTTATGAAAGCCTGAAGATCCCTCAGCGCCCCGACACGCCGGTGCGGGTGGTGGCCAACTCGCTGGTGCTGGTGCGCGGGCTGATGATGCGGGGCGATTACATCACCATCATGTCGGACAAGCAGATCGAGGTCGAAGAGAAATACGGCATCATGGCGCCGCTGCCCATCGACCTCTCGGGCAGCGCCCGGCCGATCGGCCTGACATACCGCGCCAACTGGCGTCCGACGCCGACCCAGGCGCGGTTCCTCGATCTGCTGCGAAAACAGGTGGCCTGACCTGCATCTATAACAGAAACGAAAGGGAACCCGGGGCAATCAATTTCTGTCTCGCGGCCACGGCTGCTAGGGGAGGGCGACAGGCTGCGGCAGGGCAGGGGACTCTCCGAACCCGTCGTGCCAGAATGAACCGCGAGGCGGGCGCGCCGCCCGCGTGCCGGAGGGAGACGCAGATGGCCGACCGATCAGACAAACCCTATGAGGACATTCCCGGCACCTTCGTGTTCGACGCCGACCGCTCGCGCGAGGGCTATCACCTGAACCAGTTCTGCATCTCGCTGCGGCTGCAGAAGAACCGCGAGGCCTTCAACGCCGGTGAAGAGGCCTATCTGGACAAATACCCGATGACCGCCGAGCAGCGCGAGGCGGTGCTGAAACGCGACTGGAACCGCCTGCTCGAACTGGGCGGCAACATCTATTACACGTCCAAGCTTGCCGCCAACGACGGGATCAATTTCCAGAACCTCGCCGGGCTGATGACCGGCATGGGCGTCGAGGCCTATCGCGACATGATGCTGCATGGCGGCCGGCCCATCGAGGGCAACCGCTCGAAATCGGAATGGGAGGAAGAGTAATGGCACGGATCACCGCAGGTGTGGGCTGTTCGCATGTACCGGCCATCGGCGTGGCGATGGACACCGGCATCACAGACGAGCCGTATTGGCAGCCGGTGTTCGACGGCTTCAAGAAATCCCGCGAATGGATGAAGCAGCAGAACCCGGATGTGATCTTTCTGGTCTACAATGACCATTGCACCGCCTTCGACGCCTCCTGCATTCCGACCTTCGCACTGGGCTGTGCGGCCGAGTTCACCCCCGCCGACGAGGGCTGGGGCCCGCGCCCCGTGCCGGTGGTGAAGAACCACCAGAAACTGGCAAGTCATATCGCCCAGTCGCTGGTGCTGGACGAGTTCGACATTACCATCATGAACGAGATGGAGGTCGATCACGGCCTGACCGTGCCGCTCTCGGTGATGTATGGCGAGGTTCCGCAGGACGGCGAATGGCCGGCGCTGGTGATCCCGCTGGCGGTCAACGTGGTGCAATACCCCGCGCCCACCGGCAACCGCTGCTACAACCTGGGCAAGGCGATCCGCCGGGCGATTGACGCCTATGACGAGGATCTCAACGTGATGATCTTCGGCACCGGCGGCATGAGCCACCAGTTGCAGTACAAGCGCGCCGGTCTGATCAACGCCGACTGGGACAACCGGTTCCTCGACATGATGGCCAACGATCCGGTCGCGGCCAGCCAGATCAAACATGTCGAATACCTGCGCGAGACCGGCTCGGAGGGCATCGAGATGGTGATGTGGCTGGTGATGCGCGGCGCGCTCGACGAAAAGGTGACCGAGGTGCACCGCCATTACCATGTGCCCGCCTCGAACACGGCGGTCGGGCATATCATTCTGGAAAACCACGACTGAACCACGAGTGAATCACGGCGAACGGAGGGATTGAGATGAGAATTTGCGTGGCCGGCGCCTATGGCGCCTTTGGCATCAAACATCTGGACGCACTGGCCAATATCGACGAGGTCGAGGTGACCTCGGTGATGGGGCCGACCAAGGCCAAGATCGAGGCTTTTGCCGCCGAGCGCGGCATCGGCCATGCCGCCGACAATCTGGCCGACTGCCTGGCGCGCGAGGATGTCGATGCGGTGATCCTGGCCACCCCGACCCAGGTGCATGCCGAACAGGCGATCCAGTGCATGGAAGCCGGCAAACACGTGCTGGTCGAGATCCCGATGGCCGACAGCCTGGCCGACAGCCAGGCGGTGGTGGACAAGCAGAAGGAAACCGGGCTGGTCGCCATGGCCGGGCAGGTGCGCCGCTTCAACCCCAGCCACCAGTGGATTCACAACAAGGTCGTCGCGGGCGAGCTGAAGGTCCAGCAGATGGACGTTCAGACCTATTTCTTCCGCCGCTCCAACACCAACGCCAAGGGCGAGCCGCGCAGCTGGACCGATCACCTGCTGTGGCATCACGCCTGCCACACCGTCGATCTGTTCCAGTACCAGACCGGCGAGACCTGTTCCGAGGCGTTCGGTCTGCAGGGGCCGCTGCACCCCGATCTGAACATCGCCATGGACATGTCGATCGGGCTGAAGACCCCCTCGGGCGCGATCTGCACCCTGTCGCTCAGCTTCAACAACGACGGGCCCTTTGGCACCTTCTTCCGCTATATCTGCGACAACGGCACCTATCTGGCGCGCTACGACGACCTCTATGACGGCAACGAGACCCCGATCGACCTGAGCGGGGTGGCGGTGTCGAACAACGGCATCGAGCTGATCGACCGCGAGTTTGTCGCCGCCATCCGCGAGGGGCGCGAGCCCAACGCCTCGGTCGCCCAGACCCTGCCCGCGATGGCGACGCTGGACCGGATCGAGCGCGGCCTGAAGTAACCGAAACCGATTCTTATCTGGTGCCGCGCCCTGCGGCGTGGAATGATACGGGGCGGCTGCCATCCGGCGGCCGCCCTTTTCATGCCCATAGATCCGGAGAGACCCGATGAACGGTGCCGAAAGCCTGGTGCGCAGCCTGCTGGCCAGCGATGTGGAGGTTTGTTTCACCAATCCCGGCACGTCCGAGATGCATTTCGTCGCCGCCCTCGATCACGTGCCCGGCATGCGCTCGGTTCTGGCGCTGTTCGAGGGGGTGGCGACCGGCGCCGCCGACGGCTACTGGCGGATGGCGCGCAAGCCCGCCTCGACGCTGCTGCACCTCGGTCCCGGCCTCGCCAACGGGCTGGCCAATCTGCACAACGCGAAAAAGGCCGGCTCCGGCGTGGTCAATATCGTCGGCGAGCATGCCTCGAGCCATATCGCGCTGGACGCGCCGCTGACCTCGGATATCGAGGGGATCGCCCGCCCGGTGTCGCACTGGGTGCGCAGTTCCTCTTCGGCTGCCGATGTGGGGTTCGACGCCGCCCGCGCAGTGCGCGCGGCCTGCACCGCGCCGGGCCAGGTGGCCAGCCTGATCCTGCCCGGCGATACCGCCTGGACGATGGGCGGGGTGGTGGCTGACCGGCTGACCCCGCCGGCGCCGCCCCGGCCCGGCGATGCGCTGGTCGAGCAGGCGGCGCAGGCGCTGGCCGGACCCGACAGCCTGCTGTTGCTGGGCGGCGGCGCGATGGATGCGCAGGGGCTGGAGATGGCCGGCCGGATCGCCGCGAAAACCGGGTGCGCCCTGATGGCCGAATGGGCCAGCGCCCGGGCCGAGCGCGGCGCGGGGCGGGTGGCCCTGCCCAAGGTGCCTTATCCCATCGACCTGGCGCTGGAGGCGCTGGCGCCCTACCGGCGGATCGTTTTGCTCGGCGCGCGCGCGCCCATCGGCTTTTTCGCCTATCCGGGCAAACCTGCCCGGCTGACCCGCCCCGATGCCGAGATCCTTGAACTGGCAACCGCGGGCGCCGATCTGCCCGCCACGCTCGACGCGCTGGTGCAGGCGACCGGTGCAGGGGGCACAGCCGCGCCGCTCGCCAAGGCATCGCTGCCCGATCTGCCGCCCCTCGGCCCGCTCACGCCCGACAGCATCGCGCCGCTGATCGCCCGCGCGATCCCGGAAGGTGCCGTGGTGGTGGACGAATCGGTCACCACCGGGCGCGCCTTCGGCCCGGCCACCACGGGCGCCGCGCCCCATAGTTGGCTGAACAACTGCGGCGGCTCCATCGGCTACGGCCTGCCGGTCTCCATCGGCGCCGCCATCGCCCGCCCGGACCGCAAGGTTCTGGCGCTGATCAGCGACGGCAGCGGCATGTATACCGTTCAGGCGCTCTGGACGCTGGCGCGCGAGGGGCTGGATGTGACCATCGTGATCTTCGCCAACCGGTCCTACAACATCCTGCGCGGCGAGCTGACCAATGTCGGTGTGCAGAACCCGGGCCCCCGCGCCATCGACATGCTGTCGCTGGACCGGCCGACGCTGGGCTGGGTCGACATGGCCCGCGGCATGGGGGTGGAGGCCAGCCGGGTCGAGGACACCGCCGCCTTTGCGCTCGCGCTGGAGGCGGGACTTGCCGCGCAAGGCCCGGTGCTGATCGAAGCGGTGATGTAACGCGCGCGCCTTTGCCCGGACCGGGGCGCGACGCGCCGCCGGGCAGCGCCCGCCGCTGGCGTGGCGGGCGCTCCTGCAACCGGGGCGCACAGAACCGACGTCCGATGATCTGGCGGCCTAAAAGCGACGCTTCTACAGGCCAACAGCGCCCACCTGCGGTCGGGCGCTGCCTTCTGTTGCGCTGTTGGGGAGTGTGGAAAGACGCGGTTGTCTTATCATTGCTTCGCCCGCACCCGGGTTTCCGAAAAGGACATCCCGCCTTGGAAAAACGCACCCGTTGACAAACCTGACTTAATCACTCAGTTATAGCGCGCACAGCCAACCCGCCCCCGGCGGGCCAGCCCGCAAGACAACTCAGGGGGCAGGGATGCCGTGTAAATCAGAACGTTCCGTCTGGTCGTCGCCGCTGCCGGCGCTCTGCTGCGCAGAGCGCTGCGCGCTGATCGAAACCTGCGGCGAGACGGCGTGTTTTCAGCTCGACTGGCTGGACGATCTGCACCGCAGCGCGCTGCCGCGACACGTGGCACCGACACAGGCCCGGCCCCGGAAAACCGACCGAGAGGACATGTGACATGACATCGAAACTGCTGTGCGCGACGCTGCTTGCCGGCCTTGCCGGCTCCGCCGCCCTTGCCACTGAAAAGGCGGCGGTGATCGACACCTACGCCGACATCGCCGAGGCCGCCTATGGTGACAGCGCCCGGACCGCCCGCCGGTTGCAGAGCGCCGTCGAGGCGCTGATCGCCGAGCCATCGGCGGAAAACCTGCAGGCCGCCCGCGCCGCATGGTTGGCCGCCCGCGTGCCCTATCAGCAGACCGAGGCGTTCCGCTTCGGCAACCCCATTGTCGATGCGTGGGAGGGCAAGGTGAACGGCTGGCCGCTGGACGAGGGGCTGATCGACTATGTCGACGCCGCCTATGGCGGCGCATCGGACGAAAACCCGCTGGCGGTGCTGAACGTGGTGGCGCAACCGAAGCTCTCGATCGCGGGGGCCGAGGTGGACGCGGCCCGGATCACCCCCGCGCTGATCGAAACCACCCTGCACGAGGCCGACGGGATCGAGGCCAATGTGGCCAGCGGCTATCACGCCATCGAGTTCATGCTCTGGGGGCAGGACCTGAACGGCACCGGCGCCGGTGCCGGCAACCGGCCCTGGACCGATTACGCCAGCGGCGAGGCCTGCACCCACGGCAACTGCGACCGCCGCGGCCAGTACCTCAGCGCCGCGACCGACCTGCTGGTCAGCGATCTGGAGTGGATGGCGGCGCAATGGGCCGAGGGCGGCGACGCCCGCGCCAACCTGATGCAGCACGAAACCGCCGGTATCGCCGCCATGCTGACCGGCATGGGCAGCCTCTCCTACGGCGAGCAGGCGGGCGAGCGGATGCGGCTGGGTCTGATGCTGAACGACCCGGAGGAAGAGCACGACTGTTTCTCGGACAACACCTACAACAGTCATTATTACGACGGGCAGGGCATCCAGAACGTCTATCTGGGCCAGTACGTCCGCGCCGACGGCGCGCTGGTCACGGGGCCGTCGCTGTCGGACCTGGTGGCCGAGGCGAACCCGGCGCTGGACGCCGAGATGCGCGGCAAGCTGACCGCGACGATGGATGCGCTCGGCCGTATCAAGATCGCCGCCGAGGCGGGGCTGGCCTATGACCAGATGCTGGCGCGCGGCAATGCGGCGGGCGAGGCGCTGATCATGGGCGGTGTCGACGCGCTGATCGACCAGACCAAGACCATCGAGCGGATCGTCTCGGCGCTGGATCTGGAGCAGAGGGGATTCGAGGGCTCCGACAGTCTCGACAACCCCTCGGCGGTATTCCAGTAACCCCCCACCCTCGGCCCAGCCAGCGCCCGTGCAAGCCCGGCCTTACTCAAAAAGAAAGACCTAAGCATGAGTAAGACCCTGACTGCGGCGCTGGCCCTCGGCGCGCCGTTCGTAATCTGTGCCTCCGGCGCGCTGGCGCAGGAGCGCTTCAGCTGGGACGGTGAGATCGAAATCGGTTATGAATCGATCATCGACTCGACTGTTCCGGCAAATGAGGGCGACGCCGCCTATGCAACCGGCGAATTCAACACCGCCTTTGCCCTTTCGGACAGGGTGACCGTCTTTGGCGGGCTGACCTTCGAAGAGCTTGAGGACGCATCCGGCACCACCGGATATGGCTTTTACCTGCATGAATTGGGCCTGCAATTCGAGACCGGCGCGGCCACCTTCCAACTCGGCAAGGTTTCTCCGGCGTTCGGCACCGCCTGGGTTTCGGCGGCCGGTTTCTATGGCGCGGCGCTGGCCGAGGATTACGAACTGACCGAACAGATCGGTGTGCTGGCCGAGGCCGATCTGGGCGCGGCGGGAACGCTGGCGCTGGGCCTGTTCTATGCCGACGACACCGGGCTGAGCGACTCCCTCGGCTTCAACCGGGGCCGCAACTCCTCTGCCGCCGGCGGCGCCGGCAATACCGGCAAGCTGAACAATGCCGCCCTGCAATGGTCAGGGGAGTGGGACGCCACCTTTGCCTATGCCGGGGTCCGGTTCCTGTCGGCGGGTGTCGGCGATGTCGGCGACGAGACCGGCTTTGTCGCCGGTCTGGGTCATTCGCTGGGCAACGGGCTCGACCTCTTCGGCGAGGTGGCCGCCTTCGACGGGTACGGCGGCACAGCGGATGACGCCACCTATGCCACGCTCAACGCGGCCTATGCCATCGGCGAGGTGACCCTTTCGGGCACCTACTCCATGCGCGACGTCACCAGCGCCGGGCGCACCGATCTGGTCTCGGCGGCCGCCGAGTACGAGCTGGCCAACGGCATGACCCTGGGCGGCGCGCTGGCCCGGATCGACGACGCGGGCACCAAGGACACGCTCCTGGGCGTCAACCTGGTGATCCCCTTCGGCGGATAGGACAACGGGGGCGGGCCTGGCGCGGGGATTTCCCTTTGATCCGGGCCCGTCGCGGGTGCACCCTCGCACCGAAAACGAACCGGGCGGCGGTCATCGCCTGGTGCTGAAAGTGACGGCAATGCTGAAGATCATGTGGAGATACAAACGCCCGCCGACCGCGCGCCGCCTTTGGGGGCTGGCCGGGCTGTCGCTGATCGGGTTGGCGGCCTCGGCCCCCGGTCTGACCGGCGCAGATGACGACCCGCATCTGGCGCCCGTCCCCCCCGGCGCGGCGCAGGCGGTGCGCGCCGCCCGCGCCCTGCGCCCTGTGCGGGACTTCTCCGCGCCCGAGCCGTTCGAGGCGCAACCCGCCGGCGCCGCCACCGTGCAGCGAGGCGACCGGCAGGCCTTTGCCCAGCCCGCCGCCAATCTCGATTTCGAGACAGAGCTCGATTTCCGTACCGGCAAGGCGCTGTTCGAGAAACTTTGGGTTTCGGCCCCGTCCTCGACGCTGGCCTCCGACGGGCTCGGCCCGCTCTATAACGCGCGCGCCTGCGAAAGCTGTCATATCCGCGACGGCCGCGGCCACCCGCCGGCCCCGGGCGAGATGCCAGCCGGGCTGGTGCTGCACCTGTCGCAACCGGGACCAGCGGCGGGGCCGATGGCCGCGATCCCCGGCTCTCACCCGGCCGCGCCCGATCCAGTCTATGGCCGCCAGTTGCAGACCCGCGCGCTGCGCGGTCTCGCGCCGGAATACCGTCTTTCGATCGCGGATGACGCGATTGAGATCCCGCTCTCGGGTGGCGAGAGCGTGACGCTCCACGCCCCGCGCTATGCCCTCAACGACCTCGCCCACGGCCCGCTCGACCCAGCAACCCGGATCAGCGCCCGCACCGCGCCGCAGATGATCGGGCTGGGGCTGATCGAGGCGATCCCCGCCGCCGCGATCCTAGCCGGGGCCGACCCGGAGGATGCGGATGGCGACGGCATCTCGGGCCGGGCCAATATCACCTGGTCGATGGATCATCAGCGCCCGATGCTGGGCCGCTTCGGGCACAAGGCCGCGCAACCCACCCTGCGCGATCAGAGCGCGCGGGCCTTTGCCGACGATCTGGGCCTGTCCACCCCGCTGGTGCCCGACGGCTGGGGCGATTGCACCGCGGCGCAGGCCGCCTGCCGCGCCGCCCCCCATGGCGACGGCGACGCCCGGGTGTTCGAGGTGGACGACACCGGGCTCGACCTGGTGACGCACTACGTCCGCGACCTTTCGGTACCGGCCCGAAGGGCGCCGGACGATCCACAGGTGCTGCAGGGCAAACAGGTGTTCTATGACACCGGATGCGCGGCCTGCCACCGACCGAAATTCGTCACCCGCGTCCTGCCCGGGCAGCCGGCGCAGAGCTTTCAGCTGATCTGGCCCTATTCCGATATGCTGCTGCACGACATGGGGCCGGGCCTGGCCGATGGCCGCCCCGAGGGCCGCGCCACCGGGCGGGAATGGCGCACCGCGCCGCTTTGGGGGATCGGTCTGACCGAAACGGTGAGCGGCCGCGCCAGCTACCTGCATGACGGCCGCGCCCGCAGCCTGCTCGAGGCGATCCTCTGGCATGGCGGCGAGGCGCAGCCGCACAGCGACCGGGTGATCGTCCTGCCCCCCGCCGACCGCGCCGCCCTGATCCGGTTCTTGGAGAGTTTGTAGACCATGCGATACCTGATTTCCGTCCTTGTCGCCGCAGTCCTCTCGCTGATCGCGCTCTCCGCGCAGGCGGGCGAGAGGACCGGCGCGATCCTGGACCGTCACGTGCTGCCGGGGATGCGGATGCTGGCCGAAACCAGCACCGCGCTGGGCCGCGCCGCCCGCGCCGACTGCGCAGCGGACTCGGCGGCGCTGCGCCGCGCCTTTGGCGCTGCCCTCGACGCATGGATCGCGGTCAGCCACCTGCGCTTTGGTCCCGCCGAGACTGAGGCGCGCGGTTTCGCGCTGGCCTTCTGGCCGGATACGCGCGGCATGACCCCGAAAACCCTGCGCAGTCTGATCGCGGCCGAGGATCCGGTGGTGCAGACGCCCGAGGGGTTCGCCACCGTCTCGGTCGCCGGGCGCGGTTTCTATGCGCTGGAGCTGCTGCTTTACGATCCCGAGATCGCCGCGCCGGGCAGCGAGGCCTATCGCTGCGCGCTGACCCGTGCCATCGCCGCCGATGTCGCCGCCACCGCCGCCGATCTGGCCGCCGACTGGCAGGAGCATTACGCGGCCCTCATGCGCAACCCCGGCGCCGGCGGCCCCTATCAGACCGACGAAGAGGTGCTGCAGGAGTTTTTCAAGGTGCTGACCACCGGGCTGGAGATCAACGCCGACCTGCGGCTGGGCCGCCCCATGGGCCAGATCGGCAAGCCGCGTCCGCTGCGGGCCGAGGCGCGCCGCTCCGGCCGGTCGCTGCGCCATGTGGTGGTCTCGCTGGTCTCGCTGCGACAATTGGCCGGGCTTCTGGCCGGCGACGACACAGATCTCTCGGGCCGGATGGACCATGCCTTTGCCACCGCGCTGGACCGCGCCGACCGGCTGGACGATCCGGTCTTTGCCGGGGTCGCCACGCCGCAGGGGCGGCTGCGGGCCGAGGTGCTGCAACAGGCGATCGGGGCCATCCGCACCGAGGCCAATGAATATATGGGGCCGGCGCTGGGCGTCGCGGCCGGGTTCAACTCGCTGGACGGCGACTGATACGGAGACCGATCATGACATCACGGCGCGGATTTCTTGCGGGCATTCTGGCCACCGGGCTGGCGCCGTCGGCCACCTGGGCCGACGCGGGCGCGCCCGACTATCTCTCGGCCGGGCAGGGGGCGGACGGGTCACATGCCCTCTTTGGGCTGAGCGGGGACGGCGCGATCCGCTTTCGTCATCCGCTCCCAGGTCGCGGTCATGCCGCCGCCGCCCACCCACACCGGGCGCAGGCGGTCGGCTTTGCCCGCCGCCCGGGCACCTTTGCCTTTGTCCTCGACTGCGTGACCGGCCAGACCGTGGCCGAGTTCACCGCGCCGCCGGGGCGGCATTTCTACGGGCACGGCGTGTTGTCCCGTGACGGCGCGCGGCTCTACACGCCTGAGAACGACTATGACAACGCCGCCGGGGTGATCGGGGTCTGGGACGCGGCGGCGGGCTACAGGCGGCTGGGCGAGTTCGCCTCCGCCGGGGTCGGCCCGCATGACATCCGCCTGATGCCCGACGGCGTGACGCTGGTGGTGGCCAATGGCGGCATCGAAACCCATCCCGACAGCGGCCGGGCCAAGCTGAACATTCCGCTGATGCAGCCGAGCCTGGTCTATCTTACCCTCGAGGGGGAGGTGCTGGAGGCGGTCGCGCTTGAGCCGGCGCTGCACATGAACTCGATCCGCCATCTCGACCTGCGCGGCGACGGGCTGGTGGGCTTTGCGATGCAATGGCAGGGCGGGCAGGGCGATCTGCCGCCGGTGCTGGGCACCCATCGCCGCGGCGGCGCTCCGCATCTGCTCGGGGCGGCGGCCGGGATCGCCGATCAGATGAACGGCTATGGCGGCAGCGTCGCGTTTTCCGGCGACGGAACCCTTCTCGCCGTCTCCTCGCCGCGCGGCGGCAGGGTGCAGGCCTATGACGTGGAAACCGGCGAACTGGCCCAGAACCTGACGATGGAGGATGTCTGCGGCCTGGGGGCGGCGCCCGGCGGCTTCATCGCCTCATCCGGCACCGGCACGCTGGTGCGGCTTGAGGCGGGCGGCATCATCCCCATCGACCGCGCGCCGGTGCGCTGGGACAACCATCTGGTGCGGCTGACCGGGGCGTAGCGGACCCCGGTGCGCAATGCGTACAATTCAGGGTGAAAACTCCCCAACTCACGCGGCGGTTCCCAAAGGATTGCCGCGTTTTGGGCCTGCGTGACGCACGGGCGAAACCCGGGGGCGGTGCGTCGTTCGGATCGGGGAGAAATGGCAGCCCGTAGGGGAGTCGAACCCCTCTTTCCAGGTTGAAAACCTGGCGTCCTAACCGATAGACGAACGGGCCACATCGTGGTGTGCGCCTGACTATGCAATTGCGCGGCGGGACGCAAGAGGGGGGCGGGAAGAATTTCGCGGGCGATGCGGCGGGGCGGGGCCGGGCGCGCGCCATGTCCCAGGCATTCGAAACCATGGGCTGCGGGCGCTAAAGCGCTGCGATTGAATGCGATTTCCGGGTGGGCGGGGAAAGTGGCAGCCCGTAGGGGAATCGAACCCCTCTTTCCAGGTTGAAAACCTGGCGTCCTAACCGATAGACGAACGGGCCACGCTGTGGTGAGCGGTTCTTTAGGCAATCGCGCCGCACCCCGCAAGACAAAATCCGCGACGGGCGGCAGATTTTTCGCGCCCGGGCAGACCGGGTGTCGCGCTGGTGCGCCCTAGGCCTCGGCAGCGTCGTCGAGGCGCAGCTGTACGCTCTGGCGGCCGCCCCAGCTGTTGATCTCCAGCCGCCCGGCCAGGTGGAAGCGGGCGCCGCCATGCCCCTCCAGGCGCGGGCCGAGATCGCTGTCGAAGGCGCCGAAGGCGATGGCCTCCAGCTTGCCCTGCATCCCATCGCTGAGCGAGAGTTTCAGATGCGCCGCGCCGACCCGTTTGGCAAAGCGGATCTGCAGATCGGGCAGGGCAAAGCGCGGGGCCGGGGCGCCGGCGCCGAAGGGGCCGGCCTGTTCGATCCGCTCGATCAGCTCCACCGTCGCCGCGCCGGGCATCAGCGTGCCGTCGAGCTTTAGATCGGCCGGGCCCGCCTGGCCCGCGCCCTGCCGCGCCAGCAGCTCGGAGAGGCGTTCCATCGCCTCCTCCAGCCGGTCGCGCGCCACGGTCAGACCGGCGGCCATCTTGTGCCCGCCGCCCTTCAGCAGCAGCCCTTCGCCCGCCAGCCGCTGGATCGCGGCGCCGAGGTCGATGCCGGAGACGGAGCGGCCGGAGCCCTTGCCCTCGCCGCCGTCCAGCCCGATCACCACGGCCGGGCGATTGGCGGCCTCCTTCAGGCGCGAGGCGACGATGCCCACCACGCCGGGATGCCAGCCCTCGCCTGCGGCCCAGACCAGCGGCGCGTCAAAGCCGCGTTCCTCGGCCTGTTCCATGGCGGCGGCGCGCACCGCCTC
The DNA here is from genome assembly GCF_004358185.1 of Antarcticimicrobium luteum. GTDB lineage: Bacteria > Pseudomonadota > Alphaproteobacteria > Rhodobacterales > Rhodobacteraceae > Antarcticimicrobium > Antarcticimicrobium luteum. The sequence continues at coordinate 16,023 of NZ_SMUV01000045.1, forward strand.
CTCGATCTCGCGCCGCTCGGTGTTGAGCTGGTCCAGGCGTTCGGCCAGCGACCGGGCCTCGGCCGGGTCCTGCGTGGCCAGCAGCCGCGCGCCCAGATCGGCCTTGCCGATGCGCCCGCCGGCGTTGACCCGCGGCCCCAGAAGGAACCCCAGGTGATAGCTGTTTGGCGCCGAATCCATCCGGGCCACGTCCGCCAGCGCCACCAGTCCGGGGCGCTGGCGCTGCGCCATCACCCGCAGGCCTTGCCGGACCAGCGCCCGGTTGGCCCCGATCAACGGCGCCACGTCGGCCACCGTCGCCAGCGCCACCAGATCAAGCATCGCCATCAGGTCGGGGCCGGTGGCTGCGCCACCCTCGCGCAGCTGGCGCCGCGCCTCGACCAGCATCAGGAACACCACGCCGGCGGCGCAGAGATAACCCAGATCGCCGCTTTCGTCCTGCCGGTTCGGGTTCACCACGGCGACGCACTCGGGCAGCGTCTCGCCGCCCAGGTGGTGGTCCAGGACGATCACATCGGCGCCTTTCGCGGCGGCGATCGGTCCGTGGCTGAGGGTGCCGCAATCAACGCAGACGATCAGGTCGTGCCTTGCGGCAAGATCGCGCATCGCCGGCTCATTCGGGCCATAGCCCTCGTCGATCCGGTCGGGGATATAAAGCGTCGCATCGTGCCCCATCGCCCGCAGCCAGCTCAACAGCAGCGCGGCGGAACTGCCGCCGTCAACGTCGTAATCGGCAAAGACCGCGATGCGCTGGCCGCGCTTCACCGCGTCGACCAAGCGTGCGGCGGCGGCCTCCATATCCCTCAGCGCCCGCGGATCGGGCAGCAGGTCGCGCAACTGCGGCGCCAGGAATGGCTCGGCCTCCTGCACCGGCACACCGCGGCGGGCCAGCACCTGGCACAGCGGGCGCGGCAGGCCGGTGGCCTGCGCCATCGCCTCGGCGGCGCGGTCCATCTCGACCGACGGCCCGGTCCAGCGCCGCCCGGTCAGCGAAGACTTCACGCCTAGGAATGCCACTTGCTCACCTCCAAATTATCAAGGCCGGACCATCCCGGACCGGCCTCGTTTACTGACTGAAAATATCCCCGCCGAAGGCCCCGGCGCAAGCCGGTTTGCCCGGGGCGATCCCGGACCGGCCTTGTTCAGACCGGCGTACGATACTGCATCCGCCGCACCGACCCGGTTTTCGAGCGCATCAGAAGCGTCGTGGTCTCGACCCAGCCGGGCGTCCGTTTGATCCCCGGCAGCAGGGTGCCGCCGGTGACCCCGGTGGCGGCAAAGATCACGTCCTGCGTCACCATCTCGTCGCGCGAATAGATGCGGTCGAGGTCGGTGATCCCGGCCTTGGCCGCGCGCGCCTTTTCATCGTCGTTGCGGAACAGCAGCCGGCCATAGATCTGCCCGCCCATGCATTTCAGCGCCGAGGCCGCCAGCACGCCCTCGGGCGCGCCGCCGGAGCCCATGTACATGTCGATGCCGGTGATCTCGCTCTCGGCGCAGTGCATGACGCCGGCGACATCGCCATCGGTGATCAGGCGGATCGCCGCGCCGGTGCCGCGCACCTCGGCGATCATCGTCTCGTGGCGCGGACGCTCGAGAATGCAGACGGTGATGTCGGAGGGCTTGCAGCCCTTGGCGGTCGCCAGCGCCTCGACTCGTTGCGACGGGTTCATGTCCAGGGTGACCACGCCCTCGGGCAGGCCGGGGCCGACGGCGAGCTTGTCCATATAGGTGTCCGGTGCGTGCAGCATCGAGCCGCGCGGCCCCATGGCGATCACGGTCAGCGCGTTGGGCATATCCTTGGCGGTCAGCGTGGTGCCCTCCAGCGGGTCCAGCGCGATATCGACGCCGGGGCCGTTGCCGGTGCCCACCTCTTCGCCGATGAAGAGCATCGGCGCCTCGTCACGCTCGCCCTCGCCGATGACCACGACGCCGGCGATGTCCAAAAGGTTGAGCTGTTCGCGCATGGCGTTGACGGCGGCCTGATCGGCGGCCTTTTCATCGCCGCGCCCGATCAGCGGCGCCGAAGCCAGCGCCGCCTGTTCGGCGACCCGGGCCAGACCCAGTGACAGCATCCGGTCCTCGAAGATGGCTTGGGTGTCCTTGGCGGTCATGAGAATATCCTGTGTCATAATATTAATGTGTCGATACCCCGCCCGGGGCAGGGGCCGCAAGGCCCGCGGCCCGGGCCGGGGCGGCTCAGAGGTGTTCGATGCGCAGTGCCACCGGCTCGGAGGCCACCACGTCGGTCTTGCCCATCGCCTCGAGCGCCTGGTTGAGCGCGGCGCGGGTGGTCTTGTGGGTCACGATCAGCACCGGGGCGGCGGCCTCGGAATGGCTGTACTGCCGCATCCGGTCGATCGACACGCCGGCCTCGCCCAGAATCGCGGCCACCTTGGCCAGCGCGCCGGGTTTGTCCAGCAGCGACATGCGCAGGTAATAGGGCGCGGGCAGGCCGGTCTGTGCCGGCCGCGCCTCTTCCAGCGTGGTGGCGGGCTGGCCAAAGACCGGCAAGCGGCAGCCGCGCGCCAGATCGCAGATGTCGCCCAGCACCGCACTGGCGGTCGGACCCTCGCCCGCGCCGGGACCGCGCAGTACGATCTGCTCGACCGCGTCGCCCTCGATCACCACCATGTTGGTGCCGCCCTCGAGCTGGCCCAGCGGCGAATTCGCCGGCACCAGGCAGGGCTGCATGCGCTGCACCAGCCCGCGCGGGCTGCGCTGCGCCACGCCCAGCAGCTTGATGCGATAGCCCATGTCGGCGGCCTGGCGGATATCCTCCAGCGTCACCCGCTGGATGCCCTCGATCTCGACCCCGTCGAAGTTCACCTTGGTGCCAAAGGCGATCGAGGCCAGGATCGCCAGCTTGTGGCTGGCATCGATGCCGCCGACGTCGAGGTTCGGGTCGGCCTCCAGATAACCCAGTTTGCTGGCCTCCTCGAAGAGGGCATTGTAGCCCTGTTCGGTGGCCTGCATGCGGGTCAGGATATAGTTGCAGGTGCCGTTCATCACCCCCATCACCCGGGTGATCTCGTTGCCGGCCAGCCCCTCGGTCAGCGCCTTGACCACCGGAATACCACCGGCGACCGCCGCCTCGTAGCGGATCGAGAGGCCCGCCGCCTCGGCCTGTTCCGCCAGCGCCTGGCCGTGCAGCGCCAGCAGCGCCTTGTTGGCGGTGACCACATGTTTGCCGCTGGCCAGCGCCGCCTCGGTCGCCGCCTTGGCGGCGCCGTCGGAGCCGCCCATCAGCTCGACGAAGACATCGATATCGTCGCGCCGGGCCAGCGCCACCGGGTCGGTTTCCCAGGCATAGCCCGACAGGGTCACGCCGCGGTCCTTGCCGGCGTCGCGGGCGCTGACCGCGACGATCTCGATCCGGCGTCCGGTGCGGACCTCCAGCAGCCTGGCCTGTTTGCGCAGGATGCGGACGACACCCACACCGACCGTGCCCAGACCGGCGATTCCAAGGCGCAGAGCTTCAGTCATCGTCGCGTGTCCCTCGTGCTGTCTTTTGTTGCTGCGTGCCTTATCCGGTTCGGGTTGGCGGTGCAACGGCGGGCGCGCCGCGGCTTACTCGGGCTGCGCCGCCCGCAGACGATCTGCCCGCGATTTGAGCCGGGCGCTGCGCCAGGCCATCTCGCGTTCCAGACGTTCGGCGCTGTCCGGCTCGGCCGCGCCGGTGGCCAGCAGCGGCCCCAGTGGGACCAGCGCCGGATAGGGGGCGTCGCGCAGGGCGTCGGTGCGGGTCTGGTCCAGCTCGGGCACGGTGCGGGTGCAGCCGGCGGCGGCGACGAGCGTCAGGGCCAGACCGAACAGGGCGATCGGAGCGGAGAGGGCGAAGAGGCGCGGCTGAAACATGGGCGATCCGGGGACAGGGTGCGCTCTTTCATGCCCGTTGCGGGCAAAAGGCGCAAGCGGGGGGTTTTTTCTGAACAAACGTTCAGATAGCGTTTCCTTGATGGCACGCACAGCAGGTTCCCATTCCGACATCACCGGCCCGCGCATTCAGGACGCGGCGCTGCGGCTGTTCGCGCGGCACGGCTATGCCGCCGTCTCGATGCGCCAGATCGCGCGCGAGGTCGGGGTGCAGGCCGGCGCGCTCTATAACTACACTCCGGACAAGCAAAGCCTGCTGTTCGGGTTGATGCAGGATCACATGCGCGAGTTGCTGGCGACCTGGGCCGCCCGGTCGCAGGTGCCGGACCCGGGCGCAGCCCTGGAGACCTTCACGCGGTTTCACATCCGGTTTCATCTGGAACGCCCGGACGAGGTGTTCATCGCCTATATGGAGCTGCGCAACCTGACGCCCGAGAACCACGCCGCGATCAGCGATCTGCGCGGGCGCTACGAGGATGCGCTGGAATCGATCCTGAAACGCGGGGTCGCGGCGGGCGTCTTTGACGTGGCCGATACCAAGATCGCCACGCTGGCGGTGATCGCCATGCTGAACGGGGTCAACACCTGGTATCGCGCCGGCGGGCGGCTGTCACTGGAGCAGGTCGAGACGATCTATTGGGACATGGTGCGCAAGGCGGTGGGCCTGTAAGTCCGCGACGGGGACTATTTCCACTGCTTGAACTCCTTGAGCAGGCCCTGGCGCTCCTTCTCGTGCGATTTGAACTTTTTGACCTCGGATCTGTACGTTTTCAGCGCCGCGTCGGCCTGTTTCTCGACCTTGGCGATGTCGGTTTTCCAGTTCACTGTGGCGCGCGCCAGCCGGTCGTATTCGGAGGCCACCGCGTTCAGCTTCTTGCGAACCTCCTTGACGATCTTTTCGGCCTGCCCGATCTCGTCGGTGTCCATCTTGAGCGTGAGCACCGCAGAGGCCGCGCCGGTCAGCTTCTTTGACCCCTTGGACAGCTTGTCGGCAAGCTCCACGGATTCGCCCGCCACGGTATTGGCGGCGCCCAGCGGGCTGCCTGAACTGGGCCCAAGGGCGCCGTCGATCACCGAATGCACCGCGACACCCCCCAGGGCCACCCCGATCCGGGCCCCCCAGCCGACCGGGCCGAGGCAGAAGGACACCGCGGTCACCGCGATGTTCAGCCCGGTCTGCCATTTCGCCTCGGTCACCTCGCGCTTGGCCTTTTTCAGGAGTTTTTCCAACTCCTTGAGCTCTTTCTCCAGCGCCTTGCAGCGCTTGTGCATCTCGGCGATCCAACTGGCCAGCAGGTTCAGCAGGGTCGCGGCCAGCGCCGCGAAGCCGGCGGTCATCATCGCCCCATGCTTGGCGTTGGCCTCTTCAAGAACGGTCAGGGCAAGCACGTATTTCGTGTATGTCTTGATCAGCTCCTTGGAATCCCCGGCCTTGCCGAAGACGACCTTGTTCCAGGCCGCGTTGAAATCGCCAAGGCACTTGTCGAGGCGATCGCGATCGGCCTTGTAGGCGCCGAGCGTGGTGGAGGAGTAGAGTTTCACGGTCGAGGAGGAGAGTACCGTCTTGGCGGTCTTCAGCGCCTCCAGGGCATCCTTGTCGATCGCCTCGATATATTTCTGGACGACGGAACTGTTGACGAGATCCTGAGCGGTTTTGGCGGCCATGGCCGATCCCTTTCAATGCAAAAATGTTTTCCTTTGAAATTCGCGTTCCCCGGTGAAATGCGCCGAGGCAGGGGGAGTATACACCGAAAACGGACCTGGCCCGCCATAAAAAAGCCCGGCCGCGCCTGGGGCGCGACCGGGTTTGGGGCGGAGGGCGGCGGCGGGGACGGCCGATGGCGCCGTTCTAGTGCGCCGGGCTGATGAAGGTGCCGTTGCGCAGGTCGCGCATCGCCTGCATCAGCTCTTCCTGGGTGTTCATCACGATGGGTCCGTGCCAGGCTACCGGCTCGGCGATCGGCGCACCCGAGATCAGTAGAAACCGCACGCCCTCGGGGCCGGCCTGAACGGTGATCTCGTCGCCGCTGCCGAAGCGCACGAGGGTGCGGTCGCCCGACAGATCACGGATGTTCACCTCTTGCCCCGCGACCTCCTTTTCCAGCAGGACGCCGCCGGGCGCGGAGGCATCGGCAAAGGCGGCCGTGCCGTCGAAAATATAGGCGAAGGCGCGGCGGTAAGTATCGATGCGGAAGGTCTTTTTCACCCCTGCGGGCACGAAGACGTCCAGGTATTGCGGATCGGCGGCGATGCCGTCGACCGGGCCGCGCTTGCCCCAGAACTCGCCCACGATCACCTTCACCCGTGTGCCGTCATCGTCGATCACCTCGGGGATCTCGGTGCCCTGCACGTCCTGATAGCGCGGCGCGGTCATCTTCTGCGCGGCCGGCAGGTTGCCCCAGAGCTGGAACCCGTGCATCTGCCCGCGCGCGTTCCCCTTGGGCATCTCCTGATGCAGGATGCCGCGACCGGCGGTCATCCATTGCACGTCGCCCGCGCCCAGCGTGCCGCTGTTCCCGAGGCTGTCGCCATGCTCGACCGTGCCCGAGAGCACATAGGTGATGGTCTCGATCCCGCGATGCGGGTGCCAGGGAAAGCCGCGGATGAAATCCTCGGGGCGCTCGTTGCGGAAATCGTCGAACAGCAAAAAGGGGTCCAGTTCGGACGGATCCTGAAAACCGAAGGCGCGATGCAGCTTGACGCCGGCGCCCTCCAACGCGGGTATCGCGCGGCGGGTCTCGATGGTGGGTCTGAGGGACATGGGGGTCTCCACACTTGTGTTCGGGAATGAACATAGGCGGGACGAAGAGACGGGCAACCATCCGGGGCGGCACGGGGCCTGTGCGGTCATGCACGGTTCGGGCGGAAGGGCAGGAACCGGCGGGCCCGGCGGATTTGGCTGTTCGCGCCCCGAGAATTCGGATAAGCCCGCCGACGCAGGCAGCCGGAGGGGCCCATGGAGGACGACATTCTGATGACGGTTAAGGTCTCGGCGATGCGCCGCTGGCTGGGCGTCGGTGTGCTGCTGGGGTTCGGCGGGCTGCTGGTCTATGTCGCCTTTGCCACGCCGCCGGCGCTGGCCTGGCAGGGGTTCCTGCTGGCGATCGGGGCGGGCGCGCTGTGGCTGGCGGAGATGATGCGGCGCGGCACCAGCGCGCGGATCGAGCTGACCCGGACCGAACTGCGCAGCAGTGATGGCACCCGCATCGCCGCGATCGACGAGATCGAGGGGCTGGAGCGCGGCGTCTTTGCCTTCAAACCGTCCAACGGGTTCCTGATCCGTACGCGCGCGCCCGGCGTGCGCACCTGGCGGCCGGGCCTGTGGTGGCGGCTGGGCCGGCGCGTGGGGATCGGCGGGGTGACCGCGGCAGCGCAGACCAAGGCGATGTCGGAGGTTCTGTCGGCGCTGCTGGCGGAACGCGATTAACCGGCCGCCCACTTGATCTGTGGCCCGAAGCGGGGCCGGGTAAAGACGAAATTGTCCAGAATCTTGTCGCTCATGCCGATATCGAAGACCGGTTCATAGACCGAGCGTGTCTCGATCAGGATGACGCGTTCACCGTCCGGCATGACCGGCAGGAGACCGGCGATCTCGGCCATGTCTGAATCGGCGCGCGCGCTGGTATAGCCCCGGGGCTCGGACCAGACGACATAATAGCGATTGTCGCCCTCGTCCCAGCGGACCACCGTGACCCGCAGCTTCACCGTCTCGGACGACCGGGTCATCAGCCCCAGCACCTTCTGCATGCTGTCGATATAGGTGCTGTTAATGTCCTCGGTCTCGCGCGAGATCATGTCGCCGATCGCATAGGCGGCCTTGAGGTTCTGCGCGCTCTGCCGGTAGCCGTCGAAATAGACGTAGGTGGCCATGAAGGCCCAGAACAGGAACGGCATCACGATCACGAATTCCACCGACACGCTGCCGCGTGTTTCATCCCGGAACCGGCGGAGCAGGGCAAGAAGGCGCGTGCGCATCTGGGTCACCTCGGCTCCTGCACGAAAACGGTGGTCGAGGTCAGCGCGTATTGGCCGGAGGCATCCTTGACCATGTTCTTTCCCAGCCCGGTGGTGGGAAAGACCGGGTCGATCTTGGCGCAGGCCCGCAGGATCATCAGGTCGTTCTCCTGCCCGTTCTCGAAATTACGCACCGGCGACACATCTTCGGATTTGTCGGTACAGTCGGGATCGGCACTGATCCCGGACCAGGCCCGCGGATCGACCTGGATCATCTCCAGTCGCAGGCTGCTGCTGCAATCGCTGATGAAACCGACGCGACCGCAGATCATGGCCTTGATGTCGTCATGCTGCGGCGCGGTGCCGGTGCCCAGGCGGATGTCCCGCACGGTCAGATCCATCGCCCGTTCCAGCATGGAATGCTGCAGCGTGACGAACCCCAACTCGAGCCCGGACAGCAGGATGGTGATGATCGCCGGAAATGTGATGGCAAACTCGATCGTGGCGTTGCCGTCCTCGTCCCGCCAGAACCGGCGCAGCGATCTGCCCAGCCGTCCGATCCCCAGCCGCCCGATCATTGCGTCAGCCTCAGCTTGCGGATCGACGAGGCGATCGAAGCGAAGGCGTCGGAGATCTCCAGCCCCTCCACGTCAAAGAAATGGCTGGAGGAACTGGCGCAATCCTTGAGCACCTCCAACCCGCTCCAGGGGGCTTCGAAGCCGATGGTGAAGACGATGATGCCTTCGGCCTTGGCGGCGTCGCAGATCGCCTTGGTCCTTGTGTCCTTGGTGGTGCTGTTCACGTCATTGAAGGCGCCGTAGTACCAGTCGTTCCAGGCCTGACTGGCCATCGACCAGGGGTAGTTGTTCTTGGCATTCCAGGCCAGGCTTGTGCGGGCCCAGAGCTCGCCATAGGTCAGAATCTCGGCGGAGCCGGGCTCGCTCACCGTGATGGTGGTTTCCACGGTGGTGTAGCGCCGGCAGCGTCCGTTCCGCTTGTAGGATTCGCATTCTTTTTCATAGTGCGTTTCCTCATAGGTGCCGTTGCCATAGGCGTGGTCGTTCCAGCTGTCGTTCCACGGCCAGAAGAAGCGGGGTTCGTCGGTGATGCCGTCGCGGTCCTCGTCAAAACTGTCGAGACCGAAATAGACCGAGTATTTCTCCTCCTGATCGTTCCACCAGACGGTGGAATCGCCGGCACGGAATTCATCCTCGACATAGTACTGGCTGGTGTTCTGGCCGTCGGTCATCAGCACGATTACCTTCAGCGTCGCGCCGGAGGCAAAGGCTTCCGGCCGGGCCGAGAAATCCGGCGAGACCGTGCCCTCGCCGATCAGGCCGGTCACCACCGGATTCAGGCTGGGGTCCAGCAGCGCGGCGCCCCATTTCATGCCAATGTCGATCGAGGTGTTGCCCTGTGCCGAGAGGTTGGAGATGAAAGTCTTCAGCGTTTCGCGATCCTTTTGCAGCACCACCATCTCGCGCGCTTCAGCGTCTTCGCAGACCGGCCGGGACACCAGCCGTTTGGGATCGTAGCTGCGCCCGTCGTAGGTGTGCCAGGGGTCGAAATGCATCGTCCGCTTCAGCTCGGCGGAGGTGTCGATCGCGGTGGTGTCGAAATCGGAGGACTCGAAATTCACGCAGTTGGAATAGGTCTGCTCCTGCGTCACGTTGAATTTGCTCAGGAACGCCGCCGGGGTCGAGACCTGGGTGGCATAAGGGACGATCGAAATCGACATGTCGCCGTCCTTGGTGTTGTCGGCCATCGTGTCGACGAAGTCCCTTGCCGCGGCCTTGAGGTTGGTCAGCCGGCTGTTGCTGTTCATCGAGCCGGACACGTCCAGAACCAGCGAGATCTCGACCCCGTCGATGCGCTCCTCGGCGGTGCTCGCCGCCGGCGCGGTCAGGGTGTCGACGCCGGTCATGTGCATGAACTGCGTCGCGATGGTGGAGGACGCCGAGGCCGAGACGGTGCGATAGCTCAGTCCCTCGTCGACGGTGACGCTGGTCAGAAAATCGCTCATCCCGGCTTTGGCGAGATAGTCGCGCACCACCGTTTCGGGATCGAGGGTCTGGTCGAGGTCGGCGGCGGCCAGAACGGCGCGGTCCATGGTATATTGCAGGTTGGCGCGGTCGCGTTCGAACCGCATCAGGTCGATGCCGATGCCGCCGAACATCAGGATGATCAGAAAGACATAGACCGCGAACACGATCAGCGAGCCATCCTCGCTGCGGGCAAAGTGCCGCGCATGGCGGCCCAGCCAGCGCGCCTGCCGGACCGGTTCGTTGCCACCAAGGCGCTGTTTCGGCAATTTGAAACGCATGGGCTCCTCGCTCGGACTGTTGCACGGGCCGGGTGGTCCCGGAACACAGGTCACCAAGGCGGTTTTCGCCCGAAATCATGGCTTAAGTTGGGCGAAGGCGGGGTTTTTCAGGGGATGCGCGGCCAGCGTCCGGGCGCGCCGTGGAGGAGGGTTTTGCGGTCCTCGAAGCGGTCGCTCACGGCCCCCGAAGCGGTCGCCCATGGCGGCCGAAGCGGTTGGGAAGATGTCTTTAAATACCTGAATGCTTAAAAAGGTCGCAGCCTGCGAACGAAGTGCCTAGTCTGCTTCGGGAACGGGCCCGTTTGGCGAGTCGCGGGTCAAATGCTCAGGCGGCAAGGAGGCGTACCATGGTTCGGCAGGAACCGAGTTTTCGCGAAAGCGTGGATCTGATGTTCAACAGGGCGGCGGCGATCATGGATCTGCCGCCGGGTCTGGAGGAAAAGATCCGCGTGTGCAACGCGACCTACACGGTACGTTTCGGCGTGCGCCTGCGCGGCCAGATCCAGACCTTTACCGGTTATCGCTCGGTGCATTCGGAACATATGGAGCCGGTCAAGGGCGGCATCCGTTACGCGATGGCGGTGAACCAGGACGAGGTCGAGGCGCTGGCGGCGCTGATGACCTATAAATGCGCTTTGGTCGAGGCGCCCTTCGGCGGCTCCAAGGGGGGGCTGTGCATCGACCCGCGCCAGTATGACGAGCACGAGCTGGAGCTGGTCACCCGGCGTTTCGCCTATGAGCTGGCAAAGCGGGATCTGATCAACCCCAGCCAGAACGTGCCGGCCCCTGACATGGGCACAGGCGAGCGCGAGATGGCCTGGATCGCGGACCAGTACGCGCGGATGAACACGACCGACATCAACGCGCGCGCCTGCGTCACCGGCAAGCCACTGAACGCGGGTGGCATCGCCGGGCGGGTCGAGGCGACGGGCCGCGGGGTGCAATATGCGCTGCGCGAATTTTTCCGCCATCCGCGCGATGCGGAGAAGGCCGGGCTCTCGGGCGGGCTCGACGGCAAGCGGGTGATCGTGCAGGGGCTGGGCAACGTGGGCTATCACGCCGCCAAGTTCCTGGGGCAGGAGGATGGCGCGCGGATCACCGGGATCATCGAACACGACGGCGCGCTTTACGACGACAGCGGTCTGGACGTTGAGGCGGTACATCACTGGATCGCGCGCCACGGCGGTGTCACCGGATACCCGGACGCCACCCATACCGCCGAAGGGGCGGCGGTGCTTGAGCATGAGTGCGATATTCTGATCCCGGCCGCGCTCGAAGGGGTGATCAACCTGACCAACGCCCATAAAATCAAGGCGCCGCTGATCATCGAGGCGGCCAACGGGCCGGTGACCGCCGGTGCGGACGAGATTCTGCGGGACAAGGGGGTGGTGATCATTCCCGACATGTATGCCAACGCCGGCGGCGTCACGGTGTCCTATTTCGAGTGGGTCAAGAACCTCAGCCACATCCGCTTTGGCCGGATGCAGCGCCGTCAGGAGGAGGCCCGGCACCAGCTGGTGGTGGAGCAGCTGGAATCCCTGAGCGACGCGCTGGGCAAGACCTGGTCGCCGAGCCCGGATTTCAAACAGAAATACCTGCGCGGTGCCGATGAGCTGGAGCTGGTGCGCTCGGGGCTCGATGACACCATGCGGATCGCCTATCAGTCCATGCGCGAGGTCTGGCACGATCGCGCCGACGTCGAGGATCTGCGCACCGCCGCCTATATCGTCTCGATCGGCAAGGTGGCGGCAAGCTATCGCGCCAAGGGCCTTTGATCCGCCTGGCATGAGGGGGATGCGGCGCCGGAACCAGGGTGTTTCGGCGGCATTTCGTACAATCCGTTCCGCCCATCCCCGGCGGGTCGCCAAAAGACCCGCCCGGTGTCGCTGGTGAACACGGCTTTGTCGAAAATCTGGGGCTGGTGCCGCCTTGCGGTGATGTTAGTGTCGGCATGGCCCGGCGCGCCGCCGCGTGCCGAACTGTCAGGAGGCTGAGATGCGATTTTCCGGGCTGCGGGTCCTCAGGGAGGGGCTGACCGGCAACAAGGGGTGGAAAGCCCATTGGCGCGACCCGGCGCCGAAACCCGAGTACGACATCGTCATCATCGGCGGCGGCGGGCATGGGTTGGCCACCGCCTATTACCTGGCCCGCGAACATGGGCTGAGAAACATCGCGGTGCTGGAAAAGGGCTATCTCGGCGGCGGCAATATCGGGCGCAACACCACCATCGTGAGGGCGAATTACGGGTTGCCGGGCAATTCGGAGTTTTATTCGCATTCCCTCAAGCTGTGGGAGGGGCTCGAACAGGATCTGAATTTCAACGTGATGCATTCGCAGCGCGGGGTCATCAACCTGTTCCATTCCGACGGCCAGCGCGATGCCTATGCGCGGCGCGGCAACGCGATGCTGAACCAGGGCGACGACGCGATCCTGCTGGACCGGGGCGGGGTGCGCAAGATGCTGCCCTATCTCGACTTCGACAACGGGCGCTTTCCTGTCCGGGGCGGGCTCTACCATCCGCGCGGCGGCACGGCACGGCATGACGCGGTGGCCTGGGGCTATGCCCGCGGCGCGGATATGCGCGGCGTCGATCTGATCCAGAACTGCGAGGTCACCGGGATCGAGGTGAAGAACGGTGCGGTCACCGGGGTGCAGACCAGCCGGGGCGCGATCCGGGCAAAGAAGGTGGGCATCGTGGTTGCTGGCCGCTCCAGCCAGGTGGCGGCGATGGCGGGGATGCGCCTGCCGATCGAGAGCCATGTCTTGCAGGCCTTTGTCACCGAGGGGCTGAAGCCGGTGATCGACACGGTGGTGACCTTCGGCATGGGGCATTTCTATATCAGCCAGTCCGACAAGGGCGGACTGGTGTTCGGCGGCGACATCGACATGTATGCCTCCTATGCTGCGCGGGGGAACCTGCCGGCGGTGGAACATGTGATGGAGGCGGGCATGGCGCTGATGCCGATGATCGGCAAGGCGCGGGTGCTGCGCAGCTGGGGCGGCATCATGGACATGTCGCCCGACGGCTCGCCGATCATCGACAAGACCGGGATCGAGGGGCTCTATCTCAATTGCGGCTGGTGCTATGGCGGGTTCAAGGCGGTGCCCGGCTCGGGCCATTGTTTCGCCCATCTGATGGCGACCGGGCGGCCACATGAGGCGGCGGCGGGGTTCCGGCTGGACCGGTTCCGAACCGGGTTTGGGATCATGGACGAGGAGGGGACCGGTGCGCAGCATAATCTGCACTGAGGCGCGGGTGTCGGCGCCGGATTTGAGTATGTCCGCAAAGAAGAAGCAGGGGCGCGCGCGATGAGGATCACCTGTCCGCTCTGCGGCGACCGGGATCGCCGGGAATTCTATTACAAGGGCGCCGCGGTGGCGCTGGACCGGCCGGAGCCAGATGCGGGCGCGGAGGCCTGGGACGAGTACGTGTTCCTGCGCGACAACCCGGCGGGCGAGACGCGGGATCTGTGGTATCACGCCGACGGTTGCGGCGCCTGGCTGGAGGTGCGGCGCGATACGGTCACCCATGCGGTGCTGGAGGCGCGGCTGGCCGCGGAGGCGGCGCGATGAGGGTGGCGGGCAAGGGGCTGCTGGACCGCTCGCGCTCGGTCCCGTTCCGGTTCGACGGGGTGCGGTACGCGGGGCTGGAGGGCGATACGCTGGCCTCGGCGCTGCTGGCCAACGGGGTGAAGCTGGTGGGGCGGTCGTTCAAGTACCACCGCCCGCGCGGCATCCTGACGGCGGGAAGCGAGGAGCCCAACGCGCTGGTCACCATCGGCCGGGGCGGGCGGCGGGCGCCCAATACGCGCGCCACGGTGCAGGAGATCTATGAGGGGCTGGAGGCGCGCAGCCAGAACGCCTGGCCGTCGCTGAAATACGACCTGCTGGGCCTGAACGATCTGGCGGCGCCGTTCCTTGGCGCGGGGTTCTACTACAAGACCTTCATGTGGCCGAAGGCGTTCTGGGAAAAGCTCTATGAACCGGCGATCCGGCGCGCCGCCGGTCTGGGGGCGCTGTCGGGGGTGCCGGATGCGGATCGCTACGAGCGCGCCTATGCGTTCTGCGATCTTCTGGTGATCGGGGCGGGGCCCGCCGGGCTGATGGCCGCGCTGGTCGCGGGCCGGGCCGGGGCGGATGTGATCCTGGCCGACGAGGAGGCCCGAATGGGCGGCCGGCTGCTGGCCGAGACCCACACGATCGAGGGGCGTCCGGGTCACGAATGGGCCGCCGAGGTGCTGGACGAGCTGGCGGCGATGGAGAACGTGCGGCTGATGGCGCGCACCACCGTCGCCGGGGCCTATGATCAGGGCACCTTTGCGGCGCTGGAGCGGGTGGGGCACCACCGGGCGCGGGCCGAGGGGCTGCCGCTGGAGTGTTTCTGGCGCATCGTGGCGAAACGCTCCGTGCTGGCGGCGGGCGCTTTGGAGCGGCCGGTCGCCTTTCCCGACAACGACCGGCCGGGGATCATGACCGCCGGCGCGGTGCGCGCCTATCTCAACCGCTGGGGGGTGAGCCCGGGGCGCGCGGTGAGTGTCTTTGCCAACAACGACGACGCCCACCGGACGGCGCGGGATCTGGTCCGGGCCGGGGTGGATGTGGTCGCGGTGATCGACAGCCGCGAGGATGCGCCGGGATCGGACCTGTTCGAGGTGCATCGCGGCGCGCAGGTGGTCGGCAGCGTGGGGCGTCTGGCGCTGGAGGCGATCACCCTGCGCTCGCCCGCCGGTGAGGCACGGGTGGACACCGATTGCCTGGCGATGTCGGGGGGCTGGAACCCGAGCGTCCATCTGAGCTGTCACATGAACGCGCGGCCGGTCTGGCGGGACGACATCGCCGCCTTCGTGCCCACGCCCGGCGCGGTGCCGGGGATGATCGCGGCGGGCGCCTGCAACGGCACCTTTGCGACCCTGGCCTGTCTGCGCGAGGGGGCCGGGGCGGCGCGCGGCGCATTGGAGGCGCTGGGGATGACCGCGCCCAAGGTGGATTTGCCGGCGGCGGAGGAAGAGGCCTGTCGCATCGCTCCGCTCTGGGCGGTGGCGGGCAAGGGGCGGGCCTGGCTGGATTTCCAGAACGACGTGACGGTGAAGGATGTGAAACAGGCGGCGGCGGAGAATTACCGCTCGGTCGAGCATATGAAACGCTACACCACGCAGGGCATGGCCACCGATCAGGGCAAAAGCTCGAACGTCTCGGCGCTGGCGGTTCTGGCGGATGCGACGGGGCGCGCCATTCCCGAGACCGGGACGACCACCTTTCGCCCGCCCTATAGTCCGATCGCCATCGCGGCGCTGGGCGCCGGCGGGCAGGGCAAGGGGTTCGCGCCCGAACGGTTCACCACCAGCCACAGGGCGAGCGTCGAACGCGGCGCGCCGATGATCGAGGCGGGGCTGTGGTACCGGCCCGGCTATTTCCCCGCGCCCGGGGAAAAGACCTGGCGGCAATCCTGCGACCGCGAGGTGAGCATGGTGCGCGAGGCGGTCGGCGTCTGTGACGTCTCCACGCTGGGCAAGATCGACATACAGGGGCCGGACGCGGGGGAATTCCTTGATTTCGTCTATTCCAATACCTTCAGCACGCTGAAGGTGGGACGGGTGCGCTATGGGCTGATGCTGCGCGAGGACGGCACGGTCATGGACGACGGCACGACCGCGCGGCTGGGCGATACGCATTACCTGATGACCACCACCACTGCGGCGGCGGGCGAGGTGATGCGGCATCTTGATTTTGTCAGTCAGGGGCTGCGGCCGGAGCTGGATGTGCGGTTCACCTCGGTCACCGAGCAATGGGCGCAGTTCGCCGTCGCCGGGCCGAAATCGCGGGACTTGCTGAACGGGCTGCTGGATGATCCGCTGGCGGACGGGGACTGGCCCTTCATGGCCTGCGGGCCGGTCAAGGTGCTGGGGGCGGAAGGGCGGCTGTTCCGCATCTCGTTCTCGGGCGAACATGCCTATGAGCTGGCGGTGCCGGCGCGCTTTGGCGACAGCCTGTTCCGGGCGCTGGTGGCCCGCGCCGAGGGGGTGGGCGGCGGTGCCTACGGGATGGAGGCGCTGAACGTTCTGCGCATCGAAAAGGGGCTGATCACCCATGCCGAGATCCATGGCCGCGTCACCGCCTTCGATGCCGGCATGGGGCGGATGGTCTCGGCCAAGAAGGATTGCATCGGCAAGACGCTGAGCCAGCGGCCCGGGCTGCTGGACCCCGAGCGGGAGCGGCTGGTCGGGCTGAAGCCGGTGGGGGCGGTAAAGCTGATCACCGCCGGCGGGCATCTGTTCGAGAAGGACGCGGCGCCGGTGCGCGAGAACGATCAGGGTTATGTCACCTCGGCCGCCTATTCGCCGACGCTGGGGCATATGGTGGCGCTGGGGTTCCTGCGGCGCGGACCTGAACGGCGCGGTGAGGTGGTGAAGATGGTCGATCATCTGCGCGGGGTCGAGACGCTGTGCGAGGTGGTCGATCCGGTGTTCTTCGATCCCAAGGGAGGGCGCGTGCGTGGCTGAACTGGTTGCGAAATCCCCATGTGACGGGGTGTTGCCGCTTGAGATCGGATCGGTCGCTGCGCGGGAAGAGGATCTGGGCGTGATCACCGCGCTGCTGCCCTATCGGGCGCAGGGCGCGGCGCTGTCGGAGCGGTTGAAGGCGGCCCATGGCATGGCGTTTCCGTCCCCGAACCGCGCCACCGGCAAGGCCGGCGCGCGGGCGATCTGGGCCGGGCGCGAGCAGGCGCTGTTGCTGGGGCCGGCGCCCGATCCGGGGCTGGCAGACCATGCCGCGCTGAGCGATCAGAGCGATGCCTGGACCGCCGTGCGGCTGGAGGGAGAGGCGGCCGAGGCGGTTCTGGCGCGGCTGGTGCCGGTGGATCTGCGCGGGTCTGTCTTCAAACGCGGCCACACGGTGCGCAGCCAGGTGGCGCATATGGCCGGATCGGTCACCCGGGTGGGCGAGCGGGCCTTTTTGATCCTGGTGTTCCGCTCGATGGCTGCGACACTGGTTCACGATTTGAAAACGGCCATGGAAGCGGTCGCGGCGCGCGGCTAGGGTGGCGGGCGACAAAGACCCGATTCAAAGACCCGATTCAGGAGCTGCCCGATGTTGATCCGCCTGACCCTTGTCGCCGCCCTTCTGGCCTCGCCCGCGCTTGCCGCCGACAGCAAGGAGCAAAGCTGTGCCTATCAGGCGCAGGTGGTGGCGGCGATCCAGCAGGCGCGGCTGGATCGGGTCAAGGAACGCGATGTTCCCGAAGCGATCGCGGCGACCGGTCCGGAGTGGCCGGACAACTACAACAACGCGATCCCGCTGATCGCGCCCTGGGTTTATGAGCAGAAGATGAAGGTGATCCGAAACGAGGATCTCTCGGCGGCCTGGAACGAGCTCTGCCTCAAGCAGTGAACAGCGCGTCGCGCCGGCCCGCACCTTGGCGCGGCAGGCTCGGGCACAGGCGCCGCTGATCGCCTGCTATATGTACCGGGCGGCGTCCGTGTCGCCGCCCGCTCTGGACAGGCTTCTCCAATGCGAGGATAATCGCGCCCATGTCACTGCCCCCCGGATTCCTGGACGAATTGCGCAGCCGCACCTCGCTTACGCAGGTGGTCGGCCGCAAGGTGATCTGGGATTCGCGTAAATCGAACCAGGCCAAGGGCGACATGTGGGCGCCTTGCCCGTTTCATCATGAAAAGACCGCCAGCTTTCACGTCGATGATCGCAAGGGATTCTATTACTGCTTCGGCTGCCAGGCCAAGGGCGACGCCATCGGTTTTGTGAAAGAGACCGAGAATGTCTCGTTCATCGAGGCGGTGGAGATCCTGGCCCGCGAGGCCGGGATGGAGATACCGAAACAGGATCCCCGGGCGCAGCAAAAGGCCGACCGGCGCGGCCAGCTGGTCGAGGTGATGGAACAGGCGGTGCAATTCTTTCGCCTGCAACTCAGGACCGCGGCCGGGGCCGAGGCGCGCGATTACCTGACGCGCCGGGGGCTGACTGCCGCGGCGCTGGAACGGTGGGAGATCGGCCTCGCGCCGCCGGGCTGGCAGAATCTGTGGGATCATCTGCGCGACAAAGGGGTGGAGGACGAGCTGATCGCGGCCGCCGGGCTGGCGAAACCGTCCAACAAGGGCGGCAAGCCCTATGACACCTTCCGCAACCGGATCATGTTCCCGATCCGCGATGCGCGTGGACGGGCGATCGCCTTTGGCGGCCGGGCGCTGGACCCGACCGACAACGCCAAGTATCTCAACAGCCCGGAGACCGAGCTGTTCGACAAGGGGCGGTCGCTGTTCAACCACGGGCCGGCGCGGACGGCGGCGGGCAAGGGCCAGCCGCTGGTGGTGGCCGAGGGCTATATGGATGTGATCGCCCTGGCCGAGGCCGGGTTCGAGGCGGCGGTGGCGCCGCTGGGCACCGCCATCACCGAGACGCAGCTGCAACTGCTGTGGCGCATCTCGGACGAGCCGGTGATCGCGCTCGACGGCGACAAGGCGGGGCTGGGCGCGGCGATGCGGCTGATCGATCTGGCGCTGCCGCTGCTGGAGGCGGGCAAGTCGCTGCGCTTTGCGCTGATGCCCGAGGGGCAGGATCCGGACGATCTGCTGCGCGCAGAGGGGGCCGGGGCGGTGCAGGCGGTTCTGGATCAGGCGCAGCCGATGGTGCGGCTGCTGTGGCAGCGCGAAACTGAAGGCAGGGATTTCGACAGCCCCGAGCGCAAGGCGGCGCTGGACAAGACGCTGCGCGAGCGGATCAAGGCGATCCGCGACCCCTCGATCCGCAGTCACTACGGGCAGGCGATCAAGGATCTGCGCTGGGAGTTGTTCCGCCCGAAGAAACAGCCGCCCCAGGGCGGCGGAACATGGCGTGCACAGCCGTGGCGGGGCGGCAAGGCGGTGCCGTTGCCGCCGTCGGCCAGCGCCAAATCCTCGCTGCTGGTGGCGGCGGGGGAGGAAGCCGAGACCCATATGCGCGAGGCGGTGATCCTGGCCACGGCGATCGCCGCGCCGGAGCTGATCGGCGAATTCGAGCACCGGATCGAGGCGATGGCCTGCGCCGACCGCGATCACGCCCTGCTGCGCGATGTGATCCTGCGCCATGCCGATGCCGCGCCCGGCGAGCTGAAGGCGGCGATCGCTGCCGTGGCCGGGCCGGAGGCCCTTGAAAACCTCTATCGGTTGCGCCATGTGGCAATCAGTCCCTGTGTGCGCAAACCCGGCGAAACCGATCTGGCCCGGATGACCCTGGCCGAGGAGCTCGCAAAACTCGAGGCGCGGCGCGGGCTATATGCCGAGGTCGCCGAGGCGGTGGAGGAGCTGACCGGGATGGCGGACGAGGCGATGACCTGGCGCCTGGGACAAGCGGCCGAGGCGCGATCGCGATCCTATCGGATCGAGATGGAAGGGGGGAGTGAGTCGGTGCTGGCCGAGAACGGGCTGGCGCTGGACAAGTCGGATGTCGAATACCGCGACAAGGTGTTCGACAAGATCGACTTTACCAGAGGGGGACGGTCGCGTGGTTGATTCGCGCCTAACAGCGCCGAAACCGCAGTAAGATTGAGAATTCGGGCCGTTGAGGCGGCCTTTTGTAACGTATAGAGGTGGACAATCAGGTGAACGGGTGACCGAATCGCCGGATCGTTCGAGTGATTCGTTCCAGACCGAATCACCCCAAGCCCCTGCAGGAGCATTGAATGGCAGCCAAGGACACCGAGGACCAGAAACCCGAGGACCAGGACGCGGAAATCACGCTGGACATGAGCCAGTCCCAGGTCAAGAAGATGATCGCCGAGGCCCGCGAGAAAGGCTACATCACCTATGATCAGCTCAATCAGGTTCTGCCCCCCGATCAGGTGAGTTCGGAGCAGATCGAAGATGTGATGTCCATGCTCTCCGAGATGGGCATCAACATCATCGAGGATGAAGAGGCCGAAGAGGAAGAGCAAAAGGGTTCGACCGAGGTCATCACCACCGATAGCGCCCGCGAGGTCACGCTGGCCAGCCAGCAGGCCGAAAAGCTGGACCGCACCGATGATCCGGTGCGCATGTACCTGCGCGAGATGGGCAGCGTCGAATTGCTGTCCCGCGAGGGCGAGATCGCCATCGCCAAGCGGATCGAGGCCGGCCGCAACACGATGATCGCCGGGCTTTGCGAAAGCCCGCTGACCTTTCAGGCGATCACCATCTGGCATGACGAATTGCTGTCCGAGGACATCCTGCTGCGCGACGTGATCGATCTGGAGGCCACCTTTGGCAATCAGATGGGCGACGAAGAGGCCGAGCCGATCGTCGACACCTCCTCGGTGGCGTCGAGCAAGCCAGAGACCGACAGCGGTCCGGAGCTGGATGCGGACGGCAACCCCATCGCCAAGGACGACGATGACGAGGAAGAGGATCAGGCCAACATGTCGCTGGCCGCGATGGAGGCCGCGCTCAAGGATCAGGTGCTGAGCACGCTGGAGCGGATCTCGCTCGATTATGCTCAGCTGTCCGAAATGCAGGACAGCCGTATCGCCGCGACGTTGGGCGACACCGGTGATTTCTCGAAATCCGATGAGGCCATCTATCAGAAGCTGCGCTCGGAGATCGTGCATCTGGTCAACGGGCTGCATTTGCACAACAACCGGATCGAGGCGCTGATCGATCAGCTTTACGGCATCAACCGCCGGGTGATGGCAATCGACGGCTCGATGGTGAAACTGGCCGACCAGGCCCGGATCAACCGCCGCGAGTTCATCGATGCCTATCGCAGCCGCGAGCTGGACCCGACCTGGCTGGAGGACATGGCGCAAAAGGCCGGGCGCGGCTGGAAGATGTTCATCGAGCGCTCGAGCGACAAGGTCGGCGAGCTGCGCGCTGAAATGGCCCAGGTGGGCCAGTACGTCGGCCTCGACATCAGCGAGTTCCGCCGCATCGTCCAGCAGGTCCAGAAGGGCGAGAAAGAGGCGCGTCAGGCCAAGAAGGAAATGGTCGAGGCGAACCTGCGGCTGGTGATCTCGATCGCCAAGAAATACACCAACCGCGGTCTGCAATTCCTTGATCTCATTCAGGAAGGTAACATCGGCCTGATGAAGGCCGTGGACAAGTTCGAGTATCGCCGCGGCTACAAGTTCAGCACCTATGCGACCTGGTGGATCCGTCAGGCGATCACCCGCTCCATCGCGGATCAGGCCCGCACCATCCGTATCCCGGTGCATATGATCGAGACGATCAACAAGCTGGTGCGCACCGGGCGGCAGATGCTGCATGAGATCGGCCGCGAGCCGACGCCGGAGGAACTGGCCGAAAAGCTGCAGATGCCGCTGGAGAAGGTTCGCAAGGTGATGAAAATCGCCAAGGAACCGATCAGCCTCGAAACCCCCATCGGCGACGAGGAGGACAGCCAGCTTGGCGATTTCATCGAGGACAAGAACGCCGTCCTGCCGCTGGATTCCGCCATTCAGGAAAACCTGAAGGAGACCACGACCCGGGTTCTGGCCAGCCTCACCCCGCGCGAGGAACGGGTTCTGCGGATGCGCTTCGGCATCGGCATGAACACCGACCACACGCTGGAGGAAGTGGGCCAGCAGTTCAGCGTGACCCGCGAACGGATCCGGCAGATCGAGGCCAAGGCGCTGCGCAAGCTGAAGCACCCCTCGCGATCGCGGAAGCTGCGGTCGTTCCTGGATCAGTAACGAGAGGGCGCCCCGCGGGGCGCCTTTTTCTTTCGGAACGCTTCGGCTGGGCGAGCATCCGCCGAGCGGGCGGGGCCAGCGGCATTCCCTCGCACAGGCGTTACCCGACCTCCCTACCGTGCGACCGCGTTTCGCGGTACACTGCCGGTGTTTTCCATTAGACCTTGTGACATGATGAAACCGATTTCCCCTGTACTGGCGGCGCTGACCGCCCTCTGTCTTGCCTTGCCGATCCCTGCAGAGGCATTCAGCGGGCGGCGCGATACCCGGGCCTATCCGATCAGCGATGTCGCCTTCGAGGTGATCGCGCGCACGGCCGGTTCGGCCGACGTGTACTGGTGCGGCGCCTCCGACTATGCCCGGCGGGTTCTGAACGCGCCCTGGTCGGCGAAGATCCATGTGCTGCGCGGGCGCGGACCCAGCGTGACCACGGGCCGCCGCACGGCGGTGCAGTTCACGCTGGACGCGCAGGCGGTGCCGCCGCAACCGCGCGAGCTGTTCTTTGTGCTCAACCGGCTGCGGCCGGGAGATCGCATGTCGGTGCAGCAGGCCGCGACGCATTGCGCGCCGCCGCCGGTGCGGCCCTGATCCCGATGATCCGGGCGGTGCATATGGGGCTGGCGGCGCTGCTGATCGCCCTGCCGGGCGCGGCGCAGGCCTGGCGCGCGGTGAACGGTCACGAGGTGCAGGCGCTGGGCGGCGGGGTTTACGAGGTGGTCGGACGGGTCGGTTCGGGTGCTCAGGATTACTGGTGCGGCATCGGCGACTATGCCACTGCGGTTCTGGGGGTGCCGGCGGCGCAGCGGATCTATATCTGGCGGCCGGTCGGACCCTCGGCGGTGAGGCCGGGGCGCAAGGCGGTTCACTTTGCGCTGTCGCCGCCGCCGGGGGCGGATACCACGACAGGGTATTCGCTGACGGTGCGGCGCGCGGGCGACAATCTGAGCACGGCGATGGCGCGGCAATATTGCTATGGCAACCGGTTCGACGAATTGCCCTGGCGGCTTTGGCCCTGAGGCGCGGGCCGACAGGTCACGCCGACAAACCAGGCTGACAGGGCGGCCCCCTTGCAAAGCGCGCCCCGCCGCGCCTTAGTGGCGTCATGGCGCAGACCGAATTTCATATGAACACCACCGGCCCCGGCCTTTATGAGGTCACCGCAGAGGTTGTGCGCTGGGTCGGCGGCACCGGCGTGGCCGAGGGGCTGCTGACGCTGTTCGTGCGCCATACCTCCTGCTCGCTGGTGATCCAGGAGAACGCCGATCCGCAGGTGCGCGGCGATCTGGAGGCGTTCTTTGCCCGGCTGGTGCCGCCCAGTACGGATCCGTCGATGGCCTATCTGCGCCATACCTACGAGGGGCCGGACGACATGCCGGCGCATATCAAGGCCGCGCTATTGCCGGTCAGCCTGACGATCCCGGTGGCGCGGGGGCGGCCGGTGCTGGGCACCTGGCAGGGGATCTATCTGTTCGAACACCGCGATGCCCCGCATCAGCGGCGGGTCGCGGCGCATCTGGGCTGAGGCGCCGGGCGCGGACGCTGGAGGGCGTCACAAAAAGACGACGTCCGAGGCGATCAGATCGGCGGTGGAGAGCCCTTCGAGCACGATCTTCAGGTCGGATCCCGTCATGGTCACGACGGCGCCCGCCGTGCTGTCGGCGAAGGACAGGGATTTGAAGCCCGCCGCGTCCAACATGATCCAGCCGGTGGCGATTGCGAAATCGGTGACCGCCACGGTGCCGGGGCGAGGTGGAAGAATTCGAAACTGTCGCCGCAGCCGACGGAAACGTCGTCCTCGCTGCCGCCGATGTGGAGCCAAGTCTGTCGATAATCGACGAATTCGCGCAAGATCGCCATGCTGGAACCGCCTGAATGGAAACCGAAAAAAATACGCTGCCCCACCCCGGATCGGGAGGCGGCATCGGCTGTAAATTTCTCTCGGATTTGCGTTGAAGCAAGAGTTTGCTGGGCTTTGGGCCGGCGTCTCCTGGGGTGCCGTGGCAGGGCGGGCCGGGGCTGGATCTCCTGAACTCAAGTGACCCTGCGAGCCAAGCCCCCTTGCGCGGCTTGTTCTGTTGGGTGAGCTGTCGTTTTGGTTCAGACCGGATGAACGATGCCCTAGAACGCCCGCCAATAGGCCGGGGTGAGCATCACCAGAACCGTCATCAGTTCCAGCCGTCCCAGGTACATGCCGCCGGAAATCAGCATCTTGGCGCCATCGCCGAGCGGGGCGAAATTGCCCGCCGGCCCGATGATCCCACCCACACCGGGGCCGACATTGGCCACCGCCGTCAGCGCGCCGCTGAGCGCGGTGAGGAAATCCAGCCCGATCAGGTTGAGCGCGATGGCCAGGGCGAAAACGGTGCCGAAATAGAGCGTGAAAAAGGTGGTCACACCGGCGACCACATCCGCCCCGATCGGCCGTCCGTCATAGCGGGCGACGCCCACCACATGGGGCAGCCGGATCCGCCGGATCTCTTGCCGGGCGGTGCGAAAGAACACCACCCAGCGCATCATCTTGGCGCCGCCAGAGGTTGACCCGGTACAGCCCCCGACGGCGGTGATGGCAAAGAACACCGCCACCGCGAAAGACCCCCAGGCGGTGTAATCGACCGTGGCGAACCCGGTCGTGGTCACAACCGAGACCACGTTGAAGGCGACCTGGCGGAAGGCCACTTCAACCGGCAGATGCGAGGTGACGACCAGCCAGAGCGTCAGCAGCGCGATGACGCCGGCGAGGAACTGCAGATAGCGTCCGATCTGCTCGCTGGAATAGCGGCGTTTCAGGATCGCGCGGATATACCAGGCGAACGGCAGACCGCCGAGCAGCATGAAGAGGGTGGCCGCATATTGCAAAAATGCGCTGTCGAAATGGCCAAAGGAGGCGTCATAGTTGGAGTATCCCCCCGTCGACAGGGTCGTCATCGCATGCACGATCGCGTCGAAGACCGACATGCCCCCCACGATATAGGCCAGGAAACAGCCCCCCATCAGCGCCCCGTAGACCACCAGGGTGGCCAGCGCGAAGCGCGCGGCATTGGCCAGCTCCTTCTCGCCCAGTTCCGAGCTTTCGGTGCGAAACAGCTGCATCCCGCCCACCTTCAGCACCGGCAGCAGCGCCACCCCGGTGACGACAAAGCCGATGCCGCCGAGCGCCTGAAGCAGCGCACGCCAGAACAGGATGCCTTTCGGTGTCCGGTCGAGCCCCGACATCACCGTGGAGCCGGTGGTGGTGATCCCCGACATTGCTTCGAAAAAGGCGTCCGGCCCGGTCATCTGCCACAGGTACAGCGGCAGCGCGCCGCAGAGCGCGGCGAGCAGCCAGACCGAGGCGGTCAGAGGAAAGATATGCCGGGGCCGCAGGTCGAGCCGCGGATGCGCCGAGGCGATGGTCACCACGGTGCCGAGAAATCCGGTCAGTACAAAGCCTTCGGTGAATTCCAGCGCGGTGCCGGGAAACAGCACCGCAGTCAGGGCCATGAGGGCCGACATGGCCATCATGACGATGCCATTGATGAAGGCGACGAAGGTCATGGCGATGTTGGGGCGTCTTGCGACTGCGCCGGGATCCGGAACTGATGGCACTGATGTCCGGCACTAGGTCACCGTCGGGCGTAAAAGGCAAGGTGCCTTGGCCCATCCCATCTATTGCGGTCCTATTTCCCCTCTACCCAAACCCTAGCGGGTGGCCTATAGTTGTGGATAAGTGTGCCACAGTGCCCACAAAGAGGCAGATCAACGAATGAGGGGGACGGCTGATGCGCTGCCCGTTTTGCGGAAACATAGACACGCAGGTCAAGGATTCGCGCCCGGCCGAGGATCACGTGGCGATCCGGCGGCGGCGGTTCTGTCCGGCCTGCGGCGGGCGTTTCACCACCTATGAGCGGGTGCAGCTGCGCGATCTTGTGGTGATCAAGTCGAGCGGCAAGCGGGAGGATTTCGACCGCGACAAGCTGGAACGCTCGATCCGCATCTCGATGCAGAAACGTCCCATCGACCCCGAGCGCATCGACCAAATGATCTCGGGTATCGTGCGGCGGCTGGAGAGCATGGGCGATACCGACATCCCCTCGAAGAAGATCGGCGAGATCGTGATGGAGGCGCTGGCCCGGATCGACACCGTCGCCTATGTCCGGTTTGCCAGCGTTTACAAGAACTTCCAGGCTGCGGACGATTTCGAAAGTTTTGTGCACGAACTGCGGCCCGACGCCGCCCCCGAAGGGTGAGCCAGGGCGACCGGCGCTTCATGGCGCTGGCCCTGTCGCTGGGCCGGCGCGGGCAGGGGCGCTGCTGGCCCAATCCGGCGGTCGGCTGTGTGATCGTCCGCGATGACCGCATCGTCGGTCGCGGCTGGACCGGACCGGGCGGGCGGCCGCATGCGGAACCCATCGCCCTGGAGCAGGCGGGCGAACTGGCGCGCGGCGCCACCGCCTATGTCACGCTGGAGCCCTGTTCGCATCACGGCCAGACGCCGCCCTGCGCCGACGCGCTGATCGCCGCCGGCATCGCCCGGGTGGTGGCGCCGCTGCAGGACAGCGACCCGCGCGTTTCGGGCCAGGGGTTCGAGCGGTTGCGGATGCACGGGATCGAGGTGACCACCGGCGTGCTGGCCGATCAGGCGGCGCGCGATCACGCCGGCTTCTTTCTCAGGACCGAACAGGGCCGGCCACTGGTCACGCTGAAACTGGCCGGCAGCTTTGACGGCCGCATCGCCACCGCCACCGGCGAGAGCAAGTGGATCACCGGGCCGCAGGCGCGCCGCGCGGTGCACGGGCTGCGCGCGCGCCATGACGCGGTGATGGTGGGGGCGGGCACGGCGCGGGCCGACGACCCCTCGCTCACCGTGCGGGATCTGGGGGTGACGCATCAGCCGGTGCGGGTGGTGGTCTCGCGCCATCTGGACCTGCCGCTCTTGGGGCAGCTGGCGCGCGGCGCCGGCGATGTGCCGGTCTGGCTTTGTCACGGCACCGGTGCGGATGCAGAGCGCATCCGCGCCTGGGAAGGCTTGGGCGCGCGGCTGTTGCCCTGCGCGGTCAGGGGGGTGCAACTGGATCCGCATGACGTGTTGCGCCAGCTTGGCGCGGCAGGACTGACCCGGGTGTTCTGCGAGGGGGGCAGCGCGCTGGCCGCCTCGCTGCTGGCCGAGGATCTGGTGGACGAGCTGGTGGGGTTTACCGCCGGGCTGGCGATCGGAGCCGAGGGGCTGCCGGCGATCGGCGCGCTGGGGCTGGGCCGTCTGGCCGGGGCGCCGCGGTTCGATCTGCTGGAGACCCGCGCGCTTGGCCCCGACGTGATGACCCGCTGGACCCGCGCGCTGCGCGAGGAGTGAGCCGGCCGATCCGCCAAGGCTAGCGCCACAGATGGGCGTAGGTGGCAAAAAGCCCCTGCAGTTTCGACAGCGTCCGGTTGGCCAGCGCGGGGCGGGGGATTTCATCCTTCACGAGCCGCTCGACGATCACCTCGACCGGGCAGGGCAGGCCTGTGACCGGATCGCGGTAGCGCGGGTAGTCGATGAGGGCGGCGTGCACCAGGCCTTCCAGCGTCGTCCGTGCGTTGCGGCGGGCGGGGATCTCGCCCAGGTCGCGGGTCAGGCCCCAGCCGGCATAAAACGGCGCGCCGAGGGTGGTGACCTGCACCCCGCGCAGCAGTGCCTCGAACCCCATCAGCGATGTCATGGTCCAAAGCTCGTCCACCTGCGCCAGCAGGGCGGCGGGGTCGGCGTGGGGGACGGTGACATCTGCCAACCCCTCCGGGTCCGCCGCGCCCTGGCGCAGACCTGCCTCGACGTCCGGGTGGGGTTTGTAGACGATGACCGCGTCCGGGTTGGCGGCCCGCGCGGCGCGCAGCAGGGCAAGGTTGGTGTTCACGGTGCCGGCGCCGGTGCGGATCGAGGCGTCGTCCTCGACCTGGCCGGGGACGAGGATGCGGCGGCCGGGCGGCAGATCGTAGGTTTTGCCGCTCAGATTGTACTTGCTCAGCCCCGCCCCGGTCAGCGCCGCGATCAGCCGCTCGGCGCGGGCGTGCTGATCGGCGCGCAGGGTGGCGCGGGCGGCGATCAGATGCTCCAGCCGCGAGGGACGACGCGGGTCGTAGTAGATGCCCAGATCGTCGGCCACCAGCGACAGCGGCGGCACAAGGTCCGCGCCGAGCCCGCGCGATCGCAGAAAGCCGTCCTCGACGCGCACGGCGTCCTTGTCCTCGTCGGTGGCGCGGGAGGCCCAGACCATGCGGCGGCGGCCGGTCGCCTCGGCCTGCGCCGGATCGTCCGAGAAGATCATCCGTTTCTCGCGCCCGAACATCGCCTGCAGCGGCCGGCGTTTCCACAGTCGCATGCCTGAGGCGGTCCAGCCGCGGCGGTCCTCGCGCCAGGCGCGGGTCAGCGCCTCGAGCGTGCCGAGAACGGTCTCAAGCTCGCACAGCCGGTCGCGGCAGGGGTCGTACCAGGTGGGGTAGAGCATCATCGCCGCGGCAAAGAGCTGGGCGCGGGTGAGCGAGCGTTGGCGGCGCGGCACCGGATCCTCGTCCTGGGTCAGGCCCCAGCCAGCATAAAAGGGTTTACCGAAAATCCGGGGCTTGTGGCCGGCGAGGATCGCCTCGAAGCCCATCTGCGAGGAGACGGTATAGACGCCGACCGCCCCATCGAGCAGCGCCCAGGGGTTGGCCGGATCGGTCAGAAGCCGCACCCGGTCGTTGGCATCCTGCGGGCCGAAATGGCCGGGACGATAGCCCGCCTGGGTTTCCGGGTGGGTCTTGATCACCACCGGCATGCCGGGATGCTCGAGCTGGGCAAAGACCAGCATCTCGCGGAAGCGGGCGGCATCGGCGCCGGAGGCCGTCACCGAGGCGTCGCCGCGGGTCTGGTCCACCACCAGCACATAGGGCGGCGCGGGCAGCGGGGCGTCGGGGTCGTAGCCGCTGTATTTGCTGAGCGCCGCCTCGCGCATCCGCACGATGGCGTCGCGGGCGCGGTTCAGCAGCGCGCTGTCGTCGAGCGGGTGGGTGGCGAGGAGCTGTTCGAGGTCCGAGGGCGTGGCGGGGTCGAAATGCACGCCCGACCAGTCGAGGGTCAGGCCGATCGGGGGCTCGCCCGCGCGACCGGGATGCAGCGAGCGCAGAAAGGCGTCCTCGACCCGGAGCAGCGGCGCGCCGCGTCTGGCGGCGATGGCGCGGCCGCGGTGCGCGGTGGGGCCGGCGCCCCAGACGGCGACCGCATCCCCGGGGCCGGGAAGGCCGAGGCGGAGGCGGTGGCCGGACAGCGCCAGAATGCGCCGCACCCGGCGCTGCGTCAGGAACCCGCCGTTGTAAACGAAAAGCCGGGGGCGATTGCCCCCGGCCTTTGCCGTGCCGCACTGGCCGGTCATGATCTCAGCCGCCGGCCAGCGACGAGATGCTGGAGACCGGGGTGATCGAGCCCGAGATCAGCGAGATGGTCTTGGTCCACTGGGCATAGGGCGCTTCGGTCACATAGAGGGTGTCGTCGTCGCGGATCACGAAATCACGGGCCACGAACATGCCGTTCGGCTCGGTCAGGTTCAGTACATAGACCATGCGTTGCGCGCCGGTCAGGTCGTCGCGGCCGAGTACCTGGCCGGCGATCTCGGCCGGTTCGTTGCGGAACACGAAAACGCCGGTGGGGTCCGATGAGGTCGAGATCAGACCGCCGACCTGTGCGATCGCCTCGAGCGCGGACAGCTCCTGGGTCTGGAACTGCACGCGCGCCTGCGAGCTGGTGGCCCCGAGCGCGGTAAAGGCGCGGGTGTCTTCCTCGACCAGGATGCGGTCGCCGCCGCGCAGGGCGATGTCGAGGCTGGGATTGTCGTAAAGATCCTGGAACCAGATCTTGCCCTGCTCCGTGCCGCGGTTGAGCACGATCTGGGCCACCTCCGGGCGGACCGTCACGCCGCCGGCGCGGGCCAGCATGGTGGCGAGTGTGCGGGTGGGCCGTTCGATCGGATAGACGCCGGGGGCGCCGACCGCCCCCACCAGCGACACCGTCGAGCCGTCGCCGGCGACGCGGCGGACCTGCACCTGCGGGTCCGGGGTCTGGTCCTGCAGCCGTTCGGTGATGATCTCGCGGAGCTGATCGGGGGTGCTGCCGGCCGCGCGGAGCCGCCCGGCATAGGGAACAAAGATGAACCCGCCGCTGTCAACCTGAACCTCGTCCAGAATGGTGGCGTTGGTGCCCTGGCTGGCCAGCAGCCCGTCATCGACGTTTTCCCAGATGGTCAGACCCAGGATGTCGCCGGGGCGGATGGTGTCGGATGTCAGCCGCCCGGCGGTCTGGAATGCGCCGGAAAAGCCCAGTGCGGGCACCACGGCAGTGGCGCGGGTGACACGATCGTTGACAGAGACGACAAAGGCGTCGCCTTCGCGCTGGACCGATCCGGCAAAGATTTCGCGTTTATTGGGGCCGACGCGCGGCAACGCACAGGACGCCAGCAGCGCAAGCGCGGCCAGCAGCGCGACGGGCTTTGCCCACCGGAAAGTCACGGGTTTCACTGCTCGGTCTCCTCGACCTGTTTTGTTCTGCCTCAGGTTTTTCAGCCAAGTTATCGGAATCCGACACAAAAATCCAGTCCCGCGGCGCGGCTGGCTCAGGTCACGGCGCGAAGGTGTTGCCGTGGTGCCGCTGTGCCCGATTTCAGTGCGTCATAGGGATCCTCGGGCGAGAGCATCATGTCGACCACGTGGCGCAGCAACTGGCGGCGGCCGCGGCGGGAATAGAAACCGCCGGGAACCTGGCTGGTTTCCAGCAGGAAGCGGCGGTAATCCTTGTAGGCGCGGTTGTCTGGTCGAGTGGCACCGGCGAAGAAATCGCGCAGCGGCTGGCTCGAGACGAATTCCGGCTTGGCATAGACGGCGCGGCCGAACACCTTGATCGGGATGCCGCGCCACAGCACCTGCTGGCCGGCGGTGGAATTCACCGTGACCGCGCTGCGCGCGTCGTTGAGCAGCTGCGCCAGCTTGCCGCCGCGGACGTAGTGGACCCGGTCGGCGATGCCGAAATCCCGGGCCAGGCGCCGGGTCGCGTCGCGCGCCGGCACGCGCCCGTCCTCGAGCGGGTGCGCCTTGATCACCAGATGATGGTGGCGCGGCGCGCCTTTGGCAAAGCCGCCGATCACCTGCTCCAGGAACTCGGTCATGGTCGAGAAGGGCGAGTGCATCTGAAACGAGCTGTCATGTTCCAGTTGCAGCAGCGCCAGGTGGTACGGAAAGCCGCCGTTGCGGATGCGCCTTGTGGCCAGGTAGCGGTCGAGGGCGTGAACCGGCATCAGCAGCAGCCGCTGGAGATAGAGCTGAAACTCTCTGGTGACGGGCAGGTCGCGGTGGGGGCGGAAATTGCGGTAGCCACCGTTCCGGAACATCACGAACCAGTGATAGAGTGCGCCGTAGAACACGTGCTGGCGCATGTCGCCCCAATGGGCGGGGGGCAGCGGTGCCTCCATATCCGACAGCGCCAGCGCCGACTGCATCTCGGCGATGGTCATCTCCATCAGGCGCGAATTGCCGTTGGAGCCTCCGCGCTCGTAGGTGACCCAATAGGGGCGCATATAGCCCTCTTCGAACACATGCACGGTGAGGCCGCGGGCCTGCGCCGCGCGCACCGCAGCGGCGTGGACGGGCCGGGTGTCGCCGTAGAGCACGATGTCGGTGATCTGGTGCGCGTCCAGCAGGCCGTCGATCTGGTCGGGCCAGTCCGAGAGTGCGCCGCGATAGGGGATATAGCTGGCCCGGTGGCGCCAGAAGGCGCGGTCGCCGGCATTGAACCCCACCCGCCAGACCGTGGCGCCGGTGGCGCGCAGCATACGGGCCAGCCCATCGTAGAACGGTCCGTGCGGCCCCTGTAGAAACAGAAACACCCGCCGTGTCTGGGACGGTCGTGTCATTTGCGCGACTGCTCGTTTTGATGCAACATGCGCGGCGTATACCTTTTTAATCTGGCCAAACTATGACCCGGGCGGGGCGGCGCCGCAAGCGGGGGCTTGCCGGGGACGGGCGGGGCGTTTACCTCCGTCGGGACGAAGCAAGGCAGGAGGCGCGCCATGTTCACTGGGATCATCACCGATGTCGGCACCGTATCCGAGCTGGAGCGGCGCGGCGATCTGCGGGCGCGGATCGCGACGCGCTACGACACCTCGAGCATCGACATCGGCGCCTCGATCGCCAGCGACGGGGTGTGCCTGACGGTGATCGATCTGGGTCCGGACTGGTACGATGTGGAGATCAGCGCCGAGACGCTGTCGAAGACCAACCTGGGCGATTGGACCGAGGGACGGAAGGTCAATCTGGAACGCGCGCTGAAGGTCGGCGACGAACTGGGCGGTCATATCGTCTCGGGCCATGTGGACGGGGTCGCCGAGGTGACCGGCCTGACCGACGAGGGCGACAGCACCCGCATCTCCTTCCGGGCGCCGCATGAGCTGGCGCGGTTCATCGCGCCCAAGGGGTCGGTGGCGCTGAATGGCACCTCGCTGACGGTGAACGAGGTCGCCGGCGACACCTTTGGCATCAACGTGATCCCGCACACCCAGGCGGTGACAACCTGGGGCGCTGTGCAGGTGGGCGACCGGATCAACCTCGAAATCGATACGCTGGCGCGCTACGTGGCGCGGCTGAGCGAGGCGGGCTAGGTGTTCAGTCCCGGCATTTGGTGGATCGGATTTAGGATGAAACGATCTGGGTCTGATGTCCAGATTTTACAGATGTATTCG
>NZ_SMUV01000057.1 GCF_004358185.1 Antarcticimicrobium luteum
TCGGTGAACCTTGATCTCTTCATCTGTCCGTCTCCTCGTTCGGGACGGACTCTACCTCAAACTGGAGGAAGAAACGGGGCTCAGGTCACCTCGACCTACTGTATGCAATGGTTGATGACGAACTGGTCGACCACAAAGATGAAGACTTTAGAACCCGTTTTGTCGCGGCCAGGGAAGCCTTCAAGTTGGCCAAATTGGAACGAGACCAGGTTGCTCGAGAGGCAACGCCGGAAGCCAGGGTTACGCAGGAAAAAGTGACCTCGTTCGTCAGCACTATGACAACAGCCCTCAACGGAACGTCGGTACGCAACCAACGCGGATATATCCGAGCCATCGTGGACCGCATCGAAATCAGTCAAGAAGCCATTCGAATTTCTGTTCGCCGTTCAATCATCGAACGCGTCGTCGCCAATGGCGATGTGGTGCCATCCGCGGTTCCCACTTTTGTTCAAGAGTGGCGGACAGTGAGGGATTCGAACCCTCGAGACGGTTTCCCGCCTACACACTTTCCAGGCGTGCGCCTTCGACCACTCGGCCAACTGTCCGTGCCGCGGTTATGTGCCGGATCGGCGTGGCCAATGCAAGGCGCAATTTCACCCTTTCAGCCCTCAAGATGCAGATAGACGCGGCGGTTCAGGCGGCCCTTCTTCTCGATCTTGCCCAGCCGCAGCTGGCCGATCTCGCCGGTGCGCGCCACATGGGTGCCGCCGCAGGGCTGCAGATCGACCTGCGCCTCGCCCTGCCCGATGCGGATCAGCCGTATCCGTCCGGCGCCGCGCGGCGGAGACACCGACATGGTCTTGACCAGCCCCGGGTTGGCGTCGAGTTCCTCTTCGGTGATCCAGTCTTGGGTCACCGGCAGATCGCGGGCGGCCAGATCGTTCAGCGCCGCGCACAGCGCCTCGCGATCCGCCGGCGCCTCGGGCATGGCGAAATCGACCCGGCTCTTCTCTGCCCCGACCGAACCGCCGGTGACCGGCAGCGGAATCACCACCGACAGCAGATGCAAGGCGCTGTGCATGCGCATATGGGCATAGCGGCGGTCCCAATCGATCCCCTGCACCACCTGCGCACCCAGCGGCGGCAGCGCGACCCCGGCCCCGGCAGGGATCAGGGCGATACAGCCGCCCGGGCGTTTTTCGGCACCCGCGATCTGCAATCGGCCTGCGTCCCAGCTCAGCCAGCCGGTATCGCCCGGCTGGCCGCCGCCGGTGGCATAGAACAGGCTCCGGTCCAGCACCACGCCGTCTTCATGCGCCATGACGACGCCCGGCGCCTGCCGCAGATAGGCATCCTCAAGAAACAATGGCCTGGTCTCAGACATTGCCATCCGCACGCTTTGGCTCGGTCGCCTCGTCGCCGCCCTCCTCCTCCGCCGGGCCCTTTTCGGCAGGGCGCAGCGCCTCGGGGTTGCGCAGCCAGATGTCGCGCTGCGCGAAGGGAATCTCGATCCCAGCCTCGGCAAAGCGTTTGGCGATCTCGTGGTTCATGTCGGACTTCACCGAAAGCACCCAGTTCACATCCCGCAGAATGGCGCGGATCTCGAAATCCAGCGAATCCGCCCCGAACCCCTGGAACACCACGTTGGGCGTCGGGTTGGCCAGAACCATCGGATGCGCATTGGCGATCTCGCGCAGAAGCGTTTCGACCAGGCGGGTATCGGTGCCATAGGCCACCCCCACCGGCACAATCACCCGGCCCACCGTATTGCCGCGGGTGTAGTTGGTCACCAGCCCGCTGACCAGATCGGCATTGGGCACGATCACATCGGTGCGGTCAAAGGTCTCGATCCGCGTCGATCGCACCGAGATGTCGCGCACATAGCCCATCTGGCCGTTGACCTCGATCCAGTCCCCCTCCGAGATCGGCCTTTCAATCAGCAGGATGATGCCGGAAACGAAGTTCGACACGATGTTCTGCAGGCCAAAGCCGATCCCGACCGACAGCGCGCCGGCCACGATGGCGAGCGAGCTGAGGTCGATGCCTGCCGTGGTGATCGCCACCAGCGCCGACAGCAGGATGCCGAGATAACCGATGCCACTGACCACCGCGTTCTGGCCGCCTGCATCCAGGCCGGTGCGCGGCAGCAGACTGCTCGACAGCGCGCTTTGCAGCGCCCGCGTGCCGGCATAGCCGATGCCGAAGATCACCGCGAAGGTCAGGAAATCGGTGGGCGAGATATTGGTATCGCCGATGTTGAACCCGGCCAGGAACCGCGCCCAGAGCTCGGTCAGATCGGCCACCCGCGCGCCCCAGATCAACGCCAGCGCCGGCAGCGACAGCACCACCAGCGCAAACCCCGCCAGCGCGGGAACGATCGAATCCCCGGCCCCCTCGCCCGCGTTCGACAGCCAGACATAGAGGTCGCCGATGAACCGCTGCAGCACCAGCACCGCGCCCAGCAGCGCAAGCGTCATGATTGCCGGAAAGATGATCGCCTCGGCCAGCGTCTGATATCCCGCCGCGGCCAGCAGGGGCGTTACGGCGGCCACCACCAGCGACAGCGCGCGCAGCGCCGGCGCCATCCGCCGCAGACCGGCGGGAATCGTCTCGCCGCCGGTATCCTCGATCAGAGTGACCCGGCGCAGGCGCAGCAGCACCACCGACGCCGCCACGATGATCGGAAACACCAGCACCGCGCGCGAGGCCTCGGAGATCGTCTGTACCGTCTCGACCAGCCCAATCGCCCTGTAAAAAACCAGCAGCAGCGCCACATAAAGCAGGCCGCGCCGCGCCGCAGACCGCGCCGCCGCGGGCAGCGGAATTTGCGCGTCCTGGTCCCGTTTGGAATACAGCCTGTCGCCCAGCCACAGGAACCCCAGGATGATCGTGCCCCAGACTGGCAGCACGTTCATGAACAGGGTGCCACGCAGCCCGACCGCCTCCGAGGCATTCACCGCCCGGGTAATCAGGAACAGCCCGATCAGCGGCAGCCCGATCCGCCCCAGCGACACGATGAAACTCCAAACGCCGGTCCCGCGCCCGCCAAAGCCGCGCAGATACCCCCCGGCCCGCTCCGCCCAGGCCCGGCCGCGCACCAGCAAGATCAGCCCGCCGATAGTGAACAACAGGATCAGCGGCGCGTTGTCGCGCAGGCGGTTGAGATCCCGCGCCGCCCGCCAGCTGCTCACTGTCTCGTTGCGGACGTCGCGCAACAGGACCGTCAGATCCCGCAGCGCCGCCGTCCAGCCCGCCGGGTTCAGCGGCGTCTGGCCCCGCGACAGTAATTGCCGGGCCTGCCGCTCCCGGACGATGCGGTCCAGTTCGGCGATCAGCCCGTCGGCGCGGCTATACGCTTCCTGCGCCACCACGGCCGGAACCGTCAGTTCGCGCATCTGGGCGTTCAGCCGGTCGCGCAGGGCGGCGATATCCGCCGGCTCCTCCGTGCCCTCGGCCGGGGCCGCTCCCAGAGCGGAAAGTTGCGATTTCAACGTCTCGATCCGCGACGAATTGCGGTCGCGCGATTCCAGAAAGGTCTGGCGATAGGCCACCAGCTGGGCGCGCAACTCTTCCAGCGCCGCGTTCGAGGCGCGGTTTGCGTCGATCGCGTTCTCGGCCCGTTGCGCCGTCTCCAGCCAGGCGGTGTAATAGGGATCCTGCTTGAGAGGCGGGCTGAGGGTTTCTTCGACGGCGGGCGCCTCGGTCGTGGCGGCGGGGTCCACCACCTCCTGCGCCTGTGCCAAAGCCCCGGATCCGGGCAGCGCCAGCAGCGCCGCCAGCAGCGGCCCGATGACCAGCCGCCGGACCCGTTCCGCCGCCCGGTGCGATTGCGCTGACCGCCGGGCCATCATCATACGTCTTCGAAGACGCCCGGGATGCTCGCCGGGGCGGCTGTCATCCAGTCGGGCACAGGCAGGTTCTTGTCGCGCAGGAAATCCGGGTTGAACAGCTTGGACTGATACCGGGTGCCATAGTCGCACAGAACCGTCACGATGGTGTGCCCCGGCCCCATCTCTTTCGCCATGCGCACCGCCCCGGCCACGTTGATCCCCGAGGAACCGCCCAGAACCAGCCCCTCTTCATGCAGCAGATCGAAGATATAGGGCAGCGCCTCTTCGTCCGGCACCTGATAGGCATGGTCGGGTTTGAACCCCTTGAGGTTTTCTGTGATCCGCACCTGGCCGATCCCCTCGGCGATCGAGCCGCCATCGCTGATCTTCAGCTCTCCGGTCGTGTAATAGTCGAAAAGTGCCGCCCCCAGCGGATCGGCCAGACCGATCTTCACCCCCCTGGGCTGCAACGCCTCGGCCACGCCCGCCAGCGTCCCGCCGGAGCCCACCGCGCAGATGAACCCGTCGAGCTTGCCGCCGGTCTGCTCCCAGATCTCGGGGCCGGTGGTCTCCACATGGGCCTGCTTGTTGGCGACATTGTCGAACTGGTTGGCCCAGATCGCGCCGTTGGGCTCGGTCATGGCGAGCTCCTTCGCCAGCCGTTCGGAGTAGCGCACGAAATTGTTGGGGTTGCGATAGGGCGCCGCCGGCACCTGCACCAGCTCGGCCCCGGCCAGACGCAACATGTCCTTCTTTTCCTGGCTCTGGGTCTCGGGGATGACGATCACCGTCCTGAACCCCATCGACGCGCCCACCAGCGCCAGCCCGATGCCGGTATTTCCAGCAGTGCCCTCGACAATGGTTCCGCCCGGCTTCAGCGCGCCGCGCGCCACCGCGTCGCGGATGATATAAAGCGCGGCGCGGTCCTTGACCGACTGGCCCGGATTGAGGAATTCGGCCTTGCCGAGGATCTCGCACCCGGTCTGCTCGCTCGCCTTGCGCAGACGGATCAGCGGCGTGTTTCCAATGGCCTCGGCCAGATCCCGTGCGATGCCCATCCTGTCCTCCATCAACTTGTTCCGTACCGATGTAGCGCCGCCCCGGAACAACCTCAAGCGCGGGCAATGCGCCCGGGGAAATTGCGGGACGCTGTTCCGGTCGTCGCCTGCCCGCGCCGACACCGTCGCATCTATTGCCCAAACGACGAAACCCCTGCCCCGGTTCTAAGCCTCTCGCGGTGCCGGGCCAGCCACAGCGCCGTCACCAGCAACGGCATATCGCGGTGGCGATGCGCGTCGATCGCCGCAATCAGCGCATCGAAGCGCACCGCCGCGCTGCGAATATCCTCGCCTTCGCTGGCCAGCCCGCCGATCCCCTCCGCACCGGTCAGATCGGCGATGCCCACATAAAGATGCACGAATTCGCCCGAAGAGCCCGAGCTGGAATAGGCCTCTCCCACCTTCTCCAGATTTCTCAGCACCAGCCCCGCCTCCTCCATCGCCTCGCGATGCGCGGTCTGCTCCGGCGTCTCGCCCGGATCGATCAGCCCGGCCACCGGCTCCCACAGCCAGGGCGCGGGATCGCCCGCGAGATAGAGCGGCGCGCGGAACTGTTCGATCAGCAGCACCGTATCGCGCACCGGATCATAGGGCAGCACAACCGCCGCCGCCCCGGTCATCAACGCCGAGCGGTCCAGCTCCGGACTCATCGCGCCGTCATGGCGGCGGAACTGAATCCGTGCCTCTTCGATTCCATGGAAATTCAGATGGGCGAACCGATGGTCGATCAGCCGCACGTCATGGACGGCATCGTGGGCCGGATCGGCCGGGCTGGCCTGCGCCGCCAGCCAGGACGCCGCCCGCCGCCGGATCGCGGGAAACCGAAGTGCAAGCTCCGCCGGGCCGATCCGCCCGAAATAGCCCATCGCCTCGGTGGCGGCCCGGCACGAGAGCGCGCCCCAGCGCGCCGCCCAGTCCGTCAGCGACCAGGGATCGCCCGGCGTCCACAACCCCGGTTCGGGAAAGAAAACCTCGGCCGCCGCAAACTCCCCGTTTTCCAGCGTCAACTGTACGGTTTCGCGCCCATAGCCAAAGCCGCCCTCGTAGAAATTCAGCCGCGCCAGATCCTCCGCGTCCAGCCCACGCACAAGAAGACCCGGCGTATTTTGCCCCGGGGCCGGTGCGATCAGCGGAAAAACCTCGTCCCTGGCCCAGAAAACCGCGTGGTCCGGCAGCCTGCCCGGACGCGCGTCAATACAGCCGGCGGTGCGCCCCAGGACGATCTCAAGCAAGGGCTTATGGCACAACGTGCCATAGAAAAACAGATCGGACAAAGTCGATATTACCTTTTTTCAGTCGCTTAGCGCCAGAGCCTGCCAGCAAACTCGGTGCTGATACCGGACAGGACGCCGCCGAGCAGCAGCGTCGCGATGATCTCCGGCGCAAGCAGAACCTGCGCATAGTCGACCGACAGTTCGAAAATTCCATAAACCGCCTCGACCGGCCCATGATAGCGGTGGCTCATGGCAAGCCGGAACATTTCATAGGCGCCCTGCACCAGCAGCCCCCAGAACACCAGAACCGCCACGCTCGCAATCCCGTTGTTCAGCGCCCCGACTATACCCAGCCGGGTATGACGGCCCATCACGATCCATCCGCAGACCAGACCCAACCCTATGTTTACAGGTACGAAATATCCAAAATTCGTACTCTCCGGCATCCGCGGGATCACCTCCAGCGATACCGCCAGCGCCACCAGCGCGAGGCACAGGGCAGCGACAAGGCGGGCGGCGGTTGGCATGGCGGGGTTCCTAAGCGGGGCGCGTGACGGTGATCTGCGTGACATCCACTGTGGCGCTGTCAAAGGCCGCAGCGCAAGCGGTCAGATAGAAATTCCACATCCGCCGGAACCTGTCGTCGAACCCCATCCCGGCGATCTCGTCCCATTTCTGGTTAAATCGCTCGTGCCAGCGGCGCAACGTCAGATCATAGCTTTGACCGAACTCGACCGAGCGGACGACAGAGAGGCCGGCCCGGTCGATCTGCTGATGCAACACCTTAGGCGCGGGCAGCATGCCACCGGGAAATATGTGTTTTTGTATGAAATCGATGCCGCGGCGGTAAACCTCCCATCGCTTGTCGGCCACGGTGATGATCTGAAGCGTCGCGTTGCGCCCGGGCTTGAGCCGGTCGCGCAGGGTGTCGAAATAGACCGGCCAGTATTTCTCTCCCACCGCCTCGAACATCTCGATACTGGCGATGCCATCGTAGAGGCCGCGCTCGTCCCGGTAATCCTGAAGCTTGAATTCCACCTTGTCGGAAAGTCCAGCCTTTTCAATCCGTTCCCTGGCATAATTGAACTGTTCCTGACTGATGGTCAGACCGGTCACCCGCAGCCCGTGCTCGCGCGCGGCATATTCGGCGAACCCGCCCCAGCCGCAGCCGATCTCCAGGATATGATCACCGGGCGTGGCCCCCATCTGCTCGATCATGCTGGCGTATTTGGCCCGCTGCGCCGCCTCCAGCGGCTCCTGCCCGGTCTCGAACAGCGCGCTGGAATAGGTCATCGTCTCATCCAGCCAGAGCCGGTAAAAGGCATTGCCCAGATCGTAGTGATACGAGATGTTCTTGCGCGCCTGTTTACGGTGGTTGCGTTGCAGCCAGAACCGCAGTTTCTCATAGGCCCGCACCAGCCCCTGACCGGGAAAGCCGTCATAGACCGCTTCATTGCCCCGGTGCACCAGATCCATGAAAGCCTGCAGGTCCGGCGTGCTCCACCATTCCTCAAGATAGGCATCGCAAAACCCCAGATCGCCCTCGCGGATCAGCCGGGCGAACAGGTCGGGGTGATGCACATGCATCTCGGCCACCGGGCCGGGCGCGCGCCCCTCGGCCCGAAACACCCGCCCGTCCGGCAGCCGGATGTCGAGCCGCCCACAGGACATGGACTTCAATAGCCCCATGACCTGGGGAAAATATCTGGGCAGGGATTTTTG
The DNA here is from genome assembly GCF_004358185.1 of Antarcticimicrobium luteum. GTDB lineage: Bacteria > Pseudomonadota > Alphaproteobacteria > Rhodobacterales > Rhodobacteraceae > Antarcticimicrobium > Antarcticimicrobium luteum. The sequence goes on from NZ_SMUV01000057.1 coordinate 7,765, forward strand.
CCCCTCGGTCGATGTCAGGATCATCCTCAGTCCCCGTTACGATTGGATCAAAAGGCTAGGCCGGGTTCGAAATTGAGACAAGTCATCTGTTTTGGGCCGCGCCGCCCCCCCGCACCGCATAGGCGTCGAGCGCGGTGCGCCGCCCCGCCTCGGCGCTGACGACAGGCGCGGGATAGGGATCATCGGGCGACAATCCCCAGTGCGCCGGAATGGCGCGGAAATAATCCAGCGCCGTTCGCGGCGGATCACGCTGTCCCTCGGCGATCCAGGCGCGGCGATAGGCGAGGTCGGGATCGAATTTTGCCAGCTGAGTTTCGGGGTTGAACACCCGGAAATAGGGCGCCGCGTCGGGGCCCGATCCGGCCGCCCACTGCCAGCCCATGGCGTTGCTTGCCGGATCCCAATCGGTCAGATGCTTTGCGAACCAGTCCAGACCGATGCGCCAATGGGTCATCAGATGCTTGGTCAGATAGCTGGCCACGATCATCCGGCCCCGGTTGTGCATGCGGCCGGTCACCTGCATTTCGCGCATCGCCGCATCGACAAAGGGCATCCCGGTGCGCCCCTGCTTCCAGGCCAGCACATGCGGGTGCTCAGGGTCGGTGCGCCAGGGAAAGCGGTCCCACTCCGCGCGCCAGTTGCCGCTCAGAATTTGGGGGCTGTGATACATCAGGTGATAGGCGAACTCGCGCCAGACCAGTTCTTTCAGAAAGGTCTCGGCCCCCGCCGCCCCCTCCTGCCGCGCCCGCAGACCGCCATGCCAACACCGCTGCGGGCTGATCTCACCCAGCGCGAGGTATTCGGACAGGCCGGAGGTGCCCGCGACCCCGGGCAGATCGCGCCGGATATTGTACAGCCCGATCCCCTCGCCCAGGAACCGGTCCAGCCGGTCCAGCGCCGCCGCCTCGCCCGCCGATGAATGGGCCGCGACCACCGCCGCGCCCCGGCGCATCGCGGCCCCCAGTCCCCAGTCTGCCAGAGCGTCCGAGCGCGGCCAGGACGCGGGCACGGCGATGCGGCCCGGCGGCGGCAGCAGAGCGGGCACGCCGCGATCCTTCACCGCGCGCCACATCGGGCTGTAGACGCGATAGGGGCCGCCGGTTTTCGTCTCGACCGTCCAGGGTTCGAACAACAGATGCCCGGGGAAAGAGCGCGCGTTGACGCCCCGCGCCTTGAGATCGGATTTCACCTCGCTGTCGCGGGCCAGTGCCGCCGGATCATAGGCGCGGGTCCAATGCACCGCTCCTGCCCCGGTTTCCGCGATCAGTTGGCGCAGCACCGCCAGCGCCGGCCCCCGACGCAGGGTCAGCCGGCAGCCCCGGCCCTCCAGCGCGGCCTGCAACGCCGCCAGCCCCCTGCCCAGCCGCCACTTTGCCGCCGCCCCCAGCCCCGCGGCCAGGTCATCGAGGATGAAGACCGGGATCACCGGCCGGCCATCGGCGCAGGCCGCGGTCAGCGCCGCGTGATCCGACAGCCGCAGATCGCGCCGGAACCAGACGATCACCGCAGAGGTTTCAGAGGCCATATCTCACCCGCCCTTTTCCCCTCTTACGCCGGGCGGCGCGAGCCGGATCACATCGCGGTCACAAAACCCGTTCCAGCGCCTCGATCAGCTGCGTAACCTCATCGGGATGGGTGTAGTGGGTAAAACTCAGCCGCAGCACCCCCTGCCCGGCATCCACCCCCATCGCCTGCAACGGGCGCACCGCGTAGAAGTCGCCGCCGCCAGCCATGACGCCATGGCTTGCCAGCTCCGCCGCCACCGGCTCGGCGGGCCGGTTCAGCGCCAGCGCCACTGTGGGCGCGCGCCGTGCGGCCTCCGAGGGGCCGATCAGCCGCAGGTCGTTGCGGTCCTTCACCGCGTCCAGCAGCGGCTGCAGCAACGCCGCCTCATGCTGCCGGATCAGCCCATTGACGAACCCCGCCCGCGCCACAGCGCCCGCCGACGGGCCGCCGTGATGGTCGCAAAGCGCATCGTAGTAATCCGCCATCCCGGCGCTGGCCGCGACCTGGGCGTGGTCCGGCCCGGCCGGTGTGAACCGTTTGTAGAGCGTATCCGCATTGAAATAATGCGCCTGGTTCGGCAACAGTTCGCCCAGGGCGCGGCGGATAACCATCACCCCCTGATGCGGCCCAAAGGTCTTGTAAGCCGAGAACAGGTAGATGTCGGGACCCAGCGCGCCCACATCCGGGAACCCGTGCGGCGCAAAGGACACCCCGTCGACACAGACAAAGGCGCCGGCGGCATGAGCCATGGCGGTGATCTCGGTCACCGGGTTGATCTCGCCCACCACGTTCGAGCAATGGGGAAAACAGACCAGCCGAACGCTCTCGTCCAGCAGCGCCTCAAGATCGCCGGGGTTCAGGTGGCCCGTGGCCGGGTCGATTTTCCACTCCCGCACCTCGATCCCCTCCTCGGCCAGACGCCGCCAGGGGCCGGAGTTGGCCTCGTGATCCTGGTTGGTGACCACGATCGCCTCGCCCGGGCTCATCCACTGCCGGAACGCCTGCGCCAGAACATAGGTGTTCTGCGTGGTCGAGGGGCCAAAGGACAGCTCCTCGGTTTCGACGCCGAGGATCGCGGCCATGCGCGCGCGGGCCTCGTCCATCTCTTCGCCGGCCAGACGGCTGGCCTCATATGGGGCATAGGGCTGCACCTTGCGCTGGGTGTAGTAGCGCGTCAGCCGGTCGATCACCGGGCGGCAGGTATAAGAGCCGCCGGCGTTCTCAAAGAACGCCTGCCCCTGCAGCGCCGGTTCGGAAAACGCGGGGAACTGCGCCCGCACGAAATCGATATCCAGGTCCATCCGTCCCTCCATCCGTTTCGGCGCGTCCGGCGCCGTCTTCGAGCGGCACTGAAATGCAAAAGGCCCCGGGGTGCAAGCGCCCCGGGGCCGATGTCTTTCGTCCGGCTCCCGATCTCAGCGCGCCTCGTCCCGCAGCCCGCGCCAGATTGCCCAGCACATCACCAGCAGGACCACGGTGAACGGCAGGCCCGTGGAGATCACCATCGCCTGCAGGCTGGCCAGCCCACCGCCGATCAGCAGCACGATCGCCACCGCGCCCTCAAACACGCACCAGAACACCCGCTGGGGCACCGGCGCGTCGACCTTGCCGCCGGCGGTGATGGTATCGATCACCAGGCTGCCGGAGTCCGAGGAGGTCACGAAGAACACGATCACCAGGACGATCCCGATCACCGAGGTGATCTTGGCCAGCGGCAGCCCCTCCAGCATCGCGAACAGCGACAGCGGGGGGTTGTAGCTGTCGATCACCTGCGCCTTGACCGCGCTGGTCTCGGGGTTGGACAGCACCTGGTCGATCGCCACGCCGCCGAACACCGCCATCCATAGCACGCAGACCAGGCTCGGAATGATCAGAACGCAGATGATGAATTCACGCACCGTGCGCCCCCGGCTGACGCGGGCGATGAACATGCCGACGAAGGGCGACCAGGAAATCCACCAGGCCCAGTAGAAGGCAGTCCAGCCCTGGACATAGCCGGTATCCTCGCGTCCCACCGGGTTCGACAGCGGGATCAGGTTCTTTGCGTAGGCACCCAACCCGGAAAAGAAATCGGAAAAGATCACCAGGGTCGGCCCGGCCAACAGCACGAAGATCAGCAGCAGCGCGGCGATCGCCATATTGACCTCGGACAGCAGTTTGACGCCGCCATCCAGACCGCGCAGCACCGAGATCAACGCAATCGCCGTGATGCCGGTGATCAGCAGAACCTGGGCGGTGGTGCCAATCGGCACACCGAAGACGTGATTTAGCCCGGCGTTGGCCTGTTGCGCGCCGAAGCCCAGCGACGTGGCCAGCCCGAACAGTGTGGCGAACACCGCCAAGGTGTCGATCACGTGGCCCCACCAGCCCCAGACGCGCTCGCCAAGAACGGGGTAGAAGGCCGAACGGATGGTCAGCGGCAGCCCCTTGTTGAAAGAGAAAAGCGCCAGCGCCAGCGCCACCACGGCGTAGATCGCCCAGGGGTGCAGCCCCCAGTGGTAGATCGTGGCCGCCAACCCCATTGTCTTGGCCGCCTCGACATTTGCCGCGATGATGCTGCCGTCCTCGGCGATCGGGGACGGAACGCCCAGCGGCTCGGAAATCGCCATGTGATAGACCGGCTCCAGCACCCCGAAGAACATAAGGCCGATGCCCATGCCGGCCGCGAACAGCATCGCGAACCAGCCGATATAGCTGTAGTCCGGCGTCGCCTCGGCCCCGCCCAGACGCACGCGGCCCCAAGGGCTCACGATCAGGAACAGGCAGAACAGCACGAAGATGTTCGCCGCGCTCAGAAAGAACCAGTCGAAGGTGCTGGTCAACCAGGGCCGCAGCCAGCCAAAAACCGCGCTGGCCTGCTCCGGCAGGGCAAGCGCATAAAAGACAAAGGCAATGATCGTCAGCCCAGAGATCAGGAATACCGGGTTGTGAACATCCAGCCCGAACGGGCCGATCTGGGTTTCGATATTGTCCTGACCGATCTGGTAATCGGTTTCGATGATATCCGAATGCCCCTCGGGCTCGGGGATACCCTGATTTGTCGTATCGTCGGTCATCAGTGACCTCCCGTGTTAAATCAGTGCTTTGCCGCGGATCATCCGCGCACGACCATGACCGATACCTTGGCATGGGCGGCCAATTTGCCGCCGTTCGAGGGCCAGATGTAATCGGTCAGGTTCGGAATATGGCTTTGCATCACCACCAGGTCGGTGCCGGTCTCGTCGATCGCCTTGAACAGGTTATCGTCCAGGTCGGTGGTCGGATCGTGGGCAGCCATGGCATGGGCGCTGGCCACGATGCCATGCGCCTTGGCCTGTTCGGCGGCAAAGGCCTCCAGCCGCTCGGCATATTCCGCCGGGTTGTGGCCCAACGCACCCGGCGTTTCAGCCGTTACCCCGACATAGACCAGATCCGCCCCGTAATGACCGGCCAGATCCGCCGCGCAATCCAACGCGCGTTGCAGACCCCCCAGGTGGGCCAGGTCCACCGGTGTCATGATTTTGGAAAACACGGAATTTTCCCCCTTCCTGTCATTCTCACGCGGACCGGACAGAGCCATCTGGAACAAAATGCCACCGCCGGTTCACGCGGTTTTCATGGACGCGCCTGACAGAATGTCGCAGGCCCGTCCGCCCAGCGTAACGGGATGAGGGGCCCAAATGCAAAGAAGCCGCGACCCTTTGGGCGCGGCTTCCGACATTTTCGTGGTCGCAGGGCTCAGCCGTTTACATCGACAACGACGCGGCCCTTGACCTGGCCCTTCAGAATATCCTTTCCCAAAGCGGGCAGATCGGACAGCGTGGCGGGCTGCACCATCGCCTCCAGCTTGTCCATCGGCAGATCCTTTGCGATCCGCTCCCAGGCGCGCAGGCGGTTGTCATAGGGCTGCATCACCGAATCGATGCCCAGCAGGTTCACCGCCCGCAGGATGAAGGGGGTGATCAGCGCGCCCTCGATCGCTGCGCCGCCGGCCAGACCGATGGCCGCGACCGAGCCGCCGTATTTGATCTGCTTGAGCACCCGGCCCAGCATGGCGCCGGCCACCGCGTCGACGCAGCCGGCCCACTGCTCGCTCTCCAGCGGTTTGCGGGTGACCTCGGTCAGCTCCTCGCGCGGCACGATCTGGGTGGCTCCCAACCCGCGCAGATACTCCTCCTGCTCCGGCCGCCCGGTCACCGCGGCCACCTCATAGCCCAGGTTGGCCAGGATCGCGGTCGCCACGCTGCCAACACCGCCGGCGGCACCGGTCACCAACACCGGCCCGTGATCCTTTTGCAGCCCGTGATCCTCCAGCGCCATCACCGCCAGCATCGCTGTGAACCCGGCGGTGCCCACGGCCATCGCCGCGCGCGCATCCAGACCCTGCGGCAGCGGCACCAGCCAGTCGGCCAGCACCCGCGCCTTTTGCGCATAGCCGCCCCAATGCGCCTCGCCCACGCGCCAGCCGGTCAGAACGACCTTGTCGCCGGGCTTGTAGCGATCATCGGAGCTTTGCTCGACGGTGCCGGCAAAATCGATCCCCGGCACATGCGGGTACTTGCGGACCAGCCCGGCGCCCGGCCCGATGCAAAGCCCGTCCTTGTAGTTGACGGTGGAATACTCGACCGCGACCAGCACCTCGCCATGAGGCAGATCATCGACCGCGATCTGCTGCACCGCGGCGCTGGTCTTGCCGCTCTCTTCGTCCTTTGTCACGACAAGCGCGTTGAACATCTTCTTTCTCCTTCAGTTCCAGAATGTTTCGCAGACCGTGGCCGCGCGCGGGCCATCGGGGGTAATCACATCGACCTCGGTGCCGGCGTCCCAGTGGGTCATGCGGATCATGCCGATTGCAACATTGGTTTCGAAATCCGGCGACCAGGCCGCGCTGCTGATGCTGCCGACCTGACGGTCGCCGGCCACCACCGGCCAGTGCCGGTCGCAGGGCGGCACCGGATCGCCGTGGATCTCGACCGGGCGGATCTGGCGCACCGGCCCTTCCCGGGCCACGCGCAGGAGCGCGTCGCGGCCGACACAGCCGATCGCCGAATGGGTATTGCAGAACCGCCCCAGACCGCATTCGTGGGGGGTGTTGTCGTCGGTCATGTCGTTGCCATAGCTGAGCAGCCCGCTCTCGATCCGTTCGATCAGGTTGGGGCAGCCCGCGTGCACGTCGAGGTCCCGGCCCGCCTCCATCAGCGCCTGCCACAGTGGCATGCCGATATCGCCGCCCTCGACGTAGATCTCGAACCCGCCCTGCTTGGAATAGCCCGAGCGCGCCACCACCAGATCGCGGCCACCGAACCGGAACCAGCCAAAGCGGAAGAAGCGGATGTCGCGCACAGAGTCCCCGAACACCCGCGCCATCAGATCGTCGGCCTTCGGGCCCTGGATCGCCAGCGGCGAGATGTCGGGCTCGTCCACCAGGACATCCAGCCGGTAGCCATAGGCGATCCCCTTGATCCAGAAGAGCAGATCGCTGTCGGCAATCGAGACCCACCAGCGGTCCTCGGCCAGTTTCACCGCCACCGGATCGTTCAGCATCCCGCCGGTCTCGTCCACGATGGGCACGTAGTAGCATTGTCCGGGCAGCATACCGCGCAAATCGCGCGGGGTCAGCATCTGCATCAGGCGGCCGGCATCCGGGCCGCGCATTTCCACCTGCCGCTCGCAGGCCACGTCCCAGACCTGCACCGCCTCTTTCAGGTGGCGGTAATCCTCTTGGATCGAGCGAAACACAGTGGGCAGCAGCATGTGGTTGTAGACGGTGTAGGCCTTGACGCCAGCGGCCTCGACGCCGTCCGAGAACGGCGTTCGGCGCAGCCGGCGGGAAAGCGAGATCTGGACCATGGCATGTCCTCCCCAGGCGATGGTATGGCCGCTCACGGACCGGTGGCACGACCACGGCCCGGGCCCGGTCCGCGACCGGTCCCTGCCCCAAGCAGCGACTCACCCCTTGCTTTTTAAATGTCAGACTTTTAAATGTCTGACAAATGAAAATCCTTTGCAGATGAAGATCGATCCCAGCAAACCCGCCGACCTGTCGGCCCAGATCGCCGCGGCAATCCGCGACGCGATCGTCGCCGGCGATCTGATCGTCGACGAACGCCTGCCGTCCGAGGCGGAACTGGCCGATCACTTCAATGTGTCGCGCCCCACCGTGCGCGAAGCCCTGAAGCGGCTGGCGGCGCAAAGCCTGATCCGAACCCAGCGCGGCGCCACCGGCGGCGCCTTTGTCCGGCGGCTCAGTTTCGAGGATGCCCATAGCCAGCAGATCACCACCGCGACCCTACTGCTGAGCATGAACGCGGTGAGTTTCGAGACCGCCTGCGAGGCGCGTTATGCGCTGGAGCGGGCCTGTGCGCCGCTTTCGGCCAAGCGCCGCAGCGCCGATCATCTGGCCATGATGCGGGCCGAGATCTTTCGCCAGGGCCAGCCGGGGCTGACCGACGAGGCGTTCTGCGCGTCTGATGTGGCGTTTCACCGGGCGCTGGTGGATGGGGCCGGCAACCCGGTGCTGTCCTACCAGCTTGCCGGCGCGGTCGAGGCGATGCAGCCCCTGATGAACATGATCACCTTCACCGCCCGGTCGCGCGGGGCAATCGTGGCGCTGCACGCAGGCATCGCCGACGCGATCGAGGCACGGGACGCGACCGCCGCCGAGGCCGCGCTGACCGATCTGGAGGTCTATACGCAGGAACTGGCCCGGAACGTGATGGCCGAACGGGCCGGCAGGCACGGTTGATCCTGTTTATCTGCGCCGTCACCGCACCCGGGCGCGGCCGACTGGTTTTCCGCAGGTGGCTAAAGGCCACCGATTTCCCCTTCAAATCGCCGCCAAGCCCGCCTATATTCAATCTGTCCCCTCGGGGACTATGGACATAAACGCGCTCGTAATAAGCGGTTCGGACCCGGGGGCGGTACCCGGCGGCTCCACCAAACATCCTTCATTTGGGGATCATGGGGCCGAAACAGGATCGACGAACGTCTAAAGGGGTTTGCTTTGTCCCGGTGAGGTACCACCGTTATCGGTCCGAAAAGTACAATTGCAAATGACAATCGTGCTCCGGTTGCCGTTGCTGCGTAAGCAGTAACCAGACCGAAACTTAAGCCCTTGCGCCTAGCAGCGTAAGGCGGGGTTCGCAGGCACCTGGCAACAGAAGCCTGCACTTTATCCCGAAATCCCCCTATCCGTTTAGAATTTCGTTAGAAAATTGCGCGACTCTGCTTTCCAGCGGGAGTGACGTGATGACGAAAACAGAATTATTCGAACGCTGGTGCGACGAAGTCTGGCGCAAAGGCAATCTGGACGCGATTGACGAATTCCTTGTGCCTTCCACCGTGACGGCCGGCGTCGTGCCGCACATGCAGATGGGCCCCAAGGAATTTCGTGAACTGGTGAGCGTGGTACGCCACCATGTCGGCGAGATCGAGCCGGCGATCCTGCACAGCGTGGAACAGGGTGACTGGCTGGCCGCGATGATGCAGTTCACCAGCACCCGCGCCGACAATGGCGCCCCGATCGAGGTGCCGGGCCAGGTGTTCCTGCGCTTCGAGGGTGACAAGATGGTCGAGGCGTACAACCTTCTGGACTATCTTTCGTTCTTTGAGCAACTCGGGCTGCTGCCGCCGGATGTGCTGACCATCTGCCTGACCGGGCACAAGCTCGACTGGGCCTGAGGCGGTCGCGCCGTCTGCACCCTCGCGCAGCCGGGCCCGCCCGTATCCGGGGCGTGGTCCGATTGTCGCGAGGAACTTGAGTTTGCCGCCGGTCCTCATCCGATCAGGCGCCCAGGGCCGTGACGAAACGGGCGCGGTCCCCCGCCGCGGTCCTGGTGCCGGGGGCGCAACAGGGGATGAAAGATCGCGTGTCTGTTCCGGCCGGTGCGGTCGCTTTGGGCCGACGTATGCGCCGCGGTCATAAGCGTTTTCCCCCTCTTTCGTTTCCCGCCGAATCCCCTATGCTGACCTCAGACGTTCCGGAGTGCTGCGATGCCGCGCGACATTGACTATGGAAACCTGATGCACCAGGCGATGCGGGGGCTGATCCGCACCGTTCTGAAGGACGTGCGGGACAATGGCCTTCCCGGCGCGCATCATTTCTTCATCACCTTCGACACCAAGCATCCCGAGGTGAAGATCGCCGAATGGCTGACCCAGCGCTATCCGGCAGAGATGACCGTGGTGATGCAGCACTGGTACGACAATCTCGAGGTGGACGAGGACGGCTTTTCGGTCACGCTGAATTTCGGCGACGCGCCGGAACCGATCTATATCCCCTATGATGCGATCAAGACCTTCGTCGATCCATCGGTCGAGTTTGGCCTGCGCTTCGAGGCCGCCGAGGAGAGCGATGAGGACGAGGCGGGGCCGGAAGCAAATGCCGAACCGGAAATTCCGCAGGAAGATGCCCGGTCCGACGCCGACGTCGTCTCGCTCGACAGTTTCCGAAAATAGGCCCGGCCGTACAGGCCGGCAGCCCGCCCCGCTTCCGAGCGTGAGAGCCGCGTTCTATTGCCGTTTCAGGAACGTCTCGACCGAACGGCGAGCTTCGCCGTTGTGCCAGTCGGTGAATTTCAGCGTCAGCCCGCCCTCGGCCAGGGTTCGATCGAATTGCTGGATCTCATAATCGCCGCTCTCGTCGACGAAGAGTGAATAGATCGTCAGGGTGTCGCCGCGGATCCGGCCCCAGACAAACGGCTCTCCCTTCATGGGGTCGAGTTGTACCGCGTGGCCGAACACATTCTGCCGCATGCCGGCGCTATAGATCCCGTCACGTTCGGTGGGCAGGAAATCAATCGAATAGGACTTCGACTTGAGCCGCCCGTCGGGTTTGCGCGTGGTCGAGGTCCAGTCCACCGTGAACCCGTTCTTGTTGCTGCTGATGGTCACATCCATGTCGCGCGGAATGCGGGTTCCATCCGCCGCCACCATTTCGGCCGAGCCGACGTAATCCCCCACAAAGGGGCCGATCAGGTTGTTGGCCAGTGCCGGCACCGAGGTCGCCAGCATCGCCACCATGGCGGCAACCAGCGCAACGATGCGCATGCGACCTGCCGGACCCCTTGCTGTGACGTGCATTTCCTGACCCTTTCGATCTGACCTCGGCCATGGCGAGCGGCCCGCTGCATGCCGGTTATCCTACAATGTGGGGGCCACAAGACAATCGTCCAGGGCCGGGCGGGCGCAAATTAGCCGCCGCCGTCCGACTATGCCTTGAGAAAAGAAGAAATTATGCTGCGCGCAACTGGCCGATTGCACCCCCGGGCCGGGGCGGCTAGACGGCATGCAAGCGTATACGAAACGGAGTGAACCATGTCCAAGACCCGCACCGAGACCGACAGCTTTGGTCCCCTCGAAGTTCCCGCAGACAAGTACTGGGGGGCGCAGACGCAGCGGTCGCTGATGAATTTCCCGATCGGCTGGGAAAAGCAGCCGGTCGCCATCGTGCGTGCGTTGGGCGTCATCAAGCAGGCCTGCGCCATGGCCAACAGGGACAGCGGCGCCCTGGACCCGAAGCTGGCCGATGCCATCATCCAGGCCGCCGGCGAGGTGATCGCGGGCAAGTTCGACGACAACTTCCCCCTCGTCGTGTGGCAGACCGGCTCGGGCACCCAGTCGAACATGAACTCGAACGAGGTGATCGCCAACCGCGCGATCGAGATCCTCGGCGGCGTCATCGGCTCCAAGGATCCGGTGCACCCGAACGATCACTGCAACATGGGGCAGTCGTCGAACGACACCTTCCCCACCGCCATGCATATCGCCACCGCGATGTCCGTGCGCGACGTGCTGCTGCCGGGGCTGGAAAAGCTGCTGGCCGGGCTGGAGGCCAAGGCAGAAGAGTTCAGGGACATCATCAAGATCGGCCGCACCCATACCCAGGACGCGACGCCGCTGACCCTGGGCCAGGAATTCTCGGGCTATGCCCATCAGATCCGCCAGGGCATTGCCCGCGTCACGGTGGCGATGCCGGGGATTTACGAGCTGGCCCAGGGCGGCACCGCCGTCGGCACCGGGCTGAATACCCGGAAAGGCTGGGGCGAAACCGTCGCCACGAATATGGCCGAAATCACCGGCCTGCCCTTCGTCACCGCGCCCAACAAGTTCGAGGCGCTGGCCGCCCATGACGCGATGGTGTTCCTGTCGGGCGCTTTGGCCACGGTCGCCGGCTCCTGCTACAAGATCGCCAATGACATCCGCTTCCTCGGCTCCGGCCCCCGCTCCGGTCTGGGCGAACTGATCCTGCCGGAGAACGAGCCGGGATCGTCGATCATGCCGGGCAAGGTCAACCCGACCCAGGCCGAGGCGCTGACTCAGGTGGCCGCGCATGTGATGGGCAACGATGCCGCGATCAAATTCGCGGGCTCCCAGGGGCATTTCGAGCTGAACGTCTACAACCCGATGATGGCCTACAACCTGCTGCAGTCGATCCAGCTGCTGGGCGACGCCGCCGACAGCTTTACCGAGCGGATGCTGAACGGCATCCAGGCCAACGAGCCGCGCATCGAAAAGCTGATGACGGAAAGCCTGATGCTGGTGACCGCGCTGGCCCCGACCATCGGCTACGACAACGCTACCAAGGTGGCCAAGACCGCGCATAAGAACGGCACCACGCTGAAGGAAGAGGCCATCGCGCTTGGGTTTGTGGACGCGGAGACATTTGAAAAGGTCGTCCGCCCCGAACAGATGATCGGCCCCAAGGACTGATGGGCAAGCCGGTCAATCTGAACCGGTTTCGCAAGGACAAGGCGCGGGCCGGGAAAAAGGCCCGCGCCGACGAAAACGCGGTGAAATTCGGCCGCAGCAAGGCCGAGAAGGATCTCGACCGCGCCCGAGCGGAAAAGTCCCGCCGCGATCTGGATAGCCACGAGCGCGACGAATGAACCGCCCGCGCAAACATTCCCTGACCCTGCGCGGTCACCGCACCTCGGTCTCGCTGGAAGATGAATTCTGGCAGGCGTTTCGCGAGATCGCTGCCGAGGACGGGCGTGCGATCAATGAACTGGCAGCCGAAATCGACGTGGCGCGCGGCACCGACTGCGGGCTGGCCTCGGCGATCCGACTCTACGTGCTGCGACGGTTAAGGGCACAGTAACCAAGCGCCGTCATGCTGCGCGTATGACCCAGATCGCGCCCCACCTCACACCGGAAAAGTGGCTGTTCCAACTGTTCAGTTCCAAGGCGGCCCCGCGAGGGCGGCGTGATCCGCCGCCAGGTCCGCGATGTGGAGCGGCTGGTGGGACGGGCACGGTTCGAGACGGAGCTGGCGCGGCGCGGGTATCACGCGGTGGAGAACGCAGGTCAGATCGTGGTATTCTGTAGTCAGCAACCGATACGCGTCATTCGCTGACAGCCAATTTCTTCGAAGAAATTTGCCATGAAAATTCGAATTTTCATGGCCTCAGTCCCGGGCGATCAACCGCAGCCAGATCCCGTCCTTCGCCCGCACCGTCAGATGCGCCACCGGCACCGGATCGCGCCCCTCGACCCGCTCCACCCGGAACCGCCGCAACAGCATCGATAGCAGCAGCGGCCCCTCGACCATGGCGAACCCCGCCCCGGTGCACACCCGGGGACCGGCGGAGAACGGGATATAGGCCACGCGCTGACAGCGCTTGCCGTTCTCGGTCTGCCAGCGGGTCGGATCGAAGCCGTCGGGGTTATTCCACAGCCGTTCGTGCCGGTGCAGATGCCAGGGGCTGAGCACCAGTTGCGATCCCTTCGGCACCGCGCGGTCGCGGAACCGCTCGGGACAGGCGGCCTCGCGCACCATCATCGGCACCGGAGGATAGAGCCTGAGCGCCTCGCGGAAGACATCGCGGCTGAGCCGCAGTTTTGAGACCGCGCCGAACTCCGGCGCCATCCCGTCGGCCTCCGCCGCCAGCCGCTCCTGCCAGTCGGGATAAAGCGCCATCAGATAGAGCGTCCAGGCCAGCGCCGAGGCGCTGGTTTCATGGCCGGCGAGAAAGAAAATCGCCACCTGATCGACCATCTCCTCGGTCTCGAACCCCTCGCCCGTCACCGGGTCGCGGGTGGTCATGATCTTGGTCGCCAGATCATCGGGCGCGGTGCCCGCCTCGATCGCCGCAGCCCGCTCTGCCGTCAGCCGCCGGATCAGCCCGCGGATCTCCGCCGCGTTGGCCCTGGTCCCCCTCGGGTAAAACCGCGGCATCCAGCGCGGCAGCGGAACGAAGGCGGCAAGGTTCAGGATTGGTTGCGCGCGCTGATAGGCGCGGAACCGGTGAAACACCTCTGCTGCGATCTCATGTTCGATGGGAATAGAAAACAGCGTGCGAAAAATCACATCGGCAGCGGCGTGGCTGGTCACCTCTTCGATCTCGAGGGGATCGCCGCCCGCCTGTTCAACCTGCCACTCCAGCCGCTCCACAGTCGCCTCTCCCGCCGCCCACATAGCCGGAAAGGTGTCTTTCAGCCGCCCCCCTTCGAAGGCCGGGTCGATGATCCGGCGCTGCCGCTTCCAGACCTCGCCATTGGTCAGGAACACCGAGTTTCCCAACAGCGGCCGCAACCCCTCGCTGATCCGCCCCGACTTCGGGAAATCCTCGGGACGGTCCTTCAACACGGTCCGCACCAGGTCGGGCTGGTTGAGCAGGAAGGAGCGGAAAAACGGCGTGCGGAACTCCGCCATCCAGCCGCGATAGAGCCGCGCAGGTTGGGCCGAAAGGATATCCGCCTTGAACAGCCGGAGGTAACGCCGGAGCGAGACCTTGTCCGACCGCGCCGGCGGCTTGGGCGGCAGGGGCTGCCGGGGCACACTCATGCCGCCACCGAGGTGTATTTCGAAACCGCACGCTCGATCCGCGATTTCGACGGAACCCTGTCGCGGTACCGCTTGGCCAGCGTCATCGGCCCGGCGGTGATGCGAAAATAATCGTAATCGCCGGGCCGGTCGAAGGCGCAGAGATACTGGAAGTGCAGCCGGAAGAACCGCCAGCGCAACTGTTTCCAGCGGGTGGCGCTCAATGTTTGGGTGAAGGCGGCCGAGACCACCAGCGGCCAGCGTTTGCCCTCGGGCGCCACGCCGCTGACCGCGACCGGGTCGCACAGCGCGAAGGCGCAGCCGTCGCCGGGGGCAGAGACGTCGATCCAGGTCAGCTCGCCCCGCCCCGAAAGAAACCGCAGATCGGCGCGCAGCCGCAGCGCACCCGGCAGGAAGGACACCATCGGCACCACCTGCCCCAGCGTGAGAAACCCCAGCGCCGGACCCGCCCCCGGCACCCGGCCGGCGCGGATCAGATCGGCCAGCACCGAAACCCCCAGATGTGCGCCCGAGGAATGGCCGACCACCAGCACCTCGTCCACCTCCTCGGTCAGCGCGCCGGCGATGCGATCCGCGAATTCGGCCATCCGCGCCTCAAGCTCGGGCGGGTTGGCGCCGCGATGGCGGGCGGAATAGGCATAATCATGCATCAGGTAATAGGCAAAGAACCTGCCGTCCCGCACCTTGAACCAGCGCAACAGCGCCAGCGACGCGCCCAGGCCCAACGCCCAGCCGAGAAGCGGCGCCACCCCGCCCAGGATGCCGCCCAGCAGACCGACGCTCCGGGCGATGCCCCAGGCCAGCAGCCCGGCCAGCAGAAGCTGTCCCAGCAACATCCCAACCGGATAGAGGGCCGCGATCACCGGCCCCTTGCGCAGCCTCATCAGCCGCCCCAGCGCGCCGCTGGCTATATAGACCCAGGCGGTCTGCACCAGTTGCAGATAGGTGGCCGGGATCGAGTTGGACATGCTGTCTCGCACGATGTCGGACCAGACCAGCACCTCGACATCCGCCGCGACCGGTGCCCCCTCGATCAGGGCATTCACATGCCAGCCATAGGGGCCGCTGGTGGCCTTGGGCCTGAGCGCAATCTCAAAGCCCGAGATCGCCGCCTGCGCGGCCGCCTCCTTGCGGTAGAGTTCCCGATAGCGGCGGGGATGTATCGGATCGTAACCGGGAATATAGAACACCCGCCGCCGACGCACCCGCCGCGCGTGCTGATCCGTCTGACCCGCCTGCTCGTTGCCCATACCGCCCTCGTTCCTGAGCGGATGTTAACCGGTTTTTCGGGCGAGAGTAAGGCGTCCGCTGGGCCTCAACCCAGCGTGGCCAGTGCCGGAAAGGTTTCCAGCAGCCAGTAGGAAAACGCCGAAAATCCGCCGGTCAGCATCAGCAGGCCGATGGTCCAGAGCAGCAGGCCCATGATCCGTTCGATCCGCTCCATATGCCGTTTCATCCAGCCCATCAGACCGCCCAGTCGGGGCAAGAAGGCGGCGACCAGGAGGAACGGAATGCCCAGGCCCATCGCATAGACCGCCAGCAGCACGGTGCCGCGCGCCACCGAGCCCTCGGAGGCCGCCAGCGACAGGATCGCGCCAAGCTGCGGCCCGATGCAGGGGGTCCAGCCAAAGGCAAAGGCGAGGCCCAGAACATAGGCCCCGAGCGCACTGCCGCCGCGGTCGCCGACATCGAGCCGCGCCTCTCGGTCGAGAAATCCGATGCGATAGACACCGACGAAATGCGCACCGAAAATCATCACCAGGATGCCCGCCCCGGTGTTGAAGGCGGATTGGTATTGCAGAAAGACGGTGCCGATCGCCGAGGCGGTGAACCCAAGGAACAGGAACACCGTCGACAGGCCCAGAACAAAGAACAGCGCCGGCAGCAGCGCCTTGTTGCGGGCGGAGCGCCCCGCGCTCAGCTCGGTGACCGAGACACCGCTCATATACGCCAGATAGGGCGGCACGATGGGCAACACGCAGGGCGACAGAAAGCTGATGATCCCGGCGGCCAGCGCCACGGTCATGGCGGGGATCAGCCCCGCGTCAAAGATATCGATTCCGAACATTCCTCTGGCATAGGCCATCGCCGCGCCAAGGTCACGGGGCCATGCGGTCACATCCTCGTGGACGGGGGCAGTCAGACGCCGGCCGCTCTGGGAACAAGGACGCCACCTGTCAGATCACTGCGCAAAAGACAGGCCCCGGACCAGAGGTCCGGGGCCTGTGCCGTCTCATTCAGAGGACGGGTTTACTTCCCGCCAATGGACCACCAGCCGCGCCGTTTCGGCTTGGACTCCTGCTCCGCCACCGCCGGCTCGGCCTCTGCGGCGGCCGGTTCCGGCACGCGCTCGGGCTGGGGTTCGGCCTGGGGCTCGGGCTGGGGTTCGGGCGCAGGCTCCTGCGCAACCTCCACCTCGGCGACGGGTTCGGGCTCCGTTGCGGGCACCACCGGCGCCGGCTCGGCCTCTGCCGCGACCTCGGGCTCTTCTGCCACGGGCTCTTCTGCCACAGGGGCCTCGACAGGTTCGGCCACCGGTTGCGCCGCAGCCTCTGCCACCGCGGGCTCCGCGACCGGGGCCGGTTCGGCCTCGGCGACGGGTGCCGCCTCGGCCTCTGCCGTCGCGGTTTCGGTCACCGGCTCGGTCTTCTTCGTGCGCGAGCGGGAGCGGGTGCGCCTGGGTTTCGGCTTGGCCTTGGGCTCGGCCGCCTCCCCGTCCGCGCCCTCTTCGGCGGGTTTGGCCCCGTCGGTTCCGGCCTCGGTGACCTCTTGCGGCGCCGCAACCGGCTCGCCCGATGTCCCGGTGTCGTCCTGATCCTCGGCCTCGCCGCTCTCGTCAGTGCCGTTCGGGCCGCCGTTTTTCGACTTCCGCCGCCGCCGCCGCCGCTTGCGCTTGGGCTTGGGCCCTTCGTCGCCGGTGTCGGCCTCGACAACCGCAACCTCCTCGGCCTCGACCTCGACCTCTTCGATCTCGACCGGCTCCATCAGCGATGCATCGACCGAAACCACCATCGCGGTCGCCTCGGGCACAACCCGGGTCGCCGTCTTGAACTTCTCCAGCGTGAAATCGGGGCTGATCAGATGCACGTCGCCCTCGACCCGGACCGACAAACCATAGCGGGTCTCGATCTGGGCGATATGCTCGCGCTTCTGGTTCATCAGGTAGTTGGCGATACCCACCGGGCACCTGACCAGCACCTCGCGCGAGCGGCGGCGCACGCCCTCTTCCTCGATCTGGCGCAGGATGTTCAGCGCCATGTTGTCGTCCGACCGGATCAGCCCGGTGCCATGACAGGCCGGGCATGGCTGGGTCGTCGCCTCGATCATGCCGGGGCGCAGGCGCTGACGGCTCATTTCCATCAGGCCAAAGCCCGAGATGCGACCGACCTGGATGCGGGCGCGGTCGGTCTTCAGCCGGTCCTTCATCCGTTTCTCGACGGCGGCATTGTTCTTGCGCTCGTCCATGTCGATGAAGTCGATGACGATCAGACCGGCCAGATCGCGCAGCCGCAACTGGCGCGCCACCTCGTCGGCAGCCTCAAGGTTGGTCTTGAGCGCGGTCTCCTCGATCGAGCCCTCCTTGGTGGCCCGGCCGGAGTTGACGTCAATCGCCACCAGCGCCTCGGTCACGCCGATGACGATATAGCCACCCGACCTGAGCTGGACCGTCGGGTTGAACATCGCGCCCAGATAACTTTCGACCTGATAACGCGCGAACAGCGGCATCGGATCGACATAGTGTTTCACGTTCTTGGCGTGGGACGGCATGATCATCTTCATGAAGTCCTTGGCGATGCGATAGCCCGCCTCGCCCTCCACGAATACCTCGTCGATCTCGCGGTTGTAGAGGTCGCGGATCGAGCGTTTGATCAGATCGCCCTCTTCATAGATCTTGACCGGCGCCATGGATTTCAGCGTCAGTTCGCGGATCTGTTCCCAGAGCCGCTGCAGATACTCATAGTCGCGCTTGATCTCGGCCTTGGTGCGTTTGGCGCCGGCGGTGCGGATGATCAGACCCGCGCCCTTGGGCACGTCGATCTCGGCCGCGATTTCCTTGAGCTTCTTGCGGTCGACGGCGTTGGTGATCTTGCGCGAGATGCCGCCGCCACGGGCGGTATTGGGCATCAGCACGCAATAGCGGCCGGCGAGCGACAGATAGGTCGTCAGCGCGGCGCCCTTGTTGCCGCGTTCTTCCTTGACCACCTGCACCAGCATGATCTGGCGCACCTTGATCACTTCTTGGATCTTGTAGCGGCGCGGGCGCGGCTTGCGCGGCGGGCGGATATCCTCGTGGTCGTCGTCATCGGCGACGGATTCGATGGAGTCATCCTTGGCCGCCGCGTCGCTGCGTCCGGTCTCCTCATCGGCCTCGTCGTCACCGTTTCCGGTCTGATCCTCGTCCGCGGCCTCATCGGCCGCGTCCGCGTCGGCGTCCATGGGTTCCTCGACCGGGGTTTCGGCCACCCGCTCCATCGGCGAGCTGCCTTCGGCCACCGCCTCGGCATCGGCCTCGCCCGGTTCGGACAGGTCGATGGTCTCCATGCCGCTGATTTCGGTTTCGACCTCCTGGGTCTCCACCGCGTCATCGGATTTCAGATCCTCGGCTCTGGTCCTGGATTTCGGGCGCGAGCGTGACGACCGGCGGGAAGAGGGTTTTCTTTCCTCTTCCTCATCCTTGGCGCGCATCGCGTCGGCATAGGCCTGTTCCTCGGCCATCAGCGCTTCGCGGTCGGCCACCGGGATCTGATAATAATCCGGGTGGATTTCCGAGAATGCCAGGAAACCGTGACGGTTTCCGCCGTAGTCGACAAATGCCGCCTGAAGCGAGGGTTCGACCCGTGTTACTTTTGCCAGATAGATATTGCCAGCCAGCTGGCGTTTGTTCTCGGATTCAAAATCAAATTCCTCGACCTTGTTTCCGTCAACCACCACGACGCGGGTCTCTTCCGCGTGAGTGGCGTCGATAAGCATCTTCTTTGCCATATGTCCTTGTTGCACAACCGCAAACGCGCCCGCCCAGGCGGACGCGCGCGTTTGGGGTGGTGTCTTGTCAGGGCGATTGGTGACGCGGCGCGGCACGGTCCGTCGGACGGACCTGAAACCTGAATGTTCAATGCTCGCGCGCGCTTCATCGCGGTTCTTCTCCGACAGGTCGGGACACTCCCGTTGCCTGCCCGTTATTTTACCCCGTCTGCTTCCAGGCAGGGTCAACTCATTGCCCGAACCGGGCACTATCGGTCTGTCCAGACTTTCGGATCAATGCCGGTCAAGGCTGAAACAGCGAATCTCTCTCCGGGCGACTGACGCCAAAGCGCATCGACCCGTTCACACACCATAAGGGAGCCGGATGGGAAAATACAATGGGCTTGTTGCACCGCCGCCACGGAATTCGCCATGACGATCCATGCGATTGCATCAGGCGGCCATTTTCGCGCCGCCGCTGCCGGGCGCCCCGGCGTCGGCGGCGAAATTGTCACAGCCCCCATTCTGCGCTAATATGTCGACCGAATTCCCCCATTACCGCACCGCCCGGCAGGGAGACACTGTCATGGCTCTGATCAAGGACAGTTATGAGGTCGGCGACGACTTCGCCGATGAGACGCTGGTTTTCGATGCGGAAGACGATTTTGTCGCCTCCGGCCCCTACGACCTTTATGGCCTGATCAGAACCGGTGGCGGCGACGATGTGGTCATCGGGTCGGCGGACTACAAGCAGACCATCCTCGGCGGGCGCGGCAACGACACCCTGTCCGCGCGCGGAAAGGGCAGCGTTCTCAACGGCGGCAGCGACCACGACGTTCTGAGCGTCCCCGACATCTCAGACGGCAGCCGGGTGTTCGGCGGCACCGGCCGCGACACCATCAATTTGCACCTGAGGCTCGAACAGCCGACGGGACAGGTCCGTCTGGACGGCAATCAGGGCCGCGACACGCTGTTTCTGATCGATTATTCCAACCTTGGGGCGCGGGTGGATCTGAACGCCGGGACCGTGAAACGGTCATCTGACGGGAAATACGTCACCGTCGCGACGGTGCAGAACATCGAAAAGGTCACCGGGACCAGTTCCACCGTCGGCGGCGATCATCTGCTGGGCTCGGACCGGGATGAGTATCTGGACGGTCGCCAGGGCGACGACGTCATCCAGGGCAAGGGCGGCGACGACATCCTGATCGGCGGCAGCGGAATCGACAGGCTGTCCGGCGGCTCCGGCAACGATCTGATCTTCGACGGTGATCCGCCGGGCCTGCCCGATACCAGCATCGAACCTCCCCTGGTCCAGGAAGTGCTGCGCGGCGGGGCGCACGACGATGTTCTTGTCGCCATGTACGGCGACAACAAGCTGCTCGGCGGCACCGGAAAGGACGTGCTGATCGCGCGCGGCATCCACGACACCCTGCTTGGGGGAACCGGCAACGATACCGTCAAGTTCGGCGGCGTTTTCGAAACTGACCCGTTGCGGTACAAAAATGCGCTGGACCCGTTCTTTACCGGCGAGTTTGAAATCAACCGCTCGATCCAGCGGATGAACGGCGTCAAGGCCGACGGTGGGCCGGGCCGGGACATGATCGACTTTTCCGACATCATCGCCACCGGGACACTCGCCACCCCCAAAGCCCATGGGATCGTACTCGACCTTGCCACCGGCGCCGGCGATGTCCGCGAGAGCGTGAACCTCGAGTTCACCGCGAAGAACTTCGAAGACGCAAGAGGTTCATTTCTGGGCGACTGGCTGACCGGATCGGACAGGAAAAATGCCATTTACGGGATGGAAGGTCCGGACAGGATCAAGGGCCTCGGCCAGAACGACGAACTCTACGGCGGGCGGGGAAACGACCGCCTGTCCGGCGGCCTCGGCGACGACACCCTCATCGGCGGCGCCGGCAAGGACACCCTGCGCGGAGGCCCGGGTTTCGATGAACTCATCGGCGACCATTTGCCGGATTTTCTCGCCTCGCGATCCGGCGTCGATACCTTCATGATGGAACCGGGGGGCGGTCTGGACTGGATCGTCGATTTCACCATGACCGGCCCCACCCGCGACACGCTTGACCTCAGCCGCTGGCACCTGGAGGGCCCCGCCGCGCTCGACTTCATCGACGTTGCAGAGGGATCGACCGATCCGGTCCGAGGCGGAACAAGCCATGTCGACGGGGTCTGGATCCTGCCCAAGACCGGGTTTGCCCCCTCCGACGCGACTTTGGGCGTGTTTCTGGCAATTGTCAGCGCTCCCGAAGTCAACCTGGACACGCTGATCTTCTGATCCCGCGCCCGGCCCTCAGAGATAGTCCGACCGCTGCAGCCCGTATTTCGCCATCTTCTCGTTCAGCGTCCGGCGCGGCAGGCAAAGCTCGTCCATCACCGAGGCGATCGACCCCTTGTGCCGGCGCATGGTGTTGTCGATCAGCATCCGCTCGAACGCCTCGACGTATTCCTTCAGCGGCTTGCCTTCGGTTGTCATCACCGGCTGCATTTCCTCGTGATCCGACATCAGCAGCGAGGCGATGGTGCCCGACCCGCGCCGGGCCTGCAGCACCGCGCGTTCGGCGATGTTGATCAGCTGACGCACGTTGCCCGGCCAGGGCGCCTGCAACAGCTGCGCGGCCTCCTGTGCGCTGACCTTGGGCGCTTCGCACCCGTATTCCTCGGCAAACTGCTCGGTCAGGCGGGTGAACAGCGTCAGGATGTCCTCGCCGCGCTGGCGCAGCGGCGGCACCGTCATCCGCAGCGCCGCCAGACGATAGAACAGATCGTTGCGCAACACATCCTCGCAGGTCTTGCCGGCCTCCTGGATGTTGGAGATGGCGATGATCCGGGTTTCCGAGGGCATGCCCTGTTCGTTGATCGCATTCAGCAGCTTGGCCTGCAGCGCCTCGCTCAGGGTCTCGACGTCCTCCAGCACCAGCGTGCCGCCGCGGGCCTCTTCCATGGCGGGGATCTGCGCATCCTCCGGCATGACCGGACCGAACAGACGTTTGGACAGCGCCTCCTCCTCCAGCGCGGCGCAGCTCACCAGCACGAACTTCCTGCCCGCGCGGCTGCCCGCCGCGTGCAGCGCATGCGCCACCAGCGTCTTGCCGGTGCCGGTCTCGCCCTCGATCAGCACATGGCCGTCGGCCTGGCTGAGATCAAGAATATCCTCTTTCAGCCGCTCCATCACCGGCGATGCGCCGATCAGCTTTTTCATGATCTGGGTGCCGTCGCTCAACTCCTTGCGCAGCGCGCGGTTGTCGAGCGTCAGACGCCGGGCGTTGGCGGCCTTCTTGGCCAGCTCCGACATCCGGTCCGGGTTGAACGGTTTTTCCAGAAAATCGAACGCCCCCAGGCGCATCGCCTCGACCGCCATCGGCACATCGCCATGACCGGTGATCATGATCACCGGCAGCGCGCTGTCGGTGCCCATCAGTTTTTTCAGGAACTGCATCCCGTCCATCCCCGGCATCTTGATGTCTGAGATCACGATGCCGGGATAATCCGGCCCCAACGCCTTGAGTGCATCCTCGGCGCGGGCAAAGGTTTCGGTGTCGTACCCCGACAGCGCCAGCCACTGGCTGATCGACTGGCGCATGTCCTGTTCGTCGTCGACGATGGCAATTTTCATGGCCTGTGCCATATGCCCAAGTCCTTTCGTTCCTGTTATTCCGCTGCCTCGATCCCCTCGTCGAGGATCGGCAGCTGCATCTCGAAGACCGCGCCGCCGCGCTGGCCGTTCCGCGCGGTCAGGCGGCCGCCAAGGTCGCTGACAATGCCCGAGGAAATCGCCAGGCCCAGCCCCACGCCGTCGCCCGGCTGTTTGGTGGTATAGAACGGCTCGAACAGCGAATCGAAGTCCTCGATCCCCTCACCGTTGTCCCGCACCGTCAGCGTCGCGGTTTCGCCGGCGGCCAGAATGATGTCGATCTCCGGATCCTTCACCGATTTGGTGGCATCCAGCGCGTTGCGCAAGAGGTTGATCATCACCTGCTCGATCCGCATCCGGTCGCCCATGACGCGCACCGGCGTTTCCGGCAGGATCTTGGTGATCTTGACGTGGCGCTGGCGCAGCTGTGGCTCCATCATCGCCAGCGAGGAGGCCAGCGCATCGCCGAGGTTGACCGGCGAGAACATCTCGCTGCCCTTGCGGGCATAGGATTTGAGTTGCCGGGTAATCGCCCCCATCCGCTCCAGCAGATCGTCGATACGCCCGAAACTCGCAAGCGCCTCCTCCGGCCGGTTCCGGCGCAGCAGCAGGCGCGCACCGGCCAGATAGGTCTTCATCGCCGCCAGCGGCTGGTTCAGCTCATGGCTGACCGCCGCGGACATCTCCCCCAGCGCCGCCAGTTTCGAGCTTTGCGCCAGGGTCTGCTCGGCGACGGCAAGGTTCTCCTGCACCCGTTCGCGCTCGGCGATTTCCCGCTGAAGCCGCAGGTTCAACGCCCGAAGCTCTGCCGATTCCCGTTGGAACAGCGCCATGCGCACCGCCGTCTTGCGGCTGAGGAAATAGAACGCCAGCGCCAGCAGGATGGCAAACCCCATGATCTCCAGCGCCAGCACCGCGTTCACCTTTTCCCGGATCGAGGCATAGGTGGTGAAGGACGCCATACGCCAGCCGCGAAACGGAATGCGGGTCTGCATCCGCATCACCGCCTCGCCGCCCAGATAGGCATCCGCCGGCACCGCGGTCCAGTCGGCGGTCAGCCGGATCGCCCGCTGGATCGCGCCCTGCGGATCCTGTTTCTCCAGCGCCTCCGCCTCGCTCAGCCCGCGCCAGCGCGGCTCGGTCGACAGGATGATGGTGCCGGTACTGTCGGTCACCAGCACCGCGTCGGAAATGCCCGCCCAGGCACGTTCGAATTTTTGCAGATCGACCTCGACCACGATGACGCCCAGAATGCCCGAACCATCGGTGACCCGGCGCGAATAGGCAAAGCTGTAGCCGCCCGCCTCGCGCGGGATGACCGAGAACACGGTGGAATTGGCACGGATCGAATCGACGAAATAGGCCTCGGCGCGGCGTTGCTGGCCCAGCCGGTTGCGGTCGGTCGCGGCCACCGTGCGCCCATCCTGATCCAGCAGGATCAGCGAGGCGGCGCCGATCTCTTCGACAAAGGAAATCAGCCGCTGGGTCGACAGGCTGAAATCATTGGACTGGAGCGCCGCGATCAGCGCCGGGTCACGCGCCAGCAATTGCGGCACGATGGCATTGCGCCGCAGCTCGCTCAGCAGATTGCCGCTGTACAGCGCCAGCCGCAGATCCGCGCGATAGCGGGTGCTTTCGGTGAAACGGTCGGTCAGCAGCCGGTTGGTCACCCATACCGTCGCCACCGCCGCCGCCAGCAGCAACAGCAGCGCAACCCGGACCCGCCAGCTTATGGCAGAGGACCGGGCCCATCGGACAGCCGTTGTCTGTGGCACACTCATGCCCGACAGGCTACGCTGCAGCCCGCGCAGGCTCAAGTCACGCAGGGGCGAGCAACCCGCCCAATGCGCGGAAGAACGCCGCCCCGTCGGTGCCGCCATGGCCGGGATCCGCCGCCCGCTCCGGGTGCGGCATCATTCCCAGAACCCGGCGGTTGTCCGACAGGATGCCGGCGATGTCGCCGACCGATCCGTTGGGGTTGTCGGTATAGGTAAAGGCAATCCGGTCATCGCCGCGCAGGGTTTCAAGCGTCGCCTCGTCGGCGAAATAATTGCCGTCGTGGTGAGCGATCGGAATGGCGATCTCCTGCCCCTTGGCATATCCGCCGGTAAAGGCGCTGTCGGTGGTCTCGACCCGCAGCCCGACCGTCTTGCAGATGTATTTCAGCCCGGCGTTGCGCAGTAGCGCACCGGGCAGGATACCGGTTTCGGTCAACACCTGAAAGCCGTTGCAGACCCCCAGCGCGTAGCCGCCGCGCCCGGTATGGGCCAGCACAGCCTGGCAGATCGGCGATTGCGCCGCGATGGCGCCGCAGCGCAGGTAATCGCCATAGGAAAACCCGCCCGGAACGCCGACGATGTCGACCCCGTCGGGCAGCGCGGTCTCCTTGTGCCAGACCATATCCACCGCGAACCCTTCGCGCTGAAAGGCAACGGCGAGATCACGGTCGCAATTGGACCCGGGGAAAACGACAACGGCTGCGCGCATGGAACGGGCTCCTTCAGCTCGTGAAATCGGTGATGACGGCCACACCGGGCGGGGCCGGATGGTCAAAGGCGGCCAGCTCGTCGCTGGCCATCGACAGGGAAATGGTCCTGGTGATCAGCGGGCGCAAGTCCACCGACTGCGCCGACAGCAGATCAAGCAACGCCGGATAGCGCCAGGCGGGCATGCCGCGGGTGCCGTAGACGGCCAGTTGCCCCGAATAGATCCGGTCCATCGGCAGACTCATGCTTGCGTGGTCGCCGGCGGGCATACCCACCTGCACCATTCGCCCCAGCTTGCGCAGAGACGTCAGTGCGGTGACGGTTGTAGCCTCGATCCCCAGCGCCTCGACCGCCACATCGGCGCCGCCGCCGGTGATCTCGCGCACCGCCTCTGCCGCGTCTGTTTCCGCCGCATTGACGACCGCATGGGCGCCCAGTTTTCGGGCATATTCCAGCTTTTCCGGCACCACGTCGACCACGACCACCCGCGCGCCGAGCGCGCGCCCCAGAATCAGCGCGGAAAGGCCGATGCCGCCGCCACCGATCACCGCCAACCATTCGCCGCCCCGCAACTGCGCGCGGCCGGTCAGCGCGTGCCAGGCGGTGGTCACCCGGCACCCCAGCGCGGCAGCGATTTCAGGCGCCATCTGTGCGGGCAGCGCCGTCAGGTTTGCGTCGGCATGATCGACCCGCACGTATTCGGCAAAGGCGCCGGGACCTGTAAAGCCCGGGATCACCTGCGTCGCGCAGATCGTCTGATTGCCGGCGGTGCAATCGGGGCACTGGCCGCAGGCGAGAATAAAGGGCGCGATCACCCGGTCTCCGATCCGCCAGCGGGCCACCCGGGCGCCGACGGCCACCACTTCGCCGCAATATTCATGCCCCGGAACATGCGGCAGGCTCACATCGGGATCGGCCCCGGTCCAGGCGTGCCAGTCCGAGCGGCAGACACCGCAGGCCATCACCCGCAGCACAACGCCATCGGGCGCCGGCTCCGGGTCGGGCAATGTGGCGATCTCCAGCGGCGCGCGCCATGCGGTGAGCTGCGCGGCCCTCATGCCCGCTGCCCCCGTCCGGGCGCGCTGTTGCCGGCCCGCGCCATCTCAGCCCAGCTCGATCTCGTAGCTTTCGATCACGGTGTTGGCGAGCAGCTTTTCGCACATCTCGACCACCTGCGCCTCGGTCGTGCCCTCGGCGAGGTCCAGGTCGATCACCTTTCCCTGCCGCACACCCTCGACGCCTTCGAAGCCCATCGCCCCGAGGGCATGGCGCACCGCCTCGCCCTGCGGGTCGAGAACCCCCTTCTTCAGCATCACATGCACCCGTGCCTTCATCTGTCCTGAACTCCGGTCGTTGCGCAGAAACCCCTGCGGGCTTCTTCTCGTCTCACATGGTCATATCCCCCGCCCGGACCCGGGCGCGGGAGTCAGTTGATCAGCGTCGGCTTGGTCACCTGGGTATTCTTCGGCATCACGCCCAGACGGCGGGCGACCTCGGAATAGGCATCGGTCAGGCTGCCCAGATCGCGGCGGAACACGTCCTTGTCCAGCTTGCGCCCGGTCTCGATATCCCACAGCCGGCAGCTGTCCGGGCTGATTTCATCGGCCACGATCAGGCGCTGGAAATCGCCGTCATAGACGCGGCCGATCTCGATCTTGAAATCCGCCACGCGAATGCCGACCCCGTACATCACGCCGGAAAGGAAATCGTTGACCCGCAGCGCCAGGCTGAGCACATCGTCCATGTCCTGCTGGCTGGCCCAGCCAAAGGCGGCGATATGTTCGTCGGTGACCAGCGGATCGCCGAGCGCGTCGTCCTTGTAGCAATATTCCACGATCGGGCGCGGCAGTTGCGTGCCCTCCTCGATCCCCAGCCGCTTGGACAGCGAACCGGCGGCGAAATTCCGCACGATCACCTCCAGCGGGATGATCTCGCAGGAGCGTACCAGCTGTTCGCGCATATTCAGGCGTCGGATGAAGTGGGTGGGCACACCGACCTGATTCAGACCGGTCATGAAAAACTCGCTCAGGCGGTTGTTCAACACACCCTTGCCCTCGATCACGTCCTTCTTTTCGGCGTTGAAGGCAGTGGCGTCATCCTTGAAATACTGTACGATGGTGCCCGGCTCGGGGCCTTCGTAAAGGATTTTCGCCTTACCTTCATAAATCTTCTTGCGGCGCGCCATGCGAGACCTTTCGACAATCCGTCGGGGATGAGTCCCCGCGCTTTGTGCCCTCATAGTGCAAGGGCGGCAGTGTCGCAAGCGGACGCACCCTCTTGCGGTCGGCCCGATGCGACGGCATACCGGAGCAAACAGTCATTTTTCAGGGGACCGCACCCATGACCACATTCGACGACCGCGAAAACGCCTTCGAGAGCAAGTTTGCTCATGACGAAGAGATGCAGTTCAAGGCCCAGGCGCGTTGCAACAAGCTGCTGGGTCTTTGGGCCGCCGCCCTGCTGGGCAAGTCCGGCACCGAGGCCGAGGACTATGCCAAATCGGTGGTGAAGGCCGATTTCGAAGAGGCCGGTCACGAGGATGTCGTGCGCAAGGTCGCGGGCGATCTGGGCGACAAGTCGAGCGCAGACGAAGTGCGCGCCAAGATGGCCGAACTGCTGCCCCAGGCCAAGACCCAGATCATGAGCGAAACCAGCCGCTGAGCCGTCCCGGACGCCGGCCGCAGCCCGGGCCGGCCCTGCAACCGGCGATGGGCCTCATGATGTTCTTGAACTATTCGGAATTGCCAAGACGCCCCGTCCGTGACAGACGGGGCGCTTCTCCATCAGCGCGCGCGAACGCCCCCCACTGACCGCAACGGAGCGACGGACATGACCAACGCCCTTTCCAAGATGCTGGCCGAAAAGGAATATCTCCTGGCCGACGGCGCCACCGGGACCAACCTGTTCAACATGGGACTGCAGTCGGGCGACGCCCCCGAGCTGTGGAACCTCGAGGAACCGGCCAAGATCACCGCGCTCTACAAGGGGGCGGTCGACGCGGGAAGCGACCTGTTCCTGACCAATACCTTTGGCGGCAATGCGGCGCGTCTGAAACTGCACAGCGAAGAAAAGCGCGTGCGCGAACTGAACCGGGTCGGTGCCGAACTGGGCCGCAACCTGGCGGATAAGACAGAACGCAAGGTCGTCGTGGCCGGCTCGGTCGGTCCCACCGGCGAGATCATGGAGCCGGTCGGCAGCCTCAGCCACGCGCTGGCGGTCGAGATCTTTCATGAACAGGCCGAAGGGCTGAAAGAGGGCGGCGTCGACGTGCTCTGGGTGGAAACCATTTCCGCCGCCGAAGAATTCCGTGCCGCCGCCGAGGCCTTTGCGCTGGCCGGCATGCCTTGGTGCGGCACCATGAGCTTTGACACCGCCGGGCGGACGATGATGGGCATCACCTCGGCCGATCTGGTGCAGCTTGTCGAAGGCCTGCCCAACCCGCCGGTCGCCTTTGGCGCCAATTGCGGCACCGGCGCCTCGGATATCCTGCGCACGGTTCTGGGCTTTGTCGTCCAGGGCACCGAGCGGCCGATCATCTCCAAGGGCAACGCGGGCATTCCGAAATACATGCACGGGCATATCCACTATGACGGCACGCCCGAACTGATGGCCGATTACGCGGTGATGGCCCGCGATGCCGGCGCGCGGATCATCGGCGGCTGCTGTGGCACCACGCCAGAGCATCTGGCCCACATGCGCGAGGCGCTCGACACCCGCCCGCGCGGCGAGCGCCCGACACTGGAGCAGATCACAGCGGCGCTGGGGGCCTTCACCTCGGCCACCGACGGCACCGGCGACGATGACGGCGGCGAGGCGCGCACGCGCCGGCGGCGGCGGCGCGGTTAAGCCGGGGCCAGCGCCCCGTCACATGTGCAGAAGATCGCGCGCCGAGCCTGAGGAGTGCGATCCTTTGGACGCCACCGGCCTCGGGGCTGTCTCGTCCATTGATCCGAATGCCCGGCATAGGACGGCACCAGACCGCGGGCGGGCGCAGCTGCCCGGTGGACCCCCTGCCCTAATCTGCCTCCCGCGCCTCCAGCAGCGCGCGGACATAGCGCACCGGCACGCCCAGGTTGGAGCCGCCGAACACCGGCATGATCGCGCTATTGACCGCGATCACCGCGCCGTCCAGCGTCAGGACCGGCCCGCCGCTGCCGCCGTGGGTGGTCTCGGCGTCATAGACCACCGCCGCCACGGTCGCCTGCCCGACGATGCCCCGACTGGCCAGCGGCGAGATCAGCCCCGCCTCGGCCAGTTTCGCCGCCACCGTCCAGAAATCGGTGTCGCCACCGGCCTGCAACTCCTCCACGAAGGCGGCGCCCGATTGCGCCAGAAGCGACATCAGTCCGGTGGGATACCCCATCACGATCACCCCGTCGCCCGGCGCGGCCATCTCCTCGGCCAGTGGCAGACCGGGCGGCAGCGCCTCGCCCCCCTCCGGTTCCAGCAACGCAAGATCCGCCTCTTCGCTCACCCGCAAAAGGCGCAGGGGCACCGGGTCGGGACGGTCGGGGAAAAAGGCGATGAAGCGGGTCATCACCGGCTCAAGCGCCGAGGCGCCAAGGCGCAGCCCAGGGCTCTCGTCCCAGGGCCGGGCCACGTGGCGGTTGGTGACCAGCAACCCCACCCCTTGCAGCGCAAACCCGGTTCCGTTGAACTGCACCTCGGCCACCGGCCCCTCGCCCTGCAATGACAGGAACGGCTGTCCGCCCGGTTGCAGCAGCGGTACCCCGTCAGGCGTCACCACATGGCGCAGCATCCGGCCGCTGTCGGTGTCGCGCAGACCGTAGCCGCCCTGGATGAAGGCCACCGAGAGACGCGCGGTGCCGATCACCCGGCGGGCCGCCTCCGAGCGCGCCTCCAGCGTCTCGAGCCTTTCGGCGGTGCTGCCCAGTCGCCCTTGCAGATCCTCGCGCAGCGCGTTCAGATCGCTCTCACGGATCGCGTCGCGCCGGGCCTGCGCCAGTTCGGCCGCGATGGTATCGACCTGAATCCCGCCGCTCTCGATCTGTGCCCGCAGGCGCCGGTCGGTCCGGTATTGCAGCACCACCGCCACGGTGAGAATCGCCAGCATCAACAGCACCGTCCCGCGGAACAGCACAGTGGTATCGCGGAGCAGACGCCGGCTCAGATCGCCCGAGGCATGCGCCGCCCGCGACGGCAGCGGCCGTCGGCTCGCCCGCAGGTAGGACAGCGTATCGCCCATGATCTCGCCCAGCGTCGGCACCGGCCGGTGCTGGTTGTCATAGACACGGATGCGCGAGATCGGGCCGGCCTCGCCGAATTCAATGACATCGCCGGGGCGCAACCGCGCCTGCCGGAGCGGCGATCCGTTGACCCAGAGCGAGGCCCCCTCCGGCGCCTCGATGTCGAACACCGCGCCGCTGCGCGCCAGCCGCGCGGCCAGCGTGGCGCCCTGCGGCGGCTCCTCCTGCTCGGCGGTGCAGACAAGCCGACGATCCGTGGTCAGCCACAGGCCGATACGGGCGCCGGTGATCCATGTCACCTCGCCGCGGCACCGACCGGTCAGATGCTCCAGCGCCGCGACGACAGGGCCTGGGGTCAGATCCTCCATCGCGGCTCATGGCACGCCCTTTGCCGCGGGCTGTCAACGGATTTCGCGCGCCGGCAGGCAGAGGCGCCGCTCAGCGTCCCTCGAACCTGGCCGCGCGTTTCTCGGCAAAGGCGACGACGCCCTCCTGGAAATCGCGGGTACGGCCGCAGTTGCCCTGCAGATGTGCCTCGATCGCCAGCTGCTCGGGCAGGGTCTTGTCGAAACTGCCGCGCAGCGCCGATTTCACCGCGCCAAAGGCTGCGGTCGGTCCCTTGGCCAGATAGGCGGCCCGCTTTCGCCAGTATGCGTCGAAATCGTCATCCGCCACCGCCTCCCAGATCATGCCCCAGGCCTCGGCCTGCCGCGCCGAGATGCGGTCGGCAAACAGCGCCGCCCCCATCGCCTTGGCCAGCCCGACCTGCCGCGGCAAGAACCAGGTGCCGCCGGCATCGGGGATCAGCCCGATCCGCGTGAAGGCCTGCAGAAAATAGGCTCGCTCGGTCGCGATCACCACGTCGGTCGCCAGCGCCAGGCTGGCCCCCGCCCCCGCCGCCGGACCGTTCACCGCCGCCAGCGTGGGCACCGGGCAGCCATAGATCGCTTCGAGCATGGGGGTGTATTCGTCCCGCAGTATCCGCTCCAGGTCCGGCACGCCGCTGCCCGCATCGCCCAGATCCTGCCCAGTGCAAAAGGCCGTCCCGGCGCCGGTCAGAACGACCGCGCGCGCCTCCTTGCCGGCCCGGCCCATCGCATGGGTGATCTCGGCACGCATCTGCCCCGACAGCGCGTTCATCCGGTCGGGCCGGTTCAGCGTCAGAACGGCGAGGCCGCCCTCGGTCTCAAGCGTGATGGTCTGATAGTCCATGGCCCTGTCTCCCTGTGCGATACCGCGGGGACAGTGGCGCAAGCCCGAACCAAGGAAAAGGGGCGACTAAACGTCACTCCTCCAGAATACGGTTCAGGCGCTCCTGCTCGTCGGTGGTCAGCGCGCTTTCCTGCGGGCGCGCCGCGCCGGCCCGGCCGCGCAGATAGGCCCAGGCCATCGCCGCCGCCATCAGCAGCATCAGCGGCCCCGCCGCCCAGAGCAGCCAGTTCGCCCCGGTGACCGTGGGCCGCAGCAGGACATATTCGCCATACCGGTCGACGATGAAGGCGACGGCCTCTTCGTTGCTGTCGCCGGCCACCAGCCGCTCGCGCACCAGAATGCGCAGATCGCGGGCCAGTTCGGCATTCGATTCGTCGATATTCTCGTTCCGGCACACCAGACAGCGCAGATCCTTGCTGATCACCCGCGCCCGCGCCTCCAGCGCCGGATCGGTCAGGATCTCGTCCGGCTGTACCGCGCCCGCCGGTCCCGACAGGACCAGCGCCAGCGCCAGCAGCGCCCAGCGGATCGCGCTCCCGACGCCGCTCATTCCGCCGGCACCGTCTGCCGGGCGCCCTTGCGCGCGCCGGCGGCCACGCGGAACCGCCGGTCGCTCAGGCTCATCAGCCCGCCAAGCGCCATCAGGATGGCACCGCCCCAGATCCAGTTGGCAAAGGGCTTGATATAGGTTCGCACGGTCCAGCCGCCATTATCCTGCCGATCCCCGATCACCACATAGACATCGCGGGTCACCCCGTTGTCGATCGCGGCCTCGGTGGTCGGCATCTGCGCCACCGGATAGGTCCGTTTCTCGGGATGCAGCGAGGACAGCACCCGGCCACCCCGCGCCAGCGTCACCGTACCCATGGTCGAGAAATAGTTGGGCCCGCGCACCTGTTCGACCCCGGTCAGCGTCAGCTCGAATGCCCCCACCTCGAACGGCTCGTTCAGTTGCACGACGCGGATGTCCTCCTGCTCCCAGGCGGTCAGTCCAGCAATGGCAAAGATCGTGATACCCAGGCCCGCATGGGCCATCGCCTTGCCCCAATCGGCGCGCGGCAGCCGCGCCAGGCGGCCGGGACGCCCGCCGCCGCGCCCGGTGCGCGACCACAGATCGAACGCCGCGCCCGAGACCACCCAAGCCCCCAGGAACACGCCCACCGGTCCCAGCGCGCTGCGCCCGGTCTGCATCGCCCAGACCAGCAGCGCAAGCGCCACCGCCAGCGCAAAGGCATATCGCAACGACCACATCGTGCGCCCCAGCCGTCCGCGTTTCCACGGCAGCATCGCGCCGATCGGCAGGACCAGACCAAGGAGCACCATGAAGGGTGTGAAGGCCGAGTTGAAGAAAGGCGGCCCGACGCTGAGTTTGCGGTCAAAGGCCATCTCGGCCACGATCGGCCAGAGCGTTCCGAAGAACACCACAAAGCTGGAGACCGCCAGCAGGATATTGTTCACCACCAGCGCGCTTTCGCGGCTGACCATGCCAAAGACGCCCCGCGCCTCCATCACGCTGGCGCGCGCCGCGAACAGCACCAGCGCGCCGCCGGTAAAGGTGGCCAGGATGATCAGGATGAACACCCCCCGCTCCGGGTCGGTGGCAAAGGCATGGACCGAGGTCAGCAGCCCCGAGCGCACGATAAACGTGCCGATCAGCGAGAAACCGAAGGCCAGGATCGCCAGCAGGATGGTCCAGCTTTTCAGCGCTTCGCGCTTCTCCACCACGATGGCCGAATGCAGCAGCGCGGCAGCCAGCAGCCAGGGCATGAAGCTGGCATTCTCGACCGGATCCCAGAACCAGAACCCGCCCCAACCCAGTTCGTAATAGGCCCACCAAGACCCCAGCGCGATGCCGATGGTGAGGAAGATCCAGGCCGCCAGCGTCCAGGGCCGCACCCAGCGCGCCCAGGCGGCGTCCACCCGCCCCTCGATCAGGGCCGCGACCGCAAAGCTGAACGACATGCTCAGGCCGACATAGCCCAGATAGAGAAACGGCGGATGAAAGGCCAAACCGGGATCCTGCAACAGCGGGTTCAGATCCTCGCCGTCAAACGGCGGCACCGCGAGGCGCAGGAACGGGTTCGAGGTGAACAGGATAAAGGCATAGAACGCCACGCCGATCGCCGCCTGCACCGACAGCACCCGCGCCTTGAGCGTGGGCGGCAGGTTGCCGCCGAACCAGGCCGCCATCGCGCCAAAGAGCGCCACGATCAGCACCCAGAGCAGCATCGACCCCTCATGGTTCCCCCAGAGCCCGCTGATCTTGTACAGCATCGGCTTGGCCGAATGGCTGTTCAGCGTCACCACCCGCAGCGAGAAATCCGAGGTGATGAAGGCATGCATCAGCGCCGCGAAGGCAAAGCCGGTCATCAGCAATTGCAGCGTCGCGGCGGGTTCGGCCACGGCCATCCAGCCGGACCAGCGTTTTTGCGCGCCGATCATCGGCACGATCATCTGAATGATAGCCGCCATAAAGGCGAGCACGAGGGCAAAGTGACCGAGTTCTGTAATCATGCCCCGTTGTTAAGCCATGCGCGGCGGCATGGCCAATCACTTTCGGACCGCCGGTGCGATCAGATTGTCGCATCCCACCTGCAGCTTATCCGGACGCCGCTTTATCGCCACGCCCTGCCCGCCAATCCTCCAGCGCCGGATTAACCTCGGGCAGCGTGGCCGAAAGCGCCAGTTGCGCATCCCCCCCCGGATCGGCCGCCCTGGGGGTGTCGGCGCGCATCCGCTCCAGACTGGCGATATTCTCCATCATCTGCGGCGCGGCGGTCAGGCTCGCCGCCAGATCGCGCTGAAACGCCTGAGTCTTCACCTGATAGCGCGCGCCGAAATAAAACGACACGATCACGCCAAGAAGCCACCAGAGCGGTTCCGGCACCAGCGCCAGCCCCTGCATCCGCGCAGCGAACCACAGCGGATCGAGCATCGCCGCGCCGAACAGCCCCAGTGTTCCCAGCGCCAGCGCCGGACGCGGCAGCCGGTTAACCCCGTCCATCACCCGGTCGAACAGGCCCGCGCGCGGGCCACCGAATTCCGCCCCGAACTGCCGCATCGCCTGGGTTTGCAGGCCCGCACCCCGCACCGCCCCCGCCTCGGCGTTTTCACGAAAAACCTCGACAGTATCGCGTACAATATTGGTATTGCTTCCGAAAACCGCCTTCAAAAGGTCCAGAATCATCCCCATGCCGCCACCCGTTCGGAAAATTCCGCCGCGCTCAGACGATACCGCGGCGACAGGAATTCCTCTGCCCGCCTGATCCAGCCGCCCTTGCCGCCCGCGAGGGTGCGCGCGTATTTCCGGCTCGGCGGCCGCTGGTCCGCCAGCCGGAAATAGTAATTGCGCCGCGCCACCCCATAGGCATCGCACAGCGCCACCGGATCGGGCCGCGCCGCCGCCTGCGCCGCGGCGATGGTCTGTGGACCGATCGCCCCGTCCACGGCGACGCCAAAGCCCATCTCGCGCAGCAGCCGCTGCAGGATTTTCACCGCATTGGACCCCGCGTTCACATACATGTCGAACAGCGACGGCTGCAGCGCGCCCGGCATCTCGGCGATGCGCGGGCGGGTATAGTAATGCGTGATAAAGATCTCCACCGCCTGCGCCCGGCTCAGCGCGCGCAGATCCGCCAGCCCCACGGTGCCGTCGCCGGTCAGATCCAGCCGCAGCCGCTGCAGCGTATGAAGGGTCACCCCGCGATGGGTCGCGCCGCCGGGATCGTCGGGATCGTTCACGAAGCCGCCTTCCCGATCCACGATCTCTTCCGCGATCTGCCGCACATCCTGCATCGGCGCTCTCCTGTCCAGAACCGCGGGAAACGCTGCGGTAAAAGGATTAACACCGCCTCACACCACCGTGCGCCAAAAGAAAAAGGCCGGGCAACACGTGCCCGGCCTCGTCTTTTCTGGCTCAAAGGGTGCCGCCGAAGCGCTTCAGGGACGGCATGAACCGCCTGCCGGAGACCTCGCGCGCGGCCGCGATCAGCTCTCGCCCGGCGTCTTGTAGACGCCCTGTTCCTTCAACGCGTCCAACACCTCTTTTGGCATGTAGGTCTCGTCGTGTTTCGCAAGGATTTCGGTGGCTTCGAACACGCCGTTCACGTAACGACCGGTGCCCACCATGCCCTGATTCTCGCCGAACAGGTCGGGCAGCACCCCGGTAAAGACCACCGGGATCGTGGCGCCACCATCGGTCACCGAAAACTTCACCGTCTCGCCCTGTCCGCGCAGCAGCGAGCCTTCCTCGACCAGCCCGCCGATGCGGAACACCTCGGTCGGCGCGGGCGGCTCGGCCACGATCTGGCTGGGCGCCCGGAAAAAGTTGATACCGTCCCGCATCGCATAGCCGATCAGCCCGGTCGAGATCACCAGGGCAACGGCGGCCAAGGCGATGATCTGTATACGCCGCTGTTTCTTCAGACTTTTCATAGCCACCTCACCCCGGAACCTGAACCTATGGGAACAGCGGGGCCATGGTCAGCCCCTCCTCCTCGTTCTCACCTAGCATCAGGTTGGCATTTTGCAACGCCTGGCCGCTGCTACCTTTTGTCAGGTTATCGAGCGCGGCAAAGACGATGGCCCGACCGGGCAGCCGGTCGGCGGCCACACCGATATGGCAATAGTTCGAGCCGCGCACATGGTGGGTGCTGGGCGCCTCGCCAAAGGGCAGCATCTGGATAAAGGGCTCGTCCGCATAGGCCGCCGCCAACGTGTCATGGATCGCCTGCGCGTCGCCCTTGACATAGACCGTCGCCAGAATGCCCCGGTTGGCGGGGATCAGATGCGGGGTGAACTGCACCTTGACCGGCCGGCCTGCCAGTTTGGAGAACTCCTGATCGAATTCGCCCAGATGCCGGTGGGTGCTGCCGATGGCATAGGGGTTATATCCCTCGCTCAGTTCCGCATGCAGCAGGTTTTCCTTCAGGCTGCGGCCGGCGCCGGAAACGGCGCATTTCAGGTCCAGGATGATCTCGTCCAGATCGATTACACCGGCGCTGATCAGCGGCCGCAGGGCAAACTGCCCGGTCGCCGCGTTGCACCCCGTCCCGGCCACCAGCCGCGCGCCCCGGATCTCCTCGCGGTAGAATTCGGTGAGGCCATAGACCGCCTCCTCCTGCTGGGCCAGCGCGGCATGTTTGTTGCCATACCACATCTCATAGTCCGCCGGATCGCGCAGCCGGAAATCCGCCGACAGATCGACGATCTTCAGATCCCCGGGCAGCGCCGCGATCACCTCCTGGCTGGTCTTGTGCGGCAGCGCGCAAAAGCACAGATCGATCTGCGAAAAGTCGATCTCGTCGATCCTGCACAGCCTCGGCAGGCTCATGTGGCGCAGATGCGGGAACACCTCGGCCATTTCCATGCCGGCCTTGCGTTCGCCCGACAGCGCGGTGATCTCTAGATTGGGATGCTGGGCAATCAGCCGGATCAGCTCGGCCCCGGTATACCCGCTGGCCCCCAGGATGGCGATCTTATGGGTCATCATCGACCTCTTACATGTTGGAATTTCAATATTTCTTGACAGAACGGGCCGGAACACGGCCCCCGGCGGGTCACGCCTTGGCAAAGGTGATTTGTCGTCGCAGGAACTGCGTCGCCCGGTCGCTCACCCGGCCGGGATCGCCGGTGGTCAGAAACCCGCCCGCGCCGGTCCCCAGCATTCCCTGATGCCGGCTCAGGTAATGGGCCAGACTCTCGGCCACCAGACTGGCCTGGCTGAACACGGCCACATCCGGCCCCAGCGCGTCCTGGAACACCTCCTGCAACAGCGGATAATGGGTACAGCCCAGAATCGCGGCATCGGGATGCGGCATCTTGCGCTTCAGCGCGTCCACATGCGACCGCACCAGCGCCTCGGCCAGGATCATGTCGCCCTCTTCGATGGCATCGACAACCCCGCCGCAGGCCTGCGCCTCCACATCCACGCCGATGGCGCGAAAGGCCAGCTCGCGCTGGAACGCCCGGCTGGCCACAGTGGCCGGCGTGGCGAACAGAGCCACGGTCTTCGCCGCCACCTCGCGCGGCGGAGAATTGTCGCCCCACTGCCGCTCGGTCAGCGCCTCGATCAGCGGCACAAAGACGCCCAGCACGCGCTTGCCCTTTGGCACGCCGGCCTCCTGCATCCGGCGCAGCGCGGCGGCGCTGGCGGTATTGCAGGCCAAAATCACCAGATCGCAGCCCCTGCTCCACAGATCCTCGACCGCAGCCTTGGTCAGCTGATAGATGTCCTCGGCGTCGCGCACGCCGTAAGGGGCGTGGGCGCTGTCGGCGTAATACAGAAACTCAACCTCCGGCAGCCGTTTCTGCACAGCGCCCAAGACGGTCAGCCCGCCCAGCCCGGAATCGAAAATACCTACTGCCATGGGTCTCAGGCGCGATGCCGTTCCTCGAATTC
Organism: Antarcticimicrobium luteum; assembly: GCF_004358185.1. Lineage (GTDB taxonomy): Bacteria > Pseudomonadota > Alphaproteobacteria > Rhodobacterales > Rhodobacteraceae > Antarcticimicrobium > Antarcticimicrobium luteum. The sequence goes on from NZ_SMUV01000057.1 coordinate 45,956, forward strand.
AAAGCCGTAATCGTATGATTTCAGCGGTTGTGGAGACAGCTCATACGTCGCTTTGCGTAGGAAATCCATCATCATGCGCGAATCCTTGTGCATAGGGTCCAGGATGTCACGCCCGATGGGCTCTCCGACCACGACCCTGACGGGGGTATCGACCCGTTTGCGGAACTCCTTGATCAACATCCCCATGCGCAATGTGCTGTGCAAATGGCTGGCGATCTGGAACAACCGGCTGGTATGCCCGTCAAAGAACAGCGGCACCACCGTGGCATTCGATTTGCCCACCATCCGCGCGGTAAAGCCGCGCCAGCCGGGATCCATCGGGTGCGAAAACGGTTTCGCCGCCGTGCTCACCGTCCCGCCCGGAAAGATGCCGATCGCGCCCCCGTCGCCGAGATAGTCCAGCGCACTCTTGCGGGTCTCCAGGTTCGCGCGCACCGCCTCCCTGGTCTCGTCGAAACTGACCGGCAGGATCACCCGCCCGATGTCTTCCGCCCGGCAAAAGACGCTATGGGCGAGGATGCGGAAATCCCCCCTCACCTGGGCCAGGATATGGCCCATCATCAGCCCGTCGAGGATGCCGTAGGGGTGATTGGCGATCAGGATCAGCGGCCCGGTGCGGGGGATGTTCGCCAGCGAGCCCCCCGCCACCTCCAGCGTCAACCCATAGCGCTCCACCATCACCGACCAGAAATCGCGGCCCGCCGCGACCTCGGTCTGATAGCCGTCGGCGCGCCGGATCAGGCGCAGCCGGCCGGTTGTGTTTTCCATCAGGCGGATCACCGCCCGCCCGCCGCGCGTGGCGGCGGAATGGGCATAGGTGATATCGCGGGCGATATGGCGGCGCGACGACATTGGACCCTCCGAACGACTCAGCGGGAAAATACGCTGATTGACGATCTTGCAAAGGGCCCGTGACGGCTCTGTGACGGATTTATTCCGCCGCCGCCTTCATCTCCGGCCCGCCCTGGCGGAAAGAGGCCAGAAGCTCCTCCCGCCGCTTGGCGGCTTTCTGCTCGTTCGCCATCTTCACCGGGCCAAAGCCGCGGATCTGCAACGGCAGCAGCGCCAGCGCCACGGCAATGTCGCGGGTCTCGGGCGTGACCTTGGACAGCACCTCTTTCATGTCCGCCTCGTATTGTTTGATCAGCGCCCTCTCCATCTTGCGCTCGGCCGAATAGCCGAAGATGTCGAGCGGTGTGCCGCGCAGCCCCTTCATCCGTGCCAGCAGCTTCAGCGGCCCCAGCATCCATTCGCCGAACTCGCGCTTTTTCGGGCGCCCGTCCACGTCCTTGCCGCCCAGAATCGGCGGCGCCAGATGGAAGGTCATCTTCAGATCGCCATCGAACTCCGCCGCCGCCTTGTCGCGGTTGCTCAGCATCAGGCGCGCGACCTCGTATTCGTCCTTGTAGGCCAGCAGCTTGTGATAGCCCTGCGCAACGGCTTCCTTGAGGCCCTTGTCCTCGATGCCGTCGAGCATTTTCCGGTACCGCTTGGCCAGCCGCTTGCCCTGATAGGCCACCAGTTGGTCGGCCCGATAGGCGATCTTTTCGTCCAGCGATTTCGGCAGCTCCACCACTTTGGGCGTCGACAGCTTTTTCGCGTCTTCGGCGTGCAGCACCGCCCAGCGTCCGATCTCAAAGGCGCGCAGGTTTTGTTGCACCGCCGCCCCGTTCAGCTCGATCGCCTGGGTAATCGCCTCATGGCTGACCGGGATCAGCCCGCGCTGCCAGGCGCCGCCGAACACCATCATGTTGGAATAGATCGAATCGCCCATCGTGACCCGCGCCAGCTCCGAGGCATCGAACAGCGACAAGTTTTCCTTAAGCCGCGCCTCCAGTGCCAGAGACAGCCGGTCGGTGGGGATGGTGAACTCGGTATCGCGGGTAAAATCGCCGGTGATGATCTCGTGGCTGTTGACCACCCCGCCGCTGCGCCCCGTGGTCATCAGCCCCAGCGTCTTGGCGCCGGCGCTGACCACCAGATCGCCGCCGATCAGCGCGTCGGCCTCGCCGGTGGCAACCCGGATCGCGCTGATGTCATCCGGCTTTTCCGCGATGCGGCAATGAATATGCACCGCCCCGCCCTTCTGGGCGAGGCCCGCCATCTCCATCATGCCGGCGCCCTTGCCGTCGATCTGGGCGGCCTGGGCCAGCACCGCGCCGATGGTCACCACGCCGGTGCCCCCGACCCCGGTGATCACCACGTTATGGGTGCCCTTGATCTGCGGCAGCTCCGGCAGCGGCAGATGCGGCAGGTCCAGATCGGTGGTCGCCTCCTTGCGGATCTTGGCGCCCGCCACGGTCACGAAGGACGGGCAGAACCCCTTGAGGCAGGAGAAATCCTTGTTGCAGGACGACTGGTCGATGGCCCGCTTGCGGCCCAGCTCGGTTTCCTTCGGCACGATCGAGACGCAGTTCGACTGCACCCCGCAATCGCCGCAGCCCTCGCAGATGTCGGTGTTGATGAACACCCGCTTGTCCGGATCGGGAAAGGTGCCCCGCTTGCGCCGGCGGCGCTTTTCCGCGGCGCAGGTCTGGATATAGACGATGGCCGACACGCCCTCTTTCTCGCGGAACGCCCTTTGCACGGTCATCATCTCGGCGCGCTCATGGGTCGGTACGCCGGCGGGCAGTGCCTTGAAATCCACATCTTCCTTTTCGTCATAAACGACGGCCAGGTTCCTGACCCCCATCGCCTTGAGTTCGTGAACGATGCGCGGCGCGGTCAGATCGCCCTCGTTTTCCTGCCCGCCGGTCATGGCGACGGCGTCATTGTACAGAATCTTGTAGGTAATGTTCGTTCCGGCCGCGAGCGCGGCGCGGATCGCCTGCACCCCCGAATGGTTATAGGTGCCGTCGCCCAGGTTCTGGAACACATGCGGCGTTTTCGAGAACGGCGCCTCGCCGATCCAGTTGGCCCCCTCGCCACCCATATGGGTAAAGCCCAGCGTGTTGCGGTCCATCCACTGCACCATGAAGTGACAGCCGATCCCGGCATAGGCGCGGCTGCCGTCGGGGATCTTGGTGCCCGTGTTATGCGGGCAGCCGGAACAGAAATAGGGCAAACGGCTGGCAATCTCTTCGGCGTTGTCGTTTCGCCGCGCGTCGTCCAGCGCGGACATGCCGGCGCGGATGCCGTCGGTCTCGCGCCCCTCTTCGATCAGGATGCCGCCCAGCTTTTCCGCGATCATGATCGGGTCGAGCGCGCCGCGGGTCGGGAACAGCTCTTCGCGGTGCATGCCGCCGGCGCCGCCCTTGTACCAGCCATAGACGCGGCGGCCGCGGCGGTCGTCAAAGATCGCCTCCTTGACCTGCACCTCGATCAGCTTGCGCTTTTCCTCGACGATGACGATCAGGTCGAGCCCCTCGGCCCAATCATGGAATCCCTTCATGTCCAGCGGGAAGGTCTGGGCGATCTTGTAGGTGGTGATCCCCAGCCGCTCCGCCTCGCCCTCGTCGATGTTCAGCAAGCTCAGCGCATGCTGCAGGTCGAGCCAGTTCTTGCCCGCCGCGACGAAACCGATCTTGGCCCCCGGCTTGCCCCAGATGCGCTTGTCGATCTTGTTGGCATGGGCAAATTCCTCGGCGGCAAAGCGTTTGATGTCGATCAGCCGCGCCTCCTGTGCGGTACGGTCGTCGACCAGACGGATGTTCAGCCCGCCCTCGGGCATGTCGAATTTCGGTGTGACCAGCTTCACCCGAGCCGGATCGCCATCCACGACCGAGGTCACCTCGATCGTGTCCTTCATCGTCTTCAAACCTGTCCAGAGCCCGGAAAACCGCGACAACGCAAAGCCGTAGATGCCAAGGTCCAGGATCTCCTGCACCCCGGCCGGGCTGACGATCGGCACATAGGCATCCATCAGCGCCCATTCCGACTGGTGCAGCACGGTCGAGGATTCGCCGGTATGGTCGTCCCCCATCGCCATCAGCACACCGCCCAGCGGCGAGGTGCCCGCCATGTTGGCATGCCGGATCGCGTCGCCCGAACGGTCAACCCCCGGCCCCTTGCCGTACCACAGGCCAAAGACGCCGTCGTATTTGCCTTCGCCGCGAAGCTCGGCCTGCTGTGCGCCCCAGAGCGCGGTGGCCGCCAGATCCTCGTTCAGACCGTACTGAAAGGTGATGTCGCTCTCGGCCAGTTTCTTGGCCGCCCGGCTCATCTGCAAGTCGACCGCCCCCAGCGGCGAGCCGCGATACCCGGTGACAAGACCGGCGGTGTTGTGCCCGGCGGCGACATCGCGCGCCTTTTGCATCAACATCAGGCGCACCAGCGCCTGGGTTCCGTTCAGCAGGACCGGAGATTTCTCCAGATCGAAACGGTCGTTGAGCGAAATTTTCTGCGTACTCATTCGGCGCCTCCCAACGTCTGATCAGTTTGCATCTTTTCCAGTCCATAATAGGTCATAAATATTGACCTGAACAGGGTTTTTCCCAACAATATGTTACCAAACAAGGTCGGGCGTGCTAGATGCCGCAAAGTTGCACATAGCGCGCAGACCGACGAACGAAAGTGACGGATATGGACTGGGACAAGCTTAGAATCTTTCATGCGGTGGCGGACGCGGGCAGCCTGACCCACGCCGGCGATCGGCTGAACCTGTCCCAATCGGCGGTCAGCCGGCAGATCCGTGCGCTGGAAGAGTCGCTGAACACCACATTGTTCCACCGCCATGCGCGCGGCCTGATTCTCACCGAACAGGGCGAGCTGCTGTTCGACGCCACCCGCGCCATCAGCAAACGGCTGGAGGCCGCTGCCGCCCGCATCCGCGACAGCGAGGAAGAGGTATTCGGCGAGCTCAAGGTGACCACCACGACCGGGTTCGGCACACTGTGGCTGGCGCCGCGCCTGACCAAGCTCTACGAGAAATACCCGGACCTGAAGATCGACCTGATGCTGGAAGAGCGCGTGCTCGACCTTCCCATGCGCGAGGCCGACGTCGCCATCCGCATGAAAGAGCCCAGCCAGGCCGACCTGATCCGCAAACGGCTGATGACAGTGCAGATGCAGCTTTACGCCTCGCGCGATTATCTGGAGCGCAACGGCACCCCCGAAAGGCTTGAGGACATGGCCGACCACCGGCTGGTCTGCCAGAACCCCAACGCCCCCCAGGTGGGCGCCGGTGCCATGCTGGTGCAGCAACTGATGGCGAACACCCCCCATTCGATGCTGACCGTGAACAACTATTTCGGCGTGTTGCAGGGGGTTCTGCACGATCTCGGCATCGGTGTCCTGCCCGATTACCTGACCGAGGATTTCCCGCATCTGGTGCGGGTGCTGCCGGAAATCGAATCCGCCGAAGTGCCTGTCTTCCTAGCCTACCCGGAGGAACTGCGTCACTCCAAACGCATCTCGGCGTTCCGGGATTTCGTCCAGGACGAAATCATTTCACACCGCAAGCAACTGCGACAGCTCGGAAAAATCTGAGCTATGCGCCCAGATCATGCCGGAAATGCTGCAACTGCGACATGATTGCGCTTGATCGTACATAAAGCGACACCTAAATGAGCACTCGAAGGCGATGGCGCTTAGTTGCGCATCATCTTCATACCTCCCTGTTGGACTTGGGCCGAGCTTAGTGCTCGGCCTCTTTTTTTGTGCTGCGGCGGCCATCGCCGGCGGCGCCACAGGCGGACTCGGGCAGGCGGCTCAGGCGGACTTCGGCATGATCCTGGCGCCCTTGCGGCGCGCTAGGCCCTTTCCCCCAACCGGGCGTTGACGTATTAGGGCGCAAACGACGCCATGCGGAGATGCCCAAGCGATGCAAGACCCAGAGATCACTCCGGAGCTGATCGAAAGCCACGGCCTGAAGCCCGACGAGTATGAACGCATCCTCGAAATCATCGGGCGCGAGCCGAGCTTTACCGAACTGGGCATCTTCTCGGCGATGTGGAACGAGCATTGCTCCTACAAATCGTCCAAGAAATGGCTGCGCACCCTGCCCACCGACGGCCCGCAGGTTATCTGCGGCCCGGGCGAGAACGCCGGCATCGTCGATATCGGCGACGGCCAGGCCGTCGTGTTCAAGATGGAGAGCCACAACCACCCGTCCTATATCGAGCCCTATCAGGGCGCGGCGACCGGCGTCGGCGGCATCCTGCGCGACGTCTTCACCATGGGCGCGCGCCCCATCGCGGCGATGAACTCGCTCAGCTTCGGCGAAGTCGATCATCCCCGGACCAAGCGTCTGGTGCATGGCGTGGTCGAGGGCATCGGCGGTTACGGCAACTGTTTCGGCGTGCCCACCGTGGGCGGCGAGGTGCGGTTCCACCCCGCCTATAACGGCAACTGCCTGGTCAACGCCTTTGCCGCCGGCCTCGCCGATGCCGACAAGATCTTCTATTCCGCCGCTTCGGGCGTCGGCATGCCGGTGGTCTATCTCGGGGCCAAGACCGGCCGCGACGGCGTCGGCGGCGCCACCATGGCAAGCGCCGAGTTCGACGATACCATCGAGGAAAAGCGCCCCACCGTTCAGGTCGGCGATCCGTTCACCGAAAAGCGCCTGATGGAGGCGACGCTGGAGCTGATGCAGACCGGCGCGGTGATCTCGATCCAGGACATGGGCGCGGCGGGCCTGACCTGCTCGGCCGTCGAGATGGGCGACAAGGGCAAGCTGGGCGTACGGCTGGACCTGGAAAAGGTGCCCTGCCGCGAAGAGGGCATGACCGCCTATGAGATGATGCTGTCCGAAAGTCAGGAGCGCATGCTCATGGTGCTGCGCCCCGAAAAAGAGGCCGAAGCGCGCGCGGTATTCGACAAATGGGATCTCGACTTTGCCATCGTCGGCGAGACCATCGCCGAGGACCGCTTTCTCATCATGCACCACAACGAGGCCAAGGCCGACCTGCCGCTGTCGAAACTCTCGTCCGAGGCGCCCGAATACGACCGCCCCTGGGTGGAAACGCCGGCGGCCGACCCGCTGGGCGACGTGCCGCAGATCGACCCGATCGACGGGCTGCGCGCGCTGATCTGCTCGCCGAACTACGCGGCGAAACAATGGGTCTATGAGCAATATGACACCATGGTGATGGCCGACACCGCCCGCACCCCGGGTCTGGGCGCGGGCATCGTGCGGGTCCATGACAGCGGCAAGCTGCTGGCCTTCACCTCGGACGTGACGCCGCGCTATGTCAAAGCCAACCCTGTCGAGGGCGGCAAGCAGGCGGTGGCCGAGGCCTATCGCAACCTCACCGCCGTGGGCGCCACCCCGCTGGCCACCACCGACAACCTGAACTTCGGCAACCCCGAAAAGCCCGAGATCATGGGCCAGTTCGTCGGCGCCATCAAGGGTATCGGCGCGGCCTGTTCGGCGCTGAACATGCCGATCGTGTCGGGCAACGTGTCGCTTTACAACGAGACCGACGGTCAGGGCATCCTGCCGACCCCCACCATCGGCGCGGTCGGTCTGATCGCCAGCGAGGCCGATGTCATCGGCACCACCGTGCGTGAGGGGCATGTCGCCCTTCTGGTCGGCGAGACCTCCGGTCACCTGGGTCAGTCCGCCCTGCTGGCCGAGGTGTTCAACCGCGAGGACGGCGATGCGCCCAGGGTCGATCTGGAGGCGGAAAAGCGCAACGGCGATTTCATCCGCGCCAACCGCGCGCTGATCACCGCGTGTACCGACCTGTCCGATGGCGGGCTTGCGCTGGCCGCCTTCGAGCTGGCCGAAGGCTCCGGCGTCGGGGTGCATCTGGACTCGGGCGCGACCGATGTGCTGTTCGGCGAGGATCAGGGCCGCTATCTCATCGCCTGCAACTTCGATCAGGCCGAGGCGCTGATGATCGAGGCGGGCAAGGCCGGGGTGCCGATCTCGTCGGTTGGACGATTCACCGGGGACTCTGTACGGTTCGACGGCGTCGACGCGCCGCTGGCGGAGTTGTCGGCGCTCTACCGTAGCAGTTTCGAGCAGACCCTGGGCTGAGACCGCCCGGGACCGGGGTTGCGCGGCGGCGCCTTGCGCGCCAGCCGTCGTCGCCCTACATCTGGACCAACACCAACAGGAGTTTGCCGCATGGCGATTCAGGCCCATGAAATCGAAGCGTTGATCCGCAACGCCTTTCCCCAAGCCAAGATCACCATCACTGATCTGGCCGGGGACGGTAATCACTATGCCGCCGAGGTGATCGACGAAAGCTTCCGCGGCCAGAACCGGGTACAGCAGCAGCGCGCGGTCTATGCCGCGCTCAAGGGCAAGATGGATGGCGCCCAGGGCGAATTGCACGCCCTGGCACTGACCACCAAGGCCCCCGACTGACGTTTTCTGACCCCATCCAGACATCCCTCCCGCATGGAGACCAAGACATGACAGACGCAGCAGACCGTATTCAGGATCTCATCAGCAGCAACGACGTGGTGCTTTACATGAAGGGCACCAAAGAGATGCCGCAATGCGGTTTTTCGAGCCGCGTGGCCGGCGTGCTGAACTACATGGGCGTGGATTTCGCCGATGTGAACGTTCTGGCCGATGACGCCATCCGCGAGGGCGTCAAGGCGTTCTCCGACTGGCCGACCATCCCGCAGCTTTACGTCAAGGGCGAGTTCGTCGGCGGTTGCGACATCATCACCGAGATGACGCTGTCGGGCGAGCTGGATCAGCTTTTCGACGACAAGGGCGTGGCCTATGACAAGGACGCGGCCGACAAGATCCGGGAAGCCAACGGCTGATCCGGCGCGTGATCTTGTGATGCATCAAGGGGGCCCTTCGGCCCCCTTTTTTTTGCGCGTATCCGCCGAAATTGCACCGAAGCACCAGCCGGATGCTTACCCGCCCGGACGGGCTCTGACGCCCGCCCGACACGGCCTCATTCCCAAGGCTTTGGGTGGTCTCTCACCCCGCCGATTTCTCCTCGATCTCGGCGGCCAATGCCTCGGCCCTGGCGGCGAGTTCGGCCAGTGTATCGGTGACCGAGTTCGGAACCACCGGCACCTCGACCTTTTCCGGCACAGGCGCCGGCGTTGCCCGCAGCTGGGCCAATTCGGCGTCGCGCTCGGCCAGCTGCGCCTCGACCTCCTTGATGCGGTCCTCGACCGCCGCCGTCTTGTCGGCCAGCATCAGCCCTGCCATCAGCAGCATCCGCCCCTCGGGCATGCGGCCGATCTGATCAGACAGAACCCGGGCCTCGTCATCCAGCATCTTGGCGGCGGAATGCAGAAAGCTTTCCTCGCCCTCCTGGCAGGAGACATCGAAATCGCGCCCACCGATATGGATCGTTACCTCAGGCATCACCCTTCCTCCCCTTCCGGCAGGCTCACCGCATTGGCCAGCAGCGGCTCCAGCCGCGCCAGGATCGCGCCGGCCTCGGCGGCATCGGTCGCCCGCGCGGCGCGCAGTCCCTCCAGCTCGGCCAGCATCGCCTTGTTGATCAGGCTGGGTTCGCCCACCGAGGCCTCGTTCGCCTCGCGCAGGGTGGCGTTGACCGCGCGCAGCTGATCGTTGGACTGGCGCAACCGCTGCACATCCATATCGAGCCGCGCCGCCGTCTCCGCCTGTTTGGCAAGCTGCGCCTGCAACGCGTCGATCTCGGCCCCGGTCGCATCGGATTGCGTGCTTTCGGCAAGGTCGGCCTTCAGCCGCTCGACCTCTTGGCGCAGCGCATCGGCCTGCCCGGTGTCGGCCTGCGCCTCGGCCAGACTGGCCTTGAGTGCCGCAACCTCCGCTTTCAGCGCGTCGAGATCCTCGGCGCCGGCGACCTGCGCCTGAAGCCCGGCGATTTCCTCGGCATGTTTTTCCTTGATCCGCTTGAGCCGCTCTTCAAGCTGGGCGGTGACCAGTCTTTCCTCTTCCAGCGCCGCGGCCAGATCCCCATCCGCCGGGTCCGGCGCACCGGCGTTTGCGGACAAGGCGCCCAGCCCGGCCTGAATCCGTTCCATCGCGGCCGTGATCCGGCTCTCTAATTCATCTAACTGGCTCATGCCCCTTACCTTCTCATGCGGTTGGTTCCACCACGTTGCCGGGCCGGCGCCGGGCGGCGTTCGCTGCCGCGAATCGCGCCGCTGGCCGGTTGGCGTCCAGTCTATCGAAACCGCCGGCAAAATACCCCCCCTTTGGTTTCAAGTACTTGAACGATAGACCTGATGTGCATGGCGCTATGTACCGCGCCCAAGCTTGATCTTTGACCCCCGGCTGTTATTGAGCGGCCTATCTGCCCGCAACGCCAGAGGAAACACTCGTGGATTTGACCGCCCTGCGCACCGCCCATCCCGATCACTGGAACAAGGCCGCCGCCATCCGCACGCTGACGCTCGATGCGGTCGCAGCCGCAAATTCCGGCCATTCCGGCATGCCGATGGGCATGGCCGACGTGGCAACCGTGCTGTTCGAAAAGCACCTGAAATTCGATGCCGCCGCACCCGACTGGCCCGACCGCGACCGGTTTATCCTGTCGGCCGGCCATGGTTCCATGCTGCTTTATTCGCTGCTCTATCTCACCGGCTATCCGGAGATGACGCTGGAGCAGATCAAGAATTTCCGCCAGTGGGGCGCGATCACCGCCGGCCACCCCGAATACGGCCATGCGCCGGGAATCGAGACCACCACCGGCCCGCTGGGACAGGGCATCGCCAATGCCGTCGGCTTTGCCATGGCCGAGGAAATCCAGCGCGCCCGCTACGGCAAGAAGGTCGTGGATCACCATACCTATGTCATTGCCGGCGACGGCTGCCTGATGGAGGGTATCAGCCAGGAGGCGATCGGCCTGGCCGGCCGTCACCGGCTGGGCAAGCTGATCGTGCTGTGGGACAACAACAACATCACCATCGACGGCACCGTCGATCTGTCCGACCGGACCGATCAGGTGCAGCGGTTCCGCGCCTCGGGCTGGCATGTGCAGGAAATCGACGGCCATGATCCAGAGGCCATCGACGCCGCGCTGGAAAAGGCCAAGGCGACCAAGAAGCCCTCGATGATCGCCTGCAAGACCCATATCGCGCTGGGTTCTTCGGCGCAGGACACCTCCAAGGGTCATGGCGCGCTGACCGATCCGCAGCTGATCGCGGATGCCAAGGCAGCCTATGGCTGGCACTCGGCCCCGTTCACCATTCCCGACACCATCAAGGCGGAATGGGAACACATCGGCCAACGCGGTTCGGTCGAGCGTGCCAATTGGGAGGTCCGCTTTGCAGGCCTTTCCGAGCGGCGCCAGGCCGAGTTCAACCGCGCCTACGCGCTCGACGTGCCCAAGCGGCTTTCCGCCACCATCCGCGCGCTGAAGAAACAGGCCACCGAGGCAAGGCACAAGCTGGCCACCCGGGCCAGTTCGGAAATGGTGCTGGAGGTGGTGAACCCGCTGATGCCGGAAACCGTGGGCGGCTCGGCCGACCTGACCGGGTCGAACAACACCAAGACCGGCGATCTGGGCGTCTTCATGCCCGAGAACCGCAAGGGGCGTTACGTGCATTGGGGCATCCGCGAACATGGCATGGCGGCGGCGATGAACGGCATGGCGCTGCATGGCGGGTTGCGCCCCTACAGCGGCACCTTCATGGCCTTCACCGACTATGCCCGCCCGGCGATGCGACTGGCGGCGCTGATGCGGATCCCGACCGTCTTTGTCATGACCCATGACAGTATCGGGTTGGGAGAGGACGGCCCGACCCACCAACCGGTGGAGCATCTGGCGATCTCCCGCGCGACGCCGAACACCTATGTGTTCCGCCCCGCCGACACGGTGGAAACGGCAGAGGCCTGGGAACTGGCGCTGACGTCCAAGGAAACGCCCTCGGTGCTGTCGCTGACCCGTCAGGGTGTGCCGACGGTGCGGCTGGAGCACAAGGTGAACAACCTGACCGCCCGGGGCGCCTATGTGCTGGCCGATGCGGAGGGCAAGCGCGAGGCGATCCTGATCGCCACCGGTTCCGAGGTGTCCATTGCGCTATCCGCGCGCGAGGCGCTGCAGGCGGCGGGCATCGGCACCCGCGTGGTCTCCATGCCCTGCATGGAGCTGTTTGCGGAACAGGACGAGGCCTATCGCCGCAAGGTTCTGCCGGCCGGTCCGGTGCGCGTCGGCGTCGAGGCGGCGGTCCGCGCCGGCGGCTGGGACCGATGGCTGCTGGGCGAGCGCGGCCGCGAGGCCAAGGCCGATTTCGTCGGCATGGACAGCTTCGGCGCCTCGGCGCCGGCGAATGTGCTCTACGAGAAATTCGGCATCACCGCCGAGGCCGTGGCCGGCAGGGTCAAGGCGCTGCTGGCCAAGTAAGCCACGCAGACAGCGAGACATGAGAGAGGGGCCGCGCGGCCCCTCTTTTCTTTTTTCAATGCTCGAAGGGCCGCGCCCGACCCTGGGTGGCGCAGCCCGACGTCTGAACGCCCCGAGGCAAGATCGTTCTGCTGAACGGGGCTTCGGTGCATACGATCAACGATGCGCCCTCCCGGGGGGAGGGTCGGGCGCGGCCCGGCCTGGACGGCCGGGCGACAGAAGCCAAATGTTCCTTCAGCTTCAAGGCGGGCCTCACCCCGGTTTCCGCGCCACCAGATCGACCAGCGCCGAGCGGCCCGAATGCCCCTCTCCCTCGTCGATCTCAGCGTCGTAGTCCGCCAGCCGCAGGATCTCCCAGCCGTCGAAGGCGGCGCGCAGGAGGGCCTCGGTGTACATATTCTCGGCATTGGGCGGTCCGCCGGTGCCATAATCCACCTGACGCGGCGCATAGCCATGCAGCAGCAGCAGCCCGCCCGGCGCCACCGCCCGGGCCATCCAGCCGAATAGGCGGTCGCGCAGCTCCGGCGGGGCGAACTGGATGAAGACGCCGACCACCGCGTCATAGGGCTGGCTCCAGTCCCACGCCTCGATCCCGGACTGGTGGAAATCCACCGATACGCCCTTCTCCGCCGCCAGCGCCCGCGCCTTGTCCTGCGCCACCGGCGACGCGTCAAAGGCCGTCACCCGATGCCCGAGTCCCGCCAGATAAACCGAATTGCGCCCCTCTCCATCGGCCACGCAGAGCACCCGCGACCCAGGCGACAGCGCACCGGCCTGCGCGCGCAAGAACGCCGCAGGCTCGGTTCCGAACAGATACCCCGGCCGCTCAAAACGTTGATCCCAAAACGACATCCCTGCCCTCCGATTATTGACCCGTTGCAAAGGGATGTGGGCTTTCGTCGCTGACGATCAAGACAACGGCTCAGAACAGCGGCAACTGATCCCCCGGCCCCGGCGGCACCGCGAAGAGATCGGTGCGCAGCGGCGGCGCGGTCCCGTCCAGCCCGACCCGCCGCGCCGCGGCCCTGAACCGTTGCGCGATCACCCGGGCATATTCCCCCTCGCCCCGCATCCGGTGGCCCCAGCGCGGATCGTAATCGCGCCCGCCGTGCATCTCGCGCAGCCGCGCCATCACCTTTTCCGCCCGCCCCGGCGCGTGTTCCGCCAGCCACTCCTGCCACAGCGGCGAGACCTCGCGCGGCAGCCGCAGCATGATCCAGCTGGCCGCCTCCGCCCCCGCCTCGCGCCCGGCCTCGAGCAGCGCCTCGATCTCGTGATCGGTCAGCCCCGGGACGATGGGCGAGGTCATCAGCCGCACCGGCACCCCCGCCCCGCTGAGCCGCCGGATCACCTCCAGCCGCCGCGCCGGCAGCGGCACCCGCGGCTCCATCCGGCGCGACAGATCGTCGTCCAGCGTCGTGACCGAAATGCCGACCCGCGCCAGCCCCCGCGCCGCCATCGGCGCCAATATGTCCAGATCGCGTTCGATCAAAGTACCCTTGGTGACAATGGCGACAGGGTGATTGAACGCCGCCAGAACCTCCAGCGCCGCCCTTGTGATGCCGCGGTCCCGTTCCAGCGGCTGATAGGGGTCGGTATTGGTGCCGATGGCGATCGGCGCCACCTTGTAGCGTTTCGCCGCCAGTTCCCGCGCCAGCACCTCCGGCAGGCCGGGCCGGGCCAGGAGCCGGGTTTCGAAATCCAGCCCCGGCGACAACCCCAGATAGGCGTGGCTGGGCCGGGCAAAGCAATAGGCGCAGCCGTGCTCGCAGCCGCGGTAGGGGTTCACAGAGCGGTCGAACGGCAGGTCGGGCGAGCGGTTGTAGCTGATCGCGCTACGCACCACCTCGTCGCGCACCTCGGTGCGGATCGACGGCTGAATCTCGGGGTCGGCCCAGCCGTCATGCTCATCCACGCGCGCCAGATCATAGCGTCCGGAGCGGTTGCTCGCCGCCCCGCGCGCCTTGCGCCGCGCCGGCTTTATTGGAATCTCGCAGGTCATGGGAAAAGAATGGAACAAAAAGGGAACTTATGCAATCGCCCCATGTTCTTCCTGCGAAATGCTCATTATCAATTCCGCATTTAACAGCCTATGGTCGGTTGCAGCGCCAAGGGTGTCGCAATTGTCGAAGTGTGCACGCCCGCATCTGGCAAGAAAGACCAAACGGACCAACCGGGATCATCCCGCCAGTCAAGGAACCGCAACGCATGTCCGAAGAAGATGATGACATCATCCTGAGCGAACTCGACGACGAGGAACTCGTCCAACAGATGTTCGACGATCTATACGACGGTCTCAGAGAAGAGATCGAGGAAGGCGTCGGCATCCTGCTTGAGCGCGGCTGGTCCCCCTACAAAGTGCTGACCGAGGCGCTGGTGGGCGGCATGACCATCGTCGGCAACGATTTCCGCGACGGCATCCTGTTCGTGCCCGAGGTGTTGCTGGCCGCCAACGCGATGAAAGGTGGCATGGCGATCCTCAAGCCGCTGCTGGTCGAGACCGGCGCGCCCCGGGTCGGCAAGATGGTCATCGGCACCGTCAAGGGCGACATCCACGACATCGGCAAGAACCTGGTCTCGATGATGATGGAAGGCGCCGGTTTCGAGGTGGTCGATCTGGGCATCAACAACCCGGTGGAAAGCTATCTGGAGGCGCTGGAGGTCGAGGATGCGGACATCTTGGGGATGTCGGCGCTGCTGACCACCACCATGCCCTACATGAAGGTGGTGATCGACACCCTGATCGAACAGGGTATTCGCGACGATTACATCGTGCTCGTCGGCGGCGCGCCGCTGAACGAGGAGTTCGGCAAGGCGATCGGCGCCGACGCCTATTGCCGCGACGCCGCCGTCGCGGTGGAAACCGCCAAGGAACATGTCGCGCGCAGACACAACGCGATGAGTGCCTGACCGTGGTGCGCCGGCGCTCTGCCGGCCGCCCGATGCGGCGGCCCTATGCGCCGTCGTACCCCGACACCGGAATCTCGGACCGGACCCTGACCGAGGCCGGCCTCCCCGCGCCAGCGCACAAGCCCGGGCGCATCCTGCTGCTGGCCTGCGGCGCGCTGGCGCGCGAAATCCTCGATCTCAAGGCGCGGAACGGCTGGGACCATCTGGATCTGGCCTGCCTGCCGGCGATCCTGCATAATCACCCCGAGCGGATCACCGGGGCCGTCGAGGCGGCCATCGCCGCGCATCGGCGCAGCTATGACGATATCTATGTCGTTTATGCCGACTGCGGCACCGGCGGGCATCTCAAGGCCGCCTGCGACAGGCTCGGGGTCGAAATGGTCGCCGGGCCGCATTGCTATTCCTTCTTCGAGGGCAACGCGCGGTTTGCCGCCCATGACGAGGCGACGGCCTTTTATCTGACCGATTTCCTGGTCCGGCAATTCGACGCCTTTGTCTGGAAACCGCTCCGGCTGGACGATCATCCCGAGTTGATGCCGCTGTATTTCGGAAATTACACCAAGCTGGTTTATCAGGCCCAGTCCGACGACCCTGCGCTGACAGACAAGGCCCGGACCTGCGCCGGGCGTCTCGGCCTCGCCTTCGAGCGGCGGTTCACCGGCTATGGCGATCTGGAGGCGACGCTGGCGGACTGGGCGAAACGCACCCCCGCGTCCTCCCGCTAACAACATCCCCGGGGAACGCGCGCGACAGCACGCGGGGGGCTGGCCCCTCGCGGTTCGGCTCAGGCCTGCCCGGCGGCGACCTCGCGGATACGCTCGATCATTGCCCGCAACCCGTTCGAGCGTTGCGCCGAAAGGTGATCGTTCAGCCCCAGCCGTCCCAGCTCGGCCTTTGCATCGACCTTTGACACCTCGGCGACCGGCAGACCGTTGTAGAGCATCCGCAGCACCGCGATCAGCCCGCGCACGATCATCGCGTCGCTATCGCCGTCGAACCGGAACACGCCGTTGTCGATCACCGGGTGCAGCCAGACCTGGCTGGCGCAGCCATCCACCTTGGTCGCCGGCACCTTGAGCGCATCGTTCAGCGCCGCCATCGCCTTGCCCAGTTCGATCACATGGCGATAGCGGTCCTCCCAATCCTCGAGAAATTCGAAATCCTCGACAATCTCTTCAAATGCGGGGGTCGCCATCGGGATCTCCTCGGGTTGCGGACGCCCTTTGACCTATGACGGGTCCGCCGGGCTGTCCAGACCCGGCTTGCCGCTTTTCAACGGGGTCCGGATGCGGTAACCGGGATGGGCGTATCCAGAACGAGACGGGGCAAGATGCAAAAACCTCTGAGCGTGCTGCTGGTCACCAGCCTGTTGCTTGCCGGTTGCGGTGGCTGGCGCGACTCGCGCATCAATCCGGGCAACTGGTTCGGCAAGAGCCGGTCCGAGAGGGTGCAGGCAACCGAGGCCGCCAATCCGCTGATTCCCAAGTCGACGCGCGGCATGTTCGCGCGCCCCGATCCGGTGGACGTCACCGTGCCCATCGCCGAGGTGACCGAGTTGCGGGTCGAGCAGACCAGCACCGGCGCCATCGTCTATGCCGAGGGAGTGGCCGCACGTCAGGGGCCCTATGAGGTGGAACTGCGCCCGGTGAGCACCCCCGAGGAAGAGGCCGAGGGCATTCTCTCGCTGTCCTTCCGGGTGGTCTATCCAGAGCGGCCGACACCGGTGGGAACGGCCTTTTCGCGCACCGTGCGCGCCGCCCATTCGATGACGCGGCAGGAACTTGCCGGCGTCCGCACCATCCGCGTCGCCGGGCGGGACAACGTGCGCACCACGCGGCGGCGCTGACACGCCGCCGCCCGCGATCGACCGCGACCGCCCCTAAAGTTCGATCAGCCGGACCGTCTGGCCCTTTGCCGCCAGTGCCAGCCTGCCCTCGCACAGCCGCAGCGCCTCGGCGCCGAACACCTCATGGCGCCAGCCCTTCAGCGCCGGCACGTCGCGCATCCCCGCCGCGATGGCATCGAGATCCGCGCTCGGCGCGATCAGCTTTGCGGCGACGCCGGCGCTTTCGGTCTTGGCCTTGAGCAGTACCCGCAGCAGATCGGCCAGCGCCGGGTTCACCTGCATCTTTTCACGGCTGCGGTCGGGCTGCGGCAGATCGGCCGAAGGACAATCGATGCCGCGGGTGATCGCCGCCAGGATGCCATCGGCGATGGCGCCGCGCCGCGCCTCGCGCAGCAGCAGGCGCAAGCCGCCCAGATCCGCATGGGTGCGCGGTTTGACCGAGGCCAGCTCGACCAGCGCGTCGTCCTTGTAGACCCGGTTGCGCGGCACATTGTGCTCCTGCGCGTAGCCCTCCCGAAAGGCCGCCAGCTCCCGCACGATGGCCAGGAACCTGGCCGAACTGGTCCGCGTCTTGACCCGCCTCCAGGCTTCCTCGGGGCGGATGTCATAGGTCGCCGGATCGGTCAGGATTTCCAGCTCCTCGTCGACCCAGTGGCTGCGGCCGGTCTGGTCCAGTTCATCGGCCAGATGTTCGTAGATCTTGCGCAGATGCGTCACGTCGGCCAGCGCATAGGTTTTCTGCGCGTCGCTCAGCGGCCGCCGCGACCAGTCGGTAAAGCGAGAGGTCTTGTCGACCGGCTGATGCACGATCTTGCGCACCAGGGTTTCATACCCGGCCTGCTCGCCAAAGCCGCAGACCATCGCCGCGACCTGGGTATCAAAGAGCGGTTTCGGGAACACCCCGGCCTCGACCCAGAAGATCTCCAGATCCTGCCGCGCCGCATGGAACACCTTGACCACGTTTTCGTCGCGGAAGAGTTCATACAGCGGCTCGAGCGACATCTCTCCGGCCAGCGGATCAACCAGAACCGCGGTCTCGTCGGTGTCGCCGGGCATCGCCAGCTGCACCAGGCAAAGCTTGGAGTAATAGGTCCGCTCGCGCAGAAACTCGGTATCGACGGTAACGTAAGGATGGCTTCGGGCCGTATCGCAGAAGTTCTGCAACTCCTGCGTCGTGGTCAGCGTTTTCATCAAAGGGCGCTTCTTATGCTTTTGTCGTTATCCAGGGCGCACGGTCATGCCGGCCCCTGCCCGCTCACGGCGTCTTGTCGTCATACGCGCTTCATCTCGGCTTTGCAAATATGCGTGGCGATACCGGCTGTTCAGCCCAGAAAAACGGGGGTGCGGTCATCGGCGGCAAAGCGGCGCAGCACGGCGGGATAGAGGCGATGCTCCTGCTCCAGAACCCGCGCGGCCAGCACCTCGGGCGTGTCTCCGGGCAGCACCGGCACCCGCGCCTGTCCCAGAATCGGGCCGTCGTCCAGTGCCGGCGTCACCTCGTGCACGGTGCATCCATGCTCGGAATCGCCGGCCTCCAGCGCGCGGGCATGGGTGTGCAGCCCCTTGTATTTCGGCAGCAGAGACGGGTGGATGTTCAGCATCCGCCCCTGCCAATGGGCGACAAAACCGGCGGTCAGAACCCGCATGAACCCGGCCAGACAGATGATGTCAGGCTCCGCCGCCAGCAGCGGTTTCATCAGCTCGGCCTCGAAGGCCGGGCGATCCCCCCTGAACGGGCGGTGATCCACAGCCGCAGTGGCGATGCCGCGTTCGGCCGCCCGGACCAGCCCGCCGGCATTGGGATCGTTCGACAGCACCAGACAGGGGCGCGCGGGGTGATCGCCGGTCATGCTGTCGACCAGCGCCACCATGTTCGATCCTCCGCCCGAGAGCAGGATGGCGACCCGCTTGTGCGTCACAGCAGTGCGCCCGAATAGCTCACGCCCTGCCCCGCCGTCACGGTGCCCAGGCGCGACACCCCCTCGCCCGCCTGCGTCAGCAGCTCGGCCAGCGCCTCGGCGCGGTCGGCGGCACAGACGACGATCATGCCGAGGCCGCAGTTGAAGGTCTTGAGCATCTCGGCCTCGGCCATGCCGCCGGTTTCGGCCAGCCAGCGGAACACCGGCGGCAGATCCCATGCACCCAAATCGATCGCCGCGCCCAGCCCCTCGGGTAGTACCCGCGGCAGGTTCTCGGTCAGACCGCCGCCGGTGATATGGGCCAGCCCATGCACACCGCCCGCCCTCACCGCCGCCAGCGCCTGCGTCACATAGAGCCGCGTCGGTGTCAGCAGTGCCGCGCCGAGGCTTCCCTCGGCCCAGGGGCAGGCATCATCCCAGCCGAGGCCGGAGATTTCGACCAGCTTGCGAACAAGAGAATAGCCGTTGGAATGCACCCCGTTCGAGGCGAGGCCCAGCAGAACGTCGCCCTCTGCCACGCCCTCGGGCAACGCCGTTCCGCGTTCCATCGCGCCGACGGCGAACCCGGCCAGATCGAAATCGCCCGCCGGGTACATGCCTGGCATTTCCGCCGTCTCGCCGCCGATCAGCGCGCAGCCGGACTGCACGCAGCCCTCGGCGATGCCCTCGACGATGCGCGCCGCGCTTTCCGTCTCCAGCTTGCCGGTGGCGAAATAATCGAGAAAGAACAGCGGTTCGGCGCCCTGACAGACCAGATCGTTGACGCACATCGCCACCAGGTCGATGCCGACCCCGTCCACATTGCCGGTGTCGATGGCGATGCGCAGCTTGGTGCCCACCCCGTCGGTGGCCGCCACCAGGACCGGATCGGTATAGCCCGCAGCCTTGAGATCGAACAACGCGCCAAAGCCGCCCAGTCCGCTCATCACGCCGGGGCGGTCGGTACGTTTCGCCGCCGGTTTGATCCGGTCGACAAGGGCATTGCCCGCGTCGATATCCACGCCCGCCTCGGCATAGGTGATGCCGTTCTTGCCTGTCGTCATCGGACGGTCCTTTCCGCTGGTTGCGCGCGGGTTAGTCGATTGCGCCGCCTTGTGCAACGGTTTGACACCGGTTTAGCGCCGGTTTGACTTGACGCGGGCGGCGATCGTGATACCCAAACGACCAGGCGGGCCTGTAGCTCAATTGGTTAGAGCAGAGCGCTCATAACGCTTTGGTTGCGGGTTCAAGTCCTGCCGGGCCTACCATTATAATGATTTTTCAATACCTTAGTCAGGGCGCGGGGACAGAACCGCCGCGTTGAAATTCAATAGGTTGCGGGCAAAGTGACCCCACGATTCCTCGTAGCATGGCTCTGACCTGCCCCCTTTGGGTCCCTCGTTCACAACGAGAGTCTCCAGGTTGGATTCTGGTAGTCGGGCTCATCGTCCTGGGCAAGCGCGCAGGGCGCGGAGCCCTCAAATTGCTCAACCGCTCGGCGCTTGCAACGGCGTCTGGTTCCCCAGCGACGAATGCGGCCTGACGGCTTTGTAATCATATCGCCATAGCGCCAGCTTTCGCCGCGCATCATCCAGCCTGTCGAAGATCTCCTCGTTCAGCAGCTCGTCGCGCGGGCTGCCGTCCGTGCGCTCGGCGTCTAAGGACAAGTCCCGGCCCAGAGCTGGCGTTCGCGTCAGGCGCAGCGGGCGGCCACGACCTGCCCTCTGCTTCGATCATTGCCCGCCGTCAGCGAGACAATAGGACACAGTTGTTGTTCAACCTCCTAGCAGCGTCGCCAGCAACGCCATGCTCTTCATTGTTGCACAAGCTGTTCCGAATATGTTCTACCTCACACAAGTAACCAACCGGATGGAAGAGGCAGTCGGCGATTGCACCAACCTGCACATCACCTACCCTGCCTTGGTGGCCGGCTTCATGACAGTACTGCGGGCGAATCGGATGATCGATTCTGCGGTCGAAGCGCTGCCGGACGAGGCGATCCCACCGGAACGGGCCATCCAACAGAACGACGTCGCCATCGATGCTGGCGGGGCACCCGTGGAGTCGATCATCCGTAAGCGGTGCAAAGACCCCATGTTTCAATAAAATAAGGGGTTTGGGATACTGTCGTCATCACTGAAAGGAGGTGACGATGTTGGATGGAACGATGCCGGAAGAGACGAAGGTGTGGGGCTTCACTGTCCCCGTCTCGTCGACTGGTCGGCGTAAATGGCCGGAGGCGCTCCGGGCCCAGGTCGTCGAGAAGATCAATAATGGGGCCGGTATCCGTGAAACGGCGGAGGAGATCGGAGCGAACAAGTCGCTGGTGGCCCTCTGGGTCAAGAAGGCTGAGCCTAGCGCATCGTGCCCCGCCTTCGTTGAGCTCGTGGCCCCGGAAAACCTGCGCCCGGAAACTGCGAGCGTTCCCATCCCCCCTGCCGGTGCCGAGGACTCCCGTTGCCAGATCAGCGTTGGGGACATGACCATCGCGATACCGCCCGGCTATCCGGTGACCCACCTTGCAGAGGTGCTTCAGGCCGTGAGGGGCGCGCAATGATCTCCCCTTCTGGAAATTTTCGCATCTTCCTCGCCGCCGAGCCGGTTGATTTCCGGAAGGGCATGGACGGACTTGCCGCCTGCGTGGCCAACAATTTCGATCTCGATCCTTACTCCGGGGCGATCTACGTCTTCCGCTCGCGCCGCGCGGATCGCCTGAAGTTGTTGGTTTGGGACGGCTCTGGCCTCGTGCTGATCATGAAGCGGCTCAATGGCAAGCGCTTCACCTGGCCGAAACCGCAGTCGGGGCCGGTCACGCTGACCAAGGTCCAGTTCAACGCCCTGTTCGAGGGGATCGACTGGACCAAGGTTGCGGTGTCGAGCACGCGCAAGCCCGTTTTCATCTCACCCCGCTTCCCAGTTCCTCACTGAACGGCCGGGGGCAATCCCGGCCGACACCCCCATTTTGCCTGAAAGGCCCCTCCAGATGTCTCACATCCCGTTTATCGCAGCCCGCTTCTTCAATCCGGAGGAAAACCGTTCTGCCTTGGAACAACGGTTCACCCGATACCTACGCCAACTGCGATCCCGCTCGGCCCCTCCTCTCAAGGCAGACGAAGGAGCTAGCACAATCGAGGCCGCACTCAACTCCATGGTTGTTCTCAGCGAAAAGGACAGAATGCGGATCAGCCGCCGCGTCGCGGCCTTTCTTGAGCGTCGCGAGGCGGTTTCCGGAGTGAAGCATCTACGGAAGGACGATCGAGAGCAGCTCATGGCAGTGCGCGATGGCGTCCGCCTCGTATCGATCGAGAGTGAACATCGGGCCGACGAACTGGCATCCCGACTGCATACAGAGATGCCCTGGATGGCTCCGGCCACGGAAATCATTTGGTACGCGATGCGCCGGTCCGTGCGCGAGGGATGGCCGGGGCTGCGTCTTCCGCCTCTCTTGCTCGACGGCCCGCCGGGCATCGGGAAAAGCTACTGGGCGCGCCGACTTGGCGAGGTGATCAGCGCCCCGACGGCAGTCATCGAAGCCACCGGCGAGAACGCTTCCTTCGGTCTGGTCGGATCTCAGCGCGGCTGGAGCGGGGCCCAATCGGGTCGAGTGCTGGAAACAATTCTGCAGGCCCGCGTTGGAAACCCGGTGATCGTCGTCGATGAGGTGGAAAAAGCCGGCACGCCCACCTCTAGAAATGGCCACACATTCGGCTTGGCGGAGGCGCTGCTGCCGCTTCTGGAGCCGATGACGGCCGAAAACTGGAGTTGCCCCTATTTTCGGGTCAAATTCGACATGAGTTGGGTTGGCTGGGTGTTAACCTCCAACACCTACCGGCTACTGCCCGAGCCCTTGCTCAGCAGGTGCCCGCCCCTTCGCCTGCGCGATCTGACCCAGGGCGAATTGATCGGGTTTATTCGTAGGGAAGGTAAAATACAGGGGCTTTCGGAAGATGTAGTCGAGGCGATCGCAGAAGCTCTTGGCCAAGCCAGCGTCGGCAGCGGGCACCTGAATCTCCGCACTGCATCCCGCCTGCTTCGATGGGGGGCTGATATCGAAAACCGACCGCTTCGGCACTAATGTTACGTTGCTTTCGCTGGATGCTTTAACTGATTGGCAAGTCGGAAAATCTGGAAAGTGCCCCCAAGGAATGACCGATTGCCACGCTTTGCTCAGCCTCCTATCTTCGGGCCGAAAACACGAAGGCAGACCAACATGCTCACAGGCCCCATCCGTACGCAAATCGACCAGATCTGGAACGCCTTCTGGTCCGGTGGCGTCTCCAACCCGCTGTCGGTGATCGAACAGCTGACCTTTCTGCTGTTCATCAAGCGCCTCGACGAGATCTACACGCGAGAGGAAAGCAAGGCCGAGATGTTGGGCCAGCCGATGGAACGGCGCATCTTCCCCGAAGGCGCGGATGACAAGGGCGAGCCCTACGACAACCTGCGCTGGTCGCGGTTCAAGAACTTCGAGGCGCGCGAGATGATGCGCATTGTCGATGAACACGTCTTTCCCTTCCTGCGCCAGATGGGCGAGGAAGGTTCGTCCTATGGTACCCACATGAAGGACGCCCGGCTGGGGTTCTCCAACCCCAACCTGTTGTCCAAGGTCGTGCAGATGCTCGACGACATCCCAATGGACGACCGCGACACCAAGGGTGACGTGTTTGAATACATGTTGGGCAAGATCGCCAGCGCCGGGCAGAACGGCCAGTTTCGTACGCCGCGCCATATCATCAAGCTGATGGTCAACCTGATGGCCCCCACGCCGCAGGACGTGATCTGCGACCCAGCGGTGGGCACCTGCGGCTTTCTCGTGGCGGCGGGGGAATACCTGCGCGAGCATCACCCGAAGATGCTGCGCAACCCGGAGCTGCGCGATCATTTCCACAACGCCATGTTCCACGGCTTTGATTTCGACGCCACCATGCTGCGGATCGGCGCGATGAACATGACGCTGCACGGGGTGGAAAACCCCGATATCTCCTACCGCGACAGCCTGGCCGAGGAACACGGCACGGATGAGGGGCGCTATTCCCTGATCCTTGCCAACCCGCCCTTTGCCGGGTCGCTGGATTACGACACCACGTCCAAGGATCTGCTCAAGATCGTCAAGACCAAGAAGACCGAACTGCTGTTCATGGCGCAGTTCCTGCGGCTGCTGCGCAACGGTGGGCGGGCGGCGGTGGTCGTGCCGGACGGGGTGCTGTTCGGCTCCTCCAAGGCGCATAAGGACATCCGCCGCATACTGGTCGAGGATCACAAGCTTGACGCGATCATCAAGCTGCCCTCGGGGGTGTTTCGCCCCTATGCCGGGGTGTCCTGCGCCATCGTGGTGTTCACCAAGACTGGCGTCGGCGGCACCGGGGATGTCTGGTTCTACGACATGACGGCGGATGGGATGAGCCTTGATGACAAGCGCACGCCGCTGTTGGATGAGGCCAAGCTGGGCCCGGTGCCGGAGGTGGCGCTGAGCGACGACGAGCACGCCAAGAACAACCTGCCCGACATCCTGACCCGCTGGCAGGCGTTGGAGGGGGAGACTGACCGCCCCCGCACCGCGCAAAGCTTCATGGTGCCCGCGGCTGAGATCATCGCCACCGGATCATGGGACCTGTCGCTGAACCGCTACAAGGAGATCGAGCACGAGGAGGTGGAGCACCAATCCCCCGCCGAGATCATCGCAGAGCTGCGCGCGCTGGAGGCAGAGATGGCCGAGGGGCTGGATCGGTTGGAGGGGATGTTGGGATGAGCGTGGTTCACGTTCCCCTCGGGAGAATTCTTAGCCCAAGTAAAACCATTAAGGCGGGCCAAAATCACTACCCTCTCTTATCGATGACTATGAAGGGTGGCTTGGTCGACCCAGCCACCAAGTTCAAAAAACGCGTCGCCAGCGAAGATACCTCGGCTTACAAGGTGGTAAAGAGGGGCCAACTTGTTGTCGGCTTCCCTATTGATGAAGGTGTCCTATCGTTCCAACAACTTTTTGATGAGGCAATTGTAAGTCCAGCGTATGGAATCTGGGACGTTGCGAAGCCAGAGGAGGTCAACCCCAACTACCTCGAAAGATTTCTCAAATCACCTCAAGCAATTACCTACTACTTGGGAAAATTACGTTCGACTACAGCGCGGAGACGGTCACTGGACCGAAGTTCATTTTTGGAATTGCCAGTCCCCCTCCCGCCGCGGGAGGAACAGAAGCGGATCGCGGGGATATTGGATCAGGCGGACGCGCTCCGCCGCCTCCGCACCCGCGCCCTCGACAAGCTGAACACCCTCGGACCGGCGATCTTTCATGAGATGTTTGGGGAGGGTATCGCAAACGGAAAATGTTGGGGCACTTGTTCACTGGGTGATCTTGTTCGCGATGATGACCGCATCAATTACGGCGTGGTTCAACCAGGGGACCATGACCCCAAAGGGGTTCCGCTCATCAGGGTTGCTGACCTCACATCGCCAGTTGTTGATTTTACTGCGGTCAAGCGGATCTCAAACGATATTGATGAAAATTACGCTCGTTCTCGGCTTCAAGGGGGTGAAATCCTGATTGGCTGTGTCGGCTCAATTGGAACCACCATGGTGGCCCCAAAAGATTTTTGTGGCGCCAATATTGCGCGGGCGGTTGCTCGCGTAGCTATCGATCCGGAAAAATGTGACCCCGAGTTTGTTGCCGAATACATTCGGTCTGATTTGGTTCAAAGGTATTTTCAAAAAGAGGTCCGACTGGTCGCGCAGCCTACGTTGAACATCAAACAGATCAGGGAAACAAAGATCGTTTCTCCACCAAGAGAACTCCAAGAGTCATTCTTGAAGCGAATTGGCGTTCTCAAGAAAACCAGAGAAGTCGTTGCAAATGACTGCTTGAAGCAGGAAACCCTCTTCGCCTCCATCCAACACCGCGCCTTCCGCGGGGAACTCTGATGACATTCACGCGCGCACAGTTGAAAGATGCAGTAGGACGGAGGGCGGATTTCCCTATTGGCACTCTGCACTTCAACCGCGATCAGGTTGACTACATCGAAGCTTGCAGTACCTCCAAACCGGGCCAACTGCTTCTCATTCTTCCATCCGGTTTTCTGGAGCTCCAGAACAAAACTGTGCGAGCGATACGAAAAGAGTTATTTTCCGAATACTGGCCTACTCACGTGGCGGACATTGGAGATATCTGGTCGCCTGCAACCTCGATCAAATTTCAGCTTATGGTGTTAGCAAAGGAGAGGAGCGCCCAATGCAGCTTCGCGACTTTTAAGCGGGTCGCTTCACTGAAGGTTTCTAAGGTTCACACCAAAGTCCTTGATGCGTCAGATGTCGCCCTCGAGGAGACCTTCGATGACCTGCTGGGTTGGCTGAACGGCGACGCGGACGAAGGCTTCTGTATCCCCACGAACCTGGTCAACGTCGAGCGTCTCACTCCACGTTACCACGATCCTCAATATCTCGCGTTGGAAGACGAAGTCACTTCACAGCCATTCGCACCATTGTCCCAACTCTGCGAGGTCTTGGTTCCGAGGAGAACTGGCGGCGAGGGGCCGGTCTATCGCTTGAACGGAGCAAATGAGCCCATCCCGCAGACACAAATCCTTTTCGGCAAGACGACCAATGTTGGGCTACTTCCCGGTGACATTCTGCTCAGTCGATACCGAAATATTCGTGCGGTCCTGCTCGAACAACCTGAACCTGGCGTGACTCCATTGGATTTCTTCCTGGTCGTAAGATGCAAGAGTGATCTGATCTCGCCTGAGTACCTCGTGACCTATCTCAGCAGCGAATTTGCCTGGTCCTACGCGGAACGAAACATGTCGGGCTCAGTCGTCCCAAAAATCTCGAAGAGCGACCTTCTCGACCTGCCGGTTCTGCTGCCAGACCCTGAAATTCTGGAGCGCGCGCCTTCAATCTATCATGCGCTCTTTCCGAAAACAGATGAAAGGGACCGGTTAGAGCAGATTAGAAAAGCGATTTTCCGACCAGAAAAACTGGCTGAAACGAGCCTTCAGGTCTTTTATTTGACCGAAATTCTGGGCATGCTGTCTGAGACAAAACTCCGGCATCTCAAGGATATCGTCGCTGATGATATCAAGGAAATCGACAAATGCCGTGAAGCTGGAGCTCTTAAATCCTGCGTCGTCTTGTGTGGGTCTGTCCTTGAAGCTGTGCTGCTGGAGTGGCTCTCCGAAATCGAAAACAAGGATCACGTGAACGCCGAAGGTAAAGATCGCCTCGACCTCAAAGAGGTCATTTCACGATTGAAAAAACACCGAGCTCTGATGCGTCCACATGACGGAAATAGCCATCGTATCCGTGAAAAGCGCAATGTTATTCACCCGGCCCGTATGTTGAAGCATGATCCACTTTCTGAGGAAGAAGTAGACGGCGTGATTGAAATGCTGAAATCTCTTTTGGAGATCAGATTCGAGTAGGTCTTGCTTTGACTAAATTTGCCGACCTCATCCAAGACACTAATGACCTAAAATGGAACGCCGAAATTGTGAGAAAGCTTGTGCCTTGCAGCTCACGCAGCATCGGAACAACCTAGTGGTGCCATAATAACATTACATCCCTTTCGCAGAGGGCCAAGCTCGCCGAGCTAAACCGCCAGCCAACAAATCGAAACCACAGGCTTTTTTTCCTATGACATACCAGAATCGCGTAGACCCCGCCGGCACTTTTCAAGCGGTCCCAGCAAAAGGCACCCTCATGGGGAACCGCGGGATCCTGCATGACGAGACCAAGACGATCATCCGCCCGCACAACCATCAAAACTGGGTGACATGCGCCCTGAGTTTCAAGGGTATAAAGAGGAAGATCATGAGCCCGAGAAAATATACTGAACTGTTCTTTCTCGACGAAGCGACGGCCTTTGCAGCCGGGCATCGGCCCTGCGCCGAGTGCAGGCGGGAGCGATACAGGGAATTCACCGATGCCTGGCGCTGCACGCACGGCGAACCGGAGGCAGGCCGCTCTCTGCCGCAAACCATCGACAAGGCGCTGCACGCCGCCCGTATTGACAGAAAAAGGCGAAAGGTCACGTTTTCCGCCCCGATCCACGACCTGCCCGATGGCACGATGTTCTCGGATGGCGATGATATTGTTCTTGCCTGGCATGGAGCCCAGCTGCTCTGGAGCTTCGAAGGGTATCGCGAACGAGCGGGGCTTTCGTCTACCAACGTCACGGTGCTGACCCCGCGCCCGGTGGTCGAAGTGTTCAAGAACGGGTTCACGCCCTTCGTGCATGCATCCGCTGGGTAATTTCCGCGAACTGGCGCCCTGATCGGCAAGGTTTTGCATAACGACGCAGCCACACTCAATGGTTGAGAAGTCGTTGTCACCGGTCTAACCTCCTGCAAGCTCAGGACTTTGCCGATGACCCAGTTTGCCTTTCTTGTCCCCGACTTCCCCGATCTGGGTCAACACGCCCAAAAGGCGGAAAAGCTGGCCCTGTCGGACCCGCGCGGCGCCTGTTTCTGGGCGCGGCTCACGCTGGAAACCGCGCTGAAATCGCTGTATCGCCGCGATCCCGCCCTGCGCCACCCCTATGAGCGCACGCTCGCCGCCCTGATCGCCGAACCCAGTCTTGAGGCGCTGACCGGCCCCGCCATCGTCACCAAGGCCCGCTATATCAAGGATCAGGGCAACCGCGCCGCCCATGACAGCGGCAAACCCCTGTCGCCGCAGGATGCCGCCGCCACGGTGCGCGAGCTGTTCCATGTCTGCTATTGGATCGCCCGCACCTATGCCACCGGCGCCAAGCCCGACCCGGCGTTGCGGTTCGATATCGGAAAGCTGGAAAAATCCCTGACCATCAGCGCCAGCACTGTCGCCCAGATCCAGAAGATCGAGGGAGAGGTCAAGGCCGCCACCAAACGCGCGGATGAGGCCGAAGAGGCGCGCCAATCCTCCGAGGCGGGCCGCATCGCATTGGAGGCAGAACTGGCCCAGCTACGCGCCGAGGTGGCCGAGGCCCGGCGTGCCAACCAATCCGTTCCCGACCCGCATGACTATGACGAGGCCACCACCCGCGACGCCTTTATCGACCTGCTGTTGCACGAGGCCGGCTGGCCGCTGGACCAACCCCGCGACCGGGAATTTCCGGTGCAGGGCATGCCCAACCAAAGCGGCGAAGGGTTTGTCGATTATGTGCTCTGGGGGGCGGACGGCAAACCCCTCGGGCTGGTGGAGGCGAAACGCAGCGAGAAAGAACCCCGCACCGGCCAGCAGCAGGCCAAGCTCTATGCCGATTGCCTGGAACGGATGTACGGCCAGCGCCCGGTGATCTTTGCCACCAATGGCTACGAGCATTGGATCTGGGACGATCAACGCTATCCGCCCAGGCAGGTGTCCGGCTTCCTGAAACGCGACGAGCTGGAGCTGTTGCACCAGCGCCGGGGAAACCGCAAACCGCTGGCCGATGTCGCGGTCGACGACAGCATCGCCGGCCGGTTTTATCAGCAGCGCGCGATCCGGCGGGTCGGCGAAAGCTTTGAAAAGGACCGTCAGCGCAAGGCCCTGCTGGTCATGGCCACCGGCAGCGGCAAGACCCGCACCGTGATCGCCCTGATCGACCAGTTGATGCGGGCCAACTATGTCAAACGGGTGCTGTTCCTTGCCGATCGCGTCGCGCTGGTGAAACAGGCCCACGGCGCCTTCAAAACGCATCTGCCCGCCACGCCCTCGGCCAACCTTCTGCAGCGCCACGACCCGGCGCGCAACGATCATTCCGGGGCCCGCGTGATGCTGTCGACCTATCCGACCATGATGGGCCTGATCGACGAGGTTAAAGGCGGCGAGAAGCGCTTTGGCCCCGGTCATTTCGACCTGATCGTGATCGATGAAGCGCACCGCTCGGTCTATCGGAAATACCGCGCCATCTTCGAGTATTTCGACAGTTTCCTGATTGGCCTGACCGCGACCCCGAAGGACGAGATCGACCACGACACCTATTCGCTGTTCAACCTCGAACGCGGGGTGCCGACCGATGCCTATGATCTCGAAGATGCGGTGCAGGACGGCTATCTTGTGCCGCCACGCTCGATCTCCGTCCCGTTGCGGTTCCAGCGCGACGGCATCGCATATGATCAGCTTTCCGAAGAAGAAAAAGACGAATGGGATGCCCTGGAATGGGATGAAGACGGCACCGTCCCCGACCGCGTGGAGTCGAACGACCTGAACAAATGGCTGTTCAACAAGGACACCGTGGACAAGGTGCTTGAGCACCTGATGCGCAATGGGATCAAGGTGGCGGGTGGCGACCGGCTGGGCAAGACCATCATCTTTGCCAAGAACAGCAAACATGCCCAGTTCATCGTGGAGCGGTTCGATGCGAACTACCCGCATCTGGCCGGAACCTTCGCCCGGTTGATCGACTACAGCGTGTCCTATACCCAAACCCTGATCGACGAGTTTTCCGAAGCCGAGAAAGCCCCCCATATCGCCGTCTCCGTCGACATGATGGACACCGGGATCGACGTGCCCGAGGTGGTCAACCTCGTGTTCTTCAAGATCGTCCGATCCAAGACGAAGTTCTGGCAGATGGTCGGTCGGGGCACGCGGCTTTGCCCCGATCTGTTCAGCCCCGGCGAGGACAAGGAAGAATTCCTGATCTTTGATTTCTGCCAGAACCTGGAGTTCTTCCGGGAAAACCCGGATGTCCTGGAGGCCGCCGGCACCCGCCCCATCGGCGAGCGGCTGTTTGCGACCCGCGTGGACTTGATCGGTGATCTTCAAGAGCAACCGGATGATCACACCGACCTTCTCGACACCCTGAAGTCCCGGCTCCGTGATGAGGTCATGGGTATGTCTGTCGACAATTTCATGGTCCGTGACAAACGCCGGGCAGTGGAGCTGTTTCAGGACGAGAAGAGCTGGACCAAGCTCGATCTCGACGCCCGCATGACGCTGAGCGATGATATCGCGGGCCTGCCCTCCGCCTATGTCGATGATCCGCTCCCGGCCAAGCAGTTCGACCTGTTGATCTTGAATGCCCAATTGCTCCTGCTTCGGGGCGAAGCCGGGTTCGCGACGCTCCAGCGCCGGCTGATCACCTTCGCCAGTGCTCTTGAAGCCCTGTCAAACATCCCGACCGTTGCGAAGCAGATGCCGCTTATCCTCGATATGCAGACGGACCCGTTCTGGGCGGATACCACCGTCGAGATCCTCGAGGACATTCGCCGGCGGCTGCGCAGCCTGGCGGATCTGATTCAGCCGAGCGAACGCAAGATCGTCATCACGAACTTCGAGGATGAAATCGGGGAAGGTGAAACCGTCGATCTCCCAGAGGTCGGCAGCGGCGTCGACAAGGCCCGCTTCAAAATGAAGGTGCGTCGTTTCATTGAAACACACACCAACCACATTGCCTTGCAAAAGATTCACCGGGGCGAACCGGTAACACGACTGGATCTGGAGGAAATCGAAACAATGCTGATCGAGCAGGGCGTGGCCGACTCGACGGTACTGCAAGAAATCGAACGAGAGCAGCCTCTGGGGCGTTTTCTGAGGGGGCTCGTGGGCCTTGAGCGTTCCGCCGCGAAACAGGCCTTCAGCTCCTTCGTGACATCCAACCGGCTCAACGCGGATCAGACTGAGTTTATCGACATGATCATCGACCACCTGAGCGAAGGTGGCATAATCGAACCAGCCCGCTTCTATGAAAGCCCGTTCTCCGATATCGATGATCTTGGGATCGAAGGGGTGTTCAACAAGGACCAGGCGTCCGATATCATCAGGATCGTGCGCGCCATAAACGAAACTGCGGATGCTGCATGATAGGTGTATTCTGTTGAAAGAACCCCATGCAGCGCGTTGGGGCCAAACTTGGAACATGGTAGACAGCCAGTTATGAATACCAGTTTTTCCAAAATCGGTCATTGGATCTCCGGTAAGCTCATCAAGATAGCGGAAGCGTTAGGCCTAAGATCCGTTTCACCCGTGGGGCCCGCAAAATTCGTCGATCTCGCCCCAACCGACCAGGCTGACCAAGAAGGGGTGTATTCGGCTGCATTGACGTTTGCGACCGCCAGCCCGGACGTATCAAACATCGCACTCACAGGGCCTTATGGCTCTGGCAAGAGCAGCATCATCCGCTCGTTCCTCAAGTCATATCCTCGCCAAGCCCTGCACATATCTCTCGCCGCATTCTTACCGGAAGCAGAAGATGAGCGACGCACGGTGACCAAACAGGAGATTGAACGGAGTATCCTCCAACAATTGCTCTATGGCGCAGATGCAAATAAACTGCCGCTCTCACGTTTCAAGCGTATCCAATCTCCAGGATTATGGTCGATCTTCCGATCACTCTATATTCTCATCGGCCTGCTCGCTCTCTGGCATGTTTTCCATAACCGCTCGGAGGTTTTTGAGGGATCGTATTTCAAACCCTTCAATCTCACAAATTGGACCGATATCTCCATAGCAGCTTTCGCGCTAATCTTTCTTTGGTCTACAATCCATCACTTTTACGTCGCTAGCTTCGGCGTGTCGCTCAAAAGCATTTCTCTGAAGGACATCGAGATACGGCCGTCCTCGGATGACCAAGATTCAATCCTCAATCGCCACTTGGACGAGATCGTCTACTTTTTTCAATCGACGCGCTACGACCTCGTCATTGTGGAGGATCTCGATCGCTTCGAAGATTCCGACATTTTCGTCACTCTTCGAGAGATCAACAGTCTCGTGAACGCCAATGTAGGCGTGAGACGCCACGTCAGATTTCTCTACGCTCTTCGCGACGACATGTTCGTCAATACCGACCGGACAAAGTTCTTCGAATTTATTATTCCTGTCATTCCGATTATCAACAGCTCTAACTCAATTGATATGGTGCTCGCGCAGGGCGAACGATTGGAGCTGGACGGAAGTCTCGAGCAGCAGTTCCTGCGCGAAGTGTCTCGCTACCTAAGCGATCTTAGGCTGATCCACAACATCTTCAACGAGTACGCGATTTATGTCGCAAACCTGGAAACGGATGGCGAGAATGTGCTCGATGCCACGAAGCTTCTCGCCGTGCTGATCTACAAGAATGTTTATCCTAGGGATTTCGAACGCCTACACCGCGGTGAAGGCCATCTCGCCAAAATCTTAGGGCGCAAAGACGAACTTATTACCGCCCGTGAACGCGGTTATCGTTTCGAAATTGCCGAACTCGAACGTGACATGGCAGCGGCAGAACAGCAGGTCCCAAAGGATTTACGCGAGCTCAAAATGATATACGCGATGGCCCTTTTCGAAGCGCTACCGGACAATACCATTTGCGTAGGCAGAACAAATCGGGAGAGAATTGCACTTAAAAATCTAGCTGACCAAGAGAACTTCGACGAATTTATAGTAGCGCCTAGGCTGTTCCACCGCAATATTCACAATCAACTCGCTGAGCACGACAATTCTACGCTTCAAGACCGCGTCGACTCCGAGGTGAGCTATGCCGAACGGGTTGAAAGTATCGAACGGAAAGCAGATGCACAAAAACAAAGTGCGCACCGACGAATTTCCCATCTAAGGCATGAGATTAAAGCCATCCGGACAAGTAAGTTCAATGTCTTGCTACGGTCCAGTGCCCAGGAAATCGAAGGCCTCTTTAAGGACCTTGGCGACGGCGGTGACCTCGCCCGTTTCCTGCTACTAGAGGGCTATCTCGACGACAGCTACTATCAGTATACCTCCTTGTTTCACTCTGGACGGCTTTCACCAAACGACAACAAGTTTCTAATCCAGATCCGGGCATTCCACACACCTGAGCCCATGTTCCCAATCGACAACCCGAGTGAAGTCATCGCAGGGATGAGAGAAGACGATTTCAGCCTCGACTATGCGCTGAACGTCCGGCTCGTTGACGCGCTCCTAGAGAACGAGGAACATAAGGATCGGCTCCGGAAGGTCTTCGCATACCTTTCGAACGAGTTTCCGAATCAGCAGGAATTCTTCGAAGCCTATTATGCAACGGGATCGCACGTGGGCGAGTTTTTGATGCAGCTCGTCGACGCTTGGCGCGATTTCGTACCTGCGGCCATTGATGGCTCCTCCGCAGTGTTGCATTTGGCGGGCATCATCGAACATCTTCCGCCGGCCATGCTGGCTCGTGAGCGCGAAGAACACCCCGGACTGAGCGCGTTCGTGGCCGACAATCTCCGTGACATTCTCGACCTCTTGGAGGGTGTGGATCCGGTCAAGCTCGAAGAGTTGCGGATTGAGACGAAGGACCTTGCTGCCATCGATGGATATCCGAACGTTGCGCGCAAGCTCTACGAGCTCGGTCATTTTTGCCTGAACCATGGGAACTTCGACTACATCTTCGGTTCTATCCTCGGAGAGGACTTTGGCTCAGACTTACGTAAGCGACATTACTCGAGGATTCGAAACTCCGGAGCCCAACCTCTCCTCAACCGGGTGGAAAGCGATTTCTCAGCGTACTTCATGAACGTGCTGTTGGAGATGGACGATGACAATGAGGAGGATATCGAAGCGATATTGGCCGTAATGTCTCACGATGAGCTGGAAGCCGACGATGTCGAAGCGTTCGCCCTACGACAAACTAAGCTCCTTCCCACACTGGAAGAAGTGCCCGCGCGCTATCAAGCCATGCTGTTCCGTGGGACACAGATCGCTCCTACATGGTCCAATTGTCTCGCCTTCATTCGGTCTGAAAATTTCGAGGGCGGCGCTCTCATCGCCTTCCTTGGCGATGACAAGGTTCGCGCCGCTCTTCTGGAAACCCCTATTCCGGAATCCAAAGAAGCACTCCCTCTTCATCGGTTCCTCATCGATGCAGAGGGTCTCGCGGATATCGTCTATCGTGATTATATCCAGGCCCTTCCAAGGGAATTCCAGAAGTTTCCCGATGCTATAAGCGCCGGCAAACGTCGAATACTTATCGAGGAGCGACGCGTCACGTTCAATGCTGAAAATTTAGCCGCGCTTGACGACGAGATTGATCTTCAAACGGCGTTCGTCGCTCAGAACATCGTCTGCTATCTTAGCGACCCCAGTTCATATTCGATTGACGATGACTTCCGCGAGAGATTGCTTGCCACCGATATCTCGGACGACGAAAAGAGGTCGCTAATCGCTTTGATGGACTTGAGCGCTCTTCCCAGTCTTCCTGAGCGTGCCTGCATTGTCGGGCCGATCCTCTTGCGGACAAATGGCGCGCTACCTTCACTTACGTCAGATATCGTCAAAGCGCTCATCGTGAACGCTGAGACAGAAAGTACACAGGTACAGCTCCTAAATCTACTCCACGAAACGCTCGATAAGAACGAAGTTCGTGAGGTCTTGGGACAGCTCCCTTACCCATATTCTAGAATCCAAACCGGATATGCACGTCCCACTCTCAAGAGGACGAATGAGAACAGCGAACTTGTCAGATGGTTGGATGAGCGCGACATCATCTCTTCGGTAGGAAAGCCGTTCTGGTCGAATGATATCAAGGTTAATCTATATCAGTCATAGAGTTCACCGATGCCTCCGCTTCTTTCGCGTGCCCTCTTGAACCCACGTTTTCGACCGTCGGCGGGTACATGTGCTAATTCGCAGCGCTTGGCGCGGTCCAAATTTTCTTGGCGTTTTCGAAGAGCGCGATAGATCGTTCTATTATCTTCGCCTCGTTCCAGCTGTCATGTTCGCAAAGACGCTTGTTTAGATAGAGGACGCTGTGATCTTCAAGCGCTTCTCGTTTTCCGCCGTCAGGATCGCCTTCCACCACCCAGGCTTTGTTCGACTGCGCGGGATTCAGCCTGTGGTTCAGCAATGACAGATTGCCGATTGTATGGATCAACTCACTTCGACGAAGCATTTCCTCGGCCTCTGAAATCTCACCCGGTAGTGGCCAGTTGGTCTGCCAAGTCTGGGGCATCACATGCTCAACTGTCAGATTTTTCGGAACATCCTTGGTTTCTGCAAAATCGCCGCGCAGCGCCGCCTCCATCGCTTCAAGGATCAAGCGCAGACGCGGGCGCGTCAGGTTTTCGTAGAGCGGATTGTTGATCCAGGCCTTTTTGAACTCATCATTACTTGGCCAGCGATCAAACTCTGCCGTCCGGCTTAGCAAGCTCACCCGAATTCTTTGCGGTATCTGGTCCGGCTCGCCTTCAATCTCTGCAATGAGATCGACAAACAGGCGATTATAGCCCCTCGTACTCAAGCGGCAAACCATTCGCCGGACGAGGAAGGATTCTATGTCCGATAGCACTTCGGACAGCAGATCAGCGCGCGCGCCCAGTACATCGAAGAGTTTGAGCAGGAACGGATAGGCCGTTCCGATATCCATAACTTTCAGGCGATCAAGGAAGGTCTTGATACGTGGACTTTCATGCCCCTCGACGATCTCGCGGTAGATTTCACCGTACTTCTTGATGGTCTGGATCCGGTCCTCCGGCGATCCGGCATGCTCCCCGAGCGCAAAATCGCGATAGGCGGCGTAAAGATGAGCAGCAGATACATCGTCACCGGTCAGCAGCGTGAGGGCATGCTGAAGGAATATCTCGATCCGCGCGCGCCGTGCGTGACCACGACCGATCTCAGCCCGCCAGAACGGCGCGTCCTTATCAAATGCCTGCCAATATTTCTGGTAGACCTTCTCCGCATCGCCGCCATTGTCCTGGATTTCGCTTAAGAGCGAATTCTTTACGAGATCAGCTGACAATAGCGGTGTACCCCGCGCGTTCAGAGTCTCGAAAATCAGCTGCGCATCATCCTTTTCATCGAGATCGATGACCACCAGCCGCACATTGTCCCGCACCGCACTGTAGAGTGCCGGAATTTTCTTGTCCTTTTCCGCCCCGTCATCCTCGGCAAGCCATTCGGAAATCGCATCATGAAAGAAAAGGTATCCGTCCGGAATGTTGCGCCCTACGGACTTTGCATCTGAGCGTACGCCAAAAGACTTGAGAAGAGCGGTGCGGTCTGCGCTTTCCATCACCATCTGGTAATCGTCACGATCAGCATTCGTCGGCCAAATCTTGAAGCCTTCGTAGTCTTTGGTGCTCAGTGGGTGCTTGTTGCGGATAAGATTACCGATCGCCTTATGATACCGGCTGTCGTCTTCCAGCTTCACGGCATCCTCGAAAGCGCGTAGCAAAAGCTGCAGCGTCGTCAGCCGTTGCTGCCCGTCGATCAAAAGTCGGGTTTCGATCTGCCCTGGCGGCACCGACGGGCGGTCCTGCACAGACGCACCCAAGAAGTGCGAGCGCGGCTGCTTGCCAAGTAGCAGGTCCTCTGACAGGCGCCGCATATCTTCCCATAGCGGCTGCCACTGCTCCTCTTCCTTCCAGACATAGGGTCGCTGATAAAGCGGAACGCGATAAAGCACGTCCTTCTCAAAAAGATGTTGGATTGCCAACGTACCGACCTGCATCGCGTGCCGCCCCCTTCTCGTTAATCACTTTAACCCTATGACAGAAAAATTGGTTTTGAAACCTAGCCGTAACCGGCTTTCGTGAAGGGACAGCTTCGTCTTGCGCGGCAGACGTTCCCTTTCCCGAATTGCTGCAGATTTCACCAACGGCCGGTTTGACGGGCTGCAACGCCGCATTTCGATAAACGATCGAGTGTCTGCAATGGGGTCGGTCGGGCCTTTGGGCGCCGCAGCAAAACCACTAAGCTGCCGAGGTCATCAACAAAGCACTGTGGCCATTCGCGCTGGAAGAAATAGACGACCGACTACCGGTAAGGTTTGCGGCTCGAAGCCGCAGGTCGATATTCGCCAGATTGTAAAGTGATTTCCGAGTGGCGGCTTAAGATTTTCCAAGCCAACTCGACGCGCACCCTCGCGCTTCAAAAGGGATTTTGGGCGGCTTCGGCGCCGTCCCCCTCTAGAATAGATAGAACCCTGTAAGGGTTATATTGGAGAGGGGGATTTTACAACCCCAGTCCAGCAATTTCTATTTAGAAATTTATCTTCTGCTGCATTTACGCAACTATCCGGGGAGTGACGGGACTCAGCATGCAAAATCTAGGTTGTTCCCGATAAACAGTGACCGGTATCCTGTCGCCATCATGCTGAACAAGATCTCACATATCGCCCTCGAAGCCTTTTGGCTCATACGCTGATCAAATCTGGATCGGTGAAGGGAAAGTTTAGCCTGAAGCCTCGCTTGGCCCCCCGGACAAAGGCCCGAATCGTCTCACCAGAAATGGGATGATCCAGTCTCCGGCGGTGTACGGATCGAGCTTTACAGCCCCATCAGTCCAGATTTTCTCGGTTGGCGTCTGTTGATGCGTCGAATTCGCAGTCCCGGCGGGCTGCTCTTGATGACGAAAGGAAACTGCAAATAGCGGGCCGGGAGTTCAAGACCACAAGGTCTTCTACTCCACCCCGAAAGCTTTGTGTGCGAAGAAAAGGGAGAAAACAATTTTCGCATAAGCCATTGATATGGCTCACATTCTTCTCTCTCCGGCGGAATGCCGGTAAAGAGAGGCACGAAATGAAACAGTAAGCAGGAGGAACCGATATGATGAACTGATCCAGTCCAAAACGAAAACACCGGAATGTTGGAGCATTCCGGCGTGATCGTTCGAGGTAGACCGAAGCCCACCAGCGCTAACACTGGTCTTCTAGCGAATCCTGCATTCTGCCGCAAGGATTCCGCTCGAGCAACGGTTTCTCCTCCCCATAGGCCCCTTCCTCAGAACGACTGACAGGTCGACCAGCATCGCCGGAATGGCGGAGCGGGAACGGTCTCTCTTGTCCTCTCGCGGAAGGTTGCCCAAGCCGGACCGGCCTCATGCCGCTCCGAAGAGCGACCACCTTTGCCCGGCTTCGGGCAGGGTTTGATCTCTAGTGAGGAACTCTCTCAATGACTAAACATGAACCGCGTGGGGGTGCTATCCCGACCGCTGATTATAATCCGTCCGGTCCGGCAGATGCGGATCGCTCTGTTGCCTCCGGCGCCAATGACGGGCCCAAGGCTGAACTCAGCCCGGTTGGAATGCTCTGCGACGACATCCTCTCGACCGTGGGCCGCTCGAACGGATTGTCGGACGAAGCTACCATGACTATCGGATCGCGGATCACGAATATCCTGATGCTCTTCCGTGATCAGGAGCATGGCGCGCGGGCCGCGAAGGAGAAAATCTCAGCGCTGAAACGTGATCTCCGGAACGTCCGCGGGCAGCTTGCCGTTTTGAAGCAGGAGCACTTTGGCGCGAGCTCCGAGAAGGGGCAGGTCCTGGATGATGATGACAACCAGGACTTCATGGTCGACGACGAGGAGGACGAGCCGAAGGAAAAACCAAAGGGCAAACGTAGGCGGAAGGTCTCTGAGGAAACCGAAGTCGTCATGGTTGACCACTATCCCGAAAACATGACCTGCGGCTGCTGCGGCGATCAGCTCAAATCAATCAAGAGGGAAGAGCGTGTGGGAAGCCTCCAGATCATCCCCGAACATGTGATCTTGGTAAAGGACGTCTACCACACCTGCGCCTGCAACAAGGACAGGCGAGACGCCGTGGTTCATCTGTGCAAGGCGCATGAGGTGAGCCAGCGGCGGGCGTGTTCAGTGCTCGGTGTCGACCGGTCGAGC
>NZ_SMUV01000053.1 GCF_004358185.1 Antarcticimicrobium luteum
GGGATCGTGGAGTGAGCCGGGCGGTTCGGGGGCTCTGCCCCCGACGCCTGCGGCGGCTCCCCCGGAATATTTGAGGCCAGAAAAAGGGGCGGGCGCCCGGGAAAATGGCGATGAGCAAGGCGGACCCAGCGGTACGGAGACAGATCGAGGCGCTGATCGCCGTTGAGATCGCCGCCTATCCGGTGGGCGATCGGGCCGGGCGGATGACCGTCGAGGCGTTCAAGGCGAACCTGCGCGAGCCGCGTCCGGTGACGGTGAACTTCTCCGGCGGGATCACCCAGAAATGCTGGTCGGTGACGCGCGGGGATGGCTGTTACCGGGTGATCTACCTGCCGAGCGCAGGGTATTTCTCGCTCTGCGTCGAGAGCGATTTCGGACCGCTGGACATCGGCGTGCATGGGGATGCGATCGGGTGTTACGCCTCGGTCTGACAAGAACAGAAAAGGGAGTATGAAGATGAGCAAAGTGATCAAGAACGGCACCATCGTGACCGCCGATCTGACCTATAAGGCGGATGTGCTGATCGAGGATGGGGTGATCACCGAGATCGGCCAGGGCCTGAAGGGCGATGAGGTGCTGGACGCGACCGGCTGTTACGTGATGCCGGGCGGGATCGATCCGCATACCCATCTTGAGATGCCGTTCATGGGCACCTATTCCAGTGACGATTTCGAGAGCGGCACCCGTGCCGGTCTTGCCGGGGGCACCACGATGGTGGTGGATTTCGCCCTGCCCAATCCGGGCGAGAGCCTGCTGGACGCGCTGAAGCGCTGGGACAACAAGTCGACCCGCGCCAATTGCGACTATTCCTTTCACATGGCGGTGACCTGGTGGGGCGAGCAGGTCTTTGACGACATGAAGACCGTGATCGAGACCCGCGGCATCAACACCTTCAAGCATTTCCTGGCCTACAAGGGCGCGCTGATGGTAAACGATGACGAGCTTTACGCCAGCTTCAACCGCCTGGCCGAGCTGGGCGGCATCGCCATGGTGCATGCCGAGAACGGCGACGTGGTGGCCGAACTCAGCGCCAAACTGCTGGCCGAGGGCAATACCGGCCCCGAGGCGCATGCCTATTCCCGCCCGCCGCAGGTCGAGGGCGAGGCGACCAACCGCGCCATCATGATCGCCGATATGGCCGGGGTGCCGCTTTATGTGGTGCATACCAGTTGCGAGGAAAGCCATGAGGCGATCCGGCGGGCCAAGATGGCCGGCAAGCGGGTCTGGGGCGAGCCGCTGATCCAGCATCTGACGCTGGACGAATCTGAGTATTTCAATGCCGACTGGGATCATGCCGCGCGCCGGGTGATGAGCCCGCCGTTCCGCAACAAGAGCCATCAGGACAGCCTGTGGGCCGGGCTGCAATCGGGCACGTTGTCCGTGGTGGCGACCGACCATTGCGCCTTTACCACCGATCAGAAACGCTATGGGGTGGGCGATTTCACCAAGATCCCCAACGGCACCGGGGGGCTTGAGGACCGGATGCCGATGCTGTGGACCTATGGGGTGGCGACCGGGCGGCTGACGATGAATGAATTTGTCGCCGTAACCTCAACCAATATCGCGAAAATCCTGAACTGCTATCCGAAGAAGGGCGCGGTTCTGGTGGGCGCCGACGCCG
This sequence comes from Antarcticimicrobium luteum, assembly GCF_004358185.1. GTDB lineage: Bacteria > Pseudomonadota > Alphaproteobacteria > Rhodobacterales > Rhodobacteraceae > Antarcticimicrobium > Antarcticimicrobium luteum. The sequence continues at coordinate 1,622 of NZ_SMUV01000053.1, forward strand.
ATCTCGTGGTGTGGGATCCGGAGAAGGAAAAGACCATTTCGGCCACCTCGCAGCAATCGGCGATCGACTATAACGTGTTCGAGGGCAAGAAGGTGAAGGGGCTGCCGCGCTTTACCCTGACCCGCGGCCAGGTCGCCGTGCATGACGGCGAGATCCGCACCCAGGAGGGCCACGGCAAGTTCGTCGAGCGCGAGCCGAACATGGTGGTGAACAAGGCGCTGAGCACCTGGAAGGAGCTGACAGCGCCGCGCCCGGTCGAGCGCAGCGGAATTCCGGCGACGGGTGTGTAATCCGGGGGCGGGCCGTCCCATCAGGCGGCCCGAAACTCCCATCTTATCAAGGCGATATAATGAATAACGAAACAATGAACCAGACCGCCGCCGCCCGGGATGCCGCACAACCCGTTGTCGAGGCGCGCGGGCTCGACCTGACGTTCCAGACCAATGACGGGCCGGTGCAGGCGCTGAAAGATGTCAACCTGACCATCGACAAGGGCGATTTCGTCAGCTTCATCGGTCCGTCGGGCTGCGGCAAGACGACGTTTCTGCGGGTGATGGCGGCGCTGGAGCAGCCGACCGGCGGCACCATCACGGTGAACGGGATGACGCCGGACGAGGCGCGGCGCAACCGCGCCTATGGCTATGTGTTCCAGGCCGCCGGGCTTTACCCCTGGCGGACCATCGCCAAGAACATCAGGCTGCCGCTGGAGATCATGGGCTACAGCCGCGCCAGGCAGGAAGAGCGGGTGAAGGATGTCCTGCAGCTGGTCGATCTGGAAGGCTTTGGAGAAAAATACCCCTGGCAGTTGTCGGGCGGGATGCAGCAGCGGGCCAGCATTGCCCGCGCGCTGGCCTTCGACGCCGACATCCTGCTGATGGACGAACCGTTCGGCGCGCTGGACGAGATCGTGCGCGACCATCTGAACGAGCAGCTGTTGCAGCTCTGGGCGCGGACCAACAAGACCATCGGCTTTGTCACCCACTCGATCCCCGAGGCGGTGTATCTCTCGACCAGGATCGTGGTGATGAGCCCGCGTCCGGGCCGGATCACCGACGTGATCGAAAGCCCGCTGCCGAAAGAGCGGCCGCTGGAGATCCGCGACACGCCGGAATTCATCGAGATCGCGCACCGGGTGCGCGAAGGGCTGCGGGCGGGGCATTCCTATGACGATTGATCGGATGCGAACCCCGTGGTGCGGCGCAGCGAGCCGGGGAGGGGTGTGATGAGATCGCTTCTGGCCGTGCTGACCGTGGTCGCCGCCATCGTCGTTCTGTGGTACGCCGCCTGCGCGCCGATGAACATCAAGGGCGTGCTGACCGAACTGGAACGAGGCGGCGCGCAGGTGGTGCCCGAGGGCGCCCCGGCGCGGCGCGACATGAGCGCCTTTGGCCTGGTGGCAGGCAACAGTTTTGCCATTCCCGCCACCTGGGCGCAGGAGCGGCCACGGCTGCCGGCGCCGCATCAGGTGGTGACCGAGCTGTGGAACACCACGGTGATGAAGAAGATCACCTCGAAACGCAGCCTGGTCTATCACGGCTGGGTGACGCTGAGCGCGACGCTGCTGGGGTTCGCCATCGGCACCGGGCTGGGCATTCTGCTGGCGGTCGGCATCGTCCATTCGCGGGTGATGGACATGTCGGTGATGCCCTGGGCCATCGTCAGCCAGACCATCCCGATCATTGCGCTGGCGCCGATGATCATCGTGGTGCTCTACTCGGTGGGGGTGCAGGGGATCCTGCCCAAGGCGATCATCTCGGCCTATCTGAGTTTCTTTCCGGTCGTGGTCGGCATGGTCAAGGGGCTGCGCAGCCCCGACGCGATGCAGCTCGATCTGCTGAAGACCTATAACGCGAACACGAACCAGGGGTTCTGGAAGCTGCGGCTGCCGGCCTCGATGCCCTATCTCTTTGCCTCGCTCAAGATCGGCATCGCCGCCTCGCTGGTGGGCGCGATCGTGGGCGAACTGCCGACCGGGGCGGTGGCCGGCCTGGGCGCGCGGCTGCTGGCGGGCAGCTATTACGGGCAGACGGTGCAGATCTGGTCGGCGCTGTTCGGCGCGGCGATCCTGGCCGGGCTGCTGGTGGGGCTGCTGGGCCTGATCGAGCGCGCCACGCTCAAACGGATGGGGATGTCGTGATGACCTTGGTTGTTCTGGCTTTCGTTCTTTGGGCGTTCGGCATCTGGGTGAACATGCGGCTGGCCAGCGGTCCGGCGGCGCGGACCCGTGCGGGCAAGCTGGCGGTGCCGGTGATCTTCGGCGTCACCATTCTGGTGATGTGGGAACTGCTGGTGCGGGGACTGGGGGTGTCGATGGTGATCCTGCCGGCGCCCACGTTGATCGCGGCGCGCTTTGCCACCAGCCTGCCGACGCTCTGGGCCGATTTCGCGCAGACCTTCGTCAAGGGGGCGCTGTCGGGCTATGTCATGGGCTGCGGCGCGGCGGTGCTGACGGCGGTGCTGATCGACCGCAGCGATTTCCTGCGGCGCGGGCTGTTGCCGGTGGGCAATTTCGTCGCCGCCCTGCCGATTGTCGGCACCGCGCCGATCCTGGTGATGTGGTTCGGCTTCGACTGGCAGTCCAAGGCGGCGGTGGTTGTCGTCATGGTGTTCTTTCCGATGCTGGTGAACACGGTGGCGGGGCTGACGCAGACCAGTGCGATGCAGCGCGATCTGATGCGGACCTATGCGGCCGGCTACTGGCAGAGTTTTTTCAAGCTGCGGCTGCCGGCGGCGATGCCGTTCATCTTCAACGGGCTCAAGATTTCCTCGACGCTGGCGCTGATCGGGGCCATCGTGGCCGAGTTCTTCGGCTCGCCCACCCTGGGCATGGGATTCCGCATTTCGACCAGCGTCGGGCAGCTGTCGCTGGACATGGTCTGGGCCGAGATCGTGGTCGCGGCGCTGGCCGGAACCGCCTTCTACGGGGCGGTGGCGATGATCGAGAAGGCGGTGACCTTCTGGCATCCGTCACAACGGAGCTGACAGGATAGCAAAGAAGACCCCGGGCAACGGGGCGCGAAAAAGAATGAAGATCAGGAACGAAGTTCAACAAGGAGAGTAAGACGATGAAAAAGCTACTTGGTGGGGCGCTGGCCGCCCTCGCACTGACTGCCACCGGGGCACTGGCCGCCGATGCGGTCAAGCTGCAGCTCAAATGGGTCACCCAGGCCCAGTTCGCGGGCTACTATGTGGCGCAGGACAAGGGGTTCTACGGCGAAGAGGATCTGGACGTGACGATCCTGCCGGGCGGCCCCGACATCGCACCGACCCAGGTGATCGCCGGCGGCGGCGCCGACGTGATGATCGACTGGATGCCCTCGGCGCTGGCGGCGCGCGAAAAGGGGCTGCCGCTGGTGAACATCGCCCAGCCCTACAAGAGCTCGGGCATGATGCTGACCTGCTGGAAGGATGCCGGCATCGAGAAACCGATGGACCTGGTCAACCGGACGCTGGGCGTGTGGTTCTTCGGCAATGAGTTTCCGTTCATGAGCTGGATGAGCCATCTGGGCATTTCCACCGACGGCAAGAGCGAAACCGGCGTCGAGGTGCTCAAGCAGGGCTTCAACGTCGATCCGCTGCTGCAGCGTCAGGCCGACTGCATCTCGACCATGACCTACAACGAATACTGGCAGGTGATCGACGCGGGCGTCAGCCCCGATGAGCTGATCACCTTCAAGTACGAGGATCAGGGCGTCGCGACGCTGGAGGATGGTCTGTACGTTCTGGAAGAGAATCTGGCCGATCCGGCATTCACCGACAAGATGGTGCGCTTTGTGCGGGCCTCGATGAAGGGCTGGAAGTACGCGGAAGAGAACCCCGACGAGGCGGCGATGATCGTTCTGGACAATGACGCCAGCGGCGCCCAGACCGAAAAGCACCAGAAGCGGATGATGGGCGAGGTCGCCAAGCTGACCGCAGGCTCGAACGGCGCGCTGGACCCGGCCGACTACGAGCGCACGGTGCAGACGCTGCTGAACGGTGGCTCGGACCCGGTGATCACCAAGACGCCCGAGGGCGCCTGGACCCACGCGATCACCGACAAGGCGCTGAACTAAGAGCTTGGGGGAGTGTCGCGGGCCGGCCAACGGCCCGCCCCCTTGTGCGCCCGTCCCGGGAAACCGGGGCGGGCGTTTTGTGTCGCGCGGCAGGACAGCGGCCGCACTGCCCGAGAGATCGCCCGCGAGGGCGATGCTTGCGCAACTGCGGCGCCCAGAGGCACGCCCGATGTGGCAGCGGCCAAAGGCAACGCTTGCACGGCGAAGCGGCGCCTGCCCGCGAGCGGGCGCTGTCCCGTGCCGGGCCTTGAACCGAGCCTGCGGGATGGGCATTGAGGATTGAAAAAGCGCGCCGCCGGAGCGACGCGCCTGTCCGTTCCTTCCGGGGCGCTGCCTTTAGTTGGCGTCGCGCTTTTCCGCCACGATCGCCACCATCTGATCGACCGGCAGATAGCCGCGCAGCATCTCGTCCTGCAGCACGAAGGTGGGGGTGCCGGAGATCCGCAGCGCCTGAGCCAGGGCGCGGGTCTTGGCAATTTCACTGGTCACCTCGTCGCTGTCCATGCGGGCCAGGATCGCATCGGCGTCCAGCCCCAGCCCCTCGGCCAGGCGGCGCAGCACAACCTCGCTCGGGTCGCCCTGAAGCTCCATCAGCGCGTCGTGCACCTGGCCGTAGGCGTCGTCGCCGGCCACCTGTTTGGTCGCCACGGCAAAGCGCGAAGAAACCATCGAAGCGTCGCCCAGGATCGGGAATTCCTTGACGATAAAGCGGATATTGCCGTCCTGCTCCAGCAGCTGGGCGATTTCCGGCACCGCCTTGCGGCAATAGCCGCAGCGGTAATCCATGAACTCCACCAGCGTGATGTCGCCGTCGGGATTGCCGCCGACCCAGGAAAAGCCGTCGTTGAAGATGGCGTCGGCATTGGTCTGGATCATGTCCAGGTCGGCCTGGGCCTCGGCATTGGCCTGCCGCTCCTCGAGGAGCTGGACCGCCTCAAGGATGACCTCGGGGTTGTCCATCAGGTAGGAGCGCACCTCGTCGCGGAAGGCGGCGCGCTCGGTCTCGGTCATCTGGGTCAGGTCGAACGCCTGGGCCGGGCCGGCCAGAAGGGCGAGCGCGGTCAGAGCCGGGGCGGCAAATCGGATCATCATCAGTTCCTTGTTTGGTGTTTTTCAGAAGCAGACAGCACATCTTGGGCGCGTTGCCAAGGTGGCGAACCGCGCGGCAGCCGGATCACGGCGCGGCGGGCGTGGATGCCGGCGTCCGCCAGTTGACCCGCCAGCGCATAGCGCTCGGCGGTCAGCAGCGCGGCCATGCCGGGCTGGTTGTCGCGGGCATAGGCGAGCGCCAGGTCGCGCAGCACCCTTGCATCGCGGAAATCGCGGGCACGCGCCTTTTCCAGCGTGTCCAGCCCGGCTTTGAGCTGGCCGTCGGCCAGTTGCGCGCGGCCCAGCCCGCCAAGGATCAACGCATCGCGCGGTGCCAGGTCCACCGCCTTTTCACAGGCGGCAGCGGCCTCGGACCAACGGCGGTTCTCCATCAGGATCTGGCCCTTGAGATCGTAATAATAGGGATCCTCCGGGCGCAGGGCGATCGCGGCGTCGATCCGGGCCAGCGCCCGGGCGCGGTCGGCCTGGCGGTGCCAGGCGACCGCCTCGCGCATCAGGCGGATGTCGCGATGCGCCTCCTCCGGCGCGCGGCGCAGGGTCCAGGCCGGCGCGCGGGCAAAGGCCGACAGCTTGCCGCGGACCCGGGCGAACCAGTAGTCGTGGTTCGGATCGGGCGGGATCCGGTCGCCCTGGGCCGCGACATAATCCTCGGCGGCGCGGATGCGGTCGCGGGTCAGCGGGTGCGAGCGCATGTAGGGATCCTGATTGGCGAGGCTGAGCAGTTCCTGCCCCTCGAAGGCGTGGTGCAGTTCCAGCAGCCCGCGCGGGTCGATGCCCGACCAGGCCAGAAAGCTGGCCGCCGAGCGGTCGGCCGAGGCCTCTTCGGCGCGGGTGTGCGACAGGAACGTGCGGTAGGCCGCGCTCTGGGTGCCGATGGCGATGCCGCCGGCCGCCTGGCCGCCGCCCGCCGCCGCCGCGATGATTCCCAGCACCGCGCCGAGGCCCGCCGCGTTGCGGGCGCTGTGCAGGTTGCCGATGCGCCGGGCGATATGGCCGTTGGCGATATGGGCGGCCTCATGGGCGATCACGGCCTGCAACATGCGGGCGCTTCCGACCTTTTCGATCAGGCCGGAATGCAGAAAGATGGTGTTGTGATCGACGACGAAGGCGTTGAAACTGCTGTCCTCGACCACCAGCACCCGCACCCGCGCGGCGTTCAGCCCGGCGGCGCGCAGGATCGGAAAGGCAAGTTCGGTCAACCCGTGTTCGATGTCGGCGTCGCGCAGCAGCGTCAGCGCGGCGGCGGGCCGGGCCATGATCCCCCCGATCAACGTGCCGATCAGCGCGCAGATCGTCAGGGCCGGGATTGACGCCAGCCGGGAGAAACGGTCAATAGCCATGCCACAACCATGGGAGCTGATCATGCGAAACTCAACCCGATCCCGGGTCGATCCCTTCATTGTGATGGACGTTATGGAGGCCGCCCGCAAGGCCGAGGAGGCTGGCCGCCACATCATCCACATGGAGGTGGGCCAGCCCAGCACCGGCGCGCCGAAGGCGGCGACAGAGGCGCTGAAGACCGCACTGGATCAGGACGCCTTGGGCTATACCGTGGCGCTGGGGCTGCCGGCGCTGCGCCAGCGGATCGCGCGGCTTTATGGCGAGTGGTACGATGTCGATCTGAACCCGGAGCGGGTGGTGATCACGCCGGGCTCTTCCGGCGGCTTCATCCTGGCCTTTACCGCGCTGTTCGACACCGGCGACAGGGTGGGGATCGGCGCGCCCGGATACCCGTCCTACCGGCAGATCCTGAAGGCGCTGGGGATGGTGCCGGTGGACCTGCCCACCGCGCCTGAACACCGTTATCAGCCGGTGGCGGAGGATTTCGCGGGGATGGATCTGGCCGGGCTGATGGTGGCCTCGCCGGCCAACCCGACCGGCACCATGCTGGACCGCGATGCGCTCGGCGCGCTGATCGGGGCGGCGCAGGGGCAGGGGGCCGCGTTCATCAGCGACGAGATCTATCACGGGCTGGAATACGAGAAGAAGGCGGTGACGGCGCTGGAGATCAGCGACGACGTCTATGTGATCAACTCCTTCTCCAAGTATTTCTCGATGACCGGCTGGCGTGTCGGCTGGCTGGTGGTGCCCGAGGATCACGTGCGGGTGCTGGAGCGGATCGCGCAGAACATGTTCATCTGCGCCCCCCATGCCAGCCAGGTGGCGGCGCTGGCGGCGATGGACTGCGACGACGAGCTGCAGGCCAATCTCGAGGTCTACCGCCGCAACCGGGCGCTGATGCTCGAGGGGCTTCCGAAAGCGGGATTCGACCGGATCGCGCCGCCGGACGGGGCGTTCTATGTCTATGCCGATGTGTCGGATCTGACCGGGGACAGCCGCGCCTTTGCCGCCGAGATCCTGGACAAGGCCGGGGTGGCGGTGACGCCGGGGCTGGATTTCGATCCCGCGCGCGGGGCGACGACGCTGCGGTTCTCCTATGCCCGTTCGACGGCGGATATCGAAGAGGGGCTGGCGCGGCTGGCGCGGTTCATGACAGAGCGCGGCTAGGGCGAGAGCCGCGCATCCTGTTTCCCCGCCCGCCCCCGGTTCGATCAGAGGCCGGCATGGCGGGGCGGGCGCCCCGATCCTTGCCTGTCATGCCTTCGGAAATCCGACATTTCCAAGCCCGGTCCGCTGGGCTATCCTGCGCGCAAGCGGCCCGGGACGAGGCCGCGGGACCGAGAGGATGGCGGGCGGTGCGTGTGATTGGCAGGGTTTTGACGATTTTGGCCGCGATGTGGTGCCTGGCGGGGACGGCGTCCGCGCAGGAGTTTTCCGGGCGCGCGCGCATCGACGTGGGCCAGAGCCGGATCACCGAGGCAGGCCGCCGCGATGTCTTCGTCGATCTGCATCTCAGCCAGGGGGTGCCCTACCGGCTGTTCACGCTCGACGCACCGCCGCGGCTGGTGCTGGATTTCCAGGAGGTGGACTGGAGCGGGCTGAGGTCCGGCGATTTCCTGCGGACCGACCGCATCCGGCAGGTGCAGTTCGGCGCCTATGTGCCGGGCTGGTCGCGCATGGTGCTGGAACTGGCCGCTCCGATGGCGGTGGCGCGTGCGGGGCTGGAGATCGACCCGGAGACCTCGGCGGCGCATCTGTCGCTGCACCTCAGGCCGGTGTCGGCCGAGGCCTTTGCGGCGGCGGCCGGCCCGCCCTATGATCCGCGCTGGGATCTGCCCGAGCCGGCGCCCCTGCCGGACCCGGCGGTCCGGGATCCGGACGCGCCGCTGGTGGTGGCGATCGATCCCGGTCATGGCGGCATCGATCCGGGGGCCGAGGTGGGCAGCGCCACCGAAAAGGATCTGATGCTGACGCTGGCGCGCGAGCTGCGCGAGGTGTTGCTGCGCTCGGGCGGGTTCGAGGTGGTGATGACCCGCGACGACGACCGCTTTGTGTCGCTGGAGCGGCGGGTGGCGCTGGCGCATCTGGCCGGCGCCGAGGTGTTCCTGTCGCTGCATGCGGATTCGCTGTCCGAGGGGCTCGCCCATGGCGCCACGGTCTATGTGCTGGCCAGGGATGCCTCGGACACCGCCAGCGCGCTGCTGGCCGAACGGCATGACCGGGCCAACCTGTTGTCGGGCGTGGATCTGAGCGCGGCGGACGACCAGGTGACCGACATCATGCTCGACCTCGCCCGGCAGGAGACCCGGCCGCGCACCGAGGCGCTGGCCAGCGCGCTGATCTCGGGGATGACCAACATGGGCGGGCCGATGAACCGGCGGCCGAAACGCTCGGCGGCGTTCTCGGTGCTCAAGGCGGCCGACATCCCCTCGGTTCTGATCGAGGTCGGGTTTCTGTCCAGTCCGCGCGATCTGCGCAATCTGGAGAATCCGGTCTGGCGCGCCGGTATCGCCAGCGGCATCCGCAACGGGCTGCAGAACTGGCGCAAGACGGACCGGGCGCGGCGTCCGCTGGTGCGGCAATAGGGGGCGGGAATGGAACGGTTGCGGGTCGTCAATCTGGGTCTGCCGAAATCGGGCACCACGACGCTGGGCCTGGCGCTGGGACATGCCGGGCTCAGGGTGGCGGACTGGCGAATCCGCAAGGGCCAGACGCAGAACCGGGACATTCTGTTCGGCTTTGTCGGCGATCATATCTACAAGGGCTATTATCAGACCGGCGATCCGCTGGCGCTGCTGGATGAATTCGACGCGGTGACCGAGATGAGCGTGGCCTCAAAGGGGCTGTCGCTGTGGCCGCAGACCGACTGGGGGCTGCTCGACGCGATCCGGCGGCATCATCCGGGGGTGAAATTCCTGCTGAGCCACCGGGAGCCGGAGGCGCTGGTCAAATCCATGCTAGGCTGGTCCAACCTGGGCAAATCGCGGCTGCCGCAGCAGAACGTGCCGGGCCTGCCGTCGGGATACGGGAAGACGCCGGAGGAGTTGCTGCGCTGGATCGAGGGGCATTATGCCTTTTGCCGCAGGGTGTTCGCGGGCGATCCCGGTTTTCTGGAATACGATCTGGCCGATCCGGACGCGCCGCAGCGGATCGGCGCCTTTCTGGGGCTGGAGCTGCCCTGGTGGGGCCGTGCGAACGAGAAGGGCTCTGCCGAGGGGTAGGTGGGGCAGGCGGGCTGTCGGCCCGCTGTGCTTGACCCTGTCGCTTTGATGCCCGATAGCGGGCGCGTGTGCGGCGCCTGGCGCCGGACCGGCATCAATCTGCCGGTATCCGTTTTGACCCGCGCGCCCTGTCTCCCTATATAAGGGGACCGCGCGAGAAAAGGCTTTGCAGTGCTTCGGTTCATCTTCTCTTTCTTCGGGGCGATCTTCAGCCTGATCACGCTGGGCATCTTCATGGTGGCCCTGTCCATCGGCGGCGTGTTCTGGATGTATGCGCGCGACCTGCCCAGCCATGAGGCGCTGGCGCAGTACCGCCCGCCAACCATCAGCCGGATCTATTCCGGTGAGGGGCAGCTGATCGACGAATTCGCTCAGGAGCGTCGGCTTTTCACCCCCTCGGACGAGATCCCCGAACTGATCAAGCAGGCCTTTATCTCGGCCGAGGACAAGAACTTCTATCAGCACAAGGGTTATGACCTACGCGGCATCGCGGCGGCGGCGATCGAGGCGATTCGCTCGCGGGGGCAGAACGTGCGCGGCGCCTCGACCATCACCCAGCAGGTGATGAAGAACTTTCTGCTGTCCGGCGACCGCAAGATCGAGCGCAAGATCAAGGAAATCATCCTGGCCGCGCGGCTGGAGCAGACGCTGGACAAGGAGCGGATCCTCGAACTCTATCTCAACGAGATTTTCCTGGGCCAGAACTCCTATGGCGTGACGGCGGCGGCGCAGACCTATTTCAACAAGACGCTGTCGGACCTGACGCCGCATGAGGCGGCCTTCCTTGCCTCGATGCCCAAGGCGCCCTCGGATTTCCATCCGGTGCGCAACAAGACGCGGCTGCGCCAGCGCCGCGACTATGTGCTGCGCGAGATGAAAGAGAACGGCTATATCACCCAGGCGGTGTACGAGCATGAGGTGGCGCTGCCGCTGCGCTCGGTGCAGAACGGCGATTTCGAGGGCTTCCGCACCGCGCTGCCGCCGCGCGACTATTTCACCGACGAGATCCGCCGCCAGCTGACCGAGGATTTCGGCGAGGGAGAGTTCTTTACCGGCGGTTTCACCGTGCGCGCCACCGTCGACCGCGAAATGCAGGTCGAGGCGGCAAGGTCGCTGCGCGAGGAACTGGAGAAATACGACCGGGGACGCGGCGTGTGGCATGGCGCGATCGCAACGATTCCGGCCGACAAGCTGACCAGCGAGGAGAGCTGGCGCGCCGCGCTGGCCGAGATCGAGGTGCCGCGCGATGTGGTGCTGCCCGACCAGTGGTATCCGGCGGTGGTGCTGGAGGTCGGCAAGACCGACGCCCGCATCGGCATCGAGGGCGTGGACGAGGACGAAGACGGGCACTGGATTCCGGCCAAGGACGTGCAATGGGCGCGCAAGAAGCTGGAGAGCGGCAAGCTGAGCGGCAAGGCAAAGACGGCCGGCGATCTGCTGGCGGTTGGCGACGTGGTGCTGGTGCGCCGGATGACCGCCGACAAGGACGGCGCCTTTCTCCGCTGGAGCCTGCGGCAGGTGCCCGAGGTGCAGGGCGGTTTCATGGCGATGGACGTCAACACCGGCCGTGTGATCGCCATGCAGGGCGGCTTTTCCTATCAGGATTCGGTGTTCAACCGGGCCACCCAGGCGATGCGCCAGCCCGGCTCGTCGTTCAAACCCTTTGTCTATGCGGCGGCGCTCGACAGCGGCTATTCGCCCGCCACCATCGTGGTCGACGCGCCGATCGAGATCGATACGCCGCAGGGGCTGTGGCGGCCGCGCAATTCCTCGAACAAGTTCTACGGGCCGACGCCGCTGCGCACCGGGATCGAGATGAGCCGGAACCTGATGACCATCCGTCTGGCGCAGGAGGTCGGCATGCCGGTCGTGGCCAGCTATGCCGAACGCTTTGGCGTCTACGACGAGATGGGCCCCTACCTGGCCAACTCGCTGGGCTCGGAGGAGACCACGCTGTACCGGATGGTTGCGGCCTATGCGATGTTCGCCAACGGTGGCGAGCGGGTCGAGCCGACGTTGGTCGACCGCATTCAGGACCGGTTCGGCAAGACCATCTATCGTCACGACCGCCGCGCCTGCGCCGATTGCGACGTGGCCGATCTGCCGCCCGGACAGCCGCCGCGCATCGTCTCGAACCGGCGCCGGGTGATGGATGCGATCACCGCTTATCAGCTCACCTCGATGATGCGCGGCGTGGTCGAGCGCGGCACCGCCAGCGGCGCGGTCAACCTGCCGGTGCCCACCGCCGGCAAGACCGGCACCACCAACGAGGCGCGCGATGTCTGGTTCATCGGCTTTACCAGCAATATCGTCGCCGGCTGCTACATTGGTTACGACCGGCCGCGGCCGCTGGGGCGGGGGGCCTATGGCGCCTCGATGTGCGGCCCGGTGTTCCAGTCGTTCATGGAAAAGGCGGTCAAGAAATACGGTGGCGGTCCGTTCGAGGTGCCGCCGGGCGGCCACTTCATCAAGATCGACCGCTATACCGGTGCCCGGCTGCCCGATGATGCCAGCGGGCAATATGTGGCGGCCGAATATTTCCGCGACGGCGAAGAGCCGATCTTTGGGCTGACCTATGACGGCGGTTTTGCCATGGGCTCGAACCTGCCGCTGTTCGAGGAGGTGACCGGGGGCGGACGTCAGGTGATCACCTCGTCCGGTGGCACCGCGACGGTCGGGCCCAAGGCGAATTTCGGCACGGTAACCTCGGGCGGGCTCTACTGAGGCCCGGCGATTTGGCGCTCCCGTCCCTGGACCTCGCAGCGGGTCCGGGGGCATAGCCGGACCGCGCCGAGGGGCTGGCGCCCTGCGGCGACCGCGGGTTTTCGCCTGCGCCACCTTGCCCGCCCTTCGGGGCTGGTCTATCACGCTCACTCAATTCACGCAGTATCGCAGGATCCCCCATGCGCGCCGAGACGCAGAACACCGTTGCCGAGATCGAGAAATCGCTGGACCTGTTGGCCCAGCGGATGAACCATGAGACCGCGCAGCACCGGCTGGAGGAGTTCAACGCAAGGGTCGAGGACCCCAACCTGTGGAACGACCCGGAGGCGGCGCAGAAGCTGATGCGCGAGCGGCAGATGCTGGTCGACGCGCTGGAGACCTATGACACCATCAAGCGCGATCTGAACGACAATGTCGAGCTGATCGAACTGGGAGAGATGGAAGAGGACGAAGAGGTCGTCGCGGAGGCGGAGGCGGCGCTGAAGACACTGCGGGACATGGCCGCGAAAAAAGAGCTTGAGGCGCTGCTGGACGGCGAGGCCGACGGCAACGACACCTTCCTTGAAATCAACGCCGGGGCCGGCGGCACCGAGGCCTGCGACTGGGCGCAGATGCTGCAGCGGATGTATGTGCGCTGGGCCGAAAAGCGCGGCTACAAGGTCGAGATGCAATCGGAGGAGGGGGGCGCCGAGGCCGGTATCAAATCCTGCGCCTACAAGATCTCGGGGCCCAATGCCTATGGCTGGCTGAAATCGGAAAGCGGCGTGCACCGGCTGGTGCGCATCTCGCCCTTCGGCAAGGGGACGCGCGAGACCTCGTTTGCCAGTGTCTGGGTTTATCCGGTGGTCGACGACAATATCGAGATCGAGGTGAACCCGGCGGATATCCGCATCGATACCTACCGCTCTTCGGGCGCGGGCGGCCAGCACGTGAACACCACGGACTCCGCCGTGCGGATCACCCACCATCCGACCGGGATCGTGGTGACCAGTTCCGAGAAATCGCAGCACCAGAACCGCGACATCGCCATGAAGGCGCTGAAATCGCGGCTCTATCAGCTTGAACTCGACAAGCGGAACGCCGCCATCAGCGAGGCGCATGAAAGCAAGGGCAGCGCCGGCTGGGGCAACCAGATCCGGTCTTACGTCCTGCAGCCCTATCAGATGGTCAAGGATTTGCGCACCGATTACGAGACCTCGGACACCAAGGGGGTGCTGGACGGCGATCTTGACGGGTTCATGGCCGCCACACTGGCGATGAACGCCGCCGGCAAGAGCCGCGCCGAGGCGCAGAACGGCGGCTGATCGCGCCCTGATCGGAGGCTGACGGGGTGCCGCCGGGCAAAGACGCGGCGGCGGCCAAACATTCATACAACTATATCTTTGCTTGATCCGGAGCAGGGGCTAGGCTGGGCGCAAACCCATCCATGATACAGGCCCCTCATGACCCTGACCCGACAAAGCGCCAGCCGGATTCTGGCCGATCTCGCCGCCAAACGCCTTACCGCCGAAGAGCTGATGCACGCCACGCTGGCGCGCATCAGCGAGGTCAATCCAAAGGTCAACGCCATCGTCGCGCTGCAGGACGAGGATGCGCTGATGCAGGCCGCGCGCGCCGCCGATGCGGATCCGCGCCGCGGGCCGCTGCACGGGCTGCCGATCGCGGTCAAGGATCTTGCCGATGTGGCCGGCATCCCCTCGACCAAGGGCTCGCCGCTGCTGGCCGATTTTGTCCCCAAGAGCGACGAGTTGATGGCGGCGCGGATGCGCGCGGCCGGCGCGATCTTTATCGGCAAGACCAACGTGCCGGAGTTCGGGCTGGGCTCGCATACCTTCAACCCGGTCTATGGTGCCACGATGAACCCCTATGATCCGGCGCGCACCTGCGGCGGCTCCTCGGGCGGGGCGGCGGTGGCGTTGGCCACCGGGATGCTGGCGCTGGCGGACGGGTCGGACATGATGGGCAGCCTGCGCAACCCGGCGGCCTGGAACAACGTCTACGGTTTTCGGCCCAGCTGGGGGCTGGTGCCCTCGGAGCCGGTCGGCGACACCTTTCTGCACCAGCTGTCGACGCTGGGGCCGATGGCGCGCAGCCCGCAGGATATAGCCATTCTGCTGGACGTGATCGCCGGCCCCGATCCGCGCCAGCCGCACGGGATGCGCCACGATCCCATCGCGCCGCTTGAACCGTGCGATCCCAAGGGAATGCGCATCGGCTGGCTGGGCGACTGGGGCGGCGCCTATCCGATGGAGGCGGGCGTACTGGAGTGTTGCGAGGGCGCGCTGCGCAGCCTGGAGGAGATCGGCTGCCACGTCGAGGCGCTGGCGCCGCCGTTCCCCGCCGAAAAGATCTGGGACAGCTGGATCACCCTGCGGTCCTGGCAGGTGGGGGCGGGCCTGGCCGAGGTGATGGCTCAGCCCGAACAGCGTGACAAGCTCAAGGACAGCGCCCGGTGGGAGGCCGAGCGCGGTCTGGCGCTGAGCGCGATGGAGGTGCATCGCGCCAGCGTCCTGCGCTCGGACTGGTTCCGGCGCGCCGCCGCGCTGTTCGAGGAGTACGACGCGCTGGTGCTGCCGGTGGCGCAGGTCTGGCCGTTCGATCTGAACATCCCCTATCCGACCGCGATCGCGGGCCATGCGATGGACACCTATCACCGCTGGATGGAGGTGGTGGTGCCGGTGAGCCTGCTGGGGTTGCCCAGCCTGGCGGCGCCGGCGGGCTTCGGCGCGCAGGGGCTGCCGACGGGGGTGCAGATCTTTGGTCCGCGCGGCAGCGATGCGAAACTTCTGGCGCTCGGGGCCGCCTATCACGAGGCGACGCTCTGGCCGCAGAAGGCGCCCGCCATGTAGCGGGACATATAACAAGATCCAAAGGGAGGAGGATCGAAAGGGATGGACAAGGAGTATGGGGTGCCGCCGCTGCGGCCGATGACCGGGGCTATGCTGCGGCAGGCGCTGGCCTGTGGCTGGCGGGACATGCGGCGCGCGCCGGCCTGCGGGCTGGTGTTCGCCAGCTTTTACGTACTGGCCGGCTGGGCGATGATGGCGATCACCTGGTACACCGGCACCACCTTCTGGCTGGTGCTGGCGGCGATCGGCTTTCCGCTGATCGGGCCGTTCGCGGCGGTGGGGCTATACGAGGTGTCGCATCGGCTGGAGCATGGCGAATCCTGGCGTCTGGGCGAAATCATGGGCGTCGTGGCGCATCAGAGCCGGCGGCAGTTGCCGTCGATCTGCGCCATCATCGTGGTGGTGTTCCTGTTCTGGTTCTTTCTGGGGCACATGATCTTTGCGCTGTTCCTGGGCCTGTCGACGATGACCAATATCTCTTCCTCGCTCGAGGTGTTCCTGAGCTGGAACGGGATCGAGATGCTGGGCGTGGGCACATTGGTGGGGGCGATGTTCGCGCTGCTGCTCTACATGATCACGGTGTTGGCGCTGCCGCTGCTGCTGGACCGCGAGGTGGATTTCGTCACCGCGATGATCACCAGCTTTTCCTATGTGCAGCAGAACCCGGTGCCGATGCTGGCCTGGGGCGTCCTGGTGGCGGGGCTGACCTTTGCCGCGATGGTGCCGGCGTTCCTGGGTTTGCTGGTGGTGCTGCCGTTGCTGGGACATGCCAGCTGGCACGTCTATCGCCAGGCGCGGATGGTGGGGGCCGAAGAGGCCGTGCCGTGCCCGGAGGTGGCTTGAGCACAAACGCGATGTCGCCCGATTGGCGCCCAAGGCGCCGGGCGGGCAGGGGGGATCGATCGATCCGGCCTCATTCGTCGCTCTCCCGTCCTGCCGCGACCAGCCGGGCGCGCAGGGCGGGGGCCAGCGCGTGGCCCGCCTCCAGCGCGTAGACATAGGCATGGGTAAGGTAGAAGTAGCGGGCGTCGTCCCCGGCCCTGTCCGCGGCCTCGGTATAAAGCGCCACCAGCGCGGCGTGGTCGCCCGCCGCGTGGGCGTCGAGCAGACGGGTATCCAGATCGCTCACTCCGCTGCCTTGCCGGTGGCGCGATGGGCCTCGATCCGGGCCGCGACCCAGTCGTGAAAAAGATGCGTCGGCCCGTCCATCGCCGGTGAGAACCGGCCGCCGTCGAATCCCGGAGCGCGGCGGCCCGCCTGCATCCCCTCGACCACGAAGATGTCCTCTTCGAACACGGTCTTCCACAGCGTGGCATTGGCGGCGCGCAGATCGGCGTCGGTGTCGGGCGTGGGGTAATAGAGGTGCACCCGTTCGACCGTGCGGTCGAGGGCCTCTGGCTGCAGCACGATGGCAAAGGCATGGTCCCGGTGCACGCCCAGCAGCACATTGGGAAAGACCGAGACATATTCGGCCGCGGTGTCCCATTTCGGATCGAGTCCGGCGAAATCGGGGAACCTTCGGCCATCCCCGGCGGTGAACTGACGGTAGACCTGCGTGCCCTGCCCGGAGAAATGGCCCGGCGCCTCGATATGATAATGATCCTCCAGCCGGGAATAGCTGTTGAGGCCGGGATGCACCCAGGGCAGGTGGTAGCTTTCGCAGAAGTTCTCCACCGCGAGCTTCCAGTTGCTCTGCACCTCCAGCGCGAAGGTGCTGTCCGGCCCGCCGTGGAAAAGCGGAAGATCGAAGTCGGACCAACGGGCGATCAGGTCGGCGTGGACCTCTTCGAAGGGGGGCGCCTCGCCGCTGACGTTGACCCAGACCACGTCGCGCCAGATATGGCTGCGCACTTCGACCAGGCCCAGGGTGGATTTGTCGATGCCTTCATGGGTGTTCTGCCCCGGCCCGCCCACATGCGGGGTCGAGACCAGACGC
Organism: Antarcticimicrobium luteum; assembly: GCF_004358185.1. GTDB lineage: Bacteria > Pseudomonadota > Alphaproteobacteria > Rhodobacterales > Rhodobacteraceae > Antarcticimicrobium > Antarcticimicrobium luteum. The sequence continues at coordinate 18,858 of NZ_SMUV01000053.1, forward strand.
CCGTCGGTGCCATAGCACCAGGAGTGATAGGGGCAGCGGATCGCGCCCTCGATCCGGCGCGGCTCGGAGATCAGGATCATGCCGCGGTGGCGGCAGATGTTCTGGAACACCCGCACCTGGCCCTGCCGGTCGCGCAGCAGCAGCAGCGGCATGCCCAGAAAGGCGATCGGCCTGGCGTCGCCCGCCTCGGGCACCTCGGCGGCCACGGCGAGACCTGCCCACTGGCGCGCCAGCAGCGCCTGGTTCTCTTCGGCGAAGACGGTGTCGTCGGTGTAATGGGCGTTGGGCAGGCCGTTGGCCTGCGCGATGGGGCGCCGGACATCGGTGAGATCGGTTGGCCTGGCGGTCATGGCTGTCTCTCCCTGTTGCTGAGATCAGACGAGCGCGTTTTACCGGCCTGCGTCCGCCCCCGGAGCGACAGGAGTTTTCCCAAAACGACAAAAGCCGTCGCCGGATGCGCCTAGCGGAACGGCGCGTCGATCTGCAACAGGCGTTTGTGGTACGGCAGCAGGTTATCGGCGCTGTGGAACCCGGCGGTGCGCGCCGCCGCCAGCACGGTGCCCGGATCGCGGCCCAGATGTTCGTAGACCATTCGTGTGACCCGCGCCGCGGTCACGGTCTCGGGCATGGTGCGGGTGACGTAGCCGACCCAGAAATTATGCTCGAAGGAGGGAACCCGCGACAGGTAGTTGAACGAGCAGGTCATCGCATCGTGGCGCGAGATGATCAGCGATATGCCGTCCTCCTGGCGGGTGACATAGCCGCGGAATTCCCGCGCGCGGGTATCGCTGGGCAGCCCCTGATGGCGCATCGCCTCCTTGGCCTCGAACCCGCGTACGAAGGTCAGATCGTTGCTGCGGAAGATATAGACAAGTCCGACGATGAACCGCGTGCTATCGGTGAAACTGCGCCGGGAAAAACGGTAGAAGCCGCTGGGAAACATATCTTCGGGGATGCGCAGAGCGGCGCCGCCGAGAAATTCGCTCAGGAACGGGCTGTTCAGAACCTGCGCCGACTGGATGAGGGTTTCGGCAGGTTCCAGCAGGATCCGCGCATCGACACCGAAAAAGCTGCAGATCCGGTCCAGAACGTCGGGACGGGGAAAGCTTTCGCCGGACAGATACCGATTGAGCTGGGTGCGATTGATCCCGAGGCGGCGCGACAGGTCCGAGATCGAGGGATAGGCCCGGGACAGAACCCGCAGGTTGGCACCGAACATGTTCCGCAGGTCGGCGGGGGAGCGCGAGGGTTTTTGCATATCGGCGATGCCCGTCCATCTTGCGTGCGGTTAGGGGGTGGTCCGGTCAGATGACCAGCGGAAGAGTACAGTATCCGGCGTCTGGATTCTGCATCTGTGGCGGCTGGACAATTTTTGACGCTAATTGGCGTCAGGTCAATCGGAATCCGACACAAATTCGGCAAGGCCGACGCAGATTATTTCATGTCGCGGGCGCGTTGTTTTACCGCAAGATCAAGACAATGACCAAAAACGGGAGCCGGACGAAACATGTTTGGTGTTGTACTTTGGTGTGACTCACGGGTGGGCAAGGCGGTAATCTGGTGCGAGGATCACGGCGATCTTGCCTATTTTCGCCGGACCGACACGCTGGAACCGATGTCGATGGATGCCGGCGACTGGGTCCAGTTCGAGGTGACCAGCGGCTGCGAGATGCGCTATGCGCACAACCCCAGGCTGGTGGCCGAAGGGGTGTTCACGGGACTGGCGGATAATCTTAAGGGAATTCCGGCATCTGAATTGTCCGGGCGGCCGCCGGCGGCCAAAATCATCCGGTTCGTCGCGCCGGAGCCGGCCCGGCGCGGGTACGAAACCTCCGCGACGGACCGGGGTTGAGCGTCATTCGCCGCGCAGCAGCGCGGCGACGCCGGTGCGGGCAATCTCGGCCAGCCCGAGCGGGCGCATCAGATCGGCGAAGGCGTCGATCTTGTCGGGGGCGCCGGTGATCTCGAATACGAAACTTCCCAATGTGCTGTCCACGACGTTGGCGCGGAAGATGTCCGCCAGCCGCAGCGCCTCGACCCGTTTTTCACCATCGCTGACGACCTTGAGCATGGCCAGCTCGCGCTCGACCGAGGGGCCCTCGACGGTCAGGTCGTGGACCTCGTGCACGGGCACGATGCGGCCCAGCTGCGCCTTGATCTGTTCGATCACCTGCGGCGTGCCGGTGGTGACGATGGTGATGCGCGAGCGGTGGCCGGTGTGGTCCACCTCGGCCACGGTCAGGCTTTCGATGTTATAGCCGCGCCCCGAGAACAACCCGATGACGCGGGCCAGAACGCCCGGCTCGTTCTCGACCAGAACGGCCAGGGTGTGGCGTTCCTGAACGTCGGAAAAGCTGGGGCGCAGGTTGTAGGCGGAATGTTTGGTCGCGCCTTTCTTGATGTGTAGGGCAGACATGTTCAAGTTATCCTAGATAATTTTCATAGGTGGAACCGACCAGAAACCAGCCGGTAGGCCATAGAGCCAACGTCGCGAGCAACCACACGAAAAAACTGTCCCCGACTACGATGCTGATCAAAAAACCAAAGATGATAGTGGCCAGCGTGTTGGCGATGATGGTGGCAAGGGCGACGACTATTCCCGCCTTCCAAATGATCACCGCATAGAAGCCAAAGAGTACAAGAAGTGCCAACAGCCCGGTAACATTCACGAAAAGCGGCACAATTGGGCTTGTGCCAACTTTTCCCCGTGCAATGGCGCGTATCCAGCGTTGGTTCTCAAAGCGCAGCAGTGTGAAGGCGATGAGCAAAAACAAGAGGTCGTAAGGGACCAGATAGGATTCGATTTCGCTCATCGGGACATTCTCGACTTCTGCTTTTTCGTTCTTCCGTCTCTTACACCAGTGCCGCGCCCTGGGTGTCGATCACGCCCTGGGTCTCGGCCTCGCCCAGAAGCATCTCGTTATGCGCCTTGCCCGACGGGATCATCGGGAAGCAGTTTTCATGCTTTTCCACCAGGCAGTCAAAGATCACCGGCCCGTCGTAGTTGATCATTTCCATGATCGCGTCGTCCAGATCGGCGGGATCCTTGCAGATGATCCCCTTGGCGCCAAAGGCTTCGGCCAGCTTGACGAAGTCGGGCAGCGCCTCGGACCAGCTGTGCGAATAGCGCTCGCCGTGGAGCAGTTCCTGCCACTGGCGCACCATGCCGAGCCGTTCGTTGTTCAGGATGAACTGCTTGACCGGCAGGCGGAACTGCACCGCGGTGCCCATCTCCTGCATGTTCATCAGCCAGCTGGCCTCGCCCGCGACGTTGATCACCAGCGCGTCGGGATGCGCCATCTGCACGCCGATCGAGGCCGGGAAGCCATAGCCCATCGTGCCCAGCCCGCCGGAGGTCATCCAGCGGTTGGGATCCTCGAAATTCAGGAACTGCGCCGCCCACATCTGGTGCTGTCCCACCTCGGTGGTGATATAGCGGTCATGATCCTTGGTCAGCGCCTCCAGCCGTTGCAGCGCATATTGCGGCTTGATCGTCTTGTCGCTGCCGGTGAAGGCCAGGCAGTTGATCTTGCGCCAGTCGCCGATCTGGGACTGCCATTTCGAGACCGCCTCGGCGTTGGTCTTGCGGCCGCGGGCCTTCCAGACCTTGAGGATGTCCTCGAGCACATGGGCGACGTCGCCGACGATGGGAATATCGGCCTTGATCACCTTGTTGATCGAGGAGGGGTCGATGTCGATATGCGCCTTGATCGATTTCGGGCTGAAGGCGTCGATGCGGCCGGTGATCCGGTCGTCGAACCGGGAGCCGATGGCGATCATCAGGTCACAGCCGTGCATCGCCATGTTCGCCTCGTAAAGACCGTGCATCCCGAGCATGCCCAGCCAGTTCCTGCCCGAGGCCGGGTAGGCGCCGAGTCCCATCAGCGTCGAGGTGATGGGAAAGCCCGTGGCCTCCACCAGTTCGCGCAACAGCTGGCTGGCCGCCGGGCCGGAATTGATCACGCCGCCGCCGGTATAGAAAACCGGCCGCTTGGCCTTTTCAATCGCCGCGACCAGTTCGGTGATCTCCTCCAGGTCGCCCTTGACCCGCGGCTGGTAATGCGACGTCGAGGGTTTGGGCGCCGAATAGGTGCCGGCGGCGAACTGCACGTCCTTGGGAATGTCGATCAAAACCGGGCCGGGGCGGCCGGCGGTGGCCACGTGAAAGGCCTCGTGGATGGTTGCCGACAGCGCGTCGGGATCCTTCACCAGCCAGTTGTGCTTGGTGCAGGGGCGGGTGATGCCGACGGTGTCGGCCTCCTGAAAGGCGTCCGAGCCGATCAGAAAGGTGGGCACCTGTCCGGTCAGCACGACCAGCGGGATCGAATCCATCAGCGCGTCGGTCAGGCCGGTCACCGCGTTGGTGGCGCCGGGGCCGGAGGTGACCAGCACCACGCCGGGCTTGCCGGTCGAACGGGCATAGCCCTCGGCGGCATGCACCGCGCCCTGTTCGTGGCGCACCAGGATGTGGCGGATGTCGTTCTGCTGGAAGATCTCGTCATAAATCGGCAGGACTGCGCCGCCGGGGTATCCGAATACCGTGTCCACGCCCTGATCCTTCAGGGCCTGAACCACCATTTTCGCTCCGGTCATCTCACGTGTCATCTGCTTTGCTCCATCCGCGACATCGCTTGCATTCGCCAGCATAATAATTTCATCAGCGCAAAAAAAAGCCCCCGGTCGAACGAGGGCGCATGGGTCAGATTATGGTCTACCGTTACCGGCCCATGCGCGTGGTTCCTACGATTACGACTAGTGCGGCCATGGCCACAGGCTCCTTTTGCTGCGGCGCAGATTATGGGCGGGTCGCGGGGGCGTCAACCGGCAAACGTATGAAAAAGCTGCGCCCGGGGGTGGATTTTCGACATTTTATTTCGCATCACCCGGAGAGCGGGACATTTCAGCGAAATCCGGCTGCGCCAGAACCGGGGTGAAGGCGCGGAAAACGCGCCGCCGGAGCGGAACATCGGCCTTCAAGCATCAGGAGGGGGAGGAGGAGGGGGGATCTGCGCCGGCTCAGAACCCGACGCCGGTGCCCTGCAAAACGCCATGTTCCAGCGCATATCGGGTCAGCCCCGCCGTCGAGGAGATGCCGAGCTTGCGCTTGATGTTCTTGCGGTGGGTCTCGACCGTGCGCACCGAGATGTCGAGCGTCTGCGCCACCTGCTTGTTCGACCTGCCCTGCGCCAGTTGCAGCAGGATGGTCTGTTCGCGTCCGGTCAGCTGTTCGCGCCCGTCGCCGGTCTTGGGCTCGAGCGAGCCCTTCGCGCCGGTGCACAGATACCGCTCGCCGCGCATCACGGTGTCGATCGCCTGCTTGATCTCGTCGGTGGGCACGTCCTTCAGCACATAGCCCACCGCGCCATGGCTCAGCGCCGACGCGATGTATTCCGGGCTGTCATGCATCGACAGGATCAGGATGCGCGCCCCGGGCACCCGTTCGAGCAGCATCTCGGTCGCGCTCAGCCCGCCCAGCCGGGGCATGTTCAGGTCCATCAGGATCACATCCGGGGTCAGCGCCTCGGCCCGGTCCACTGCCGCCTGTCCGTCGCCCAGGGTGCCGACCACCACGATATCGTCATAGCTTTCCAGAATGGATTGAATGCCTTCGGCCACCATCGGGTGGTCATCGACGATCAGAACGCGGATCGGGGCGGTCATGCCTGGGCCTCCATCTTGGGCGAGGCCGCCTCCTCGGGCGGCAGCAGGTGACTGAGCGGCAGGGTCGCCTCGATCGTGGTTCCGCCTTGCGCGCCGCGAGATGACAGAATGCGCAGGGTGCCGTCAAGCTGTTCGATACGCTCCTGCATGTTGCGCAGACCCAGGCCGGGCCCGCTCCGCCCCGGCTGCGCGGGCAGGCCGCGCCCGTTGTCTGCGATGCGCAGGGTCGCGCCGTTCTTGTGCCCGCGCAGGTCGATTGTGACCCGGCTGGCGCCGGAATGGCGCTCCGCATTGGTCAGCGCCTCCTGCGCGATGCGGTAGAGCGCGATCTTGGCATCCTGGTCCAGCCGGTTGCGGAACACCACGGTGGTGAAACCGGTCTCGATCCCGGTGCGCTCCTGGAAATCTTCGGCCAGCGCCTTGACCGCAGGCCCGAGGCCGAGGTCGTCGAGGACGCCGGGGCGCAGATCGCGACTGATCCGGCGAACCTCGGAAATCGCGCTGCCGAGATAGCCGATCCCCTTGTCCAGCGACACCTGGGCGCTGTCGGGATCGCCCCGGTCCAGCCGGCGGCGGGCGTTGTCGAGCGCATAGCGCACGCCGACCAGGATCTGGCTGATGCCGTCGTGCAACTCGCGCGCGACGCGGCCGCGCTCCTCTTCCTGGGCGTCGAACACCCGCTGGGTCAGTTTCTTGAGCTTGGCGTCGGCCAGCCGCCGTTCGCGGATATTGACCACCATTCCCGACACGAAGACCAGCAGCAGCGCGGTCAGCGTAATGCCGATGATATAGTAGAAGGTGCGCTGCACTCGCGCCTCGACCTCGGCGCGCGAGGCGGCGACCTGGGTCAGGACATCGTCGATGAAAACGCCGGTGCCCACCGCCCATTGCCAGTCCTGAAGCCCCAGCACATAGGTGACCATGCGGGCCTCTTGCCCGGTTGATGGCTTGGGCCACAGATGCTCGTGCCAGCCGGCGCCGCCACGGGCGATGCGGATGAAGGCGTCGACGATCGGCGTGCCCTCGCTGTCGGCAAGCCCGGCCCAGTTGCGATTGATGAACTCGGTCTGGCGCGGCGACACCAGATTGTTGCCGTCATAGTCGTAGACGAAGAAGAACCCCTCTTCGCCGTAGATCATCGCGGCGAGGATCTGCAGCACCCGCTCCTTGGAGCGTTCGTCGTCCGGCGCGGCGGGACCATAGATGAAATAGAAGGCGTTGCGCGCCTGGGTGACATAGTTGCGCAACTCGGCCTTCTTCGCTTCGAGAAGTTTTTTCTCAAGCGCCCGGATCTCGCTCTCGGCCAGTTGCCGGGCCTGGCTTGCCACCAGAACCGAAATCGCCACCGCCGCCAGCAGCAGCGGCACCGAGGCCAGAAGAAAGATCTTTTGCCCGTAGCTGGGGGTGAGGAGGTCACGCAGGCGTTTCATCCGGTGACAATTGCCCGTTGCGGCCCGCGAATCAATGGCCCGCCGCGCCGCAGCAAGGTTCCGGTCGAGTCGCGAGCGGCTAATTCCTGTGCCGATTCGGCGAATTGCGCCCGGATTTTGCGCAGCGACTACGTACAACTAGGTATTCCGCTCGTTCCTGCGAACGGTTAACTTGCCTTCACCTTTCCCGCGTCCCGGCGCGGGGCTGACGAACGAATCCGAATGGGGAGGAAAACCGAAATGGATCGTCGCTCTTTTTTGAGAACTTCTGCGCTGGGTGGCTCGGCCGCCGCCGCAACCGCACTGGCCGCGCCGGCCTACGCACAGGGCAAGCGCACCCTGACCATGGTCACCACCTGGGGCCGTGGCCTTGCCGGTGTGCATGACGCCGCGCAGCGTGTCGCCGACAGCATCACCACGATGACCGACGGTCAGCTGACCGTCGACGTGAAGGCAGCGGGCGAGCTGGTTGGCGCCTTTGAGGTGTTCGACGCCGTGACCGCCGGTCAGGCCGACATGTACCACGCCGCCGACTATTACTTCACCGGTCAGCACCCGGGTTACCAGTACTTCACCTGCGCGCCCTTCGGCATGACCTCGCAGGAACTGGCGAACTGGTACTACCAGGACGGCGGCATGGAGCTGCACGACGAGCTGGGCCAGATCTTTGGTCTGAAATCCTTCCTCGGCGGCAACACCGGCGCCCAGGCTGGCGGCTGGTTCCGCAAGGAAATCAATGGTCCCGAAGATTTCAACGGCCTGAAGTTCCGGATGCCGGGCATGGGTGGCCAGGCGCTGGGCAAGCTGGGCGCCTCGATCCAGAACCTGCCGGGTTCGGAAGTGTACCAGGCGCTGGCCTCCGGCGCGATCGACGGCACCGAGTGGATCGGCCCCTGGGCGGACGAGAAGGCCGGCTTCCAGGAGATCACCAAGTTCTACTACACCGCCGGCTTCCACGAGCCGGGTGCGGGCCTGTCGGTTGCCACCAACCGCGACGTGTTCGAGAGCCTGCCGATGGCGCATCAGAAGGTGATCGAGATCGCCGCCTCCGAGTGCCACCAGTGGAACCTGGCACAGTTCCTGGCCAATAACGGTGCCGCGCTGCAGCGCTTGCAGGCCGGTGGCGTTCAGCTGATGGAATTCCCGGCGTCGGTCTGGGATGCCATGGGCCAGGCGGCCAAGGAAACCCTGGACGAGTACATGGACGACGAACTGTTCGCCAAGATCCGCAAAAGCGCGGAGGCCTCGATGATGTCGTCCTCGGGCTGGATCCAGATGTCGGAAGGCGCCTATCGGAACCAGCGCGACCGCGTTCTGGGCGGCTAACCCGCACTTCGATACATCAACGGCAGGCTCGCCTTCGGGGCGGGCCTGCATTTGCAGTAGCCGCTGCAAAACCCGTAGCCGACAAGAAAATCAAGGGGGATGAACCGTCATGCTGGATGCGCTGGGCTGGTTCTTCGGCAATATCCTCGGGGCCTTTGTCAACTTTTTCACCGCCGTCACCAATCCGAGCCTGTGGCTGGACTGGTCGGACAAACAGGCGATCATGCGGTTTGTCTATTACGGCGGCTCGGTCGAGTTCTTCTTCGTGGTCTTCACCGCCTTTCTGGTGCTGACCGTGGTGGGGCTGATCTGGGGCCGGGTGATGTGGGGCACCGTGCGTGTACTGGAAGGGTTCGCCAATACAATCGGCCGGTTCTTTGCCTGGGCCGGTCTGATCATGGTGATCCAGCAGATCGTCATCGTCTTCATCCAGCGGATCTTTGCCCGCCCGGATATCTCGATCGGCTTCGGCATCCCGATCCAGTTCGACATCAGCTGGTTCGGCGAAGAGCTCAAGCTCTATAATGCGATGGTCGTGGCGCTCTGTGCCTCTTACACCTTTGTGCAGGGCGGTCACGTGCGCGTCGATCTGCTGTATGCGCCGGTGCGCTTTCGCACCAAGAAGGTGATCGACATGTTCGGCGCGCTGTTCTTCATGATGCCGATGTCCGTTCTGATCTGGATGTATGGCTGGTTCTTCCTGTGGCGGCATCTTATCGTGCCGAAACCCTCGGCCAGCGATCAGCTTGACCGTCTGCTGATGAAATCCCGGGCGCTGCGCTGGAACGTGGAGACCATCGGGTTCAGTCCGAACGGATTCAACGGATACTTCCTGTTCAAGATCCTGCTGTGCAGCTTTGCGGCAATGATCTTCATCCACTCCATCGCCGTGCTCTACCGGTCCTTCATGGAATTCCGCGAAGGCGTGGGAAGCGAAAACAAGTACCTCGACAAGGATACACTTGGCGAGGGCGAAGAAGCCTACGAAGGCGCTCATTAAAGCAAGGGACAGCCAAGAATGCTATTCGGTCTTGATGGCGTCGAACTCGGCCTGATCATCCTCTTTCTCTGCCTGTTCGGGGGCATCCTTTCGGGTTTTCCGGTGGCCTTTGCCATTGGCGGCGCCGGGATCATCTCGTTCGGGATCATTGCCGCGCTCGACAGCGCGGGCTTGCTGATCCATCAGGCGATCGACACCTCCTCCCAGGCCTATAACGACCTGGTCAATTCCGGTATCAAGCCGGATGCCATTTCGGTGTTCCGATATCCGGATCTACCACGGGCGGCGGAATCGGTGTTTCCCGGCGGCTGGGAACTGGCGCTGGACCGCAACGTCTCGTTCATCGTCAACCGGATGAACGAACGGGTGCTGGCGGGCCAGTCGATCGAAACGCTGCTCGCGGTGCTGATGTTCGTTCTGATGGGCATCACGCTGGAGCGCTCCAAGATCGCCAACGACCTGCTGACCACCATGGCGCGGGTGTTCGGTCCGCTGCCGGGCGGTCTGGCGGTGTCGATCGTGGTGGTGGGCGCGTTCCTGGCCGCCTCGACCGGGATCGTCGGCGCCACCGTGGTGACGATGGGCCTGCTGGCGTTGCCGACCATGCTGCGCAACAACTACTCACCCGAACTGGCGACGGGCGTGATCGCGGCGAGCGGCACGCTGGGGCAGATCATCCCGCCCTCGATCGTTATCGTTCTGCTGGGGACGCTGGCCGGCGATCTTTATTCCACCGCGCAGGAGGCCCGCGCCAACGCGGCGGGCTGTTCCGACGCGCTGACCTATCTGGGTGAGCCGGCGGTGGTTTCGGTCGGCACGCTGTTCCAGGCGGCGCTGCTGCCGGGGATTCTTCTGGCGGTGCTCTATGCGCTCTATGCCTTCGTTTATGCGCTGCTGAACCCGGAAAAGGCCCCTGCGGTCGCGCTGGGCGCGGCGAACAACGAGCCGATCACCCGCGGCGAGGCGCTGGGCTGGTTCCTCGCGGCTCCGATCGGGATCATCGGCGGCGCCATCCTGCTGGCCAATGTCGGTCTGGTCGGCAGTCAGGATCTGACCGTGTCGAGCTATTCCAATGCCGCCGAGGCTGCCAGCCTGCGCACCAATGTCGGCGAGGAATGCAAGGCCGCGATGATCGATCTGCACGGCCAGTCCGCCTGGGACAAGGCGGTCGAGGAGCAGGCTTCGATCGACGCCGCCGGCGCCGATGTGGAAAGCCACAAGCTCAGCGACGAGGAACTGGTTCAGGCACGTGCCGACAAGATCGCTGCGGCGGCGCCGATCGGGTCGGGCATTGCCATCCTGATCGTGCTGCTGGGGCTGGTTCTGGCGATGGCGCGCGGCATTTCGCCGTCCTCCGATCCCAAGCCGCTGATCCTCGGGGCGATGGGGCTCTTGCTGGCCGTCCTGGTGGATGTGACCTTGGTCGCGCCCACCACCTCTCCGGGGGTGACGGCGCTGCTGATGGCGCTGCCCTTCGCTCTGGCGCTGTACGGCTGCAAACAGGCCGCCGCACGGCTGGCCACCAACGACCTGATCCGGGTGGTGTTCCCGCCGCTGGTTCTGATCGTGGCGGTGCTGGGGTCGATCCTGGGCGGGATCACCAATCCGACGCCCGCCGCGGCGCTGGGCGCGGGCGGCGCGATCATGCTGGCCGCCTATCGCAAGCTGCAGGATCAGGGCCGGTCGGGCAATGTGATCATCTGGTCCACCTTCGCGATCATCATCTGCATCCTGATCGGGGTCAACTTTGACCTGCGGATCAACCAGGGTGGGGTCAGCGTCGAAAGCTGGATCGCCTTCTTCGGGGCCTACGGCGCCTATCTCTATGCGCTGTTCGGCCTGTTCTACGGCTGCTGGGTTCTGTTTTCGGGCGGCGTGCTCACCCCGGTGGTGCGCGAGACGGCCAAGGTCACCTCGATGGTGTTCACCATCCTGATCGGCTCGCAACTGCTGAACCTGGTGGTCATCTCCTTCGGGGGCGAGCATTACATCCAGCAATTCCTCAAGAGCTTCGACAACGAGTTCAAGGTCTTCCTGATCGTGATGCTGGTGCTCTTCATCCTGGGCTTCGTGCTCGACTTCCTCGAGATCATCTACATCGTGATCCCGATCGTCGGGCCGGTGATCTACGGCGGCTCGTTCGATCCCAAATGGGTGACCATCATGGTGGCGGTGAACCTGCAGACCTCGTTCCTCACGCCGCCGTTCGGATTTGCGCTGTTCTACCTGCGAGGGGTGGCTCCGGCGGAGGTCACGACGGGCCACATCTACCGCGGGGTTCTGCCCTTTGTGCTGATCCAGGTCGGGGGCCTTGCGCTGTTGTGGTTCTTCCCCGGTATCGTCACCATCGTGCCGGCGTTGATGCCGAACTGATCGCGGTCAGACCGAGACAAGGAAAAGGGGCCCGCGCGGGCCCCTTTTTTCATATGATGGCGCGGTTGTCGGCTGATCGGGGTGCGGATCGCGCTTCGGATCGATCTGGGCGCGGCGGGATCAGGCCCGCGTCGGGCGCCGGTCGGGCAGCGAGATGTTGGCGACCTGCTCGGCGATCGGCTCGGTGCCTGCCGGATGCAGGGCGGCGGAAAAGGCATCGGGATCGGAAACCCTCTTCCAGCCGCCGCCGGAATAGACCTCGAGCCCCGCGAAATTGGACTTGTAGCCCATCTTGGGGCTGCCGGGCACCCAGTAGCCCAGGTAGACATAAGGCAGCCCGTTTTCGCGCGCGATCTCGATATGATCGAGGATCATCCAGGTGCCGAGAGAGGCCTGCGGCAGATCCGGGGTGTAGAAGGAATAGACCATGCTCACCCCGTCCTCGAGCACGTCGGTCAGGCTGACCGCGATCAGCGTCTGCGCGCCGGGGTCGGTATATTCCACGACGCGGCTGCGGATCGGGGTCTCTTCGATCATCGCGGCGAATTCGAACACGTCCATGTCGGCCATGCCGCCATCGGCGTGGCGGGTATCCAGATAGCGCCGGAACAGGGCATACTGATCCTCGGTCGCCCAGGGCGAGGTCGCCCGCCGGGTCAGATGCGCGTTGCGCCGAACGGCGCGTTTCTGGCTTTTCGACGGGCGAAAGGCCGCCACGTCGATCCGCGCCGAGAGGCAGGCCGCGCAGTCCGAACAGGAGGGCCGGTAGAGCACGTTTTGCGACCGGCGGAACCCCTGCTGCGACAGCGCGTTGTTCACCCGGTCCGCCCCTTCGCCCTGAAGCGCGGTGAACAGCTTTCGCTCCATCCGGCCCTCGAGATAGGGGCAGGGCTGAGGGGCCGTCACATAGAATTGCGGCGCGATGGGCAGCGTATGGCGCATGGATCTCCCGCGGGGTTTCCGGCGGATGATAACAACGCATCCAAAGGCCGCCAAGTGGCGATTGGCCGGGGGGCAGGCCACGTATATCGGTTCAGAACAATGCCCTGCGGTTCAGGGCGACTGTACCCAGAACAGTATCGCTGAGGCCCTGACCCCGCGCCCCGGTCAGCATCATGACCACCGAGATCACCTGCAGGACCGGCACCGCGAGGCTGATGGTGTAGCCGGCGGTATGGGCCACCGCCTGGCCCAGATCCAGCCGCGCCCCATGGGCATCGCGCAGCTCGATTCCGGCAAAGCGCATGCCCCAGGTGGCCGATCCGGCGGCAAGCGTCACCACCCGATAGGCAAAGCCGAGGACCGCAAACAGCAGCGGCCAGATGAAAAGGCCGACAAAGGCGGTGGCCAAGACCACCCCCAGGCAGAGCACGAAGGTCACCACGCTGTCGATCAGCCAGGCGATCAGGCGCTTTGCGGGGACGGCATCGTAGAATTGCGGCTGGTCGAACGGGTCGGGCAGGGCGGACATGGATGCAAACCTTGGCAAAGGGAAACCGCCCCGGGGCGCGAACGGCCCCGGGGCGTGTCATCTGTCGGCGGGATCAGGAGCCGGACGGCTCCAGCGCGTCGCCGCGGCGGGTCTCGTCGGCGGCGCGGCGGGCACGGGCGTCCATGAACTGGTCGAACTCGGACTTGTCCTTGGCCTCGCGCAGACGTTCCAGAAAGGCCTCGAATTCCATCTGTTCCTGCTCCAGCCGGCGCAGGGTCTCGGTCTTGTAGGAATCGAAGGCGGTGTTGCCGGTCGAGGTCATCGGCCCCATACCGCGAAAATAGTTACGGTGCTGATGGCGGTTGCGGCAGGCGGTGCTGAACATGCGTTTGCTCCAGATCATATAGGCAAGAAGGGCGAGGCCGATGGGCCAGAACAGGATAAAGCCCAGAACCATGGCGGCGATCCAGGCACCTTTGCCCTTGTCGTCAAACCAGGCTTCGGTCCGGGCGAGCCAACCGGGGCGCGAGACAGCAGGGGCTGCGTCGGTAAACGTGGTCATTGTCGGTTTCTCCAGATCAGGGTTGATGTAAATGCCTTTCACATTATTGAATGTCGGCGTGCCCGGTCCGCTTTGCAAGACATGATGTGAATGTTTTTTACATTATTTTTATTGTTAAATAAAATCAGGTATTTGCGGGGATGTGGTGGCGGCTGATCCGGAAGTATGTGGCATTCAGGCGGCATTCGGTGGGGTCGGCCCGTTCGCTGCCGTGTCCCCGAACGCCATCCGCCGCGTGCGCGCGGCCGCGCTCCATGCCGCCCATGTTCACCGGGCGGGGGCCGGGGCAAAGGATCGGGGCAGGGGATCGGCGCACGATCCGGTCCAAATCGCGCTTTTGGCGCATTGACCTTGCACCGCGCCGCACGCAACCTGCCGCCATGAACAACAGATTGCAGATCGCGCGCCTGCCGCGCCCATTCGATCCTGACCTGGGCGAGGAAGCGCGCGCCGCCCTGCCGGGGCTGACCGGCGATCATGCCGCGCTGATCGCCGGCGCCGGCGGATCCAGCCCCTATCTCAAGGGGTTGATCGAGCGCGAGGCCGCCTGGCTCGAGGGCGCGCTGGACGATCCGGGCGCGGCGGTTGGCGGGGTGTTCGACGGCTGCCGGGCGCTGCCGCCCGACCAGCTCAGGCCCGGGCTGCGTCAGGCCAAACGCCGCATCGCGCTGATCACCGCACTGGCCGACCTCTCTGGCGCCTGGCCGCTGGAGCGGGTGACCGGAGTCTTGACCGATTTCGCCGGCTTGGCCTGCGATCTGGCGCTGAAATCCGAGATCGCGGCGCTGATCCGGCGCAAGAAACTGCCGGGGATGAACGAGGACGACGTCGAGACCGCCGCCGGGCTGAGCGTGCTGGCAATGGGAAAGATGGGCGCGCATGAGCTGAACTACAGCTCGGACATCGACCTGATCTGCCTCTACGACGAAACCCGCTACGGTCCCGATACCCATCAGGAGGCGCGGCCGGCGCTGGTGCGCGCCACCCGCAACATGGCGGCGCTGCTGTCGGACAAGACCGGCGACGGCTATGTCTTTCGCACCGATCTGCGGCTGCGCCCCGACCCCTCGGTCACGCCGGTCTGCATTTCCATGGCCGCCGCCGAGACCTATTATGAAAGCCTCGGGCGCACTTGGGAGCGTGCCGCCTATATCAAGGCGCGCCCCTGCGCCGGCGATCTGGAGGCCGGCGCGCGGTTCCTGCAGACCCTGCGTCCCTTTGTCTGGCGCAAGCATCTGGATTTCGCGGCAATCCAGGATGCCCACGACATGCGCCTGCGCATCCGCGAAACCAAGGGCACCGGCGGCCGCATCACGGTGCCGGGGCACGACATGAAGCTGGGCCGGGGCGGCATCCGCGAGATCGAGTTCTTTACCCAGACCCAGCAGCTGATCGCCGGCGGACGCGATCCCGACCTGCGCCTGCGCGGCACGGTCGAGGGGCTGGCGGCGCTGGCGGCCAAGGCGTGGATCCCCGAGGAGCTGGCCGGAAGGCTCTCGGCCCATTACCGCGCCCACCGCGAGGTGGAGCATCGCATCCAGATGGTCCATGACGCCCAGACCCACAAGGTTCCGAACACCGGCGACGGTATCGCCCGCGTCGCCTGCCTGATGGGCACGGATGTCGAAACGCTCACCGCCGATCTCGCCCGGCGCCTCTCGGAGGTGCACGAGATGACCGAGGCGTTCTTCGCTCCCGACGCCGCCCCCGACGCGGCCCCGGTCGAGGCGCGGTTCGACGCCTCGGTGCTGGCGCGCTGGCCGGGTTATCCGGCGCTGCGCTCGCAGCGGGCGCAGCATATCTTCGACCGGCTGAAGCCCGAGATCCTGTCGCGCCTGGCGCGCACCGCGAAACCGGACGAGGCGCTGCTGGCGCTCGACGGCTTCCTGTCCGGCCTGCCGGCCGGGGTGCAGCTGTTTTCCCTGTTCGAGGCCAACCCGCAGCTGATCGACCTGCTGGTCGACATCGCAGGCACCTCGCACGCGCTGGCCAGCCACCTGTCGCGCAATGCCGGCGTCTTCGACGCGGTGATCGGCGGTGATTTCTTTGCCGACTGGCCGGGCGAGGCGGCGCTGCGCGCCGATCTGGCGGCGCAACTGACGGCAGAGGCGGATTACGAACGCCAGCTCGACAGCGCCCGTCGCTGGATGAAGGAATGGCATTTCCGCATCGGCGTGCACCTGCTGCGCGGGCTGACCGGTCCGGCCGAGGCCGGGCGGCACTATGCCGAGCTTGCCGGCGCGGTGCTGGCGGCGATCACCCCGGTGGTGGTGAACCAGTTCGCCCGCAAGCACGGCCCGCCGCCGGGCCGCGGCGCGGCGGTGGTGGGCATGGGCTCGCTCGGGGCGGCGCGGCTCAACGCAAGCTCCGATCTGGACATGATCGTGATCTATGATCCGCAGGACGAGGACAGCAGCGCCGGGCCGCGTCCACTGGCGGTGCGCCCCTATTACGCGCGGCTCACCCAGGCGCTGATCACCGCGATCAGCGCGCCGATGGCCGAGGGGCGGCTCTATGAGGTGGACATGCGGCTGCGCCCTTCGGGCCGGCAGGGGCCGGTGGCGACCAGCTGGGCCAGTTTCACCCATTACCAGATGAACGAGGCCTGGACCTGGGAGCATCTGGCGCTGACCCGCGCCCGGGTGGTGGCGGGCGATCCCGATCTGGGCGCGGATATCGAGGCGTTCCGGCGCGGCATCATCGCGCGGCCCCGCGCCCGCGCCGATGTGCTGCGCGAGGTGGCCGATATGCGCGCGCGCATCGCCGCGGCCAAGACACCGGCCGGGGTCTGGGATGCCAAGACCGGCGCCGGCCGGCTGCTGGAGATCGAACTGGTGGCCCAGGCCGGCGCGCTGCTTTCCGGCAGCGCGGCGCATGACGTGGCAAGCGGGCTGCAGGGCGGCGTCGCCTGCGGTTGGCTGACCGGTGCCGAGGCGGGGGCGTTGGGGGCGGCCTATGACCTCTACTGGGCGGTGCAGACCGCGGCGCGGCTGATCTCGGCCAGCGGCATCGGCGAGGAGGCCCTGGGCGAGGGCGGGGCGGCCTTTCTCTGCCGCGCTTCCGGGTATGACAGCATCGACGCCTTGCGGGGCGCACTGAAGGCGCGCTATGCCGAGGCGGCGGCGCTGATCGAGGCCGCGCTGAGCCGGGAGGAGACCGATGAAGGGGGAGCTTGAGATCGACCGAAAGGGGCTGATCCGCGAGGCCTATCGCATCGAGGGGATCACCGGGCCGGAGTGCCGCAGCATCTTTCTCGACTGGGCGCTCAGCCTGCCGGAGGGCGCAGACAGCGGCCCGGCGCTGCGCCTGCTGCTCGACCGCTACGGATCGGCCGCGCCCGACCACCCGATGACCGGCGTGCTGACCGAGGGGCTGGTCCGAGCGGGCCACCCGCGCCGGCGCGGCGGCTGGCGCGCGCGCGCGCGCGACTGACCCAGGATCCCCCGGATCCGCAAAGCGCGCCGAAGGGGCAGTCCCCGCCGCCCCGGATCCGCAAGGCGCCCCGAGTATCGTTGCGGAAAATTAGGGAGGGGCGTTTTGTCCTTCGCGCTTCTGCCCGCCCCGCGAAGGCGGGGACGACAGGGGCGGGAGGGCCCGGGCGCCCGCCCGCCTCAGCCCTCTTCCCAAGGCTTCCGGTTGGACGTAAGAGGGCGCCATGACATCATCCGATCCCACCCCCGACCTTCCCCGCGTCCGCCTGCTGCCCAAGGCCAACGCCCGCGCCATCCGCCATGGGTTTCCCTGGGTCTACGCCAATGAACTGGTAACCGACCGGCGCACCCGCGCGCTGAGCCCCGGTGCGCTGGCGGTTCTTGAGGATGCCGAGCGCAACCCAATGGGGGTGGTGGCGGTCAACCCCGCCTCGCGCATCATCTGCCGCATGCTCGATCGCGATCCGGACGCCGTGCCGGACCGGGTCTGGTTCGCGGCGCGCCTGTCCCGGGCGCTGGCGCTGCGCAGCCGGATTTACGACGCCCCCTTCTACCGGCTGGTCCATGCCGAGGGCGACGGGCTGCCGGGGCTTGTGATCGACCGTTTCGGAGAAGTCGCGGTGATACAGCCCAACGCCGCCTGGGCGGAGGTCCGGCTGGACGATCTGACCGCCGCGCTGGTCGAGGTGACCGGCGTGACGACGGTGTTGAAAAACGCCTCGGGACGCACCCGCGCGCTGGAGGGGCTGGACGACGATAGCGCGGTGCTGCTGGGCAGCGCACCGCAGGCGCCGCTGCCGGTGCCGATGTCCGGGGCGATCTATATGGCCGATCTGACCGGCGGTCAGAAGACGGGCCTGTTCTATGACCAGCGCCCCAACCATGCCTTTGCCGCCCGGCTGGCCGGGCAGGGCGCGCGCGTGCTCGACGTGTTTTCTCATGTGGGCGGTTTCGCGCTGGCTATGCTGGCGGGCGGCGCGGGACATGCTCTGGCCGTCGACGGCTCGGCCCCGGCGCTGGAGCTGGCGGCGCAGGGGGCGGCGGCCTCGGGCCTGGCCGACCGGTTCGAGACCCGGCAGGGCGACGCCTTTGACGTGCTGAGCGCGCTGGCCGAGGAGGGGGCGCAGTTCGACGTGGTGATCTGCGATCCGCCCGCCTTTGCGCCGTCGAAACAGGCGCTCGATGCCGGCCTGCGCGCCTATGAGCGGATCGCGCGGATGGCCGCCACGCTGGTGGCGCCGGGCGGTTACCTGGGTCTGTGCTCCTGCTCGCACGCTGCCGATCTGGCGAATTTCCGCGGCGCCTGCACCCGCGGCATCGGCAAGGCCGGGCGCGCGGGGCAGTTGTTGCGCACCGGATTTGCGGGCCCCGATCACCCGCAACTGCCGCAACTGGCCGAGACGGGCTATCTCAAGGCGCTGTTCTACCGGCTGTGAAAATCGTTCTCGACACCTGCGTGCTTTACCCCACGGTGATGCGCGAGATGCTGCTGGGCGCGGCACGGCTGGGCCACTACACGCCCCTGTGGTCGACCCGCATCCTTGAGGAATGGGCGCGTGCGGCGCGCAAGCTGGGGCCCACGGGCGAGGTGCAGGCGCGCGGCGAGATCGCGCTGTTGCGCGCCGCCTGGCCGGGGGCGGAGCTGCCCCCCGCGCCGGGGATCGAGGCGCGGCTCTGGCTGCCCGATCCGGCGGATCTGCATGTGCTGGCGATCGCCGTGGCCGGTTCGGCCGATGCGATCCTGACGCTGAACCGGCAGGATTTCCCCAGGAACATTCTGGCCGAAGAGGGGCTGGAGCGGATCGAGCCGGACGGATTTCTGTACGGTTTGTGGCTCAAAGACCCCAACGGCCTCGCCGATATTGGCGCGCGGGTGCTGGCGCAGGCCAATGCGATGGCTGGCGGCGTCTGGGAGATCCGCGCGCTGATGAAGAAGGCGCGGCTGCCGCGGCTGGGCAAGGCGCTGGCCGGTTAGGCGGCCAGCCCCTGCATCACCTCCGCCGCGATCTCGAACGACCGGATCCGCGCCGCCGGATTGTGGATCTGGCCGGAAATCATCACCTCGTCCGGCTGATAGTGGTCGATCAACGCCGAGACCTGCGTGCGCACCATTTCCGCGTCCCCGGTGGCACTGATCCGCAACGCCTGGTCCACCGCCTTGATCCAGCGCGGATCGGCGACATCCTCGATCCGCTCCACCGGCGCGGGCAGCTTGCCGGGCATGCCCGACCGCAGCCGGATGAACGCCTGCTGCATCGAGGTTTTCAGCCGCACCGCCTCTGCCGCGTCATCGGCGGCAAAGAAGTTCATCGCCATCATGAAATACGGCCGTTCAAGAGCCGCCGAGGGCTGGAACCCGCGCCGGTAAACCTCGACGGCCTCGCCCAGAGCATCGGGCGCGAAATGCGAGGCAAAGGCGTAGGGCAGCCCCAGATGCGCCGCCAGCTGCGCGCCGTAGAGCGAGGAGCCGAGGATCCAGACCGGCACATGGGTTCCCTCGCCGGGGATCGCGTGCAGACGCTGACCCGGTTCGGAATCGCCGAGATAGGCCATCAGTTCCAGAACGTCCTGGGGAAAGGTGTCCTGCGCGGCCATGTTGCGGCGCAGCGCACGGGCGGTCTCCATATCCGTTCCCGGCGCGCGCCCGAGACCGAGGTCGATGCGCGGCCCGTGGATGGTGGCCAGCGTGCCAAACTGCTCGGCGATCACCAGCGGCGCGTGGTTGGGCAGCATGATGCCCCCGGCGCCGATCCGCATGGTCGCGGTCGCTCCGGCGATATGACCGATCATCACCGAGGTCGCCGAAGAGGCGATGCCTGGCATGTTGTGATGCTCGGCCAGCCAGTAGCGGTGATAGCCCAGCGTCTCGGCCGCCTGGGCCAGCGCGACGGAATTGCGGACCGCCTGGGCGGCGTCCGCGCCCTCGGGGATCGGGGCGAGGTCGAGCAGGGAATAGCGCATGTCGGTCCTTTGATCTGATCGGGGTTCAGCTCTGCGCGCCCCAGCGCGCCTCCAGCCGGTCCAGCGCCGCGATGCGCTCTTCGGTTCTGGGGTGGCTCATCAGCCAGGCGGGGGAGACGCCGGCGCGCGATTGCGTCAGCTCCTCAAGCTTGGCGAAAAGCGATTTCTGCGGGCCCACGCCGATGCCGGCCTTGGTCAGCAGGGCGGCGGCGTATTCGTCGGCCTCATACTCGTCGCCGCGCGACAGCCGCGCCGCCAGAAGCCCGGTCAGCGCATTGGCGATCCATACGCCGGCCACCGGGACGATGCGGCCCAGCACCATGATCAGCGCCGTGCGCAGTGCGTTCTGGCCGGAGAAATCCAGCATCCGCCGCCGCGCGTGACCCAGCGCCACATGGCCCAGCTCATGGGCGATGACCGACGCCATCTCTTCGCCGGTGACCTCGCCGTTGCGGTACTTGCGATAGAATCCGCGCGTGATGAAGATCCGCCCGTCCGGCGCCGCCAGCCCGTTCACCGGGTCGATCTCGTAGATATAGACCGGGATGCGCGCCAGCCCCAGCGCGGCGGCGAGCTGGTCGGTCAGGTGCTTTAGCCGCGCATCGGCCAGTTCGGTCGATTTCGCGTCCAGTTCCCGATGGGTGCGCCAGACCGAGACGCGGTACATCACCAGCGCATAGACCAGGGCGAGCAGGATGGGGGTAAACCTGAGCATGGGGGGAATATGGGGCCAAGCGCCCGCCCCGGCAAGCGGCAGCCGCATCAGACGGGGCGGAGTGTCGACATTGTGTTGTCTGGCGGTCCCGGTTGCCCCCACCATTGCGACAGACGGCGTTCGCGCCTATCCTTGTCTGACCACATTTCTGTCCGCTTTGGCTTTTATGCTCGACGCGGACCCCGGGCCGGGCCCCGGGCATTTTACGGATTTGCTACGCGATATGACCGACCTGACCTGCATCCTCCCGTCCCCTTGGTGCCCGCGCCGATGATCCGTGCCGCCGTCCTCCTGTGTCTCGGCCTGCTGTTGGCGGGCTGCAACACGGTGCCGCTGGCCGATACGCCGACGCGGGCCAAGATCACCGACAGTACGCTGCCGCCGATGAAGGTCTTTTCCACCCCTCATCCCAGTGCGCCGACCCGGTCCAACGCCAATATCGCCGCCGATTTCCTGGCGCTGCATTTCCGGTTGGAGAGCGGTCGCAAGCTGGACTATTTCACCCGGTTCGAGACGCCCGTCACCGTGCGGGTCAGCGGCGATCCGCCCCCCAGCCTGGAGCCCGACCTGCGCCGCCTGCTGACCCGGCTGCGGCGCGAGGCGGGGATTGACATCCGCCAGATCGCCCGGGGCAGCGCCAATATCACCATCGAGGTGGTCAGCCGCGCCGAGATCCGCCGCGCGCTGCCGGCGGCCGCCTGTTTCGTGGTGCCCAATGTCTCCAGCTTCGACGAGTTCCGCCGCGACCGGCGCAAACCCAAGACCAACTGGTCGGTGCTGCGCACGCGCACGCGGCTGGGCATCTTCGTACCTTACGACACCAGCCCGCAGGAGCTGCGCGATTGCCTGCACGAGGAACTGGCGCAGGCGCTGGGGCCGCTCAACGATCTCTACCGGCTGCCGGATTCGGTGTTTAACGACGACAATGTGCACACGGTGCTGACCGGGTTCGACATGCTGATCCTGCGCGCCACCTATGCCCCCGAGCTGCGCAGCGGCATGACGGAGGGACAGGTCGCAGCCCAGTTGCCCGCGCTGCTGGCGCGGCTGAACCCGGCCGGAACCCGTCAGCCCGCCGCCCCGGTCACCGAGACGCCGCGCGGCTGGATCGAGGCGGTGCAGACCGCGCTCGGCCCCGGCGCCAACCCGGGCGCGCGCCGTTCGGCGGCCAATACCGCCGCCCGCACCGCCGAGACGCTGGGCTGGCAGGACCATCGCCGCGCCTTCAGCCATTACATGCTGGGCCGGATCACCCAGGTGACCGATCCCGATGCCGCGCAGTCGCAGTTCCAGGCCGCGCTGCATTATCTGTCGCGCGATCCGGCCACCCGGCTGCATGCCGCCTATGTGGTGACCCAGACCGCGGCCTATGCGATCGCCACCGGCAATGGCGCCCAGGCGTTGCGCGAGATCGATCCGATGCTAGATGTCGCAGCAAGGGCCGAAAATGGTGCGCTGCTGTCCACGCTGATGCTGCTCAAGGCCGAGGCGCTGGATCTGACCGGCCGCCCCGACGAGGCCCGCAGCGTCAGACTGGACAGCCTGGGATGGGCGCGGTACGGGTTTGGCTCCGATTGGGCGGTACGGGCCAAGATGCGTGAGATCGCGGCGCTGAACCCCCAGAACAGAGGGCGCGGATAACACCAAGATGATCGTAATTTCAGCGGCGCTGATCGGTGCCATTCTGGGCGGCCTGACGGCCAGGAAACATGGCGGCAAACCGGCGGACATGGTCCAGTATGCGGCGGTTTATGCGATCGGGTTCGCCGTCGTCGGCGTTCTGGTGACGATCATGGTCCACCGCGCGGCACTATAGGCGAGGTCCGATGTTCCTGCCTTTCTTCGAAAACCTGCGCAAATCCGGCATCCCCGTCAGCCTGCGGGAATACCTGAGCTTTCTGGAAGGGATGAAGGCGGGGCTTGCCACCTATGACGTCGAGGCGTTCTATTACCTCGCCCGCACCGCGATGGTGAAGGACGAGCGTAATCTGGACAAGTTTGACCGCGCCTTTGCCGCCAGTTTCCAGGGGCTGGAGCAGATCACCCTCGATCAGGTGCTGGAGGCGGTGGACCTGCCCGCCGACTGGCTGCGCAAGATGGCCGAAAAGCATCTGAGCGACGAGGAAAAGGCCGAGATCGAGGCGCTGGGCGGCTTCGAGAAGCTGATGGAAACGCTGAAAGAGCGGCTGAAGGAGCAGGAGGGCCGTCACCAGGGCGGCAACAAGTGGATCGGCACCGCCGGTACCTCGCCCTTCGGCGCCTATGGCTACAACCCCGAGGGCGTGCGCATCGGCCAGAAGGAAGGCCGCCACGGCCGCGCGGTCAAGGTCTGGGACAAGCGGGAATTCAAGAACCTCGACGACACCGTCGAGCTGGGCACCCGCAACATCAAGGTGGCGCTGAAGCGGCTGCGCCGCTGGGCGCGCGAGGGCGCGCATGAGGAACTTGACCTCGACGGCACCATCCGCGC
The DNA here is from genome assembly GCF_004358185.1 of Antarcticimicrobium luteum. Lineage (GTDB taxonomy): Bacteria > Pseudomonadota > Alphaproteobacteria > Rhodobacterales > Rhodobacteraceae > Antarcticimicrobium > Antarcticimicrobium luteum. Next base: position 42,219 of record NZ_SMUV01000053.1, read on the forward strand.
CACCGCCGAGCACGGCTATCTGGATGTGAAGACCCGGCCCGAGCGGCACAACGCCGTCAAGGTGTTGCTGTTTCTCGATGTCGGCGGCTCGATGGACCCGCATATCAAGGTGGTGGAAGAGCTGTTCTCGGCCGCGCGGACCGAGTTCAAGCATCTGGAATACTACTATTTCCACAACTGCCTCTACGAGGGCGTCTGGCGCGACAACCGCCGCCGCTGGGATGCCCAGACCCCCACCTGGGAGGTGCTGAACACCTACGGGCCGGATTACAAATGCATCTTTGTCGGCGACGCCAGCATGTCGCCCTATGAAATCGCCTATCCGGGCGGCGCGAACGAGCATTGGAACGCAGAGGCCGGGCAGGTCTGGCTGAACCGTGCGCGCGAGCAGTGGAAAGACAGTCTGTGGATCAACCCGGTGCCCGAGAAATACTGGGACTATACCCACTCGATCCAGATGATCCGCGAGATCTTCGACAGCCGTATGGTGCCGATGACGCTTTCGGGACTGGAAAAGGGGATGAAGGAGCTGACGCGCTAACGGCCGTCGTCTTGGTCGCCGGCCTGCCTGATTTTGGTTCCCCGGCGGCGCGCAAAGTGCCGCCGGGGAACCAAAATAGGATCAGAGGTCATCGCTGGCTGCGCGCCATGAACGCCAGCCGTTCGAACAGATGCACGTCCTGTTCGTTCTTCAGCAGCGCGCCATGCAACCGGGGCAGGGCGTTGACACCGTCGCGTTTCAGATCATCGGCATCCAGATCCTCGGCCAGCAGCAGTTTCAGCCAGTCGAGCACCTCCGAGGTCGAAGGCTTTTTCTTCAGCCCCGAGGTGTCGCGCAGTTCATAGAACTGGGTGAGCGCGGTGGTCAGCAGCGCCTGCTTGATGCCGGGGTGGTGCACCTCGACGATCTTGCGCATGGTCGCCTCGTCCGGGAAGCGGATGTAGTGAAAAAAGCAGCGCCGCAGAAAGGCGTCGGGCAGCTCTTTCTCGTTGTTCGAGGTGATAATGACGATCGGGCGTTGCGCGGCGCGGATCGTCTCGCCGGTCTCGTAGACATAGAACTCCATCTTGTCGAGTTCCTGCAGCAGGTCGTTGGGAAACTCGATGTCCGCCTTGTCGATCTCGTCGATCAGCAGCACGACCTTTTCCCCGGCCTCGAAGGCCTGCCAGAGTTTGCCCTTGCGGATGTAGTTGCGCACGTCGTGAACCCGCTCTTCGCCCAGCTGGCTGTCGCGCAGCCGGCTGACGGCGTCGTATTCATAAAGGCCCTGTTGCGCGCGGGTGGTGGATTTGACGTTCCATTCGATCATTTTCAGACCCAGCGCATCGGCCACCTGGCGGGCCAGTTCGGTCTTGCCGGTGCCGGGCTCTCCCTTGACCAGCAGCGGGCGCTCCAGCGTGACCGCCGCGTTCACCGCGATGGTGAGGTCTTCGGTCGCCACATAGTCCTTGGTGCCCTGAAATCTCATGTTTTCCAACCCTTTGCTGTTCGCAGTTTCGCGTTCCGGTCTGCCCGGGGTTTTAGCCCAATCGAATTGCTATTGTGTAGTGACAATCTGGAATCTCTCGGATAAACGCAGCGGCAGAAGGGGGAGACAGATGTCTAAATCTGCGGGTTTGAAGGACGTTGTTAGTCTGACCGAGGGAAGCAATATGAAGCAGGAAAACTTTCTGCCGGAGGACTACCGTCCGGCCGAAGATGAGCCGTTCATGAATGAACGCCAACTCGAATGGTTTCGCCGCGAACTGCTGCGGCAAAAGAACGACCTGTTGAGTGAAAGCAAATCCACCATCGCCGGGCTGCAGGACGGGACGCGCAACATCCCCGACGTGGCCGACCGCGCCAGCGAAGAGACCGATCGCGCGCTGGAGCTGCGCATTCGTGACCGCCAGCGCAAACTGGTGAGCAAGATCGACGCCGCGCTGCGCCGCATCGACGAGGGTGAGTTCGGCTATTGCCAGGACACCGGCGAGCAGATCTCGCTCAAGCGTCTGGTGGCGCGGCCGACCACCACGCTGAGCCTAGAGGCGCAGGAGCGTCACGAGCGTCGCGAAAAGGTGCATCGCGACGACTGATCGCGGCGACGGACGATGAGGGTTGGGAAAACGCCGGGGTCTGCCGCCCTGGCGTTTTTCATTGGTGGCGGCCGCGGGCCGCGGCGGGCACGGACGGGCGGGGTGCAATGGGGCTGACGGGACGGAACATCATCGTTGCGGGTGCCGGGATCGGCGGGCTGGCGGCGGCACTGGCGCTGCGGGCGCGCGGCGCCGAGGTGACGGTGCTGGAACAGGCCTGCGAGATCGCCGAGGTCGGCGCGGGGCTTCAGATCAGTCCCAATGGCGCGGCGGTCCTTCGCGCGATGGGGCTGGGCGAGGCGCTGTCCCGCGCGGCGGTGCCCTCGCGCGCGGTGGTGCTGCGCGATTACCGTCGCGGCGGCGAGGTGCTGCGTCTTGATCTGGCCCGCTACGCCGCCGGCCAGGACTTCTACCTGGTGCATCGCGCCGATCTGATCGGCCTTCTGGCCGGGGCCGCGCGCACGGCGGGCATTCCCCTTCGCCTGTTGCAGCGGGTGGAGGCGGTGGTGCCTGGCCCGGTTCCAGAGTTGCATCTGGCCAATGGCGCGCAGGCGCGGGCCGATCTGGTGGTGGGGGCCGACGGGTTGCAGTCGCGGGCGCGGGTGGCGCTGAACGGGGACGATCGCCCCTTTTTCACCGGACAGGTGGCCTGGCGCGCGACGGTGCCCAACGATCTGCGCCTGCCGGCCGAGGCGCAGATCTTCATGGGTCCGGGGCGGCATATGGTCTGCTATCCGCTGCGGGGCGGGCGGCTGGTCAATATCGTCGCCGTGCAGGAGCGCCGCGACTGGGCCGACGAGGGCTGGCATCACGACGACGATCCGGGCAACCTGCGCGCCGCCTTTTCCGATTTCCGCGGGCTGCCGGCAGAGTTGCTGGCGCAGGTGCGCGAGGTGGCGCTTTGGGGGTTGTTCCGCCATCCGGTGGCCGCGCGCTGGCAGGGCGAGGGGGTGGCGATCCTGGGCGACGCCGCGCATCCGACCCTGCCGTTCCTGGCCCAGGGGGCGAATCTGGCGCTGGAGGATGCCTGGGTGCTGGCCGATTGCCTGGCCGGCGAGGCGGATCAGGCCGCTGCACTTGCCGCCTATCAGGCCCGGCGGCGCGAAAGGGCCGCGCGGGTGATCGCGGCGGCCAATGCCAATGCCTGGAAATACCACTTCGGCCTCTCGCCCATTCGCGAGTTGGGGCATATGGCGCTGCGCCTCGGCGGTACGCTGGCGCCGACGCGCGCGGTGCGCCAGTTCGACTGGATCTATGGATACGACGTCACCGCGCAGAGCCGATAAAGCATCTTCCTAAAGTACTCGAGGTAAGCCTCTGAGCAAAGCGCCGCGCAAGCGCCGGACCGTCCCGGCGGTCAGGCGCTTGGTTGACGTGGGCGCTCCGTTCAGATGTCGTCCGGATTTGGCTGGCATAAAGTGCGCCGATCGGAGGCCGTGGCGCCAGACCATGGTCCGGCGCTTGCGCGGCTTGCTCGTTGGGGCAAACGGTGAAGTTCGCCAGTTGCAGCCCTAAGGGCTTCAGCGGTTGCCGCCGCCGGTGAACCGCGCCGCGTCCGCCGCCGCCCGGCGGATGGCGTTCGATTTATGCACCGTCTCCATATATTCCGCCTCCGGGTCGCTGTCATAGACGACGCCGCCGCCGGCCTGGATATAGAGCTTCTTGTCCTTCACGATGGCGGTGCGCAGCGCGATGCACATGTCCATGTCGCCGCCGGCGCTGAAATAGCCGACGCCGCCGCCATAAAGGCCGCGTTTTTCAGGCTCCAGCTCGTCGATGATCTCCATCGCCCGCACCTTGGGTGCGCCGGACACCGTGCCCGCCGGCATGCCGGCAAAGAAGGCATCCAGCACGTCCTTGTCCCCGGCCAACTCGCCGACGACGTTGGAGACGATGTGCATCACGTGGGAATAGCGCTCGATGATGAATTGCTCGGTCGGCCGCACGGTGCCGATCCGGGCCACCCGGCCGACGTCGTTGCGCCCCAGATCCAAGAGCATCAGATGCTCGGCCCGCTCCTTCTGGTCGGCCAGCAGATCGGCCTCCAGCGCGCGGTCCTCTTCCGGCGTGGCGCCGCGCGGACGGGTGCCGGCGATGGGGCGGATGGTGACCTCGTTTCCGAACACCCGCACCAAAATCTCGGGGCTGGCGCCGATCACCTGGAAGCCGCCGAAGTTGAAATAGAACATGAACGGCGAGGGGTTGGTGCGCCGCAGCGAGCGGTAGAGCGCGAAGGGCGGCAGCGGGAAATCCTGCGTCCAGCGCTGCGCCGGCACCACCTGAAAGATATCGCCCGCGCGGATATAATCCTTGGCCTTCTCCACGGCGGCCTTGTAGCCCTCGCGGGTGAAGTTCGACACCGGCGGGGCCGCCTCTGCCGCCTCGCCCAGATCGCGGCTCTCGGCGGGCATCGCGCGTTCCAGATCGCGCACCGCGTCCATCACCCGCTCGGCGGCCTGGGCATAGGCGGCGCGCGCGCTCTGGCCGTCGCCGGCCCAGGCGGGCGCCACAACGGTGACCTCGCCCTTGACCCCGTCGAGCACGGCCACGACCGAGGGGCGCAGCATCAGCGCATCGGGCAGGCCCAGCGGATCGGGGTTCACATCCGGCAGATGCTCGATCAGCCGCACCATGTCATAGCCGAGATAGCCGAAGAGCCCGGCGGCGGCCTGGGGCAGGTCGTCGGGCAGGTCGATCCGGCTTTCGGCGATCAGGCTGCGCAGGCTGGTCAGCGGATCGGCGGCCTCGGGGACGAACCCCTCGGGGTCGAACCGCGCCTGCCGGTTCAGCGCCGCCTTGTCGCCGTCGCAGCGCCAGATCAGATCCGGCTTCAGCCCGATGATGGAATAGCGCCCGCGCACCTCGCCGCCAGTCACCGATTCCAGCATGAAGGCGTCTTTTTGCCCGCCGGTCAGCTTCAGCATCAGCGACACCGGCGTGTCCAGATCGGCCGCCAGCCGCGTGTAGACCACCTGGTTCCGCCCTGCCTCATAGGCGCGGGCGAACGTGTCGAAATCCGGGGTCAGAGCCATGACGCTCCCCTTACTGAAAGCTCGACTGGACCGCGTTCAGCGCGCGCTGGTCCAGCATCGGGCGGGCGCGCAACCGCGCATCGCGGACAAAGGCGTCGAACAGGGCCTGGGCCAGCACCTGGTCCAGCTCCTGGCCGAAACCGCTGCGCATCCGGGCCAGATCGGCGGTCTCTGCCGGCGGCAGAACCTCGTCCAGGCGCACGATCAGCACCCGGTCGCCGGCGCCGATGACGCGCAGCGCGCCCGGCTCCATCTCGAACACCTGGGCCATGAAGTCCGGCGGTGTGCCTTCGAGAAAGGCGGTGCGCGTCAATCCGGTTTCCACCCTGGGCTCCAGCCCGGCGTCGGCGAAATCGCCATCCGCGCCCAGCTCGGCGACCAGCGCCCCGGCCTGTTCGGTCAGCGCCAACTCGGTCTGTTGCAGGGTCCAGCCCTCGATCGCCCGCGCGCGGGCCTGCTCAAAGGGTTCGGGGCGCGGCGCCAGCGTATCGTCGAGCCGCAGCGCAAAGATGCCGCCATCCTCGAGAAAGCCGACCTCGGGGAAATCCTCGGGGCTGACTTTTTGCGCGGCCTCGCGGAATGCGTCATAGGCGGCCACCCCGTCGGCGCTGTCGGCGGTCCAGTCGATCCGGCCCAGCTCCATGTCGGTTTCCTTGGCCAGATCCTCCAGCGTGGCGCCGCCGGCCAGCAGATCGTCGATGTCCTGTGCCCGGGTTTCGATCAGCCGGCGCGCGCGTTCGGCGGCCAGTTCCTCGCGCAGATCGTCGCGGGCCTCTTCAAAGGGGGTATCGCGTGCCTCCAGCCGGCCGTTCACCCGGTAGAGTGCCGGACCCAGGTCCGAGGGCAGGGGGCCCACCACGGCGCCGATTTCGGCGGCAAACACCGCGCCGGCCGCATCGCCCAGATCGCTGGCCGCCTGATCGCCCATGTCCACATCGCCCAGAGACAGTCCGCGTCCGGTCACCAGCGCCTCGAAGGTGGTGGTGCCGCCGACCTCGATCTGCGCCATCGCCGAGGCCGCGGCGGCCTCGTCGGGGAACACCAGCCGTTCGACCAGCCGGCGTTCGGGGATGCTGTAGTCCTCCGCGCGCTCGTCATAAAGCTGACGCAGCGCGGCCTCGTCCACTTCGACCTGATCGAGGATCATGTCGGGGGTCAGCGTCACATAGCTGATCCGCTTGGTCTCGGGCAGGGTGAAACGCTCGGGATCGGCATCGTAGAACGCCCGGAGCGCGGCGTCGTCCGGCGCCGGCAGGGGCGCGTCGAGATCCTCGGCGGTCAGGGTCACCATGGCAAAGCTGCGCCGCGCGGCGACATAGTCGACCAGCGTGTTCACCAGCGTGTCGGGCATTGTCACGCCGCCGACGATCGCGCCCTGTACCAGGGTGCGAGCGGCCTCGGCGCGCAGGTCGGCCTCGAACTCGGCCTCGCTGACCCCGGCCTGATCGAGGGCAAAGCGATAGGTTTCGCGGTCAAATGTGCCGTCGATGCCCTGAAAGGCGGGGATCGCGACGATTTCCTGTTGCAGCTTTTCGTCGCCCACCGACAGGCCCAGCGTGGCGACCTCGTTGTCGATCGAGGCCAGCGCCACCAGGCGGGCCAGCACCTGCTGATCGATGCCGCGCGCGCGCGCCTCGCTCATCTGCATCGGCTGGCCGGTCTGCGCCTCGACGGCGCGGATCTCGCGTTGCAGCTCGCGGGCATAGGCATCGACGCTGACCGTCTCATCGCCCACCTTGGCCACGGTGCGCACGGTGCCGGTGAGGTTGGTGGCGCCGAAGCCGGCCAGACCCGCGACCAGCAGGCCAAGCAGGATCCACACGAAGGTTTTCGAAAACTGTTTGACCCGTGCGGCCATGGTGCCCCCTCTCTGGCGATGCCATTCTTTGGCGCCCTGCATACGACGGGCGCAAAGGGGGGGCAAGGTCAGATGGTGAGGGTCGAAAGCCGCTTGAAAAGCGTGGCGATCCCCGCCCGGTCTAGATTGGCGAAGGCGACGCGCAGATGCCGTGCGCCGGTGGGGTCAGTTTGCGGCACGAACATGGTCGCGGGCAACAGCAGCACGCCCGCCTCGGAGACCAGCCGGCGGGCCAGCGCATCGGCCGGCATGTCGTAAGGATGCGCCAAATAGGCGAAATAGGCGCCCAGCCCCTTTAACGCCCAACCCCGGGCCGCCAGGACCGGAACCCCCTGGGAAATCGCCGCGCGGCGACCCAAAATCTCGTCCCGCTCGGCCGCCAGCCATTGGTCCAGCGTCTCGATCCCCTTCAGCGCCGCGAACTGGCCGACCTGGCTGGGACAGATGGTGACGGTGTCGATGAATTTCTCCACCTCGGCCAGCAGCGCGGGGGAGGTCAGCAGCGCGCCGACCCGGTGGCCGGTCAGCCGGTAGGCCTTGGAAAAGGAATACAGGTGTATCAGCGTGCGGTCCCAGTCGGGATCGGTGAAAAGATCATGCGGCGCGCCGGGCCGGCTGTGGAAATCGCGGTAGGTCTCGTCCACGATCAGCCTGATCCCCCGCGCCTGCGCCAGATCGTAAAAGGCGCGCAGCAGCTCGGCGGGGTATTCCACGCCCGCCGGGTTGTTGGGGGTGACAAGGGCGATGGCGCGGGTGCGTTCGGTGATCAGCGCCGCCGCCTGCTCCGGATCGGGCAGCAGGTCTGCGCCGGTGGGCAGCGCGACCGCCTCGACGCCCGCCATGTCGAGCCACATCTTGTGATTGAAGTACCACGGCGTCGGCAGGATCACCGCGTCGCCCTCGCCGGCGATGGCGGCGATGGCGGCGGCAAAGGCCTGGTTGCAGCCCGAGGTGATGGCGACCTGCGCCGCCGCGACCGCGCCGCCATAGATCCGCGCGGTCCGCCCGGCCAGCGCCGCGCGCAGGTCCGGCATGCCGAGGTCGGGGCCGTACAGATGCGCCTCGGGTCTGTGCAGAACGAAATCGGCCATCGCCCGGCGCAGCGCCTCGGGCGGCGTCTCCATCGGGGCGGCCTGGCTGACGTTGATCAGCGGCCGGTCCGGCGGAAAGGCGACCCCGTCGAGCCATTTGCGCGCCTCGACGATGGGAGCGGCAAAGGTGGCCTTGGTGCGTGATCTGGACATCGGCCTCTCCTGGCGCCGCGCGCGCTCAGTCGCGGCCGCGATAGGGCTCTACATATTGCAGCGCCATGTCCCAGGGGAAGAAGATCCAGGTGTCCTGGCTGACCTCGGTGACAAAGGTGTCGACCATCGGCCGCCCCTTGGGCTTGGCATAGACGGTGGCGACATGGGCCTTTGGCATATGCTGGCGCACCACCTCGAGCGTGCGGCCGGTATCGACCAGATCGTCGACGATCAGCACGCCGGTGCCGTCGCCCACCATCGCCATGTCGGGCGATTTGATCACCACCGGTTCGCTCTGGGTCTGGTGGTCGTAGGATTTCACGCTGATCGTGTCGACCAGGCGGATGTCGAGCTCGCGCGCGACGATCATCGCCGGGGCCATGCCGCCGCGGGTGATCGCCACCACCGCGCGCCAGCCGCCCTCGCCGGGGGCGTTGCCCTGCAGGCGCCAGGCCAGCGCCCGCGCATCGCGATGGAGCTGATCCCAGCTGACGTGAAAACCCTTTTCATGCGGCAGACGGTCGGTCATGGCGGCGGTTCCTTTACCTTTTGGTCGCGGCTGTGCGGTCAGCCCTTGGCGATATCGGGGGCATCCACTGCCTTCATGCCCACGGCATGATAGCCGGCATCCACATGCAGCACCTCGCCGGTGACCCCGGCGCCCAGATCGGACAGCAGATAGAGCGCCGATCCGCCGACGTCGTCGATGGTCACGTTGCGGCGCAGCGGCGAGTTGTATTCGTTCCACTTCATGATGTAGCGGAAATCGCCGATGCCCGAGGCCGCCAGCGTCTTGATCGGACCGGCGCTGATCGCGTTGACGCGGATGCCGTCCTTGCCCAGATCCTCGGCCAGATAGCGCACCGATGCCTCCAGTGCCGCCTTGGCCACGCCCATCACGTTGTAATGCGGCATCACCTTTTCGGCGCCGTAATAGGTCAGCGTCAGACAACTGCCGCCCTCGGACATCATCTTTTCGGCGCGCTGCACCACGGCGGTAAAGGAATAGACCGAGATATCCATGGAGAGCTGGAAATTGGCGCGGCTGGTGTCGACATAACGCCCGCGCAACTCGTTCTTGTCGGAAAAGCCGATCGCGTGGACCACGAAGTCGAGATTGTCCCAGCGCACCTTCAGGGCGGAGAACAGCGCGTCGATCGAGGCCTCGTCGCCGACATCGCAGGGCAGGACGATATCGCTACCGAGTTGGGCGGCGAGCGGATCGACCCGTTTCTTCAGCGCGTCGCCCTGATAGGAAAAGGCCAGATCGGCGCCGGCGCCGGACAACGCCCTGGCGATGCCCCAGGCGATGGACTTGTCATTGGCCAGGCCCATGATCAGGCCGCGCTTGCCGGCCAACAACTGATTTGACATGAAGGATCTCCGCCTCTGTGCACGGTGTGAGAGTGACCTTTAGGCCATTGCCCCTGAGGCATCAAGAGTATCGGGCTTGCCGCCAAGGCGGTCGCCCACTACTGTTTCGCCCAAGGACCATGATGGGGATACCATGGGCGACAGAACCGGCATTTTTGCGGGCGACGATCCTTTTGTGATCGCGCGCCGATGGCTGAGTGAAGCCGAAGCGACCGAGGTCAACGATCCGAACGCCATCGCGCTCTCGACGGTGGATGCGGAGGGGATGCCGAATGCGCGCATGGTCCTTCTGAAGGAAATCGAGTCGGCGGCCTTTGTCTTTTACACAAATTACGGCAGCGCCAAGGCGCAGGAGCTGGACCAGGCCGGCAAGGGTGCCTTTGTGATGCACTGGAAATCGCTGCGCCGCCAGATCCGGGTGCGGGGCGAGATCAGCCGCGAGGACGGGCCGCAGGCGGATGAGTATTACCGCTCGCGCTCGCTGAAAAGCCGTCTGGGCGCCTGGGCCTCGCATCAGTCTCAGCCGCTGGACAGCCGCGCCGCGCTGTTGGCGACGGTGGCGAAACTGACCGCGCGGCTGGGCGCAAATCCGCAGCGGCCACCGTTTTGGGGCGGTTACCGGCTGGTTCCTGTCGAGATCGAGTTCTGGGCGGATGGGGCTTTCCGGCTGCATGACCGCTTTGTCTGGCGGCGCGAAAATGCCGAATCCGCGTGGAAAATCCAGAGGTTGAGTCCCTGACGTTCACGTTACGTGAAATGCAACGCTTTGAAAATATATGTGGATTTCCACCCAAGTGGATGTTTTCAACTTGAAATGTTCAGCTTACATATTGCACAAATTCAGGCACGCGCCATTTCGGCGCGATGACACAAAACGCGGAAAAAAGCAGAAGTGGCAGAAGATCTGAGCAGCATGCATCAAGTTGAAGGTCAGGTGAAATGGTTTGACCCGGCCAAGGGATTCGGGTTCGTCGTCTCGGATGGGGGCGGCCCGGACATCCTGTTGCATATGAACGTTCTGAGGAATTTCGGGCAGAGCTCGGTCGCCGACGGGTCGCGCATTCAGGTGGTGACGCAGGAAACCGCGCGCGGGGTGCAGGCGATAGAGGTTCTCTCGATCATCCCGCCCGAGCGCGAGGACGATGGCCCGCTGCTTTCGGATTTCAGCCATCTGGACCCGGCCGATATCCGTCAGAGGCCGCTGGAGCCCGCCCGGGTAAAGTGGTTCGACAAGGCAAAGGGGTTCGGCTTTGCCAATGTCTTTGGCCGCAGCGAGGATGTGTTCGTGCATATCGAGGTTCTGCGCCAGTCCGGCCTGGCCGATCTGCAACCCGGCGAGGCGCTGGCGATGCGCGTGATCGACGGGCGCCGGGGCCGCATGGCCGCCGAGATCCTGGCTTGGGAGGCCGCGCTGACCGGGCAGGAGGCGCTGTAATGCGCCGGCTCGTCGCCTTTGTGATCCTTATGCTGGGCACAGGGGCGGCGCTGGCCGACACCCCGGAGTGCCGCCCCGACCGGGTGGCGCTGCGCGGTGACTGGGGACAGGTGCAGTTCTCGATCGAGCTGGCCGACACCCCGGAGGAGCGCGGCCGCGGGCTGATGTTCCGCGAGACGCTGCCGCGCGGTGCGGGGATGCTGTTTGTCTATGATCATCCACAGCGCGCCAGTTTCTGGATGAAGAATACCTTGATCCCGCTCGACATGATCTTTGCCGACCGCAGCGGGCGGGTGATCCGTGTGCATTCGGGCGCGATTCCCGGCGACCTGACCCCGATCGAGGGTGGCCCCGGCGTTTTCGTGGTGCTGGAGATCAACGCCGCCCTGGCCGCGCGGTATGGAATTGCGCCGGGCACGATGATGCGGCATCCGGTTTTTTCCGGCGGGCCGGCCGCCTGGCCCTGTTAGGGCTTTTCAACCCCTGCAACTGCGGCTAGACAGACGCCCGTCGGGGCGTGGCGCAGTCTGGTAGCGCACCTGTTTTGGGTACAGGGGGTCGTGAGTTCGAATCTCGCCGCCCCGACCATCTTCAAGCGAGTCGCCTTGCCGGAGCTCAATCGCCGGATGCGGCCGCCGGGCTCTTCCCAAAGAGCAATTTGCATAGAAATTCCGCGTGAATGCTGCGCTGCATCGTCGGGTGCCGGCGGCATGTGGGGTTTTCCCTTGTGCACAAGGGGGTTCGGGGGTGCGGCTCAGCCGGGCTGTGAACTGCTGCCGTGCAGCATCCTGTGGAAGAATCGTGGCACCTCGCGAAACCGGCTCGGGTCAACCGCATTTTTGCCGTCGGAATCCAAATAAAGTCGTTGACCCCCACCTCCGGATTGCTCCAGATTGTGTGGGCTAGCTGACGAGCCACTAAATCTAGTAGATCAAACTAGGGGCCGCAGCCAGCACGGAACGGCACAAAACACGCATTGCATGGCATGGGCAGAACGCCCGATGCGGCGGCCCGGCGCGGCACCGCATCAGATCGGGCCGCGCAAAAGCAGCCGCCGGAACAAGGGCGTGACAGGCGCCGAGGGACTGGTCCGGAACCCGGGCTGAACGTGAAAAACTGAAGATCAGAGGCAGCAAGAATGAAGATCGAAAGAAAATTCACCAAGGCAGGGCAGGACGCATATGCCGATCTGGATTTCGTTTCCGCGACATCCGAGATCCGCAACCCGGACGGCACCATCGTGTTCCGGCTGGAGAATATCGAGGTTCCGGCAAGCTGGAGCCAAGTCGCCAGCGACGTGATCGCGCAGAAATATTTTCGCAAGGCCGGCGTGCCGGCGCATCTGAAGAAGGTGCGCGAAAAGGACGTGCCGGAATTCCTGTGGCGCTCGGCCCCGGACGGCGACGACGTTGAAACCCGAGGCGAGACCTCGTCCAAGCAGGTGTTCGACCGGCTGGCCGGCGCCTGGGCCTATTGGGGCTGGAAGGGCGGGTATTTCACCACCGAAGAGGACGCCCGCGCCTATTTCGACGAGATGCGCTATATGCTGGCCACCCAGCGCGCCGCGCCGAACTCGCCTCAGTGGTTCAACACCGGGCTGCACTGGGCCTATGGCATCGACGGGCCGGCGCAGGGCCATTACTATGTCGATTACCGGACCGGCAAGCTGACCAAGTCCAAGTCCAGCTATGAGCATCCGCAGCCGCATGCCTGCTTCATCCAGTCGGTCAACGACGATCTGGTGAACGAGGGCGGCATCATGGATCTGTGGGTCCGCGAGGCGCGGCTGTTCAAATACGGCTCGGGCACCGGCACCAACTTCAGCCGGCTGCGCGCCGAGGGCGAGGCGCTGTCGGGCGGCGGCAAGTCGAGCGGTCTGATGGGGTTCCTCAAGATCGGCGACCGGGCGGCGGGCGCGATCAAGTCGGGCGGCACCACAAGGCGCGCGGCCAAGATGGTGATCGTCGATGCCGACCATCCCGATATCGAGGAATTCATCAACTGGAAGGTGATCGAAGAGCAGAAGGTGGCGAGCATCGTCGCCGGCTCCAAGATGCACGAGCGGAAACTCAACGCCATCTTCGCGGCGATCAAGACCTGGGACGGCAGCATCGAGGATGCCTGCGATCCCAAGACCAACGACAGCCTGAAGGAGGCGATCCGCGACGCCAAGAAGTCGGCGATCCCCGAAACCTATGTCAAACGGGTGCTGGATTACGCCAAGCAGGGCTATACCAGTATCGAGTTTCCGACCTATGACACCGACTGGGATTCAGAGGCCTATAACTCGGTCTCCGGCCAGAACTCCAACAACTCGATCCGCGTCACCGACGCCTTTCTCAAGGCGGTGCGCGAGGATGGCGACTGGGAGCTGATCAACCGCACCGACGGCAAGGTGATGAAGACCGTCAAGGCGCGCGATCTGTGGGAAACCATCGGCCACGCCGCCTGGGCCTGCGCCGATCCGGGGATTCAGTTCCACGACACGGTCAACGCCTGGCACACCTGCCCGGAGGATGGTCCGATCCGCGGCTCGAACCCGTGTTCGGAATACATGTTCCTGGACGATACCGCCTGCAACCTGGCCTCGATGAACCTGCTGACCTTCTACAAGGACGGCGCGTTCCAGGCCGAGGATTACGTTCACGCCACCCGGCTGTGGACGCTGACGCTGGAAATCAGCGTGATGATGGCGCAGTTCCCGTCGAAAGAGATTGCGCAGCTGTCCTATGACTTCCGGACGCTGGGTCTGGGGTACGCCAACATCGGCGGGCTGCTGATGAACATGGGGCTGGGTTATGACAGCGACGAGGGCCGCGCCATGGCCGGTGCCCTCACCGCGATCATGACCGGCACCGCCTATTCCACCAGCGCCGAGATCGCCGGCGAGCTGGGGGCCTTTGCCAGCTATGATCGCAACGCGAAACACATGCTGCGGGTGATCCGCAACCACCGCAACGCCGCGCAGGGCAACGGCCATGGCTATGAGGGGCTGGAGGTCAAGCCGGTGCCGCTGGACCACGCCAACTGTCCTGACGCGCGGTTGGTCGAACTGGCGATGAAATCCTGGGACGACGCGCTGCGGCTGGGCGAGAAACACGGCTATCGCAACGCCCAGGTCTCGGTCATCGCGCCGACCGGCACCATCGGTCTGGTGATGGATTGCGACACCACCGGGATCGAGCCCGACTTTGCCCTGGTGAAGTTCAAGAAGCTCGCCGGCGGCGGCTACTTCAAGATCATCAACCGCTCGGTGCCCGCCGCGCTGGAGAACCTCGGCTATTCCAGCGCCGAGATCGAAGAGATCGTCGCCTATGCGGTCGGTCACGGCAGCATGGGCAACGCGCCGGCTATCAATCCGACGACGCTGGCCGGTCATGGCTTTGGCGAGAACGAGCTGGCCAAGGTCGAGGGCGCGCTGGAAAGCGCCTTTGACATCCGCTTTGTCTTCAATCAGTGGACCCTGGGCGAAGAGTTCTGCCACAACGTGCTGGGCATTCCGGCCGAAAAGCTGAACGATCCCAGCTTCGACCTGCTGCGGCACCTGGGCTATTCCCGCGCCGACATCGAGGCGGCGAACGACCACGTTTGCGGGACGATGACGCTGGAGGGCGCACCGCACCTGCGGCACGAGCACTACAGCATCTTCGACTGCGCCAACCCCTGCGGAAAGAAGGGCAAGCGGTTCCTCTCGGTGAACAGCCACATCACCATGATGGCGGCGGCGCAAAGCTTTATCTCCGGGGCGATCTCCAAGACGATCAACATGCCCAACGACGCAAGCATCGTGGATTGCCAGAAGGCCTATGAGATGAGCTGGAGCCTGGGGGTGAAGGCCAACGCGCTGTATCGCGACGGCTCCAAGCTGAGCCAGCCGCTGGCGGCCGCGCTGGTCGAGGACGACGAGGAGGCCGAGGAGATCCTCGCCTCCGGGTCGGCCCAGGAAAAGGCGGCGACGCTGGCCCAGAAGGTGATCGAAAAGGTGGTCATCAAGGAGATCGCCCGCGGCCGGCAAAAGATGCCGTCGCGGCGCAAGGGCTATACCCAGAAATCCATCGTCGGCGGTCACAAGGTCTATCTGCGCACCGGCGAATACGAGGACGGCAACCTGGGCGAGATCTTCATCGACATGCACAAGGAGGGGGCCGGTTTCCGTGCGATGATGAACAACTTCGCCATCGCCGTCTCGGTCGGGCTGCAATACGGCGTGCCGCTTGAGGAATTCGTCGACGCCTTTACCTTCACCAAGTTCGAGCCGGCGGGCATGGTGCAGGGCAACGACAGCATCAAGAACGCCACCTCGATCCTCGACTATATATTCCGCGAACTGGCGGTCAGCTATCTCGACCGCACGGATCTGGCCCATGTGAAGCCGGAGGGCGCCAGTTTCGACGATCTGGGCCGCGGCGTCGAAGATGGTGTCTCGAACATCTCGGAGATGAGCGAAAGCGCCGCGAGCCGGTCGCTGGAGGTGCTGAAACAGATCAGCTCGACCGGCTATCTGCGCAAGCGTCTGCCGCAGGAACTGGTGGTTCTGAACGGCGGCCAGAGCTTTGGCGCCACCGCGCTGAAGGCGGCCGGCGATCCCGGCGCGGCGTTGCAGACGCTGGTGCCCGAGACCGGCATGGCCAGTGCCGTCGCCTCAAGCACCGCGATGAGCAGCGGCACGGTGCCGATGGATGCCCGCGTCAAGGCCAGGATGCAGGGCTACGAGGGCGAGGCCTGCGGCGAATGCGGCAACTACACGCTGGTGCGCAACGGCACCTGCATGAAATGCAACACCTGCGGCGCGACCAGCGGGTGTAGCTGAGAAACAGCGCCGGCAACGGCGCTCAGGGGCAAGGGGCCTGCGGGCCCGGCCCCGACGAACAAGCGGGCAGGGCGGCAACGCCCCGCCAGACCAGACACGGTGCAGGACTCCGCAGAAACCCCTGGTTTCCGCTCTGTCCTGCCCGGCGGAAAATCCGGATTTTCCGCGCGTACAGGGTGGGGCAGGGTATCGCTCTTCCCACTCTTTCCAGGGGCGGGTGCGCTCGCCCCCGACGACGTCCAGGCCGCAGGCAAAAAACACTTTGGGCGGTCAACGAGATGAGCCTGGACGGCGAAACTGAGGGGGGCCTTGCGCCCCCCCTTTTTTTTGCCCGCCAGAAAATAAAATCTTTTGAATTCAGCGTTTCAGGCGCCACTCTTCCCACACAAAGGGATAGGACCAGGCCGGATCGTGGGTCAGCGACAGCTGCGCCACGATGTCCTCGCGCAGCGGTCGGAGTTCGGGCTTGAACAGGTGGAACTGCACCATCAGCCGCGCGATCCGGCCGATCAGCCCCGCCTCGATCAGCGCCGGCAGCAACTCGTATTCGCCGCCTTCGATATTGATCTTGGCCAGCTGCACCTGACCGATTCCCGTCTCGGCAAGGAAATCGCGCACCGCGACCACCGGGGCGGTGAAGCTGCGCGCATGATCGGCCACCGCGGACGAGGCATTGCCGGCATCCGACAGCGCCAATGTCCCGGCCTCGCGCCCCAGCGCGCATTCATGCACCGTTACGCCGGGCCGGTCCGCGTATTTTTCGCGCAGCGCCGCGGCATAGCCGGGGTGCGGCTCGAACACATGCACGCGGGCCTGGGGTTGCGCGGCGAGCACGGCATCGGTCCATTCGCCCTCGAAACCGCCAAAATCCAGCACGACCGCGCCGGGCCCGATGTCAAAGAAATCGTGCAGCCGCGCCTGGGCCTTGTCCTTGCGGAACTGCAGATAGGAGTCGATGGCGATGCCCTTCCACGGATTGCGCCGGCGATCCAGCCAACGTTTCAGTGACGCCATTTCGGTTTCTCCTTTATCGGTGCCGCGGCATCATAGGGTCCGGGGCAGGGGCGGACAAGAACGCGCTGCGATGCGCCGGCCGATCAGACCCGGGTGGCGGCAAAGGCGCAAAGGGTTTTCAGCGCCGCGGCAAAGGCATCGTCGGCGATGGTCATCGCCACGCGGATATGACCGGCCGCCGCTGCGCCAAAGCTTTCGCCCGGCATCACCGCGATGCGATGGGCGTCGAGCAGGGCGTTGGCGAACTCTGACCCGCTCATCCCGGTGGGGCGGATGTCCAGCATCAGGTACATGGCCCCCTGCGGCGGCAGCGCGTGCAGGGCATTCTGACCGGCCAGGATCTCCAGCGCCTGCGCCCGGCGGCGGCGGAACGGCGCGGCGACCGCCGCCTCCAGCTCCGCGCCCTGATCCAGTGCGAACAGCGCCGCGTCCTGCACGAAACCCGGCACGCCATAGGTGGTGTGGGTGGCCAGGTTGATCAGATCGCCAATCGCGGCCTCCGGCCCCACGATCCAGCCGCAGCGCGATCCGGTCATCGCGTGCGATTTCGACATCGAGCCGATGACCAGCGTGCGCTCTGCCATCCCGGGCAGGGCGCGGGGGCTGAGGTGCGCCCCCTCCCAGACCTGGGTGTCATAGACCTCGTCCGAGATCAGCCACAGATCGGCGTCGCGGCAGACCTGGGCGATCCCCTCCAGCGTGGCGCGGTCATAGAGCGCGCCGGTGGGATTGTTGGGGGTGTTGATCAGCAGCGATTTGGCCCCCGGCACGATGGCCGCGGCGATGTCCGCCGCCCGCGGGCGAAAGCTGTCCCCGGGGCGGGTGCGTACCGGGACGGGCCGCGCGCCGGCGCCGCGGATGGTGCCGGGATAGGTGACGTAATAGGGGTCGATGAACAGCGCCGCATCACCGGGGTCGCAGGTGGCGCAATGGGCGGAAAAAAGGCCCGCCTGCCCGCCGGGTGTGATCAGCACGTTGTCGCGGGTGGTGGGCACGCCGCTGCACGCCTGCACGCGGTCCGCCACCCGGTCGCGCAGGGCGGCAACCCCCGGCACCTCGGCATAGCCGGTATGACCGCCCCGTGCGCTGTCGTCCATCGCCTTCAGGATTGCCGGATCGGTGCGGATGTCATGCTCGCCGATGGTCAGCTCGACCACCTTTTCGCCCGCCGCGATCAGGTCGCGGGCGCGGTGATAGACATCCCATCCGTCCGAACCGCCACCGGTCAAATGTTCGATGCGATGGGAGAGCTGCATGGAATACCTCCGGGTCTTGCGGTCCGGGGCCAAGGGGGCAGAGCCAAGGGGGATTGTCAATTGCGCGGCCGGGGTGACCTGAGGGCGGGGAGGCAGGCTTAAGAATTTCGCGCCTTGGTCAAAGCACGGAGGGCCATGGCCGCCCCTGGGCGGGCATGGCCCGGCCATGCGGCCGGGCAGGTGCTTTGATGTTTCCTTTGCGTCTTCCCTCCGCGGCGCCCCCATGCTATTTCGCCGTCATGAACCGCATCTGCCGCATCATTCCCTGCTGCATTATTCCCCGCTGATCGCACGCGCGGGCCGGTTTCTGTCGTTTCCATCTCCGAGACAAGTTGCTAAGCCCGCGCCACGCGCAGCGCCGTTGAGGAGTCACGTCATGACGACGATCAAACTGCACAACACCCGCACCCGGGCAAAAGAGGTGTTCACCCCGATCGACCCGGATAACGTGCGCATGTATGTCTGCGGTCCCACCGTCTATGACCGGGCACATCTGGGCAACGCGCGCCCGGTGGTGGTGTTCGACGTTCTGTACAGGTTGCTGCGCCATGTGTACGGGCCCGATCACGTCACCTATGTGCGCAACTTCACCGACGTTGACGACAAGATCATCAAGCGCGCCGAGGAGCGCGGGAGGCCGATCGACCGGATCACCGCCGAAACCACGCAATGGTTCCTTGAGGACATGGGCGCGCTGGGGGCGCTGGAGCCTGACGCCATGCCGCGCGCGACCGAGTATATCCCGCAGATGGTGGCGATGATCGGGGAACTGATCGACGGCGGCCACGCCTATGCGGCCGAGGGGCATGTGCTGTTCTCGGTGGAAAGCTACAAGAACTACGGCGCGCTCTCGGGTCGTTCGGTCGATGACATGATCGCGGGGGCAAGGGTCGAGGTGGCGCCCTACAAGCGCAATCCGATGGACTTCGTGCTGTGGAAACCCTCAAGCGACGACCAGCCCGGCTGGGACAGCCCCTGGGGGCGCGGGCGGCCCGGCTGGCACATCGAATGCTCGGCGATGTCCTACGAGCTGCTGGGGGAAAGCTTCGACATCCACGGCGGCGGCAACGACCTGATGTTCCCGCACCATGAAAACGAGATCGCGCAAAGCTGCTGCGCGCATCCGCAGGGGGAGTTCGCCCGCTACTGGCTGCACAACGAGATGCTGCAGGTGGAGGGCAAGAAGATGTCCAAGTCCCTGGGCAATTTCTTTACCGTGCGGGATCTGCTGGACAAGGGCATCCCGGGCGAGGTGATCCGCTTCGTGTTTCTCTCGACGCACTATCGCAAGCCGATGGACTGGACGGAGAAGAAGGCTAAGCAGGCTGAGGCGACCTTGCAAAATTGGATGATGGCCACAGTTGATGTCGATCCCACTCCGCCCGAGGATTTTCGACCGAACCAGAAACTCATTGATGCCTTGGCCGATGATCTTAACACGCACTTGGCACTGACCATAGTGAATGCGATGCGGTCGAACCCACAAAACCTTTTGGACCATGCGCGTTTCATAGGGCTCTTGTCGGATGACGTCAGGGCAGATTTTAAAGAACACTATTTGTCGATGGCGCATGGCTTCGGTGCGAGCGCCGAATTGGCTGAACTCGGCATGGCTTTTGACCACCTCCGTAAAGAGGCGATGCAAACCAAGGATTTTTCCGAGGTCGACCAGCTCAAGGCGGCCTATATCGACGCTGGTCTGGAAGTTCGAATGTCGAAAGATGGCGTGGAGCTCATCCCCGGCCCAGACTTCGACCCCACCAAGCTGGAGGGCCTCGAATGACCTCCCTTCAACCCGAATCGCCCGGCCGCGGGCCGGGCCGCGCCCGACCCTCCCCCCGGGAGGGCGCATGTGTTGATGTCACGCAGCGAACAGAAGCGGTGAGCGCGACGGCGTTCCGCGCTGAATACCACGCGGATGCGCCCACCCAGGGCTGGGCGCGACCCTTCGCGCTCAGCCCAATTGCCCCCCTGGGCTCCGCCCGTTCGGCCCTGAATCCGTCCCCCGGACGGTTTCCGGGACGGGCCTCACCCCAGGGCCGGGAGCGGCCCTTCTCACCCATGTTCGAAGGGAGGGGTAAATGACCGAACGCCTCTACATCTACGACACCACGCTGCGCGACGGGCAGCAGACGCAAGGGGTCCAGTTCTCCACGCCCGAGAAGATCCGCATCGCCGAGGCGCTGGACTCCCTCGGCGTCGATTACATCGAGGGCGGCTGGCCCGGCGCCAACCCCACCGACTCCGCCTTTTTCGAAACGGCGCCTGCCACCCGCGCGCGCCTGACCGCCTTTGGCATGACCAAACGCGCCGGGCGGTCGGCGGAGAACGACGATGTGCTGGCGGCGGTGATGAATGCCGGCACCGCCTCGGTCTGTCTGGTCGGCAAGACCCATGATTACCACGTCGACACAGCGCTGGGCATCACGCTGGACGAGAACCTGGAAAACATCGGTGCCTCGCTCGCCCATATCGTGGCGCAGGGGCGCGAGGCGCTGTTCGATGCCGAGCATTTCTTTGACGGCTATATGGCCAACCCCGCCTATGCGCTGGACTGTCTGCGCGCGGCGCAGGCGGCGGGCGCGCGCTGGATCGTGCTGTGCGACACCAACGGCGGCACCCTGCCGGGCGAGATTGCCCGCATCGTGGGTGAGGTGATCGCCGCCGGTATCCCCGGCAGCCAGTTGGGCATCCACACCCACAACGACACCGAGAATGCGGTGGCCGGCACCCTTGCGGCGGTGAATGCCGGGGTGCGGCAGGTGCAGGGCACGCTGAACGGGCTGGGCGAGCGGTGCGGCAACGCCAACCTGACCTCGATCATCCCGACGCTGCTGCTGAAGGAGCCCTATGTCAGCGCCTATGAGACGGGCATCACGCATGATGCGCTCAGGGGACTGACGCGGGTGTCGCGCATGCTGGACGACATCCTCAACCGGGTGCCGATGAAGCAGGCGCCCTATGTCGGCGCCTCGGCCTTTGCCCACAAGGCCGGGCTGCACGCCAGCGCCATCCTCAAGGATCCGTCCACATACGAACACATCGACCCGGGCGAGGTCGGCAACAGCCGCATCATCCCGATGTCGAACCAGGCCGGGCAATCCAATCTGCGCCGCCGTCTGGCCGAGGCGGGGCTGGAGGTCGCCCCGGGCGATCCGGCGCTGACCCGCATCCTCGAACGGATCAAGACGCGCGAGGACGAAGGCTATGCCTATGACACCGCGCAGGCGAGTTTCGAGCTATTGGCGCGGGAGGAGCTGGGACAGTTGCCGGCGTTCTTCGAGGTCAAGCGCTATAAGGTGACGGTCGAGCGGCGCAAGAACAAGTACAACCATATGGTCAGCCTCTCCGAGGCCGTGGTGGTGGTGAAGGTCGACGGCGAAAAGAAACTCTCGGTCAGCGAGTCGGTCGATGAACAGGGCTGCGACCGCGGTCCGGTCAACGCGCTGTCCAAGGCGCTGGCCAAGGATCTGGGGCGGTATTCGGCGATCATCGACGACATGCGGCTGGTGGATTTCAAGGTGCGCATCACCCAAGGCGGCACCGAGGCGGTGACCCGCGTCATCATCGACAGCGCCGACGGGCAGGGGCGGCGCTGGTCCACCGTCGGGGTCAGCCCGAACATCGTCGATGCCAGTTTCGAGGCGCTGCTCGACGCGATCCGCTGGAAGCTGATCCGCGACGTGGCACCGGCGGCCGAGACGGCAGGGGCGGGCTGAGCATGTTCGCGGGGCTGGCCTTCACCCTGCCGCGCATCGCGCTGCTTGGCGCGGCGGCCTATCTGGCCGTTGCCGGCGGGCTGATCCTGTCGCAATGGCCGGGGCGCGATCTGAGCGGCAACGGGCTGCAGTTCCCAGAGCGTGAGGGGGAGATCGCGGCGCCGGCGCCGCAGCATTACACCGCCCGCGACGGCACCAGGCTGGCCTACCGGCTGTTTCCGGGCCCCGAGGGGGCGCCGCTGGTCGTGCTGATCCACGGCTCCGGCGCCCATGGGCTCTATTACGCCGGGCTGGCGGGGCGGCTCTCGGATCATGCCACCGTGCTGCTGCCCGATCTGCGCGGCCATGGCGCCAGCCACGTCGCCGCCCCGGATGTGAGCCATATCGGCCAGCTAGAAGAGGATATCGCCGATCTGGCCCGGGCGCATCTGGCGGAGGGTCAGGCCTTCGTCGTCGCCGGCCATTCCTCCGGCGGCGGTCTGGCGATCCGCTATGCCGGGGGGGCGCAAACCCCGCGCCCCGATGGCGCCATGCTGCTGGCGCCCTTTCTGAAATACGACGCGCCGATAATGCGTGAGAATTCAGGCGGTTGGGCGCATCCGATGACGCGGCGGATCATCGGCCTCTCCATGCTGAACGCGGTGGGCATCCGGGCGCTGAACGGGCTGACGGCGATCGAGTTCAACCTGCCGCAGGCGCTGAAGGGCGAACTGACCGGCGCCTATAGTTTCAGGCTCAATGCCTCCTACGCGCCGAGATCAGATTATCTGAAAGATATCAGTGTCTTGCCGTCGTTTCTTCTGATCGCGGGTGATGCGGACGAGGCGTTTCGCGCCGACCGGTATGAGGCCGCGATGGCGCCTGCCAACGCCGGCGGCAGCTATCACTTGATTCCGGCGGTCAGCCATCTGGGGCTGATCGACGCGGGCGTGACCGCCAGGCTGATGGGGGGGTATCTTGACCACCTTCGCTGACGATCTGAATGCCTGCGCCGCGCTGGTGGAGCGCGGCGATCCCGACCGGTTTCTGGCCGCCATGGCCGCCCCGCCGGCGGCGCGCGCGGTGCTCTTTCCGCTCTTTGCCATGAACGTTGAGGTCTCCCGCGCGCCCTGGGTCACCCAGGAGCCGATGATCGCCGAGATGCGGCTGCAATGGTGGCGCGACGCGCTGGAGGAGATCGCCGCCGGCGGCCCGGTGCGGCGGCATGAGGTGGTCAGCCCGCTGGCCGCGGCCTTGGCGCCGGACATGGCCGAGGCACTGGATGATTATATCGCCGTAAGGCGTTGGGATATTTACCGGGATCCTTTCGACGACGCGGCGCAGTTCGACCGCTACATCGATCAAAGCGCGGGGGGGCTGCTCTGGGCGGCGGCCAGGGCTCTGGGCGAGGCAGACGAGCGCGCGGTGCGCGATTTCGGGTTTGCGACCGGGATTGCCAACTGGCTGCGTGCGGTACCGGACCTCGAGGCGCGCGGGCGCATTCCCCTGCTCGATGGCCGGCCCGAGGCGGTGCGCCAGCTGGCCGAACGGGGCCTCGATCATCTGTCCCGCGCCCGGGCGTCCCGCGGTGCGATCTCGCCCGAGGCGCGCCCGGCGCTGCTCTCGGGCTGGCAGGCGGGTGTGATCCTGCGTCAGGCGCAGAAAGAGCCCGCGCGGGTGGCGCAAGGAACGCTGGGGCAGAGCGAGGCGCGTAAGCGGCTGACGCTGATGGTCCGCGCGGCCTCGGGGCGCTGGTAGGGCGTTTCCCGCCGCGATTTAATGCGCAACGGACGCCTGCCCGTGGGGCGGCGCCGCAACGGATGAGCGGCGCGGTTTATGGCGGCCGGATACATCGATCCTCTGAGCGGTGCACGACATTGCCGAAGCGCCCGCCCGCCCGGAGGGGCCTTTTCCCAGTGGCTGGTTTCGCGCGCCTCAGACCTTCCGCTCGCGGCCCCGGTCGGGTTGGAACATCAGCCACAGCAGCGCGCCACCGGCCAGCATCAGGAACGGCGCCATCGCCATGTTCACGGCGGTCCAGCCCTCCTGCGCGGTGCCGCCGGAGCAGTTCATCAGCCCGCCCGAGGCCAGCGAGGCCATGGTCACACCGCCGAACACCAGCAGGTCGTTCAGCCCCTGCATCCGGCCACGCTCATGCGGCTCATGCGCGCCGGCCAGCATGGTGGTCGCGCCGATGAAACCGAAGTTCCAGCCGACGCCCAGCAGTACCAGCGCGACAAAGAAGTTTTCCAGCTCGACCCCGTTCAGCGCCACGGCGCCGGCCCCGGCCAGGATGGCCAGGCCCGCCGCGACGATCTTTTCAACGCCAAAACGCGCGATCAGATGGCCGGTGAAGAAGGAGGGCACATACATCGCCAGCACGTGGCTGGTGACCACGTCGGCGGCGCTGTTCTGCTCGAACCCGCAGCCCACGACCGCCAGCGGCGTCGAGGTCATCACCAGGTTCATCAGCGCATAGGAGACCATGGCGCAGATCACCGCGACCGCGATGCGCGGGGTGGTGATCAGCTCCCACCGGGTGCGGCCGCGCGGCGCGTCCGCCGCCGGCGCTTTGGGTTTGGGGATGGACAGCAGCAGGAACAGTGTCGAGCCGAGGATATTGATCCCGATCACGGCGAGGTAGGTGCCGAGGAACGGGATCACCATCGCCTGCGAGGTTACCTTGACCAGCTGCGGCCCGATCACCGCCGACAGCAGGCCGCCCGCCATGACGTAGGAAATCGCCTTGGGCCGGAAGGCGTCCGAGGCGGTGTCGGCGGCGGCAAAGCGGTAAAAGCCATGCGCGCTCATGTAGATGCCGGTGATCAGGCTGCCCAGCAGAAAGACCGGGAAGGATCCGAGATAAAGGCCCCAGGCCCCGATCGCCCCGCCGGTCGCACCGGCCGTGGCCCCCAGCAGAAAGCCGGCGCGGCGGCCCCATTTCTGCATGATCGCCGAGACCGGCGTCGCCGCCATCATCGAGCCCAGAACGATCAGGGAAATGGGCAGCGTGGCCAGGCAGGCATTGCTGGCCAGCGACTGGCCAGCCAGCCCGCCGACGGTGAAAATCATTGGC
Organism: Antarcticimicrobium luteum; assembly: GCF_004358185.1. GTDB lineage: Bacteria > Pseudomonadota > Alphaproteobacteria > Rhodobacterales > Rhodobacteraceae > Antarcticimicrobium > Antarcticimicrobium luteum. Next base: position 67,092 of record NZ_SMUV01000053.1, read on the forward strand.
ATCTGCGCACCCAGCACGGCTTGGGCGGCGACCAGGACGGCCACGTTTCGCTTGGCCTTGCTGTCGTCAATATCATGCATGACGATTGCGTATCCCTGAATGTGAACCGGTACAAGATGGCTTGCCTGTATCGATACAATTCCTATGGTTCGCGGTATGAGCGTCGGCAGGATCATCGAAACCCCTGATTGCGTGGCCGAAGGCGCCGCCTGGCTTGGCGCGCGCGAGCCGCGCTTTGCCCTGGCACTGCGCCGGACCGGCCCCTTGCCGTTGCGCCGCCGCCCCGACGGGTTCGCGCAGCTGCTTTCGGCCATCGTCAGCCAGCAGGTCAGCGTCGCCTCGGCGAATGCGATCTGGGGCCGGATGCAAGAGGCGCGCCTGACCGGCCCGCGCAAGATCGGGTGGGCCAGCGACGACGATCTGCGCGCGGCCGGCCTCAGCCGGCAAAAGATCCGCTATGCCCGCGCGCTGGCCGAGGCGCGGATCGACTACGCCCGCCTGCGCGCCGCTCCGACCGATCAGGTGATCGCGACCCTGACCGAGGTTCCCGGCATCGGTATCTGGACGGCGGAAATCTATGCGATGTTCAGCCTGGGCCGCGCCGATGTCTTTGCCCCCGGCGATCTGGCCTTGCAGGAATCGGCGCGTGTGCTGTTCGATCTGCCCGAGCGGCCGCGCGAAAAGGCGCTGCGGCAGATGGCCGAGGACTGGGCGCCCTGGCGCTCGGTTGCGGCGCGGCTTTTGTGGGCCTATTACCGCGTGGCCAAGGACAGGGAAGGGATCCGATGACACGAGTTTTGACGGCCGGCCGCAAGGGGCCGCTTTCGGGGGACACGCGCTCGATCGTGGTGTTCCTGCACGGCTATGGCGCCAACGGGGCCGACCTTCTGGGGCTGGCCGATCCGCTGGGCGAGCATCTGCCCGACACGCTTTTCGTCGCGCCCGACGCGCCGGAGAATTGCGCCGGTGCGCCCTTCGGCTTTCAGTGGTTCCCGATTCCCTGGCTTGACGGGTCAAGCGAGGAGGAGGCCGAACGCGGCATGCAGGCGGCGGTCGAGGATATCAACGCCTTTCTCGACGCGCTAATGGTGGACGAGGACGTGCTGCCCGAACAGGTGGTGCTGTTCGGTTTCTCGCAGGGCACGATGATGAGCCTGCACGTCGCCCCCCGGCGCGAGGACGCGGTTGCCGGCATCGTCGCCTTTTCCGGGCGCCTGCTCAGCCCGGAAACCCTCAAGGACGAGGTGGTCAGCCGGATGCCGGTGCTGCTGGTCCATGGAGATCAGGACGAGATGGTGCCGCCGCAGTCGCTGCCGGAGACCGCCGAGGCGCTGCAACAGGCCGGCTTCAGGGACGTCTTCGCCCATGTGATGAAGGGCACCGGCCATGGTATCGCCCCCGACGGGTTGAGCGTGGCGCTGGCCTTCATGCGCGACAAGCTGGGGCTCTGAGCGATGCTTATCGTCACCGGCACCTTCGAGGTGGACCCGTCGCAGATCGAGGGCGCCAAGCTCGCCATGATCACGATGATGCAGGCGACCCGGGCCGAGCCGGGCTGCCTGACCTATGATTTTTCCCAGCAGGTTGAGGTGCCGCACCGGTTCCGCGTCTATGAGGAATGGGAGGATGCGGCGTCGCTCGACGCCCACCGGCTGACCCCCCATATGGCCGCCTATCGCGCCACCATGGGACAGGCCAGCGTCGGGGCCCGCGCCCTTTGGCTGATCGAGGCGGGGGAAAAGACCGCGCTGGGCTGAGCCGCTGCTCAGACCTCCATCAGGACACGGGCCGCGCGCAGCAGGGCGCGCGGATCGCGGTCGCTGCGCCTGACCGGGATCGGCGCGCCCGTGCCGGTCAGGGCGTGAACCGCCGCCCGGGCGCTGCGCACCGAATATTCGACGGTAAAGACGGTATCGAGCGGTTGTTCGACGAATTGCCCCATCAGGGCGAAATTGCCTGCCCCCTCCGGGCGCACAGCGGGCCGGTCGCCGCGCTGGCGCGGCATGAACTGGCTGGTGATAAAGGGCATCCGGCAGGGCAACACCCGCGCGCCGTCGAACCAGTGGCGCTGATCGGGCGACAGGCGCAGTTGCCAGCACAGCTCGGCGATGATTTCGTCGCCATTCGCCTGCCACATCGGCTTGGGCACGAAATCGCCGTTCCGGTCACCGCGCAGCCCATAGCCCCAGAACACCGTCGTGCCCTCAGGCTGGTTCTGGAAATGCGGCTGGTTGAACAGGACAAAGGACATCAGCCAGGCGCTGTCGCGGATCGTCACCAGCCCGCCGGTGCCGGTCGCATTGCCGGTAAATTCCTCCATATGGTCGCGGAATTCTGGCCGGTCCATGGTCACGGTGAAGGAGGTCCAGGCGCTCTTGCCGGTCTCCCCGGCAAAGGCGTCCGGGGTGCCGAAGCCGGGATGTTGCCGCGCCAGATCGCGCCAAAGATCAAAGGAGGGCATCGGCCCCGGCGTCAGCGGCGGCGCGCCGGAATTGGTGCCATAGGTGGCGCCGTCGGTCATCGAGCCGAGGGTGACGAACACGCGGTCCTCCGGTGTCACGGGAATGTCCCGCCCATCGTCCAGCTCGATCCCGGTCACGTCGCGGCGCGCCCCGGTCGCCTCGATCCGCAACCCGGCGGCGACCGTGCCGCTGTCGAAGCGCACGCCGTGCCCGCGCAACCATCCTTCCAGCGGCGCGATCACGCTGTCATACTGATTGTAGCGGGTGCGAAGGATCCCCCTGATCCGGGTGAAGCCTGGGAAAAGGTGAATGAACCGCCGCAGATAGCGCCGCATCTCGACCGCGGAATGCCACGGCTGGAACGAGAACATGCTCGACCACATGATCCAGAAATTGCTGTCGAAGAAGGCGCGCCCGAAGCACGACCCGATGGTGCGCGCACCGAGGCTGCGCTCGTCGGTCAGCATCAGCCGGTTCAGCGCCACGATATCTGCCGCCATCAGGCCCAGATGCACCATGTCCGCCTTTTTTCCCGCCTCGATCAGCCGACATTTGGACCCCGCCCGCACCTCGGCGTTGAAGGCAAGGATATCCTCGGTCACACTGCGCTCCGGCGCGCCGGGGGCGGGGATCTGCGACAACAGGTCGAGCGTATTGACGAAATTCGGCTCGAACATCCGCCCGCCCCGGGTGAGGTATCCCCAGGTCGCCTCGCCCGTGCCATCGAGCGCACCGCCGGGTCGGGGCCGGTCGTCAAGGATGCGGATGGTCTCGCCCGCCACACCGGCGTCGCGGATCAGATAGGCCGCAGCGGCCAGCGTGGCGATACCGCCGCCGATCATGTAGTGCAGGGCCGGGGCAGGTGTCTCGGTCATCGGGGGCTCTCCTTGCCGGATCGATGCCAGCCTGCCCGGACCCGCGCGGCCCGGCCTTGCGCTGGATCAATCCGCCCGCCACAGGCGCGGTTCGGCGAATTCCACCGAGTTGCCCGCCGGGTCGCGGACATAGAGCGAATGCGCCCCGTTGGGCCAGTCGAACTCTGCATCGATGTCCAGCCCCGCCGCCAGCAGCCGGGCGCGCAGCGCCGCTATTCCGTCGCGGTCCATGGCAAAACACATGTGCCCGGGCCCGCGCGCACCGTGCGGCGGCACCGGCATCGTCGTCGTGCCGGAGGCTGTCTCGGTCTCGTCCGGACTAAAGATCAGCAGCACGCCCGGCCCGACGCGATAGAACACGTGACGATTGCCCGCCCGCGTGATCCGCTCCAGCCCCAGCAGCCTGCCATAGAACGCCTCCGCCGCATCGAGATCGGCGGCATAAAGCGCGGTTTCCAGCACGGCGGCGGGGGCAGGGGCAGGGGGAAGGGAAGACGGAAGATGCTGGGACATGGCCGCACCATATCAACGCCGCGCGCCCTTGTCAGGAGGGGGCAGTGCCTGCCATGCGCCCGGCGCCAGCCCGTCCAGCGACCAGTCGCCGATGCGCCAGCGGATCAGCCGCAGGGTGGGGTGGCCCACGGCCGCCGTCATCCGCCGCACCTGCCGGTTGCGCCCCTCGCGGATCTTCAGCTCGATCCAGCAGTCGGGCACGCTCTTGCGGACCCGGATCGGCGGGGTGCGCGGCCAGAGTTCCGGCGGCTCGTCGATCCGCCGCGCCCGGGCCGGCCGGGTGCGCCCGTCCTTCAGATCGACGCCGCCGCGCAGCGCCGCCAGCGCCGCGTCATCGGGAACCCCCTCGACCTGGACGTAATAGGTCTTGTCCATCTTGTGCCGCGGATCGGAGATGCGCGCCTGCAGCTTGCCGTCGTCGGTCAGCAGCATCAGCCCCTCGCTGTCGCGGTCGAGCCTTCCTGCGGGATAGACGCCCGGCAGGTCGATGAAATCGGACAGTGTGCGGCGCGGGCTGCCGTCGCTGCCCCGGTCGGTGAACTGGGGCAGCACGTCATAGGGTTTGTTGAAACGGATCAGCCGGGTCATGACGCCGCCCTAGCGCAGGCGTCGCCGAAAGGAAACGCCCGGCTGCGCGCTCTTGTGGATAACTGTCATTGGCCTGTCATCTGGGCAGGGTATCCGTCCTGCGACATGTTGTGGTTATTCTGGGCTTGCCAGAGGTCAACCGCGATATATAGTCAAAATACGGCTGGGGCGGGACTCCCCGCCCTGGCCCGTCGAAACGGGGCGGTCAGGGCGAGGGCGGAGTCTTACGATGGACGGCGATTTCAGATCGGATTTTGTACGCCAGCCGGGCGCGTTGAAACAGCATCCGGCGCTGGTGCTGAACGCGGACTACCGGCCGCTGTCCTATTATCCGCTGTCGTTGTGGTCCTGGCAGGAGGCGATCAAGGCGGCCTGGCTCGACCGGGTGGATATCGTCGCCGAATACGACGAATTCGTGCACAGTCCCAGTACCCGGATCAGGATGCCCAGCGTCGTCGTCCTGAAAGATTACGTCAAACCCCAAAAGCGCGTGGCCTTCACGCGCTTTAATTTATTTCTGAGGGACGAATTCCGCTGCCAGTACTGCGGCGCCAAGGGGGATCTGACCTTCGATCACGTGGTGCCGCGGGCCGCCGGCGGCGTGACCAGTTGGGAAAACGTGGTTGCGGCCTGTTCCCCCTGCAACCTGAAAAAGGGCTCCAAGTCGCTGCGCCGCGCCGGCATGTCCCTGCGCCGCGCGCCGCGCCAGCCCGGCGCCGAGGAACTGCGCAACACCGGGCGCAAGTTCCCGCCCAACCTGCTGCACGAAAGCTGGATGGACTTTCTCTACTGGGACGCCGAGCTGGAGGCGTGATCCCCGGCCGCCCCGTGGCGCAGGTGAGTATTTTGAACGAGAAGAAGGGCCGGGCGCGCCGCCCGCTTCTTCTCGTTTCAAATACTCCCGCCGGAGGCCGCCCGGCGCAGCCGGGTCCTATCGTTCCGGCGCGGCGCGCTGGACCATCCCGAACAGGTCGCGCGGATCGTCGGGATCGGCCAAAAGGTCGAGAGGGTGGAACAGGTCCGTGCCGGCGATCCGGTCGCGGACGTAGCGCAGCGCGCTGAAATCCTCGATGGCAAAGCCGACGCTGTCGAACAGCGTGATCTGATCGGGTTTGACCCGTCCGGCCTTGCGTCCGGCGATCACCTCCCAGATCTCGGTCACCGGGAAATCCTGCGGCATCTGCTGGATCTCGCCCTCGATCCGGCTCTGCGGCGGATATTCCACAAAGACGCCCGCGCGGGTCAGGATGCCGGGCGCCAGCTCGGTCTTGCCGGGGCAGTCGCCGCCAATGGCGTTGATATGCACGCCGGGGCCGACCATGTTGTCGCTCAGGATGGTGGCGCATTGCTTGTCGGCGGTGCAGGTGGTCAGGATCTGCGCCCCCTCGATCGCCTGTTCGGCGCTGGCGCAGGGCACCACCCGCAACCCCTGACCGGCCAGGTTGGCGGCGCATTTCGCGGTCGCGGCGGGGTCGATGTCCCACAGCCGCACGGTGTCGATGCCGCAGATCGCCTTCATCGCCAGGCTCTGGAATTCCGACTGCGCGCCGTTGCCGATCATCGCCATGGTCGTGGCGCCCTTGGGGGCCAGATATTTCGCCACCATTGCCGAGGTCGCCGCCGTGCGCATCGCGGTCAGCAGCGTCATCTCGCTGAGCAGCACCGGGTATCCGTTGCCCACATCTGCCAAAAGGCCAAAGGCGGTTACGGTTTGCAGTCCTTCCTTCATGTTCTTGGGATGGCCGTTGACGTATTTGAAGCCATAGACTTCGCCGTCGGAGGTGGGCATCAGCTCGATCACCCCTTCGGCGGAATGGCTCGCGACGCGCGGGGTCTTGTCGAACAGTTCCCAGCGGCGGAAGTCGGCCTCGATGTAGTCCGCCAGCCCGCGCAGCACCTCTTCCAGCCCGGTGCGGTGCACCAGCCGCATCATGTGGTCGACGGAAACGAAGGGCACCAGGGCCTTGTCGGAGGGTTGGGAGATATGTGTCATGCGTAAGCCCTTGTCGGTCGGTCGAAGACGCGGCGGCCCATGGCCGAGGCCGTGAGTTCCACCAAAAGGTGCGCGGTGCGCCCGCGCTCGTCGAGAAACGGGTTGAGCTCGACCAGGTCGAGCGAGGTCATCAACCGGCTGTCGCAGATCATCTCCATCACCAGATGCCCCTCGCGCATGGTGGCGCCGCCGGGCACCGTGGTGCCGACGGCAGGAGCTATGGCCGGGTCGAGGAAATCCACGTCCAGCGAGACATGCAGCATGCCGTTCTGCGCCGCCACGTGCTCGAGGAATTCCGCCAATGGCCGGGCGACGCCGCGCTCGTCGATCTCGCGCATGTCGTGGCGGCGGATCCGGCTTTCCTCCAGCGCGGCGCGCTCCGCCTCGTCGACGGACCGCAGTCCGAGCAGGCAGATGTTTTCCTGTGGCACCGGCCGGGTGATCTCTGCAAACCCGTCAAAACCGCTCCGCCCGGTGACATAGCCCAGAGGCGTGCCGTGCAGGTTGCCCGAGCCGGAGGTCTGAGGCGTGTGGAAATCGCTGTGCGCATCGAGCCAGAGCACGAATTGCGGCCGCCGGATGCGTGCAGCGTGCCGGGCGACCCCCGCGACCGAGCCCAGCGACAGCGCGTGATCGCCGCCCAGAAAGATCGGCAGGCCGCGCTCCATCGCCGCCTCGGCGGCGTCGCGCAGCCGCGCGGTCCAGGCGGCGGTCTCGTTCGGTCTGAACAGGCGCCCCTCCTCGGTATCGGGACTGTACGGTTCGGGGCTCAAATTCCCTAGATCCTCGACCCGGTGTCCCAGCTCGCGCAGCGCCTCGGCCAGCCCCGCGGTGCGCAGCGCATCGGGGCCCATCAGGCAGCCGGCGCGGCGCTTGCCGCTGTCCACCGGAGCGCCGATCAGAATGCAGTCGTTTGGTGTCATGATCTACCTGGAAAATACGTTTGGAAGCAGGCATGCCTCCGAAACGCGTTGCAATCCAGCTAGCAGAGTGATCAGTTCGGTTTGGATTTATGCGAAACGGACGCCAATATGGACAAAACGGATGAACGTCTGATCGCCACGCTGCGCCATGACGCGCGTGCCTCGCTGTCGGATCTCGCGCTGCGGCTTGGGCTGTCGCGCACCACCGTGCGTGCGCGGATCGACCGGCTGCAGCAACGCGGCGATATCCTGGGCTTTACCGTGGTGCTGAAGGCCGACACCCTGCACGACCCGGTGCGCGGACTGATGATGATCGGGATCGAGGGGCGCGGCGCGGCACGCATCACCCGCCAGCTGCATGGGATGGCCGAGGTGCGCGCGATTCATTCCACCAACGGACGCTGGGATCTGATCGTGGAGCTGGGAACCGAAACGCTTGAGGCGCTGGATCAGGCGTTGGCGCGAATCCGCACGCTGGACGGGGTCAGCACCAGCGAGACCAGCCTGCTGCTCTCGACACGGAAATCGGCCTAGCGGGCGGCACGCGAGGCGGCCAGCCAGACCAGCGCCAGCGCCAGCGCGGCGATGGCGTTCCAGCTGGCCATGGAGAGCCCCAGCAGATCCCAGGCCACCTCGTCGCAGCGCACCAGCGGCGCGGCCAGGATCTGTTCCAGCAGTTGATCCGGGCTGAGCCCGCCGACCGGACCGGAGGTGCAGGTGGTGGGCCCCTCCCACCAGCCGCGCTCGACCCCGGTGTGATAGAGCCCGACGCCGGACGTGGTCAGCGCCGCGCCGGCCCCAAGCAGCGGAAGGGCGCGCCCGGGCAGCGCCAGCGCCGCAGCGCCGAGGATCACGGCGGCCAGATGCGGCCAGCGTTGCCAGATGCACAGGTCGCAGGGCGGCAGCCCGCCGATATACTGGAACCCCAGCGCGCCCAGCAGCAGCGCCGCCGAACCGCCTGCGGCGACGAGGATGAGGAGCGTTCGTTTCATAGGTATTTCACCAGGAAAAAGCCGCCGACCAACAGCACGACGAAGACGGTAAAGACCAGGTTCAGCCGCGACTCGATGAAGGCGCGCACCGGTTCGCCAAAGGCGCGCAGCAGTCCGGCCAGAACGAAGAACCGCAGCGCACGCGCCAGAATCGAGGTGGCGACAAAGGTCACGATCGGCATCCCGGCCCAGCCCGACATGATCGTGATCACCTTGTAGGGGAATGGTGTGACGCCGGCGGCCAGTACCGCCCAGAATCCGAAATCGTTGAACTTCTGGTTGAAGGCGGCCATCGCCTCGGCCTTGCCCATGGCCGCAAGGATCGGCTGGCCGATCCCCTCATAGGCAAAGGCGCCGATGGCATAGCCCAGCATCCCGCCCAGAACCGAGGCGATCAGCGCCACCCCGGCGATCGCCCAGGCGCGGTTGGGCCGGGCCAGGATCATCGGAATCATCAGCACGTCGGGCGGGATCGGAAAGACCGAGCTTTCGACAAAGGCCACCAGCGCCAGCGCCCATATCGCCCGCGGATGATCGGCCAGCGCGAGGGTGCGGTCATAAAGGCGTTTGAGCATGGCGGGGCCGGTCCTGGCGCTGGGAAACTCTGCCACAGGGGCAAATCATGCGCGGCGCGCCCGGTCAACCACGACTGTGTCACCACCGCGCGAACGGCCGCGTTTTCGCACTGGACCTCGCCCCGCGGCTTGGGGTATCCGAAAGCGTGGCCCAAGTGGCGGAATGGTAGACGCAGGGGATTCAAAATCCCCCGCCGCAAGGCGTGTGGGTTCGAATCCCACCTTGGGCACCAATGACTTAGCGGATTTTGCCTCTAGGTTATCCACCGCCATTCACCCACCTCATTCACCCTTTCTTGTTCTGTTTCCGTTCTAGTCCACGGTGGGAATCGCAGCTATTCACGTTTTTCCTGGGCGGCGCGGCTCATAGCCTTGCGTGACGCTCTGGCGCGGTAGTACGCGACCATTTCCGCGCTCTGGTTGGTCACCGCCTGGATCTCGGCATCGCTGGCGCCGGCCTCGGCCAGCTCGATGATCGCCAGCTTGCGCAGCCCGTGCAGAGTTTAGGGGCGGGCGCGTTCGCCCAGCCCGGCGCGCCAGTCGCGGAATGCCTTTTCCACCGCATCGTATCCCAGCGGCTCGGTCAGGTTGCGCGACAGCAAATAGGCTCCCTCGACTGGCACGCCGCGCACGAAGTCGCGCAGCCGCGGCGGGCAATAGACCTCGAGCACCTGGTCGTTCTTCTCGTCCAGCACCGACATCCACTCCCCCTGGAATTGGTCGCGGCGCATGGTGATTGCGGCGTTGGGCCGCTGCCCGGTGCCTAGGATCAGGTTGGCCGCGATCCGCACGCGCGGCGGCGCGCTGTCCAGTGCCTTGACCATCCATTCCGGCCATGGCTCGTAGGGGCTGGTCGGGGTGTACTTGCCAAGGTTGCGTGCCGGGTTCTCGCCCAGCGGCCAGTCGAGCTCGTTGGCCGCGTAATTCCACAGCAGGGAGACCGTCTGCACCATGCGCTGCGCCTTGCGCGGGGTGGCAGACAGCTTGGCATGGGCCGCGCGCACCGCCTGACGGGTGGTGGCGGCCATCGGTTTGCCGCCGTTCTTCGCCATGATGTCATCCATCGGGAGACGGTAGCTCTTCTTGGTCGACGGTTTCAGTCGGCCCTGCACTACGGGATCCTTGCGCCATGCCTCGATGCATTCGCGCCAGGTGTACCGCGCGGGGGGCCGCTGTCGCTCGTGTCGGCCGGCGCGTGCTTGCCAGTACAGAGCGTCGAGCGCTGCTGGATCTCCCCTCCAGTCGAGCCTGATCTCGCGTGAGATCCGCCGCCCGTCGATCATGCGCCTGGTGCGATAGTACGGCTCCCATGTGCCCTTGGCCGCGATCCAGCGCCAGACCAGGTTGGGTTTAACGATGCGCGGCTTCGGCGGCTTGCTCACAGTTCAAATTCCTCGGTCGGCAGGTCGGCCCTGCCAGACAGGATGGCCTCGATCTGCCCGACAATCCAGCGTTCGTGCTGGGCCACCGTCACCGGAGGTGGCAGGGCACCACAGTTCACCAGCCGTCGAAATTCCGACACCGGCATGTCGAGCAGGCCAGCGGCTGTGGTGTCGCGCACCGCGATGGGTTGGAGATGCACGGCGGCCATGGGTCAGTTGTCCTCCATTGGTTCAGTATCATCAGGCGGCGTGATGCCAGATGCGTTTGGCGGCGCGCTGTTCTTTTTCGGCAACCTCGGCCATACGTTTCTGCGCCTCGATCGCGCGCCACTGTTCCAGGGTGATCTTGTTCCAGCGGGTGAGGGTTCGCTTTGGCAGGCCAAGTCGCTGGGCGGTGAGACCAATACGGGGCGTGTTGGTCCTAAAATAGTCTGCCATGGCGTAACGCCCGACGCCGTGCGCCCACATCGAGGCGAACTCGGCCTCCTGCTCTGGTTTGATGGCGTGGAACGGCTGGCGCGGGTAGCGTGACCGGGGCGGTAGGTCGCGCGCCATAGCGCGGAAGCGGACGGCCTGCGGGGAGATGTCAAGGAGCGCGCCGATCTCTGCCAGGGTGATGGCATGGTCGTTCCAGAGCCGAGCAAAATCGGCGCGAGGCATGGTTTTGCCGCGGTGCGCGATTCTGCTCATGCCACAGCCTCCCTGCCCATCGCCCATCCGCCCCATTGGTCCGCCATGGCGGCGGCGATGCCGGGAAATGTCTTGCTGCGCTGTTTCCAGCGCTCGGGGCC
>NZ_SMUV01000041.1 GCF_004358185.1 Antarcticimicrobium luteum
CGCGCTGCCCCAGGCGGGCGCGGCGGACGAGACCGCGCCGCCGCGCCCGGGCATCGGCACGCCGGTGGCGCCGCTGACGGACCGCGACGAGAAGGCCGCCCCGGCCCCCGCCGGGCCGCCGCCGATCGAACGCTTCGCGGTCCCCTTCGACAATCCCGGCGAGCAGCCTTTGATGTCGATCCTGCTGATAGATGGCCAGCAGTCGATCGGGGCAGAGGCACTGGCGGAGTTTCCCTATCCGCTGACCTTTGCGGTGGACCCCGCCGCCCCGGACGCGGCGGCCAAGATGGCGCGGCACCGCGCCGCCGGGTTCGAGGTGGTGATGCTGGCCGATCTGCCCGCCGCCGCCACCCCGCAGGACGCGGAAGTCGCCCTGTCGGTCTGGCGCAAGGCGGTGCCCGAGGCGGTGGCGGTGCTGGAGGGGACCGGCCCCGGCATTCAGGGCAACCGGGCGCTGTCGGATCAGGTGACCGCGATCGTGCAGGATGCCGGCCTTGGCCTGATCACCCAGTCCAACGGATTGAATACGGTGCAAAAGCTGGCGGCACGCGCCGGTGTGCCCTCGGCCGTGGTGTTCCGCGATTTCGACGGGGCAGGGCAGTCACCGGCGGTGATGCGCCGGTTCCTCGATCAGGCGGCGTTCCGCGCCGGGCAGGAAGGGGCGGTGATCATGCTGGGCCGGGTGCAGCCCGATACCATCAGCGCGCTGCTGCTCTGGGGCTTGCAGGACCGGGCGCAGCGGGTGGCGTTGGCGCCGGTCTCCGCGGTGTTGCTGGAGCAGCCGCGCGCGGAGTGACCCGCGCGGCATAAAACCCGGCTGGGCCGTCGCGGCAGAGCGCGGGGCCGACCGCTGCGCTCAGGCGAATACCGCGTTCAGCAGCACGAAGATCAGCGCCGAAAGCAACGCGGCGGCGGGCACGGTGATCACCCAGGCCGCCACGATGGTCAGGAAATGCGACCGCCGCACCAGCTTGCGGCGGCGGCGTTCCTCGGTGGCGATCTTTCCGTCGTTGGCATTGGCGTTGGCGGTGCGCGGCCGGCGTCGGTCGTTGTGCCATTCGCGGAAAAAGCCGACACCAAAGACCGCGCCCACGGCGATGTGGGTGGACGAGACCGGCAGCCCCAGCCAGCTTGCCACGATCACGGTGATCGCCGCTGACAGCGCCACGCAATAGGCGCGCATCGGGTTCAGCTTGGTGATCTGGCTGCCGACCATGCGGATCAGCTTGGGTCCGAACAGGACCAGGCCAAAGGAAATGCCGAAGGCGCCGACGATCATCACCCAGGAGGGGATCGCCACCTTGCCCGCGAACTCGCCGAACTCGACCGAATGCACGATGGCGGCGAGCGGGCCCACCGCGTTGGCCACGTCATTGGCGCCATGGGCAAAGGACAGCAGCGCCGCCGAGATCACCAGCGGCAGCGCGAACAGGGTCTTGAGCGACTTGTTGCGGTTCTCCATCCCTTCGGATTGACGCCGGATCACGGGCGCGGCGATGGCATAGACCAGCGCGCCCGCCATCACCCCGATCAGCAGCGCCGTGCCCAGATCGATCGTGATCACCTTTTTCAGGCCCTTCACCGCCAGATAGGCGGCAAAGGCCCCGGCCATGATCCCCACCAGCACCGGCACCCAGCGGCGGGCGGCGGCGATCTTGTCCTCCTGATAGATGATCCGCGCCTTGATAAAGGCGAGGAATCCGGCGGCGATCAGCCCGCCCAGCACCGGAGAGATCACCCAGCTGGCGGCGATCGCCCCCATGCTGGTCCAGTTCACCGCGGCGAAACCGGCGGCGGCGATCCCCGCGCCCATGACGCCGCCCACCACCGAATGGGTGGTCGAGACCGGCGCGCCGATCCAGGTGGCCAGGTTCACCCAGAGCGCCGAGGACGTCAGCGCCGCCATCATCGCCCAGATGAAGATGCGGGTGTCGCTCATGCCGGCGGGGTCGATGATGCCCTTGGATATGGTCGAGACCACATCACCGCCGGCCAGCAGCGCGCCGGCGCTTTCGCACAGCGCCGCGATCACGATTGCGCCGCCCAGGGTCAGCGCGTTGGCGCCCACCGCGGGGCCCATGTTGTTGGCCACGTCGTTGGCGCCGATGTTGATCGCCATGTAGGCGCCCAGCACCGCCGCCGCGACGATGATCGTCGAGGTGGAGCCGCTGCCGGTGAAGATGGCGGCGATCAGCCCGACGATGACCATGAAGGCCAGCGCCACGCCCAGGCCCACCATCGGGCGCGAGACATAGAGCGTGGCCTGTTCAAGCTGGCCGATCCGGCCAAGATCCTTGTCGAGCGTTTTCCACTGCCGGGAAGATGGGGTCTGCGGCATCTGCACCTCTCGGTGCCGGTGGCCGGGGCCGGGCCGCACCTGTCATGAAGTCGTTACAATTCACGGGGCGGATAGGCCGGTTTCGCCTTCAGATCAAGCTTTCGCTTCCATCTCCTGGGCGAACTGCTTCAGGACATCGCAAACGCCGGGATCGTCGGCCCGTTGGCAGGCCCCGTCGATCGACAGCCAGGCCCGCTGGCGTTTGTCGGCCTCGGGGTAATCCTTGCGCATCTGGGTGACCTCGACCGGATAGACCCAGACCGTGCAGTCGCGTTCCAGCCCGCTGTCATGTTTCTTGACGGTCTGATAGCTGGTCAACGGTCTGCGCCAGGGCTTGCCCTCGCGCACGCCGGCCTCTTCCCAGGCCTCCTGCAGGGCGGTTTCCCAGCTGTCCAGACCGCTGATCGGCCAGCCCTTGGGCAGGATCCAGCGCCCCCGCGAAGAGGTGATCAGCAAGACTTCGAGCTTTCCGCCTTTGCCCTGACGGAAACACAGCGCGCCCAGTTGTACCGCCTTGGGGCGGCTCAACATGAGTTTCACGTTCTCCAGCCACGGAAATTTGTGCGCGTCCATTGGGGTAAGCCTTGCTGCTCGAAAATATGTGTTTTTTTGCCATATTAAGGCAAATCGTCGAGATCAGCAAATGGTATCACCGGCGGACGTAGTCAACCGGGCCAGACCGCCCAGGCCTCGGGCGGGCCGGAAAAGGCGTTGATATCCACCGGTCCGTCGATGCCCGGAACCACCCCGGTGCCGGTATATTGCCAGAAGGTCCAGCGCGCGCCGGGATAGGTTTCGCGCGGGTGACCGGCCACCGAGCGCAGCCAGAACCGGGTGCCCGCCAGCCGTCCGATGCCGGTCTCGCGGTAGAAATCGGGGGTTGTGTAGACGATCGGGCGGCGGCCGTAGTGGCGTTCGAGGATGTCGAGAAAGCGGCGCGCCTCGGCGCGCACCGTGGCGCCGTCGGGGCGCTTGGTGCAGCTGCGCGATCGGTGGTTCCATTCCATGTCCAGCACATGGGGCAGGGCGCCGGCATCGCGCGGCACGTGGCGGATGAACCAGCGCGCCTGTTCCGCCGCCGGACGGCAGAAATAGAAATAGTGATAGGCGCCGCGCCGGACACCGGCGCGCTGGGTGCCATGCCAGTGATCGCGGAACATCGGGTCGGAATGATCGCCGCCCTCGGTCGCCTTGATATAGGCAAAGGCGACGCCGCCGCGCCGGGCCGCGTGCCAGTCGATCGCGCCCTGGTATCGCGAGACGTCGACGCCGTGGACCGGGTAACTGTCGGGCGTGATGCCCTGCCAGTCGTGCGGGTCGAGATCGTCAAAGCGCGGGGCGGCCAGGAAGGACATATGCGGGGCGGCCCGCGCCTCGGCCGCGGTGCTGCTCGCAGGTGGCGCGGATGGCTGCGCGCAGGCCGCAAGCAGCAGAACCGTGCCCCAGAGGGCTATCCGAACCATGTCACAGCGGGGTACCAACATGGCCCCATTAACACGCAGGCGGCACGGTCTGGCAATGGCGGCGTCGCGGGGCGGCGGAAAGGCGCGGTCAGAGATCCAGATCGACCCAGACCGGCACGTGGTCCGAGGGTTTGTCATAGCCCCGGATCTCCTTGTCGATGCCGACGTCGCGCATCAGGTCGGCGGCCTGCGGGGTCAGCAGGATATGGTCGATGCGGATGCCGTTGTTCCGCGCCCAGGCGCCGGCCTGATAATCCCAGAAGGTATAATGACCGGGGCCGCGCAACCGGGTGCGCAGGGCGTCGGTGAAGCCCAGGTTGACGATCCGCTGAAACGCAGCGCGGCTTTCGGGGCGAAACAGCGCGTCCTCGACCCAGGCCTCGGGGCGGGCGGCATCCTCGGGCTGCGGGATGACGTTGTAGTCGCCAGCCATCATCGCCGGCTCTTCGGACGCCAGCAACGCGCGCGCGCGGGTCTCCAGCCGCTCCATCCAGGCCAGCTTGTAATCGAACTTGGGCCCCGGCGCCGGGTTGCCGTTGGGCAGGTAGAGCCCGCAGAGCCGCAGCGCGGTCTTGCCCACCACCGTGGCCTCGATCCAGCGGGCCTGTTCGTCATCATCGTCGCCAGGCAATCCGCGGGTCACATCCTCCAGCGGCAGTTTCGACAGGATCGCCACGCCGTTAAAGCTTTTCTGGCCATGGGTTTCGACGTTATAGCCGCGCTCTTCTAACAACTCGCGCGGGAAGTTTTCATCGACCGACTTGATCTCTTGCAGGATGGCCACGTCGGGCTGCGCGGCGTCGAGCCAGGCGGTCAGCGCGGCGGCACGGGCCTTGATCCCGTTGATGTTGAAGGTGGCGATCTTCATGGCGGGCCTCCCGGGGGCGATGGTTTGCGATCTATCGCCGATCCGGTCTGCGGGGGCAAGGCGCGGGCGGTCGAGGTGGGGCGATTCGACCGATCCGGATGGTGATTCGGTTGGATCGCATCCGGTCCCGGGCTGAAAAACGGCGTCAAAACAGGGGTGTGGAAAAGAATTTTTCCCCTGTGGATTTCGTTCAACTTTAAATTGCGTCTCGCATACTTGGTTCGGGTTTCGGATGTGGAGCATTTGGGGAAAACACATCCTGAACATGAAAAAAATCTTGCGAAGCACGTTTGTCGTGCAAGCCTGATCCGGTGATCAACTGCACCAAACGGGGGTTTCTCAGATGACGGCTCAACGGAAAATTCAAGACTGCGACATTGGCGCGGCCGACGCGGATCTGCTCGGGGATCTGTTCAGCGGCGCCGGCACCGAGATGTATTCCTCCGGCTCGGCGCCAGCGGCCGGCGGCGACATGATGAGCGGCGATGAGACCGCGCAGTTCTCTTCCGGTTCCGCCCCTGCGGTCCGTGCCGAGGCGGTCCGGGGCGAGGGCACGGCGATGTTCTCCTCCGGCTCCGCGCCGACGGCAGGCGGCGAGGCGGCCACCGGCGAGGGGACCTGGATGTTCTCTTCGGGTAGCTGAGGCAGCAGGGCGGGCGGACAGGCAGCGCATCCGGGAATGAAGGAGGCAGGTCATGTCGAATGTCGTTCGCCTGAACGTCCCGCCGCATCGTCAGGGCAGGGCGGCGCGCCATGCCGCCCTGCTCGGCTGTTTTGCCGGGCATCGGCGCGGTCAGGAGGACGTGTTCTGGCTGAAAGAGAATGCGGAGCTGCTGAACATCCTGGAATGCACCGGCGCGCGGCCCGGTCCGGCGGCGCTGGCGCCGCTCGCGGCGTTTTATGACAGCGCGGAAAGCCGTCTGTCCTTTTTCCCGCAATATTACCGTTTCATCCTGTCGATCTGCCTGGATCTGGAGGACCTGGGCCTGCCCGGCGACAAGGGCGCGGCCCTTTGCGCTTGGACCGCGCGGCAGGGGCTGGCCGGGGCTGAGCTCTCGGATCTGCAACGGGCCGAGGCGCGGCGGCTGATGGCGCGGCGCGGCGCGCGCGCGGCGGCGGACGACGGGCTGGAGGCGCGGCTGCGCGCATTCATCGGCCGGTCCGAAACCTTTGCCCTGCCCAACAAGAAGGCGGCCTATGAGCTGACCCATATCGTGTTCTATCTCAGCGAATACGGGCGGCGCGATCCGGAGCTGGACCTTGATGCGGTGACCAGTCTCGAATTCGCCGGTCTGCTCGCCTATCTCGATCAGAACGCCGATCTTCTGGCCGAGATCTGCATCGCGCTGCGCTATGCCGGGCGGTCGCCCTCGCCAATCTGGGAACACTGGCTGGAGGGCGAGACGCATCGCTTTGACGTGGCGATTGGCCCGCCGGCCGGTGCGGCGGATGACTATCACGCATATTTCGTCAATTCCTGGCTGCTGGCGCTGCGCGGCGGGCGCGATTTCGTGAAACCGGCCGAGCCCGGGCCGATGAGCTTTTACCGCCCGCCGGTGCCGGCGGCGCCGCTGCGGCAGATGTCGCATGCGATGTTCCGGCTGGACGCCGCGCGCAGCCGGGACTGGACCGCGATGCGCCCGCATGTGGCCGCCGCGCTCAGCGAGATCGGCCGTGACATCCTGACCGAGGCCGAGGCCAGCAGCGACAGGTTCGGCGAATTCTTTGCCGGCTTTGCCCGTGCCGGGGGCGTGGGGTGAGCGGGGCCGCGGTCCTCGCCGGGCGCGCCCGGCGCGCCGCGGTGCTGGCCGGAGTGGCGTTGGTGGTGGTCTATACCGCGCTGATCGCCGGGGCCGATGCGATCACCAAGCTGGTCGGGGGCGGCTATGCCGCGCCGCAGATGTATTGTCTGAGCGGGCTGATGGTCATGGGGTTGAGCATTCTGGCCGACCGCCATCCGCGCCAGCGGCGGGGTTTGGCGACGCGCTGTCCGCGCGCCATGGCGCTGCGCGCGGGGGCGACGGTCATCGCGGCGGTCAGCTTCTTTCAGGCGTTCCGGCTGCTGCCCTTTGCCGATGTGTTCCTGTTCATCGCGCTGATGCCGATCCTGGCCGGGCTGATGTCCGGGCCGATCCTGCGCGAACACGCGCGCCCGGCGGCCTGGGTGGCGCTGGCGGCCGGTGCGGTCGGGGTGATGTGCCTGTTTCCGGCCGGGTTGAAATCGGTTTCGGCAGGCCATGCCTATGCGCTCATGGCGTCGATTAGCGGGACATTTTCCATGATAATGGCGCGGTTTATAGGCCGATATGAAAGCAACGCCTTGGCCCAGGTCTTTTACCCGAACATGGCGGTTTTCGTGGTGATGGCCCTGGCGCTGCCGTTTGTCTGGGTGCCGATGCGGGGCGCGGATCTGGGCTGGATCGCGGGTTATGCGCTGCTGCTCTTCGCGGCGCGCTGGCTGTTGGTTGTGGCGCTGCGGCTGCTCGCGGCCTATGCGGTGACGCCGCTGATGAACCTGCAATTCATCTGGATGGTGGTCCTGGGGGCGCTGGGGTTCGGCGAATGGCCGGGGCCGGGCACCTATCTCGGGGTGGCGATCCTGATCGCCAGCGGGGCCTATCTGGTCTGGGATCAGGTGGTTCCGCAGGGCGTCCGATGGGGGCGGTCCGGTTTGCTCGGAAACGTCAAGACAGACGCGTAACGGTTTGAGGACCGGCTATTCTGGTCGCCGCAAAGCCCAGCCGCCCCGGTCCAGCCGCCCCCGGTGCCGATTACATCGAGAACGAGGTGCCGCAGCCGCAGGAGGAGGTGGCGTTGGGATTGTCGATGACGAACCGCGCGCCGATCAGCTCCTCGGTAAAGTCGATGGTGGCATTGGCCAGGAACGGCAGGGACACGGTGTCGACGACGACCTTCTGGCCCGCGCTTTCCAGCACCAGATCGTCCTCGGCCGGCTCATCCAGCGCGATGTCGTATTGAAAGCCCGAGCAGCCGCCGCCCTCGACGGCCACGCGCAGCGCCTTGCCTTGGTCGGCGGCGCCGATCTCGGCCAGGCGGGCAAAGGCACGCTCGGTCACTTTGGGGGGCAGGTTCATGGATCACTCCGGCGTTTGAATTCCTCTTGCTTTCCAATATAGAGGCCGCGAGCACAGGCACAAGAACAAGGACGGCAGATGCGCGCCCCCTATGCCTCGGATCCGGAACGCAGCCGCGGTCGGCTGGTTGCGGAAGAGGAAAGCAGCTTTCGCTCCTGTTTCCAGCGGGACCGGGACCGGATCATCCACGCCAGCGCCTTTCGGCGGCTGAAGCACAAGACCCAGGTTTTCGTCGAGCATGAGGGTGACAATTATCGCACCCGGCTGACCCATTCGATCGAGGTGGCGCAGGTGGCGCGCACCATCGCCGGCGCGCTGGGGCTGAACCAGGAACTGACCGAGGCGGTGGCGCTGGCGCACGATCTGGGCCACACGCCCTTCGGCCATACCGGAGAGGACGCGCTGCACGCGCTGATGGCGCCCTATGGCGGGTTCGACCACAACGCCCAGGCGATCCGCATCGTCACCGTGCTGGAACGGCACTATGCCGAATTCGACGGCTTGAACCTGACCTGGGAAACCCTTGAGGCGATCGCCAAGCACAACGGCCCGGTGGTGGGCGATCTGCCCTGGGCGCTGGCCGAATGCAACGCCGCCATCGATCTTGAACTGCACACCCATGCCAGCGCCGAGGCGCAGGTGGCCGCCCTGTCCGACGACATCGCCTATAACAACCACGACCTGCACGACGGGCTGCGCGCCGGGCTGTTCACCGACGACGACATCGCTGTGCTGCCCATCGTCGGTCCGGCCTATGAAAAGGTCGACGCGAAATATCCAGGTCTCGACCTGAACCGGCGCCGGCACGAGGCGTTGCGCCGGGTGTTCGGGGTGATGGTGGCCGATGTGATCGACACCGCCCGTGCCGCTCTTGCGACAAGCGGCGCGCAGTCTGTGGAACAGATCCGCCTGCTGGGCCGTCCGGTGGTCTGTTTCTCGCCGCCGCTGTGGGACGATCTGAAGGAAATCCGCGCCTTTCTCTTCCGCCGCATGTATCGCGCCCCCAGCGTGATGAAAAAGCGCGCCGAGGTGGCGGTGGTGGTCGAGGAATTGTTCGCGCTGTTCCTGGCCGATCCCGGCCTGTTGCCGGCGCGCTGGCATCCCGATCTGGCCCGCGCCGCCCGCGACGAAACCGCTGTGGCGCGGATCATTTCCGATTATATTGCAGGGATGACCGACCGTTTCGCGCTGCAGGAGCATGCGCGTCTGATCTGACCCGGAAAGGGGGCGCAGGAATGGCAACGCCCGTCGACGGCGCACTGACGCCGATCACCGCCTTCGCGCTGGTGGGCGCGCTTGGCGTCGGCTCGCAATGGCTGGCCTGGAAACTGCGGCTGCCGGCCATCGTGCTGATGCTGGCGGCCGGGCTGCTGATCGGCCCGGTGCTGGGGGTGTTCGATCCGCGTCGCGATATCGGCGAGCTGATGGGGCCGATGATCGCGATCGCCGTGGCGATCATCCTGTTCGAGGGTGGTCTCACGCTGAACCTGCATTCCCTGGCCGGCGCCGCCGAGGGGGTGCGCCGGCTGGTGTTTCTGGGCGCGCCGCTGGGCTGGCTGTCCTCGACACTGGCGCTGCATTACGTGGCCGGGCTGGGCTGGGAAAGCGCGGCGGTGTTCGGCGGCATCCTGATCGTCACCGGGCCGACGGTGATCGCGCCGCTCTTGCGCACCGCGCGGTTGCAGCAGCGCCCCTCGGCGCTGTTGCAGTGGGAGGCGATCGTCAACGATCCCGTCGGCGCGCTGGCCGCGGTGCTGGCCTTTCAGATCGTGGTGGTGGTGCATGCCGACATGACCGCGGGCTATGCCCTGTGGGAACTGGGGCGCGGCATCGGTTTCGCCACCCTGGTCGGCCTCGGCGCGGGCTGGGGCCTGGCGCGGGCCTTCGACCGGGGGCTGGTGGCGGAATACATGAAGGTGCCGGTGCTCTTCGCCTCGGTGCTGGGCGTCTTCGCGCTGGCCGACGGGGTGCTGCACGAAAGCGGGCTTCTGGCGGTGACCGTCATGGGCATCTGGATCGCCAATGCGGAGCTGCCCTCATATGCCGAGATGCGCCGCTTCAAGGAGCATGCCACGATCCTGCTGGTCTCGGGCGTGTTCGTCCTGCTGGCGGCAGGGATGAACCTGGACGCGCTCTCGGTACTCGACTGGCGGGCGGGGCTGTTCGTCGTCGTGCTCATCCTGCTGGCGCGGCCCGCCGCGGTGCTGCTGGCGCTGGCGCTGACCGGTGTGCCGTGGCGTGAACGGCTGCTGGTGGCCTTCACCGGCCCGCGCGGCGTGGTCCTGATCGCCGTCGCGGGGCTGTTCGGCGAGCGGCTGGTGGCCGTTGGGCTGGAGGACGCCGCCCTGATCCCGCCGCTGGCCTTTGCGGTGGTGGTCGCCACGGTGGTGCTGCACGGCTTCACGCTGGCGCCACTGGCCCGTGCCCTGGGCCTGACGGCGCCGGGCCGGCCCGGCCTGGTGCTGGTGGGCGGTTCGGCCTTCGCGACATCCTTCGCCGAGGCGTTGCAGCGGCTGGAGATCCCGGCGCTGATCACCGACGCCAACCTGATCCGCCTGCGCGGGGCGCGCAACGCGGGCCTGCACACATTCTACGGCGACATCCTGTCGGAAACAGCGGAATTCAAGCTGGACCTGATCGGTTACGACACGGTGATCGCGGCCACCGACAACGATGCCTACAACACGCTGGTGGCCACCGACCTGGCGCCGGAATACGGGCGCGGCAACGTGTTCCAGCTGCGCCGCGACACGCGCGAGACGCGCCGCCATGCCCTGCGCACCACGCTGGGCGGCAAGCGGCTGGCCGGCGGGCTGACCTATGGAGAGCTCAACAAGCGGATGCACGAGGGCTGGCGCGTCCGCAGCACCCGTCTGAGTGAGGATTTCGGACCGGAGGCCTTCTGGCGGCGCTACCCGGAGAGCGTCCCGATCGGCGAATTGCCGGCCAAGGGCGAGTTGCGCATCTTCGAATGCTTCGCCGATGACGAAACCCCGCCGGAGTTGACCGCCGGCGCCACCGTCATCCACCTGTCGCCGCCGGAGGAGAGCGGCGAAGACGACAACGCGGACGACCAGGGCGCGAGCGGACAGGATTGACCCTGCCCGCAGAGATGCTAGACCCACGCCGCGCCCCCTGAAGGAAAGAACGGTATGAACATTTTCGCGGATATCCGTGCGCTGGTGACCGATGCGCTCAACGCCCTGACCGAGGACGGGACCCTGCCTGCGGGCTTGTCCTTCGACAACGTGACGGTCGAGCCGCCGCGCGATCCGGCCCATGGCGACATGGCGACAAACGCCGCGATGGTGCTGGCCAAGCCCGCCGGGATGAAGCCGCGCGACATCGCCGTGGCGCTGGCTGACCGGCTGGGCGGCGATACGCGGATCGAAACCGCCGAGGTGGCGGGGCCGGGGTTCCTGAACCTGCGGCTGTCAGGCGATGTCTGGCGCGGCGTGATCGGCGCGGTTCTGCAACAGGGCGATGGCTATGGCCGCTCGGACATGGGGCAGGGGCACAAGGTCAACGTCGAATACGTCTCGGCGAACCCCACCGGGCCGCTGCACGTGGGTCATACCCGGGGTGCGGTTTTCGGCGATGCGCTGGCCAGCCTGCTGGCCTATTGCGGCAATGACGTCACACGCGAATACTATATCAACGACGGCGGTGCCCAGGTCGATGTGCTGGCGCGCTCGGTCTACCTGCGCTATCTCGAGGCGCTGGGGAGGGCGGTGGAATTTCCCGACGGCACCTATCCCGGCGAATACCTGATCGAGGTCGGCGAGACGCTGGCGAAAGAGGTCGGCGACCGCTACGTGGACCAGCCCGAAGCGGTCTGGCTGGAACAGCTGCGCGATTACGCCACCGACAAGATGATGGACCTGATCCGTGCCGATCTGGCCGCGCTCGGCGTCGAGATGGACGTGTTCTTTTCCGAGAAATCGCTCTATGGCACCGGCAAGATCGAGGCGGCGATCGATTTTCTGCGGGGGCGGGGGCTGATCTATCGCGGCGTGCTGGAGCCGCCCAAGGGCAAGACCCCCGAGGATTGGGAACCGCGCGAGCAGACCCTGTTCAAATCGACCGATCATGGCGACGACGTCGACCGGCCGATCATGAAATCGGACGGCGGCTGGACCTATTTCGCCCCCGACATCGCCTATCACTATGACAAGATCACCCGTGGCTTCGACGAGCTGATCGACGTCTTCGGTGCCGATCACGGCGGCTATGTCAAACGGATGAAGGCGGCGGTCAGCGCGCTGTCCGAGGGGCGGGTGCCGCTCGACATCAAGCTGACGCAGCTGGTCAAGCTGTGGAAGAACGGCGAGCCCTTCAAGATGTCCAAGCGGGCGGGAAACTTCGTGACGCTGCGCGACGTGGTTGAGCAGGTGGGTCCGGACGTGACCCGCTTTGTCATGCTGACGCGCAAGAACGACGCGCCGCTGGACTTCGATTTCGACAAGGTGCTGGAGCAAAGCCGGGATAATCCGGTCTTTTATGTACAATACGCCCATGCGCGGGTGATGAGCGTGCTGCGCAAGGCAGAGCTGGCCGGCATCGCCGGCGATGACGCCACGCTCGCGGCGGCGGATCTGTCCTCGGTCGGCCATGAGGCCGAACTGGCGGTGGCCCGCAAGCTGGCCGAATGGCCGCGTCTGGTCGAGATCGCCGCCCGCTCGCATGAGCCGCATCGCGTCGCCTTCTACCTCTATGAGCTGGCCGGAGAGTTCCATGCGTTGTGGAACCGGGGCAACGAATTGCCCGGGCTGCGCTTCCTCCAAGAGGACGACACGGCCACAAGCCATGCAAAAATGGCCCTGGCGCGGGCCGTATCCGTTGTTATTTCCGCCGGTCTTGGTATTCTTGGGGTGACGCCGGCGCAGGAGATGCGGTGACAAAACCGCCCGAACCGCCGGCCCGAGGCAGATAGCAAGAGACCCCGGGCGTGGAAATTTTCCACGCCGAAGGGGCAGCGAGGCGGACATGGCGAAAATCGAATACACCTATGGGGTGTACGGGGACGAGCTTTATGCGGACGATGCGGCCGCGCAGCCCGGAATGGATCCGGCGCGCGCGCAGGGCGCCACGCTTTCCCAGGGCTCGTTTGGCCGGGCGATGAATGTTGCCGGGGCGCTGGCATCGCTGGCGCTGGTGGTTGGCGTCGGTGTCTGGGGCTACAAGCTGATGATGCGGGATGTGAGCGGCGTGCCGGTGGTGCGGGCGCTGGTGGGGCCGATGCGGGTGCTGCCCGAGGATCCCGGCGGACGTCCGGCCGACCATCAGGGGCTGGCGGTCAACGCGGTCGCAGCCGAGGGCACGGCGGCGGCGCCGCCGGATCGGCTGGCGCTGGCGCCGCGCCCGGTGGAACTGGCCGACGAGGATGCCCCGATGGGCGTGCTTGGCGCGGCGATGGCCGTCTCGGCCGATGCCGGATCGTTGGACCGGCGGGCCGACACACAGCCGGGCACGCCACCCGACGCGCAGGTGGCGGCCCTGGTCGAGGAACTGACCAGAGGCGTGGAGCCGCTGTCGGGCGCGGGACGCGCGCCGGCGGCGCCGGAACAGGACCGGATCGTGCAGCCGGTGCCGTTGTCCGGCGGCTCCCCGTCCGCGACAGGGGACACGGCGCAGGACGAGACCGAAATCACCGCCGCGACGGTCCGGCCCGCGGTGTTGAACGGCCCCGGGCTGCGCCGTTCGTTGCGCCCGCACGTCCGCCCGGCACGCTTCGATTCCGCCGCGGCGATGGGGGCGGATGTGGCGGCGGCGCTGAGCGCGGCGCAGGATGCGGTGGCCAGCCTTGATGTCGCCCCCGACACGGTTCCGGATGGCGCGCGCCTGGCCCAGCTTGGCGCCTTTGATACGCCCGAACTGGCCCGCGCCGAATGGGACCGTCTGGCCAACCGTTTCGGCGAGTATCTGGATGGAAAACAGCGGGTGATCCAGCAGGCCAGCAGCGGCGGGCGCACCTTCTACCGGCTGCGGGCGATTGGATTCGAGGATCTGTCCGACGCGCGCCGGTTCTGCTCGGCGCTGGTAGCCGAGAACGCCGACTGCATCCCGGTCACCGCGCGGTGAGCTTCGGGGCGACGATCCTCGACGCCGACGGGCTGCGGCTGAGCGGCGAAGAGCGGGCGTTCTTCCGCGATGCCGACCCCTTTGGCTTTATCCTGTTTGCGCGCAACATAGACAGTGCCGGGCAGATCCGCGCGCTCTGCGGCGATTTCCGCGAGACGGTGGGCCGGGATTGTCCGATCCTGATCGACCAGGAGGGCGGGCGCGTGCAGCGGCTGCGCGCGCCGCTGGGGCGCGAATGGCTGCCGCCGCTGGATCACGTGACGCGCGCGGGCGAGGGGGCGGAGCGGGCGATGTACCTGCGCTATCGCCTGATCGCCGACGAACTGCGCGGGCTTGGCATTGATACCGATTGCGCGCCGATGGCCGATCTGGCCTTTGAGCAGACCCACACGTTTCTGAAGAACCGCTGTTACGGCGGCGATCCCGCGACGGTGGCCGGTCTGGCCCGCGCGGTCGCCGACGGGCTGCTGGATGGCGGCGTGCTGCCGGTGCTGAAACATATCCCCGGCCACGGACGGGCGACGCAGGACAGCCATTTCGACCTGCCGCATGTGGCGGCCGATGCCGAAACGCTGGACGGGACCGATTTCGAGGCATTCCGGGCGTTGAATGACCTGCCGATGGGGATGACCGCGCATCTGGTCTATGACGCGATCGACGGCGCGGCGGCGACGCTTTCGGCCCCGGTGATGCGGCTGATCCGCGAGCGGATCGGCTTTCAGGGTCTGATCATGACCGACGACATCTCGATGAGGGCGCTAAAGGGCGATCTCGGCACCCTCAGCCGCGCCGCGCTGGCGGCCGGCTGCGACGTGGTGCTGCATTGCAACGGAACGCTGGCCGAACGGATCGCGGTGGCCGAGGCGTCGGGCACGATGGGCGCGGCGGCGCAGGCCCGGGCCGAGGCGGCGCTGGCCGCCCGCCGGGCGCCCGGGACGCTTGACATTCGTGCCGCCGAGGAAGAGCTTTCTGCCCTCATGGGCGGTGAGGTCTATGGCGGATAGAGACCTGTTTGAGGAAGAGACGCTCTCGGTCACCGAACGGCTGGCGGCCGAGGCGCTGATCGTGGATGTCGACGGGTTCGAGGGCCCGCTCGACGTGTTGCTGATGCTGTCGCGCACGCAGAAGGTGGATCTGCGCAAGATCAGCGTTCTGCAACTGGCGCGCCAGTATCTGATCTTCGTCGAAAAGGCCAAGACGCTGCGGATCGAGCTGGCCGCCGATTACCTGGTGATGGCGGCCTGGCTGGCGTTCCTGAAATCGCGCCTGCTGCTGCCGCCCGACCCCAGCGAAGAGGGCCCCTCGGGCGAGGAACTGGCGGCGCATCTGGCGTTCCAGCTGGAACGGTTGCAGGCGATGCGCGATGTCGCTGCCCGGCTGATGGCGCGCGACCAGATGGGGCGTGACTTCTTTGCCCGCGGCCAGCGCGAGGATGTGATGCGCATCCGCACCGTGACCTATTCGGCCACGCTGCTGGATCTGATGCAGGGCTATGCACGGATCCGGACACGGGATGAATTCCGCCCCTTTGTGATGGATCGGCACAATGTCTTTACCATGGAGCAGGCGCTGGAGCGGATGCGCCCGCTGATCGGGTTTGCCGGCCAGTGGACCGACATCACCAGCTATCTGCCCGACGGCTGGGAGGAGGATCCGGTGCGGCGCCGCTCGGCCACGGCGGCGACCTTTGCCGCCTCGCTGGAACTGGTCAAAGAGGGGCATATGGAGATACGGCAGAGCGACATGTTCGCCCCGATCCAATTGCGCAGGAGGGACAAGAGGCCGTGAGCGACGAGCAACAGGACGACACCCCCGGCGAGACCCTGTTCGAGGCGCCGCCGATGGGCGAGCAGGAGCGGATGGTCGAGGCGGTGCTGTTCGCCAGCGCCGAGCCGGTCACGGTGCGCGATCTGGAGGCGCGGATGCCGCATGGCTGCGATCCGGCCGAGGCGCTGGTGCATCTGCGCAAGCGCTACGAGGGACGCGGCGTGCGGGTGGTCCGGGTGGGCGACGCCTGGGCGATCCGCACCGCGCCCGATCTCGGGTATCTGATGCAGAAAGAGACGGTCGAGACGCGCAAACTGTCCCGTGCGGCGATCGAGACGCTGGCGATCATCGCCTATCATCAGCCCTGCACCCGCGCCGAGATCGAGGAAATCAGGGGCGTCTCGGTCAGCCGGGGCACCATCGACCAGCTGCTCGAGATGGAATGGATCCGGTTCGGGCGGCGCAAGATGACGCCGGGCCGTCCGGTAACCTTTGTGGTGACGCCGCAGTTCCTGGATCATTTCGGGTTGGAGACCGCGCGCGACCTGCCGGGCCTCAAAGAGCTGCGTGCGGCCGGCCTGCTGGAGAACCGCCCGCCGCCGGGGCCGCTGGGTCTGCCGGACGAGGATGAGGATGAGGACGACGAGGTGATCGAGGGGCAGTCCGAGCTTTTCGAGGATTGACCCGGGAAATGCCCTGAAATCGGCAAATTCGGATCCTATGTTGACGGCGAGCAGCAAGGGAAACCGGAGATGAACCTGAACCAGATCCTGAATATGGTCCTGCGGCTGTTGATGCGGCGCGCGATCCACGGCGGGGTCAACGCAGGGATCAACGCCGCCGCCAATCTCGGCAAGACACGCAAGTCGCGCAAGGCGCGCCGGTCGCAGGTCGCCGAACCGGCGGCGCCGCAACCATCACCGCTACCGTCGCCGCAGCCCGCGCCGCGGGCCGCCATGCCCGGACCCGCGCCGCTGCCGGACCTGCCGCCACAGGAAGAAGAGCAGGCACGGCAGGAGCAGGCGGGAGAGCAGCAGGCGGGAGAGGGGCAGGCGCAGCAGGCGCCGGTCAGCCGCCCCGCGCAGCAGGCGCGGCCGCAGCCCGCCGGGGCGTCCGCCCCGGAAGAGAGCGCCCGGCGCCAGGCCCGCCGCGCCCGGCGCGAGGCCTATGCCCTGCGGCGCAATTCGCGCTGAGCGGGTCGCGGTCCCCAGGCCGATCATCCGGACGGGCGCGGTAAAGATGCGGCGCGCGGTGACGGATGGTCGGGAGGGTTATCCGGCCCGGAAATGTTTGGACAGCTTGAGCCCCTG
Organism: Antarcticimicrobium luteum; assembly: GCF_004358185.1. Taxonomy (GTDB): domain Bacteria; phylum Pseudomonadota; class Alphaproteobacteria; order Rhodobacterales; family Rhodobacteraceae; genus Antarcticimicrobium; species Antarcticimicrobium luteum. The sequence goes on from NZ_SMUV01000041.1 coordinate 16,923, forward strand.
GCCCTGGTAGTTCGAGGCGATGCCGGCCCCATAAAGGCGGGCGGGCTGCGACGTCATCCGCTCATAGACCAGCCGGCCGACCACCTGGCCGTGTTCCAGCACAAAGGGGGCCTCGTGGCAGCGCACCTCGAGCACGCCGCGCGCGCCGGCCCCGCCGGCCGCCGCATGGCCGAAGCCGGGGTCGAAAAAGCCGGCGTAATGCACCCGGAACTCGCCCACCATGGCCAGATAGGGGGCCATTTCGGCGGCGTAGTCGGGCGGGATATGCACCGCCTCGCGGCTGACCAGGATGTAGAAGGCGCCGGGATCGAGGATGATCTGTCCGGTCTTGCTGCGGACCTCTTCCCAGAACTCGGCGGGATCGTAGGCGCCGATGCGGTCGAGGTCGATCACCCCGGTATGCGGCTTGGCGCGATACCCGACCAGATCGGACCCCTCGGGGCGCAGATCGACCGAGAAACCAAGCCCCTGTTCGATCACCGCCTCGCCGTCCACCAGCGGGGTTTCGGCGTGCAGCGCGCGCAGATCGCCGTCGCTCAGCACCGCCTGGCCGAGGCGGAAACGGATCTGGTTCAGCCGCATGCCCGGGCGCACCAGCACGGAAAAGCTGCGCGGGCAGATCTCGGCGTAGAGCGGGCCGCAATAGCCCGGCGCGATGCGGTCGAACTCGGCGCCGCCGTCGGTGATGGTGCGGGTCAGCAGGTCGAGCCGGCCGGTGGAGCTTTTGGCATTGGCAACCGCGCTCATATCGGCGGGCAGATCGAGCGTTTCCTCCAGTGGCACCAGATAGACGCAACCCTTTTCCAGCACGGCGCCGTCGCTCAGGTCGATGCGGTGCATCTCGAATTCGTCCAGACGCTCGGCGACGGTGCGGCCATGGCCGGCAAGAAATGAGGCGCGGATGCGATAGGCGGTCTTGCCCAGACGCAGATCGAGGCTGGCGGGTTGCACCTGTTCGTCCAGAACCGCCGCCGCGGCGCGGATCGCGCCGCTGCCTATCATCGCGCGGATCTGATGGTCGGGGCAAACGCCGGTCATGCCACATCCCCGCCGCGCGGGGTGTCGCGGCCTGATTTCTTGTTACGTCGGCGTAAATTGGTCGGGCTAGCAGGACTCGAACCTGCGACCTTCCGTCCCCCAGACGGACGCGCTACCAGGCTGCGCCATAGCCCGACGTGAGGGTCTTCATACTGGTTTTGCGGCCGGGGGCAAGGGGAAAACATGGAAAATTCCGCTAGGCCTGCCCGGCTTTTTCAACGCGATCGAACCAGGCCCTCAGCGCCCGGGTCAGCGGCGCGATTTCATTCGCCTGGCTCAGGCTGAGCGTGGTCACACCGGCCAGATGGCCGAGCGGGCCGGGGGTGTAGGGCGGCTCCGGCTCCGGCGCATCCGATGGGTCGGACGGTGCCGCAGCGGCCGGTGCGATGGGGGGCGTGGCAGGGGCGCGCGCGGTGGGCGCGACCGGCTGCTCCGGTTTGTTGAGAAAGGACGGAAGGCCGGAGGCCGCCGGCGTACCGGACGGGGCCTTGGTGGGCGCTGGCGCCCCGGGAGTGGGGGCAGGCGCCGCGGACGGGTCCGGGACGGGCACCGGCGTGCTGCGGGCCTTCTTCTCCGGCGGAGACTTGGCCTTGAAGGCCAGAACCGTGCCGCCCGGCGCCGGGGCGTCGCCGCTGTCGTCGCCGTCCAGCAGCGGCGACAGGGCCGCTACATGGGCCGCGCCCTGTTCGCGCAGCATCTTCTGCACGCCCTTAATGGTCATGCCCTCGTCATGCAGCAGAGTCTTGATGCCGCCGATCAGCCGCATGTCCGCGGGGCGGTAATAGCGCCGACCGCCGGCGCGCTTGACCGGCTTGACCTGGGTGAACTTGCTTTCCCAGAATCGCAGTACATGCGCCTGCACCCCGAGCCAGGCCGCAACTTCGCTGATGGTGCGAAAGGCATCGGGGGATTTGGTCATCGGCGCGAAACCCGCTTATTTCCGGTTTCCGGCGGCGACCCGGTCTTTCATCAGGTGCGATGGACGGAAGGTCAGCACCCGGCGGGGCTGGATCGGAACCTCTTCGCCGGTCTTGGGATTGCGGCCGATTCGGGCCGACTTGTCGCGCACGCTGAAGGTGCCGAAGGACGAGATCTTGACCTGCTCGCCGCGCACCAGCGCATCGGAAATATGCTCCAGCATGCTTTCGACGAGCTGGGCGCTTTCATTGCGGGACAACCCGACCTCGCGGAACACCGCCTCGCTGAGATCCATCCGCGTGAGAGTTTTTGAACCCATTTCATCCCCCGTTTTGATCCCGGAGAATAGGGCCAGCGCAAATTCACTGTCAATATCAATGAATTGCGCGAGGTGTTTTAGGTGGAAAACCGCGTTCTTACCAGCGCAGGACGACCGCACCCCAGGCCAGACCGCCGCCGATCGCCTCGGTGACCAGCAGATCGCCGGGCTTGATCTGGCCGCGCGCCTTCCCGACCGACAGCGCCAGCGGGATCGACGCGGCCGAGGTGTTGCCGTGATCCTGGACGGTGACCACCACCTTGTCCATGCTCAGCCCCAGCTTTTTCGCGGTGCCCTGGATGATGCGGATATTGGCCTGATGCGGTACGATCCAGTCGATGTCCTCATGGCCCAGACCGGCCCGGGCCAGCGCCGCGTCCGCGGTCGAGGCCAGCTTTTCCACCGCCTGACGGAACAGCGGGTTGCCCTGCATCCGCAGCTTGCCGGCGGTACCGGTGGTCGAGACGCCGCCATCGACATAAAGCATCTCGCGGTAGCTGCCATCGGAATTGAGATCGGCGGCGAGGATGCCGCGATCCTCCGGGGTGCCCTTGCCCTCCTGCGCCTCCAGCACCAGCGCGCCGGCGCCGTCGCCGAACAACACACAGGTGGCACGGTCGTTCATGTCGAGGATCCGGCTGAAGGTCTCGGCCCCGATCACCAGGACCCGGTTGGCCTGGCCCGACAGGATCAGCGCGTTGGCGTTGGACAGCGCATAGATGAAGCCGGCGCAGACAGCCTGGACGTCAAAGGCAAAGCCGCGCGTCATGCCCAGCCGCGACTGCACCATGGTCGCCACCGAGGGAAAGGTGAGATCCGCGGTCGAGGTGGCCAGGATGATCGCGTCGATATCCCCGGCCTCGAGCCCGGCATCGGCAAGCGCGGCCTGGGCCGCATAGGTGGCCAGATCCGACGTGGTCTCGTCCGGGGCGGCGAAATGGCGCCGCTCGATGCCCGAGCGGCTGCGAATCCACTCGTCGGAGGTATCTAGGGTCTTTTCGAATTCCGCGTTGGGAACCACCCGTTCGGGCAGGTAATGGCCGACGCCGATGACCACAGAACGTTTCGTCATGCCTTTGGTCCGCCTTCATTATTCTGATTGGTCTTGCCGGCGTCGGGGTCCGCGGTCAGGGCATCTTCTGCAAGGGCGGCGGTGGATGCAACCCGCGCTGCGAGCCGTTCGGAAAAACCCGACTGCGCCAGTTGAAAGGCCAGCTTGATCGCCGAGGAAACCCCGGTGGCGTCGGCGCCGCCATGAGATTTCACCACCGTGCCGTTCAGCCCCAGAAACACGCCGCCGTTGACACGGCTGGGATCGATCCGTTTCTGCAGCCGGCGCAGCGAGGTGATCGCCAGCACCGAGGCCAGCCGCGACAGCGGCGAATAGCGGAACGCCTCGCGCAGCAGCTCGCCGATCAGGCTGGCGGTGCCTTCGCCGGTCTTGATCGCCACATTGCCGGTGAACCCGTCGGTGACGATCACATCGGCGACATCGCCGGGGATGTCGCGCCCCTCGACGAAACCGACGAAATCGAAATGGGCCTGGTCGGCAAAGCGCGCGATCAGACCGTGCGCCTCTTTCAGCTCGGGGCGGCCCTTGTGCTCTTCGGTGCCGACATTCAGCAGCCCGATCCGCGGCCGCGGCAGGTTCATGCCGTTGCGCGCATAGGAGGCGCCCATCAGCGCATATTGCAGCAGATCCTGGGCATCGGCGCGCACATCGGCGCCGACATCGAGCATCACGTTGAAGCTCTGCGGATTGCGCGATGGCCACAGCACCGCGATCGCCGGTCGGCTGATGCCGGGAAGCCGGCGCAGGCACAGGATGCTCAGCGCCATCAGCGCCCCGGTATTGCCGCAGGACACCGCGCCATGCGCCTCGCCGTCGCGCACCGAGGTCAGCGTCGACCACATCGAGGTGCTCTTGCCGTGGCGCATCACATGGCTGGGCTTGTCCTCCATCGTGACGACATCCGCCGCGTCACGAAAAGACACGCACCCCGCAAGGATGCGGCGGCGCGCGACCAGCTTTTTCAGTGTATCTTCCGGCCCGTGCAGGATGAACCCGATATCGGGGTTCTTCTTGGCGGATTGCGCCATTCCCGCGATCACAACGCCAGGCCCGGCATCGCCACCCATCGCGTCGACCGAAATAACGATTCGCTCGCCCTGGGGGCGGGGTCGATCAGGCATCTGGTCGGGCTTGGCCGTCATGCGCAGGCTGTTTCGGCGTGGCTTATGCCGCGTCCTCGTCCAGGTCGATCTCATCCGCCATGGCGACAACCTCTTTGTCGGCGTAATGGCCGCAGGACGGACACACGTGGTGTGGACGCTTGAGCTCACCGCAGTTCGAGCATTCGTTGGGGTTTGCAGCAACCAAGGCATCATGCGCCCGGCGGTTGTTGCGGCGCGACTTGGATACTTTGTTCTGTTGGACGGCCATGTCTCAACCCTTGTCTGATTGGGGCTCCGGGCGGTCCCGCGAGCCATGTTTCGATTCCGTGTCTTACGGCGTGACGTGCGTTTAGGCCGCAGCCTGCGCGATGTCCAACCCTAATTCGGATGAGCGGGCGAAAATACTGTGTTTTCTCTGCCGTGCAACCGATTCTTCCCGACGCCGTGCGGCGGCGGGTTCCCATGCGTCATTTGCCCTGTTTCAGCGTGTTGCGCAACCCGGCAAGCCCGGCAAAGGGGCGGGCGTCCTCGTCGCGCATCGGCATCTTGCCCGGCGCGGTAAAGACCGCCTCGCCCAGATCGGCGTCCGCCTTGCGCGGATAGAGCGGCAACGCCAGCGCCAGCGCCTCGGCCATCACGGCGGCCGGGTCGATCCACGCGCCCAGCGCCTCGATGGTGTCATCGTCGGGCATTTCCACCTCGGGGGCCTCATCGTGATCTTCGGGCATCTCGGCAAGGAAAAGGCGGCGCACGTCGCTCTCGATCCGGGTGGTCACCGGGTCCAGCGTGACGACACAGGGCTGTACCACGGTGGCGCCCAGGTGCCCCTCCAGCAGCCAGTCGCGGGCGCCATGGGCGACGATCCGGCCGGTAAAGCGCAACTTGCGCAGGGCGCTCAGCCCCAGCTCGCCGGCCAGCGCGGCGCGTGCCCCGGCGTCCGGGGACAGGTCGAACGGGGTCGGGGCATTCTGTGGCAGCTCGGCCACGCGCAGCGCGGGGGTGTCGGTCATTGGCGGGCTTTGCCTTCCTTCAGGGGTTTACGCAATCTTGAACCGTGGGCACAGTTTATATAAGCGGGATGTCAGGCACAGAAAAGCCAAGGCGAAAGGGCTTCCATGTTTGCATCCGTCTCCCCGCTGAAAGCGGTCCTGCGCAGCGCCGTCCTGGGGCTGGCGGTGCTGGCCGTGGCGGGCTGTGCCGCGACCTATCGCAATCACGGCTATGTGCCCACGCCGGAAGACCTGGACGCGATTCAGGTGGGCAAGGACACCCGCGACAGCGTGATCGAGGCGGTCGGTCCGCCAACCTCCTCCGGCGTGCTGAAGGACAGCGGGTTCTATTACGTGTCCAGCCGTATGCGCCACTATGGCGCCGCCGCGCCCAAAGTCGTCTCGCGCGAGGTGGTGGCGATCAACTTCGATCAGCGCGGCGTGGTGCGCGGCATCGAACGCTACGGGCTCGAGGATGGCCGCACGATTCCGTTGCAGCGCCGTGTGACCAGCTCCAGCGTCGCGGACAAGACCTTCCTGCGCCAGCTGCTGGGCAACCTCGGCCGCTTCAACCCGGGCAACGTCCTGGAGGAGTGATCCGGGCCCGGTACCGGGTTCCGCAGCGGGTTTTACACCGGGACGGGCCGGCGGTCATGCCGCGGTCATATCTTGTGTGCTAGAGGCCGCGGCACTAGAATTCTGCAAACGGATCGCGGAGGGGTCATGCCGCTTTTGACCAAGGGCCGGTACCGGGCATCTCTGGCCGGGACGCCCGGGGATATTGCCGCCGCGCAGGCGCTGCGCACGCGCGCCTTTCGCACCGGCGCGCCCGACCGCGACGCCTTTGACGATGTCTGTTCCCATATTCTGGTGCACGAGACCCGCAGCGGCGCGCTGGTTTGCTGTTTTCGCATGCTGGTGCTGGAGGGCGGCGCCGAGCTGGCCCGCAGCTATTCGGCGCAGTTCTATGAGTTGTCGGGGCTGCAAAGCTTTGACGGCCGGATGGTGGAAATGGGCCGGTTCTGCATCGACCCGGACTGGCACGACCCGGATATCCTGCGGGTGGCCTGGGGGGCGATGACGCAGTTCGTGGACGAAAACGACATCGCCATGCTGTTCGGCTGTTCCTCCTTCGCGGGCACCGAGACGGCAGAGTATCTCGACGCCTTTGCCATGCTGAAGCACCGGCACCTCGGGCCAAAGCGCTGGCTGCCGCGGGTCAAGGCGCCGGATGTGTTCCGCTTTGCCGCGCGGCTGCGGCGCAAGCCGGACGCGAAAAAGGCGATGCTGCGGATGCCGCCGCTGCTCAGAACCTATCTGATGATGGGCGGCTGGGTCAGCGATCACGCGGTGGTCGACCGGCAGATGAACACGCTGCATGTCTTCACCGGGCTCGAGATCGGCGCGATTCCGCCCGCCCGCAAACGGCTGCTGCGGGCCGTGGCGGGGTGATCCCGGGCCTGTGGGCCGCGTGGGAACGGGACCGCGCATCCGCGCCCCGTTGACGGCGCGCGCGGGCGGGGATAGCTGGCAGGCATGGCACGTATACCCCTTTTGCAACTCAATGGCGTTTCCCTGACCTTCGGGGGGGAACCGGTGTTTTCCGATTTCGATCTGGTGGTGCAGCCCGCAGACCGGATCGCGCTGGTCGGGCGCAACGGATCGGGCAAGTCGACCCTGATGAAGGTCATGGCCGGCCTGGTCGAGCCGGACCGGGGCGAGGTCATCGTCCGCCCCGGCGTTTCCGTTGGTTACATGGAACAAGAACCTGACATGAAAGGGTTTTCCACGCTTGGCGATTTTGCGTCGGCGTCGCTGGAGCCGGGCGAGATGTACAAGGTGGAGCGCGCCGGCGAAGGGCTCAAGTTCGATCCCGCGCGGCCGGTCGAGACCGCCTCGGGGGGCGAGCGGCGGCGCGCGGCGCTGGCCCGGCTGATGGCCGAGGCGCCGGAGCTGATGCTGCTGGACGAGCCCACCAACCATCTGGATATCGAGGCGATCTCCTGGCTGGAAGAGGAGCTGAAGGCGACGCGGGCGGGGTTTGTCCTGATCAGTCACGACCGTGCCTTTCTGCGCAACCTGACGCGCGCAACCCTTTGGATAGACAGAGGAAAACTTCGACGACAGGACAAGGGCTTCGGCGATTTCGAGGCCTGGCGCGATGCGGTCTGGGACGAAGAGGACATGCAGCGGCACAAGCTGAACCGGCTGATCAAATCGGAAGCCCGCTGGGCGGTGGAGGGGATCAGCGCGCGGCGCAAGCGCAACCAGGGCCGGGTGCGGGCGCTGCAGGCGCTCAGGGCCGAACGATCGGCCCAGATCAAACGCCAGGGCAGTGCCGAACTGGCACTGGAGGCGGGGCCGAAATCCGGCCGCAAGGTGATCGAAGCAAGCCATATTTCAAAGGCTTACGGAGATAATGTGATCCTGTCCGATTTCTCGATCAGGATCCAGCGCGGCGACCGGGTGGCCTTTGTCGGCCCCAATGGCGCGGGCAAGACGACGCTGTTGAAACTGCTGCTGGGAGAGATCGCGCCGGACAGCGGCACGGTGACGCTCGGGACCAATCTGGAGGTCGCGGTATTCGATCAGGCGCGGGCGCAACTCGACCCGGACGCGACCCTTTGGGAAAGCCTGACCGGCGATCCGGCGATGCGGATCTCGGGCAAGTCGGACCAGATCATGGTGCGGGGAACCCCCAAGCATGTCGTTGGTTATCTTAAGGAATTTCTGTTCGACGAAAGCCAGGCGCGGGCGCCGGTGCGGGCGCTGTCGGGCGGTGAAAAGGCCCGGCTGCTGCTGGCGCGGCTGATGGCGCAGACGTCGAATCTGCTGGTGCTGGACGAGCCGACCAACGATCTGGACGTTGAGACGCTGGACCTGCTGCAGGAGTTGCTGGACGATTACGACGGCACCGTTCTTCTGGTCAGCCACGACCGGGATTTCCTGGACCGGGTGGCCGCCACGACGGTGGCGATGGAGGGCGACGGGCGCGCGGTGATCTATGCCGGCGGCTGGAGCGACTATCAGGCGCAGAAGCCCAGTAATGTCGTGGAAAGTAGCGAAAAAACAAAAGCATCCAAGGCGAAGATGAAGCAGGAGGAGAGGCCGAAAACGGGCCTTTCCTTTACCGAGAAGCACCGGCTTGAGGCGCTGCCGGGAGAGATCGAGCGGATCGAGGCGGAGATCGCAAAGCTGGAGCAACTGCTGGCCGATCCGGAGCTTTACACCCGCGAGCCGGTAAAATTCCGCAAGGCGACCGAGGCGCTGGTGATGCGGCAGGAGAAGCTGTCGGCCTTCGAGGAGGAATGGCTGGTGCTGGAGGAGAAGGCCGCCGGAACGTAGGGTTTTCGGGCTGTTTTGTACGGTTTGAGGCAGTGAGAAACGGCCCGGAAATGCCCGGTTGGGGAGTTTCCGGGCCGTTTTGTACGTTCTGGGGGGAGTTTGGCGGTTTTTGCCCGGAGTCGAGGGGCGGGGTGCCGCCGGGCAGTGCCTGGAGCATCGTTCAAAAAGTTGCGGCGCCGACCTGAAGCCGGCCTCTGAGCAAAGCGCCTCTGCGCGGAATCAAGCCCGCAGGGCACCGCGCAAGCGCCGGACCGTCCCCGCGGTCGGGCGCTTGGACGACGTAGGCGCGCCGATCGGGCGTCATCCGGATTTGGCTGCCATAAAGCGCGCCGATCAGAGGGTGCTGCGCCAGACCACGGTCCGGCGCTTGCGCGGCTTGCACTGTGGGGCGGGCGCTGTCGAAGAGGCTGTTAGTGCCGTTCTTTTTCCCTCGCGCGCGGCCGGGTCAGGGCCATCGCGGCCACCAGCGTCGCCGTGACAACCGCGAATCCGGCCCCCGCAAGGAAGGTCGCGGCGGGGCCGATCTGGTCCCACAGCAGGCCGGCGATGACGCTGGCGGCGAGCATGGCGACGCCGGTGGCGGAGTTGAACAGGCCGAAGGCCGATCCGCGCAGATCCTCGGGGGCGTGTTGCGCGACCAGTTTTGACAGCAGCCCCTGGGTGACGGCCATATGTACCCCCCAAAGGGCGAGGCCGACGAAGGTCCAGGCGAGGCCGGGCGCGAGGGCCAGAACCAGGTCGGCGCCGATCAGCGCGGCGAGGCCCCAGAGCAGCAGCGATGCGGGCGAGGCGCTGTCGGCCCAGACGCCGGCGGGATAGGCGCCAAGCGAATAGACGACGTTCATCGCCACCAGAACCAGCGGGGCGAGGGCCAGCGGCAGGCCCTGCTCATGCGCTTTCAGCACCAGGAAGGCCTCGCTGAACCGGGCGAGGGTGAACAGCACGCCGGTGATGACGACGCCCCAGAAGGCGGTGCTGAACCGGCGGATGTCCTGGAGGCGGATCGGCGGCGGCGCCGGTCTCTCACCCTCTCCGGCGGCGCGGTCTTCCACCCCCAGCAGGACGAGGGAAACCGCGATCAGGCCGGGAATGATGGCGAACCAGAACACCGTGCGCATGTCGCTGTGAAACAGGGCCATCAGCGCGATCGCCAGCAGCGGGCCGATGAAGGCGCCCGCGGTGTCGAGCCCCTGGCGCAGCCCATAGGCGCGGCCCTGGATCGCGGGGGGCACCACATCGGCGATCAGCGCGTCGCGCGGGGCGCCGCGGATGCCCTTGCCGATGCGGTCGGCAAAGCGGGCGGCGAATACCGTGACGGGGGCGCCGGCCAGCGCGAAGAACGGTTTGGACAGCGCGCCCAGGCCATAGCCGGCGAGGATCAGCGGCTTTCTTCGGCCGAGGCGGTCGGAGAGATAGCCGGAGAACACCTTGACGATGGCGGCGGTCGATTCCGCGACGCCTTCGATCACACCGACGAGGGCGACGCTGGCGCCCAGGGTGGTGGTCAGGAACAGCGGCAGCAGCGCGTGGATCATCTCGGACGAGATATCCATGAACAGGCTGACCAGACCGAGCGCCCAGACGGTGCGCGGAATGGCGGGGCGTTTCTGCGGTCTGCGGTCGGTGTTCAGGGTCATCCGGGCAAGCTCGCCTGAGTCGGAGGGGATGGCGAGGACGGTAGGCGGATGGGCGGGGGCGGTACAGGTGTCCGCTGGCCGCGGCGCGCAGCAAAGCGCGGCGAGAGGGGGATTTTTCGTCGAGGAGAGGTTTTTTGCGGCGCTATCCGGCTGCGCGATGCGTTCGCGCAGCCGGGGAATGCGGTATGTCCGCTCAGCGCATCCGCAGGGCGCCGTCGATGCGGATCACCTCGCCATTGAGATAGCTCATCTCGACGATGAAGCCGGCCATGCGGCCGTATTCCTCGGGGCGGCCCAGGCGGGCGGGGTTGGGCACGTCGGCGGCCAGCTGTTCCTGCGCCGCCTCGGGCAGGCCCATCAGCATCGGGGTGAGGAAGATACCCGGCGCGATGGCCATGACGCGGATGTTGTCGCGCGCCAGATCGCGGGCCATCGGCAGGGTCATGCCGACGATGCCGCCCTTGGAGGCGGAATAGGAGACCTGGCCCTTTTGCCCGTCGAAGGCGGCGACGGAGGCGGTGTTGATGATCACCCCGCGCTCGCCATCCTCGTCGGGCTCGTTTGTCGCCATTTCGGCGGCGGCGAGGCGGGCGACGTTGAAGCTGCCCACGAGGTTGACGTTGATCGTGGTCTGGAAGGTCGAGAGCGGCAGCGGCCCCTCCTTGCCCAGGGTCTTGCCGACGGTGCCGATGCCGGCGCAGTTCACGGCGGCGGTGATCCTGCCCATCTTGTCGACGGCATAGGCGATGGCGGCGGCGACGGAGGCGTCGTCGGTGACGTCGGTCTGCACGAAATGGCCACCGATCTCTGCGGCGATCTTGGGGCCGCGCTCGGCGTCGCGGTCAAGCAGGGTGACCTGGGCGCCTTGGGAGGCGAAATGGCGGGCGGTGGCCTCGCCCAGGCCCGAGGCGCCGCCGGTGATCACGGCGGCGGTATTGGACAGTTTCATTGCGGCGTCCTCTCCCTTGATATGAACATGCGTTCAGATAGCAGGCGGGGGGCGTTGGAATCCAGTGGGCATCTGCGGAAACGCGGCGGCAGATCGGGGCGGGTTGGGGGTGGCGGGCCGAAGCCCGCCCTGCGGCGGGTGTTGTGAGCAAAGCTCCCCCTGCGCGGAACAAGGCCGCAGGGCGCCTCTCGTGCATTGCGGAGCAAGGCACTGTCGGCAGGCGATTGCATTCCATGCAATCGCCGAGAGACGCGCAAGCGCCGGACCCTCCCCGCGGACCGGCGCTTGGTCGACGTGAACATTCCGATCAGATGTCGTCCGGATTTGGCTGCTATTCAGTGCGCCGAACGGATGTTGCTGCGCCAGCCCACAGCCCGGCGCTTGCGCGGCCTTTTTTGTGGGGCGGGCGGCTCAATGCAAAAAAAAACGCCCCGGCGTGGGGCCGGGGCGTTGAGAGACGTTCGATGCTGTCGGGCTCAGCCGTCGATCTGCACCAGCGCGTGGCGCTTCTTGCCGGCGGTGAGTTTCACCGTCTTGCGCAGATCGCTCACCGAGACGAAGGCAAAGGCGGGGTCCACCGCGGCGTCGTTGACGAAGGCGGCCTGTTCGGAGATCAGCCGCTTGGCGTCCTTGCCGGATTTGGCCAGCTTGGCATCGACGAAGAGGGTCGCGGCGGAGCAATACATCTCGCCAGGCTGGCCCGAGATCGCATCGCCGGGCAGCAGATGCATCTCGCCCGCGGTCAGCTTGAAGGTGGGCAGGTCGTCGCCGACGCCGCCCTTCTCGAAGACCTCGCGCGCGGTGGCCTCGGCCGCCGCCGCCGCCTCGGCCCCGTGACAGAGCGTGGTCACCTCGTTGGCGAGGATGATCTTGGCCGCGTTGATTTCCGAGCCCGCCAGCGCGCCGAGGCGGTCGCATTCGTCTACGGCCAACTCGGTATAGAGCTTGAGGAAGCGGCCCACATCGGCGTCGGTGGTGTTGCGCCAGAACTGCCAGAATTCGTACGGGCTGCGCATCTCGGCGTTGAGCCAGACGGCGCCATCCTGGCTTTTGCCCATCTTCTTGCCGTCGGAGGTGGTCAGGAGCGGCGAGGTGAGGCCATAAATCTCGTGGTCCAGAACCCGGCGGGTCAGGTCGATGCCGTTGACGATATTGCCCCACTGGTCCGAGCCGCCCATCTGCAGGATGCAGCCGTAGCGGCGGTTCAGTTCCAGGAAATCATAGGCCTGCAGGATCATGTAGTTGAATTCGAGGAACGACAGCGACTGTTCGCGGTCGAGCCGGGATTTCACGCTCTCGAAGCTGAGCATCCGGTTGACCGAGAAATGGCGGCCGATGTCGCGCAGGAAATCGAGGTAGTTCAGATCGTCCAGCCATTCGGCGTTGTTGATCATCAGCCCGTCCGAGGGGCCGTCGCCATAGGTGATGTACTTGGAAAACACCTGTTTGATGCCGGCGATATTGTCGTCGATCTGTTCGGGCGTCAGCAGTGGGCGCTCATCCGCGCGAAACGAGGGATCGCCCACCTTGGTGGTGCCGCCGCCCATCAGGGTGATCGGTTTGTGCCCGGTCTTTTGCAGCCAGCGCAGCATCATGATCTGGATCAGGCTGCCCACATGCAGCGATTTCGCGGTGGCGTCGAAACCGATATAGGCGGGGCAAGCCGTGCCGCTGCTCAGCGCCTCGTCGAGGCCCTGATAATCGGTGCAGTCGGCCAGATAGCCGCGGGTCATCATCACCTGCATGAAGTCCGATTTCGGGTGGTATGTCATGGCTTGCCTCGGATTTGATTTGCGGGGAGTGTATAGGCGGCAGTGAGACAAAGGAAAAGGCCATGAATAAGGCCGGTAAAGCGGGCGCGCCTTTGCGCGCGCTGGGGGCGATGAGCGGAACCTCGCTGGACGGTGTGGACGCCGCCGTTGTCGAGACCGACGGGCGGCGGATTCTGGGGTTCGGCGAGACGGGCTATCGGACGTATTCCGACGAGGAGCGCGCGGTCCTGCGGGCGGGTCTGGGCCATTGGGCCGGGCCGGAGGCCGAGGCGGCGGGGCACGTGGTGGACGCCGCCCACGCCGAGCTGCTGGCGGGCTTCGACGGCGTCGATCTGGTGGGGTTTCACGGCCAGACGCTGGCGCATGAGCCGCGCGGGCGGGGCACGTTTCAGGTGGGCGACGGGGCTGCGCTGGCGCAGGCGCTGGGGCTGCCGGTGGTCTGGGATTTCCGCAGCGACGACGTGGCGATGGGCGGCGAGGGCGCGCCGCTGGCGCCGTTCTTTCATTTCGCCTGCGCCAAGTGGATCGGCGCGGTGGAGCCGGTGTGTTTCCTCAACCTCGGTGGGGTGGGGAACCTGACCTATGTCGACCCCACGTTCGAGACGCCGGAGGCGGAGGGCGCGCTTCTGGCGTTCGACACCGGGCCGGCCAATGCGCCGGTCAACGACCTGATGCTGGCCCGCCGCGGGCTGGAGATGGACGAGGGCGGGGCGCTGGCGGCGCGCGGTATCGTAGAGGAGGGCGCGCTGGAGCTGTTTCTCGCCGAGCCCTATTTCACCCGGATGCCGCCTAAGTCTCTGGACCGCAACGATTTCGCCGAGATGATCGGATTGGTGGGCGAGCTGGGCGATGCCGATGCCGCCGCCACGCTGACCGCCATGTGCGCTGCGGGCGTGGCGCAGGGGATGGAGCATTGCCCGCGCCCGCCCGCGCGGCTGCTGGTGACGGGGGGCGGGCGGCTGAACCCGGTGTTGATGGAGATGTTGCGCGTCTCGCTTGACTGTCCGGTGGAGCCGGTGGAGGCGGTGGGGCTGGACGGCGACATGCTGGAGGCGCAGGCCTTTGCCTATCTGGCTGTCCGCGTGGCTTATGGGATGGCGACCTCCTGCCCGGGCACCACGGGGGTGCGGGCCTTGGTCGGGGGCGGGATCGTCAGCAGGCCGGGGGACTAGGCAAAGGGGCCTCGGAGCCCACCAAAGCAGCAGCTTCCCCCGCATCCTCGCCCGATCCTTGCCTGCGAGAGCCTTCATCCCCGCTCAAGAAAAATAGCCGCATCCCCGCGCTGCGGGGCCCCTCGGCGATTTGTCTTGAGCGGGGCCGCCGTCCCTGGCCGTCCGGTCTCAGGCGAGGACGGCTCCGAAGCCGCAGCAGGGGCGGTCAGCCACGAGGGATGTCGAACCCCGGCGCGGCGAGGGTGAAGCCGGAGAAGTCGAACCCCGGCGAGACGGTGCAGGAGACCAGCGTATAGGCCCCGGTGCTGCGGGCGGCCTGCCAGTGCTGTTCGGGGACGATCAGCTGCGGCCGGCCCCGGCGGAGGTCGGGGGTGAGCAGGTGGTCCTGCGCCGGACCCTCGTCGGTGGCACTGAGCGAGAGCACCAGCGGCGCACCGGCGTGGTAGAGCCAGATCTCGGTCGCATCCACCCGGTGCCAGTGGCTGGCCTCCCCCTCTGTCAGCAGGAAATAGATCGCGGTGCCGCTGGCGCGGGTGCCGGGGGTTTCGGCGCGCCAGGTCTCGGCGAACCAGCCGCCTTCGGGGTGGCGTTGCAGGTTGAGCGTGTCGATGATCTGGTCGGCGGTCATGTCAGTCATGGCGGCGATTATGCATCCTGCGGGGCCCGCTCGCTATGGCAATCCTGTGCGGGAAAGTTATCTTTGCGCCATGAGCCTGAAAATCCCCTTTGACAACTCTTTCGCCCGCCTGCCGGGCGCGTTTTTCACCGCCCAGGATCCGCAGCCTGTGGCCGCGCCGTATCTGGTGATCTTCAATGAAGATCTGGCGCGCATAATGGGCATCGCGCCGGGCGAGGCGGAGGAAATGGCGGCGGTGTTCTCCGGCAACCGGGTGCCGGAGGGGGCGGCGCCGCTGGCGCAGCTGTATTCCGGGCATCAGTTCGGCCAGTACAACCCGCAGCTCGGCGACGGGCGGGCGGTGCTGCTGGGCGAGGTGGTGGGCACGGACGGCAGGCGGCGGGACATTCAGCTCAAGGGGTCGGGGCGCACGCCTTATTCGCGCGGCGGCGACGGGCGGGCCTGGCTGGGGCCGGTGCTGCGCGAGTATGTCGTGTCCGAGGCGATGCACGCGCTTGGCATTCCCACCACGCGGGCACTGGCGGCGGTCGAGACCGGCGAGCCGGTGCACCGGCAGGAGGGGGCGCTGCCCGGCGCGGTGCTGACCCGGGTGGCGGCGAGCCATCTGCGGGTGGGGAGTTTCCAGGTTTTTGCCGCGCGCGGCGATCTGGAGAGCCTGAAGCGGCTGACCGGCTATGCGATAGATCGCCACTACCCGCAGGCGGAGGGGCCGATGGGCCTGTTGCGGGCGGTCTGCGCGGCGCAGGCGCGGCTGGTGGCGCAGTGGATGAGCGTGGGGTTCATCCACGGGGTGATGAACACCGACAATTGCGCGATTTCGGGCGAGACCATCGATTATGGGCCCTGCGCCTTTCTCGACGTGTTCCATCCGCAGACGGTGTTCAGCTCGATCGACCGCTATGGGCGCTATGCCTATGACCGGCAGGCGGAGATGGCGGTGTGGAATCTGGCGCAGCTAGCCACCGCGCTGATCCAGCAGATCGAGGACCGCGAGGCGGCGGTGGAAGAGGCGACGGAGATCGTCCATGCGATGCCGGGCGCGATCGAGGCGGAATGGCTGCGGCTGTTCCGGGTCAAGCTGGCGCTGAGCGATGCGCAGGCGGGCGATCAGGCGCTGATCGAGGATCTGCTGCGCCGGATGGCCGCGAACCAGGCGGATTTCACCAATACCTTCCGGGCGCTGGGTTCGGCGGTGGCGCGGGATCAGTTCACCGATCCGGCCGCCTATGACGGCTGGGAGGCGGCGTGGCGCGCGCGGCGCCAGGGGCTGGGCGAGGCGGCACCGCTGATCGCGGCGGCAAACCCCGCGTTCATTCCGCGCAACCACCGGCTGGAGCAGATGATCGAGGCGGCGGTTTCAGGGGATTACGCGCCGTTCCACCGGATGAACGCGGTGTTGGCGACCCCTTACGAGGATCAGCCGGAGGCCGAGGACCTGACCCGGCCGCCGCTGCCGGACGAGGTGGTCGAGGCGACCTTCTGCGGGACATAAGGGAGATTCGGGCGGTGCGACAATCGGGATCAGTCGCCTAGGGCGGGGCCTGTGCGCACAGCGATTGCCGAGAATTGCTGTGACTGGAGCCGAGCGTGAGGGCCTTCTCTATTTCCGGTTGATCAGCACGATGCCGGCGGCGACCAGCGCCAGCGCGATCCAGACCGGCGGACCGATATGCTCGCCCAGAATCAGCCAGCCGAACAGCACCGCGAAGACCGGCGAGAGGAAGCTGAAGGAGGCGACGCCGGAGGCGCGGTAGATCGACATCAGGTGGAACCAGAGCAGGAAGCCGAGGCTGACCACGCAGACGGTCTGGAACGCCAGCCCGAGATAGTGGATCGTCTGCGGGTCGCGGGTGAGCGCGCCGAACAGCGGCGCCGCCGCCAGCAGCACCGGGGCCGAGACCAGCACCTGAAAGAACAGCTGCATCACCGGGCTGACCAGACTTAGCGGCGTCATCCGCATCAGCAGGATGATGCTGGCCCAGCCGAGCGCGGCGATGAGGGCGAGAAGATCGCCCAGCAGGCTGGCCTGGCCGTTGGAGCGGTCGGCCAGCGCCAGCGCCACCCCGGCCATGGCCAGCGCCATGCCGAGGGCGCGCAGCCCGGTGATCCGTTCGCCCGGCAGCCACAGATGGGCGGCCAGCCCCAGCCAGACCGGCATCGAGTAGAAGATGATCGAGGCGCGCGCCACGGTGGTGTGGTCCAGCGCGATATAGAGGCAGGTGAACTCGAAGGCGAAGACGAGGCCGGAGAGTACCGCCCAGGGCACCGCCCTGCGCGGAAGGGTCAGGGGCAGGCCCCGGACCCGCATCCAGATCAGCAGCACCAGCACCGCCCCGGCCGACCGCAGGCCGGCCTGGAACACCGGGGCGAAACCGTCGCCGGTGATCTTGATCACCACCTGGTTAAAGGCCAGAAGCAGCGCGAAGCCGGTCAGGGCGGCGGCCCCGTATGTATCGATCGCGCGTTTTTCTTCCATCTGCCCAAAGGATGCGCAAGTCATGCAACTGTCAAGAGCAGGTAAATCGCCGGGCTTGCACCGCCGCCGCGCATCGGCACAATCGGCGGCAACACCCGCCCTGAACCCGGACCCTGCGGAATGAACGAGAGCGCCGCGCTGCGCCTGGCCAGCTACAACATCCAGAAATGCGTCGGGCTGGACCTGCGGCGCCAGCCGCGGCGTGTGCTGCAGGTACTGACGCGGCTGGGCGCGCAGGTGGTGGTGTTGCAGGAGGCCGACAAACGGTTGCCGCCGCGCCCGGCAGCGCTGCCGCATTTCGTGCTGGAGGAGGCTGGCTGGGAGGTTGCCGATCTGGGCGGCGCCGGCTCGCTCGGCTGGCACGGCAACGCGGTGATCTGGCGGCGTGGCGCGCTGCGCCTGCGCGATATGGGCCATATCGACCTGCCGGGGCTGGAGCCGCGCGGCGCGGTCTGGGTGTCCTTCGACAGCCCGCTGGGCCCGCTGCGGGTGGTGGGGCTGCATCTGGGGCTGGTGGGGCGGTATCGCCGCAAGCAGGTGCTGCACCTGGCGCAGGAGACCGCGCGGCTGCCGGCGATGCCGATGATCTGGGCGGGCGATTTCAACGAGTGGTCGGCGCGCTCCGGTCTGGAGCGGCTGGCGCCGGCCATGCGGTTCCTGCCGCCACGGGCGAGTTTTCCGGCGCTGCGCCCGCTGGGGCCGCTGGACCGGATCGCGCTGAGCGCGGGGCTGGCGGCGGCGGGGCACGGGGTGCATCTGGAGCAGCCGGCGCATATCGCCTCGGACCATCTGCCGATCTGGGCGGATGTGGTGGTTGAGACGGGGATCCGGATTCCGTCCCGCAGGTGATCCGGACACGGCCCGAGGCTCGGCCCGTTCGGCGCGGGCTGTTGTTTCGGGCCAAAGAAAAAGGCCCCCGTGTGGGGGCCTTTGAGATTTGTCGGTTTGAGGTTGGTCGGGGCAGGGCTCAGGCGACCTGGCGGCCGCGGTTCTGACCGCCACCACCGGCGCCGCCACTGCCGCCGCTGCGCCGGCGCCGCCGCTGTGCGCCGCCGGGCTTGCCGCCGCCGTAGCCGCCGCCGCCATTGCCGCCGCCGC
>NZ_SMUV01000021.1 GCF_004358185.1 Antarcticimicrobium luteum
TCGATGTGTATTTCGCCCAGGAAGGCGCCTACCAGTTCGGCGCGAAGGATTGGGGTCCGCAGCCTGAGCGCCTCGTGCTGACCAGCATGACCGACCAGAGTTTCGGGCTGGCGATCGCCCCCGACCTCGCGGAAAACGTCAAGAGCCCGCGCGATCTCGCCGGTTTGCGGATCGCCTTCGTGCAGGGCTCGCCGGCGATCGAAGGAGCGCTGAACTCGCTCATATTGGCCTGCGGCGGCCTCACCTGGGATGATGTGACCAAGGTCGACGTGCCGGGCTTCGGCGCGTCCGTCGACGCCTACATGAACGATCAGGCCGACGTCTTTTACACCTCCACCAACTCCGGCCTCTCGCTGCGCGCCGAAGCCTCGTCGCGCGGGCTGGCCTGGGTGCCGGTGCCCTTCTCCGACACCGAGTGCTGGAAAAACATCCGCGCCAGCGATCCGCGCTGGATCCAGAAGGTCGCCAGGGAAGGCGTCAACATCCCCAAGGAGGGGATCGAGATGGCCAGCTATCCCGACATGATGCTCAACACCACAAGCGAACGCTCCGACAGCCTCGTCTATGCGATGGTCAAGACGATCTACGACGATTTCGACAATATCTCCAAGGCCGCCCCCACCACCTACGGACTGGCCGCCGACCGGCAGATCCTCAATTACGTGGTGCCCTTCCACGATGGCGCCATCCGCTACTTCAAGGAGGCCGGCCTCTGGAATGACGAGCTTCAGGCCCACAACGACGCGCTGGTGAAGCGCCAGGAAGTGCTCGCGGACGCTTGGAAAGAGACCGTGGCCCGCAACATTTCCGACGATGCCGAATTCGCCACCGCCTGGAAGGAAGCGCGCATCAAGGCGCTCGAAGCCGCCGGTTTCGACGTTCCCGTCAAGGACTGGTAGTTCGCCAGGGGGCCCGGCGCATCCGTGCGCCGGGCCTTACGCTGCCCTGTCTCCAGTGGGCATGAAGCCCAGCAGCAATAAGGTCCCGGACAATGACCAGACTTTCACAGTGGATCATATTCGCCTTCTCCGCGCTCGGCCTCCTGCTGACTGTGAACCAGACCTTTCTGTTCTCGCGCGCGATCGGCGTGGTTATCAACGGACAGACGTTCCTTTACGTGCTGACGCTGGTGTTCTTTCCGATCATCTTTCTGATCATGCCGCGCGCGGCGCGCGTCAAGGGAGAGGTCGGCCTACTCGACTGGGCGCTCTTCCTGCTGGCCTGCCTGTGTTCCGGCTACCTGATCCTTCACGCCAACGACATCATCTTCTCGAGCTGGCAGTTCACGGCTCCGACCCAGGCACAGCTCGTCGCCGGGCTTACCTGGCTCCTGGTGCTGGAAGGCGCGCGCCGTACCAATGGCTGGCCGCTGACGATCGTCGTGCTGCTGGTCTCGCTCTACCCGATCGTCGCCGATCACATGCCGGGACCCCTCAATTCCGTGCCGCTGCCGGCCCCTGACCTCGCTGCCTATCACCTTTACAGCTTCGAGAGCGTTTTCGGCGTGCCGATGCGGGCATTCGCCGATCTTGTCGTCGGCTTCATCGTCTTCGGGTTGGCGCTGCAATTCACCGGCGCGGCGAAGTTCTTCAACGATGTCGCCTTTGCCCTCATGGGCACGGTGCGTGGAGGCGCGGCCCACGTCGCCGTGGTGTCGAGCGCGCTGCAAGCCTCGATCAGCGGCAGCGTGATCTCGAACGTCATGACCAGCGGATCGGTCTCGATCCCGGCGATGAAACGCACGGGATTTTCCGCCTCCTACGCCGGCGGCGTCGAGGCGGTCGCGTCCACCGGCGGCGTGCTGACCCCTCCCGTGATGGGCACCACCGCCTTCATCATGGCGACGTTCCTGTCCATTCCCTACACCGAGGTCGCCCTTGCGGCCGCCATCCCCGCCGCGCTTTTCTACATCGGCCTCCTGCTGCAGGTGGACGCCTACGCCGCACGGCGTGGCCTCAAGGGCTTGCCGCGGGCCGAACTTCCCACCCTCGCCGAGGCTTTCAAGGGCGGTTGGCACTACTGCCTCGTCTTCATCGCGCTCATCACCATGCTGGCCCAGGGCATGAACGAGAGCCGCGCGGCCTTCTACGCCACCGGCCTGCTCCTTGTGGTCAACCAGTACCGGCCCGAGAACCGGGTCGGCCTCGCCGGCCTCCGCGAAATGATCACCGGCATCGGACGCGGACTTTCGGAGATCATCGCGATCATCCTCGCGATCGGCATGATCGCGGGCGGGCTGGCGGCCACCGGCATCCTCAGCACGCTGAGCACCGAGCTTGTCTTTCTCGCCGGCGACGCGCCGATCATGCTGCTCATAATGGGCGCCCTCACCTCCTTCGTGCTCGGCATGGGGATGACGGTTTCGGCCTGCTACATCTTTCTCGCCATCGTGCTGGTGCCCGCACTGGTCAAGGTCGGGTTCAACCCGCTCGCGGTGCATCTCTTCGTCATGTACTGGGGCATGCTCTCCTTCGTCACGCCGCCGGTCGCCATCGCCACGTTTGCCGCCGCGGCCATCGCCAAGGTCCCCGCGATCAAGATCGGCTGGCACGCGATGCGGCTCGCCTCGGTGATGTACTTCGTGCCGTTCTTCTTCGTGATGAACCCGGCGCTGATCCTGCAGGGCACGCCTTACGAGATCGTCACCTCCATCATCACGGCGGTCTGCGGGGTGGCGGCGGTATCGTGGTCCCTGCAAGGCTACATGCTGGGCGTCGGAGGGATCGCCAACTCGGTCGCGGGCGTCGCGACCCGGGCGGTGCTGATGCTGGCCGGGCTCATCCTGGCCTCCCCGGGCAACGCATCGCTGGGTCTCAACCAGCTCGAGTTCGGCGCCATCGGCATCGCCCTCATCGCCCTGTGCGCCCTCGCCATCCGCACCCTTCCCGGATGCGCCATGACCGCCCCCCTGTCCGCAAGTCCCGCCGGAGAATGAGATGACCGCACCCGATATCCTGCTGCGCGAAGAGATCGGCGCCGTAACGCGGCTGACCCTCAACCGCCCGGAACGGATGAATGCGCTGTCCGGCCAGCTCGCCCGCGCGCTCGAGTTGGCCCTGGCCGACTGCCTGGCGCCCGGCAGCCCGACCCGCGCCCTGCTCATCACCGGAGCCGGACGCGGCTTCTGCGCCGGGGCGGACCTGACGGAACGTCTTGAGGTTCCCGAGGGCGGCACGGTGCTCGAAACCTGGTATCATCCGATGATCCGCCGGCTTCGGACCTGCCCGCTGCCCGTCGTCGTGGCGGTCAACGGCATTGCCGCCGGGGCGGGCATGAGCCTCGCGCTTCTCGGCGATATCGTGACCTGCGCCGAAAGCGCCTCCTTTCTGCAGGCCTTCGTCAAGGCCGGACTGGTTCCCGACTGCGGCGCAAGCTGGCTGCTGCCCCGCCGCATCGGCGAGGCCCGGGCGCGCGAAATGGCGCTTCTGGCGGAACGGCTTCCGGCGGCGCAGGCGCTCGACTGGGGCCTGGTCAATCGCGTCTTTCCGGACGAGAGCCTGCAGTCGGAAAGCCTCGCCCTCGCAACCCGGCTCGCCGAGGGGCCCGTAAACGCACTGAGCCGAACACGCGGGCTGTTCGAAGCCTCGCCCTGCAACGATTTCGAAGCGCAGATCGCCTTTGAGGCGAAGATGCAGTCCCAATGCTCGGGCGCACCCGAATCCCGCGAGGGCCGCGCGGCCTTTGCCGAGAAACGGACGCCCGATTTCATCAACATTCCCCTTGCCTCCCGGGAGCACACCACATGACCCTGACGCAGACAGCCATCCGCGACCTGAAAGACGTGCAGCAGCCTGCGGAAATCATCACCGGAGACCGCACCGTCACCCAGGAGCAGATGGAAGCGCGGGTCGCCCAGGTGGCGGGGGCGCTGAAGCGCGACGGCCTTTCGGAGGGCATGGTGGTGTCGCAGCTGATGCGCAACGACACGCCCATCATCGAGGTCAACATCGCCGCACAGCGGCTGGGCTGCTATTCCGTTCCGCTGAACTGGCACCTGACCGGCCCCGAGTTGCTCTACGTCATCGAGGATTGCGCGGCCGACATGCTGATCGTCCACGCCGACCTGCTGCCGCTGGTGCAGGGCAAACTACCCGAGACGTGCCGCGTGGTCGTGGTGGCGACGCCTCCCGCCGTGGCCCGGGCGTTCAAGCTCGACCCGTCGCAATGCGCCGTTCCCGAAGGCATGACGGATTACGAATCCTGGATCGCCGCGGCAGAGCCCCACAGCGGCCCGATCCCGCTTGATCGCGGCGTCATCATCTATACGTCCGGCACCACCGGAAAACCCAAGGGTGTGAAGCGCAACCCGATGACCCCGCAGGAGGCTGAGCGCAACGCCGCAACCTTCAGGGCGACCTATGGCATCGCGCCCGATATGCGCGGCCTGCTGGTCACCCCGCTCTATCACGCCTCGCCCAACGGCTTTGCCCGCTACGCCGCCACCCGCGGCCGCCTGCTTGTGATCACCTCGAGATTCGACCCCGAAGAGTTCCTCGCCCTGATCGAGAAACACCGGATCAACGTGGTCACCGCCGTGCCGACCATGTTCGTCAAACTGCTCAAGCTGCCCAGGGAGGTGCGCGAGAAATACGACGTCTCCTCGCTGCGCTGGATCAGCCATACCGCCAGCGCCTGCCCGGTCGAGGTCAAGCAGGGGCTGATGGAGTGGTTCGGCCCCATCGTTCACGAGATCTACGGCGGCACCGAGGTTGGCATCGCCCTGCATGCGACGCCTGAAGAATGGCTCGCCCGCCCTGGCACGGTCGGGCGCTGCGTTCCGAACGCCGAGATCCGCATCTATGGCGATGACGGCAGCGTGCTGCCCACGGGCGAGGCGGGAGAAATCTACGTGCGCAACGCCAACTACGCCGATTTCACCTACATCAACAATCCCGAGGCGCGCGCCGAGTCGGAGCGCGACGGGTTCATCAGCATCGGCGATGTCGGTTATCTCGACGAGGCGGGTTTTCTGTACATCAGCGACCGCAAGCGCGACATGGTGATCTTCGGCGGCACCAACATCTACCCGGCGGAAATCGAATCCGAGTTGATCCAGAGCCCGGATGTGGTCGATTGCGCGGTGATCGGCCTGCCGGACCCGGAGTTCGGCGAAGTTCTCGCTGCCTATATTCAGCTTGCCCCCGGCGCCAAGCCCGACCCGGACGCGATCCGCAGTTACCTCGAGCCCCGGCTGGCCAGGTACAAGATACCGAGGATCATCCATTTTGCCGAAAAGCTGCCGCGCGAGGAAAGCGGCAAGTTGATGAAGCGAAAACTGCGCGATCAGGGCTGATCGCGCTGCGCGCGCTCACGCGAAGCGCGCGCGTCCACCCGTCAGCACAACCAGGTCTCGCTCCTCGACAGAGGCTTCGAACAGCACCTCGCCGGCTTCCTGCCAGAACGTCACCCGCAGCGTTTCGCCCGGAAAGACCGGACGGCTGAAACGGCCGGAAATCGCGCGAAGCGCTTCCGGGGCATCGGGGCTGAGCTGCTCGATCAGTCCGCGCGCCGCCATGGCAAAGGTGCAGAGCCCGTGCAGGATCGGTCGCTCGAAGCCCACCGCCTTCGCCCATTCCGGGTCGGCGTGCAGCGGGTTCATGTCACCGTTCAGCCGGTAGAGCAAGGCGGCCTGCGGCAGGATCGGCAGCACCGCCGCGCCATCCGCCGCCCGCTCCGGCCGCGCCCAGCCATCGCGCTCCGGCGGGCGGCCGCCGAAGCCGCCGTCCCCACGCAGCGCGTAGGTCGAGACAAGTCGCGCGACGACTGCGCCGGCCGTGTCGGTCAACACCCGCTCCACGTCCACCACGGCGCCCTTCTCGGCACCCCTGTCCCAAAGGCCCACAACCTTTGAGCGGGCAACCATGCCGTCGTCCAGCGGCAGGGGTCGGACCACCTCCAATGCCTGCGCCCCATGCACCAGCTTGCGGTAGTCCAGCCCGGCCTTGTCGAACCACATGCCGGGGCTGCCCAGCACCAGCGGCATGGTCGGAAAAACCTGCAAGTCCTTCTCGTAGACATGTCGCAGGGCCCGCGCGTCCAGCGGGTCGGCCCCAATCCCGAGGCCGAGCGCATAGAGCATCGCATCCTTCTCGCCCACTTTCACGGGCACGTCGGCAAAGTCGAAATCGCGAACCCGCGTCTCGTCGAGTGGCATGGTCAGATCTCCTGTATTCCGGCGTTCAAAGCTTCTCGATCAGTTCGGGCACCGCGGTGAAGAGGTCCGCGACGAGGCCATAGTCGGCGATCTGGAAGATCGGGGCCTCCTCGTCCTTGTTGATCGCGACGATAATCTTCGAATCCTTCATCCCCGCCAGATGCTGGATCGCGCCGGAGATGCCCACGGCCACGTAGAGCTCGGGCGCGACGACCTTGCCGGTCTGGCCGACCTGCCAGTCGTTCGGGGCGAAGCCGGCGTCGACGGCGGCGCGCGAGGCGCCGACGGCAGCGCCGAGCTTGTCGGCGAGCTTCTCGATCAGCGCGAAATCATCCTGTGAGCCGACGCCGCGCCCGCCGGAGACTACGAAACCGGCGGAGGTCAGCTCGGGGCGGTCCGAGACCGCGACCTTGTCTTCGACCCACTCCGAAAGGTCCGGATTTCCGGCGGCGGCGACGGTTTCGACAGAGGCGGACCCGCCTTCGCCCGCGGCGTCGAAGGTCGAGGTCCGGAAGGTGATCACCTTCTTGTCGTCCTTCGATTTCACCGTCTGGATCGCGTTGCCCGCGTAGATCGGGCGCTCGAAGGTGTCGGCATCGACCACGCCGGACACGTCCGACAGGATCATCACGTCGAGCAGGGCGGCGACCCGGGGCATCACGTTCTTCGCATCCGTCGTGGCGGGCGCGCAGATG
>NZ_SMUV01000035.1 GCF_004358185.1 Antarcticimicrobium luteum
CGTGCCGGCGGCAGGCTGCGCCGCCGCCGGCACAGTGATCTCGACCGGAGCCGGGCCGCGCGGCGCCGCCGGACCCGCCGTGGCGCCGGCGACAGCCGTGGGCTTGTAGCCGCAGACCTGCTTGCGGTCGCGTCCGACGCGGGGCACCCAGGTCACATTGCCGTCGATGCCGGCGCGGATGAAGATGCAGCCGCGGCTGTCCACATATTGCTTGCCGGCGAAGGAGGCGGGCGGAAACTCCGCCGGGGCGGTGGCGTTGCGCAGGCTCTGCGCCTGGGCGGACAGCGTGCTCATCGCCGTGGCGATGGCGAACAAAGCAATAACCCTTGTAAAATTCATCCCTGCCCCCACAAGATATGGAGGCAAGGATGCCGTAAATCGCGCGCCCAGTAAAGAGAGCAGTTGGACCTTATTTGGTGCCGAACATGCGGTCGCCCGCATCGCCCAGCCCGGGCATGATATAGCCCTTGCTGTTCAGCCCCCTGTCAATCGAGGCAGTGACGATCGGCACGTCCGGATGTGCCTCTTTCATGCGCGCGACGCCCTCGGGCGCGGCCAGCAGGCAGAGGAAGCGGATATCGGTGGCCCCCGCCTGTTTCAGCAGGTCGATCGCGGCGGCCGAGCTGTTTCCGGTCGCCAGCATCGGGTCGACCACGATCACCACGCGGTTGTTCAGCCCCTCCGGCACCTTGAAGTAATATTGCACCGGCTTCAGCGTCGCCTCGTCGCGGTAGAGCCCGACGAAGCCGACCCGCGCCGAGGGGATCAGCTCCAGCACCCCGTCGAGCATTCCGTTGCCGGCCCGCAGGATCGACACCAGCGCCAGTTTCTTGCCCGCCAGGATCGGCGCGTCCATCTCTTCCATCGGCGTTTCGATGGCCCGCGTGGTCATCGGCATCTCGCGGGTGATCTCATAGGCCAGCAGCAGCGTGATCTCATGCAGCAGCCGCCGGAACTCGGCCGAAGAGGCGCCCTTGTCGCGCATCAGGGTCAGCTTGTGCTGGACCAGCGGATGGTCGACGACGGTCAGATGCTCGGACATTCTCTCACTCCCGGTAGTGCGGCGTATTCTTCATTTAGGCCCGCCGGGGCCGGCGCCGCAACCCGCAACCTTTCCCCGGCCGGGCAATTGGGGCGGAATACCGCAGATCAGAGAAAGCTTCGGCCCGGCCCGCCCTCGGCCAGCCCCAGATGATCGGCGATGCTTGCCGCCACGTCGGTGAACCCCACCTGCCCGACCGCGCCTGCGCCGCGTCCGGCGGCCAGCACCGGCACCCGCTCGCGGGTGTGGTCGGTGCCGCTCCAGCTGGGATCGTTGCCGTGATCGGCCGTAAGGATCATCAGATCGCCCGGCCGCAGCCGCCGCAGGATCGCCCCGATTTCGGCGTCGAACCACTCCAGCGCGCGGGCATAGCCGGAAATATCGCGCCGATGGCCATAAAGGCTGTCGAATTCGACGAAATTGGCAAAGGTCAGACTGCCCTCTTCGGCGGTATCGACCAGCCGGCCCAGATGGGCCATCAGCTCGGCGTCGGGCCCCTTCACCACATCGTCGATGCCCTGCATCGAAAAGATGTCGCCGATCTTGCCCACCGCATGCACGCGGCCGCCGGCGTCCTGCACCCAGTCGGTCAACACCTTGCCGGGCGGCGCGATGGCATAGTCGTGGCGGTTGGCGGTGCGGGCAAAGCCCCCCTCTGGGGTGCCGACAAAGGGCCGCGCGATGACCCGGCCCACCTTCATCTCATGCACGATCGGCGCCACGTCGCGGCAGAGGTTCAGCAGCCGGTCAAGGCCGAACGCCCCCTCATGCGCGGCGATCTGGAAAACGCTGTCGGCCGAGGTATAGCAGATCGGCCAGCCGGTGCGCAGATGCTCGGCCCCCAGCCGCTCAAGGATCTCGGTGCCCGAGGCATGGCAATTGCCCAGAATGCCGCCAGTCCCCGCCGCCTGCGCCACCGCCCGGGTCAGAGCGGCGGGAAAGGCCGGAACCGAATCGGGAAAATAATGCCAGTCCCAGGGCACCGGCAAACCGGAGAGTTCCCAATGCCCCGAGGGGGTATCCTTGCCCGGCGAAATCTCGCTCGCCGCGCCCCAGAGGCCGACCGGCGCCGCCCCCAGCCCCGGCGCGTCCTCGCCCGAGGCCAGTCTCGCCGCCGCCCCCAGCCCCAGCGCGTCGAGGTTGGGCAGATGCAGCGGCCCGCTCCGCCCCACCTCGGCCTGACCGGCGGCGCAGGCGCCGGCGATATGACCAACCGTGTTGGCGCCGGTGTCGGGCACACCGCCGTTGAAAAAGCGATTCGCATCCGGCGCGCCGCCGATGCCCACCGAATCCATCACCACCAGAAAGGCGCGGCTCATCCCCCCAGCCTTTCGAAGACGAGATCGGGCAGCGGCACGGGCGCCGGCCCGATGGTGATGGCGGCGCGCACCGCCGCCTCGGCCCGGCGCGCGCCATCCTCGCGCGCGGCGTGGATCATCGCCAGCGGCGTGCCATTCTCGACCTTCTCGCCCAGTCGGATCACATTGGACAGGCCGACGGCGGGATCGACCACATCGGTTTCGACCTGACGCCCGCCGCCCAGCCCGACCACCGCCAGACCCAGCGCCTCGCCGTCGATGGCGGTGACATGGCCCGGCTCGCGCGCGGTCACCTCATGCATCACCGTGGCCTCGGGCAGGAAGCGGACCCAATCCTCGACAAAACCCAGCGGGCCGCCCTGCGCCGCGATCATGCGGCCGAACCGCTCGGCGGCGCGGCCGTCTGCGATCACTTCAGCCACCTTTTCCGCGCCCGCCGCCACATCCCGGACCAGCCCGGCATCGGCCAGCACCTGACCGCCCAGCTCGGCGCTCAGCGCGGCCAGCGGCCCGCCGGCCTGCCCGGTCAGCACCTGCATCACCGCGTCGATTTCCACCGCGTTGCCCAGCGCGGGGGCCAGCGGCTGCGACATGTCTGTGATCAGCGCGGTGGTCTTGCAGCCGGCGGCATTGGCGGTATCGGCCAGCGCCCGGGCCAACGCGCGGGCCTCCTCCACCGTCTTCATGAAGGCGCCCGAGCCGACCTTGACGTCCAGCACCAGCGCGTCGGGCGCCTCGGCCAGTTTCTTCGACAGGATCGAGGCGGTGATCAGATCCAGACTTTCGACCGTGCCGGTGACATCGCGCACCGCATAGAGGCGCTTGTCGGCGGGGGCGATCCGGGCCGAGGCCCCGGCGATCACGCAGCCGGCCTTTTTCACCAGCGCGGGCAGCAGATCGTGGGGCACCGCCGTCGAGAGGCCCGGGATCGCCTCGAGCTTGTCGAGGGTGCCGCCGGTATGACCCAGACCGCGCCCCGAGATCATCGGCACATAGGCGCCGCATTCGGCCAGCGCCGGAGCCAGGATCAGCGAGACGCAATCGCCGACCCCGCCGGTGGAATGCTTGTCCACCACCGGCCCGTCCAGATCCCAGGCCATCACCTCGCCGCTGTCGCGCATCGCCAGCGTCAGCGCGGTGCGCCCCGCCGCCCCCAGATCGCCCATGCAGACCGCCATGGCAAAGGCGCCCGCCTGGGCATCGCTTACCCCGTGATCGGCCAGACCCTGCGCGAACCAGCGCAAAGCCTCTTCTCCGGGCACCTCGCGGCGGCGCAGCCTGGCCAATATCGCGCGGGCATCCATGCGATCAGCGCCCCTGCATGTGGTCGGTGTTGAAGGCGCCTGGCAACAACTCGCCCAGCGTCATCACCTGTTCCTGCCCCTCCAGCGTGCCCATGATCACCGGCACGTGCCCGGCGCCGAACTCGGCCAGTTTCTGCCGGCAGCCGCCGCAGGGCGACACCGGCATCGGCGAATCGGCGATCACATAGACCTCGTCGATCTCGGTCTCACCCGCCGCCACCATGGCGGCGATGGCGCCCGCCTCGGCGCAGGTGCCCTCGGGGTAGGAGACGTTTTCAACGTTGCAGCCGGAATAGACCGCTCCCGAGCGGCTGCGGATCGCCGCCCCCACCTTGAAGTTGGAATAGGGGGCGTGGGCGTTTTGGCGCACCTTGGCGGCGGCCTCTTTCAACGGCATGGGGCACCTCTTTGGTTTTTCGTCCATCTTGCGTCTGGAAAGCCGGGATGCAAGGGGGCCGGGCAGACCGGCCCACCTGCCCCGGCGGCAGGTTCAGCCAAGACGGGTGTCAAACCGGCCGGGCAGCGTCACCTCGAGCAGTTCCACATCGTCGGTGGGGTCGGAGAGCCGCGTCCGGATCCCCGGCGGGATGACAAAGGCATCGCCGGCGGTCAGCGGATAGGGATCGCGCCCCTCCCCCTCCAGCGTGACGGTGCCGGCCATGACGAAGGTGAAGTGAATGTCCGCCGAATGGCTGGCCCAGGCGGGCTCCCCCTCGCCCCGGCGCACCACCTGCACACCGGCGACGCCCCCGGTGTTGTCGCTGATCGTGGTGTCGCGGGCGATATAGCCCGGCAGGCGGAAGGGCAGCCACTCGGCCCCCTCGGCGCGGTTGTAGACGAAACGCTGGCCCTGCCATTCGCGCCCGGGGCGCAGATGCGGGGTGGGCAGCGTCATCTCGTGGTCGATCTCGGTCACATGTTCGGCGGGAACGCCGATCTCGATCACCTCGACGTTGTCGCTGGCCTCCAGCACCCTATGGCGGATCTCGGGCGGCTGGATGAAACAGTCGCCGCGGGTCAGCCGCATCGGCTCGCCCTGATCCTCATAGACCACATCGACCCAGCCGCCGACGCAGAAGATCAGCTGAAACCCGACCTTGTGGTAATGCACCATGTCGGGCACCGGACCGCCGTCGGGAATGCGGATGTGGCTGGCGATGATCGAGCCGCCCAGCCGAGAGGGCACCAGATCGCGGTAGTGCATCCCGGCCCGGCCGATGATCCAGGGCGCCTGATCGGCCAGCCGGCGAACCACGAATTCATGCTGGGTGGGCGGCAGCACCAGCGGCGGGTTGCGCTCCTCGATCTCTACCCGCGTGCCGTTGGGCGCGGTGAGGCGGCGTTCGCCGTTCGCGAACCCGTCGGGATCGTCGGTGAGGATGCGCAGGGTGCCGGGCGCCTCAGCCGCGCCCTTTTCAATCCTCAGCCGCAGCCCGTGGCCGGAAAACACCGCGACCTGAGGGTTGTCGGCGGGATAGATCATGTCCATCCGCATCCCCAGAGTTTTGGTATAGAAGGGAATATCGTCGCGCAGTTCTGCCGTCGGCAGGCGCATTTCGGCGATGGTCTCGGTCTTGCGCTGCGGCATCGGTCTCCCCCGGCTTTTTCGACGCGAGCTTGGCGTCGCCCCCGGGGATTTGCAAGCCGGCGCAAAGAGAGCTACTGGGATTTCCGAGGTTCCCCCTCTCCACAATGTAGTTTAATGTTAAACTATACCCCGAGGAGCATCCGCCATGTCCGACCACCAGAACCAGCGTCAGGCCGCCCTGCACTATCACGAGTACCCCAAGCCCGGGAAGCTGGAGATCCGTGCGACCAAGCCTATGGCGAACGGCCGCGACCTCAGTCGCGCCTATTCCCCCGGCGTGGCCGAGGCCTGTCTGGAAATCCAGAACACCCCCGCCGATGCCGTCCGCTATACCGCGCGCGGCAATCTGGTGGCAGTGGTCACCAATGGCACGGCTGTCCTGGGGCTGGGAAATATCGGCGCGCTGGCCTCCAAGCCGGTGATGGAGGGCAAGGCGGTCCTGTTCAAGAAGTTCGCCAGCATCGATTGCTTCGACATCGAACTCAACGAGCCCGACCCGGAGAAGCTGGCCGAGATTGTCTGCGCGCTGGAACCCACCTTTGGCGCCATCAACCTCGAGGACATCAAGGCCCCCGACTGTTTCATCGTCGAAAAGATCTGCCGCGAGCGGATGAACATCCCGGTTTTCCACGACGATCAGCACGGCACCGCCATCGTGGTGGGTGCCGCGGCCAAGAACGCGCTGCACGTGGCCGGCAAGGCCTTCGAGGACATCAAGATCGTCTCCACCGGGGGCGGCGCGGCCGGCATCGCCTGCCTGAACATGCTGCTGAAACTGGGGGTGCGGCGCGAGAACGTCTGGCTCTGCGACATTCACGGGCTGGTCCATGAGGGCCGCGAGCTCGACATGAACCCGCAAAAGGCCGCCTTCGCGCAACAGACCGACCTTCGCGATCTGGATCAGGTGATCGAGGGGGCCGACATGTTCCTCGGCCTCTCCGGCCCCAATGTGCTGACGCCTGAAATGGTGGCAAAGATGGCCAGCCGCCCGATCATCTTCGCGCTGGCCAATCCGACACCCGAGATCCTGCCGGACGAGGCGCGCAAGGTCGCCCCCGACGCGATCATCGCCACCGGCCGCTCGGACTATCCCAATCAGGTCAACAACGTGCTGTGCTTTCCCTTCATCTTCCGCGGCGCGCTGGATGTGGGCGCGTCCGAGATCAACGACGCGATGCAACTGGCCTGTATCGACGGCATCGCCCAACTGGCCCGCGCCACCACCAGCGCCGAGGCCGCCGCCGCCTATCGCGGCGAACAGCTCACCTTCGGGGCCGACTACCTGATCCCCAAACCCTTCGATCCGCGTCTGATCGGGGTCGTCGCCCCCTCGGTCGCGCGGGCCGCGATGGACAGCGGCGTCGCCACCCGCCCGATCGAGGATCTGGAGGCCTACAAGAGCCGGCTCGACGGGTCGGTGTTCAAATCTGCCCTGCTGATGCGGCCGGTGTTCGAGGCCGCCCGCACCGCCAGCCGCCGCATCGTCTTTGCCGAGGGCGAGGACGAGCGTGTGCTGCGCGCCTCGCAGGCGGTGCTGGAGGAGACCACCGAGACCCCGATCCTGATCGGCCGGCCGGAGGTGATCGAGCGGCGCTGCGAACGCTACGGTCTGACCATCCGCCCGGGCCGCGATTTCGAGATCGTGAACCCCGAAAACGATCCGCGCTACCGCGACTACTGGGGCACCTATCATACGCTGATGTCGCGGCGCGGCGTCACCCCGGACCTTGCCCGCGCCATCATGCGCACCAATACCACCGCCATCGGCGCGGTGATGGTGCACCGCGGCGAGGCCGATAGCCTGATCTGCGGCACTTTCGGACAGTTCTTGTGGCACATGAACTACATCCAGCAGGTTCTGGGCACCGATGGGCTGCATTCGGTCGGCGCGCTGTCGCTGATGATCCTCGAGGACGGCCCGCTTTTCATCGCAGACACTCATGTGCACCATGAACCGACGCCCGAACAGATCACCGAGACGGTGATCGGCGCCGCCCGCCATGTGCGCCGCTTCGGGCTGCAGCCGAATATCGCGCTTTGTTCGCATTCGCAGTTCGGCAATCTCGACAACGACAGCGGCCGGAGGATGCGCGCCGCCCTCGACATCCTCGATTCGGCGCCGCGCAAATTCTGCTACGAGGGTGAGATGCATATCGACGCCGCCCTCGACCCGGAACTGCGCGCGCGCATCTTTCCCGAAACGCGGATGGAGGGCGCGGCCAATGTGCTGGTCTTCACCAATACCGATGCGGCCAGCGGCGTGCGCAACATTCTCAAGATGAAGGGCGGCGGGCTTGAGGTCGGGCCGATCCTCATGGGTATGGGCAACCGCGCCCATATCGTCACCCCCTCGATCACCACCCGCGGGCTGCTGAACATGAGCGCCATCGCCGGCACGCCCGTGGCCCACTACGGGTAAGCCGCGGCCATCGGCCTGCCCGAAACACGGCGTACAGCGCCCGACCGCCCGGACGGTCGGGCGCTGTGTCCTGCCGTGCGTGCCGCCCGTCCAAATGCGAATCCCCCACCCCGCCGGATTTGCACCGCTTTCCACCCCGGATTTGCAAACCCGGCAGGGATTTACCGCAACTTTGCGAATGCCGCCGTGTTTGCAAAACTTTGCAGGCTAAACCCCGTCAATTCTGCAAATTTCCTGCGGTAATCTGACGCCACGTCGGCGATCTTTCTTGCCGCGAGGGCATCCGTCCCGATAACACCAATCAGACGCTGAGGGAGAGAGATACCATGGCATACGATGAAATTTACGCCCGCTGGAAAAACGATCCGGAGGGCTTCTGGATGGAGGCCGCCGAGGCCATCGACTGGGTCGAGAAACCCTCCCGGGCGCTGTTCGACGGCAACGCCCCCCTCTACGAATGGTTCGCCGACGGCAAGGTGAACGCCTGCTGGAACGCCGTCGACCGCCATGTCGAGGCCGGGCGCGGCGAGCAGATCGCCATCATCTACGACAGCCCGATCACCCATACCAAGCGCTGGATCTCTTATGTCGAGCTGCGCAACCGCGTCGCCCAGCTGGCCGGGGCACTGCGCGCCAGGGGCGTGGAAAAGGGCGACCGCGTCATCATCTACATGCCGATGGTGCCCGAGGCGCTGGAGGCGATGCTGGCCTGCGCCCGCCTCGGCGCGGTGCATTCGGTGGTGTTCGGCGGGTTTGCCGCCCATGAGCTGGCGGTGCGCATCGACGACTGCAAGCCCAAATGCATCATCGCCGCCTCCTGCGGAATCGAACCGGGCCGCGTGGTGCACTACAAACCGCTGCTCGACGGCGCGCTGGAACATGCCGAGCATCAGCCGGAGTTCTGCGTGATCCTGCAGCGCGAACAGGAGGTCGCCAAGCTGGAAGAGGGCCGCGACGTCAACTGGCACGGCTTCCAATACGGCGTCGAACCGGCCGACTGCGTGCCGGTCGAGGGCAACCATCCCGCCTATATCCTCTATACCTCCGGCACCACCGGCCAGCCCAAGGGCGTCGTGCGCCCCACCGCCGGCCATCTGGTGGCGTTGAACTGGTCGATGAAGAACCTCTACAACGTCGATCCGGGCGAGGTGTTCTGGGCCGCCTCCGACGTCGGCTGGGTGGTCGGCCATTCCTACATCTGCTACGCGCCGCTGGTGCATGGCAACACCACCATCGTGTTCGAGGGCAAGCCGATCGGCACCCCCGATGCCGGCACCTTCTGGCGGGTGATCTCCGAGCACAAGGTGCGCAGCTTCTTCACCGCCCCCACCGCCTTCCGCGCCATCAAGCGCGAGGATCCCAAGGGGGAGTTCGTCAAGAAATACGACCTGAGCGGGCTGCGCACGCTCTATCTGGCCGGCGAACGCGCCGATCCCGACACCATCAACTGGGCCAGGGACCAGCTCAAGGTTCCGGTGGTCGATCACTGGTGGCAGACCGAGACCGGCTGGGCCATCACCGGCATCCCGATGGGAATCGAGCAGAAGAAGGTCAAGATCGGCTCCTCCGGCCTGCCGATGCCCGGCTATGACGTGCAGATCCTCGACGAGGCAGGCCATCCGGTCGGCCCCGACACGCTGGGCGCCGTGGCGATCAAACTGCCGCTGCCGCCGGGCACCCTGCCGACGCTGTGGAATGCCGAGGACCGCTATCGCAAATCCTATCTGGAGCATTTCCCCGGCTACTATGAGACCGGCGACGCGGGAATGATCGACGCGGACGGCTATCTTTACATCATGGCGCGCACCGATGACGTCATCAACGTGGCCGGCCACCGCCTCTCGACCGGCGCGATGGAGGAGGTACTCGCCAATCACCCCGATGTCGCCGAATGCGCGGTGATCGGGGTTGCCGACGACCTCAAGGGCCAGCTGCCGCTTGGGCTTTTGTGCCTGACCAAGGGGGTCAACCGCCCCGAGTCCGAGATCGTGCGCGAATGCGTCGATCTGGTGCGCGGCGAGATCGGCCCGGTGGCGGCGTTCAAGCTGGCCGTGGTGGTCGACCGCCTGCCCAAGACCCGCTCGGGCAAGATCCTGCGCGCCACCATGGTCAAGATCGCCGATGGCGAAGAGTTCAAGATGCCCGCCACCATCGACGACCCGGCCATCCTGGACGAGATTGCCGCTGCCCTGAAAACCATCGGTTTCCCGCAGGGCTGACGTCACGGCACGCGCGATTTGCGCAGTTCTGCTTGCACTCTCCCGTTCCCGGCCTAGGCTGCGGAGCGGGAGAATTGTGACATGTCAGAAAAAGACCTCTGGCGCCTCAGCGCCACCGAAACCGCCGCCCGCACAACCGCGGGCGACATCACCGCCGAGGCCGCCGCAGGCGCGGCCATCGACCGGATGGAGGCGGTGAACCCCCGCCTCAACGCCGTGGTCGAGAGCCTTGCCGACGAGGCCCGCGCCCGCGCCCAGGCCCTGGACAAGGCGCGCGCCGGGGGGGGCCCCTGCGGCCCGCTGCACGGGGTGCCGGTGACCATCAAGGTCAACGTCGATCAGGCCGGCCACGCGACCACCAACGGGGTGGTCGCGCTCAAGGATATGATCGCGCCGGCCGATGCGCCGATCGTCGAGAACCTGCACCGCGCCGGCGCCGTGGTGATCGGGCGCACCAACACGCCGGAATTTTCCTTCCGCGCCGATACCGACAACCCGCTCTATGGGCGCACTCATAACCCCTGGGGCGATCACATTTCGCCTGGCGGCTCTTCGGGCGGCGGCGCCGCCGCGGTGATGGCCGGGATCGGCGCACTGGCCCATGGCAACGACATCGGCGGCAGCCTGCGCTTTCCGGCCGCGGCCAACGGCGCGGTGACGGTCAAGCCGGGCCTTGGCCGGGTGCCCGCCTGGAACCCCAGCCAGAAGGCCGAGCGCGGGATGCTCGCGCAATCCATGTCGGTTCAGGGGCTGATGGCGCGCGAGGCGCGCGACCTGCACCTGTCGATGCCAACTATGATCGAGACCGATCCGCGCGATCCCTTCCACGTGCCGCTGCCCTGGCGCGGCGCCCCGTCGGAGGGGCCGGTCACCGTGGGCTTCACCAAGCAAACCTATGAGTTCGACCTGCATCCCGAGGTCTCCCGCGCGCTGGACGCGGCCCGCGATGCGCTGGTCGATGCCGGCTATAACGTGGTCGAAGTCGAGCCACCGATGCTGCGCGAGGCGGCGCTGGACGGCTACCGCGCGCTGATGGGCGAGGGGTTGGTGCTGATGGAGGCGGATATTCGCGCCCATGGCTCGGCCACCATCCAGGCGATCTTCGACGAATACTACCGCCAGTTCCCGCCCTTTGTGGGCGACGAGCTGCTCCGGGTCATGGCCAAGCGCAGCTATTACGCGCGGCAATGGTCGCTGTTCCTCGATGAATACCCGCTGGTGATCACCCCGTTCCTGCCGCAACCCTTCTTTTCGCCCGACCGCGACACCGAGGGAGAAGAGGGCGTGCGCGAGGTTCTGGGCTCGGCGCTGTGGTCCTATTCGATGAACTTCCTCGGCCTGCCCGCGGCAAATGTGCCGGCCCGCCTGGCCGAACTGACGCAGGGTCCGCAGCCGATCAACGTGCAGATCGTCGCCCGCCGCTGGCGCGAGGATCTGGCGGTCGACGCCGCCATCGCCATCGAGGACCGGATCGGTCGCCTGTGCCTGCCGCTTTGGGAGCGTATGGGCTGAGATCGCAACGCAAACGAAAAAGGGCGCGGAAAAATCCGCGCCCTGCTTCGATGTTGAAATGCGTCCTTGAAATTCCACCCGGCACCACTCACGAAACCGGACCCCTGCTTAGCAGTTGTCCCCCTGATAGCCGGGATTCCACGTCATTTCTGTGAAACGGATCACAGATCCGCGTCGAAACAAATATTTCTTCTGCCGGCCTGATGCGGTCTGAGCCGGTTTGTGACTGTGTCAGGTGAACTGTTCGGAGATCAGCCGCTCTTCCAGCCCATGACCCGGATCGAACAGGATGCGGTGTTCGATTGTCGGCTCCGACCGGATCTCGACCCAGTCGATATCCTTGATCGACTTGGAATCGGCATCCGCCATCACCGGGCGCTTGTCCGGCTCCAGCACGTCAAAGCGCACCTGGGCGGTCTTGGGCAGCAGCGCGCCGCGCCAGCGCCGCGGCCGGAACGCCGCGATCGCGGTCAGCGCCAGCACGTCGGCGCCGATCGGCAGGATCGGACCGTGGGCGGAATAATTATAGGCGGTCGACCCCGCCGGGGTTGCCAGCAGCGCGCCGTCGCAGACCAGTTCGGACAGCCGCAACCGTCCGTCCACGGTGATCCGCAGCTTGGCCGCCTGAGGGCCCGCGCGCAGCAGGCTGACCTCGTTTATGGCCAGTGCGTGGTGGATCCGGCCGCTCTGGTCCCTGGCGGTCATCGACAGCGGGTTGATCACCTCTTCCTCGGCCTCGGCCAGCCGCGCCTTCAGATCAGTCTCGCTGTATTCGTTCATCAGGAACCCGATGGTCCCCCGGTTCATGCCATAGACCGGCGCGCGCAGATCCTGGGTGGCGTGCAGCGTGCGCAGCATGAAACCGTCGCCGCCCAGCGCCACGATCACATCGGCCTGCTCGGGCGGCACATCGCCATAGCGCCCGATCAGGGCGACGCGGGCGGTCTGCGCCACCGGGGCCTCGCTGGCCAGGAACGCGATTTTCAGTGTCATGGCAGGGGTTTCCGGTGCTGCGCCTCAGGTTCCGAAACAATCATATCTTTCCCCGCTTGGCCAGCCTTGCCGCGTCATGGCGCCCATGCGTCGCATTACGGGCTTTTCGCGCCCCCCGCTTTCCAGTAGGAACGCCGCCATCCACCGCAGATGATGGGAATGACCATGACCGCGCCCACCCGTGACACCGGATTTTTCACCGAAACCCTCGCCGAGCGCGATCCCGAGATCGCCAAGGCCATCGGCCTCGAGCTGGGCCGCCAGCGCGACGAGATCGAGCTGATCGCCTCAGAGAACATCGTCAGCGCCGCCGTGATGGAGGCGCAGGGCTCGGTGATGACCAACAAATATGCCGAAGGTTATCCCGGTCGGCGTTATTATGGCGGCTGCCAGTTCGTCGACATCGCCGAGAACCTGGCCATCGACCGCGCCAAACAGCTGTTCGGCTGCGAGTTTGCCAATGTGCAGCCCAACTCCGGCAGCCAGGCCAACCAGGGCGTCTATCAGGCGCTGATCCAACCCGGCGACACCATTCTGGGCATGAGCCTGGATGCCGGCGGTCACCTGACCCACGGCGCCCGCCCGAACCAGTCGGGCAAATGGTTCCACGCGGTGCAATACGGTGTGCGCAAGCAGGACAACCTGCTGGACTACGATCAGGTGCAGGAGCTGGCGCAAGAGCATCAGCCGAAACTGATCATTGCCGGCGGCTCGGCCATCCCGCGCCAGATCGATTTCGCCAGGATGCGCGAGATCGCCGACAGCGTCGGCGCCTACCTGATGGTCGACATGGCCCATTTCGCGGGCCTCGTGGCCGGCGGCGAGCACCCCTCGCCCTTCCCCCATGCGCATGTGGCCACCACCACCACCCACAAGACCCTGCGCGGCCCGCGTGGCGGCATGATCCTGACCAATGACGAGACCATCGCCAAGAAAGTGAACTCGGCGATCTTCCCCGGCATCCAGGGCGGCCCGCTGATGCATGTGATCGCCGGCAAGGCCGTGGCCTTCGGCGAGGCGCTGCGCCCCGAATTCAAGGATTACGCCAAACAGGTGATCGTGAACGCCCAGGCGCTCAGCGATCAGCTGATCAAGGGCGGCCTGGATACGGTTACCCACGGCACCGACACCCATGTGGTGCTGGTCGACCTGCGCCCCAAAGGCGTCAAGGGCAACGCCACCGAAAAGGCGCTCGGCCGCGCCCATATCACCTGCAACAAGAACGGCGTGCCGTTCGACCCGGAGAAGCCGACCGTCACCAGCGGCATCCGTCTGGGTTCGCCCGCCGGCACCACCCGCGGCTTCGGCGAGGCAGAGTTCCGCCAGATCGCCGACTGGATCATCGAGGTGGTCGACGGACTGGCCGCCAACGGCGAGGACGGCAATGCCGAGGTCGAGGACAAGGTGCGCGGCGAAGTGGAGGAGTTCCTCAAGCGCTTCCCGATCTACCCGACCCTCTGATCCCGCAGATCAGCGCATCGAAACGGCCGCTCCTCCGGGGCGGCCGTTGTTCTTTGCGCGTCAGCGGGCGAACACCCCCTCGAAATCGGCGAACCCCTTGACCTCGATCGGGTTGCCCGAGGGGTCGAAGAAGAACATGGTGCGCTGCTCGCCCGGCTCGCCCTCGAACCGGATCACCGGCGGGATGTCGAAGTCCACCCCCGCCGCCTCCAGCCGCGCCGCCAGCGCCTTCCAGTCCGCCAGCGGCAGCACCACGCCCAGATGCGGCATCATCACCATGTGATCGCCCACCTTGCCGCTGCGCGTGGTCTTGAACGGCTCGCCCAGATGCAGCGACAGCTGGTGACCGAAGAAATCGAAATCCACCCAGGTCTCGGTGCTGCGTCCCTCGGCACAGCCCAGAACGCCGCCGTAGAACGCTCGCGCGTCGTCCAGATCGCGCACGTGATAGGCCAGATGAAACACCGATTTCATTGCAATACTCCTCTGCTGTTCCCTGCATAGGCGAACGCGGGCGGAAATGACCAGCGCCTCCGGCGCTTATGCGCAACCCGGCGCTTTGCTGGTCTGTTGGGCTCCACCCGTTCGGCGCTGACATCGTTCCGCTGGAACGATTTCCGGGCACCCCTCACGCCCCGCAGGAGGCCCGCGCCGAAAGACGCGTCTCAGATGAACCCGCGCCAGCGCAGAACCACAACCAGCAGCGCGAAGAAGGCCAGAATGTTAAAGGCCAGCCCGCCGAGCATGCCCAGCCACCAGCCCTTGCGCCGGTCGGCCAGGTCGATGGCCTCGAGATGCGCCTCCACCTCGCCCGCCGCCTTGCCCAGCGCCATGGTATCCAGCGTCAGCCGCAGCTTGGGATGATGGGCAAAGGGTTCGGCCTCGGCCAGCAGCCTTGCCTGCGCCCGGATCCGCCGCGGCAACCGGCGCCCCGCGCGACCCAGCGCCGCGCGCAGAGTGGCCCCGCGTACGCCCAGCTTGGCGTGCATCAGCGCGGCGATTTCGGCGATCCGGGTCTCGATGTCACTCTGGGGCATGGGCATTCTCCTGCGCCCATAGTCTAGCCATGGCCGACGCCGGCCTCAATGGCCGCCGCCTCTGGCGAAACCCGCGAACAGCCGTTATCACCGCCCCATGCTGAATTTCATCCCCCATGGCACCGCCACCGACGCCCCCCCGCTGCTGATCGCCCACGGACTTTACGGCTCGGCGCGCAACTGGGGCGTGATCGCCAAGCGGCTGTCGGACCAGCGCCAGGTGGTCGCGGTCGACATGCGCAACCACGGGCAAAGCCCCTGGACCGACCGCCACCGCTATGAGGACATGGCCGAGGATCTGGCCGAAGTGATCGCCGCCATCGGCGGCACCGCCGACGTGCTGGGCCATTCGATGGGCGGCAAGGCGTCGATGACGCTGGCGCTGACCCATGGCGACATGCTGCGCCGGCTGATCGTCGGCGACGTCGCCCCGGTGCCCTACGGCCATACCCAGATCCAGTTCATCGAAGCGATGCGCGCGGTGGACCTGTCGACGGTCGAGAAACGCTCGGACGCCGAGGCGCAGCTCGCCGCGTTCGGCGTGGAGCCAGCGCTGCAAAGCTTCTTCACCCAGTCGCTCGATCTCAAGGAAAAACGCTGGCGTCTGAACCTCGACACGCTGGCCGCGGATATGGACCAGATCCTGTCCTTCCCCGAGGTCGGCGGCCATTGGGACGGCCCCGCGCTGTTCCTCACCGGATCGGAGTCGAATTACGTGCTGCCCGAGCACCGCCCGCGCATCCGGGCGCTGTTTCCGCAGGCGCGGTTTGCCCGGCTGTCCGGCGCCGGCCACTGGCTGCATGCCGACAAGCCGCGCGAATTCGAGGCGACGGTGCGGGCGTTCCTGAACGCCTGACCGCCGGCCCGCCCGGCTCTGCAAGGGGGCCCCGCAAGAGCGGGGGGGACGACGCCTCCCCGCGCCGCTTACATCCCCTGGTCGACCGGCTCGATCATCGGGCCACCGGCGGACTTCCAGTCGTCCAGACCGCCCATGTTGTAGACCTGGGCATAGCCCATGTCCTTCAGCAGCTTGCCCGCCAGCGCCGCGCGCCCGCCCGAGGCGCAATGCAGCACGACGGGCCGGTCGAATGCCAGTTCCGGATCGTGGAACTGGGTGTTGGGGTCGGCGCGAAACTCCAGCATCCCGCGCGGAATGTGATGCGATCCCGCCGCGCGGCCGGAATTCTGCAATTCCGGCGCATCGCGAATATCGAGCAGCAGCGCACCCTGTGCCAGCAGGGCCTGCGCGCGGGCCCCGTCAATCCGCTCCACCGCCGCGTTGGCGGCCTCCATCATGTCCTTGACCGTCAGTGCCATGTCGCTCTCCCTGTTCACGCGATTTCGCGCCACGCTAGCACGAGGTGCCGGGCGGAGCCACAGAAAGGCCGGTAAATCACATTTATTTCAGGGGGTTGGTGCGGGCGGCGGGACTCGAACCCGCACGGGACTATGCCCTAGGGATTTTAAGTCCCTTGTGTCTACCATTCCACCACGCCCGCGCATGGCCCCCATCGGGGCCCCCATGATTTAGCCCTGCGGCCCTGCGGGCACAATCGGGATTTGCTCAGATATCCTCGCCCTGGGGCGCCAGCGGTCCGCCCGGTGCCGCCAAGCCGCGCTCGGGCAGCCAGGGGTTCAGCGCCAGCGCGCGGGCGAGGCTGCCACGCGCCTCTTCGATCCGGCCCAGCGCGTAAAGCGACAGCGCCCGCCCGCTCAACGCCGCGATATGATCCGGAGACCGCGCCAGCGCCCGGTCCAGATCGGCCAGCGCGGCGGTGAAATCCTGCCGCAGGTAATGGACAAAGGCGCGCTGGTTGTACCCCTCGGCATAGTCCGGGCAATAGGCGATCAGCGTGTCGAACTCGCGGATCGCACCCAGGAAATCATACCCCGCCCGCCGGGTCATGCCGCGATCCAGGATCGCCTGCGCCTGATCGTCCGGCGCGTCGGCCCAGAACACCCACATGCGGTTGCCGATCTCGCGCGCCTCGGTCTCGGTTTCGGCCGCCTGAACCAGCGCCATCAGCCCCGCCAGCGCCGCAGAGTGATCCGGCGGCGGCGGACAGTCCGCCAGCAGCGGGCGGGCGACCAGAACGGCAAAGGTCAGGGCAACACGCATGTCTCAAGGCTGGCGCAATGCCCGCCGCAGTCAAGTCACGTTTTCGGGGGGCCGGCGTCGAGCGGCCCCGGCGGGCCGCCCTCCTTGACCGCCTGCATGGCGACATAGGTCGAGGTGCTGGCCACATGCGGCAGGGTCGAGATCTTTTCCGCCAGCACCCGCCGGTAATCGGACATCGACCGCGTGCGCACCTTCATCAGGTAATCGAAATTTCCGGCGATCAGATGCACCTGCTCGATCTCGCCGACCCGGGCCACGGCGGCGTTGAACGCCGCCAGCGCCGCCTCGCGGGTGTCGGTCAGCCGCACCTCGACAAAGGCCACGTGATCCAGCCCCAGCCGGATCGGATCGACCAGCGCGCGGTACCCGGTGATGATCCCCTCGCCCTCCAGCCGCCGCAGCCGCGCCTGGGTCGGCGATTTGGACAACCCGATGCGGCGCGCCAGATCGGCGATACTGATGCGCCCGTCCTCCCCCAGAACCGCCAGAATCGCCTGGTCAAACCGGTCCAGCCCGGGAAAGTCATTTCGCATTGAATCCACCCACATATTCGGATCTTTCGCCCTCATTTCCCACATATTCAGGCGAATGTCCCGTGAAATCGGCGGTATAAAGGCGCAATACTCCCCCGAACGCCCGGAGCATCACCATGACCGCGCCCGCCCAGTTCCCTTCCTCGTTCCCAAACGATTTGCCCCACCGCATTGACGCCCGGACCTATGCCGACCCCGACGCCGCGCTCGCCCGGATGATCGACATGGCCGCGCTCTCAGGCCAGGACCGCGCCGCGATCTGCGACGGCGCCGCCCAATTGGTCCGCGACATCCGCGCCAGCGCCGCACCGGGGCTGATGGAGGTGTTCCTGGCCGAATACGGCCTCTCGACCGACGAGGGCATCGCGTTGATGTGCTTGGCCGAGGCGCTGCTGCGCGTGCCCGACGCCGAGACCATCGACGCGCTGATCGAGGACAAGATCGCCCCCTCCGACTGGGGCAAACATCTGGGTCATTCCTCCTCCCCCCTCGTCAACGCCTCAACCTGGGCGCTGATGCTCACCGGCAAAGTGCTGGACGACGAGAAATCCAGCCCCGCCCGCGCGCTGCGCGGCGCCATCAAGCGGCTGGGCGAGCCGGTGATCCGCACCGCCGTCGGCCGCGCCATGCGCGAGATGGGCCGCCAGTTCGTGCTGGGCGAGAGCATCGGTGGCGCGATGAAACGTGCCGCCGGGATGGAGGCGCGCGGCTTCACCTATTCCTATGACATGCTGGGCGAAGCCGCCAGGACCGAGGCCGACGCCGCCCGCTACCATCTGTCCTATTCCCGCGCCATCACCGCGATTGCGGAGGCCTGCACACATGCGGACATCCGCGACAACCCCGGCATCTCGGTCAAGCTCTCCGCCCTGCATCCGCGCTATGAGGTGGCGCAGCAGGC
The DNA here is from genome assembly GCF_004358185.1 of Antarcticimicrobium luteum. Classification (GTDB taxonomy): domain Bacteria; phylum Pseudomonadota; class Alphaproteobacteria; order Rhodobacterales; family Rhodobacteraceae; genus Antarcticimicrobium; species Antarcticimicrobium luteum. The sequence goes on from NZ_SMUV01000035.1 coordinate 18,448, forward strand.
GCGGGTGATGCACGACCTCGTGCCGCGCCTGCGCTCGCTGGCGCTGCTGGCGAAATCCGCCGGCATGGGCCTCAACATCGACGCCGAAGAGGCCGACCGCCTGTCGCTCTCGCTGCAGGTGATCGAAACCGTGCTGGCCGAGCCGGCGCTGGCCGGCTGGGACGGCTTCGGGGTGGTGGTGCAGGCCTACGGCCCGCGCGCGCCCGATGTGCTCGACGCGCTCTACGACATGGCGCAACGCCATGACCGCAAGCTGATGGTGCGCCTCGTCAAGGGCGCCTATTGGGATACCGAGGTGAAACGCGCCCAGGTCGCCGGGATGGCGGGTTTCCCGGTCTTCACCAAAAAACCGGCAACCGATGTCTCCTACATCGCCAACGCCCGCAAGCTGCTGGGCATGACCGACCGGATCTATCCGCAATTCGCCACCCATAACGCCCATACGGTCAGCGCCATCCTGCATATGGCAGAGGGCCAGAAGTTCGAGTTCCAGCGCCTGCACGGCATGGGCGAGACGCTGCACAATCTGGTGATGGCGCGGCACAAGACCCGCTGCCGCATCTATGCCCCTGTGGGCGCGCACCGCGACCTGCTCGCCTATCTGGTGCGGCGGCTGCTGGAGAACGGCGCCAACAGCTCCTTCGTCAACCAGATCGTGGATGAGGACGTGCCGCCTGAATTGGTCGCCGCCTGCCCGTTCGAGGCGGTCAAGCAGCCCACGCCGCCGCTGCCGACCGGGGCCGATCTGTTCCAGCCCGAACGCCGCAACTCGCGCGGCTTCGACCTGACCCACGCCCCCACGCTCACCGGGATCGAGGCGGCCCGCGCGCCCTTTGCCGCCCATGAATGGAACGCCGCCCCGATCCTCGCCGGCCCCGCCGCGCCGGAGGCCCCGCAGCGGGTCGCCAACCCCGCCCGGCCCGAGGACAGCCCCGGCACCGTCGCCTGGGCCAGTGACGCGGATATCGAAACCGCCCTCTCCCACGCGCAGATCTGGGACGCTCCGGCCGAGCAGCGCGCCGCAGCCCTGAACACCGCCGCCGACCTCTACGAGGCGCATTTCGGCGAGATATTCACGCTGGTGGCGCGTGAGGCCGGCAAGGGCCTGCCCGATGCCGTGGCCGAACTGCGCGAGGCGGTGGATTTCCTGCGCTACTACGCCGCCCATATCCCCGAAGGGGCGCCCGCAGACACCTTCACCTGCATCTCCCCCTGGAACTTCCCTCTCGCCATCTTCACCGGCCAGATCGCCGCGGCGCTGGCCACCGGCAACGCGGTGCTGGCCAAGCCCGCCGAACAGACCCCGCTGATTGCCCATGTCGCCGTCAGCCTGATGCATGAGGCAGGCGTGCCGCGCACCGCCCTGCAACTGCTCCCCGGCGCGGGCGCGGTGGGCGCCGCGCTCACCTCGGATCCGCGCGTCGACGGCGTCGCCTTCACCGGCTCCACCGAGACCGCCCGGCTGATCCGCGCCGCCATGGCCGAGCGCCTCGCCCCCGGCGCGCCGCTGATTGCCGAGACCGGCGGCCTCAACGCGATGATCGTGGACAGCACCGCGCTGCCCGAACAGGCGGTGCAGGCCGTGGTCGAAAGCGCCTTTCAGTCCGCCGGCCAGCGCTGCTCCGCCCTGCGCTGCCTCTACGTGCAGGAAGACGTGGCCGACGACCTTCTGACCATGCTCAAGGGCGCGATGGACGCTCTCGCCATCGGCGATCCGTGGCAGCTCTCCACCGACGTGGGCCCGGTGATCGACGCCGAGGCGCAATCGCAGATCGCCGCCCATATCGACCGCGCAAGGGCCGAGGGGCGGCTGCTGAAAGAGCTGCCGCTGCCCTCGGGCGGCACCTTCGTCACGCCTGCGCTGATCGAAGTTTCCGGCATCGAGAACCTCGAACGGGAAATCTTCGGCCCCGTCTTGCATGTCGCCCGCTTCAAATCGCGCGATCTGGACAAGGTCATCGACGCCATAAACACCACCGGCTACGGCCTGACCTTCGGGCTGCAGACCCGGATCGACGACCGCGTCCAGCATGTGACCGAACGCGTGCACGCGGGCAATATTTACGTCAACCGCAACCAGATCGGCGCCATCGTGGGCAGCCAGCCCTTCGGCGGCGAGGGGCTCTCGGGCACCGGGCCCAAGGCGGGCGGGCCGAACTACATGCCCCGCTTCTGCGCCCCCGACCGCCGGCACAGCGCCACGGACTGGCTTGCCGCCATGGCCGGACTGCCCGCGCCCGAGGGCAACGCGCCCCGCCCCGACCCCGTCACCCTCCCCGGCCCCACCGGCGAATCCAACCGGCTCACCCTGATCGCGCGCGCGCCGCTCCTCTGCCTCGGCCCGGGCGAGGCAGCCGCCGCCGAACAGGCGCAGGCAGTGCGCGAGTTGGGCGGCCAGGCGATCCGCGCCACCGGGATGATCGACCTGCACCAGCTGGAACATCTGGAGGACCTCGGCGGCGTGCTCTGGTGGGGCGACGAGGTGACCGCGCGGGCGATCGAACAGATCCTCGCACGCCGGGCCGGGCCGATCCTGCCGCTGATCCCCGGCCGCCCCGACCGCGCCCGGGTGATGGGCGAACGCCACGTCTGCGTCGACACCACCGCCGCCGGCGGCAACGCCGCCCTGCTGGGCGGCATGGCCTGACGTTTCGGGCGGCGCCCCCTCCCAAACCGCCGGCCGCCCCCCGCGCCCGGCGCCATCTCCGCTTGACGCCGGGCGCGAATGCCCCCAGCTTCGCGCCATGCTGCCGATCCGTGATCACAACCCCTCGGGGCGCACGCCCTTCGTCGTCTATGCCCTGATGGCGGTCAACATCGGCGTCTTTCTCACCTATGTCGGCCAGCCCGAACAGCAGGTGTTCCAAAATGTCTTTCTGGACTGGGCGCTGATCCCCGCCCGGCTGAGCCAGGGCAGCGGCTTCGAGACGCTGCTCACCTCGACCTTCCTGCATGGCGGGCTGATGCACCTGGCCGGCAACATGCTGTTCCTGTGGATCTTCGGCGACAATCTCGAGGACGAGATGGGGCACCTGGGCTTTACGCTCTTCTACCTCGCCTGCGCGGTCGGCGCCGGGCTGATCCACACCCTGGCGGCCCCCCTCTCGCCGGTGCCCACGGTGGGTGCCTCGGGCGCCATCGCGGGGGTGATGGGGGCCTATCTGCTGCTGTTTCCCAAGGCGCGGGTCGATATCCTGATCATCCTGGTGGTCTTCGTCCGCATCCTGGCGATCCCCGCCTGGCTGATGCTGGGGCTCTGGCTGATCTTCCAGTTCCTCGGCGGGCTGGGCGCCGATCCCAACGGCGGCGGCGTCGCCTACTGGGCCCATGCGGGCGGCTTTTTCGTGGGCTTCGCGCTCACCGTGCCGCTGTGGATGCGCCGCGGCGGCCCGCGATTCTGGAGCCGCACCCACGGCCAGCCGCCGCACCCCGAAGCGCGCTACAAGCTCAGCCCCAGCCATATCCCGAAGGTGCCGCGAAGATGACAGCCCTGCCAGACACCCCGGAAACCCGCCGCGCCAGCTGCCATTGCGGCGCGGTGGTGATCGAGGCCTTCCTGCCTGAAGGACTGGCCTCTGCCGGCCGCTGCGATTGCTCGATCTGCCGCCGCCGCGGCCCCGGCGCCGTCACCGCGACCACAAAAAGCGTGAAGGTGCTGCAAGGCGCCGAAAACCTCGGCCTCTACACCTGGGGCACCCACACGGCGAAGCACTATTTCTGCAAGACCTGCGGCATCTACACCCATCACCAGCGCCGCTCGGACCCCGCCGAATGCGGCATCAACATCGGCTGCCTCGAAGGCATCGATCCGCGCGATTTCGCCGACATCCCCTGGACCGACGGCATCAACCACCCCTGCGACCGCGCGCAGGACTGAAGGGCCGTCACGCGACCGCCCCGATCGCGCCCCCTGCCTTTTTCTGGCTGAAAATACTCCGGGCGAGGCGCGCAAAGCGCGACGGGGGCTGCGCCCCCTCGCCACCGTTTGATCGAAAGAACCCGCCGCGCAGGCGAGATTGGCTCTGCGAACGGCCGGGGGCGGCAGAGATGGCCTGCAATGGCTCAGTCAGCAGGCCGGACAGCCCCCGAACTCAGCCCCGGATCACCTTGGCGAAACCGCTGAAGATCGGCTCGTTGGCGCAGATCACCTCGCCGTCCTCCAGGATGTTGCCGCCCGGCGTCAGCGGCTCGATCAGCCCGCCCGCCTCGCGCACCAGCACCACACCGGCGGCCAGATCCCAGGCATTCAGACGCCGTTCCCAGAACCCGTCGTAACGCCCCGCCGCCACATAGGCCATGTCCAGCGCCGCCGACCCCCAGCGCCGCACACCGGCACAGACAGGCATCAGACGGGCAAGATCCTGCAGCGTCAGCGGCAGGTCGGACCGGCCGCCGAACGGCAGCCCGGTCGCAAAGATGGATTCGATCATCTTGTGCCGCCCCGAGACCCGCAGGCGCGTATCGTTCATCCAGGCGCCGGCGCCCTTCTCGGCAAAGAACATCTCGTCCTTGGCGGCGTCGAAGATCACCCCGGCCACGACCTCGCCTTTGTGCTCCAGCGCGATCGAGATCGCCCAGTGCGGCAGCCCGTGCAGGAAATTGGTGGTGCCGTCCAGCGGATCGACGATCCAGCGCCGGGTCGGGTCGGCACCCGCCTCCGAACCGCCCTCTTCGGCGATCCAGCCATAGGTCGGCCGCGCGCCCATCAACTCGTCCTTGAGGATCTTTTCGGCGGCGATATCCGCCTTGGAGACGAAATCTCCCGCCCCCTTCATCGACACCTGAAGGTTCTCGACCTCGCGGAAATCCTTGACCAGCGACCGCCCCGCCTTGCGCGCGGCCTTGACCATGATGTTGAGATTGGCGCTGCCTATCATCCTGAGGACTCCGGTTCGGTCACATCGCGCCCCTTGGCGCGGAAAAATCAAATCGCACGCCTCGACGTGCGGGATCAGGACGCGCGTATACGCGGGCCGGGGGCC
>NZ_SMUV01000025.1 GCF_004358185.1 Antarcticimicrobium luteum
CGTACGTCCATGGCAGCCCCACACGCAAAGAACTCACCTTAGCACGGGCCGCAACGACGAAGATGACCCCCATGTTTTGTCCACTCCCCATGTTTTGTCCACTCCCTCCGTATCTCAAGCGCTCGGCGCATCTGCCGCAGGAGATCAAGGATATTGGCTGGAAAGCTCAGACGCGACTTTGCAAACGGTATCGAGCTTTGAGCCGGACAGGCAAACCGCAGCCGCGCGTGTTGGGCGCAATCGCCCGGGAACTGGCCGGGTTCATCTGGGATATCGCGCGCAGGACGCCGCTTACGGCCTGATCGCCAACTCAGACTGCCTGTGCAGCACGCTGGAGATGGCGGCCATGGATAGGGAAATCCTCGGTCTACGCTTTGGGACAGACATCCGGTCTTAGAGAGAGGTCACCCGTATCGAATTTGGTCAGGCGGTATCCAATCCGCGGATGAGAGAATGACAACCATCGGTTCGGCCTGCCGTCTCCAGCGCCTGCACAGGCTACAGATTTTTGACCATCTCGCGCCAGCGGGATAGTCTAATCGTGTCGGGAAGATCAAAAACGCTCATGAGAGCGTAGGATTTAGCACCGTCCGGCAACAGACCCCCATACAGGTTTTTACCCTGTCATCGAGCGTTGACAACAGGGGAGCGTAGGGCGAAAACCGCATCGGGACATGCGCGAAGCATCCATCAGCACAGCAATCAGAGGCAGATCATGGCAAAGCCCGGCAGAAACACCATTATTCTGGGCGGCCTGGCCGTTGTCGCCGTGCTTGGCTGGCTGGCCTGGGACCGGCTGCAACCCGCCGGTCTGCCGGCGGGTTTTGCCAGCGCCAATGGCCGGATCGAGGCGACCGAGGTGGATATCGCGGCGCTCACCGGCGGCCGAATCGCCGAAATCACCGCTGCCGAAGGTGACATGGTCAGCGCAGGCGATGTGCTGGTGCAGATGGACGTGGTGCAGCTGAACGCACAAAAACGTCAGGCCGAAGCGCAGCTTGCCCGCGCCGAAATCGGCGTCGAGACAGCAAGGGCGCTGGTCGCTCAGGCCGAGGCACAAGAGCGCGCGGCCCGGGCCGCGGTTGATCAGGCAGGCTCGGTTGCCGATGCCGCGTCGCGCAGGCTTGAACGCTCTGAGCAGCTTGCAAAGACCAGTGCGATCTCGCAGCAGGTGCTGGATGATGACCGCGCCCGGGACGCCCAGGCCCGCGCCGGTGTGGCCTCGGCCGAAGCCAGCCATGCGGCAGCGCTGGCGGGGGTCAGCAGCGCGCAGGCGCAGGTGGTCGATGCAAGTGCGGCCGTCGAGGCGGCAAAGGCGTCGATTGATGCGATCCAGGCCTCTCTGGACGACGCCACGCTGAAAGCGCCGCGCACGGGCCGGATCCAGTATCGCATCGCACAAGAGGGCGAGATTGTCGGCTCTGGCGGGCGGATCCTCAGCCTTGTCGATCTGGGCGATGTCTATATGACGGTTTTTCTGCCGACATCGCAGGTCGGCCGGGTGCAGGTCGGATCAGAGGTGCGCCTTGTCATGGATGCGGCGCGGGAATTCGTGATCCCGGCCACGGTTTCCTATGTTGCCGATGTGGCGCAGTTCACGCCAAAGACGGTCGAGACCGCCGATGAGCGCGAAAAGCTGATGTTCCGCGTCCGTGCCCGCATCGACCCCGAGCTGCTGTCGCGGCATATCGAATATGTCAAAACCGGCCTGCCGGGCATGGCCTATCTGCGGCTTGATCCGGATGCCGCCTGGCCTGACTTTCTTTCCAATGTCGTGAAATGACCGGCTCAGTTGCCGGGGTCTCCGGCCTGACGCTGCGCTATGGCAAGGTCACGGCGCTTGACAATGTGACGCTGGAGATCCCTGAGGGGCGCATGGTCGGGCTGATCGGGCCAGACGGGGTCGGAAAGTCCAGCCTTCTGTCGCTGCTGGCCGGGGCACGTGTGATCCAGCAGGGCAAGGTCGAGGTTCTGGGCGGCGATATGCGCGATGTGGCGCATCGCAACCGCGTCTGCCCCCGCACCGCCTATATGCCGCAGGGTCTGGGCAAGAACCTCTACCCGACGCTTTCGGTCGAAGAGAACCTTGATTTCTTCGGCTCGCTTTTCGGTCATGACATGGGCGAACGCGAGCGGCGGATCACCGATCTGCTGGCTGCGACCGGCATGACGCCGTTCCGGTCGCGCCCGGCGTCAAAGCTGTCGGGCGGCATGAAGCAAAAGCTGGGTCTGTGCTGCGCGCTGATCCATGATCCCGATTTCCTGATTCTTGACGAGCCGACCACCGGCGTCGATCCACTGTCGCGCCGCCAGTTCTGGGATCTGATCGACCGCATCCGCGCGACACGGCCGGGGATGAGCGTGATCACCGCCACCGCCTATATGGAAGAGGCCGCGCGCTTCGACTGGCTGGTTGCGATGAATGCGGGCCGGGTGCTGGCCACCGGCACCACCAGCGATCTGCTGTCGCGGACCGGGGCCGACACGCTTGATGCAGCCTTCATCGCGCTTTTGCCCGAAGAAGACCGGGGCGAAGACAGTGCCGTGGTGATCCCGCCGCGGACCACCGATGACAGCGATATCGCCATCGAGGCCGAGGGGCTGACGCAGCGCTTTGGCGATTTCGTGGCGGTCGACAATGTTTCCTTCCGCATCCCCAGGGGTGAGATTTTCGGCTTTCTGGGTTCGAACGGCTGCGGCAAGACGACGACGATGAAGATGCTCACCGGGCTTCTGGAGCCGAGTGAGGGCCGGGCAAAGCTTTTCGGCCATGAGGTCGATGCAAGCGATCTGTCGGTGCGCCGCCGGGTCGGGTTCATGTCGCAGGCCTTCTCGCTCTATTCCGAGCTGACGGTGCGTCAGAACCTTGATCTGCACGCGCGGCTTTTCGATATGGCGGCCGAGAAGATCCCCGCCAGGGTTGACGAGATGATCGCCCGGTTCGATCTGGGCGACGTGACCGACAGCCTGCCCGAGGCGTTGCCGCTGGGTATCCGCCAGCGGCTTTCGCTGGCGGTGGCGATGATCCATGCGCCCGAGATCCTGATCCTTGACGAGCCGACCTCGGGGGTGGACCCGGTGGCGCGCAACGGCTTCTGGCGCATTCTGGCGGAACTTTCGCGCAAGGATGGCGTGACGATCTTTGTCTCGACCCATTTCATGAACGAGGCGGAATGGTGCGACCGCATCAGCCTGATGCATGCGGGCAAGGTGCTGGTCTCGGACACCGCCGAGGGGATCACGAAAGCCAAAGGTTGCGCCACGCTGGAAGACGCGTTCATCGCCTATCTTGAAGAGGCGATTGGCGAGACGGCACCCGCCCCCGCCGCTGCGCCCGAGGCCGCGCCCGAGGCCCCCGCAGCCGGGGTGACCCATCACGCGCAGCAATCCGGCTTCAGCCTGCGGCGACTGCTTAGCTATTCGCAGCTGGAAAGCCTGCAATTGCAGCGCGATCCGATCCGGCTGACCATGGCGTTGGTCGGCAGCCTTCTTCTGATGATCGTGGTGGGGCTGGGCATCAACATGGATGTCGAGGATCTGACCTTCGCCGCCCTTGACCGCGACCAGACCACCACCAGCCGCAATTATATCGCCGATATTGCGGGATCGCGCTATTTCATCGAACAGCCGGCCCTGACAAGTTACGACGAGATCGACGCAAGAATGCGCTCGGGCGAGCTGGCGCTGGCGATCGAGATCCCGCCCGGCTTTGCCGCCGATATCGCGGCAGGCAGGGATGTGCAGGTCGGGGCCTGGTTCGACGGCGCCAACCCCAGCCGCGCCAATACGGTGCAGGGCTATGTGCAGGGCATGCATGCCGACTGGATCACACGTCAGGCGCGTCAGCTTTACGGTGACAAGGCGAGCGGCGGCAGTTTCGAACTGGTGACCCGATACCGCTACAACCCCGACGTGCGCAGCCTGAATGCGATGGTCCCGGCGATCATCCCGCTGCTTTTGCTGATGATCCCGGCGATCCTGACCACGCTTTCGGTCGCGCGTGAACGCGAACTGGGCTCGATCATCAATTTCTACGTCACGCCGGTGACGCGGCTGGAATTTCTGCTTGGCAAACAGCTGCCCTATATCGCGCTGGCCATGCTGAATTTCTTCCTGATGATGGCCATGGCGGTCACATTCTTCGCAGTGCCCTTCAACGGCAGTTTTCTGGGCTTTACCCTTTCGGCGCTGATCTATGTCACCGCGACCACGGCGCTTGGTTTTCTGGTGTCGGTCTTCATCGCAAGTCAGGTCGCGGCGCTGTTCGCGACCGCCATGCTGACGATGATCCCGGCGGTCAGCTATTCGGGTTTGATCTACCCGGTCTCTTCGCTGTCGGGTTTTGGCCGGGTTCTGGGCGAGATCTACCCCTCGACCTGGTTTATCACCGCCGCGCGGGGGGCTTTCTCCAAGGCCTTCGGAATGGCGGAACTGGCCGGGCCGATGCTGGCCATGGGCATCGCCATTCCGGTGATTATCGGGCTGGCGGCGGCCTTCCTGGAAAAACAGGCGAAGTGAGGGGCGGATGAACCTGCGCAACACCTTCAATCTGGGCGTCAAGGAATTGCGCGGGCTCTGGCGCGATCCGGTGATGCTGGTGCTGATCGTCTATTCCTTTTCGCTCTCGATCTGGACCTCTGCGAACGTCTCGCCCGAGGCGCTGACGAATGCCGCGATCTCGATCGTGGATGAGGATCAGTCGCATCTCTCCGCCCGCATCACCTCGGCCTTTTATCCGCCCTATTTTGTCGAGCCGCAGATGACCACGACGGCCGAGATGGATCGGCGGATGGATCAGGGGCTGGATACTTTTGCGCTGAACATCCCACCGGATTTCGCGCGCGATGTGCTGGCCGGAAAAAACCCGGCGATCCAGCTGAATATCGACGCGACAAGGATGAGCCAGGCCTTCACCGGCGGCGGCTATATCCAGCAGATCGTGTCCTCCGAGGTTTCGGAATATGTGGCGGGCTACCGGGCCGAGACCGCGCTGCCGGTCGATCTGGCGCTCCGCGCGCGGTATAATCCCTCGCTGGATCCGAAGTGGTTCGGCGCGATTTCCGCCGTGATCCGGTCGATCACCATGCTGTCGCTGGTGCTGACCGGCGCGGCGCTGATCCGCGAAAAGGAACATGGCACGGTCGAGCACCTGCTGGTCATGCCCGTCACCACGACCGAGATCATGTTTTCCAAGATCTGGTCGATGGGGCTGGTGGTGCTGCTGGGGTCGATCTTTTCGCTAAGTGTTGTGGTGCAGGCGCTGATGGCGGTTCCGGTGCAGGGCTCGGTCGTGCTGTTTCTTGCGGGCGCGGTGCTGATGGTTTTCGCCATGACGGGGCTTGGAATTTTCCTTGCCACCATCGCCGGGTCGATGCCGCAATTCGCGCTTTTGCTGATGATGGCGCTTTTGCCGCTGCAGGTGCTGTCAGGCGCGATGACGCCGCGGGAATCCATGCCAGAGATCATCCAGACCATCATGCTTGCAGCCCCCAACACGCATTTCATCATCCTCTCGCAGGGCATCTTGTTCCGAGGTGCGGGGCTTGACGTGGTCTGGCCCCAGTTCGCGGCGCTGGCGGCGATCGGGGTGGCGCTGTTCTGGCTGGCACTGATACGATTCAAGAAATTCCTGCGGTAAGGCATATGTTGGGCCGCCTGCTTCTGATCCTGACGCTTGCGCTTGCAGGCTGCGCTGCGCGTCCGGGGCCGGAAGTTCTGGCCCCCGATGCCGGTGCCCTGCCCGAGGGCGCCCGCCTTGTCCGGGTGCTGACCATGACCACCCGCGCGCCCGAGGCAAATCTGCCGGGGGCCTTTGGCGACTCTCGCTCCATCCGGCCAAGCTGGCTGGAATACGAGGTCTCGGTGCCGCCTGGCCATCGGCCGGGAAAGATTGAATGGCCGGATCGCAATGGCAGCAGCGCCGACCGGAATTTCGTGATGCGCAGCCGGCAGACGCTTAGCCGTGACGCCTTTGCAAAGCGTCTCTCGCGCGAGGGGGTCGGGCTTTATGTCCACGGCTTCAACACCCGCTTTCATGAGGCCTTGTTCCGCACCGCGCAGCTTTCGGTCGATGCGCATATCGAGGAAAAGCCTGTCCTTTTTACATGGCCCTCGGCAGGCTATCCGGGCGCCTATCTGGCTGATCGTGACGCGTCTGACTTTTCCCGCGCGGCGCTTGCCGATCTGCTGCGGCTTTTGACAAAGGGTCGGTCCGCTTCCGACGCGGTGCCGGTGCTGGCTCACAGCATGGGCGCGCGGCTGACGATGGAGACGCTGGTGCAACTGCGTCTTGCCGGGCGGGACGATGTGCTGGACCGGATCGAGGTCATCCTTGCCGCCCCGGATATTGATATCGATCTTTTCCGCGCCCAGATGGTCAGCCTTGGGCCGATGAAGCATCCCATCACGGTGCTCGTCTCCTCGGACGATCTGGCGCTGAAACTGTCGTCGCAGCTTTCGGCACGTCGGATACGGCTTGGGCTTGTCGATGTGCGTGATCCGGCGGTCCAGCGCCTGGCGGTCGCGACCGGAATACGGATCGTGGATATTACCGATATTCCGACCGATGATCCCGCCCACAGCCGCTATGTCGGCCTGCTTTCCGGCGAGGCCGGGGCTGTGGTTGAAAACACCCTTTTCGATGAGGTACGCTTGGCGGGGGCCTTTGTCTTCAATCAGGTCGGTGGTGTCTTCACTGGCATCGCTGATGTGCTGGCGGATTGAGGCCGCGGCCTTGGCCCGGCGTTGGTGCCAGCGGCATTGGCCGGGTCATGGCCTCGACGTCGCGCCGTTTTGCCGGTAATCGTCCATGATGATCAGGGCAGGGACAGGGGATTCCGTGTCCGCCGCCGGACGCCGATGCTTTGCCTGTTCAGTCCGGGGGCGGCTGTTTCGGCGGTTTGACGGCGCTTTACGACATGTCGTCGGCATCGGGCCTTGGGCGCAATGCCTATGTTCAAGAAAAATCTTGAACTCTTTGAATTCGATCAACACTCGTTGATAGTTCTGTGCTAACTTCCGCCGGTAAATTGGAGACGCGACATGGCCCTTACTCCCAAATCAGATGGCTCGGGTGCAACCGGCGATGAAAGCCTTGGCATCGAGGCTTTTCAGGCCGTTGACCGCATACGAGAGGCGCTCTCGGGACAGCTCAGCGGCGGGGTCTCGCCCGGCTCGCTGATGATGGCCTATGTCGACTGGGCCTTTCATCTGGCGCAGGCACCGGGCAAGCAGATGGAACTGGGCGTCAAGGCGGGCCGCAAATGGCAGCGTCTCATGGCGCATCTGATGGCCTCGGCGATGGATCCGCAGGCCGCGCCGGTCATCACGCCCTTGCCGGGCGACCGCCGTTTCGCCGGTGAAGCCTGGGCGAAACCGCCCTTCAGCTGGATGTCGCAGGCTTTCCTGCTGCAGCAGCAATGGCTGCATAACGTCACCCATGAGGTTCCGGGCGTGACGAAGCACCACGAGGATGTGGTGTCTTTTGCCGCGAAACAGATCCTTGATGTCTGTGCGCCTTCGAACAACCCTTTTACCAATCCCGAGGTTGTGGCACGGACCTGGGCTACCGGAGGCATGAACCTTGTGAAGGGCTGGCAGAACTGGCTGCAGGACGTCGTCCGCCAGATCCGGCAGGAGCCGCCAGAGGGTGTCGAGGCCTTTACACCGGGTCGCGATGTGGCGGTGACGCCGGGCAAGGTAATCTTCCGCAACCACCTGATCGAACTGATCCAGTATACGCCCACGACAGAAACCGTGCACCCCGAGCCGGTGCTGATCGTTCCGGCCTGGATCATGAAATACTATATCCTCGACCTCAGCCCGGAGAATTCACTGATCCGCTGGCTGGTGGCGCAGGGCCACACGGTTTTCGCCATTTCCTGGCGCAATCCGGGTGCAGAGGATCGTGATCTGACGCTGGAGGATTATCGCCGGCTGGGCGTGATGGCCGCGTTGGATGAGATCACCCGTCTAATGCCCGATCAGAAAATCCACGCCACCGGCTATTGTCTGGGTGGCACTTTGCTGTCGATCGCGGCGGCTGCCATGGCGGGGAAGGGGGACGCGCGTCTCGCCTCGCTGACGCTGCTTGCCGCGCAGGTCGATTTCGCCGAACCGGGCGAGCTTGCGTTGTTCATCGACCCAAGCCAGCTGCATCTTCTTGAAAGCATGATGTGGAACCGCGGCTATCTCTCTGCCGATCAGATGGCGGGGGCGTTTCAGCTTTTGCGCTCGAATGACCTCATCTGGTCCCGGATGGTGCGCGATTACATGATGGGCGAGCGGACGGCGATGAATGATCTCATGGCCTGGAATGCCGACAGCACCCGGATGCCCTATCGGATGCATGCCGAATATCTGCGCAGGCTTTATCTGAATAATGAGCTTTCTTCGGGACGCTTCACCGCCGGGGGCAAGACAGTTCTGTTGCAGAACATCCGGGTGCCGATCTTTGCCGTCGGGACCGAGCGCGATCATGTCGCACCCTGGAAGTCGGTCTACAAAATCCACCAGTTCACCGATTGCGAGGTGACTTTCGCGCTGACGTCGGGCGGGCATAATGCGGGGATCGTCTCTCCTCCCGGTCACCCGCGCCGCCGCTACCGGCTGGCGACCCGCGCCCATGACGACGCGCTTTTGCCGCCCGAGACCTGGGTCGAGGCCAATCCTGCAACCGAGGGTTCGTGGTGGACGCCCTGGCAGGCCTGGCTTGCCGCGCGTTCGGGTGCCCCCGCCGCGCCGCCCGCAATGGGCAACGCGCTGGCAGATGCGCCCGGCACATATGTTTTCCAGAGGTGACAAGATGACCGGCACTCTGACCAACTATCTGTTTCACCAGATGAAAATCGGCGACCGCGCCAGTCTTGTCCGCCACGTCGGTCCCAAGGATATTGAATTGTTCGCCGCTGTTTCCGGCGACGCCAACCCCGCGCATCTGGATGCCGGTTTCGCCGCCCATGGGCCGTTTGGCCATGTCGTGGTGCACGGCATGTGGACTGCGGCTCTGATTTCGGCGGTGCTGGGCACCCGCCTGCCGGGGCCGGGGACGATCTATCTCGACCAGCAGATCCGCTTTAACAAGCCGGTTTCGCCAGGCGATACCATCACCGCCGAAGTTGAAGTGGCCGAGCTGATCGAGGGCAAGAACCGTGTCCGCCTGACGACCACCGCCCGCAATCAGCGGGGCGAGGTGGTGCTTTCGGGCGAGGCGCTGGTGCTGGCCCCGGTCGAGCAGGTGACCTGGGTGCCGGGTGACCTTCCCGAGGCGGTGGTCTTGCCGAAGGGGCGCTGGCAGGGCTTTGTCGAAGAGGCCCGCGCATTGCCCCCGGTGCGGGCGGCGGTGGTGCATCCCTGTTCGAAATCCGCGATCCTTGGCGCGATCGAGGTGCGCGACGAAGGCCTGCTTGACCCGATCCTGATCGGTCCCGGCGCAAAGATTCGCGCGGCGGCCGCCGAGGCCGGGGTCTCGCTTGACGGCTTCCGGATCGAGGAGACAGAGCACAGCCATGCAGCGGCGGCGCGGGCGGTGGAACTGGCGGCCTGTGGCAAGGTCCAGGTGCTGGTCAAGGGCAGCCTGCATTCCGATGAACTGCTTGCGGCGGTGGTTTCGAAAAGCGGCGGCCTGCGCACCGAACGCCGGATCAGCCATGTCTATGCGATGGATGTGCCCGCCTATCGCAAGCCGGTGATCGTCACCGATACCGCGATCAATATCGCACGGACATTAGAGCATAAGCGCGACATCTGCCAGAATGCCGTCAAGCTGATGAGTGCGCTTCTCCCCGTTGTCGAAGGTAGTTTCGATTGTAATCCGTACGTCCATGGCAGCCCCACACGCA
>NZ_SMUV01000074.1 GCF_004358185.1 Antarcticimicrobium luteum
GGGGCAACTTGCCAAGGGGGCGCGCCTCCTTGGCAAGTTGCCCCGGCGATTGCCGCCACGTTCCGCCACGCCCGGCTTGCCAAGCCGGCCCGCGCCCGCCACCGTGGCCGCAGCGCGAAGAGGAGACCGCCCATGACAGACCAGATGTACCGTATCGCCCTGGCCAGCCGCCCCGAGGGCGCACCGACAGCAGAGAATTTCAGTTACGAGGCCGCCCAGATCCCGACCCCCGGCGCGGGCGAGGTGCTGGTGCGTGTCCATTACATGTCGCTCGATCCCTATATGCGCGGGCGGATGGATGACGCCAAATCCTATGCCGCCCCGGTGCCCGTCGGCGGCACCATGGAGGCCGGCGCGGTGGGCGAGGTGATCGCCTCGCAGAGCCCGCACTTCAAACCCGGCGATTTCGCCTTCGGCATGTTCGGCTGGGCCACCCACGGCTGCCTGCCCGCAAGCCACCTGCGCAAGCTGGACCCGGCCCAGGCGCCGATCACCACAGCATTGGGCGTGCTCGGCATGCCCGGCTTCACCGGCTGGCACGGGCTGACCGAGTACGGCAAACCGAAGGCGGGCGAAACGCTCGTGGTTGCCGCCGCCACCGGCCCGGTCGGCTCCATGGTGGGTCAGGTGGCGCGCCTGGCGGGCCTTCGCACCGTCGGCATCGCGGGCGGCGCCGACAAATGCGAACTGGCCACCGGCAGGTTCGGATTCGACGCCTGCCTCGATCACCGCGCCTATGAGAACGCCCGCGACCTGCGTACCGCGCTGAAACAGGAATGCCCGGACGGCATCGACATCTATTTCGAGAATGTCGGCGGCAAGGTGCTCGAGGCGGTGATGCCGCTGATGAACCCGTTCGGACGCATCCCGATCTGCGGCATGATCGCCTGGTACAACGCCGGCGGCCTTGGTGCCGGCGCCCGCGATCAGGGGCTCACCGCACCCGGCCTCTGGCGCAACATCCTGGTGAATTTCCTGTCGGTCAACGGCTTCATCATCTCCAACCATTTCGACCGCTTCCCGCAGTTCCTGCAAGAGGTCGCGCCCAAGGTTCTGGGCGGCGAGATCGCCTATCTGGAGGACATCGCCGAGGGGCTGGAAAACGCGCCGGCGACCTTCATCTCGATGCTGGGCGGCGGCAATGTGGGCAAGCAGATCGTCAAGGTGATCTGATCGGACCGATCTGACGGCGACCCCGATCGCCCGGCCGCAGGGCCGGGCACACCCCCGCCGGGCACTCCCCGGCGGGCCCCGTCCGGGCCGCGCGCCTGCGATGCCGCATTGCCGCACCCGCTTGACTTGCCCCCGCGCGCCTGCCAAATCAACCGCACATCATAACCCGCAACCGGGCGTTCCGTGGGCGCCAAACCGACGAGGAGTGCCAGACATGGCCCAAATCTCACTCACCTTTCCCGATGGCAATGCGCGCAAGTTCGACGCCGGCATCACGCCGGTGCAGGTCGCGGCCGACATCTCGACCTCGCTGGCCAAGAAGGCGATCAGCGCCACCGTCAACGGCCGGCACTGGGATCTGCAATGGCCCATCGACGCAGACGCCGAGATCGCCATCCACACCCTCAAGGACGAGCCGCAGGCACTGGAGCTGATCCGTCACGATCTGGCCCACATCATGGCCCGCGCCGTTCAGGAGATCTGGCCCGGCACCAAGGTCACCATCGGTCCGGTGATCGAGAACGGCTGGTACTACGACTTCGACCGCGAAGAGCCGTTCACGCCCGAGGATCTGGGCGCGATCGAAAAGAAGATGAAAGAGATCATCAACCGCCGCGATCCGGTCACCACCGAGATCTGGGAGCGCGCCCGCGCGATCGAATATTACCAGGCCAACAACGAGCCCTACAAGGTCGAGCTGGTCGAGGCGATCCCCGGCGACGAGCCGCTGCGCATGTACTGGCACGGCCACTGGCAGGATCTCTGCCGCGGCCCGCACCTGCAGAACACCGGCCAGGTGCCGGGCGACGCCTTCAAGCTGATGAGCATCGCCGGCGCCTATTGGCGCGGCGACAGCAACCGGCCGATGCTGCAACGGATCTACGGCGTCGCCTTCCAGAACAAGGAAAAGCTGAAAGCTTACCTGACCATGCTGGAGGAGGCCGCCAAGCGCGACCACCGCAAGCTGGGCCGCGAGATGGACCTGTTTCACATGCAGGAAGAGGCCCCGGGCCAGGTGTTCTGGCACCCCAACGGCTGGACCGTCTACACCACCCTGCAGGATTACATGCGCCGCCAGCAAAAGCGCGGCGGCTATGTCGAGGTGAACACGCCGCAGGTGGTCGACCGCCGCCTGTGGGAGGCCTCGGGCCACTGGGAGAAATACCAGGAGCATATGTTCATCGTCGAGGTTGACGAGGAACACGCGCGCGAGAAGTCCGTCAACGCGCTGAAACCGATGAACTGCCCCTGCCATGCGGAGATCTTCAAGCGAGGGCTGAAATCCTACCGCGACCTGCCGCTGCGCATGGCCGAATTCGGGTCGTGCAACCGCTATGAGCCCTCGGGCGCGCTGCACGGGATCATGCGCGTGCGCGGCTTTACCCAGGACGACGCCCATATCTTCTGCACCGAGGATCAGATCGCCTCGGAAACCGAGAAATTCATCACTTTTCTCGGCGCCATCTACCGCGATCTGGGCTTTCCCAGCTACAAGATCAAGTTCTCCGACCGCCCCGACATGCGGGCCGGCACGGACGAGGTCTGGGACCGCGCGGAAGAGGCCCTGCTCACGGCCACCCGCAAGGTGACCAATGACATCGAGCTGAATCCGGGCGAAGGCGCCTTCTACGGGCCCAAGCTGGAATTCGTGCTGACCGACGCCATCGGGCGCGATTGGCAGTGCGGCACGCTGCAGGTGGATTTCGTCCTGCCCGAGCGGCTGGACGCCACCTATATCGGCGCCGACGGGGCCAAGCACCGCCCGGTCATGCTGCACCGCGCCACGCTGGGCAGTTTCGAGCGGTTCATCGGCATCCTGATCGAGGAACACGCCGGCAAGCTGCCGTTCTGGCTGGCGCCGCGCCAGGTCGTGGTCGCCTCGATCACCTCCGAGGCCGACGATTACGTCGCCGAAGTGGTGGCGAAGTTGCAGGCCGCCGGTGTCCGCGCCGAGGCCGACGTCCGCAACGAAAAGATCAACTACAAGGTGCGCGAACATTCGGTCGCCAAGGTGCCGGCGATCCTCGCCGTCGGCGCCCGCGAGGTCGAGGAGCGCACCGTCTCGGTCCGCCGCTTGGGCGAGAAACAGACCAGCGTCCAGCCGCTCGAGGATGTTGCAAGGGCACTCACGCGGGAAGCGACGCCGCCCGACCTTCTGTAACATTTCCCGCCCCGATCCCGCGCCCCGGCCCGCCCAAACGGTCCGGGGCGTAACATTTTCGGGCGTTTCCACGGTTTCCAGCGCCGGAAAGGTCCGCTTCGGTCACATGATCTGACGCGGGCGTGACGCACGGCGTCGTGAATTCACCCCGACAAGGCCGCCGCGCTACAGTCTCCCTGCGACATACCAACACATCAGCGATAAAGAGGAGACTCGCAATGAACACCACCATCAAGACCCTGGCCGTTGCCGGCGCCGTGGCCGCGGCCCTGACCGCCGCCACCACCCACAGCGCCTCGGCCCAGGCCAAGGAAAAATGCTACGGCGTGTCGATGGCAGGCAAGAACGACTGCGCCGCCGGCCCCGGCACCACCTGCGCCGGCACCTCCAAGGTCGACTATCAGGGCAACTCCTGGAAGCTGGTCGACGAGGGCGCCTGCACCTCGATGGAACTGCCGGCGATGGCAGACGGCACCGCGCGCATGGGCTCGCTGGAGCCGCTGGATCGCGACATCCCGAGCTGATCGGGCCACCGCACCGGGCGGCGCGTCACAGCGCCGCCCGTTTTCCTTTCCTGTGATCCGGGGACATGCCCATGCTGGACCAGTCCGCCCGCCGCCCGCGCCTGCCGCACAGCGCCGGCGTCGGCTACAAACCGCAGCATTTCGCCGACCTGACCTCCGATCCCGGCGCCGTGACCTGGCTGGAGATCCATGCCGAGAACTACATGGGCGACGGCGGCCGTCCGCTGGCGCAACTGCGCCAGCTGTCCAAACGGTTTGCGATCTCGGTGCATGGCGTCGGCCTCTCCATCGGCGGCGAGGGGGCGCTCGACCGCGATCACCTGGCCCGGCTGAAACACCTCTGCGACTGGCTGGCCCCGGCCAGTTTTTCCGAACATCTGGCCTGGTCCAGCCACGACAGCGCCTTTCTGAACGATCTGCTGCCGCTGCCCTATACCAATGCCACGCTGGCCCGGGTCGCCGATCATATCGATCAGGTCCAGACCACGCTGGGCCGCCGGATGCTGCTGGAAAACCCCTCCAGCTATCTCGCCTTCGCCGAGAGCACCTGGGCCGAGCCAGAATTCCTGGCCGAGATCGCCCGCCGCACCGGCTGCGGGCTGCTGCTGGACGTCAACAATGTCTTCGTCTCGGCCACCAATCTGGGGTTCTCGCCGCAGGGCTATATCGACGCCTTCCCGCTCGATGCGGTGGGCGAAATCCACCTCGGCGGCCATGACGAACAAGCCGACGATCACGGCGCGCCGCTGTTGATCGACAGCCACGGGCGCGCGGTCGCCGATCCGGTCTGGGCGCTGCTGGACTATACCCTGGCGCGCTCCGGCGCGCAGCCGCTGCTGATCGAATGGGACAACGATGTGCCCGACTGGCCTCAGCTTGCGGCCGAGGCTGCCCGCGCCCAGACCGCCCTGCATCGGGTGCCCGCATGAGCGTGAGCCAGACCGATTTTCGCGCCGCGCTGCTGGACGCGGACCGGCCCGCCCCGACGGGCCTGCAGGACGCCGCCGCGCGCCCCGCCGGGCGGCGCTTCGACGTCTACCGCAACAATGTGGCGGTTTCCCTCACCGAGGCGCTGCACGACGGCTTCCCCGCCGTCGCCAGCCTGCTGGGCAAGACCAACATGGACGGCATCGCCGGGATGTTCCTGCGTGCCCATCCGCCGGCCTCGCCGCTGCTGATGCTCTACGGCGAGGCCTTTCCGGACTTCCTGGCCGGTCTCGAACAACTGTCCCACCTGGGTTACCTCGCCGACGTGGCGCGTCTGGAGCTGGCGCTGCGCCAATCCTACCACGCCGCCGACGCCGCCCCGATCCCGCCCGAGCGTCTGGGACAGACCGCGCCTGAGGCGCTGCTCGCCGCGCGGCTCGCCCTCGCCCCGGCGCTGCGCCTGCGGCGCTCGCCCTGGCCGGTCTTCGACATCTGGCGCTATGCCACCGAACCCGGCGCGCCCCAGCCGCAGGCCGCGGCGCAGGACGTGCTGATCACCCGCCCCGGGTATGACCCCGCCCCGCAGCCCCTGCCCCCCGGCGGGGCCGCCTGGATCGCGGCGCTGCAGACCGGCCAAAGCTGGGGCGCGGCCGAGGATGCCGCCCGCGCCGAGGCCGCAGGTTTCGACCTGACGCCAACGCTGACGCTGCTGCTTCAGGGCGGGGCGATCACCGACCTCATGACCGAAGGATAGCAGATGCAGCCCCTGATCCGCCTCTATGACCACTTGGCCGGAACGCTGGACCGCGCCGGCGACGAGATCCTGCCGCTGCTGGCCCGACTGGCCTTCGCGGCGACGCTGCTGGGGTACTACTGGGCCTCGGCGCTGACCAAGCTGGGCGACGGGCCGCTGGGCCTGCTGCGCCCCTCGACCGGCGCCTATGCGCAGATCTTTCCCCGCCAGCTCGAGGCGGTGGGCTATGATGCCACGCAGCTTTCGGCCCTGCACTGGCTGGTGGTGACGCTGGGCACCTGGGCGGAGTTCCTGTTGCCGGCGCTGATCGTCGCCGGCCTCTTCACCCGGCTGGCCGCGCTCGGCATGATCGGTTTCGTGATCCTGCAATCGCTGACCGACATCTTTGGCCACGGATTGACCGACCCGGCCACGATCGGCGCCTGGTTCGACCGGATGCCCGACGGCACCCTCTTCGATCAGCGGCTGTTCTGGGTCCTGCTGCTGGCGGTGCCGGCGATCAAGGGCGCCGGCGCGCTGTCGCTCGACACGCTGCTGCGGCGGCGGATGGCGCCGGTCCGGGTCTAGGCCAGCGGCCCCGAGGACGCCCGGGCCTGATCCGGCTCAGAAATGCGCCTTGGGCTCGTCGGGCTTGCCGGCGGCCAGCGCCAGCACCCCGGCCAGCCCGGCAAAGGCGATCGGGAACATGGTGAAGACATTGAAACCAAAGGCGTGATACATCCCCGCCGCCGACAGCAGCAGCAGGATCCCGCCCCAGAGCGCCCGCGCCCGCGCCATCGCGCCGCCGGCGATCGCCAGCATCGGCGCCAGCACCGAGGTCACCCGGACCAGCTGCACATCGGTGACCTGTTCGGCCAGCCCCTCGACCTCGCCGAACTGCTCGACGAAGGCGGTATAGCCATAGCTGAAGAACCCCACGATCATCCCCGCCACCCCGGCGATGATCCCCAGTACGAGGGCCGCATTGCGCATCTTGTCTCGCCTCCTGTGTCGAACGTCTCACATAAGCGCGCGGTCAGCCCGCGCCAAGGGCCGCGCGCACCTCTGCGGTCCAGCCCAGATAGAGCCTTCCGCCGGCCTCGATCAGCGGCCGCTTCATCAATGCCGGGTGCGCCGCGAGCAGATCCAGCGGCGCGCCGGCGCGCTCCGACTCGGCAAGGCCGCGCCAGGTGGTCGAGCGGGTGTTGAGCAGCGCGGCGCCGAACTGCGCATGGGCCGTGCGCAGGACCGCCTCTGGCACCCTATCGGCACGGACATCGACGAATTCAGCATCCGGCAATGATTTCAGCGCCTTGCGGCAGGTATCGCAGGTTTTCAGACCATAAAGGATCATCTCTCGCCTCCCGGTTCGCCTGCCGAAATAACCGGCACGCGCGCGGGTTTCATCCCCTTTTTCTTGATTTTTGCAAAAGCCGTGCAATCCTGACCCCGCGCCGCCGCCGATCAGACACCCGCCTATGACGACATAAGCCGGTCCTCTGAGCGGCCGGCCGCGCCCCCGTGCACATGCGACGCGCGGGGCCAAGTGCAAGTCAGAAGGAGACACGGGACATGCCGAGTGGCACCGTGAAATGGTTCAATACCACCAAGGGCTATGGCTTTATCGCGCCGGATGACGGCGGCAAGGATGTGTTCGTGCACATCTCGGCCGTCGAACGCTCCGGGTTGACCGGGCTCGCCGACAATCAGAAGGTTGCTTACGAATTGCAGGATGGACGGGACGGCCGGCAGATGGCCGCGGATCTGAAACCCCTCTGAAATCTCAGACACGCATTCCGCCCCTCCCGGCCCCGCGCCGGGGCGGGCCCTAGCCCTCGCGCAGCAGCTCCAGCGTGCGCGAACAGCGGCGTCCGCCATAGAACATCCCGAGCAGCTCGGCGAACTCCGGCCCGCCGCCGGCGGCCTCGAACAGCGTCGCCGATGAGCGCAGCTTCTTCGCGTCGACCGGCCCCAGGATCGCCTCGGGCGCGGCGCCCTTGTGGCCCAGCAGGGCGCGGGCGCATTCGATCAGCCGCGGGCCCAGCAACGGATCGGCGAGCCAGGCGCGCGCCGCGTCCAGATCCTCGAGCCCGTAGTACTGCGCCGTGGCCGAGCGGCCGAGCCCGCGCAGCTGGGGAAAGATGAACCACATCCAGTGGGTGACCTTGGCCCCCGCCGCCAGCTCCGCCAAAGCGGTGTCATAGGTGGCGGCCTGGGCCTCGTGGAAGCGGGAGAGATCGGGCATGGGGGGAGTGTAGCGCAAAGCGGGTCCAGGTCAAAAGCGCCCCCTCCGCAGAGCCCCCCGGCGCGAAATCAAGGCCGAAGGGTGCCTCTCGTGCCTTGCAAGGCATGACACTGTCCGCAGCCGCGCCGGGCCGTTCCGTCCACATCTCCCCCCTCCGAACCAAGCCCCAGCGCGGAATCAAGCCCGAAGGGCGCCGCGCCAGCGCCGGACCGGTCCCGCGGTCTGGCGCTCTGTCGACGGTGGCGCGCCGCTCGAATGTTGTCCGGATGTGGCAGGGATAAAGCGCGCCGGTCAGAGGGCGCAGCGCCAGCCCCCGGTCCGGCGCTGGCGTGGCTTGTTCATTCGAGGCGCGCACCCGTCGCCTGCCGCAAAAACAAAGGCCAGAAATTGGAACAAAAAAATTCCTACCCAGAGCTATTCGCCAGATTTCTTTGGGACTAGCTTTAACCTGACGAAGGTAAGCCGCGAGTTGGCAATCTGGTCAAGTCCCTTAGCTAGCTCCAAGGCTCTCACTTTGACATTATCCAAGAAATTCAAAGAGTTCTCTGCGCCATGCTCAGTACGCAGCATAGAGGTCAAGCTGGATCCGTTTTCAACTCGAAAGAAGTTATTGAACTCTAGGTATTTCTTCACTCTTTCGGGCCCCAGAAGAATGTGAAAGTAACCGGAGTTCGCCAACGGTGCGATAGACGAGTAGTCAAACTTCTCCATCGGGAAAAACAGGTCCCCTACCAAAATTTGGCCCGCAGAAATTCTGGATCGCATCCATTCAATATGATCGAGTAGAGCTTTCACCTCGCCCAAATTATACTCGATTTCGATTTGCATGACCTTGAGGGCATTCTTCGCCTGCTTCCGTCCCTGCAAATAGCCCAGGAAATATTGAATGAAGGCGCCCGCGACGATCCCTACAAATACCCAGAAACCATTTTGGAATGCTGGTGAGTTGAGAACTTGACTGATCAAACCCTCACCCCATCACCCCCATAAACTCCCGCCATTCCCCCTTGGACATGCCGGAGCTTTCCTGCGTCACCTCTTCACCCTTCACCATTCGCCGAATGCAATCAAGGGCGGTGGCCGAGAGCGTCGCTCCCCCCATGCGGTAATCCTCAAAGGCGCGATAGGCAAAGGGCACCCAGTCGGCGACCAGCTTGCAGATCTCGTCGGCATAGACGCGGATCTCGTATTGCGCATGGGCATCCGCCCGCAGCCGCAGAAAGTGGAACAGGTTGTGCAGGTCCACCTTCCAGTACCATTGGGTATAGATATTGGCGGGCAGGTTCATCCGCGCCAACTCGCGCGCCAGCCCCTGCTGGCCCTCGTCGCTGATCATCGCCTCGTAATTGTCGTAGGCGCGCGCGCTGTCAGCTTTCAGGATTTCCAGCACCCGGGCGGCCTCCGCCCCTTCCAGCGGTGCGCCGCGGCCCTGGTTGTTCACCGTCGACTGCGCCGCCACATGCTCCGGCGCCGGGATATAGAATTCGCGGTCCAGGATCGAATAGCGTGCGGAATATTCGTTCACATTGGCGGTGCGGTGGCGGATCCACTGCCGCGCCACGAACACCGGCAGTTTCACATGCAGCTTGATCTCGCACATCTCGAAGGGCGTCGAATGCCAGTGCCGCATCAGGTAACGGATCAGCCCCTCGTCGTTGCTGACCGATTTGGTGCCCTTGCCATAGCTGACGCGCGCCGCCTGGCAGATCGCCGCATCGTCGCCCATATAGTCGATCACGCGCACGAACCCGTGGTCCAGCACCGGGTAGGCGGTATAGAGGTGATCCTCCATCCCCGGCGCGACGGCGCGCAGGGTTTGCTGCGACTGGCCGCGCTGGTCTGCGATTTCGGCCTCTTGCTCGGGCGACAGCGGCATGGCGGGATCCTTTCACTACATGAGTCGTGCGCCACTATATATTGCCGAAAAACGCCGTGAAACCGCAATATCCGGTATTGCATTTCCGCCATTTTTACTCAACAAGGCGCCGCCGCCCGGGATTGGCGATTGACTTTTCCCCCTGTTTCCAGAACCTTGTGAAAAAAACTTGTTCCAAAACGAACAGAGGCAGGCAGTCATGACCAAGTTTCTCGTCGCGGCAGCGACCGCGCTGGCGTTGTCGGCGTGCAGCGGTGGCTCAAACCCCTTCGCCAGCGAAAGCGGCGGCACCGACACGGGCACGGACACCGGCACCGATACCGGCAGCGGGATCGACAGCGGCCGCACCCTGCCGCCCGGCACCGCCTCGCCCGGGGCCGATACCACGATCTTCCGCAGCGAGCCGACCTCGACCGAGGGGGCCTATTACGGCAACGGCTATGCCACCGACATCAGCTACGACGCCAAGAAGGATACCTTCACCGTCGACAACCTCGCCTTCGACGGCGACAACGAATATTCGCGGGGCACCAAGGTCAGCTCGCTGGCCGGCAAATACGCGGTCTACGAGGCCGACGAACATTTCACCGACCCCGAGAGCAGCAAGCCGGTCACCCAGTTCAAGCACCGGGCGATCTATGGGGCCAGCCGGGACGGCAACGCCAAGTTCGCCATCGTGCGCACCGGCGCCTATGTCGGCTATGGCTTCGGCGGTTTCGTCTATCAGCGCGAAAACACCGTCACCCTGCCCTCGACCGGCCAGGCGATCTATAGCGGCGTGATGGCCGGCCTGCGCGATTTCAACGGCGCCGGCGGGCTGGAATACACCACAGCCGATATCGAGGTCGCCATCGACTTCGACGATTTCAACGAAGATACCGGCGGGCGCGGCGACGCGGTGAAGGGCAGCATCACCAACCGGCGGATCTTCGACACCGACGGCGCCGACATCACCGACGACGTGATCAAGCGGATCGAGGTCGAAAACGACATCACCCTGCGCCGCTATCCCACCGCCACCTTCAGGGTCGGCCCCGGCGTGATGGACGACAACGGCGAGATTCTGGGCGAGGTTCAGAGCTATTACACCGACAGCACCGGCGCCAGCCAGGTGTTCGAGGACGGCAAGTACTACGCCGTCGTCTCGGGCAAGAAGGCCGGCAAGATCGTCGGCGTCGTGGTGCTGGAAAACAGCATCGACCCGGTCGCCGACAGCGTACGCGAAACCAGCGGCTTCATCGTCTATCGCTAGGGGGCGGCGGTGTCCGCGATGCGCATCAGCCTGACCCGGGCGCTGGCCCTGCTGGCGGCGCTGACGGTGCTGGCGGCCCCCGTCCGGGCCCCGGCCGAAGGCCTGGAACTGGCCCCCGACCAGATGCGCCTGGCCGCGCTGATGGCCCTGCGCGGCGGCGACGCGCCGCGCGCGCTGCGCTATTCCCAGGCGCTGCTGGCGCGCGATCCGGCCGACCGCACCGCGCTGATGGTCCATTCCCGCGCCGCCCGCGACCTGGGCCGGTTCGAGCTGGCCCGGACCTCGGCCCGCGCCGCCTGGCAGCTGGCCGGCGACGACGCCCAGCGCTATTCCAGCTCGCTGCTGATGGCCCAGGCGCTCGCCTCCGCCGGTCACCGCACCCGGGCGCAATGGTGGCTGCGCCGCGCCGTCCAGCACGCCCCCAACGAGGCCGCCGAGCGCAAGGCGATCGGCGATTTCCGCTATGTGCGCGCCCGCAACCCCTGGGCGACCCAGCTCTCGTTTTCGGTCACGCCGGAGTCCAACATCAACAACGGCTCCTCGGCGCGCTCCTCCTTTCTCAACTACAAACTGTCCGAGCTGCTGTTCGGCCAGCCGGTCGAATACGAACTGGGCGGCACCGCGCGGGCGCTTTCGGGGGTCGAGACCGCGCTGGGAATGACCACCCGCTACCGCTTTGCTGAGACCGATGCCCGCGCCAATGACCTGATCTTCACCGCCGATCTGCGCAGCTACACCCTGTCGGCCGAGGCCAAATCCCTCGCCCCCACCGCCCGGGGCAGCGATTTCGCCTTCGCCACCTATTCGCTGGGCTATGGCCACCGGGGCCTCAACCTGGACCGGCGGGGCGAATACCGCGTGGTGGCCGACGCCGGGCAAAGCTTTTACGGCGGCGCGGAATATGCCCGTTTCGCCCGGCTCTCGGCCGGCCAGTCCTATCGCCTGGCCTCCGGCGACCGGGTCAACCTGCGGCTGGCGGGCGAGCGTCAGTTCGGCATCGCCACCGCCGACAGCGACACCCTGCGCGCCGATTTCTCCTATACCACCCGCATTCTGAAGGGCGCCACGCTCTGGACCGGCGCGACACTGGCCGCCGCCCAGTCGCCCAGCGCCGCCGACGAGTTCCGCGAGATCGGCCTGCGCGCCGAGCTGACGCTGGCCAGACCGGTCGCCGGCGCCACCCTGCAAATGGGCCTCTGGGCGCGCAACCGCAGCTACGACATTTCCCCTCACAGCCCCGACGGCCGGCAAGAGGATCGCCTCCAGGCCGATCTGACGCTGACCTTCGACAAGATCGATTACTATGGCTTCAACCCAACGATGCAGCTCTCGGCCTCGCGCACCGACAGCAACATCGCGCTCTATGACGCCAACCGGGTCGGGGTGAATTTCGGCATCCAGTCGGCCTTCTGATCCCCAATCCGCTCGACAAGCCGCCCCCCGGCATTAAGTTGGTCACACAATCCAACAAGAAGGGGAGCGGCCAGACATGGCGCTGACATACCTGCACACCATGGTCCGGGTGAAGGATCTGGAGAAATCCATGGCCTTCTACGAATTGCTGGGCCTGAAAAAGACCCGCCAGTACGACAGCGAAGAGGGCCGATTTTCGCTGGTCTTCATGGCCCCCCCGGGCCAGGAGGAGTGCCCGATCGAGCTGACCCACAACTGGGACGGCGACGACGGGCTGCCCAGCGACAGCCGCCATTTCGGCCATCTCGCCTATGGCGTCGACAATATCTACGAGGCCTGCCAGCATCTGATGGACAATGGCGTGACCATCAACCGGCCGCCGCGCGACGGGCGCATGGCCTTTGTCCGCTCGCCCGACAACATCTCGATCGAGCTGCTGCAGAACGGCGAGCCGCTGCCCCCGGCCGAGCCATGGACCAGCATGGAAAACACCGGCCATTGGTAAGGGCGGCGGCCCTCGCGCTGACGCTGGCGGCCGGGCTCCCGGCACCGCTGGCGGCGGCGGAGTGCCGGCTGGCGCTGGTTCTGGCGCTGGACGTGTCCAGTTCGGTCAGCGCCGCCGAGGACGCGCTCCAGCGCGGCGGCCTGGCCGCCGCGCTGATCGCACCCGAAGTCGAACAGGCGGTCTTCGCGGCCCCCCTGCCCGTGGCCATCGCCGCCTATGAGTGGAGCGGTCGGGAAAAGCAGACGCTGCTGGCCGACTGGCGGCTGATCCGCTCCCGCGCCGATCTGCTGGAGCTGGCCGAAACCATCGGCCGCTCCGAACGCGGCCAGACCGAGTTTCCCACCGCACTGGGCTACGCGCTGGGCTACGGCGCCAGTCTGCTGGCGCGCGGACCCGCGTGCCTCTACCGCACCCTCGACATGGCCGGCGACGGAGAAAACAACGAGGGCTTCCCCCCCGCCGCCGCCTATGCGGAGTTCCCCTTTGCCGATGTCACCGTCAACGGGCTGGTGGTCAACGCCCCCGACGATGGCGCCGAGATCGACCTGATCGCCTACTACCGCGACACCGTCCTGCATGGCCCCGGCGCCTTTCTCGAGGTGGCGCATGGGTTCGAGGATTACCAACGCGCCATGCGCCGCAAGCTGCTGCGCGAGCTGGCCCCGCGCGTGGTGGGCGCGGCGGATACGGCGGATACGGCTGACCCGGTCGATTCGGCGGGCGCGCAGCCCCGCCCCGGTCCGGGCGCGCCGGGATGATCCGCGCGCTGCACTTGGCTGCGCTGCTGACCGCACTGTTCGTGCTGACCCCGCCCGCCGCGGCGCAATGCCGCCAGGCGCTGGCGCTGGGGCTCGATGTCTCCGGTTCGGTCGATGCGCGCGAATACCGGTTGCAGTTGGACGGGCTCGCCGCCGCCCTCACCGATCCGCGAGTCGCCCGCGCTGCTCGCCCCCGGTATCGCGCCGGTGCGCCTTGCGGTCTATGAATGGAGCGGGGCGGGCTATCAGCGTCTGCTGCTGGACTGGACCGCGATCGCCGACCGCGCCACGCTCGACCGCATCGCCGCGCGGCTCGCCGCCACCCCGCGCCGCCCGGCCCCGCCGCAGACCGGGATCGGCGCCGCGATGCGCTTTGGCGCGGACCTGCTGGCGCGCCAGCCGGGCTGCTGGCGGCGCACCCTCGATCTGTCCGGTGACGGTCGCCACAACCAGCCGCCCCACCCGCGCGAGGTCCGCTCCGCGCTGGCCCGCAGCGGGCTGACCATCAACGCGCTGGTGATCGGTGCCGATACGCCCCGCGGCGCAGATCGCCGCCAGGCGGGCCCCGGCGCGCTACCGTCTTATTTCCGCGCCTGGGTGCTGACCGGCCCCGGCGCCTTTGTCCAGACCGCGCCGGGCTATCCGGCCTATGGCGAGGCCATGGCCCGCAAGCTGCTGCGCGAGCTGGAACTGCCGGCGCTCTCGGCGCTCGGCAGGCGACACATCGTTCAATAGATATACCGGATCTGATCGGTCCAGTAGCGTTCGACGCGTTTCAGCGCGCTGGTGATGTCCTCGACCCCCGCCGCCGTCATCACGCCCTTCTGCTCCAGTCCCTCGGCGTGGCGGGCAAACAGCGCCTCGATGACGTCGCGCACCTCGCGCCCCTGCTGGGTCAGCCGCACCCGCACCGCGCGGCGGTCGATCTCGCAGCGCTGATGGTGCATGTATCCCATCTCCACCAGCTTCTTGAGGTTATAGCTGACATTGCTGCCCTGATAGTAGCCGCGGCTTTTCAATTCGCCCGCGGTGACCTCGTTGTCACCGATGTTGAACAACAGCAGCCCCTGGACCGAGTTGATCTCCAGAATGCCGACCCGCTCGAACTCATCCTTGATCACATCGAGCAGCAACCGGTGCAGCCGCTCGACCAGCGCCAGCGCCTCAAGATACCCGGACATGAACCCCTGCCGCGAGGCCAGGCTCATCTGCATTTCAATACTCATACGTTCCTCCAACACGAACGGCTCGTGTGAGAGGGTGACGCGAAAAGGCGAAAAATAGGTTAAATCCTGAACGACCTAGGGCTGAAAGCTTTGCGCGATCTCATCCACCAGCCCGGCATAGGGCGCCGGCGTCTCGATCTGCCCGGTCACCCATTTGTACAGATCCTGATCGTTCTCGTTCAGCAGCGCCTCGTAAAGGTCCATTGCCTCGGGCGCCATGCCCTCCAGCGCGCGCCCGGCATAGGCCTGAAGGATCAGGTCCATCTCCTTGATGCCGCGCCGCATCGACCGCATCTTCAGCCGCTTGATCCGGATCTCCCGCGTCTCGTTCATACCTGTGCCTGCTCGGACTGTTCCAACAATTGCTTCACCCGCTTTTCCAGTCGCGCCGCCCGCTCGCCGGTGGCCCGCATGTCCGCGCGAATCGCCCGCAGCTCGCCCAGAACCGCCGCCAGATCCTGTGCCTCGGTGGTCTCGTTCGCCGGGCCGTCCATGCCGTCGCCCTCGCCGGTCAGCAGCCACATGATCGAGACGTTCAGCAGACCCGCCATCATCGACAGCTTGTTCGCCCGCGGCTCGGACAGATCCTCTTCCCAGCCGCGCACGGTGGTCTTCTTCACCCCCAGCCGCCGCGCCAGCTGCGCCTGGGTCATCCCCGAGGCCTCGCGCGCGCCGGCCACCCGGTCGCCGAATGTGGCGGCATCGGGGCCGTACCAATCGGTGTCGTTGTCGGTCATGCTTCTCTCCCTCCGATGCTTTCGGTGCGGGTTGATCGCCATTCGGCGGCACCCTATGACAGTCAGGTACAACATACAAACCGAGGCCCGCCATGAGTTTCCTGTCCACGACACTCTCTCGCGTCAAACCGTCGCCAACGGTCGCGGTCAGCACCCTGGCCCAGGAGCTCAAATCCGAGGGCCGCGACGTGATCGGCCTCGGCGCCGGCGAGCCCGATTTCGACACGCCGCAGAACATCAAGGACGCCGCCGTCGCCGCCATCGCCGCCGGCAAGACCAAATACACCGCCCCCGACGGGATGATCGAACTGAAACAGGCGATCTGCGACAAGTTCGCCCGCGAGAACGGCCTGACCTACACGCCCAAGCAGATCAGCGTCGGCACCGGCGGCAAACAGATCCTCTACAACGCTCTGATGGCCACGCTGAACCCGGGCGACGAGGTGGTGATCCCCGCCCCCTACTGGGTCAGCTACCCCGACATGGTGCTGCTGGCCGGCGGCACGCCCGTCGCGGTGGAGACCTCGCTGGAAAACGCCTTCAAGCTGTCGCCCGATCAGCTCGAGGCGGCGATCACGCCGAAAACCAAATGGTTCATCTTCAACTCGCCCTCGAACCCCACCGGCGCCGGCTATACCCGCGACGAGCTGAAGGCGCTGACCGACGTTCTCATGCGCCATCCCCATGTCTGGGTGATGACCGACGACATGTACGAACACCTCACCTATGACGGCTTCGAGTTCTGCACCCCTGCGCAGATCGAACCGGCGCTCTACGACCGCACGCTGACCTGCAACGGGGTCTCCAAGGCCTATGCGATGACCGGCTGGCGCATCGGCTATGCCGGCGGCCCGGAGCATCTGATCGCGGCGATGCGCAAGATCCAGTCGCAATCCACCTCCAACCCCTGCACCATCAGCCAATGGGCGGCGCTGGAGGCGCTGACCGGCCCGCAGGATTTCCTCGCCCCCAACAACGCGGCGTTCAAACGCCGCCGCGATCTGGTGGTCGCGGCGCTGAACGCCATCGACGGCATCACCTGCCCGACGCCCGAGGGCGCCTTTTACGTCTATCCCTCGATCGCCGGGCTGATCGGCAAGACCACGCCAAAGGGCACCCTGATCGAAAACGACGAGGCCTTCGCCACCGCGCTGCTCGAGGAAACCGGCGTCGCCGTGGTGTTCGGCGCGGCCTTCGGCCTCTCGCCCAACTTCCGCGTCAGCTACGCCACCTCGGACGACAATCTGACCGAGGCCTGCGCGCGCATCGCCGCCTTCTGCGCGGCGCTGACCTGAGGGGGCCGGGATGGACCTGCCGAAATACTATTTCCGGGTGCGCGAGAACGGCGCCTTTGTCTTTCGCGTCGATACCGAGAACCGCGACCGCCGCATCGAGATGGTGCAGATCGCCGCCGTCAACATCCGCAATGGCGAGATCAAGCCACAGGGCGACAAGGTGCTCACCGACGCCGATCTGGAGCAGATCAAGGCCTGGATGGCCGAGCGCGCCGAGATCCTCGCGCGCCGCGACATCGACGACATCCTGCGGACCGTCGATCACCTCAACCTCACCGCCCACTGGGCCCAGACCCGCGCCAGCGAGGCCCAGCTCGAGGCGGTGACCGACGCGCTGCTGCTGGCCATGCACGACCTGCGCGGCGTGCTGGTCCGAAAAAAGGCCGAGCGGCTGATGAAGGACCGCAAAGACTGACCGCCCGCTCGGCCCCCGCCGCCGGGACATACGAATTTGCAGCCCAGAAGAAGTGCGCCGCGCGATCCGGGCGCGCGGCTCTCAGCGCACCACCGGATCAGAAGGCGTTGAAGGTCATCGTGGTCAGCGACCGCTCGATCCCGTCGATATCGAGCAGGTGATCGTTGATGTATTTGCCCACATCCGCATCCGCCGGGATGTAGAGCTTCATCATCAGGTCGTATTCGCCGCTGGTGGAATACAGCTCGGAATGAATCTCGCGCAGGGCGATCTGTTCGGCCACCTGATAGGTGGTGCCGGGTTTGCAGCGGATCTGGATGAAAACGCAGGTCGACATGGGACGCAGCCTTAGGGGATTGTTCGGCGGCCAAACTGGCATGGCGGCGGGCCGGGCGCAATCCCCGCTGCCCTCACCTCACCCCTTCGCCCTGTCCCGCACCCAGACGTTCATCCGCCAGGCGCTATAGGCCAGTGCGATGGCGATCAGCCCGGCGATCACCACGGTCCCCGGCGCGGCCTCAAGCCGCTCGAAATATTGGGTATATAGGTGGATCGCGCCAAAGGTGACGGCGGTGTTGAACACCGCCCGCCGCGCCCCCATCGCCGCCCACAGCCCGACGCCCAGAATCACCAGCGCCCAGACCAGCGCATAGGCATCGGCGGAAATCACCGTCACCCGTTCCATGAACGCCATCTGCGCCGCCTCATAGGCCGCCCGGGCCGCCTCATCGGCGTGCCATCCGGGATCGGCGCTGAAATCCGACCACTTCGGCCCCCAAAGGTGGGCGCCGACCCGGTCGCCCCAGAGCGAGCCGATCCAGAACGCCATGTTCATCCAGATGAAGGCCAGCCGCCCCAGGATCGTGGCATGGCGCGCGATCCGCTCCGGCGCGGCGCGGATCAGCCACAGGCAGGCCCCGGCCAGCAGCGCCATCTGCACCACCGTCAGCGTCGATTCATAGATCGCCAGCCCATAGACCCCGGTCTGGTAGAAACTGCGCGACGACAACGCCGCCGCCAGCGCCGGGATCGACAGCGCACTCACCAGCCGGAAATCCAGCGCCACGCCGCACAGGATCAGCGCCGCTGCGGCATAGTGATAAAGGATCCAGGGCGGCAGCCCGCCCAGCGGCTCGGCCAGCACCCCGGTCAGATGCGCCGCCAGCCCGAGGCAGGTCAGCCAGCCCGCCAGAAAGGCCAGCCGCTCCGGCCCCCGGCGCCAGACCGCATAGGCGCCCAGCGCGATCGGCAGGCCCAGCGCGGCGGCCACCGCGAACCGTTCGGTCGCCTCCACCCCCCAGGCCACCGCGCCGCCCACCAGCATCACCGCCCCGATCACCGCCGTGGCATTGGACAGCAGCCGGTAGGCCTCCGGCGCCCGCAACAACGCCGCCGCCCCCGCCAGCGTCACCGCCGCGCCCAGCGCGGTGAACTGCGCCGCATCGTCCAGATAGGCCGCCATGCCGCCGATCACCGCGAGGATGCCGGTGAACAGCACGATATTGACGGCAAAACCCATCATGTCCTCGCGCGCACGGCGGGCGATCTCATCGGCCTGCATCGGGCTCAGCACCCCGTCGCGGACCAGTCCTGCGGTATCGGCCAGGTATCTCATGGCGCCATCATGGCCGCAGATGCGGCAAAAAGGGAAGCGGTTTAAGGGCGCCCGCCCCTTCGCCCGCCGCGCACTCTTGGCCTCGCGGCGAACCGGCCCTATAACGGCCCGGCATCACAGGAGCGCCCCCATGCGACAGGCCCGCATCTCCCGCAAGACGGCGGAAACCGACATCACGGTCGAGCTGACCCTCGACGGCACCGGCCGCTATGACAACCAGACCGGCGTGGGGTTCTTCGACCACATGCTGGACCAGCTGGCCCGCCATTCGCTGATCGACATGACCGTGCGCGCGCAGGGCGATTACCACATCGACGACCACCACACGGTCGAGGATGTCGGCATCGCGCTGGGTCAGGCGCTGGCGCAGGCGCTCGGCGACAAGACTGGCATCCGGCGCTATGGCGAATGCCACCTGCCGATGGACGACGCCCAGGTGCGCTGCGCGCTGGATCTGTCGGGGCGCCCCTATCTGGTGTGGAACGTCGCGCTGCCAACGCCCAAGATCGGCAGCTTCGACACCGAACTGGTGCGCGAGTTCTTCCAGGCGCTCAGCACCCATGGCGGCATCACGCTGCACGTGGACCAGCTGCACGGCTTCAACAGCCACCACATCGCCGAGGCGGCGTTCAAGGCTGTGGCCCGCGCCCTGCGCATGGCGGTGGAGACCGACCCGCGCAAATCCGACGCGATCCCCTCGACCAAGGGCGCGCTGTAAGGCGCGTCCCACCGGAGGGCCCCGCCCCTCCCTCGCTCCGCACAGACCAGATGGAGACCCCCATGCTGACCGCCATCATCGACTATGAAAGCGGCAATCTGCATTCCGCCGAAAAGGCCTTCCAGCGCATGGCGCGCGAGGTCGGCGGCGGCACCGTCGTGGTCACCGCCGACGCCGATGTGGTGGCCCGCGCCGACCGCGTGGTGCTGCCCGGTGACGGCGCCTTTCCGGCCTGCTCCGCTGCCCTGCGCGGCCATTCGGGCCTGTTCGACGCGCTGGTCGAGGCGGTGGAGACCCGCGGTCGCCCCTTCCTGGGCATCTGCGTCGGCATGCAGCTGATGGCCACCTGGGGGCGCGAATACGAGGACACCGAGGGCCTCGACTGGATCGGCGGCGAAGTGGTCAGGATCACCCCCTTCGACCCCGCCCTCAAGGTGCCGCATATGGGCTGGAACGATCTGGTGATCGACCATCCCCACCCGGTTCTGGACGGCATCGAAACCGGCGATCACGCCTATTTCGTCCACTCCTACCAGATGCGCGTCACCAACCCGGACGAGCGGCTGGCGCATGTGGACTATGGCGGCGAGGTCACCGCCATCATCGGCCGCGGCACCATGCTGGGCACCCAGTTCCACCCGGAGAAAAGCCAGCAGACCGGCCTCCGGCTGATCGGCAACTTCCTGCGCTGGCGGCCCTGAGCCGTCCCCGGAGCCGCCCGGCGATCCCCTCAGTTCACCCGCGCCCAGACCTGCGACTGGCACACCGGCCCCAGGCACCCCCTGACCGTCATCCGGTTGCCCCTCACCTTCATGGTGCCAGTGTAGCTGCGGTTATGGGCGGGCACAAAGGCGCGCCCGGTCCACACCCCGGCCCCGGCCGGCGTCATGTCCCAGAACACCCGCACGCCCAGGTTCGGCGTCTGCACCGGGCGGCCCTGGCTGTCATAGGTCCGCGCGATCACGCCGCAGGCCGCCGCCCCGCAGGGCTGCGCCTCGATATGGGCGACGATGCCGTTGGCGTCCGGCGGCGTCAGCCAGGTGCCCAGCGGCGTATCCGCCGCCACCGCCATGGGGATCAGCCCGGCGCAGATCGCGGCGGCCAGAGTCCGTTTGATATGTCGAATTGTCTTTTTCACCAACATCACTCCATTCAGCGATACTGGCATTTGCTGCCGTCTGTCCCGGCCCGGCAGAACAAAGCCGGACACAGATTACACGCGCCAGGCCCGGGTGCGCAATGGAATTTCGCAGCCGCCCCGCTGCCCGGCGCGATGGCGCCGACGGCTCAGTTCACCCGGCTCCAGGTCTGTTTCGAACAGATCAGCCCGCCGGCCACACAGCCGCGCAGCGCCACCGTGTTGCCGTCCAGATCCATCTTGCCGATATAGATCTTGTCGTTCGACGGCCGCCAGACCTTGCCCGCATAGCTTCCGTCGCCCTTGGGGACCATGTCGATCACCAATGTCTTGCCCTGATTCTCGGACCGATACTCGCCCGACCCGTTGAAGCTCCGCGCGATCACCCCGCACAGCGCCGCGCCGCAGGGCGCAATATCGATATGCGCGTAAGATCCGTCGTCGACCTCGGTCTTCCAGGTGCCTTCCAGCGGATCGGCCGCCCAGGCCGCCCCGGCCACCCCAAGGCTCATCGCCGCGGCAAGCAAAACATGTTTCATCGCTAATCCTCCCGTTTGCCACAGTCTGACCCGCCCGCCCCGAGTCGGGCAAGGCTGACCCAGGGTCGCGTTGCATTTCTCGCCGCCCCGGTGCAATAGGACGCGAAACGCCCGCAAGCACCGGAAAGGCCCGCCGATGATCCTCTACCCCGCCATCGACCTCAAGGACGGACAGGCCGTGCGCCTTTTGCGCGGCGAGATGGACAAGGCCACCGTGTTCAACGACGATCCCGCCGCCCAGGCCCGCGCCTTTGTCGAGGCGGGCTGCGAATGGCTGCATCTCGTGGACCTCAACGGCGCCTTCGCGGGCGAGCCGGTCAATGCGGCTGCGGTCGAGGCGATCCTCGCCCAATGCGACGTGCCCGCCCAGCTCGGCGGCGGCATCCGCGACATGGCCACCATCGAGGCCTGGCTCGACAAGGGCCTCGCCCGCGTCATCCTCGGCACCGTCGCGGTTGAGAACCCCGATCTGGTGCGCGAGGCCGCGCGCGCCTTCCCCGGTCAGGTCGCCGTCGGCATCGACGCAAGGGGCGGCATGGTCGCCACCAAGGGCTGGGCCGAGGAGACCAACGTGGACGCCACCGACCTCGCCCGCTCCTTCGAGGACGCCGGCGTGGCGGCGATCATCTATACCGACATCAACCGCGACGGCGCCATGCAGGGCCCGAACGTCGAGGCGACCGCGGCGCTCGCCCGCACTGTCTCGATCCCGGTGATCGCCTCGGGCGGCGTCAGTTCGATCGCCGACCTGATCGCCCTGCGCGATTGCGGCGCAGCACTCGACGGCGCGATCTCGGGCCGTGCGCTCTATGACGGCGCCATCGACCTGAAAGAGGCGCTGAAGGTTCTGAAAGGCTGAGGCGCGCCTTGCTCCGCACGCTGTCACGGATCTTCGCCGCCGCCACGGTCGCGCCGCTGCTGATCTGGATCGGTGCCGTCGTCGCGACGCTTGTGCTCTCAGGCCCGATCGGCTGCCGGATCGACGAAGGCAGCAGCCACCCCTGCATGATCGCCGGGCAGGACTGGGGCGAAACCGCCTATAGCCTCGGCATGATCGCCGCCTGGGGGCTGTTTTTCCTTGGCCCGCTGTCTTTCGGCATCGGCCTGCTCTGGGGGCTGACAGCGCTGCTGCACAGGCTGCTGCGGCGGCGCGGCTAAGCGCCTGCCGAAAAGCGAGGAGGGCCGCGCCAGCTCAGGCAGGCGCGGCCCGGCGCAAACGCCGGGCGAACCGCAAATCGACGCCCCGCCCCCCACACAAAAAAACCTGGCCCCGCGAAACGCGGGGCCAGGCTGGGGCCCGGCCTGCCGATTCACTCGCAGACAGACCGGGTGCGGGACCGGCGCATGGGGGACATCGCCGGTCGACAGGGAGGATGGGGCAGAAGGGTCCGGGTCAGCCCTTCGGCAGCAGCCCCGCCGCCTGCGCGGCCTCCACTTCGGTCATGTCGGCCTCGCCATCGGCATTCACGTCGATCTGGGCAAAAGCCTCTGCGCTCAGGTCCGGAACAGCCGTCTGCAACTCTTCCAGCGAATAGGTGCCATTGCCGTCAACATCCTGCTCGGCGGTCAGCGCCTGGGCGGCCAGCGGGCTGGCGATCAGCGCGGCAAGGGCGACCGATTTCAGGGCAAACGTCTTCATGACAACTCTCCTTCATATAAGTTTTGTCAGTGGCTCCCGGACCATCCGGCGAACCGTGAGAGGAAGCTAGGCGCGCTTTTCCGGCTCTGCGAGGGGTCTCGGTTTGCCCACAGATTTCCGGCAAGACCTTGCCTTTTCTGCAAAAATTCCACGCGCCCTTCCGCCGATCCCGCGTTGTGATCCTTTCTCCGCCGACCCGCTCCCCCGCTTCGCGCAGGTTCCGGCCCATGCCCCGCCGTCGCGCTCGGGAGCCGTTGACCATCGCCCCGAAACCTGCCGCCTGAGGCGATCTGCCCACTGGCCCAAACACGCATGTCGTGTTTTCCTGCACCTCGTATTATGTAGCCAGTGAGATAGCCGATGACCGCCACCACCCTGCCCCGCCACGCCCGCATCTGGGCCCGCGTGCAACCGGGCGATTTCCTCGACGATTACGCCATCGCCACCCCCCTCACCCCGCGCGAGGCGCTGGATCTGGCCCTGCGCTCGCCCGCCTGGGCCCAGGCGCTCCTGCGCCTGCGCGACGCGGTGGTGCGCCCCTTCGGCCTCAAAACCGCCGCGGATGACGCCCGGACAGGCTTCCCGGTGGAATATGAAAGCGACGAGGAACTCATCGTCGGCATGGACGACTGCCACCTCGATTTCCGCATCACCGTGCTGAAATCCGGCGGCACCGTGCATATCGCCACCTGGGTGCACCGCAACAACGCGCTGGGGTGGGCCTACCTCGCGCTGATCACCCCGTTCCACCGGCTGATCCTGCGCAGCGCGCTGCGCCGCATCGCCGCCGCCCGATAGGCGGCCGGTTCGCGCGGGCTGCCCCCTTCCCCCTCTGCCCCCGCGACGTTATGTAGGCGGCAAAGGAGCGGCCCCATGCTGAAAACCCGCATCATCCCCTGCCTCGACGTCGCCGACGGCCGTGTGGTCAAGGGCGTCAACTTCGTCGATCTGGTCGATGCCGGCGATCCGGTCGAGGCCGCCAAGGCCTATGACGCCGCCGGCGCGGACGAGCTGTGCTTTCTCGACATCCACGCCACCCACGAAAACCGTGGCACCATGTACGATCTCGTCCAGCGCACCGCCGAGCAATGCTATATCCCGCTGACCGTCGGCGGCGGCGTCCGCACCCGCGAGGATGTGCGCGCGCTGCTGCTCGCTGGCGCCGACAAGGTCAGCTTCAACTCCGCCGCCGTCGCCAACCCCGACGTGGTGGCCGAGGCCGCCGACCACTTCGGCTCGCAGTGTATCGTCTGCGCCATCGACGCCAAGACCATCGAGACCGACGACAATGGCGTCGGCACCCGCTGGGGCATCTTCACCCATGGCGGACGCAAAGCCGCGCTCGACGCCGACGGCAACCCGATCGACGCGGTGGAATTCGCGCGCACCGTGGTGGCCAAGGGCGCCGGGGAAATCCTGCTCACCTCGATGGACCGCGACGGCACGCGGGCGGGCTTCAACCTCCCCCTCACCCGCGCCATCGCTGACGCGGTCGACGTGCCGGTGATCGCCTCCGGCGGCGTCGGCACGCTCCAGCACCTCGTCGAGGGCGTCACCGAGGGCCACGCCAGCGCCGTCCTCGCCGCCTCGATCTTCCACTTCGGGGATTTCACCATCCGCGAGGCCAAGGAATACATGGCCGCCGCCGGCATCCCGATGCGGCTGGAGTACGCCTGATGCATATCCTCGACCAGCTCGCCCAGACCATCGCCGAGCGCGCGGCAGCCGATCCGGACAGCAGCTGGACCGCCAAGCTGCTGGCCAAGGGCCCCGAGAAATGCGCCGAGAAATTCGGCGAGGAGGCGGTCGAGGCGATCATCGAGGCGGTGAAAGGCGACCGCGACCGCCTCACCTCCGAGGCCGCCGATGCGCTCTATCACCTGCTGGTGATGCTGCAATCGCGCGACGTGCCTCTGTCGAACGTGCTCGACGAGCTGGCCCGCCGCCAGGGCATCAGCGGCCTCGACGAAAAAGCCGCCCGCAAACCCTGAGCCGGCCTCCGGCGCGCCGAATTCCGGCCGCCCGCCGATCTGCGCCCCGGCAGCGCTTGACGCGCCGTCACCGCCCCGGATACCCAAGCGCGGAGGAATGGGGGAGAGCAGATGGCAAACCATGACACCGCGCGGCGCGCGCCGTACCTGCCGGTCATCGAGACGGTCAACGCCTTCGTCGCCTTTCTCTTCGCCGCCTCGGCCCCGGTCGCCATCATCCTCGGCTCCGGGTTGCGCGGCGGGCTCAGCGATGCCGATCTCGCCTCATGGATCTTTGCCGCCTTTGCCCTGAACGGCGCGCTCAGTATCGGCATGTCCTACGCCTACCGCCAGCCGCTGGCGTTTTTCTGGACCATCCCGGGCACCGTTCTGGTCGGCTCGGCGCTGCAATCGCTCAGCTTCGCCGAGGTGATCGGCGCCTATCTTCTCACCGCGCTGCTGCTGCTGGTGCTCGGCCTCACCGGCTGGGTGCGGCTGGCGATGGAGCGGTTGCCGATGCCGATCGTCATGGGCATGGTCGCCGGCGTCTTTGTCCAGTTCGGGCTGGACTGGATCCGTGCGTTCGAGACCGACTTCACCCTTGTCGCGGCGATGAGCGCGGCCTTTTTCGCCCTCACCGCCCTGCCCCGCGCACAGAAGTTCCTGCCGCCGATGATCGTCGCCCTTGCCGTTGGCCTCGCCGTGCTCGCGCTTCAGGACAACGGCGCGGCAGCCGCCCCGCATCCCGGCCCGATTCTGGCGCATCCGGCCCTCTACTGGCCCGAGTTCTCGCTCGCCGCCGCGCTGGAACTGGTGGTGCCGCTGACCATTACCGTGGTCGCGGCGCAGAACGCACAGGGCATCGTCATCCTGCGCGCTGCCGGGCACACCCCGCCGGTCAACGCCATCACCACCGCCTGCGGCGGCGCCTCGGCCCTGACCGCGATGTTCGGCAGCGTCTCCACCTGCCTCACCGGCCCCTCCAACGCGATTCTGGTCTCCGGCGGCGAACAGGACCGCCACTGGATCGCCGCCGTGCTGCTGGGCCTCTTCGCCATCCTGTTCGGCATCTTCGCGCCGCTGGTCACCTCGCTGCTGCTTGCCACGCCGGCGGCCTTTCTCAGCACGCTGGCGGGGCTGGCGCTGCTGCGCACGTTGCAGGCGGCGTTCCAGACCTCCTTCGGCGCCAATTTCCCGTTGGGGGCACTGGTGGCCTTTCTCGTCACCCTGGCCGGGCTGCCGGTGTTCAACATCGGCGCGCCGTTCTGGGGGCTGGTCTTCGGCGTTCTGGCCAGCCTGCTGCTGGAGCGCGCGGCGTTTTCCAGACCCTGAGCGCAGCGAATTGACACGCCGGACGCCCGGCTCCAAACA
Source organism: Antarcticimicrobium luteum (assembly GCF_004358185.1). Classification (GTDB taxonomy): domain Bacteria; phylum Pseudomonadota; class Alphaproteobacteria; order Rhodobacterales; family Rhodobacteraceae; genus Antarcticimicrobium; species Antarcticimicrobium luteum. The sequence goes on from NZ_SMUV01000074.1 coordinate 26,231, forward strand.
TCCCGCAGGCAGCAGCGAGGACACCATGCAGGATTTCGACATCGCCGTGATCGGCGCGGGGATCTTGGGAACCAGCGCCGCGCTCTGGGCGCAGATGCGCGGGCACCGGGTGCTGCTGGCCGATCCCAACCCGCCCGGCTCCGGCACCAGCTCCGGCAATGCCTGCACGCTGGCCACATATGCCTGCCTGCCGGTCAACGACCCCTCGGTGCTGACCGGCCTGCCAAAGCTGATGTTCGGACCGGAAAGCCCGCTGGCGGTTTCCTACGTCCACGCCCTGCGCAACCCGCGCTGGATGCTGTCGTTCCTGGCCAATTGCCGCGCCGCGCGCGCGAGAGAGATCGCCGGTCACCTCGCGGGCCTGCTGGCCCATGCCGACGCCGGGCTGAACCCGCTGATCGCCGAGGCCGGGGCCGAGGATCTGGTGGTTTCGCGCGGCCAGCTCTCGATCTGGTCGACCGAGGCCGGCGCCGAGGGGGCAGAGGCCGGTCTGGCCCTGCGCCGGGACTTCGGCGTGCCCTTCACCGAACTGTCGGCCGAAGAGGCCCGTGCGATGGAACCGGGGCTGACCCTGCCGATCGCCCGGGCGGTGCATTTCACCGGCGCCCGCCACATCCGCGACCCCGAGGAACTGGTGCGCCGCCTGCACGCCCGCTTCATCGCACTGGGGGGCCAATGGCGGCAGCAGGCCGCGACCGAGGTCCGCGCCGATGACACCGGCGTCACCCTGCGGCTCGGCGATGATACCGTGACCGCCGGGCGCGCCGTGCTTGCCGCCGGGGCCTTCTCCAGACGGGTCCGGCGCGCCGGCGCCGAGGGCCTGCCGCTGGGAACCGAGCGGGGCTATCACCTGCTGTTCGCCGGCGAGGGGCATCGCCTCACCCGCCCGGTGGGCTGGGGCGAGGGCGGCTTTTACGCGGTGCCGATGGCGCGCGGCCTGCGGCTGGCCGGCACGGTGGAGATCGCCGCGCTCGACGCCCCTGAAAATGCCGGGCGGCTGGCCTATATCGGCCGCAAGGGGGCCGAGATGTTGGGGCCGCTGCCCGCGCCCGACAGCCACTGGCTGGGCTACCGCCCAACCATGCCCGACGCGCTGCCGGTGCTGGGCTACAGCCCGACCTCCGACCGCATCATCCACGCCTTCGGGCATCAGCACCTCGGCCTGACGCTCGGCGGCATCTCGGGGCGCATCGTCGCCGATCTCGCCGAGGGGCGGCAGCCCAACCTGGACATCGCCCCGTTCCGCCCCGGTCGCAGCTATGCGCCGCTGTGAAGGACAACTGACCTGAGAGTGAAGCCGGGCCGCGCCCGACCGCGGGTGGGCGCCCCTTCGCTGTGAAAGCGTCCCTTTATCGCAGCCAGAACATCACGCCTCAGTTCTGCGCACGGCAGTTGCAGAAGCGCCCGCCCATAGGGGCGGTCGGGCGCTGCCCGGCGGCGCTACGCGCCTTGTTCCGGGCAAAGGAAGATCTCGCCCCGGTGTTCTCCCCGACTCACCCCGCATTAACCGCCGTAACCGCCCCGTCCGTTGCGCAATGCCCCCAAGCCCCCGCTTCTGTACAAAACCGCCGCCGAATCCCCCAAACCGGCCCGCAGGCGCCCCGCCGCCGGCCCGCAAACTGTACAAAACGCCCCGCAAACTCCCCGAACCGAACCGGCCCCCGGCCCGGCCTGCGACCGCACCGCCACACAGCAGGAAAACCCGCAGGACAAATGCCGCCGCGTTAACCACCCCTGCGGCCCCGCCCGTTGCGCGGCTCTCACAGCTTGGAAGAAATCACCCCGGTGGCGAACCCGCCCATCCGCAGCTCGCCGAACAGCCGCTGATATTCGATCTTGGGACAGCGGTCCTGGATCACGGTCACGCCGCGCGCCTCGGCCTTGGCGGCGGCCTCCGCGTGTTCCACCCCGATCTGCATCCAGATCGTCTGCAGGTCCGGAAACACCTCCAGGGCCTCGTCCACGATCGGCGGCACCGCCTCGGAGCGGCGGAAGACATCCACCATGTCCACCCCGCCCTCTATCTCCCGCAGGCTGGCTACAACCTTTTGACCGAACAGCATTTTGCCTGCGTGCCCCGGGTTGACCGGGACCACCGAGTAGCCCTTCAGCGTCAGATAGCGCGCCACGTAGTAGCTCGGCCGCACCGGGTTCATCGACACGCCCACCACCGCGATCCGCTTGGTGCGGGTTAGGACATCTTTCAGCATTTGATCGGAATATTCTGCCATGCCCCATCCTAGCTCTGCGCGCAGAAAGAAAAAAGCGCCCAAAGCATGAATGCTAAGGGCGCCAGTGTGGAACGAGGGACAGTGAAATGACCCGCGGCAGTTCCGGTCCGCGGTCACTGTGGGATTTAGGCATCATTTCCAAAAAAGAAAGAGGACCTCTCACATTCGTGAGCGGCCCTCCGCCTAGTGCCCCAGCGCCTCCGGCCAATTCCCATCACTCAACACAATATACTGCGGCGGATTGCGGACCCACACCTTCATGTTGGTGCGGTTGTGGATCAGGTACAGTTTTCCATCCACGATCTTCCACGACTCCGGATCGGTCCCCAGCGCCCGCCCCTTCGACATCGCATAGGCGCAATACCCACCGTATTGCGGCGCATAGGCGCGCGGGTTGGCCTCGAAAATATCGCGGTTCCGGCGGTTGGAGAACAGCCACATCGCCCCCTTCCACATCACCGCGATATCGGATCGGCCGCGCTGCGCCTTGCCGGCGGTGAAATAGGCCACCGTGTCATAACCGCCTATCGCCGCGCCCTTGCTGGAATAGAACATAGGCATATCCGCCCGCGCCACGGCGGTCATCATCAGCAACGCGGCGAGGACAGACAGGATCGGGCGCAGGGTCATGGGGTTGGCAATGGCTTTCTGGACTAAGGACAAGATGCCCTCCGAGCGCGGGTCTGCAAAGCCCCGCTGACGCGGTTGTGAAGGAAGCGGAGCCATCCGTGCCCCGGGCGCCTCAGTCGAAGATATCCTCGACCAGATCCAGCGCCTCATCCAGAACCCGGGCCACAAGACCCTTTTTGCGCCTGGCCTTTTTCCGCTTTGGCGGTTTCGCGGCCGGGGCCGGCGCCGCGCCACCCGCGCCGGCCCTGTCGAGGCGCAGCATCTTCAGATCGTGCAGCGGCGCGCCACAGCTCGCGCAGCTCAGCTCGCGCCGGATCTGGCCGCTCAGCACCAGCGCGGCGCGGGCGCCGCAATAGCAGCATGTGGCGATCTTGGTCGACTGTGGGATGGGAATCGCCTCGCTATGCTGCGTCAGTGGGTGAGTGGGTCAAAGACGCATATAGGGCGATCGCCGCCGCGTTGGAGACGTTGAGCGAGCCGAATCCGCCGGCTGCGTCGATCTTGACCAGATGATCCACGGTTTCTTTGGTTTTCTGCCGCAGCCCCGGCCCCTCGGCCCCCAGGACCAGGGCGACCGGACGATCGCGGCGCCCCGCCAGCGCGGCCTCGATGGTCTGCCCGGCCTCGCCGTCCAGCCCGAGTACGAGAAACCCCATGCCCTGCAACTCGACGATCGCGTCGGCCAGGTTGCGCACCCGCAGATAGGGCTGCCGCTCCAACGCGCCGCTGGCGGTCTTGGCCAGCGCGCCCGTCTCGGGCGCCGAATGGTGGCGGGTCCCGATCACCGCGCTGGCGCCCAGCACCTCGGCACTGCGCAGGACCGCGCCCACGTTATGCGGGTCGGTGACCCGGTCCAGCAGAATCACCCGCGGCGGCGCCCCCTCGGCCTCGCGCCCGATGCAGACCTCGGCAAGGCTCCCCCAGTTCAGCGGCTTCACCTCCAGCGCCGCGCCCTGGTGCACCGAGCCGGGGTCAATCGGCGCGGTGAACCTGCGCGGATCGGCCTGTTCGGGGTCGACCCCGGCCTCGGCGATGGCATCGGCCAGCTTGTCCTGCGCGTTGCGCGTGACGATCAGGCGCAGCTTTTCCCGCCGCGGATTGAGCAGCGCGTCGCGCACCGCGTGCAGGCCAAAGAGCCACACGGTTTCACTCCCGGCGGCTTTGCGGGCCTGTTCCTTTTCGACCACCCATTTGGGTTTTTTCATCGCGCGGCTCCCCGGCTGAACATCTTCGGTTTCCTGCGTCAGGACAGGGGATTTTCCTGTTGACGCCCCTTTGAGGCGCTTGTAATCACGCCGTCACAGCGGGCGCAACAGCGCACGTGGATGGGCGACAGGCCGCAAGGTGTGGCAGGGGACTGTAACTCCCTCGCGGAGACGCACGCCTGGTTCGATTCCAGGGTCGCCCACCATCCACCCCCACATCGATGACCACAAGAATTCTGTCAAAGCGAGGCAGTGTTCCGCGCCGCGCATCGCCCTGTCCGTCCCACCGCGCGACTTAACCCGAATTTAGTCCTTTTGCCCTCCAATCGCGAGGGCGGGGAAATCGGGAGAAGATCGTTGGGCACCAGCAAGCTGAAAATCGCGATCTGGTCGGTTCTGCTGCTGGCCGCAGTCATCTTCGTGGCCGGGCGGCTGATCATCAACACCCGGATTTCCATCACCGAATCGACCCTGATGGCCACCGCCGAGTCGGCCGCGCAGACCTGGTCCGATCACCACGTGATCCATATGGGCCACTTTTCAGAGCTGGCCGAACTTGACCCGCAGGACAGCGTGACACCCGCCATGCGGAACGATGCCGACACGTTCGGCAGCATCTTTTTCTACCGCGTTTATGACAGATGGGGGCGGCTGGTCCTGGTATCGGCCCCGGCCGAACATGCGGCGGACAACGATCACCCCGCCCCGCTAACGCCCCCCGCGCCGAACGCCGGGGATATCGCGCGGGTCCGGGCGGTCCTGACCGACGGCCAGATGGTGACCGACGTCTCCAAAGGATGGCAGCGCAACGATCCCGGCCTCTTTTTCTCGCGCAGCGTGCTGCCGATCCGGGCCGATGGGGAGATCGTGGGCGCCGCCGAGGTGTTCGTGGACATCTCGGCCAATCGCGCCACGATCAACCGCTCCTTCCGCCAGTTCAGCATTGCATTGGTGGTGATCCTGACCCTGGCCAGCCTGATCCCGATCGCCGCCATTTCCTATGCCTGGTTCCGGATGTCGATCCTGAACCGCGATCTGAAGCAGGCCCGTGACGAGGCGTCTCAGGCCGAACAGGCCAAGGCGCAGTTCCTGGCGAACATGAGCCATGAGATCCGCACACCGCTCAACGGCATCATGGGCATGGCGGAACTGCTGAACGAGACGGACATGACCGAGGATCAGCATGGGTATTCGGCGACCATCCTCGCCTCTTCCTCGGCGCTGCTGACCATCATCAACGATGTCCTCGACTTCTCCAAGATCGAGGCCGGCAAACTGTCGATCGAGGCGAAACCGTTCGATCTGCACAATTGCGTTCAGGATGCCGCCGGCCTTCTGTTTCCCGCCGGCAACGGCAAGGGGGTGGAACTGTGCGTGGATTTCCAAAAGCCGCTGCCGGCCTGGGTCGTCGGCGACGAGGCCCGGCTGCGGCAGTGCCTGCTCAACGTGGCGGGAAACGCGCTGAAGTTCACCGACTCCGGCCATGTGACGATCCACGTCGCGGACCGTGGGCGCGACAGGATCGAGATCGAGGTCAGCGATACCGGGATCGGCATTCCCGGCGACAAGCTCGAGGCGATTTTCCGCGATTTCGAGCAGGTCGAGGGCGGCGACACCCGCAGCCAGTCCGGCACCGGGCTGGGTCTGGCGATCACCCAAAGGCTGCTGCGGCTGATGGGGGGCGACATTTCAGTCGACAGCACCCCGGGGCACGGCTCGGTCTTCCAGATGGTTCTGCCGCTGCCGACCACCGCGCCGCCGGAACACGCCCAGACCGACACGCCGGTGCTGTTTCTCGACCCCGTGGCGCTGCGGGGCAAGACCGCGGTGGTGGTGGATGATCTGGAGATCAACCGCCGCATCCTGACCTCCCGGCTGTCCAGTTTCGGAATGCAAAGCATCGCCTATGACGGCGCCGCCGCGACCCTGGCCGCGCTCAGGGACGGGCGTCAGCCGGTGCCCGACATTCTGATCTCGGATCACCATATGCCGGGCATGGACGGGGCCGGGATGCTGCGCGTGCTGCGGACCTTGCCCGGGTTGCAAAAGCTGCCGGTCGTCATCCTGTCATCGGGCGACCTGCAGACCTTGCGTGCCGCGCTGCCCGGGTCCGATCAGGAGAGATTTCTGAACAAACCGGTGCGCACCGACATGCTGTTCAAAACCCTGTGCAACGCCATGCAGGTCGGCGACGCGGCGCGGGGCGATGCCCGCCCGGGCGCCGCAGCGCGGGCAGCGGGCACCCCCCCCGACAGGGTCGCGCTGCGCGTTGGCCTGGCCGAGGACAACAAGACCAATCAGTTCATCGTCCGCAAGATGATCGGCGACCGGGTTGCCCGTTTCACCACCTGGGCCAACGGTCAGGAGGCGGTCGACATGTACCTGAGCGAGCGGCCGGATCTGATCCTGATGGACATCTCGATGCCGGTAATGGACGGGTTGACCGCCGCGACCGAGATCCGCGCGCTGGAGCGGCGCGCCGGCCTGTCGCCCTGCGTGATCCTGGCCCTGACCGCCCATGCCATGCTCGAGGACCGCAACCGCAGCGAAGCGGCCGGTATGGACGGGTTCCTGACCAAGCCGATTCGCAAGGCCGACCTGATCGACGCGCTGGATGCGGCGGTGGAGCGGCTGGCGGCGCGGTCCGAGGCGCGCACCGCAACCAGCGACGCCGGCTGAGCCCGGCTCAGCCCGCCTGCCCCATGCGCAGGATCCGGGTCCAGGTTTCCGAGCCGGGGCGCGTCATCTCGTCCAGAACGTCGAAATGATCCCGCCCCGGGATCCGTGCCAGGCTGATCCGGCGAAGCTCCCGCCCCCAGAGCAGCGCCAGAGCATCGCTCTGGCGGCGAAAGGCGTCCGGCTCGTCGGCGCCGATCAGCAGATGCACCGGCCGGTCGGCGGCGGGCCAGTAGAGCAGCGGCGAGAGCCGTTCCGCCTCGCCCGGGCTGAGGCCAAGACGGTCGTTGACATAAGAGGCCGCGACCGGCGCAAGGTCATAGACCCCGCTGATCAGCACATAGCCCGCCAGCGCTCCGGGCAGCTCGTCGCCACCCAGACCGGCCAGGATGGCGGCGGCCAGATGCGCCCCCGCCGAGTGGCCGGCCAGCACGATGCGGTCCGGGTTGATGCCGTAGTCCCCCGCATGGCCGCGCAGATGGGTGAGCGCCGCGGCGATCTCGGCCACGATCCCGGCCAGCGGGGCCTCTGGCGCCAACGTATAGCCCAGCCCCACATGCGCCCAGCCCGCCCGGACACAGCTGCGGGCGGCGAACCCGGACCAGTCCTTGGACCCCTCCTGCCAGAATCCGCCATGGATGAAGACCAGGCAGGGCGCGCCCGCTGCGCCCCGCGGCGCCGTCACGTCATAGCGCTGCCGCGCCCCGGGACCGCAGGCCACATCGCGCCATCGTGCCAGCTCCCCGGCGCTGTCCAGCGCCGCGGTCTCGGCCTCGTGCCGGGCCAGCACCCCCATGAAATCCTTGGCCGACCGGCTGGGCGACAGCTGCTGATCGAGCTCTGCCCGGCTGAGGCGGGTATAGGGCACGCGCATCCTGGTTTCCTTCCGTACCGCGATGGTCAAGCGGCCCGAGGCATACGCGGTTTGCCGGCGGCGGAAAAGCGGCAAAGCCCCTCGACGCGGCCTCTGCCCGGGGGCTAGGGTGCCGCCATCACAACCGAAAGGCCACCGATGACCCCCGAGACGCTGCAACAGATCCTGTCCGAAAATTTCGCCGCATGGGTGCAGGCGCTGGACCTGACGGTGCAGGAGGCCGACACGGAACATGTGCTGATGCGGATGCCGCTGGGCGATCATCTGGCGCGGGTCGGCGGCATCGTCTCGGGCCAGGCGCTGGCGGCGCTGGCCGATACCACCATGGTGCTGGCCGCTGTCGCCCATGCCGGCCGGTTCAGGCCCTTTGCCACCACCGACCTGCACACCCAGTTCCTGCGCCCCGGGACCGGCAGCGCTATCCTGTGCCATGCCCGGATCGTCCGCGCGGGCAAGGCGCTGGTCTTTGCGCGCGCCGAGATGACCGGCGCGGACGACAGCAGGATGGTCGCCAGCGCCACGGCGACCTTCTACGCACCCTGACGCCGATGCGCCACGCCGCCCGCCTCCTCGGCGCGCTGGCCGCCCTGGCCCTGCTGACCGGCTGCGGCCGCCCCCTGACCCAGCGCGAGATGGCCTTTGCCGCCACCCTTCAGGGCGACGACATGGCGCTGGAGCGGGTGCGGCTGGTCCGCGGCGCGCCGTTGGGCAAGATCACCTTTCACCGCAAACCGCGCCCGCCGGTTACCTGCCGCGAACGGATCGCGCCGCCCGAGACCGACGCGGTGATCACCGCCCGGCCCGCTGCGGTGACGTTGTTCAACCGCATCTTTCTGTCGAAAGAGTGGTACATCGACGATTATACCCCCGGCTATCCCGACCGGCTCTATCTGGTCGAGGCGATGCTGCTGGCGCATGAGCTGACCCATGTGTGGCAATGGCAGAACCGGGCGCGCACCGGCTACAGCCCGCTGCGGGCCGCCGCCGAACACGGGGCGGCGGACGACCCCTATCTGTTCGACCTCTCCGCCGCGCCGGATTTACAGAGCTTTGGCTACGAACAGCAGGGCGCGATCGTCGAGGAATACGTCTGCTGCCGGTCGCTGGCGCCGCAGGCGGCCCGGACCCGGCGGCTGCATGACATGCTGTCGGCGGCGTTTCCGGTTGCACCGCTGCCCGAAACGGGCCGCGAGAGCGCTGTCTACCTGCCCTGGAAAGACGCCCGAATCGACGGCATCTGCGACTGAAACCGGGAGATCTGGTCAGCGGCGCCCCCCCCCCTCGCCGGCTATTTCATCGCAGAACAAGCCGCGCAAACGCCGGACCGTGGGCTGGCGCTGCAACCGCTGATCGGCGCGCTTTATCTCAGCCAAGTCCGGACGACATCTGCTCGGAGCGCCCAGATCGACAGAGCGCCAGACCGCCGGGACGGTCCGGCGCTTGCGCGGCGCCCTGCGGGCTTGTTCCGCGCTGGGGAGGGGCTTATCGCCCCGCAAAGCGCCTCAGCCCTCGCCGTCCACCTGGATGCTTTCCAGATAGGCCAGCAGCGCGGCCAGCGGTCGCGGCGTCGGGGTCAGTGTGCCGTCTATGTCGACCGGCACCAGCTCGCCCTCCAGCAGCGCGCCGAATTCCGGCATGATCTGGGCCGACACCTTGCCATGTCCATAGCCGTCGATCTGCGACAGAACCCGGGCGCGGGGAAACGCGCCGTCGCTACGGGCCGAGATCCGGGTCAGGTCAGGCGCCGCCCGCCCCCCCGCAAGCCTGCCGCCCTGACCGCCGTAATCGTGGCAGGCGGTGCAGTTCTCGGCGAACAGCATCGCGCCCTCCTGCGGGCCGGGCATCTCGTCCTCGGCGGCGCAGGCGGCCAGCACGGCCAGAACCGGGACGGCAATCAGAGATCTGAACGAAACGGCATCGGTCATTTGCTTTGCAGGGTCTCCAGATAGGCCAGAAGATCGACAATCGGCTCGGTCGTCATGATCGGCTGGCCGCTGGTGGTCTTGACCGCCTTGCCCTTGCCCTCTTCGAAGAAGAACCCATAGACCGGCATCGGGCTGCCATGGCTGACCAGCGGATCGCGCCCGTCGATGCGTCTGACCACGCGCTCGGTCGGCAAGGCACCGCCGTTCTGTTCGGCCAGCGTGGTCAGGTCTCTGGGCTGCACCACCAGCACCCCCGCCATCGGCCCCTGCCCGGCGCCGTCGACGCCATGGCATGTGGCGCAGTGCACCCGATAAAGTTCCGCCCCCTTGGCGGCATCCTGCGCCAGTGCCGGCACGGCCGCAGTGGCCAGAACAAGCCCGGAAATCCATTGAACGAGACGCATTGGCATTCTCCCTTTGCCTGGTGCCACAGGATCACAATTCCCCTTGAACCTCAACACACTCCGGCCACAGGCCAGCGGCATCGGCCACCCGTTGCCGCCCCGCCCTCCTGTGATCCGCGACCGCCGCCGCCCGGTCCGGGGGGCAATCCACGCTCCAGACTTATCCGGGGTGCCTGGGCGATCAATGACACAGATCAACGCATCGGCAGCGGCCCGACTATTGCGCCGCAACCGTTCCGTTCTCCAGCCGCAGCACCCGGTCCATCCGGGCCGCCAGTTCCAGGTTATGGGTGGCGATCAGCGCGGCAAGGCCGGTCTCGGCCACCAGCGCCATCAGCACGTCGAACACCCGGTCCGAGGTGTAGGGGTCGAGGTTTCCGGTCGGTTCGTCCGCCAGCAGCAGGCGCGGGCGATTGGCCAGCGCCCGGCAAAAGGCGACGCGCTGCTGTTCGCCCCCCGACAGCGCCGCGGGGCGATGATCGGCCCGCGCCGACAGGCCGACCCGGTCCAGCAATTCGGCCGCCCGTGCCGTGGCCTGCCGCCGCCCGGCACCGTCGGCCAGTTGCGGCAGGATCACGTTCTCGGCGGCGGTGAATTCGGGCAGCAGGTGGTGAAACTGATAGATGAAGCCGACATCGCGCCGCCGCACCCCGGTGCGCGCCCGGTCGCCCCGCCCGGTCATGTCCTGCCCGCCGATGGCGACGGTTCCGGCATCGGGCGTGTCGAGCAGCCCGGAGATATGCAGCAGTGTCGATTTCCCCGCGCCGGAGGGGGCCACCAGCGCCACCGTCTCGCCCGGCGCGATGCTCAGATCGACGCCGCGTAGCACCTGCACCTCGCCCGGGGTGCCGAGGTTATAGCCCTTGGCGACCCCCGCCAGTTTCAGCACCGGATCACTCATAGCGCAGCGCCTCCACCGGGTTCAGCCGGGCGGCGCGCCGGGCCGGGAAGATGGTGACCAGAAACGACAGCCCCAGCGACAGCGCCACCGCCTTGAGCACATCGGCCAGATGCAGCTCGGCCGGCAGCGCATAGATGCCGCGGATCGACGGATCCCAGACGCCGCCGCCCATCGCGAAATTCACAAAGGAAAAGATCGGGTCGATATAGATCGCAAACAGGCACCCCAGGATCACCCCCAGCGCGGTGCCGATCAGCCCGGTGAAGGCGCCGCAGATGAAGAACACGCGCAGCACCGAGCCCTCGGACAGGCCAATGGTGCGCAGAATGCCGATATCGCGCCCCTTGTTCTTGACCAGCATGATCAGCCCCGAGACGATGTTCATCGCCGCGATCAGCACCAGGATCGACAGGATCACGAACATCACGTTGTCCTCGACCTCCAACGCGCGCAGGAAGCCGCCCGAAGCATCGCGCCAGGTCCAGACCTGGGCGCGTTCGCCCGCCGCATTGCGCAAGCCTCGGATCAGCGCCTCGACCTGCTCCGGCGCCTCGACCATCACTTCGATCTCGTCGGCCACGCCTTCGCGGTTGAAATAGGACTGCGCCTCGGCAAAGGGCATGTAAACGCGGGTGCGGTCGATGTCATAGCGCCCGGCGGTAAAGACATAGACCACCTCATAGGCGTTGACCCTCGGGCTGGTGCCGAAGGGGGTCCGTGCCCCCTCGGGCGAGATCAGCTTGATCCGGTCGCCCACCGTCACCCCCAGCTCGCGTGCCACACCAGAGCCGATGGCGAGACCGGCGGGAAAATCGCCCAGATCGCCCTGCGCTTGCTCGCCGCCGGCGATGGCAGGCAGCGTGGCAAGGTCTGCGGCATGAATGCCGAACACCTCGACCCCGGCATTGCGGCCGCGGTGGGCCGCCAACACCTGACCGCGCACCAGCGGCGCGGCGCGGGTCACGCCGGGCACCTGCGCCAGACGCCCGGCCATGGCGGCGTAATCGGGGATGCTGCGGTCAATCGTGCCCTGGTCGGTGACCTGGCCCTGATTGTAGACGGTGACATGCGCGTTGGCACCCAGGATGGTGCCGACGAATTCCGACCGGAAGCCCGAGCGTACCGCCAGCGTGGCGATCAGCGCAAAGACCGCCAGGGTAATGCCGATCAGGCTGATCCAGGTCATCACGCTGACGCCGCCCTCGGCCCGGCGGGCCCGCAGATAGCGCCAGGCGATCATCCATTCGAAGGGGGCAAAGGGGGGCGTACGATTGGCCACGACGGCTCCTGTTCAGCTCGGGGCGGACAGTGCGGCGAACGCCGCGAGGGGTCAAGCGGCAACCCGAGCGGTGGATCGCATCGTTTCTGGCCGCTGCGGCGCGGCTTTTTCTGGCATTTGGCCCGGCGTGGCGTTAGCCCTTGGTGGCACGAAATGAGGGCACCTGTTCATGCCGGCCGGACTCTTGATCCTTCTCTACCTGATCGCGGCGCTTTTGCCGCTGGGACTGGCTTGGGCGCAGGGACTAACACCGCGCTCCATCGCCGACGAGCTGGCCTCGGGCGCCGGGATTCTGGCGTTGACGGTAATCCTCGCCGAATTCCTGCTGCTGGGCCGCTATCGCTTTGTGGCGCGGCGGCTGGGCACCGATATCGTCATGCGGATGCACCAGCTGCTGGCGCGGGGGGCGGCGATCCTGGCGATCGTCCATCCCTTTCTCTACACGTCCCGCCGGGCGCCGGCGCCGGACTGGGACACCCAGCGGCAATTTTTCGTGACGGCGGAGTTTGCGGCGCTCTGGCCAGGCATCGTCGCCTGGCTTCTGCTGCCGGCGCTGGTGCTGATGGCGATCGGGCGCACCACGCTGGGCTATCGATACGAGACATGGCGGCTGATGCACGGGCTTGGGGCCGCGCTGATCGCGGGATTCGGCGTCCTGCACGCCCTGCGTGCCGGTCGCTACAGCGCCGATCCGGCGATGGGCTATCTGTGGCTGGCGTTGCTGGGCGTCGCGCTTTTCGCGCTGATCTATGTCTACGTCCTGACCCCGATGGCCCAGCTGCGCCACCCCTGGCGGGTAAGCTCGGTCACCCCCGTAGCCCTGCGGACCTGGGAGGTGGCGCTGCATCCCGCCCGCGATTTCACCTTTCGCTATCGCGCCGGACAGTTCGCCTGGCTGAACATCCGCGACAGCCCCTTCGGCCCCTGGGAAAACCCTTTCTCGATCAGCTCGGCCCCCACCGCCGGGCCTGAGGTGCGCTTTCTCATCAAGGAGCTGGGCGATTTCACCGCCACCATCGGCCAGGTCGAACCCGGCAGCCGCGCCTATCTGGACGGCCCCCACGGACACCTGACCGTCACCGAACGCGCCGCCCCGGGCATCGCCCTGATCGCCGGCGGCGTCGGCATCGCGCCGATGCTGGGCACCCTGCGCGAGCTGCGCGCGCGCGGCGATTCGCGCCCCACCACGCTGATCTACGGCAACCGCACCGAGGAACAGATCGCCTGCCGCGCAGAGCTAGAGGCCCTCGCCCGCGACCACGGCACCCGCCTGACCCATATTCTGAGCGAGCCGCCCGAGGGATGGCAGGGGGCAACCGGACAGGTCACGCCCGACCTGCTGCGCGCCCACTTCGGGGGCCCCGAGCACCGCCAGTGGGTCTACATGCTCTGCGGCCCGCCGCCGATGCTCGCGGCGGTCGAGGACGCACTGATCGATCTCGGCGTTCCGGCGCGCAACATCCTGTCGGAGAGGTTCAGCTATGATTAGATGGCTGTCGCGCCAGCCGCTGCGCCGCCGCACCGCGCTGGCCTTTGCCGGCCTCAACGCGGTGGGGCTGATAGCCCTGCTGGCCTTTGCCCTGCGCGGACTGTTCTGAGAGCGGGTCGGCAAACCGACTGGGGCGCGCCGGCCTGTCCCCGATCTGTGGACAATCTTTGCGCATCCGGTGGGACAAGCGCCAGAAACTGCCTCAATTGAGCCCCATAATCCACAGAATCGAAAGATATTTCTTGCGTCACGCACCGGCTCTTGTGAGCTTTCCATTTGCGAACCTGGGGGACAGGACAGCGGAATGGAGGACAAAATGGTTCCGACACCGACACTGAACGCTTCGGCCGTCTCGGCCCTGACCCCGGCCCTGACCCCGATTGGCCCGATCGGCCTGGTGGATCTCGACAGCCCCCCGATCGACAGCGAGGCCGCGGCCCTGCTGCGCTGCATCCTGCGGCCGCTCATCGCCCGGTCGCCAAGCTGGGAGGCGCTGGAGCAGGCCCTGGCCCGGCGCGGCTATGCGCTGGCCTTTCGCAACGGGCGGCTCTGCCTGACCCGCGCCCCGGACGGCCCCTGCATCTGTTCGATGCGTTACCTCGGCGCCGGGCTGCGAGAGCTTTCGGCCCGCCTCGGCCGCCCCGCCGTGCGGCCACTGCCCGGACATCCGGCCGCCGGCGTCCTCTGTTCGCGCCCGCGCGGCTGATCCACCCCGATCACGCGAAAGGCCGGCCCTGCCGGACCGGCCCTCGCGAATTCCGCCGATAGAGGCCTGTCCGCCGACGGGCGCCTCACAGCCAGGTGTGGAACGAGCCTTTGGCCATCGGCTCCCAATGGGGCGCGGCCTGATGATGCGGCCGATAGATCTCGGCAACCTTCTTGACCGCCTCTTCGGGGGGCAGCTCCTCGCTCTCGCCGGTGCGGCGGCTGGTCAACTCCACCACCCCGTTTTTCAGCCCGCGCGGACCGACGGTGATGCGCCAGGGCAGGCCGATCAGGTCCATGGTGGCGAACTTGCCACCGGCGCGTTCGTTGCGGTCGTCATATAGCGGCTCCAGCCCCACGGCGGTCAGCGCGGCATAGAGTTTGTCACAGGCCGTATCGGCCTCTGCGTCGCCCTGTTTCAGGTTGACGATACCGCAATGGAACGGCGTCACCCCCTCGGGCCAGATGATGCCCCTGTCATCATGGCTGGCCTCGATGATGGCGCCCATCAGGCGGCTGACGCCGATGCCGTGGCTACCCATGTGCACCGGAACCGGCTTGCCGTCCTGGCCCTGCACGGTGGCCCCCATCGGTTCGGAATACTTGGTGCCGAAGTAGAAGATCTGCCCGACCTCGATACCGCGGGCCACGCGGCGGCGGTCCTCGGGGATCTGCTCGAACAGCGCCGGATCATGGGTTTCGTCGGTGCGCGCATAGCGGCTGGTGAATTCCTCCAGCACCGACTGGCACTGCTCGACACTGCTGTAATCGATCTCGCGGTCGCCAAAGGTCAGGTCGGTGACCTGGCTGTCATAGAACACCTCGGATTCCCCGGTTTCGGCCAGCACCAGGAATTCATGGGTGTAATCCCCGCCGATCGGCCCGCCATCGGCGCGCATCGGGATCGCCTGCAGCCCCATCCGCTCGTAGGTGCGCAGATAGCTGACCAGATGGCGGTTGTAGGCGTGCAGCGCGTCTTCCTTGGTCAGATCGAAGTTATAGCCGTCCTTCATCAGGAACTCGCGGCCCCGCATCACGCCGAAGCGCGGGCGGATCTCGTCCCGGAACTTCCACTGGATGTGATAGAGCGTCATCGGCAAGTCCTTGTAGGAGTTGACGTGGCTCCGGAAAATATCGGTGATCAGCTCCTCGTTGGTCGGACCGTAAAGCATGTCGCGCCCGTGCCGGTCGCTGATCCGCAGCATCTCTTCGCCGTAATCGTCATAGCGCCCGCTCTCGCGCCACAGATCGGCCGATTGCAGCGTCGGCATCAGCATCGGGATATGGCCCGCGCGGGTCTGCTCCTCGTGAACGATATTCTCGATCTTGCGCAGCACCTTGAACCCCAGCGGCAGCCAGGAATAGATCCCGGCGCTGGCTTGCTTGATCATGCCGGCGCGCAGCATCAGCCGGTGGCTGACGATCTGGGCCTCGGCGGGGTTTTCTTTCAGAACAGGCAGGAAATAGCGGCTCAGGCGCATGGACGATCCTTCCGGTAACGCTTTTTGCCGGGTCTAAGCCAATCCGGGCGGGCAGGCAATCGGCAAGGCGGCCCATCACCGCCCGGAAACAGCGCGAAACGCCGGGCCTTGCAACAACGGCCCCGATGGGCCAAGGAACGTAAGACGCAAACAGGGGCGCGCATGGCACTTCCGGTCAGGGATCAGCTCAGATACTGGGGCATCGCCTTGGCGGTGTTCGTGCTGATGCTGTGGTTTCTCGGCGATGTGCTGCTGCCCTTCGTTCTGGGCGGCGCGATCGCCTATTTCACTGACCCGGTCGCCGACAAGCTGGAGCGCTGGGGACTGTCGCGGCTGGCCGCGACCGCTGTGATCACCATCGCGACGGTGCTGATCTTCGTCATCGCGACGCTGCTGGTTCTGCCGACACTGATCGGCCAGCTGGTGGATCTGGTGCAGCTGATGCCGCAGCTGTTCCGCGACCTGCGCAGCTTTGTCGACACCCGTTTCCCGTCGCTGCTGGACAGCCAGAGCCAGTTGCACCAGGCGCTGGCAACGCTGGGCGAGACGCTGAAGGCGCGCGGGCTTGAACTGGTGCAGACGCTGCTGGGCTCGGCGATGTCGGCGCTGAACATCGTGCTGCTGCTGGTCATCGTGCCGGTGGTGTCGGTCTATCTGCTGCTGGACTGGGACCGGATGACCGCCCAGATCGACGAGCTGCTGCCGCGCGATCACGCGCCGGTCATCCGCCAACTGGCCGCAGAGGTCGATCAGACGCTGGCCGCCTTCATCCGGGGCATGGGCACGGTCTGCCTGATCCTGGGCACCTATTACGCAGTGGCGCTGATGCTGGTGGGGCTGCAGTTCGGGCTGGTGATCGGCGCCATCGCCGGCCTTGTCACCTTCATCCCCTATCTGGGCGCGCTGATCGGCGGTACGCTGGCCATCGGCCTGGCGCTGTTCCAGTTCTGGGGCGACTGGTTGTCGATCGGTCTGGTGGCCGGCATCTTTGTGCTCGGTCAGGTGGCCGAGGGCAATTTCCTCACCCCGAAACTGGTCGGCGGCTCGGTCGGGCTGCACCCGGTCTGGCTGCTGCTGGCGCTGTCGGTCTTCGGCACGCTGTTCGGATTCGTCGGCATGCTGGTGGCGGTTCCGGTGGCGGCGGCGCTGGGGGTTCTGGCGCGCTTTGGGGTGCAGCAATATCGCGACAGCCGGTTGTACCGCGGCCTGTCGCATCCCGATCAGGACGCGGAATAGCATGGCCGAACAGCTGAGTTTCGATCTGCCGGTCCGGCAGGCCCTCGGGCGCGAGGATTTCTTTGTCTCCCCGGCCAACGCACTGGCGGTCGCCATGGTCGAAAGCCCCGTCCCCTGGCCCGGCGGGCGGCTGGTTCTGAGCGGTCCCGCAGGGGCCGGCAAGACCCACCTGACCCATGTCTGGGCGGCCGAGACCGGCGCCCGGATCGTCCGCGCCGCGGACCTGCTCGACCAGGACGTTCCCGATCTGGCCAGCGGCCCGGTCGCGGTCGAGGACGTGCCGGAAATCGCCGCGGCGCGCGCCCCGCAGGAGGCGCTGTTTCACCTTTACAATCTGGTGCTGAGCGAGGGGCACGCGCTGCTGCTGACCGGGCGGCGCGACCCGGCGCTCTGGCAGCTTGGCCTGCCCGACCTGCAAAGCCGGATGCAATCGGCGCAGCATGTGGCGCTGGACCCGCCGGACGACGCGCTGCTGATGGCGGTGCTGACCAAGCTTTTTTCCGACAGGCAGCTGGCGCCCAAACCCGATGTGATCTCCTATCTGGTGACGCGGATGGACCGCACCTTTGCCGCCGCCGGCGCGCTGGTCGAGCGGCTCGACCGCGTGGCCATGGCCGAGGGACGCACCTTGACCCGAGCCCTGGCCGCAAAGCTGCTGGAACGCGATCCGCCGGCGCAGGACGTGGAGGACACGCCGTGAAACCGCCGGTCCGATACCGTCACGATTGACCCGCCCCGACCGATCCCGCATTTTGACCCGGCAAGACCAAGGGAAGCCATGACGCTCAACCCGGAACCTCAGACGCCCGACTGGGGGCCATTCGGCCGCCCTCTGTTCAATGATGCCAGCGCACGCGCCCTGTCCCGGGTCGGGGTGATCGACGTCGGATCGAACTCGGTTCGGTTGGTGGTGTTCGACGGCGCCGCCCGCTCGCCGGCCTATTTCTACAACGAAAAGATCATGTGTGCGCTCGGCGCCGGGCTGTCGGAAACCGGCCGCCTCAACCCCGAGGGGCGCGCGCGGGCGCTGTCGGCGCTGAACCGGTTTCAGCATCTGGCCCTGGGGATGGGGCTGCCGCCGCTGTCGGTTGTCGCCACCGCAGCGGTGCGCGACGCCGAGGACGGGCCGGAGTTCTGCGACGAGGTGCTGCGCGTCACCGGGCTGAAGATCTGGGTGATCGACGGCGAGGAAGAGGCGCGGCTCTCTGCCCAGGGGGTGCTGCTGGGCTGGCCCGGCTCCTATGGGCTGGTCTGCGACATCGGCGGCTCGTCGATGGAACTGGCCGAAATCTCGGGCGGCCATGTGGGCCGGCGCCTCACCTCGCCGCTGGGTCCGCTGAAGCTGCGCGACGTCAAGGGCGGCCGGCGCGGGCGAAAGGCGCATATCAAGGCGGTGCTGGAAGACCTGAAAGAGCGGATGGGCCCGCAGCGCGACCGGCTGTTCCTGGTCGGCGGCAGTTGGCGCGCCATCGCCCGGATCGACATGACGCGGCGCGGCTATCCGCTCAAGGTGCTGCATGAATACCGCATGACCGCCAAATCGGTGCGCGAGACCGCTCGCTTCATCGAGACCAGCGAACTTGAAACCCTGCGCAGCGAGGCCGGGGTCTCGGCGGCGCGGATGGCGCTGGTGCCCTATGCGATCGACGTTCTGAACCGTCTGGTGCGCTGTTTCAAACCCAAGGATATCGCCATTTCCAGCTATGGCATCCGCGAGGGGCTGCTTTACGAACAGATGCCGCAACGGCTGCGCGACCGCGACCCTTTGATCGAGGCCTGCTATTTCGCCGAGAACAAGGATGCCCGGCTGCCCGGTTTCGGCAAGACGCTGTTCAACTTTGTCGCGCCGCTGTTCCCGCAGGCGCCGCAGACACAGCTGAGGCTGATCAAGGCCGCCTGCCTGCTGCACGACGTCAGCTGGCGCGCCCATCCCGATTACCGCGCCGAGGTCTGCTTTGACTATGCCACGCGCGCGAATCTGGGCGGGCTGAAACATTCCGAACGGGTGTTCCTGGGTCTGGCGCTGCAACATCGCTACCGCAACAAGCGCGAAGGCACCCGATTTGCGCCGCTCTACGAGCTGCTGGACGAGAAAGGCCAAAGACAGGCCGAAATCCTGGGCAAGGCGATGCGGTTCGGCGCGATGTTCGTGATGAAACCCGACGCCGATATGGGCCATCTGACCTGGTTCCCCAAGAAACGGCGGCTGGAACTGACATTGCCGGAAGAGGCCAGTCCGCTTTATGGCGAGGTGGCCGAGGCGCGGCTGATGTCTCTGGCGCAGGCGCTGCAGGCCGAGGTCGGCGTCAGGATCCGGGACTAGTCACCGCAGGGCGCCGGGCGCAGCCAGGCTCGGCTTACCGGTCCGCGGCAGGGGTTTCGGACGATGCTCGGTTCCGCAACTCAGATATCGGTCGGGCCTGCGGGCGGCTGCGCGTCCGTCTCCGGCTCTGCTTCGGGCTCAGGCCCCGGCTCAGGTTCGGGACGGCGGCGCAGAATGATATCGCCGTTGGGCAGCATTTCGGGCGGGAAGTAGCGCGTCCAGTCCTGCACCTCGTCCATCATCTCGGCCAGGGCCGGGCCCATTTCCTGGAAAAAGCTGCGCATCGACGGGCCCGCCCGCTCGGCGAAATCGCGCAGATCGTCCATTGCCGGTTCCATTTCCCGGCGCAGACCGTCCATGAAGAGGTGCAGCCCCTCCTCCATCAGCGAACGCCCGTCCCCCTCCTCCTGCGCGACCACGGGCGCGGCAGGGGCGGCAAGGACCAGCGAAAGGACAAGGGCAAGACGGTGTTTCATGACCCCAATATAAGGCCGGGGCGTTGGTTGCGTAAGGGTCATATGTCAATATCGAGCGTCACCGGGAAATGGTCCGACGCGGTGAGCAATGCCTCGCGCAGCTCTTCGAAGGCCCAGCAGGTCTCGTCCTCGAACGGGTGCCAGATGCGCCATGCGGGGCGGCGCGCCATCAGATCCTGCGACACCATGATGTAATCCAGAAGGGCCTGCAGATACCGGCCCTCCGGCTCGATATGAAACCGCGCCGAGGTCGGGACCGCCGGCGCGTGGGCCTTGAACGCCATGCGGGCATGCGGGTCGTACATGTCGTCGTTCAACAGGATCTCGACCGACGACCGGCCAAAAAGCTCTTCGAACTCGTCCAGGCCCGGCCCGTCGTTCATATCCCCCAGCAGAATCACCGGCTCGCCGTCGCCCAGATGCGCCGCGATCCGCGCCCGCAGCCAGATCGCCTGTGCCAGTTGCTTGCGCCGCGCCTCGATCGAGGCGCGCAGCATCTGGTCGCGGTTGCCGCCGCCATGCGGTGCCTTGGATTTCAGGTGCGCGCCGATCAGGCGCAGCCGGGTGCCCGCGGCGGTCTCGGCTGCCAGTTCCAGCGGCGGCTTGGAGAAACGCACCAGATCCTCGGTCCCGTCGCTGTCCAGGTCGATGCGGAATACCCCGTCAAAGCGCGGCGCGCCGTCGCTGCCCTTTTTGCCGGTCTCAGCGCCCTTCGGGTCATGGCGCACGGTGATCGCATCTGGATCGTAGAGCAGCGCGATCTCCTGATGGGTTTCGTTGGCAAAGCCGATGATCGCGCGGCGCTGGCGCAGGTCAAAGGCGCGGGCGAACCCCTCCAGCGCCTTGACCGTGTTCTGCCGGTGCCCGGTATTGGGTGCCTCGATGACCATCACCGCATCGGCCTCCAGCGCCGTAAACACCTTGCCCAGCGCCTCGATCTGCCGGGCGCGCGTGACCCCCTCGCGCCCCGACCACTGGTCGTCGACCAGAAGCTGATCCTCGTTGTCAAAGAGGTTGGCGAACCATTCGACGTTATAGGTCGCCAGCCGCATCAGCCCTGATCGCCGTTGATCTCGGACCAGGCCCGGTTGATGTCGACCATGCGCTTTTCGGCAAGGCGTATCGCCTCGGGCGGCACCCCGCGGGCGATCATCCGGTCGGGATGGCATTCGCGCACCAGGCGGCGCCAGGCCTGGCGCACCTCTGGCAAGGGGGTTCCAGGCGCCACGCCGAGAATGGCATAGGGGTCGGGTTCCGCGTCCAGGACGAACCGGGCCTTGAGCGCGTGGAACTCTGCCGGGCTGAGCCCGAAGATCCCTGCCACATCGGCAAGAAAATCATTCTCGCCCGGGTGAAAGAACCCGTCCGCCATCGCGATGTGAAACAGCCCCTCCATCAGATAGCAGAGCGTCTGACGGTCGTTGTCGAACATGCGGCGGATGCCCCGGGCGTATTCGCGGTACCCGGCCACATCGGTACGCGCCATGTTGAAGACGCGGGCCGCGCCCGCCTCGTCGGCGCGGGCGATCTGGAACACCTCGCGGAACGCGGTGACCTCGTCGCGGGTCACCTGCCCGTCGGCCTTGGCCATCTTGGCGCCCAGTGCGATCACCGCGATGGCAAAGGCGACGCTGCGCTGCGGCGGCGTGCGCAGACGGTCGAACACCTCGGTCAGGCTTTCGCCCTGACGCAGCGCGGTGAGCGCATCGGTTATGCGGGTCCAGATCGACATTCTTCAGCTTACCCCGCCAATAGGGCGGTGTCAGGTGCGGGCTCGGGTCGCGGTCTGACCGATTCTCCGCATCGGCACAAGGTCCGGCCGCCGCCCGGCACGGCGGCTGTTCAACGCAGGATCCGCCGCCCGTGCGGCGTGTCGACTTCCGCACTCAGCGCCGGATCGCCCGGCTCGAACGCCAGGCGGGCATCGGCCAGATGCAGCGCCAGCAGATCGCGCAGCGCCGACGCGTCGGGATGCGACACCACCAGGCGGTGCAGGCGGCAGCCCGAGGCGGGCAACAGGCTGGCGGGGTGAACATCGCACTGCCACTGGATCAGCGGCGGAAACAGGTTGTCGAACGGCAGCCTGCCGGTCGCCGGCACCGCCATGCGCCAGCGCAGATCGCCGCGGGTCAGCGACACCGGCGCGCCGGCATCGACAGGCAGGGCGGCCAGCAGCACGTCGAGATCATCACAGCGGCAGATCCAGTTGGTCAGCCGCGCCGGCCCCGAAAAATTGTCCAGATCGAACCAGCGCGGCCGCTCCGGCGCGGGGCGCGCGGGATCGGCTGCGATCGCCTCCAGATACAGCCCGTCCTCCAGCCCCAGAAGACGGTTGTGGGTGTTGAAGACGTCATGCTGCCCGCCCGGCCCCATCGCCACGCCCAGCGCCGCCTCGACCGCCTCGGTGGCCTCCTCCAGCGTTTCGCCCGATACCGCGATGTGGTCCAGTTCCATCCGCGCCCCTCCGCTTTGATCCGGCGTCAGCCTAGGCGGTGGCCCCGGGCACGACAAGCCGCGACCGCAGACTGTACAAATTCACGCTCAGACCGCCCAGGACACCAGCGCCCAGAGCCCCGCCAGCACCGTCGGATAGAAGGTGCCGGCGAACCCCAGCCCCCGCAGCGGCGGCGACAGGTGATAGCCGATCCAGAACAAAATCCGCATCAGCGCAAAGGACAGGCCCAGCGCGATCGCCACCGCCCCCCCCAGCGTCAGCGCGGCAAAGGGCCAGAGCGCCAGCGCCAGCGCCAGCTGTTCCAGCGTGTTGCGCAGCACCCGCTGGTCGATGTCGGCAGCCGAGCCCGGTGCCGGCTCCGCCCCGTCGATCAGCGCATCGTCGAAAAACCGCCGCGCCGCCAGCCGCCCGATCATCGCCGCGAGCACCAGCCCCGGCGCCAGGAATGCAGCGGGCAGCGCCACCGGCGCCGGCAGATAGGGCACCCCCATCAGCGCCGGCGCCGACAGCACCGCCAGCGCCCAGAAGGCGCCGGCGGCCATGCCCGCCAGAATGATCCGGCGCCTGGCTGTCACCCCCGCGCCTCGCGGATCAGCTTCAGGATGTCCTGGGCCGCGTGCGGGATATTGGTGCCGGGGCCAAAGATCGCCTTGACCCCATTGTCATAGAGGAACTGGTAATCCTGCTGCGGGATCACCCCGCCGCAGATCACGATGATGTCCCCGGCGCCCTGATCCTTCAGCGCCTGCACAAGCTGCGGCGCCAGCGTCTTGTGCCCCGCCGCCTGCGACGAGATGCCGACCACATGCACATCGTTGTCGACGGCGTCCTGAGCGGCCTCTTCCGGGGTCTGGAACAGCGGGCCCACATCGACGTCGAAGCCGATGTCGGCGAATGCGGTGGCGATCACCTTGGCGCCGCGGTCGTGGCCGTCCTGGCCCATCTTCACGACCAGCATGCGCGGCCGCCGCCCTTCGTCCTCGGCGAACTGCTCGACCGATTTCTGAATCGCGGCAAAACCTTCGTCGCCCTCGTAGGCCGCGCCATAGACGCCTGCCAGCGTCTTGACCTCGGCGCGGTGCCGGCCGAACACTTTTTCCATTGCCATGCTGATCTCTCCCACGGTGGCCCGGGCACGGGCCGCTTCGACCGCCGCCTCGAGCAGGTTGCCGCCCTCGCTGGCGCGGCGTGCAAGTTCATCCAGCGCCGCATTGCAGGCGACCTCGTCCCGTGTGGCGCGGATCCGCTCCAGCCGGGCGATCTGGCTCTCGCGCACGGCGACGTTGTCGACGTCGAGGATGTCGATCGGATCCTCCTTGTCCTTGCGATACTTGTTGACGCCGACGATCACCTCCTGGCCGCGGTCGATCATCGCCTGCCGGCGCGCGGCGGTCTCCTCGATCCGCAGTTTCGGCATGCCGGAGGCCACGGCCTTGGTCATGCCGCCCATCCCGTCGACCTCCTCGATCAGCTTCCACGCCTCTTCGGCGAGCTGCGCGGTCAGGCTTTCGACGTAATAGGAGCCCGCCAGCGGATCGACCACATTGGTGATGCCGGTTTCTTCCTGCAGGATCAGCTGGGTGTTGCGCGCGATCCGGGCCGAGAAATCGGTCGGCAGCGCGATCGCCTCGTCCAGCGCGTTGGTGTGCAGCGACTGGGTGCCGCCCAGAACCGCGCTCATCGCCTCATAGGCGGTGCGGATCACGTTGTTGTAGGGATCCTGCTCCTGCAGGCTGACGCCCGAGGTCTGGCAATGGGTGCGCAGCATCTTGGAACGCTCGTTCTGCGCGCCGAATTCCGTCATGATCCGGTGCCAGAGCAGCCGCGCGGCACGCAGCTTGGCCGCCTCCATGAAGAAGTTCATGCCGATGGCGAAGAAAAACGACAGCCGGCCTGCGAACTTGTCCACGTCCATGCCGGCCTCGATCGCGGCCTTCACGTATTCCCTGCCGTCGGCCAGGGTATAGGCCAGCTCCTGCACCAGGTTCGCGCCGGCCTCCTGCATGTGATAGCCGGAGATCGAGATCGAGTTGAATTTCGGCATCTCGTTCGAGGTGTATTCGATGATGTCCGAGATGATCCGCATCGAGGGTTCGGGCGGATAGATATAGGTGTTTCGGACCATGAACTCCTTCAGAATGTCGTTCTGAATGGTGCCCGCCAGCAGCGATTTGTCGTGGCCCTGCTCCTCGCCGGTGACGATGAAGTTCGCCAGGATCGGGATCACCGCGCCGTTCATCGTCATCGACACCGACACCTTGTCCAGCGGAATCCCGTCGAACAGGATCTTCATGTCCTCGACGCTGTCGATGGCGACACCCGCCTTGCCGACATCGCCGACAACGCGCGGGTGATCGCTGTCATAGCCACGGTGGGTGGCCAGGTCGAAGGCGACTGAGACGCCCTGCTGACCGGCGGCCAGGTTGCGGCGATAAAAGGCGTTGGATTCCTCGGCCGTCGAGAACCCCGCATATTGCCGGATTGTCCAGGGACGGCCGGCGTACATGGTGGCCTTCACCCCCCGGGTGAAGGGCGCAAAGCCCGGCAGCGTGCCCATATGGGGCAGATCGCCGGTGTCTTCCTCGGTATAGAGCGGCTTGACCTCGATGCCTTCCAGCGTGGTCCAGTCGAGATCCGCCAACGGGCGGCCGCGCAGCTCTTTCTCAGCCAGCGCCCGCCAGTCGTCTATCTTCTTTGTCATCGCATATTCCTCTTGTCGCATTCCTGTGCGGCGGGATCGGATCCGCCGCCTGTTTCCTGTCGGGATCCCCGGCCAGCCGGGCGATCCCGCCGGCCCCGCCGATGATCCACATCATGTCGTCGGCATACCCCTCGCGCAGGGTGGCGGCCTGGGCCTCGGAGAAGGGCCGCCAGCGGTCGTCGTCCGGCGGCAGCAGGGCCGCCTCGGGTTTTGGCAACCAGGCGCGCAGTTCCGGCAGCCGGGGGGTGGCATTGAGCCAGCCGCGCGCATGGGTCCGGGGCGCCGCCAGGCCGGCGATCGCCTCGAGCTGCGCCTCGGGCCGTCCGCCGAAGGTTTCGAAGGGCAGGACCACCAGATCCGCCCCGGGAATGGCGCCGGCGACCTCTGCGATCACGTCGCGCCAGCTTCGGCCGGCCGATGCCAGCCGCTCCAGCGCCGCCGCGGACGGCACCCCCGCGCCCCGGGTCACCGCCTGTGACAGCACGGCCGCCCAATAAGCGTCAAGCGCGCGGATATTCAGCGCGACGGTCAGCCTGTACCCGTCGAAGGCCCGGCCCAGGCGCGCCATCCGCTCGCCCAGCCCGCAATAGAGCCCGCCGAGCCGGAGATTGACGCGCGGCGCGCCCATGACACCCGGATCGCTGACGATCAGCCGCTGCGCCCCGGCCTCGGCGCAGGCGGCCAGATTGATCCGGATACGGCCCGCCGCCCGGGGCGCGCCGTCGCGCCCGCTCAGGGGCCGGTCATCGGGCATCAGCCCCGCGAAAAGCCCGTGCCGGGTGCGGCGCGGGCCCCAGACCGCACAGCCCGACGCCGCCAGCCGCGTCCGGTTCTGGTGCAGATAGTCCTGAAAGGTGGTGGTGGCGCACAGATGCGCGCCGATGTGCAGAATGACATCCATCGCTTTGCCGGTCCTTGTCCGTCGGGCCGCCCCGGTCGGCCCGCTGTCGGGGAATGGCAAGATGGTCATGCACAACCCCTGACAAAGCGATTAACGATGAACTTTTTGCCGCCAGATGCGAAAACCATGGTCGCATTCCCCGCCCACGAGCCTATATTTGCCCGGACAGGAGATCGCATGAAACGCATCCTAGCCTTTGTTATTGCTACATTTATCCCTTTCTCGGCCCTCGCGGCCGAAGAGGCCGGCCCGGCAGATGAGGCCCTGATCCAGCCGGTGGGCGAGACCGAGCTTGGCGCCTTTCTCTGGCTCAGGCGCCCGATCCTGATCTTTTCCGACACGCCCTCGGACCCGCGGTTCATCGACCAGATCGCCATGCTGGAGGCCGAGGCCGCACGGCTGACCGAGCGTGACGTGGTGATCCTGACCGACACCGATCCCGGCGCCCGCAGCCCGGCGCGGCAAAAACTGCGCCCGCGCGGGTTCCAGTTCGTGCTGATCGCCAAGGACGGCACCGTCGCACTGCGCAAACCGGCGCCGCTGAGCGTGCGCGAGATCACCCGCACCATCGACAAGATGCCGATGCGCCAGCGCGAGGTCGAAGAGCGTCGGGCCGCGCCAGACAAGTAGATCGCCGCGCGGCCCGGCCCCCGGAGCCCGGCGCGTATCCGCACCGGGGCATCGGGCCGTGGATCTGCCGCGCGCCGTATCATTGGGTTACTCGAACTCCATGATCACATCGTCCACCGCCAGGCTGTCGCCCGGCGCGGCGTTGATACCGGAGACCACGCCGCTGCGCTCGGCGCGCAGGATATTCTCCATCTTCATCGCCTCGACAGTGCAGAGCGCCTGCCCCTCCTGCACCTCGTCGCCGACCTCGACATCGACCTTCACGATCAGGCCGGGCATCGGGCACAGCAGAAGTTTCGAGGTGTCCGGCGGCATCTTTTCAGGCATCAGCGCGGCCAGCTCGGCCTGGCGCGGATTGCGCACATGCACCTTAAGATCGGCGCCGCGGCTGCGGACGCGGAAGCCCTGGGTGATCTTGCCCACCTTCAGCACAAGCCTGTCGCCATCGACGTCGATCTCGGCAAGCTGATCGCCCGGAGTCCAGTCGCTGGCCACCCGATGGCTGCTGCCATCGCCGAATTTCACCGTCGATCCCTGGTGATCGGCGACCACGGTGACCGGATAGGACTGCCCCTGGAGGGCTACGACCCACTCTTCGCCGACATGGCGCTCGTGGTTGTCCATCCGGCCCGAGATGCGCGCGCGCCGGATCTCGGCCACCCGGTGCATCGCCGCGGCGCTGGCCGCGATCCGGCGCAGCGCCAGTTCCGGCAATTCCACGCCGGTGAATCCGTCGGGGTATTCCTCGGCGATAAAGGCGGTGGTGATGTCGCCCGAGACGAATTTGGGATGATCCATCACCGCGCTGAGGAACGGCAGGTTATGGCCGATCCCCTCGACCTCGAAGCCGTCCAGCGCATCGCGCATCGCCTCGATCGCCTCGGCGCGGGTCGGCGCCCAGGTGCAGAGCTTGGCGATCATCGGATCATAGTACATGCTGATCTCGCCGCCCTCGAAGACGCCGGTATCGTTGCGCACGGCGGTTTCACCGGCCGGGGCCTCGCCCTGCCATTTGCCATTGGCCAGCAGCGGCCCGGCGGCCATTTCCGCCGGCGGACGGTAGCGGGTCAGACGGCCGATCGACGGCAGGAAGTTGCGATAGGGATCCTCGGCGTAAAGCCGGTTCTCGATTGCCCAGCCGGTCAGCTTCACGTCGGCCTGAGTGATCGACAGCGGCTCGCCGGCGGCGACGCGGATCATCTGCTCCACAAGATCGACGCCGGTGATCAGTTCGGTCACCGGATGCTCCACCTGAAGCCGGGTGTTCATTTCGAGGAAGTAGAAGTTCTTGTCGCCGTCGACGATGAACTCCACGGTGCCGGCGCTGGCATAATCGACCGCCTGCGCCAGTGCCACCGCCTGTTCGCCCATCGCGCGGCGGGTCGCCTCGTCCAGGAACGGGCTGGGGGCCTCTTCGACCACTTTCTGGTTGCGGCGCTGGATCGAGCATTCCCGCTCGCCCAGATAGACGCCGTTGCCATGGCTGTCGCAGAGCACCTGAATCTCGATATGGCGCGGTTGCGTCACGAATTTCTCGATAAAGATGCGGTCATCGCCGAACGAACTGGCCGCCTCGTTCTTGGAGCTTTGGAAGCCTTCGCGCGCCTCCTCGTCATTCCAGGCGATGCGCATGCCCTTGCCGCCGCCGCCGGCGCTGGCCTTGATCATCACCGGATAGCCGATGTCGCCCGAGATCTTCACCGCCTCGTCGGCATCCCCGATCAGGCCCATATAGCCAGGTACGGTCGAGACGCCGGCCTCCTGCGCGATCTTCTTGGACGTAATCTTGTCGCCCATCGCCTCGATCGCCTTGACCGGGGGGCCGACAAAGGCGACGCCCTCGGCCTCCAGCGCCTGGGCGAATTTCGGGTTTTCCGACAAAAAGCCATAGCCCGGGTGCACCGCCTTGGCGCCGGTTGCGCGGATCGCCTCCATGATCTTGTCGATCACGATATAGGACTGGTTGGCCTGGGGCGGGCCGATATGCACCGCCTCATCGGCCATTTCCACATGCAGCGCGTGTTTGTCGGCGTCGGAATAGACGGCGACCGTGCCGATCCCCATCTTGCGGGCGGTCTTGATAACGCGGCAGGCAATCTCGCCCCGGTTGGCGATCAGGATCTTGTTGAACATGCTTCGTCCTTCGTTCTTGGGTGGCTGTCACGCGAAACGCCGGCCCGGGCCATATGGCCCGAACCGGCGTTCGGTTGAGGTCGGATCGGCCCGCAGGCGGGCCGGAATGTCATCGGCTGCGGGCGCGCGCCCGGCTCAGCAGTCTTCGGGGTGTTCCTGACAATAGAGCAGGTTGGCCGCCGCCCCCGCCGCCGCCCCGACGCCGCGGTTGGTGTCGAGCACGGCCGCCCCGAGATAGCCGGCGCCGGCGCCGTAAAGCAGCTGCTCGCCCGGATCGTCGCCGCAAGCCACCAGGCCCGTGCAGGCCGCAAGGGCCAGGATAATTCGTTTCGCCCGCATGTTACCGCTCCTTCTTGTTCCGCGTCGGTTCGCTGCGAAATCAAACCGTCAGGCGCGGGAACAGGCAAGCGCGATCGCAGCGCATCGCCGCCTTTGGCAGAACGCCGCCGATCGCCCCGACGCCCGCCGCGCGAAAAGAAGACGGGCAGGCCGACGCGGAGCGCCTGCACCTGCCCGTTACAGGAAGGGGTACGGAACGGTTGGTCCGAAGCGCGGCGGAAAAGCGATCCGTCCGACGCTGATGTCATGCTGATACAGACGGATCGCGCCGCCAAGCGCAGCCCGGCGCACGGCCCGGTTTGGGCCGTAATCTGCCGGTTTTTCCAGCCTGTGGGCAAGACACCGCCGATGTTCATCCGAACAGCTCCGGAAAACTGGCGCGCGCCACCGCAACGTCGATCACCAGAAGCGCATCATAGCTTTCGGGATCGAAGGGATCCTCGGCCGGGATCACCTCGCGGCCGAACAGCCAGCTCAGCCGGCCGGCATCGAGATTGCCGCGCTCAAAAGGCTGATCGCCGAAATGTTCCCACAGCGCCCGCATGAAACCGGCATCGGCGCGGCGGTCGGCCGGGCGGCGATCGGAAAAACGTTCGCGCCGGATCAGCGGCGTCACACCCTTGGGGTTCGGGCGGCGGATGATGAACTGGAAATCGGTGCCGGGAAGGCGGCCGGGAAAACCGCGGTGTTTCAGCATGACCGCGCCCCCCGGTCGGGCCGCGGCGCGACAGGCGGGACTGGCGGGACAGGCCCGAAGGCCAGCCCCGCGCGCGTCTTACTTGTACTTGCCGGTAAAGGCCGGCTCGACCGAGATCGGCTCCGGCTCGACCACGACATACTCCTGCTTGGGCGAGTTGTCGCAGGCCGCCACGGTGGCGACGAAGCCAACCATGGCAAGGAATTGGATGCTCTTCGACATCTGTTTCTCCTGACTAGTTCACTGAAACCAACAGGGCGCACGTGCCCTGCCTGCCTCAACCTCGAGGTTTCAGCCGCTGTACCGCGGCCGGCCCCGGGTATAGCCGAAATCACGCCGAAAATATATCCACAGCCTGTCAACAGGCCGGCCTGTGGCGGCAAAGCCTCAACTGGAACCATAGGTGAGCTTTTCCTCGCAAGATATTGTAGCATAGTCAAAACCCTTCCCAGATGCAGCGGTCGTTCTCGACCCTGTAGGCCTCGAAATACTGGGTGACGTCGGGCGCGGACTCGCCAAACGGCACCGCACGATCCGACAGCGAAATCACTACGCGCTCTGCCCTGATCCCGGTTTCGGCCAGATAGGGCAGCGCGACGGCGGCGCACAGATAGTCCATGTCCGCCGCGCTCTGCGCCGGACCGGCGACGGTGTCGATCTGAGGCGCAACAAAACGGACCCGCAGCCAGGGCGCGCCGGGGGCGTCATCCTGCAGGACCTCGTGCAGGATCACTTTCTGGCCGGACGGCACCGGCACAGGCTCAGGGGATTGCGCGGAAACCGGCGCGGCGATAACGGCCGCCGCCAGGATCGGTCCCGCAAGGTCGCAGCCCCGGCCCCGCCGCGAACGGAAGGCTCCTCCTGCCGGGGCTGCTGGCGGCGCGCGGAACCCCGCGCCCGCGATCCTGTCTTGCGGCTTTTGCGGCGGGGCGATCATCGCGCGGCAACCTCCGCGCTGTCAATTCCCGCGGACGTTGCACGCGCATTTCCGTCGGATGTCATTTCGGCGCCTCCTCGTCACGGGTGGCAAACTCTGCCGGAGAGATGATCTCAATCAGTTCCATATCGTCGGAGTGGCGGCATTCGCGATGCCTGATCCCCGGCGGTTGCAGCACGCAGGAGCCGGCGCGCAACACATGTTCGCCCTCGCCCTCGTATTCGAACACCACCCAGCCGCAGGTCACATAGACCATCTGGAAATCCAGATCGTGGGAATGCCAAGCGCCCGGGCTTTCCATCCCCGGCACCGCACGGATCACATGGGCGCCAAACTTGCCTTTGGTGGCCGTCTTGATGCCCAAGTCGCGGTATTCGAAGAACGCCCGCAGCCCCTCGCCCACGAACTTGCCATCGTCGGCGTGGGAGATGGTGAAGGCCTGGTTTTTCCACAGCTGGGTCATGGGGGGCTCCCGTGTCTGCAAGGCCCCGCCGGGGGCCGATGTCGGAGCCTCCGGCGGGGATATTTATCCGTAAGAAAAGACCGGATCAGAGCGGAATGTTGTCGTGCTTTTTCCAGGGATTTTCCAGCTTCTTGTTGCGCAAGGACGCAAAGGCGCGCGCCACGCGTTTGCGGGTCGAATGCGGCTGGATCACCTCGTCGATAAAGCCCTTTTCGGCCGCCACGAAGGGGTTGGCGAACCGGTCCTCGTAATCCTTGGTGCGCTGCGCGATCTTTTCCGGATCGCCCAGTTCCGAGCGATACAGGATCTCGGTCGCGCCCTTGGCGCCCATCACCGCGATCTCGGCGGTGGGCCAGGCATAGTTGAAATCGCCGCGGATGTGCTTGGAACTCATCACGTCATAGGCGCCGCCATAGGCCTTGCGGGTGATCACGGTGACCTTCGGCACCGTCGCCTCGCCATAGGCGAACAGAAGCTTGGCGCCATGCTTGATGACGCCGCCATATTCCTGAGAGGTGCCGGGCAGGAAGCCGGGCACATCGACCAGGGTCAGGATCGGGATCTCGAAGGCGTCGCAGAACCGCACGAAGCGCGCCGCCTTGCGGCTGCTGTCGATGTCGAGGCACCCGGCCAGCACCATCGGCTGGTTGGCCACCACGCCCACGCTCTGCCCTTCCAGCCGGATGAAGCCGGTGATGATGTTCTTGGCGAAATCCTCCTGGATCTCATAGAAATCGCCCTCATCCGCGACCTTCAGGATCAGTTCCTTCATGTCGTAGGGGGTGTTGGCGTTTTCCGGGACCAGGGTGTCGAGGCTCATCTCGACCCGGCCGGGGGCATCGAAGAACGGGCGCACCGGCGGCTTTTCGCGGTTGTTCAGCGGCAGGAAATCGACCAGGCGGCGGACCTCGGCCAGCGCCTCCACGTCGTTTTCAAAGGCGCCGTCCGCGACCGAGCTCTTGCGGGTATGGGTCGAGGCGCCGCCAAGCTCCTCCGCGGTGACCTGTTCGTTGGTCACCGTCTTCACCACGTCGGGGCCGGTCACGAACATATACGAGGTGTCCTTCACCATGAAGATGAAGTCGGTCATCGCCGGGGAATAGACCGCGCCGCCGGCACAGGGGCCCATGATCAGGGAAATCTGCGGCACCACGCCCGAGGCCATGATATTGCGCTGGAACACGTCGGCATAACCGGCGAGCGAGGCGACCCCCTCCTGGATCCGGGCACCGCCGGAGTCGTTGATGCCGATCACCGGCGCGCCGTTCTGCACCGCCATATCCATGATCTTGCAGATCTTCTGCGCGTGGGTCTCGCTGAGCGAGCCGCCAAACACGGTGAAATCCTGGGAAAACACATAGACCATGCGGCCGTTGATCGTGCCCCAGCCGGTCACCACCCCGTCGCCATAGGGGCGCTGCTCCTGCATTCCGAAATCGGTGCAGCGATGGGCGACGAACATGTCAAACTCTTCGAAACTGTCCTCGTCCAGCAGCAGGTCGATGCGCTCGCGCGCGGTCAGTTTGCCGCGGGCATGCTGCGCGTCGATCCGCTTCTGTCCGCCACCCAGGCGGGCGGCGTCGCGGCGCTCTTCCAGCTCGGAAAGAATGTCCTTCATGATGCGTATCCCCTGTAAGATTTCAGCGGACCATATAGGCAGGACAGCCGCCGCCAAAGTAAAATTCGGCAAATTTGCAAAGACAGGTAAACATGCGGCTGCATAAATGAATAACTGCAAATATCACCCCGCGCGGGCACGACCTTCTTTGTGGACCGCGATTTTGCTACTATGATCGAACCGGAACCGTTCTTTGCCCGATCGAGGCCCGACATGATTTCCAAGACCGACATTCTTTCCTCCATGCAATTTCCCCTGTTGAACTCGGTCGACCCGATCAACGGCACCGGCGATCCACGCGAGACGATCACCTATCAATACGCCGGCACCAGCGAGCCGGCCGATTTGGCGACCGGCAGCAGCTACACCGGCTGGACCGCCTTTTCCGCCAGCGAGAAGACCGCCTTCGAGGCGGCGCTGGCGCATATCGAGACCTTTCTCAACGTCACGTTCGATGAGGTGACCGGCAGCGACGACCCGGACATGAACGTCGGCAAGGTCACCCTTGCCGGTTCCACCGCCGGATATGGCGGCTACAGCGCGACGACTTCCGGCGGTTCGATCATCGAATACGACAGCTTTGTCGTCTATGACAACACGCTGGATTTGACAGGACAACCCGACCTGATCCTGCATGAACTGGGCCATGCGCTGGGGCTGAAGCACCCTTTCTCGCCGCCGTCTGTGCCGGACGCGCTGGAAAACAACAAATACACGATCATGTCCTATGACCCAAACCCCGACAACGGGCTCAACGCCGATGCGATGATGCTGTTCGACGTTTTCGCCCTGCAGGACATCTGGGGGGAGGTCGGCTACAACGCGGGCAACACCACCTATTCGGGGTCGCGCACCGATACGGTGGACGCGGTCTGGGACACCGGCGGGCGCGACACCTTTGACGCCTCGTCCCGGGCCGGGGCCGTGACGCTGAACCTCAAGGCCGGAAAATTCTCGAGTTTCGACGCCGCCGACGACGTGGTGATCACCTATGGCACCGTGATCGAGGACGCCCTTGGCGGCGCAGGCAGCGACAAGTTGATCGGAAACGGCGCCAGGAACACCCTCAAGGGCGGCGGCGGAAGCGACACGATCAAAGGCGGCGGCGGCAACGACAGACTGTCCGGGCAGGCCGGCGACGACACGCTGAAGGGCGCGAAGGGCCGCGACGTCCTTCTGGGCGGCGGCGGCGACGACACCCTCAAGGGCGGCGGGAAAAAGGACACACTCAAGGGGCAGGCCGGCGACGATATGCTGTTCGGACAGGCGGGCGCCGACAGGTTCATCTTCGCCAAGGGCAACGGCAACGACACCGTTGCCGATTTCACCGACGACACCGACAGCCTTGTGTTCAAGAAGCTGGGCGATGCCGACGCAATCCTGGCGCTGGCCACGCAGGTGGGCGCCGACGTGCTGTTCGATTTCGGTGGCGGCGATACGCTGACTGTTCTAGACACGATCGTGAGCGTGTTAAGCGATGACATCATCGCCTGACGCGGGAGCGAGAACAATCTGCAACGGCACCAAATGGTACAGCGACAGGGGCCTGCCGGGCGCGATGCGCGCAAAGCGCCGCCGCGAACGCCCCCCCATATCGGCACTCTGATCCTGCTGTCCGGCCTGTCGGCACTGGGCATGAACATCTTTCTGCCCAGCCTGCCGGGCATGACCGAGTATTTTCAGACCGACTACCGGCTGATGCAGCTTTCCGTCGCGCTCTATCTGGGTGTGAACGCGGTGGTGCAACTCGTGATCGGGCCGGTGGCCGACAGCATGGGGCGGCGGCCGGTGATCCTGTGGGGGCTGGCGCTTTTCCTGATCGCCACGCTGGGCTGCATCTTTGCCCCCACGGTCGAGGTGTTCCTGCTGTTCCGCATGTGCCAGGCGGTTGTGGTGGTGGGCATGGTGCTGGGCCGGGCCGCGGTGCGCGACATCTATCCGCAGGATACCGCCGCCAGCATGATCGGCTATGTCACCATGGGCATGGCCATCGTGCCGATGATGGGGCCGATTGCCGGCGGCTTCCTCGACCAGTTCTTTGGCTGGACCGCGAATTTCTGGTTGCTGTTGCTGGTCGGCGCGCTGACGCTGGCGCTGACCTATGCCGATTTCGGCGAGACCGCGCAGAAAAGCGGCAAGGGCCTGATCGCCCAGTTCCGCGAATACCCCGAGCTGCTGCGCTCGCCGCGGTTCTGGGGCTATACGATGGCCGCCGCCTTCTCCGCGGGCTGCTTTTTCGCCTACCTTGGCGGCGCGCCCTTCGTCGGCACCGAGGTCTATGGCCTCGACCCCGGCGTGCTGGGCATCTATTTCGGCGCCCCCGCGCTGGGTTACCTGATCGGCAATTTCCTCTCCGGACGATTCTCGGTGCGGGTCGGGATCAACCGCATGGTGCTCTGGGGCTGCCTGGTCTGCGCCGGCGGGGTGTCGGTGTCGCTGATCGTGATGGCCGCCGGGGCCGGCTCGGTCGAGACCTTCTTCGGGTTCATGACCTTCGTCGGCCTCGGCAACGGCATGGCCCTGCCCAACGCCACCGCCGGCTCGCTCTCGGTGCGCCCGCATCTGGCCGCCACCGCCTCGGGTCTCAGCGGCGCGACCATGCTGGGCGGCGGCGCCGGGCTCAGCGCGCTGGCCGGCGCCCTGCTGACCCCGGCCTCGGGCGCCTGGCCGCTGCTCGTCATCATGCTGGTGGTCTCGGCGCTGGGGATCGCCTCCATCCTGCTGGTGATCGCCCGGGAACGGCAACTGGGCCTCTAGCGGCGCGGCGGGGCTTGCCCGGGACGGTTTGCAAACCTAATCTCTCGGAAAAGCGAAACTGCAAAGGCACCCCATGGCCACCCAGAAACTCTATGCCGGCGCGAAACTGCGCGAGATGCGCACGCGGCTTGGTCTGACGCAAAAGGATTTTGCGGCCAAGTTGGGCGTGTCGCTGCCCTATCTGAACCAGATGGAGAACAACAACCGCCCCGTCAGCACCACCGTGGTGCTGGCGCTGGCGCAGGAGTTCGGCATGGATGTGACCGAACTGTCCACCGGCGACAGCGAACGGCTGGTCAGCGACATGCGCGAGGCGCTGGCCGATCCGGTCTTTGCCGATGCCGCCCCGCCACTGGCCGATCTTCGGCTGGCCGCCTCGAACGCGCCGGCGCTGGCGCGCGCCTTTCTCGCCCTGCACCGCAGCTATCGGCAGACCCACGAACGGCTGGCCTCGCTGGACGAGGCACTGGGGCGCGAGGATGCGCGGTTGCAGGCCAGTCCCTGGGAAGAGGTGCGCGATTTCTTCCACTACTGCGACAACTATATCGACGCGGTGGACCGCGCGGCGGAGAATTTCGCCACCCGGGGCGCCGGGCCCGGCCGCCTTGGCGAGACCGCGCAATCGGTGCTGGAGCGGATGGGCATCCGCATCGAGCTGGCCGATATCGCGCCGCTGCGCCAGTTCGATGCCGCGACCGGGCTGCTGCGGCTCTCGACCCGCGCCAGCCCGGAAACCCGCCTGTTCCAGACGCTGCTGCAACTGGCGCTGCTCAAACAGGACAAACTGCTGGAGGCGACGCTGGATTTCGCCCGGTTCCGCAACGACGAGGCCCGCGCCATCGCCAAGATCGGGCTGGCCAATTACTTTGCCGGCGCCGCCCTGATGCCCTATGGCGCCTTTCTCGAGGCCGCCCAGACCCATCGCCACGATCTCGAGGTTCTCAGCGCGCGTTTCGGCGCCTCCTTCGAGCAGGTCGCGCATCGGCTCTCCACCCTGCAACGGCCCGGCGCCAAGGGCATCCCGTTCTTCTTCGCCCGGGTCGATCAGGCCGGCACCATCACCAAGCGGCACAGCGCCACGCGGCTGCAATTCGCCCGCTTCGGCGGCGCCTGCCCGCTGTGGAACGTGCACCGCGCCTTTGAAACCCCGGGCCGGTTCCTGCGGCAGCTGGCCGAGACACCGGACGGGGTGCGCTATGTCAACCTGGCCCGCGACGTGTCCAAACCCGGCGGCAGCTTCGGCGCGCCGGTGCGCCGCTATGCCATCGCGCTGGGCTGCGAGGTGCGCCACGCCCCCGCGCTGGTCTATGCCGACACGCTGGACGTGACCAATGCCGAGGCCTTCGAGCCGATCGGCATCTCCTGCCGCATCTGCGAGCGCAAGACCTGCCACCAACGCTCGGTCCCGCCGCTGGAGCGGCGGCTGAGCATCGACGCCAATCAGCGCGGCGTGCTGCCCTATGATGTGAACTGAGCGCGCCCGGGCGGCGCGGTCATTTCTTTCCCACGCTTCCGCCCGGATGGTCGATCGCGCCCTGATCGACCAGATCCCAGGGCATCCCGTCATTGCGATAGATCCGCTTGCCCAGCCGGGGATAATCGCCGACGTCGTGCGCCAGCCGCTCGCCCACCACGATACAGCGCAGAACCTCGTCGCCGGTGTTGGTGATCGAATGCGCCAGCCCGCCCTTGCGATACCCCAGAAAATCGCCGGCCTTGATCTCCACCGCCTCGTCGCCGTGATAGGCCGTGCCCCGGCCGGCCAGCACATAGACGCATTCGTCCTCGAAGTGGTGCATGTGATGCTCGGTGGTGTCAAAGCCCGGCGCGACCTCGATGATGTGGAACCCCAGCCCGGTCAGGCCGGTCGCATCGCCCAGTGACTTGTTGATGCGCTGCGCGTTCGGGTTGAGGAAATGGGTCTTGTTCAGCCCCTCCATCGCCTCGATGTCCTCGCCGGTGATCAGATATGTGTCGCGGCCCATCGCCAGCCTCATTCGTTTCAGACTCCCTGGCGGCAGCCTAGCCGATGACGCGGCCTGCGGACAGGGGGCACCCGGCGCGACGCGGCGGGCAAACGAAAAAAAAGGGGGCGCCGAAGCGCCCCCTGCACATCCTGCGGATGGATCGGTTCAGGCCTTGGACAGGATCGCCCAGATCTGGTCCTTCAGCGCCGCGCGGGCCTTGCGCATCTCGACCTCGGCCAGTTCCTCGACCGGCTCCACGTTGGTCTCGGCGCGGTGCACGGCGCGGTTGATCTCGTGGTACTCGTCCGCAAGCTTGGCGAAATGCGCGTCGCTCTGCTTCAGCTCGCTGATCATCGCGGCCTGTTCGGGGAATTCCTCGGCCAGTTCGTGGGGGGTATGGGTCATCTGTTCGCTCCTTGAATATCGCGTTGCGCTATACCCTATGGGGCGCCCGTGTCCACCACATTGACGCGGATCAATCGCCCCCGGCCCCGGCATGTTTTTTCAGGGCATGCGCGCCCGGCCCCGCCCGGTCCCGCCTCACTCCCCGCGCGGAAAGCGCTGGCTCTCTTCCAGATCGTTCAGGTCCATGTGATTGCGCATGTAACGCTCGGAGGCCTTTTGCAGCGGCTGATAATCCCAGGGGTAATATCCCCCTTGCCGCAGCGCCTCATAGACCACCCAGCGGCGCGCCTGGCTGGCGCGCACCTCGGCGTCGAATCTGTCCAGATCCCAACGCGCCTCGGACTTGGCCCGCAACGTTTGCAGGGTGCCGGCGTGCTCCGGCGCCCCGGCCAGGTTGGTCAGTTCCTGCGGGTCCGCCTCCAGATCGAAGAGCTGGTCGGGGTCCAGCGCGCAGCGGTTGTATTTCCACTTGCCATAGCGCAGCGAGACCAGCGGCGCACAGGAGGCCTCGGCGGCATATTCCATCGCCACCGGGCTGCTCCGTTCCCCGCCCTGCGCCAGATCCACCAGGCTTTCGCCATCGGTCCAGGGGGCAAGCTCATCCATCGGCACACCCGCCAGCGCGCCCAGGGTCGGCGTCACGTCGAGGGTTGAAACCGGCGCGTCGATCCGCCCCGCGGGCAGGTCCGGCGCGGAGATCATCAGCGGCACGCGGGAGGAGCCGTCGAAAAAGCTCATCTTGAACCACAGTCCGCGCTCGCCCAGCATGTCGCCGTGGTCGGAAACAAAGACGACGATCGCCTCCTGCTGCGTGTCCTCCAGCACCTGAAGTATCTGGCCGATCTTGTCATCGAGATAGGAGATATTGGCAAAGTACGCGCGGCGCGACCGGCGGATGTGATCCTCGGTGATGTCGAAGCTGCGCCAGTCATTGGCGTCGAAGATGCGCCGCGAATGGGCGTCGTGATCGGCGTAGTCCATTGCCGGCACCTCGGGGGTGAGATGCGCGCAATCCTCATAGAGATCCCAGAACCTCCGCCGCGCGACATAGGGATCATGCGGGTGGGTGAAACTGACCGTCAGCGCCCAGGGACGGTCATCCTTGCCGCGCGCCAGATCGTAGAGTTTCGCGGTCGCATTGTACGCAACCTCGTCATCGTACTCCATCTGGTTGCTGATCTCGGCCACCCCGGCCCCGGTGACCGAGCCCATGTTGTGATACCACCAGTCGATCCGCTCGCCCGGCTTGCGGTAATCGGGCGTCCAGCCGAAATCGGCGGGGTAGATATCGGTGGTCAGCCGCTCCTCGAACCCGTGCAGCTGATCGGGGCCAACGAAATGCATCTTGCCCGAAAGGCAGGTGTAGTAGCCCGCCCGCCGCAGGTGGTGGGCATAGGTCGGAATGTCGCTGCGGAACTCGGCGGCGTTGTCGTAGACGCCGGTGCGCGACGGCAACTGCCCGGACATGAAGCTGGCCCGCCCCGGCGCGCAGAGCGGCGAGGCGGTATAGGCATTGGCAAAGCGGGTCGAGCGCGCCGCCAGTGCCTTCAGGTTGGGCGCGTGCAGCCAGTCGGCGGGTCCGTCCGGAAACAATGTCCCGTTCAGCTGATCGACCATCAGGATCAGGATATTGGGACGGGTCACGACCGCCCCCCGCTGCACAGCCCCCTGAGCACCGACAGCGCCTGCGCCAGCGCGTCCTCCGGGCTGAGGCCCGGGTCCAGCGCGGCGCGGATGTAGAGCCCGTCGATCAGCGCGCCCAGCGTATCGGCCGCCGCCTCCGGTCCGGCACAATAGGGGCGCAGCGCGTGGATCAGGTTCGACCGCAGCCGCCGGTGATAGATCTGCCAGAGCCGCAGCGCCTCGGCGTTCTTTTGCGCCATGCCGTAAAAGCACATCCAGGCGCCGACCGCCTCGGGCGTGAAGCTGGAGCGCGAGAAGCTGGCCCGCACGATGGCGGCGGCGCGGTCACGGGCGGCGGCGCCATCGAGTTCCCGCCGCACGTCGACCGCGAAATCCGCCAGAATGCGGCGCATCGCGGCGAGAAAGATCTGATCCTTACCGCCGAAATAGTGATGCGCCAGCGCGCTGGAGACCCCGGCGCGCCGGGCGATCTGGCTGACGGTCACATCCAGCGTGCCCGCCTTGCCCAACTCGGCGATGGTGGCGCGCACCAGCGCCTCGCGGCGGATCGGTTCCATTCCCAGTTTCGGCATCGCGCCCTCGCATGTTGGATAGCGGACCGACGCTAGTGATCGTGTGCTGACCCGTCAATCAAGAACCCGCACCGCCCGCTCCGGCGGCCTAGTCGAGCTTGCGGAATTCGTGGAAATTCGCGCGCGGCAGATACATCAGCAGCATGTTGAAGGCGCCCAGTTCCTCGATCGAATAGCACATGACATCGCCGGTTTCCTCGTCCATCCGCACCAGGATATTACCGCCATCGAAATGCTCGCAGGTGTCGCGCATGCTGAGGTATTCCCGCGCGCCAAAGGCCCCGTCATAGATATTCTCCAGCTCCGAGCCGATGATGTTGAACTGTGAATTGGGATCGTCGACCGAATACCAGGTGCCCTGCATCCGGCTCAGGGTATTGTCCCAGGTGTCGTAGGCGCGCGGGATCACCCGGCGCAGCACGATGTCCGCGGTGCGGTCATGAATCGCCTCGAGATCGCCGCGCACCTCAATCGGGGTGCCGGGCAGGTAGGTGCGCATCGCCCGAAACACCCCGGCGGGCGTCCGGCCGTCATCGTAGACAAAGAATTTTGTGCCGTCGGCGTGAAAGGTGCAGAACGGCGCCTCGGTCTCGCTGACGCAGTCCTGGAACAGCGCAGCGCCCGAGGCATAGGGCTCACCCCAGGTGCCGGGGGCCTCGGCGGGGGCCGCCGCCTCGGCCCGGGGGGCGGCGGGCGGCGCGGCCTCGACCGGTTCCGTCACACTCACCGCATCGGTGAAGGAGAAGCTGAAATCGCGCGCGTCGCCGGCGTCGATCTGGCGGAATCCCGAATTGGTATAGCCGCGGTCGGCGCAATTCTTGTCGCCCTCGATGGTAAAGGCCGAGGTCCGGGTGCAGAATCCATAGCCCTCATGTTCGAACCTGCGGCCCTTGGCCAGCAACCGATAGTAGAAAAACCGGTACTTCAGATCGCCGCTGATCACAGTCGCGCATTTGCCCGGATCGATGTTCCACCACCCCTCGGACATCCATTGATCGCCGGACTTGTAGCCGACGGCGACCGAATGGCGCGCGCTGGCCTCGTTGCACAGCCGCAAATCGGCCAGCGCCGGCCCCGCGGCCAGACCGCAAAGCACTGCGATCGCTGTTGAAAACGCCTTCATCCTACCCCCCTGAGACCCTCGCGGCTCAGGTTAAGCGGCGGCGCGCGGCGCTGGCAACCCTCTCAGACCTTGGTCGCCGGCGTGATCGGGGTGATCGAGCGGCGCCGCACCACCGCCTCCCGCCAGGTGATGAAGGTGATCGAGGCCAGGATCAGCCCGCCGCCGAACACCACCCAGACATCCAGCGATTCGCCGAACACCGCGGCGCCCAGCAGCATGGCCCAAACGAGCTGCAGGAAGGTGACAGGCTGGGTCACCATGATCGGGGCGGCGCGCAGGGCCAGGGTCATGGTGAAATGCCCGGTGGTCGCAAAACAGGCCACGGCAAACAGGATCGCCAGTTCGTGCAGGTTGGGCGCGACCCAGACCGCGGCGGCAAAGGGGGCCAACCCCGCAGTCACCCAGATCGACAACATGCCGACCACGACGGACGGGCTGACCTCGTCGGCCAGAACCTTGGCCAGCAGGTAGGAGCCGCCGAACACCGTCGCAGTGCAGATCATCGCCAGGTGGCCGGGCGACACCTCACGGAAACCTGGGCGCAGGATGATGATCGCGCCGACCAGCGCGACGGTGACGGCGGCGATGCGGCGGATCGCCAGTTTTTCGCCCAGGAACACCGCCGCGCCGATGGTGACGAAGACCGGCGAAAGGTAGTTGAGCGCGGTCAGTTCAGCCAGCGGGATCTGCGTCATCGCGAAAAACC
This sequence comes from Antarcticimicrobium luteum, assembly GCF_004358185.1. GTDB lineage: Bacteria > Pseudomonadota > Alphaproteobacteria > Rhodobacterales > Rhodobacteraceae > Antarcticimicrobium > Antarcticimicrobium luteum. The sequence continues at coordinate 68,114 of NZ_SMUV01000074.1, forward strand.
ACAGCATCACCCCGCCCGCATGCAGCACCCCGCGCAACGCGAAGAGGCCCACGAGGCGGCCGGTGAAGCGGGTGTTGAGCATCGGCCGCAGCATCGGCAGCAGAAACACCAGACCCAGCGCATAGCGTAGAAAGGCGGCCTCGGCCGCCGGGATGCGCGGCCCCAGAAACTTGACCAGCGCGGTCACCGCAACAAAGCAGAGGCCCGTGAACAGCATCCACAGGATGCCTGCAACGGGCCGGGCCGGGGCGGGGTCAAGACGCGGATGTGACATGTCCCGACGGTTCAACACCCAATCCGCGCGGCGTACAACCCGTCACATGAGAATTAGTTTCGCCGCGATCGCCCACATGGTCAGCCCGATCCCCGCGTCGAGCGCCTGCCAGGCGCCGGGCCGGGCCAGCAGCGGCGCCAGCAGCCGTGCGCCGTACCCTAGGGCGACGAAAAAGGTAAGGCTGGCGGTGACCGCCCCGGCGCCGAAACCGATCCGGTCATCGTACTGGGCGGCGATCGAGCCGACCAGCACCACGGTATCGAGATAGACATGCGGGTTCAGCCAGGTCAGGGCCAGCAGCGTGGCCAGCGTCCGTGGCAGCGCATACCCAGCCCCCGGCTCCGTGGTGAGGCCGGAGCCGCCCCGCCAGGCCGTGCGCAGGTTCAGCGCCCCGTAGCAGATCAGGAAAGCCGCGCCGCCGAACCGCATCAGCGGCGAAAACCAGGGCAGCGCCTGGGCAAGCCGCCCCATCCCGGCGACCCCGGCGGCGATCAGCACCGCATCCGACAGGGCGCAGGTGAGAACGACGGCAAGCACATGCTCGCGCCGCAGCCCCTGGCGCAGGACAAAGGCGTTCTGCGCGCCGATGGCGAGGATCAGCGAGAAGCTGAGGGCGAAACCGGGGAAAAAGGCGGTCAAACTGTACGCTCCGTGAACTGGGTCGTCCGGGTTTGACTAGGCCGGGCAAGCGGCTTAATCCAGTTAAAGTTTTTGCACTGAGTTTAGTCAGTCTAATGCAATTCGACGCCCCCCATCTCGCCGCCCTCGCCGCCGTGCTGCGCCACGGCGCCTTCGAGGCCGCGGCCGCCGATCTCGGCGTGACCCCCTCGGCGGTGTCGCAGCGGATCAAGGCGCTGGAAGAGCGGGTCGGCGTGGCGCTGGTCAACCGCGCGAGTCCCTGCACCGGCACCCCCGCCGGGTCGCGCCTGGCCAAGCACGCCGAAGATGTTGGGCTGTTGGAGGCGCAACTCAGCCGCGACCTGGCGCTCGATGCGGCGCCGGGGCCTGCGCGGCTGCGGTTGGCGATCAACGCCGACAGTCTGGCAACCTGGTTCGTGGACGCAATGGCGGCGGTGCCCGACATGCTGTTCGATCTGGTGATCGACGATGAGGAACACAGCGCCGACTGGCTGCGGCGCGGTGCGGTGAGCGCGGCGGTCTGCGCCCTGGGCCGGCCGGTGTCGGGCTGTGATGCCCACCCGCTGGGCGCGCTGCGCTATGTCGCCACCGCCAGCCCGGATTTCATGGCGCGCTGGTTTCCCGGCGGCGTGACGGCGCAGGCGCTGGCGCGCGCGCCCTGCCTGACCTTCAACGCCAAGGACGGGTTGCAGCGACGCTGGATCGAACAGGCGACCGGCGCGCGTCTGGCCCCGCCGACGCATTTCCTGCCCTCCTCAACCGCCTTTGTCGCCGCAGCCGAGGCGGGGCTGGGCTGGGGCATGAACCCGCTGCCGCTGGTGGAGGGGGCGCTGCGCGCGGGGCGACTGGTGCCGCTGCGTCACGATCAGGTGATGGATGTGCCGTTGACCTGGCAGCATAGCCGGGCGATGACCGGGGCGCTGGAGCCGGTCACCCGGGCGGTGCGCGCCGCCGCACGGGATGTGCTGGTGCCCGCCTGAGAGCGGGCCTGAGACATGGAGGGAGGAGACCGGATGTTCGCCAAAGAGACGCTGAGCTATCGCGCCTTGCCGCTGCCAGACCGCAGCGAGATGACCGACGCCGAGATGATCGCCGCGGCGCGGGCGTTTTACGACACCATGCGCCGGCGACATTCGGTGCGCGATTACGACCCGCGCCCGGTGCCGCGCGAGGTGATCGAGGCCTCGATCCGCACCGCCGGCAGCGCCCCCTCGGGCGCCAATCACCAGCCCTGGCATTTCGCCGCGATCTCCGACCCGACACTGAAGGCGCGGATCCGCGAGGAGGCCGAGGAGGAGGAAAAGCGCTTCTACGAGGGCGGCGCGGGCGACGAGTGGATCAAGGCGCTGGAGCCGATCGGAACCGACGCGAGCAAGCCGCATCTGACCGTCGCGCCCTGGCTGATCGTGGTCTTTGCCCAGCGCTGGGGAGAGTTCGCGGACGGCACCCGCTACAAGAACTACTATGTGCCGGAAAGCGTCAATATCGCCACCGGCTTTCTGCTGGCGGCGCTGCATCATGCCGGGCTGGCGACGCTGACGCATACGCCCAACCCGATGAAATTCCTGAACGACGCTCTGGGGCGGCCGGCCTCGGAAAAGCCGACGATGATCATCGCCATCGGCCACCCGGCCGAGACCGCCACCGTGCCCGAGGTCGCCAAGATCAAGAAGCCGCTGGACGAGATCGCCAGCTTTTTCTGAGGCGGCCTGCCTGGCGGGCCACGCAGAACACAAAAGCCGCCCCGAAGGGCGGCTTTTTTAATCTCCCGGGCAGAACCGCTCAGAGCTGTTCCATCACCTCGTCGGTGGCCTCGAAATTGGTGGTGACGCGCTGCACGTCGTCGTCATCCTCCAGCGCCTCGACCAGCTTCATAAGCTTTTGCATGCCCTCGAGGTCCATTTCGGTGGTGGTGGTGGGTTTCCACACCAACTTGGTGCTTTCGCTTTCGCCCAGATCCGTCTCCAGCGCGGTGGCAACCTCGTTCAGGTCGGTGTCGGCGCACCAGACGATATGGCCGTCTTCGGAGCTTTCCACGTCCTCGGCGCCGGCCTCGATCGCGGCCATCATCACCGTGTCGGCGTCGCCGACAGAGGCCGGATAGCTCACCTCGCCCTTGCGCTCGAACATGAAGCCGACGCTGCCGGTCTCGCCCAGGTTGCCGCCGTTCTTGGTGAAGGTGGAGCGCACGCTGGAGGCGGTGCGGTTGCGGTTGTCGGTCATCGCCTCGACGATCACCGCGACGCCGTTCGGGCCATAGCCCTCATAGCGGATTTCCTCGTAATCGTCGCCCTCGCCGGCCTGCGATTTCTTGATCGCGCGTTCGATCACATCCTTGGGGACCGATTGCGACTTGGCCTCTTTCACCGCCAGCCGCAGGCGCGGGTTCTTGTCCGGGTCGGGGTCGCCCATCTTGGCCGCAACGGTGATCTCTTTGCTGAGCTTGGAAAACAGCTTGGCGCGAACGGCGTCCTGACGCCCCTTGCGGTGCTGGATATTTGCCCATTTTGAGTGGCCGGCCATTGTGCATCCTCGTGCTGATTGCTGGGTTGGCGCCCATATAGCCGCTTGCCCCGCCCCTGTTCAAGCGGCGCTTGCCCCTGCCCCGTCAACGGGTAAGCTGAGGCAATGACATCCGACCAGATCCTCCTGTTCGCCCTGTTCTTCGCCGTCTTCGTCCTGCTGCTGTGGGGCCGGTTCCGCTATGATCTTGTGGCCTTCGGGGCGCTGCTGGTCGGGGTGGTGCTGGGCATCGTGCCGGCGGAAGAGGCGTTTGCCGGCTTTGGCCATCACGCCACCATCATCGTGGCGCTGGTGCTGGTGGTCTCGGCAGGGCTGATGCGCTCGGGCGCGGTGCAGCTGATCACCCGCACGGTGATCGACAGCACCCGCTCGGTCAGCCATCACATTGCCTTCATGGGCGGGCTGGGCGCCGTGCTGTCGGGGTTCATGAACAATGTCGCCGCGCTGGCGCTGCTGATGCCGGTCGACATTCAGACCGCGCGCAAGGCCAAGCGGCCGCCGGGCAGTACGCTGATGCCGCTGTCCTTCGCCACCATCCTGGGCGGGATGGTCACGCTGATCGGCACGCCGCCGAACATCATCATCGCCGCGATCCGCGAGGAGCAGCTGGGCGCCTCGTTCCGGATGTTCGATTTCGCCCCGGTGGGCGGGATCACGGCGGCGGCCGGGCTGATCTTTGTCACGGTGGTGGGCTGGCGGCTGATCCCCAGGAGCGCGCGGGAGAGCGACCCGGCGGCGCAGCTGCGCGAAACCTCGGCCTATATCGCCGAACTGGCGGTGCCCGAGGGCAATGGCTGGATCGGCAAGCGGGTGAGCGATCTGCACGATACGGCGGATGAGACCGATGTGACGATTCTCGGGCTGATCCGCGGCGGCCGCCGCCGCTATGGCAGTTCGCGCGACACCGATCTTCAGGCCGACGACATCCTGATCCTGGAGGCGCAGCCCGACGCGCTGGACACGTTCCGCTCGACCCTGGGGTTTTCCTATACCGACGCCGATCGCCGCGACGTGATCGAGGGCGATGCCGAGGGGCTGACCCTGACCGAGGTGGTGGTGCCGCGCGACGCCCGCATCGCCGGGCGCTCGGCGCTGGCGGTGGGGCTGCACTGGCGGCAGCGGTCGGTGATCGTGGGCATTTCCCGCCAGGGCCAGCGGATCACCGAACATCTGCGCCAGGCGCAGATCCAGCCGGGCGATATCCTCTTGCTGCTGACGCCGGCGGATTCGGGGCGCCAGGTCGCCAGCTGGCTGGGCTGCCTGCCGCTGGCCGAACGCGGGCTGGCGATCACGCAGGAGAGCAAGTCGTGGCTGTCGATCTGGCTGTTCGCCGCCGCCGTTCTGCTGGCAAGCCTCGGCTGGATTTCGCTGCCGGTGGGGCTGGGGCTGGTGGTGGTGGCCTATGTGCTGACCGGCATCGTGCCGCTGTCCGAGCTCTACGATCAGATCGAATGGCCGGTGGTGGTGCTGCTGGGCTCGATGATCCCGCTGGGCAAGGCGCTGGAGGCGAGCGGCGGCACCGAGATGTTGGCCGGGCAGTTGGTGACGCTGACCGGCGGGCTGCCGGCCTGGGCGATCCTGACGGTGCTGATGGTGGTGACCATGTCGCTGTCGGATGTGCTGAACAACACTGCCACCACCATCGTCGCCGCCCCGGTCGGTATCGAGATGGCCCGCGCGCTGGGGGTCTCGCCCGACCCGTTCCTGATGGCGGTCGCGGTGGCGGCCTCCTGCGCGTTCCTGACGCCGATCGGGCACAAGAACAACACCCTGATCCTCGGCCCCGGCGGCTATCGCTTTGGCGATTACTGGCGCATGGGTCTGCCGTTGGAGGTGCTGGTGATCGCGGTGTCGATCCCGGCGATCCTGGTGTTCTGGCCGATGTGAGCTGCGCGGCGGCGTCGCGGCCCACCGCCCTCAGGGGGTTGAGGACAGTTTCATCAGGACGATGCCGCCGAGGATCAGCAGCGCCGCGATCGCCCGGCCGGCGCTCAGCTGTTCGCCAAGGAACACGACCCCGACGAGGAAGGCCCCGAGCGCGCCGATGCCGGTCCAGATCGTATAGGCCGTGCCGAGCGGCAGCGTTCTCATGGAGACCGACAGCAACGCGAAACTGCAGGCCATGAAGGTCAGGGTTCCCACGGTCGGCCAGAACCGCGTGAACCCGAGCGATTGTTTCATCAGGAAAGACCAGACGATTTCGGTCAGCCCGGCGAGAAAAAGAAGCATCCAAGGCATGCTGCATCCTTTGTTTTCAATACGCCGGGCCGTCCCGGACCTGTCGCCCCGTTCGGGGTGAGGTCGTTGCCTTCGGCGCCTGCCGTACAGCATCGGCCGCGGGCGCGCAAACCGCCCGGCGCGCGCCGCCACCCGGCCGGGGCGCAGCGACCCCACGTCAACCGCCCCCGGCGCCGTTGCCCCATCGCGCCCCGCCGCTCTAAGCTGGTTGAAACAGGGAGAGGGCACAGGCCATGGACAGCGCCGATGCAATCGTGGTGGGGGGCGGGCTGGCCGGGCTGGCCGCCGCCGCCGAACTGGGGGATCGCGGCAAACGGGTGATCGTGCTGGACCAGGAGCCGGAGCGGTTCCTCGGCGGACAGGCGTTCTGGTCGCTGGGCGGGCTGTTCATGGTGGACACCCCCGAGCAGCGGCGGATGGGCGTACGCGACAGCCGCGATCTGGCGCTGGGCGACTGGATGGGCAGTGCCCAGTTCGACCGGAGCGAGGATGCCTGGCCGCGCAAATGGGCCGAGGCCTATGTCGATTTTGCCGCCGGCGAGATGCGGCCCTGGCTGCGGGCGATGGGGCTGCGCTGGTTCCCGGTGGTCGGCTGGGCCGAGCGCGGCGGCGCCTATGCCACCGGTCACGGCAATTCGGTGCCGCGGTTCCATATCACCTGGGGCACCGGCCCCGGCACGCTGGCCCCCTTTGTGCGGCGGGTGCGCGAGCATGTGGCGGCGGGGCGCATCGCGCTGAAATTCCGCCATCAGGTCAGCCACATCATCCTGCAGGGCGGCGCCGTTCGTGGGGTCTCGGGCGAGGTTCTGGCCCCCGACAGCGCCACGCGGGGCGCAAGGACCAACCGCGACGAGGTCGGCGAGTTCGAGGTCTATGCGCCCTCGGTCATCGTCACCTCCGGCGGGATCGGCGGCAACTTCGACCTGGTCCGCCGCGCCTGGCCGGGCGACCGGCTGGGCGAGCCGCCGAAGACCATGATCGCGGGCGTGCCAGCGCATGTGGACGGGCGGATGATCGCCGTCGCCGAGGCCGCCGGCGGCCATGTGATCAACGGCGACCGGATGTGGCATTACACCGAAGGGGTGCGCAACTGGGATCCGATCTGGCCCGAACATGGCATCCGCATCCTGCCGGGGCCGTCGTCTTTGTGGTTCGATGCCACCGGCCGCCGTCTGCCGCCGCCCTGCCTGCCGGGGTTCGACACCCTTTCCACCCTGCGCGAAATCCTCGGGACGGGGTACGATTACAGCTGGTTCGTGCTGAGCCAGAAGGTGATCGAAAAGGAATTCGCGCTGTCCGGGTCGGAGCAGAACCCGGATCTGACCTCGGGCAGATGGGGCGAGGTGATCCGCGCGCGGCTGTTGTCGGGCGGCGGCGCGCCGGCGCCGGTCGAGGCGTTCAAGAAGCATGGCGCCGATTTCGTCGTGGCCGACACGCTGGATCAGCTGGTCGCCGGCATGAACAAGCTGGGCGAGGTGCCGCTGGATCCCGGCGCGCTTTACGCCCAGATCGCGGCGCGGGACGCGCAGGTGGACAACCCGTTTTCCAAGGACGCGCAGATGATGGCGATTCTGGCCGCGCGCAACTATCGCGGTGACCGGCTGATCCGCACCGCGAAACCGCACCGCTTTCTAGATCCGGCGAACGGGCCGCTGATCGCGGTCAAGCTGCATATCCTGACACGGAAAACGCTGGGCGGGCTGCAGACCAATCTCGACAGTCAGATGATCGGCGCAGACGGGCAGCCGGTTCCGGGCCTGTTCGCGGCCGGAGAGGCGGCCGGGTTCGGTGGCGGCGGCTATCACGGGTACAACGCGCTGGAAGGGACGTTCCTGGGCGGCTGTATCTTCTCCGGGCGCAATGCGGGGCGGTCGGAGGTGGTGGCCTGAGAGCCCCTGCGCGCATCCCGCAGAGCGAGCCGCGCAGAGAGCTTAACGGTTCGGGTCAGGCGCCTGTCACAAGGTTTCCTGGCTACCAGCGTCCGCTCGCGCCCCCCCCAGAAGACGAGCCGCCGCCGAAGGAGGAGCGGCTGGAGCCGGAGGAGGATTTCGAGACCTTGGGGATCGTCCGCAGTTCGGTATCGTGATAGCCGCAGTGCTTGCAGTCATAGGTCAGCCGTCTCTGCCCGGTGCTGCTCGTGGTGGCCGCCCGCAAGACCTCTGTCGTGGTCGAGAGCGTGTGATAGTTGCATTTCGGACAGGCGCCGTAGCCGGAAAACCAGTTGCGGTAACGCAGGATGTCCATATGGGCGCAATTCGGGCAGGCCCAGACATCGTAATCCACCGATTTCAGAAACTCCTCCAGCGTCTGGCCGCCGTCGAGATGTTCGTCGTCGGCCTCCTCGCCCATGCGCTGCATCAGCGTGCCGCACTCGGGACAAGGGCGCGGCCGGCGGCGCAGATAGCGGCGCAGCCAGAAACCGCCCGCCGCCAGCGGCGCGGCGACGAGCCCCCACAGCCAGTTGCCCAGCGCGCCGAGCTGGCGGAAGATCCAGCCCCAGCCCTGAGCAAAGGTGCCGGCGTCATAGGTGCCGGGGTAATGGCCGGTGATCTCATATATGGTCTCGTCCACCCCGGTCTCGATCCCCGCCTGATAGGCGTCATCGCGGAAATCGGGGAGGAACCCGTCGTCGATCACCCGCTGCATCCGCGCATCCCAGGATGGGTCATAGCCGGACCCGATCTCGATCCGCATGTTGCGGTCATAGCGCGAGACCAGCACCAGAACCCCGTCGTTGCGCGCCGCGTTACCGATGCCCCAGGCGTTGAACAGCGCGGTGGCGAAGGGCTCGATTGGGCCGTAATGGCCGTAGTCGCTGAGGCTGGGAATGGTCAGGACCGTCATCTCGATGCCGGTGCGGTCGTATAACCCGATCAGATCGTCGCGGATGCGCGTCTCGGCCCCGGCGTCCAGCAGATCGGCATAATCGTTGACGTAGACATCGAGATAACCCGGCAGGCTGCCTCCGGCGGGGTTGGGCAGCGTTTCGGCCTGCGGCGCGGTAAAGCCCGCCGGCGACTGGGCCGGGGCGCCGGGCAGATCGCCCCGGCGCGCCACCAGCAGCCCGGCGCCATAGCCCAGCGCCAGCCCAAGGGCCACCACCAGCGCGGCGATGAGTCCGGCGATCCTGAGGTCATGTCCGGTCATCGGCGGGCTCCTTCAGTCCAGCGCTCATCCTGCGCCGCGCCGGCACAGTAGCAGCGCGCCGGCACCGGTCCACAGGGGAAAAACAACGGCGTGGAATCATCGCCGCGGGATCGGCTGCCCACGCCTGGCCCACAATCACGCCATGATCTGGCCCGATTGCCCCGCTAGCCTGCGGCTAAGGACAAAGCGGGACCAGGTCCATGGAGATCATTATCGCATTCGGGCAGTACCTGCTAAGCTTGCCGTTCAGCATGCAGGTCCGGGTATCAGCGTTCTACCTTTGCTGCACCGTCGTTCTGGCGGGCGCGATCTGGCTCGCGCGCGGGCGCCCGGCGCCGTTCCTGTCCTGGCTGCTGCCGCGCGCGGTCTACCGGCACCGCTCGAACCTGCTGGATATAGGCCTGTTTCTGACCCACAATCTGGCCAGTTTTCTGGGCGTCTTCGGGGCGCTGATGTTCACCCCTGCGGTGGCGCATTGGGTGCTGGGCCTGCTGGGCGGCGCCGCAGAGGGCGGGCTGCCGATCACCTGGGGCCGCAGTCTGGCGGCCACGGTGCTGATCGTGATGGCGTCGGATTTCTGCAAATACTGGGCCCATCGCATCCACCATGAATGGAAGCTGCTCTGGCCGTTCCACGCGGTGCATCATTCGGCGGACGTGCTGACGCCGCTGACGGTGATGCGGGCACATCCGGTTGAATCCATCGTCCGCAACCTGCTGATCAGCGGGTTGGTCGGCGTCGTGCAGGCGCTGATCCTGGTGTTGCTGGTGGGGCGGATCGACCTGGTGACCATCGCCGGGGCCAATGCGCTCTATTTCCTGTTCAACACGCTGGGGGCCAACCTGCGCCACAGCCATATCTGGCTGAGCTACGGGTATGTGCTGGAGCATATCCTGATCTCGCCCGCCCAGCATCAGGTGCACCATTCGGTGGACGTCAGGCACCACGACAAGAACTATGGCGCGATCTTCGCGCTATGGGACTGGATGTTCGGCACGCTCTACGTGCCCCGCAGCCGCGAGACGCTGACATTCGGCATCGCCGACGCCGCGGGGCAGCGGACGGAGCAGCCCCACCAGACGCTGGGACAGGCGCTGTTCAAACCCTTTGCCGAAAGCTGGGAGGCGCTGAGCGCCCGGCTGCCCCGGCGCAACGGCGCGCCGCTGGAGGACGCGATGACGCCGGGATTCTCGCTCTGGCTCGACACGCTGCGGGCGGCGGCGGCGCTCTGCGTTCTGTTCGGGCATATGGCGCATATCCGGTTCACCGGCGGCGACTACTATTTTCTGCGCGAGATCAACATCGCATCGGACGCGGTGATCGTGTTCTTCGTGCTCTCCGGCGTGGTGATCGCCTATACCGCCGGGCGTGACGGGTCGCTGGGCCGCTACGCCTTCAACCGCGTGACGCGGCTGTACTCGGTGTTGATCCCCGCGCTGGTGCTGACGCTGGCCTTTGACGCCATCGGCACGCGCATCGACATGAGCGCCTATCCGGCGGATTACTACGGGGTGCTGCCACTGTGGGAGTTTCTGGCGCGCGGGCTGAGCTTTTCCAACGAGTGGCAGGGGCTGACGGAGCGGGTCCGGCTGGGCACCAACGGGCCGCTCTGGTCGCTGAGTTACGAGGTCGGGTTCTACATGCTGTTCGGCGCGGCGCTGTTCCTGCGTGGGGCGCTGCGCTGGGTGATGCTGGCGCTGATCGCGCTGGTGGTGGGGCTGCCGGTGCTGGCGTTGCTGCCGGCCTGGCTGATGGGCGTCGCGGTCTGGTCGCTGGGCGGGCGTCTGGCGCGGATCGCCCCGGCGCGGGCCTGGCCGCTGGCGCTGCTGCCGGTCGGCTGCCTGATCCTGCTGAAGATCGCCGGGCTGGACCGTCTGCTGACGCTGGTGACGATCCATGCGCTCGCGCCGGTCAGCCATCACGCCCTGCTGGCCTATTCGGACGAGGTTCTGTGGAACACCGTGATCGGCGCCTGCGTGGCCCTGCACCTGCTGGGGGTCCGCCACATCGCCGATGGTCGCGCCAGCACGGTGCCGGGGATCGCCGCGCGCACGGTGCGCTGGGTCGCGGGCGCCAGTTTCTCGATCTACGTGGTGCATTACCCCACGCTGCACCTGCTCGACGCAACCCTGCCCGAGACGCTGCCCGGCTACGACCTGTGGCTTCTGGGGCTGACGCTGGGCACCTGTTTTGCCTTCGCGGCGCTGTTCGAGCGCCCGCTCAAGCGCATCCGCGCCCTGTGCACGCCGCTTTGGGTGGCAGCGGCGCGGGCGCTTGCCCCGCGCCGGGCCCGCGCCGCTAGAGCGGCCAGATCAGCGGGATCAGGATCGAGGCGAGGATCCCCACCGTCAGGTTCAGCGGGATGCCGACGCGCATGAAGTCGGTGAACTTGTAGCCGCCGGGCCCATAGACCAGCATGTTGGTCTGATAGCCGATCGGCGTTGCGAAACTGGCCGAGGCGGCGATCATCACCGCCACCACCAGCGGGCGCGGGTCGATCCCCATCGCGCTGGCCAGTCCGATGGCAATCGGGGTCACCACCACCGCCACCGCGTTGTTCGACACCAGTTCGGTCAGCACCGAGGTCAGAAGATAGATCGCCCAGACCACCAGGAAGGGCGGCACGCTGCCCAGGTAGGGGGAAATGGCCTCGACGATCAGACGTATCGCGCCCGAGCTTTCCAGCGCCGCGCCGATGGCGAGCATGGCAAAGATCAGCGCCAGCAGGCGTCCGTCGACAAAGGAAAACGCCTCGTCCGCGTCGATGCAGCGGGTCAGCAGCACGACGGCAACCGCCAGCACCGACAGGAACAGGATCGGCGCCACGCCAAAGGCGGCCAGCGCGACGATGCCGATCAGCGCCGCGATGGCGATCGGCGCATGACCGCGCCGGAACGCCCGCGCCGAGGGATGCGAGACATCGACCATCTCCATCTCGGCGGCGAGCCGCTGGATGTCGCCCGGCGCCCCCTCCAGCAGCAGGGTGTCGCCCACCCGTACCACCAGATCGTCGAGCTGACGGCCGATGTTCTGGTTGCGGCGGTGCACCGCCAGCACATAGACGCCGTAGCGACGCCGCAGGCGCATGGCCCCCAGGCTGCGCCCGATCAACTTGCAGCCCGGCGAGATCAGCGCCTCGACCGTGGTGGTCTCCACCGCCGAGATCTGGTCGACGCGCTTGAGCTCCTTGTTGCGCTGCAGGCTGAGCAGTTCGGTCATCCGAGTCCGCAGCACCACCCGGTCGCCCACCTGCAACACCACCCCCTGGAGATCGCGGCGCAGCGACTGATCGCCGCGAATGACGTCGATCAGCCGCACGCCGTCGCGCTGAAACAGCTGCACCCCCAGAACCTCGCGTCCGATCAGGTTGCTTTCGGGGGGGATCACCGCCTCGGTGAAGAATTTCATCCTCGATTTGTCGCTGAGCAGGTTGGCCATGCTGTCGCGCTCGGGCAGCAGGCGCGGCGCGACAAAGCGCAGGTAGATCATGCCATAAGCCGCCAGCGCCAGGCCCAGCGGCGTCACCTCGAAGATCGAGAAGGCCGGCAGCCCGTGGCTGCGCGCGACGCCATCGACCAACAGGTTGGTCGAGGTGCCGATCAGCGTCAGCGTGCCCCCCAGGATTGCGGCGTAGCTGAGCGGAATCAACAGTTTGCTGGCCGAAACGTCGAGGGTGCGGGAGATCTGGATGAACACCGGGATCATCACCACCACCACCGGCGTGTTCGACACCACGGCCGAGGCCAGAAGGACAAAGCCGATCAGCAGGGCGATGGCGAAGCGCGGCCGCGTGCTGGCCTGGGTCTGGGCCAGGCTGGTAAAGGCGTCGAGCGCGCCAGTGCGCACCAGCGCGCCCATGATGATGAACATCGCCGCGATGGTCCAGGGCGCCGGGTTGGCCAGCACCGGCAGCGCCGCCTCATAGGGAAGCACGCCGGTGACCAGCATCGTGGCCACGCCGCCGATGGCGACAACCTCGGTCGGAAAGATCTCGCGCAGGAACAGCACGAACATGCCGGCGACAATGATCAGGGTCAGAAAAGCGCCAGCGGTTTCCGACAGGACAAAGAACGGCATGATATGTGCTTTTTCGCTTCAACCAGGGTGGCCCGGATCGGACCGGCGCCCACTTTCACCGATCGTGCCGGGCGGAGCAAGCGGTTCATGGCGTCGCAGGGGCCGAAAGCGGGCGCCGCTTCGCCTGCGTTCAGGATGCCGCCTGCGTTCAGGGCGCCGCCTGTTCCAGCCGTCCGCCGATGCGGACCATGCGCAGCTGTTTCGCGGCACCGGTGCGGTCGTCTGTCTCGACAAAGACACCCGACAACGTGGCCGGGCCGCCGGCGGGCGAAAAGCGCTCTTTGCCCATGCCGGTGATGAAGCGGCGCAGCGGTTCGACCTTGTCCATTCCGATGACCGAATTGTAGTCGCCGCACATGCCGGCATCGGTCAGATAGGCGGTGCCGCCGGGCAGGATCTGGGCATCGGCGGTCGGCACATGGGTGTGGGTGCCCACCACCAGGCTGGCGCGGCCGTCGCAGAAATGGCCCATCGCCATCTTTTCCGAGGTCGCCTCGCAATGCATATCGACGATCACCGCCTGCGCGATGCCGCCGCGCGGATGCGCCTTGAGCACCGGCTCGATCGCCGAGAAGGGATCGTCAAAGGGACGCTTCATGAACACCTGGCCCAGCACCTGCGCCACCAGCACCCTGCGCCCGCCGGGCGCGTCGAACAGGCGAAAGCCCTTGCCCGGCGCCGCCTTGGCGAAATTGATCGGGCGGATGATGCGCGGTTCGCGGTCGATCGCCTGCATCATGTCCTTCTGGTCGAAGGCGTGATCGCCCAGCGTGATGCAGTCGGCCCCGGCCTGCAGCAGCAGGCGGGCGTGATCGCCGCTCAGCCCCATGCCGTTGGTGGCGTTCTCGCCATTGACGACGACGAAATCGAGCTTCCAGTCGTCACGAAGGCGCGGGAGGGTCTCGGAAATCGCCGTGCGGCCCGCGCGGCCCATCACGTCACCAAGGTACAGAAGTCTCATGCGCGCTTGGTAGGGCGTGGCGAACAGGAGGGCAAGAGGCCGCCTGCGATCCGCGGGTCCTACCGCTGCGGGAAGGACAGCACCCGGGTTTCGGTCACGATCATGTCGAGCGGCTGGTCGGTGTCCTCGAGCGGCAGCGCGGCATCCTCCTGCGCGTCATAGGCAAAACCGATGGCCAGCGTGGCGCGGCGCGACCTGAGCTGCTCCAGCGTACGGTCATAGAACCCGCCGCCATAGCCCAGCCGGTTGCCCTGCGCATCGAAGGCCACCAGCGGCACGATCAGGATTTCGGGTTCGAAAAACGCCGCCACCGCCGGGATCTGCGCGCCGAACGGGCCGTCGACCAGGGCACAGTCCGGCGTCCAGTGGCTGAACCGCAGCGGCTGCCCGGCGGCCTCGATCACCGGCACGCCGACCACCCCATGGGCGGCGGCCTCGGCCATGGCCGGGCGCGGGTCGATCTCGGTCCGGATCGGCAGATAGCCCGCCAGCGGCACGGCGCGAAAGCCCGCCAGAACCGCGCTGAGATGGCCGGCAGGCCCCGGCCCCGCCGCCGCATGCGCCGCCCGGCGCCGGGCGAAGGCGGCCTTGCGCGCCGCCGCCTTGCGCGCGGCCAGACCGGTCACAACAGCACCACCGTGGCGAGCCCCAGAAAGGCGAAGAAGCCCACCACGTCGGTCACCGTGGTCACAAAGACACCCGAGGCCAGCGCCGGATCGACGCCGATCTTGTCCAGCAGGATCGGCACCGCGACCCCGGACAGCGCGGCCACGAACAGGTTGATGATCAGCGCCGCTGCGATCACCACCCCCAGCATGGGTGTGCCGAAGATCAGCGCCGTCATCGTCCCCAGCGGAACCGCCAGCGTCAGCCCGTTCAACAACCCCACCAGCATCTCGCGCCGGATCACCCGCCAGGCGTTCGACCGCGTCAGGTCGCGGGTGGCGATGGCGCGCACCGCCACGGTCAGCGACTGGGTGCCGGCATTGCCGCCCATCGAGGCGACGATCGGCATCAGCACCGCCAGCGCCACCAGCACGGCGATGGTCTCTTCGAACTGGGCGATCACCAGCGCGGCCAGCCCGGCGGTGCCAAGGTTCACCACCAGCCAGGGAATGCGCCGCTTGGTGGTGTCGATCACCCGGTCGGACAGCGAGCTTTCCTCGCCCACGCCGGCCAGGCGCAGAATGTCCTCTTCGTGCTCTTCGTCCAGCACCGTCATGGCGTCGTCGATGGTGATCATCCCCACCAGCCGCCCCTCGGCGTCGACCACCGGGGCCGAGATCAGGTGGTACTGGTTGAAGGCGTAGGCGACATCCTCTTCGTCCTGCTCCGCCGGGATGACCTGAAACACCTCTTCGGTGAGATCCCGAAGCAGCGTGTCGCGCGGCGCGCCCATCAGCTTGCCCAGGGTGACATTGGCCATGGGGTGCAGGCGCGGATCGACCAGAACGATGTGATAGAACTGCCCGGGCAGATCCTCGGAGCTGCGCAGATAGTCGATGGCCTGACCGACGTTCCAGTGTTCGGGGGCGAACACCACCTCGCGCTGCATCAGACGACCGGCGGAGTTTTCCGGATAGGTCAGCGCCTGTTGCACCGCCACCCGGTCCGCGGCCTCGAGCGCGCCGAGGATCGCGGCCTGCTGCGGCGCTTCCAGATCCTCGACCAGGTCGACGACGTCGTCGCTTTCCAGATCGCGCACCGCCTCGGCCAGCACGCTGGGATGCAGCATGCCGATCACCTCCTCGCGGATGCTCTCATCGAGCTCCGAGAGGATGTCGCCGTCGAATTCGCGGTCGTAGAGGCGGATCAGCCGGCCGCGGTCAAAGGCATTGATCTGCTCCAGAAGGTCGGCGATGTCGGCCGCGTGCAGCGGCTCCATCAGCTCGATCAGCTTGTCGCGGTCGCCAACGTCGACGGCATAGAGAATCGCCGCGATGGCACGGCGGTCGAGCGTATAGGCGCGCTCATGCCCGCCATCCTCGCGGGGGATCCCGCCTTCGACCTGATCTTCGCCTGTGCCCATGGCCCGCCCCTTACCCCGGATTGATCGCAAAATAGAAGAAGCTTCTACCAGAAAACAATGACAATGGCGGAATTTACCAGTTCCGGCGTGCACTCTAGTCTTGCTGCGGCATAATGGATCGAAAAGCGGATTTTCTATGAGTTCTGTGACAATTCTGACCGGGCGGGTCCTGTCCTTTGCGGCCACGCCCTTTGACGCGGTGCCGGAAGAGGCCGCCCGTCTCGACGCGGCGGTGGCGCTGGAGGGCGGGCGCATCGTCGCGCGCGGCAGTCTGGCCGATCTGCGCGCGGCCTACCCGCAGGCGGAGCGGCGCGATCACGGCGACAAGCTGATCTGCGCGGGGTTCATCGACCCGCATGTGCACTATCCGCAGACCGCGATGATCGCGAGCTGGGGCAAGCGGCTGATCGACTGGCTGAACAGCTATACCTTCCCCGAGGAGATGCGCTTTGCCGATCCCGCCTATGCGGCCCGGATCGCCGCGCTCTATCTCGACCTGACGACGGCGGAGGGGACCACCACCATGTGTTCCTTCTGCACCATCCACCCCGCCAGCGTGGAGGCGTTTTTCGCCGAGGCGCAGGCCCGTGGCCAGCGGGTGGTGGCGGGCAAGACCTGCATGGACCGCAACGCGCCCGAGGGGCTGCGCGACACGGCGCAATCGGGTTATGACGACAGCAAGGCGCTGCTGGAGGCCTGGCACGGGGTCGGCCGGATCTCCTATGCCATCACGCCGCGGTTCTCGCCGACCTCGACGCCGGAGCAGTTGGAGGCGATCGGCGCGCTCTGGGCCGAGCATCCGGGTTGCCTGATGCAGACCCATCTGAGCGAACAGACCGACGAGATCGCCTGGGTGAAGGAGCTGTTTCCGGCGGCCCGCGACTATCTCGACACCTATGAGCAATTCGGCCTGCTGGGCGCCAACGGGCTCTACGGTCATGCTATCCATCTGGAACCGCGCGAACGGGACCGGCTGCGCGAAGTGGGCGCGGCGCTGGTGCATTGTCCGACCTCGAACACCTTCATCGGCTCGGGCCTGTTCGACATGGCCGGGCTGATGGCGGAGGGGCAGCGGATCGGGCTTGCCACCGATACCGGCGGCGGGTCGAGTTTCTCGATGCTGCGGACCATGGCGGCGGCCTATGAGATCGGCCAGCTGCGCGGCACCCCGCTGCATGCCGCCCAGCTTCTGTGGCTGGCGACCGTCGGCTCGGCGCAGGCGCTGCGGATGGACGACCGGATCGGCAATATCGCGCCGGGGATGGAGGCCGATCTGGTGGTGCTCGACCTCGCCTCCACCCCCGCCATCGCGCAGCGGGAGGCGGAAGCGGAGGATCTGTGGGAAGCGATCTTCCCCACCATCATGATGGGCGACGACCGCGCGGTGGCCGAGGTCTGGATCGGCGGGCGGCGGGTGCGCGGCGCATAGCCCCGGCTTTTCGACACGGCCAGATCTTTGGTTTTGACCTCTGGAGCAATGCCCAACCGGAGCATCGCGCGAAACGGCGGGCACCAGTCCAAAGTGCCACAGAGGGCAGCGCCCGGCCGCGGGTGGGCGCTCAGCGGTGTGAAACCGTCACTTTATGGCAGCCAACATATCGGGCGTTTGGTCTGCGCACAGGGGATGAGGCAGCGCCCAGCCGTCCGGGCGGTCGGGCGCTGCCCGGCGGCACTTCGTGCCTTGTTCCGGGCAAAAGGCGTTTTTCCGGATACCCCGCTCAGCCCCGGCCGCGATAGGGCGGCACGCCCTGGTCGGGGATCCACACGCCCTCGGGCTGCGCCCCGGTCTGGTAGAACACGTCGATCGGGATGCCGCCGCGCGGGTACCAATAGCCGCCGATGCGCAGCCAGCGCGGCTCCAGCAGCTCGACCAGGCGTCGGGCGATCATCACCGTGCAATCCTCGTGAAAGGCGCCATGGTTGCGGAAGCTGCCCAGGAACAGCTTCAGCGACTTGCTTTCCACCAGCCAGCGGTCGGGGACGTAATCGATCATCAGGTGGGCGAAATCGGGCTGCCCCGTCATCGGACAGAGCGAGGTGAATTCCGGCGCGGTGAAGCGCACGCAATAGTCCACATCCGCCTGCGGATTCGGCACCCGTTCCAGCACCGCCTGTTCCGGCGAGGCGGGCAGATCGGCCTTCTGGCCGAGCTGGGTGAGGCCGGCATATGTGTTCTGGTCGGACATGGGGGCGGTCCTTGCTTCTTCTTCGGGCGCTGCGCGGTCAGTCACGCAGGCCGCGGGCCAGCCGGTTCTGTCTTTCGACGACAGTGGGCAGGTCGATGGTTGCGATATGGCCGTCCCTTACCACCTGCCGGCCCTCGACGAAAAGGTGTTTGACGCGTGTGGGTCCGGCCAGCAGCAGCGCGGCGGGATCCCAGCTGCCGGCGCTGTCGATGCCGGTGACATCCCAGAGCGCGATATCGGCGCGTTTGCCCACCTCCAGCCGGCCACAATCGGCGCGGCCCAGCACATCGGCGCCGCCGCGGGTGGCGATCTCCAGCGCCTCGCGCGCGCTCATCGCGTCGGCGCCGTTCGCCACCCGTTGCAGCAGCATCGACTGGCGCGCCTCGAGGATCAGATTGCCGGCATCGTTTGAGGCCGAGCCATCGACACCCAGCCCCACCGGCACGCCCGCGTCGCGCATCGCCCGTACCGGCGCGATGCCGGAGCCGAGGCGGCAGTTGGAACAGGGGCAGTGGGCAACCCCGGTTTGGGTGCGGGCGAAAAGGTCGATCTCCGCCCCATCGAGCTTGACGCAATGGGCGTGCCAGACGTCGGGTCCGGTCCAGCCCAGATCCTCGGCATATTGCCCCGGCCGACAGCCAAAATTGGCCAGGCTATAGGCGACATCCTCTTCATTCTCGGCCAGGTGGGTGTGCAGCATCACGCCCTTGTCCCGGGCCAGCAGGGCGGCGTCGCGCATCAGATCACGGCTGACCGAGAAGGGGGAACAGGGGGCGATGCCGACGCGCACCATTGCGCCCTCGCGCGGGTCATGAAAGGCGTCGATCACCCGGACGGCGTCCTCGAGGATATCCGCCTCGCGCTCGACCAGCGTGTCGGGGGGCAGCCCGCCGTCGCTTTCGCCGATGCTCATCGCGCCGCGCGTGGGGTGAAAGCGCAGGCCGATCTCGCCCGCCGCCGCGATGGTGTCGTCGAGCTGCGCGCCGCCCGGGTAGAGATAGAGGTGGTCGGAGGTGAGCGAACAGCCCGAGAGCGCCAGTTCGGCCAGCCCGGTGAGGGCCGAGGTATAGATTTCCTCAGGCCCGAAACGCGCCCAGATCGGGTAAAGCGCCTTCAACCAACCGAACAACAGCGCGTCCTGCCCGCCGGGCACCGCGCGGGTCAGGCTCTGGTAGAGATGGTGATGGGTGTTGACGAGGCCGGGGGTGACGGCGCAGCCGGCGGCCTCCACCACCTCGCCCATGGTGGTCAGGCCGGGGCCGATGGCGGCGATGACGCCGTCACGGATCAGGATGTCCGCGCCCGGCAGTTCGCGGCGTGCATCGTCCATGGTCAGGATGCTGTCGGCGTTTCGGATCAGGATTTCGGTCATTTTGCGCACACTCCGGGTCTGGCCTGTTTCGGTTCCGAAGTGTGACGTGGCGCCGACAGAACACGGGCAAAGGACTCGGCGCCGGGGACAGAGATTAGCCGCGGCGGGCCGGGCGCGCAAGCCGGGTCAGACCCGGCGCAGGATCTCCAGCGCGGCTTGGTGCAAGATAGGGTTCGCGGCGGCCAGAACCCGGCCGCCATCGTGCACCGGGCCGCCCTGCCAGTCGGTGACAAGACCGCCGGCGGCCTCGATCACCGCGATCGGGGCGTGGATGTCATAGGAATTGAGCCCGGCCTCGATCACCAGGTCGATCTGCCCCGCGGCCAGCAGCGCATAGGCGTAGCAATCCATGCCATAGCGGGTCAGGCGCACGCGGCCGGCGACGGCGTCGAACCCGGCGCGTTCCTCTGGCGTTCCGACCTCGGGGAAGGTGGTGAAGAGAATCGCCTGATCCAGCGACGCGGTGGCGCGGGTGGCAAGCGGGGTGCGGCCCCGCGGACCGTCGAGAACCGCCAGCCCGGGCGCCCCGGTAAAACGCTCGCCGGTATAGGGCTGGTCGATGATCCCCAGTTCCGGACCCTCCGCCCCGGACAGTGCGATCAGCACGCCCCAGGTCGGCGTTCCGCTGAGAAAGCCGCGGGTGCCGTCGATCGGGTCCAGCACCCAGGTGCGGCCGCTGCGGCCTGGCCGGGCGCCGAATTCCTCGCCCAGAATGCCGTCCTCGGGGCGATGCCGGGCGAGAATCGCGCGCATCGCCTGTTCGGCGGCACGGTCAGCCTCGGTCACCGGATCGAAACCGCCGGCATCCTTGTTTTCGGTGCCGAGGTCGGGGTGGCGGAAATAGGGAAGAATCACCTCGCGGGCGGTGTCTGCCAGCATGTTGGCGATATCGAGATCGGTCAGGGCAGTCTGTGTCATGGCCGATCAGGTGCCACGCGCCCCTGCCGGATGCAAGCACGGGCGCGCAAACAGGTCGCGGACGAGTCTCTGCGGCGGTCAGGCCACGTCGCTGAGGACGCGGGCCAGGTCGAACAGACGGCGACGCTGGTTCTCGGGGATCGCGTAGTAGGAACGCACCAGATCCAACGCCTCCTTGTCGCCCATCAGGTCGGCGGGGATGTCGGATTTGTCGCCGGTTTCCTTGGCGGCCACTTCCAGCCCCTCGAAAAAGAAACTGACCGGTACGCTCAGCGCCTCGGCAATATCCCACAACCGCGACGCGCTGATCCGGTTGGCGCCAGTCTCGTATTTCTGAATCTGCTGGAACTTGATCCCGACCTTTTCGGCCAATTGTTGTTGTGTCATTCCGACCAGCCATCGACGGTGGCGCACACGTTTGCCCACATGGACATCAACCTGGTGTGGCATGGCAATCTCCCTAAATTAACTCTCGCGTCTTGGGCGAACGGCTCAACCCCACCACCGTAATTCGCAAAGGCGGCGACACGGAACCGATACCACAATGCCCGCGCGCCACATCCGCACCCAAAATAAGTGTACGGTCTTTCCGGGTAATTTCAAGTCAGTTGATTAACCGACCAATCGATTTACCCTGCGGTTGTGGTACTGGTGAAGCCGGCGCCGGTTTGGCAAAAGAACGACGGCCCAGGCCTGTTTCGGTTCATTTGCATGAGGATGATATGCGCGCCTATCACATCGAGGCCCCGGGCGGGACGGCCCGGCTGACCGATCTTGCGGTGCCCGATCCGGGGCCCGGGACGGTCCGCGTCGCGATCCGGGCCTGCGGGCTGAACTTTGCCGATCTGCTGATGCAGAAGGGCACCTATCAGGATACGCCCGCCGCCCCCTTCACCCTGGGAATGGAGGTCGCCGGCGTCATCGACGCCGTTGGACCCGGGGTGTCCGGCCTGGCCCCCGGCGACCGGGTGGCGGTCTATTCCGGCCAGGGCGGGCTGGCCGAATACGGTGTGTTCGAGGCCGCCCGGGCGGTGAAACTTCCGGCTGGAATGACGTTTGAGCATGCCGCCGCCTTCCAGATCGCCTATGGCACCAGCCACATGGCGCTGGACTATCGGGCCCGATTGCAGCCCGGCGAAACACTGCTGGTGACGGGCGCCGCCGGCGGTGTCGGGCTGACCGCGGTCGAGATCGGCAAGCTGATGGGCGCCACTGTGATCGCCCAGGCGCGCGGGGCGGACAAGCTCGAGGCGGCCCGGGCGGCGGGGGCCGATCACCTGATCGACGCCTCCGAGGATCTGCGCGCCCGGGTGCTGGCGCTGGGCGGCGCGGACGTGGTCTATGACGCGGTGGGCGGCGATACCTTCAAGGCCGCCTTTCGCGCCTGCAACCCCGAGGCGCGGCTGTTGCCGATCGGCTTTGCCTGCGGCGAGGTGCCGCAGATTCCGGCCAATCACCTCCTGGTGAAAAACCTCACCGTGATCGGATTCTATATCGGCGGCTACCTGAAATTCCGCCCCGAGGCGGTCACGCAGAGCCTGACGACTCTGATCGGCTGGTATCTGGCGGGGCGGCTGAACCCGCATGTCAGCCATGTGCTGCCGCTGGACCGGGTCGAAGAGGGCATGACGCTGCTGCGCGAGCGCCGCTCCACCGGCAAGGTGGTGATCAGGATCTAGGCCGGCGCCTCACTCGGCCGCGCGCAGGGACGCTCCGGCATAGCTGCGAATCGTCTGCCGGATCAGCGCGGCCAGCTCGCCCACCAACGGGTTCGCCGCCACGTCCCGTACGTACAGGTTGATCCTGTGCGCCGGCAATTCGGGCAGCGCGCCGCCGTGATCGACCTTTTCCAGGTGCCGCGGTTCAGAGCCGTCGAGCATGGCGGTCAGGGCCAGGTCGGCGCTGACCGTCGCCTCGATGGTGCGATCGGAGTCCGATTCGACCGCCAGCTCCCAGTCGATGCCGGCCCGGTTCAGCGCCTCGATCGCCTCGGGACGGAACATGCAGTGCCGCCCGAAGGCCAGCCGCAGCGGCCGCTGCCGCCAGCACGACCCCCCCGGCGCGCCGACCCAGTTCAGCGGCAGTTCGGCGATGGTCTCGCTGCCCTCGCTGCTGTTCGGTTCGGTGGTCAGGATCAGGTCGCATTCGCCGCGGCCATAGGCATGCTTGAGCTGGCGGCTGTAAGAGGACAGCAGCTGCACCTTGACCCTGGGAAACCCGGCGTTGAACCGCTGCAGCACCCGCGGGATCGCCGGATAGACGATGTCATGGGGGACACCCAGCACGATCTCGCCCTCGAAGGCCTGATCGGTCAGCCGTCCGATCACCTCGTCGTTCAGCGCCACCATGCGCCGCGCATAGCCCAGCAGCTGATCGCCCGCCGCTGTCAGCGCGATGGTCCGTCCCGAGCGGTCGAGCAATTGCAGACCGAGCAGCTCCTCCAGCCGCTTGAGCTGCATCGACACCGCCGATTGGGTCAGATGCAGATAGCCGGCCGCGCGGGTTACGCCGCCATTGTCGGCGACCGCCACAAAGGAGCGCAAGGTGGTGACGTCGAGGTTCCGCATTATCACAATCCTTGATGCATTGGATCAAAAACATTCGCTTTCAATATGGATCAGACCCCCCATATAAATCAAGGAAATTGATACAACACCTCGAAACCATCACATAACCCGGAAAGGACACCAGTGATGACCTTTACCACCGCCTCTCACCGCCGCTCCGCTCGCCGCCCCTCTGTGCTGAGCGGTCTGCCCCGCCTTTTTGCAGTCTGGCGCCAGCGCCGCGTTCTGGAAACGCTCGATGACCGGGCGCTCGAGGACATCGGCGTGACCCGCGCCGAAGCCAAGGCCGAAGCGCGCCGCACCTTCTGGGACGCCCCGACGACCTGGCGCTGCTGACGATTTTCCCATCCCCGTGGGACTGGCCGCCGCCCCCTGTGGGCGCGCGGCCTTTTTTGCTGCGCCAAAAGGCGGAATTCGTCACTGAATTGCTTGAAAAAGATGCCACGACCTCCAATATTTAGCCCATGAAAACCGTCTGCCCGTGCAGGCGGCCCAACAGGATTTACTGGAGACCATAAATGGCTGAATTCGATACAATCCGGACGGCTGCCGGCACCCGCGCTGCCCAGATTGACGCGGGCCTGCGCGCCCATATGAACAAGGTCTACAGCACCATGTCCGTCGGCATGCTGTTGACCTTTGCCGTGGCCTGGGCCGTGGGCACCAGCCCGCAACTGCTGGGCGTGTTCCGCGACCCGGTGACCCTTCAGCCCAACATTCTGGGCTGGATCGTGATGTTCGCGCCGCTGATCATGGTGTTCGCCTTCGGCGCGGCGGTGAACCGGCTGTCCGCCGCCGGCGCGCAGCTGTTCTTCTACGCCTTCGCCTCGGTGATGGGCCTGAGCCTGAGCTGGATCTTCGTCGCCTTCACCGGCTTTTCCATCGCCCAGGTGTTCCTGGTGACCTCGATCGCCTTCGCGGGCCTCAGCCTGTGGGGCTACACCACCAAAAAGGACATCTCGGGTTGGGGCGCGTTCCTGATCATGGGTGTGATCGGCCTGATCGTGGCCTCGATCATCAACATCTTCCTCGGCTCGCCCGCGATCATGTTCGCGATTTCGATCCTGGGTGTGCTGATCTTCGCCGGTCTGACCGCCTATGACACCCAGAACATCAAGACCACCTATCTCCAGCACGCCCACACCGGCGACAGCGAGTGGCTGGGCAAGGCCGCCATCATGGGCGCGCTGAGCCTCTACCTGGACTTCATCAACATGTTCATGTTCCTGCTGCAACTGATGGGCAACCGCGAGTAACAGCGACGAACCTGTACCTACCGAGGGCCGGTCTTTACGACCGGCCCTTTTCTTTTGGCGTTCCGCTCAGGTTCTTTCGGTGCGTTTCTCAGCGCAGGGTGGCCAGCGCCAGCCCGTCGACCACCGCCGTGAAGGCCTCGGACCGCAGGATCCCGGCACCGGGGCAGAGCGCGCGGGCCTCATCGGCGACAAAGCCCATCAGGCTGGAGCCGCCGACCAGAATGACCCGCCCGACCGCGCCGGGGGCGACCCCGGCCAGGGCCAGCGTCTCGGCCGCCGCCCCGCGCAGCAGCGCCCGGTTCTCGGCCAGCGCCGCGTCCAGACCTTCGGGCGAGACGGTCTCGCTCAGCCCCGGCTCGATAAAGCCCATGGCGATCCGCCCCGGCCCCTCGCCGCCGTTTGCCGCGATCTTGCCCCGTTCCACCGCGAAGGCGAGCTCATGGCCCAGCTCCATCTCCAGCACCGTGCCCAGGCGCGCCATCTTCTGCCGATCGACCGCGAGCCGGACCATGTCGGCCACCATCCGCCGCGTCTCTGGCGTGTAGAGAAACGGGATCTTGGCCCAGGTCGCCAGATCGACGTAGGGGGCGCGCGGCACCGGCAACAGCCCTGCCCCCATCTGCCGGCGCAAATGCCCGCCAAGGCCCAGTTGCGGCATGGCATGGGTCAATGAGACCGCCTGATCGAAATCGGTCCCGCCCAGGCGGATCCCGTGATTGGCCAGGATCTCCGGCCCTGCCGCACCACTGCGGAACACCGAGAAGTCCGAGGTGCCGCCGCCAATGTCGACGATCAGCCCGATCCCCTCGGCCGTGCCCAGCCCCTGACAGGCCAGCGCCGCCGCCTCCGGTTCGGCCAGAAAGGCGACCTCGTCAAAGCCAGCGGCCAGGTAGCAGGCGCGCAGGTCGGCCTCGGCGCGCGCGTCCTTGTCCGGGTCGGCGGAATGGAAATGCACCGGCCGCCCCGACAGCGCCCGGCGGAAGCTCAGCCCGGTCGCCGCTTCGGAGCGCTGGCGCAATGCGGTGAGGAAATCGGTGACGATCCCGGCCAGGGTGCGGCGGCGGCCGCCGATCAGGCGTTTCTCATGCAGCAGCGGCAGGCCCAGAACGCTTTTCAGCGCGCGCATGTAACGCCCGTCCTCGCCGGCGATGAGCGCATCGGAGGCCGCCGCGCCGATCCGCATCGGCCCCTCGTCGGCGGGAAAGAACACCGCCGTCGGCAGCGTCTCGGCCCCCCGCTCGACAGGGATGCGATAGATCCCATGCGCAAAGGGCACCGCGGCGGCGGAATTGGAGGTTCCGAAATCGATTGCGAGCGTCTGTGTCTGCATGGCCCCACCTGTCCGAGAGGGGGGCGCTGCTAACCGAGTTTCAGGGCGGGGGCAAGCCCGATGCGCGGCCCGGCGCGGGTCCGGTCCCGATGACCTGACGGATCAGCGGCAGTCCAGCGGCACCGCCAGTCCGGCATGTTCCATCGGGCGGTCGCGGCGATAGGTCGGACCGGCTGCCAGGCAGCCGGTCAGGCGCGGCACCGCGCCGGCAAAGGCCGCGCCGGCGTCATCGGCGAAACGCCCGCGCCGCCCCTCGGGCAGGCGCAGCACCGCATGCAGCACACCATTCACCTCGACCGTGCTGAGCATCATCGGCGCACCGCCCAGCGTGGCCGGAACCGCCGTGGTCCCGGTCTGGCCGCCATGGGCGATCGCCGTTGCGGCGAGGGCGCCGGGATCGCCGTCCCCGACCCGCAGCCGCTGCGGCGGGCGGGCCGCCAGCGCCTGGATCGGCCCCGCCGCACGGGTTACCGTGCCGCCGGTCCGGGTGGCAGAGGCTTTCGGTTCTCCGTCGATGCCGGTGAACCCGATGCCGCGCTGATAGTTGAGCCCGGTGCAGGCCGAAAGCGCGGTACAGATCAGACAGGCGGAGGCGAGAAGACGTTTCATGTGCAATGCCGGAACCAGGACAGGATGGGCGCCACGCTAGCGCCAATGGCAACCCGATGACAAGCGGGCGGCACGCCGCGCTCACAGATCCGGTGCCCTCCGGGGTCGCGGGGCCGGCACAGGTCAAGGGCAAAGGGTACAGGGGAGGCCCCCCGAAAAAGCAAAAGGGCCACGCAATCGCGTGACCCTTTGCAAACGTCTGGTGTCAGGCAGGATTACTTGATCTTGCCTTCCTTGTACTCCACGTGCTTGCGGACTACGGGGTCGTATTTGCGTACCACCATTTTCTCGGTCATGGTGCGGGCGTTTTTCTTGGCCACATAAAAATGGCCGGTGCCTGCGGTCGAGTTCAGGCGGATTTTGATGGTCGTCGGCTTCGCCATTGGGTCTCTCCTGCGCCGGGCACAGCCGCGCCCGTGAAATTCTCATGAAGCCTGCCTTTTACCGATGGCAGCCCCCGAGTCAACCGGGTTTTCGCCGCCCCGTGCGGCAGATCCGCCCGGAAACCGCCGCAGTCAGTAAGAAATGCCCACCGCCTGCCGCAGATAGCGCCCGTCGCACAGCTGGCGGCGCAGGAAATCGGCCACCTCGGCGCGGGGGATCTTCAGCCGCAGCGCGCGGTCGCCGGGGCGGACAGCCTCCTTGAAGGCGCCGGGCACCGGGACATCGGTAAAGGCGCTGGGGCGCACGATGGTCCAGTCGAGCCCGCTGGCGCGCACCAGCATCTCCTGCAGTTCATGGTCGCGGAACACCGGCGCCAGCAGCGCGCCGAACATGATCCGTTTCCAGAAAAAGTTCAGGTTGCTCCAGCTTTCATGCGCGCCCAGCGTCGACTGGCAGATCAGCCGCCGCACGCCATGGGCCTGCATCGCCTGGATCACGTTCATGGTGGCGTCCGAGCGGACCGTACCCTTGCGCGACATGCCCGCCCCGATGGTGATCACCGCTGCGTCCTGCCCCCGCATGGCGGCATGGACCGCCGCGCGGTCGGTGGCGTCGCCGGGGCGCAGCGTCAGATTCTCATGGCGCAGCGCCAGTTTCTCCGGATGGCGGGCAAAGGCGGTGACGTGATGGCCCTCCTCGATCATGCGGGTCACGGCGAGGCGCCCGATGGTTCCGGTGGCCCCGAAAACGATGATCTTCATGGGGGTGATGGGCTGCATAGGATGTCTCCTGTCTGGCAATCGTGACTTTACACCGTGTAAAGTTGACATCACGTCAATTAAGAGTACCTTGTCTTCATGTCAAGTGAAAATCCCACCACCCGAATCCGAATCCTCGACGCCGCCTGGAAACTGCTGGAGTCCGGCGCCGCGCGCGGCGTGCGCATGTCCGATATCGCCAAGGCCGCCGGGATCAGCCGGCAGGCGCTTTACCTGCATTTTCCCAGCCGGGCCGAATTGCTGGTGGCCACCACCCGCCATGTGGACGCCGTCAAGGATGTGGATGCGCGGCTGGCCGAAAGCCGGTCCGCGACCGGGCCGGCCCGGCTTGATGCCTTTGTCGCGGCCTGGGGCGGCTATATCCCCGAGATCCACGGCGTGATCCGGGCGCTGGCGGCGATGATGGAAACCGACGCCGAGGCCCGCGCGGCCTATGACGACCGGATGGCGGCGGTGCGCCACGGCTGCGTCGCGGCGGTGGCGGCGCTGACGGCAGAGGGATGCCTCACCCCGCATCTGTCCGCGGATGAGGCCGCCGATCTGCTCTGGACCCTGCTGTCGGTCGAGACATGGGCGCGGCTGACGCAGGACTGCGGCTGGACTCAGGCGCAGTATGTCGCGGCAATGCAACGGACCGCGCGCGCGGCGCTGATGCGGCAGGAAATTTAGCGCGGAGGGCCTGTAAGCCGGATTTTGTTCAGGGGTTGCCCCCGTCGATGACCATTCATCTGGGACGCGGCTCGCGCCGCGCCTCGTGCTGCCAACCCGACCCCTCTCGGCTGAAGCGGGCCTAGCGGCGGTTTCCCCATGGGTTGCCCCCGGGGACCGGCCCGCGCGGGGGTCCTATTTGGCATTGCTCCCGGTGGGGCTTGCCGTGCCGCCCCTGTTGCCAAGGGCGCGGTGGGCTCTTACCCCACCGTTTCATCCTTACCATGCCAGGGCATGGCGGTTTCTTTTCTGTGGCGCTTTCCGTCGGGTTACCCCGCCCGGGCGTTACCCGGCACCGTTGCTTCAGGGAGTCCGGACTTTCCTCGACGCCCCGAAGGCCGCCGCGGCCATCCGGCCCTCCGCGCTGAAGGGGAGATAGGGGCTCGGGGGGGCGGCGTCAATCGGCAGGTTCCGGTCCGGCAGTCGTCGGACCGGATCCGGTCAGGCAAGCGGGGCCTCCTGCGCCGCAACAAACCCCGCCAGCGCATCCATGTCCGCCTGTGCCAGCGGCCCGCGGCCCCAGGGGCGGATCCGGTACCGCACCGCGGTCAGCAGATCGTCGTCCGCCGCCCCGTCCGGATAGCCCGCCCGCCGCGCCAGCGCGCGAAAGCGGTCGGCCGCCACCGCGCCGCCCTGCCCCGGCCCATGGTCCAAATGAGTCAGCGCCAGCCCCTCGCGGGCCAGCCGCGCCCAGTCAAACCGCGGGCCGGGATCCCATTTGCGCCCCGGCGCCATGTCGGAATGGCCGATCACCCCCGCCGGCCCGATGCCCCAGCGCGCCAGGATGCCGGGCAGCAGCGCCCCCAGCGCCGCCATCTGCGGCTCGGAAAACGGATGGGTGCCGAGATTGTCCAGCTCGATCCCGATCGAGCGGGAGTTGATGTCATCGCGGCCCCGCCAGGCCCCTGCCCCGGCGTGCCAGGCGCGATCCGCCTCGCGCACCATCTGCCAGAGCGTACCGTCGGCCCCGATCAGGTAGTGCGCCGAAACCTCGGCCGCCGGGTCGCAGAGCCGCTCCAGCGCCGCCCCGGCGGATTTCATCGCGGTGTAGTGCAGGACCACCAACGACGGGCGCAACCCGTCGCGGCGGTCGCCGAAATTGGGAGAGGGATGCCAGCGCGGCGTCACCGGATCAGTTCGTGACCGCCTCGCGGAACGGTGCCGGATCCCAGCCGCAGGCATAGCCGTCGCCGTCCGGGTCCAGCCCCAGCCGGTCCCGCTTGGGTCCGCCCTTGGACAAAAAGGCCATCTGCGCCAGATCGGCCGAGCCGTATTTTGCGCAGTTGCGCGCCGTCCGCGCCTTGCTATTCAGCCCGCCCCGGGAATAAAGCTGCGCGCCGCGCGGATTATTTGTCTGCAGCGCATATTCGACGATATTGGGCTGCGCGTCGCCGGGCCGGCGCGGGATCGCCGTCGGTTCGACCTCGGTGTACAGCTGGCGGTTGCGGGCGATGCGGTCGGCATCGCTCTGGATGCTTTCGCGCGAGGCGACCGCCTGAAAATCGTTCTCGTCGGAAATGCCCGGGTTGTTGACGATCGCGGGCGCCGGATTCGACGGGCTGGCCTGCACCGGCATCACGCCGGAATTGCCGCGCGCCGCCTGCAGCGCGGCGGCGGTCTCGGCGGCGATATCCTCGGCGCTGTCGCCGGAGCTGACCGGGCTGCCGCCGCTGCCGGTCAGGGTGGCACCGGCCGTGGCCGTCTGCACCGGCACCGTTTGCTGCACCGGGGTCTGGGCCGGCACCGTGCCGGCGGCCGAGAGCGGCTCGGACGACACCGCCATCGGCGGCTCCACGGTGGTTGTCGTCGGCGCCGCCCCGCTCAGCGCCGCCTCGCGGGCGCGCCGGGCCTCGATCGAATTCTCGAACCCGACTCCGCTGTCCGGAACCGCCGGTGCACAGGCACTCAAACCGCCCAGCATCAGGGCTACATAGATGAAACGCATGGCTGCCGTCCTGCCGTTTTTGGTCTTGTTGACCCGCGTTTTACCACCATTTCCCCGGTTTGGCCACAAATCCGGCCGCCTGCTCCAGGGCATAGGCGGTGTTCAGCAGGTCGCCCTCTTCCCACGGCCGCCCGATCAGTTGCAGCCCCAGCGGCAGCCCCTGATGATCGATCCCCGTGGGCACCGCGATGCCCGGCAGCCCGGCCAGGTTGACGGTGACGGTGAAGACGTCGTTGAGGTACATCTGAACCGGGTCGGCCTGCCCCATCTCGCCCAGCCCGAAGGCGGCGGACGGCGTGGCCGGCGTCAGGATC
Organism: Antarcticimicrobium luteum; assembly: GCF_004358185.1. GTDB lineage: Bacteria > Pseudomonadota > Alphaproteobacteria > Rhodobacterales > Rhodobacteraceae > Antarcticimicrobium > Antarcticimicrobium luteum. The sequence goes on from NZ_SMUV01000074.1 coordinate 98,370, forward strand.
GCGTCGACGCCCTGGGCAAAGGCATCCTCGAAATCCTTCTTGATCAGGGTGCGGACCTTGCGGGCGCGGTTGTAATAGGCGTCGTAGAACCCGGCGGAGAGTACATAGGTCCCCACCATCACCCGGCGCTGCACCTCGGCGCCGAATCCCTCGGCGCGGGTCTTTTCGTACATCTCGGTGATGCCGTCGCCGTGGGCCAGCGTGGCGCGGTGGCCATAGCGGACCCCGTCGTAGCGCGCCAGGTTCGAGGAGGCCTCGGCGGGCGCGATCACATAATAGGCGGGCAGCGCGTATCTGGTGTGCGGCAGGCTGATGTCGACGATCTCGGCGCCAGCCGATTTCAGCATCTCTGCCCCCTCGTGCCACAGCGCCTCGATCTCCTCGGGCATGCCGTCCATGCGGTATTCCTTGGGAATGCCGATCCTCTTGCCTCGGATGTCGCCGGTCAGCAACGCCTCGAAATCCGGCACCGCCAGATCGACCGAGGTGGAGTCCCTGGGGTCATGGCCGGCCATCGCGCCCAGCATGATCGCGGCGTCGCGCACCGATTTGGTCATCGGCCCGGCCTGATCGAGCGAGCTGGCAAAGGCCACGATGCCCCAGCGCGAGCAGCGGCCATAGGTGGGTTTCAGACCGACGGTGCCGGTAAAGGCCGCCGGCTGACGGATCGAGCCGCCGGTATCGGTGCCGGTCGCGGCCAGGCACAGATCGGCGGCCACCGCGGCGGCCGAGCCGCCGGACGAGCCGCCCGGCGTCAACTGGGTGTCATCGTTGCCGCGCCGCCAAGGGCTGACCGCATTGCCATAGACGCTGGTCTCATTGGACGAGCCCATCGCGAACTCGTCCATGTTGAGCTTGCCCAGCATCACCGCGCCGGCATCGGCCAGTTGCTGGCTGACGGTCGATTCGTATTCCGGCAGGAACCCTTCGAGGATGCGGCTGCCAGCCTGACTGGGCACCCCCTTGGTGCAGAACAGATCCTTGATCCCGATCGGCAGGCCGCACATCGCCGGCGCATCGCCCGCGCCGATCCGCGCGTCCGCCGCCCGGGCGCGCTCCAGCGCGATCTCGGGGGTCTTGTGGACAAAGGCGTTAAGCGCATCGGCGGCTTCGATCTCCGACAGGCAGGCCTCGGTCAGCTCGACCGACGTGACATCACCCTTGCGCAGCGCATCGCGCGCCTCGGCCAGACCCAGTTTGTTCAGATCGCTCATGTCTTACTCCACAACCTTGGGCACCGCGAAGAACCCCTCGCGCGCGTCGGGGGCATTGGACAGGATCTTGTCCTGCTGGTTGCCATCGGTCACCACGTCCTTGCGCCGCTTGAGCCGCATCGGCGTGACGCCGGTCATCGGCTCGACGCCCTCGACATCGACCTCGCCCAGCTGCTCGATAAAGCCCAGGATTGTGTTGAACTCGCCGGCCAGCGCCGGCAGCGCATCCTCCTCGACCCGGATACGGGCAAGCTTGGCCACGCGGGCGGCGGTGCTTTCGTCAATCGACATGGAAGACCTCTCGTTGTACCAGTGCGGCGTTTACCCCTCCGGCGCGCCGTCTTCAAGACTGTCCATCGCCGCGCGCCCGCGCATTGCCCGCGCATTGCCCGCCAGCGGCCCCGACTCGCCCCGAGACAGCACGCCCTGCGTGACTAACGATCTGTCAATACACTTGCGGCATGGTCACCCCGGAACAGTCTTTGTCTTTGGAGCATGCGCCCTGTCTGGTTCCTCGTTCAAAGCGATCGCGAAATTCCTGCGGGAATTTGCCTGGCCCGCCGTCGATCCCGAAGACCGGCTGACCAGCGCGCGGCATCGGATCGTCAGCTCTTTCTCCCTGATCGCCTTTGCCGGCAGCCTGATCGAGGGGGTAACCTGGTACGACGATCTGAGCGCGCTTTCGCCGGGCCGGGCGCAATGGATCTTGATAAATTCCATCTTCTACCTCGGCCCGCCCCTCTTGTTGTGGAGTACCGGGCGGCTGCGGCTCGCGGCTTCGTTCCTGCTGACCTACTTCATCCTGTCGGTCGCATTCGAGGCGATCTGGCCCGTGGGCGAGACCTGGTCCATGTCCCTCTATTTCTTCCTGGCTCCTCCGCTGGCCATATTGCTGCTGGGCACACGGATCGGCGCGAGCGTCAGCCTTTTGACGGTCGCGGCCGTGGTCCTGCTGGCCGATGCCACCGTTCCCGGCCCGATCGGCGCGATCCTGTTCAATGTCACCGCCGCAATTGCCGTCGGCATGCTGATCTTCATCTCGGAGGCCGAAAAGACGACGCTGCATCTGGACAACCTGCGCCGCGAGGCGCAGTCGGCCAACTGCGCAAAATCCTTTTTTCTGGCTAATGTCAGCCATGAGATCCGCACCCCGCTGAACGGTGTGATCGGGGCGGTGCAACTGCTGACCGATCATGCGGTGACGCAGGAACAAAAGGAGCTGCTGAACACCGCCGACGCCTCCGGGCGGACCCTGCTGCGCATCGTCAACGACATTCTGGATTTCTCGCGCATCATCGAACACGGGGTGCAGCTGGAACAGACCACCTTCCGGCGTGAAGACCTAGTGACCAACGTGTTTTCCGCGCTGGCCGCCCCGGCCGAGCGCAAGGGGATCAGCCTGCGCCAGCAGTTCGCCGAGGATGTGCCGCGCTATCTCGTGGGCGACCGGGCGCGGCTGTCGCAGATCGTGATGAACTATGTCGGCAACGCGGTGAAATTCTCGGACAGCGGCACGGTCGAGGTGCGGGTGACGCGCGAGGCGGGCGACGGCAGCGACGGGGGCGACATGATCCGCGTCGAGGTTCGCGACGAGGGCATCGGCATGACCGAAGAAGCCGCCGCGCGGGTCTTTGAGACATTCGAACAGGCCGAAAACTCGACCGCGCGGATCTATGGCGGCACCGGCCTGGGACTGTCGATCGCCCGCAACCTGGCCAAGTTGCATGGCGGCGCCACCGGGGTGCGCAGCAAACTCGGCCAGGGCAGCACCTTCTGGTTCACCTTCCCGCTGGTCGCCGGCGCCCGCCCTGCCGACCGGGTCGAGGTCGCGGTCAGCCAAAGGCCCGCGCGCACGGATCACGCCCGGGTCATGGTGGTCGAGGACAACAAGACCAATCAGTTCATCGCCCGCAAGTTCCTGGCCAAGCTGGGGGTCGACCCCGAGATCGCCGCCGACGGGGTCGAGGCGGTGGAGGCCGCCGCGCGGACGCGGTTCGATCTGATCTTCATGGACATCCAGTTGCCGCGAAAGTCGGGCATCGAAGCGACGCGCGACATCCGCGCCGGCGGTCTCAACCGCGACACGCCCATCGTGGCGCTTTCGGCCAATGTGATGGCCGATCAGAAGGCCAGTTATCTTGCGGCGGGGATGAACGGCTGCATCGAGAAGCCCTGCACACTCAACGACATCTCGGAGTGTCTCGATCGCTTTGTCCCCGCCGGGGCGCCGCCCGGCGCCGCCGGTCAGGCGGCGGAGCCGCCTGACATGGCGACCCGCGAGGCAGAGGGACGCGGCAACGACAGCACCAGCGCCAGCGCCACCCCGGCCAGCAGCGTCAGCGTGACGAAGGCCGGCACGTAGCTGCCGCTGCGGTCAAAGACCATGCCCGTCAGGATCGGGCCGACCGAACCGCCCAGCGTCCCCGAGAACAGAACGGTGCCGAAAATCGCGCCATGGGCGCGCATGCCGAAATACTCTGCCACCGTCGGCGAGACCACCACGAAGAGCGCCCCATGGGCAAAGCCGTAGACCGCCACCGTCACGAACAGCGCCCAGGGCACGGTCAGCACGGTCAGCCCGCCCAGCCCGGCGATCAGCGCGACGAAACACATGACAAAGGCGCGCCGCCCGCCGATCACGTCGACCAGCCGGCCCACCGCCAGCCGCCCGGCCACGCTGGCCCCACCCACCACCGACAGTAGCGTCGCCGCCGCGGCTGTGGACAGGCCCAGGTCCATTCCGTGGATCGGCAGATGCAGCGGCACGGTCATCAGCGAGGCGAAAAAACAGAACTGCACCGCGCAAAGCGTCCACAGCACCAGGCTGCGCCGCGCCTCGGCAAAGGACAGCCCGCCCGGCGCGCCGCCCCGCGCGCTGCCCGTCTGTGCGCCCGTCTGTCCGCCAGCCTGTTCAACGGACGGCCCCGGGGCTGCCGGCCGCAGCGGCGGGCTTTTCATCAGCAGCGCGGCGATCAGCAGCAGCACCACCGCCCCCAGCCCCAGAACGATCACCGCCGGGCGCCAGCCCATGCCCGAGATCAGCAGCGCCACCAGCGGCGGCAATGCCACCTGGCCCGCCGCGGTTCCGACCTTGACCACGGCGGTCATGATGCCGCGGCGCCCCTCGAACCAGCGCGCCACGGTGGACAGCGTGACCACGTCATGGGTGCTCAGCCCCAGCCCGATGAAGGTGCCGCAGATGGCAAAGAGCTGCCAGGGCTGGGTGACCTGCGACAGCAGGGCGAAACCCAGCCCGTAGAGCACGCCGGTCACGCCCAGAACCCGGGCCGGGCCATAGCGGTCGCTTAGCCGCCCGCCCAGCATCGCCAGCACCCCCATCATAAGAAAGGACAGCGCCGAGCTGGCCGACATCAGCGTGCGCGACCAGCCGTATTCGGCCTCGAACACCTTGAAGAACAGCCCGAAGGAAAACAGCAGCCCGATGATGGTGAATTGGGTCAGGCAGGCGCCCGCCACAACCAGGTAACGCGATTGCATGGGTTTCCCTCTCTCTGATCGCTTCAACTGTTAACGGATTGCTGCGATGCGGTCCATCACCCGGGCCGGGTGACGCTGCGCTCTCCCGGTCCGGCGCGGCGGGCCGCCTTGTCGCGTCTCCGGGCGGTGGATTTTCCCGCCGCGGGTGCTAGGGTCCGGTCAAACCGAAAAGGAGATACCCATGAAACTCATCTGGCTCGGCCATGGCTCGTTCCGCATCGAGACCGGCGCCCATGTCCTGCTGCTCGACCCCTGGCTGACCGGCAACCCGGTGCTGCCCGAGGACCGTCACGACGCCGCCGTCGCGGGCGCCACCCATATCCTGCTGACGCATGCGCATTTCGATCATTCCGCCGACGCGGTGGCGCTGTCCAAACGGCTGGGCGCGCCGGTCTATGGCCAGTACGACCTGATGACCTTCTGGGCCGAGCACGAGGGGATCGAGACGGTCGGCTTCAACAAGGGCGGCACCATGGATCTGGGCGGCGGCGTAAAGGTTTCGATGGTCAATGCCGAGCATTCCTCGACCTTCGCCACGCCCGAGGGGCCGCGCACCGGCGGCTCCGAGGCCGGCTTCATGATCCAGGCCGAGGGCAAGACGCTCTATTGCAGCGGCGACACCGACATCATGGCGGACATGGAGTGGATGGGCGATTACTACAAACCCGACATCGGCATCCTCTCCTCGGGCGGGTATTTCACCATGGACATGGCCAAGGTTGCCTATGCCGCCAAACGCTATTTCAACTTCAAGACGCTGATCCCGGCGCATTACCGCACCTTCCCGATCCTCGAACAATCGGCCGCGACGCTTGTCGCGGCGCTGCCTGGTGTCGATGTGATCGAGCCGCAGGTCATGCAGGCGATCGAGGTCTAGGCCGGTCGCCGGCATTCGCTTGGAACACACCCCGCAGGGGGGGCCTGGCTCGGGGGGGCGGCTCAGATCAGTGGTAAAGAATTTGCGGACGGCGCTTCAGCCGCGCTTCTCCGCGAAGAAATCGCGCAGCAGCCGCTCCGCCTCCACCGCACCGATGCCGTCATAGACCTCGGGCACGTGATGCGCCTGGGAATGCGAGAACACCCGCGCCCCATGCGCCACGCCGCCCGATTTCGGATCGGAGGCGCCGTAGTAGACCCGGGCGATCCGCGCCGCGGCGATGGCGGCGGCGCACATCGCGCAGGGTTCAAGCGTGACATAAAGGTCGTGACCGGTCAGCCGCTCCGACCCGGCAGCGGCGCAGGCATCGCGGATCGCCAGAATCTCCGCATGGGCGGTGGGATCATGCAGTTCGCGGGTGCGGTTGCCCGCCGCCGCCACCACCGCGCCGAAGGGATCGACGATCACCGCGCCCACCGGCACCTCGCCGCGCCCGGCCGCCGCCCGCGCCTGATCCAGCGCCTTGTCCATATGGGATCGGAACACCATGCCCCTCCCTGCCCCGCATTCGGCGCTTTCGCAAGCCCGCCCGATCGGCTAAGGCCGGTGATATGAGCACCCAACCGCCATCCGACGCCCCCTCTGGCGCCCCCGCAGGCGACCGCATCGCCAAGGTTCTGGCCCGCGCCGGCGTGGCCTCGCGCCGCGAGGCCGAACGCATGATCGAGGCCGGCCGCGTCAGCGTCAACGGCAAGATCATCGACAGCCCGGCGCTGAACGTGACCGACAAGGATCGTGTCACCGTGGACGGCAAGCCGCTGAGCGCCCCCGAACCGGCGCGGCTGTGGCTGTATCACAAGCCCACCGGGCGGGTGACCACGGCGCGCGACGAGCTTGGCCGCCCGACCATCTTCGACGATCTGCCAGAAGAGATGCCGCGGGTGATGAGTGTCGGCCGGCTCGATCTGAATTCCGAGGGGCTGTTGCTGCTGACCAATGACGGCGCGATCAAGCGACAGCTTGAATTGCCCAGCACCGGCTGGCTGCGCAAATACCGGGTTCGGATCAAGGGCCGCCCCAAGGACGAGGATTTCGCGCCCCTGCGCAGGGGCATCAGCATAGACGGCGAGAACTTTCAGCCGATGGTCGTCAGCATCGACCGGCAGCAGGGCGCGAATGCCTGGCTCACCATCGGGCTGCGCGAGGGCAAGAACCGCGAAATCCGCCGCGCCATGGAAGAGATGGGCTTTTCCGTGAACCGGCTGATCAGGGTGTCCTATGGACCGTTCCAGTTGGGCAACCTGAAAGCCGGAGACGTCGAAGAGATACGGCGGCGCGTGATGCGCGATCAGCTCGGGCTGGACAGCCCCGACGACGTGGCAACGCCGCCCGATGGGGGCCACGCCAAACCGCGCCTGCGCCGCGGCGCAAAACCCGGGGCGGCCCCCGGAGCGAAACCGCGACCGGGCCCCGGCGGCAAATCCGGCGGCAAACCAGGCGGCAAGCCGGGCAACAGACCCGACACGAAAACCAGCGCGCGCCCCAATGCAAAACCCGGCGCAAAACCGGGTGCAAAACCGGGCGCCAGATCCGGCCCCCGAACCGGGGCAAAACCCGGCCCCCGTCCGCAGGGCAAACGCCCGGGAAAACCGCACCGGGACTGATCCCGCCAGCACTGACGCGCCTGCGCACCACTTCCCCCTAGCAAGCCTGCCCCGCATCGCTTACCTTTTGCCTGTAACGCTTTGCTGGGGTGCCCGATGTCACGGACCGGATTGCAGAAAATCGCCTATGCGGCGCTTCTGGTGCTGCTCTTCGGGGTGACGACCGGCTGGCTCGGGGGGCTCTAGGCGATGGCGCAGCGCTTCGGCGGAAAATTCAGCCCCGATCCGGGCGCGGGTCCCGAGACCGCCGGCGAGGCGGAGACGCCGCCGCCGCGTGGCGCCTATCACGGCGCAAGGGTCGATCCCGTCGGCGCCCGCGCCAATGCGCTGTTTCTTCCGGCTGTTCTTCTGGTCTTTCTCTCGCTGGGCAGCGGCGCCGTCTCGATGACGCTGGGCCTGACGGCGGCGGGCGCGCTAGCGCTGGCCGCCTGGCTGCTGCGCGAGGGGCTGCGCGCCGAGGCCGCCTATGCCGCCCGCCGCGTCGCCCGCCGCCCGGTGCTGCCGCGCAAGATGCTGGCCAGCCTGCTCACCGGCATCGGCGCCGGGCTGGCCACCTGGCGCAGCGAGCCGGGGCTGCTCGCCCCGCTGCTCTATGGCGGGGCCGCCTGCGTGCTGCATGGGCTGGCCTTCGGCATCGATCCGCTGCGCGACAAGGGGATGAAGGGGGTCGACACCTTTCAGCAGGACCGCGTCGCCCGCGCCGTGGCCGAGGCCGAGGGCTATCTCTCGGCGATGGGCGACGCGGTGCGCCGCGCCGGCGACCGACGCATCGAGGTCCGCGTCGAGCAGTTCCAGAAAACCGCCCGCGACCTCTTTCGCACCGTCGAGGAGGATCCCCGCGACCTGACCGGCGCGCGCAAATACATGACCGTCTATCTGATGGGCGCGCGCGACGCGACGATCAAATTCGCCGATCTCTACGCCCGCCACCCGGACCCGAAGGCACGCGCCGACTACGCCGCCCTGCTCGACGACCTAGAGCAGAATTTCGCCGCCCGCACCCGCAAGATGCTGACCGACGACCACAGCGACCTGACCGTCGAGATCGAGGTGCTGCGCGAGCGGCTGCAACGCGAGGGCGTCCGGCTTGACTGACCACAGCCCATTTTCAACGAGGATCCCCATTCATGTCTGACAAAATCCGCAAGCAGGCCGAGGAAACCCTGAGCGAAATCGAGGAGGTTACCGCCGTCGTCCTCTCCGACCCCTCCGGCGATCTGATCGCCATGGAAGAGGCCGGCGAGGTGGTTGGCGGCGAAATCCGCAAACGGATGGGCGAGATCGACATGGGCGACACCAATTCGATCGTCGCCTTTGGCTCGGGCGCGCAGGCCGAGTTGCAGGAGATCAGCCAGGCGATGCTGGCCGGTGTGCGCAACAAGGATGTCGGCCCCGCCGGCGACAGCCTGCGCACCATCGTCACCGCGATCCGCGGCTTCTCGGTCTCCGAACTCGACGTGCGGCGCGAGCGGACATTCTGGGAACGGCTGCTGGGCCGCACCGCGCCTTTCGCCAAGTTCACCGCCCGCTACGAAGAGGTGCAGGGCCAGATCGACCGCATCACCGACGATCTGCTGAAACATGAGCATACCCTGCTCAAGGACATCAAATCGCTCGACATGCTTTACGGCAAGACGCTGAATTTCTATGACGAGCTGGCGCTCTACATCGCCGCCGGCGAGGAAAAGCTGGCCGAACTCGACCGCGACGACATCCCCGCCAAGCAGGCCGAGGTGCAGGCCGCGGCGGAAAACGATCAGGTGATGAAGGCGCAAGAGCTGCGCGACCTGCGCGCCGCCCGCGACGATCTGGAACGCCGGGTGCACGACCTGAAACTCACCCGCCAGGTGACGATGCAGTCACTGCCCTCGATCCGGCTGGTGCAGGAGAACGACAAGTCGCTGGTCACCAAGATCAACTCGACCATGGTCAATACGGTGCCGCTGTGGGAGACCCAACTGGCGCAGGCGGTCACCATCCAGCGCAGCGCCGAGGCCGCCGCCGCGGTGCGCGACGCCAACGACCTGACCAACGAGCTGCTGACCGCCAACGCCAAGAACCTGCGCGAAAGCAACAAGATGATCCGCGAGGAGATGGAGCGCGGCGTGTTCGACATCGAGGCGGTGAAACAGGCCAATGCCGACCTGATCGGCACCATCGAGGAAAGCCTTGCCATCGCCGACGAAGGCAAGGCCAAGCGCGCCGCCGCCGAGGCCGAGCTGAAAAAGATGGAGGCCGAGCTGCGCGATACTCTGGCCGCCGCCAAGGCCAAGAAGACCGGCCTCGGCGATACCGCCGGCACCGCGGTTCCGGGCTGAGCGGCGGGTGCGCGGGCTGCGCCGCATAACGCGCCGGGCGGGAGGCGCACTGGCCGGGGTTCTGCTGACCGCGCCGCTGCTGCTCACCGGCTGCGACGAGGCCGGCCCTCGCCGCTCGCCGCTGCCACAGGCGCGGCCCGCCGCCCCCGCGCCACAGGAGCCAAAGCCGCGCTCCGACCAAAGCCGGGAGCTGGCGCGCTATTACCGCACGGTTCAGAACGACCTGCTGACGCGCGGGCTGCTGCGCACCGATGGCGGCGGGCCGGACACCCCGTTCACCGCCGACGATCTGGTCGAGAATTTCGAGACCATCGCCTTTTTCGACGAGTATTCCCGCACCGCGCCCACCGCCCGGCGCACCCGCGGCTCGGGCGGCGAGCTCAGCCGCTGGGCCGGGCCGGTGCGCATTGGCGTCGAATTCGGCGCCAGCGTGCAGCCGGCCCAACGCACCCGTGACAGCAACGGCATCACCGGCTACACGACCCGGCTGGCGCGGATCACCGGCCACCCGATCTCGGTCACCGGCGGCGGCGGGGCGAATTTCCATGTCTTTGTCGCAGGCGAGGACGACCGCGCCTATTTCCTGGACCGGCTGCAACAGCTGATCCCCTCGATCAGCGCCCAGGAACTGGCGCTGTTCCGCGATCTGCCGCGCTCGTTCTACTGCCTGGTGGTGGCGGTCTCGGGCAGCCGCAACCCCAATACCTACACCCGCGCGGTGGCCCTGATCCGGGCCGAACACCCCGACCTGGTGCGGCTGTCCTGCGTTCATGAAGAAATCGCGCAAGGCCTGGGTCTGCCCAACGACAGCCCCGAGGCGCGCCCGTCGATCTTCAACGACGATGACGAATTCGCGCTGCTGACCAACCATGACGAGCTGCTGTTGAAAATGCTGTACGATCCGCGCCTGAGACCGGGCATGACCGCCGACGAGGCGCGCCCGGTGACCCGGATCATCGCCCGCGAACTGATGGGCCAGGCGCTGTGACGCGCGGGCCAGAAATTACAGAAAAAGGATAGGTGCAATGGGTATCTTCGACTTTCTCACCGGCGAATTCATCGACGTCATCCACTGGACCGACGACACCCGCGACACCATGGTCTGGCGGTTCGAGCGCGAGGGCCATGAGATCAAGTACGGCGCCAAGCTGACCGTGCGCGAGGGGCAGGCGGCGGTGTTCGTCCATGAGGGGCAGCTCGCCGACGTTTTCACCCCGGGTCTCTATATGCTCGAGACCAACAACATGCCGGTCCTGACCACGCTGCAGCATTGGGATCACGGCTTCAAATCGCCGTTCAAATCGGAAATCTATTTCGTCAGCACGACGCGGTTCAACAACCTGAAATGGGGCACGAAGAACCCGATCATGCTGCGCGATCCGGAGTTCGGCCCGACCCGCATCCGCGCCTTCGGCACCTATACGATACGGGTCAAGGATTCCGCCCGCTTTCTGGTCGAAATCGTCGGCACCGACGGCGAATTCACCATGGACGAGATCGCCTTCCAGATCCGCAACATCATCGTGCAGGAGTTTTCCCGCGTGATCGCCGGCGCCGGCATCCCGGTGCTGGACATGGCCGCCAATACCGCTGATCTGGGCAAGCTGATCGCCGCCGAGGTCTCGCCGACGCTGGAGGGCTACGGGCTGGAGATGCCGGAGTTCTACATCGAGAATATCTCGCTGCCCCCCGCGGTCGAGGCGGCGCTGGACAAGCGCACATCGATGGGACTGGCCGGCGATCTGGGCAAGTTCACCCAGTATTCCGCGGCCGAGGCGATGACCGCGGCGGCCTCCAACCCCGCGGGCGGCGGCATGGCCGCGGGGCTTGGTGCGGGCATGGGCATGGCGATGGCCAACCAGATGGCCAACCAGATGACCGCCCAGCAGGCCCGTCCCGGCCCCTGGGGCGCGGCGCCGCAGCCCGGGCAGCAGGCCGCAAGCCCGGTGCCCCCGCCGCCGCCGGTGGAGCACGTCTGGCATCTCGCCGAGGGCGGCGAGACCAAGGGTCCGTTCTCCCGCGCCGACCTCGGCCGCATGGCCAGCGCCGGGGAGCTGACGCGCGAGACCTATGTCTGGACCGCAGGCCAGGATGGCTGGAAACAGGCCGAGGACGTGCAGGAACTGGCGCAGCTCTTCACCATTCTGCCGCCACCGCCGCCGCCGGGGGTCTGAGCCCGCCGCGTCCTTTCACCGAAAATATCCCCGCTGTAGGCATCAAATCCCATGTCCGCCCCGCCGCCACCGCCCGCCCCCACGGCCCCCGACTCCGCCGCCCCCAACGAACACCGCTTTCCCTGCGACCAATGCGGCGCCGACTACCGCTTCGATCCCGCGCGCGGGCGGCTGGTCTGCGACCACTGCGGCCATGAGGAGGCGATCGCCAACGGCCCCTGGGGCGGCGCCACGCTGCGCGAGCTGGATTTCGACGCCGCCCGCGCCGGGCAACTGCCGGAGATCGAAACGGAAGAGACCCGCGTCCTTTCCTGCCCGAACTGCGGCGCGCAGGTGGAATTCGACCCGGCGACGCACGCCGCCGAATGCCCGTTCTGCGCCACGCCGGTGGTCACCGACACCGGCGTCAGCCGCCATATCAAGCCGCGCGGCGTGCTGCCCTTCGGGCTGGACGAACGCAGCGCCCACAAGGCGATGACCGATTGGCTGGGGCGGCTGTGGTTCGCCCCGAACGGGCTGCGCGACTATGCCCGCAAGGGGCGCAAGATGCAGGGCATCTACGTGCCCTACTGGACCTTCGACGCCGATACCAAGTCGCGCTATCGCGGCGAGCGCGGCACCGTCTATTACGAGACACGCACGGTGATGCGCGACGGCAAGCGGGTGCAGGAACAGGTCGCCAAGGTGCGCTGGACCCCTGCCGCGGGCCGCGTCGCGCGGTTCTTCGACGACGTGCTGGTGCTGGCCTCGAAAAGCCTTCCGAAACGCTATACCGACGCGCTTGAGCCCTGGGACCTGCCGGCGCTGGAACCCTACCGACCGGAATACCTCGCCGGGTTCCGGGCCGAGGCCTATACGGTGGAGCTGGACGAGGGGTACACTCAGGCGCGCGACCATATGGCCCGTGTGATCGAACGCGACGTGCGCTTCGACATCGGCGGCGATCAGCAGCGAATCCACCAGATCGACACCGATGTCTCGGATGTGACCTTCAAGCATATCCTGCTGCCGGTCTGGCTGGCAGCGTACAAATATCGCGGCAAAACGTACCGTTTCGTGGTCAACGGCCGCACCGGACGGGTGCAGGGCGAGCGGCCCTGGTCGGCGATCAAGATTACCGTCGCCGTGGTGCTGGGCCTGATCGTCGCCGCCGGCATCGGCTATGTGGCGGCGCTGAACCAGTAAGAACAACAAAGGGCAGCACCCTACCGCGAGGCGGCGCAGCCCGCCGCGTCACCCGCGCGCGATGTTGATCTTGCGCGCCTCCTTGGTGGCCTCAAGGCTGCGCTTGGGCACCGTCACATGCAGCACGCCGTCGACCATCCGGGCGCCGGCCTTGTCGCCGTCGGCATCCTCGGGCAGGCGGAACGAGCGGCGGAACGCACCATACTGGCGTTCGCTGAAATACCAGGTGTCGCCCTTTTTCTCCTGCTGCGTCTTCTTTTCGCCGCGCACGGTGACGACGCCATCCTCGACGGTCAGCTCGATATCGTCCTCCGACACGCCCGGCAGTTCCATCGAGATGTCATAGGCGGTGTCGTTGCTCGACGCCTCGGTCGCCGGGCTCAGCCAGTCGGCCAGCCGGGTGCCCAGCGCCCGCAGCGGATCGTAGAGCGACGGCCAAAGTCCCGCGTGATCGGTTTTCTCAACCATGTCCGATTCCTCCTGTTCAAGTGGGTGAGGCTACCTTATGCACTTCAACCCCGGACCCTCTTTGATCCGGCTCAAATTGCGCCCCTTGCACCCCCCTTCGGCCACCGCCATTCTGCGCCGAGACACGGCAAACAGGCGGGAGCAAACACATGACCCTGGACGATCTCGATGCGCTGATGGCCCGGCGGTTTTCCTGCCGCGCCTTCCGGCCCGACGCGGTGCCACGGGAAACCATCGAGCAGATCGTCGCCGCCGCCCGCCGGGTGCCGTCCTGGTGCAACGCCCAGCCCTGGCACCTCGCCATCACCAGCGGCGAAGAGACCGACGCCTTCCGCGCCGCGCTGATGGAACAGGCGATGGCAGGCGGGCATGAGCCCGACCTGCCGTTTCCCAGCAGCTATCCCGGCGTCTACCGCGACCGGCGGCGCACCTGCGGCTGGCAGCTTTACGAAGCGGTCGGCGTCGAAAAGGGCGACCGCGCCGGATCGGCCCGCCAGATGATGCGGAATTTCGAGCTGTTCGACGCGCCCCATTGCGCCATCATCTCCAGCCCGGCGGACCTCGGCCCCTATGGCGCGCTTGATTGCGGCGGCTTCGTCACCGGGTTCTGCATGGCGGCGCAGGCCGCAGGGGTGGCGACGATCCCGCAGGCGGCGGTGGCCTCTTTCGCGCCCTTCCTGCACCGCTGGTTCGACATCCCCGAGGACCGGCTGGTGCTTTGTGCGATCTCCTTCGGCCATGCCGACCCCGACGATCCGGCCAATGGCTTCCGCACCGGGCGCGCCCCGGTGGACGACATCGTGACCTGGCGCGGATGAGCGAGCCGGCGATCCTGTGCTGCGGCGAGGCGGTGCTCGATCTGGTGCCGGCCGCGCTGGATGGCGGCGGCGCCGGCTTTCGCCCGGTGCCGGGCGGCGCGGCGCTGAACTGCGCCGTTGCGCTGGCGCGGCAGGGGGTGCGGGCGGGGTTCGTCGGCGCGCTGTCCACCGATCCGGCGGGGCAGCGGCTGGCACAGCATATGCAGGCCGAAGGCGTCTCGCTGAGCCATGCCATCCGGTCCGAGCGCCCCTGCCCGCTGGCGCTGGCGCAGCCGGTCGCGGGCGGTACGCGCTTTGACCTTTACGACACCGGCACCGCCGGGGCGATCTATGCAGTCGCCGACCTGCCCGATCCGCTGTCCGCGGGCGCCCAGGCATTGGTCTTCGGCGGCATCAGCCTGATCGCCCCGCCCGCGGCAGAGGCGTTCGAGACGCTGGCGCGGCGCGCGGCGGACCGACAGCTGATCTGGCTCGACCTCAATATCCGCCCCGGGCCGGTACGGGATAAAGCAGGCTATCGCGCGCGGCTGATGCGGATGGCGGCGCTGGCGGATGTGGTCAAGGTCTCCGACGAGGATCTGCACTGGCTCGGCCCCGGCGCGCTGGACCGGCTCCGCGCCGATGCGCCGCTGCTGCTGCACACGCGAGGGGCGCAGGGCGCGGTGGCCATGCGCGGCGTTGAGATCCTTGCCTTGCCTGCCCCGCAAACGCAGGAGGTCGATACCGTCGGCGCGGGCGATATCTTCAACGCCGGGTTCCTAGCGCATCTGACCCATGCGCGGCTGCTGGCCAAGCCGCTGGATCTGCCCGAGGCGGCCTTGCGCGCCGCCCTCGCCCATGGCATCCGCGCCGCAAGCGACAGCATCACGCGCCCCGGTGCCGACGCGCCCGGATGGAAGGAGACCCCATGCGCGCCCTGATCCAACGTGTGAGCGAAGCGAGCGTCACGGTCGATGGCGAGGTGATCGGCGAAATCGGCCCCGGCCTGCTGATCCTGGTCTGCGCCATGCAGGGCGACACCGAGGCGCAGGCCGACAAGCTGGCGGCAAAAATCGCCAGGCTGCGCATCTTCAAGGACGAGGCCGACAAGATGAACCGTTCGCTGCTGGACGCGGGCGGCTCGGCGCTGGTGGTCAGCCAGTTCACCCTGGCCGCCGACACCCGCAGCGGCAACCGCCCCGGCTTCTCCACCGCCGCGCCGCCGCAGGAGGGCAAACGCCTCTATGACTATTTCGCCGCGCAGATGGCGGCGCAGGGGGTGCCGGTCGCAACCGGGCGCTTCGCCGCCGACATGAAGGTGGCGCTGGTCAATGACGGACCGATCACCATCTGGATGGAGGTCTGAATGGACCCGCGCGACACCACCCTCGCCCTGTGGACCGCCGGCGTCGCCGCCGTGGGGGGCCATGCCGCCACCCGGGCGGCGCTTGAGGGCGCTGAGGCCCCCGACCGTATCTTCGCCGTGGGCAAGGCGGCGGGCGCGATGGCCCGTGCCGCGCTGGAGCGGTTTCCGGATGTGCCTGCACTGGTGGTCACCAAGGACGGCCATGGCGACGGGCTGCCCGAGGGCGTGACGCTGATCGAGGCCGCCCACCCGGTGCCCGACGCCCGCAGCCTGCGCGGCGGCGCGGCACTGCGCCAGGCGGTGGAGGCGATGGTGCCGGGCGAGCGCCTGCTGCTGTTGGTCTCCGGCGGGGCGTCGTCGCTGGCCGAGGATCTGGCAGAGGGCAAGACGCTGGACGATCTCGCCGCGCTGAACCGCCACCTGCTTGCCGCCGGATTGGACATCACTGCGATGAACGCAGAGCGGCGCTTGATTTCGCGGATCAAGGGCGGCGGTCTGCTGTCGCATTTCCGCGGCGCGCGGGTACGGGTGCTGGCGATATCGGACGTTCCGGGCGACGATCTGGGGGTGATCGGCTCGGGGATCGGCGCCGCGCCGCCTGCCCCGGCCTTTGACTACAGTGCCGAGATTGTCGCCAGCAACGCCCATGCCCGGGCGGCCGCGGCGGCGGAGGCCCGCGCGCGGGGGATCGCAGTGCTGGCCGAGGAAGAAGCGTTGCACGACGATCTGGAGGTTCTGGCGGCCCGGATCGGCGCGCGCATCCGCGTCATGGGCCCCGGCGCAATGATCCTCGGCGGCGAGCCCACGGTGGTGCTGCCCGAGCATCCCGGCCGCGGCGGGCGCAACCAGGCGCTGGCGCTGGCATTGGCGCGGGAGATCGCGGGTTGCGCGGGGATCACCGTCGTGGTCGGCGGCACCGACGGCACTGACGGGCCGACCGATGCCGCCGGCGGCATCGTTGACGGCGCCACCTGGGGGCCCGGCGGGGCAGCGGCGCTGGCCGCCGCCGACAGCGGAAGCTATCTCGCCGCGCGTGACGCCCTGCTCACGACCGGCCCGACCGGCACCAATGTCATGGATCTGCTGATCGCTCTGCGCGCTTGACAGGTCAGGGTCCGGCGCGAACAGTCGGGCCATGACGGACAATCGCAACGCCCTGCGCGAGATCGAAGAGCTGCCCGACCTGGGCATCACCCTTTCAGACGGTTGCCGGCTCTCCGCCCGGATCTGGCGCCCGGTGGATGCGGGGGACGATCCGGTCCCGGTCATCCTGGAATATCTGCCCTACCGCAAACGCGACGGCACCACCGCGCGCGATGCGCTGACCCATCCCTATTTCGCAAGGCGCGGCTATGCCTGCGTGCGGGTCGACATGCGCGGCAACGGCGACAGCCAGGGGCTGATGGCGGATGAGTATACCAAGCAGGAGCTCGACGATGCGGTCGAGGTGGTTCATTGGCTGGCTGCGCAGGACTGGTGCAGCGGCGCGGTCGGCATGATGGGGATCAGCTGGGGCGGGTTCAACGGCCTGCAGGTGGCCGCCCTGGCGCCCGCGCCATTGAAGGCGATCATCACGCTGTGCTCGACCGTCGACAGGTTCGCCGACGACATCCACTACAAGGGCGGCTGCCTGCTGAACGAGAACCTCGGCTGGGGGGCGACGATGTGGTCCTATTCCAGCCGCGCGCCGGATCCGGCGCTGGTGGGCGAGGCCTGGCGCGACATGTGGCTGAACCGGCTGGAGAACGAACCCTTCCTGCCTGCCACATGGCTGCGGCATCAGCGGCGCGACGCCTATTGGCGACACGGCTCGGTCTGCGAGGATTACAGCGTGATCAGGGCCAAGGTGCTGGCGGTGGGCGGCTGGGGCGACGCCTATAAGAACGCGGTGCCGCAGATCGTCGAGAACATCCCCGGCGCCAAGGGGATCGTCGGCCCCTGGGTTCACAAATACCCGCATTTCGCCGTGCCCGAGCCGCGCATCGGGTTCCTGCAAGAGGCGCTGCGCTGGTGGGATCGCTGGCTGAAGGGGATCGCGACCGGCGTCGAGGACGATCCCGACTACCGCGCCTATCTGATGGACGGGCTGCGCCCCGCCGCCTGGTATGCCGACCGCCCCGGCCGCTGGGTTGCCGAGGATGAAGGGGCGACCTCGCATATCCCGGTTCGGACGCAGCACCTGACCGACAACGGCCTCTCCGATACCCCCGGCCCGCTCGACCGGCTGGTCCGCTCGCCGCATCACTGCGGCATGGCGGCCGGCGAATATTGCGCCATCTGGCTGGGCCCCGAGATGCCCGGCGACCAGCGCTGTGACGACGCCCTCTCTGCCTCGTTCGACAGCGCGCCACTGGAGGCGGACACCGACATCCTCGGCGCGCCGGTGCTGCACCTGAGGCTGCGCGCCGACAAACCGCAGGCGCAGATCGCGGTGCGGCTCAATCACGTCCACCCGGACGGCGTCTCGTCGCGGATCACCTATGGGGTGCTGAACCTGACCCACCGCGACAGTCATGCGTCTCCGCAGCCGCTGGAACCGGGCAAAAGCTATGACATCGCCGTCAGTCTCGATCACATCGCCTATCGGGTGCCACGGGGGCACCGGCTGCGCGTGGCGGTCTCGTCCGCCTATTGGCCGCTGATCTGGCCCAGCCCGGACACCGCCGGGCTGACGCTGGAGGAGGGCCGGATGGACCTGCCCGTCCGCGCGACCTCGGCGGGCGACGAATGGCACTTCCCCCCGCCCGAGGCCGAAGCGCCCTGGCAAACCCGCCCCCTGCGGGACCAGCGCCATATCCGACGAATCGAGACCGATACGGTCACCGGCGCGGTGACGCTGGTGATCGAGGACGATTTCGGCAAGCGCGAGGATCTCGATCACGGGCTGATCGGCGGCACCGTCGCGCGCGAGCGCTGGACCATCCACCCGGGCGACCCGCTCTCGGCCCGCGGCTGGTGCCACTGGACCGACGAACGCGCCCGCGGCGACTGGCGGCTGCGCACCGAGACCCGCTGCGAGATGTGGTCGGACGCAAGCCATTTTCATCTGCGTGCCACACTGGAGGCCTATGAGGGGGAGGTCCGCGTCCACCACCGCGAGGTCGCAGACAGCATACCACGTGACGCAAATTGACCATTCATCCGGCATTAAGGGTTGCGACCGAGGGGGAAATGGGCGACGCTTGACCCATCAGTCAATAAACCTGCGCGTCAGATGCAGAAGACAATAACGGGAGCCATGAATGCAAAATAAACTCGATTTCTTCGCCGGCCGCGTGATCGCGGGGCGGATGTCCCGCCGCGAATTCATGGGCCGCGCCGCCGCCCTGGGCCTGACCGCCGCGGCGGCCAACGGCCTGATGACCAAGGCTGTTTATGCCGCCGGACCGCAGAAGGGCGGCACCATCAAGGTCGGCGTCAATGGCAGCGGCTCCGCCGACAGCCTTGACCCGGCGCTGTCGGCCAACCAGGGCCAGACCATGGTGACCCGGCTGTGGGGCGAGCCCCTGCTGGAGCAGGCCGCCGATGGCGGCGTCGAGCCGCGCCTGGCCGAAAGCTACTCGTCCTCGCCTGATGCCAAGGCGTGGACCTTCAAGATCCGCTCTGGCGTGACCTTCTCGAACGGCAAGACGATGACCGCCGAGGATGTGCTGGCCACGATGGAACGCCATTCCGGCGAAGACACGAAATCGGGTGCACTGGGGATCATGCGCGGCATCCAGAGCATGCGCGTGGAGGGCGACAAGTTCATCATAGAGCTGGAGCAGCCGAACGCCGACCTGCCCTTCCTGATGACCGACTATCACCTGCTGATCCAGCCGAACGGCGGCAAGGACGACCCGACCGCAGCTGTCGGCACCGGCCCCTATATCCTGAAATCGGTCGAGCCGGGCGTGCGGTTCGTGGGCGAAAAGAACCCGAATTACTGGGACGACTCGCAGGGCCATGCCGAAACAATTGAGTTGATCATCATCAACGACGACACCGCGCGCGTGGCCGCGCTGCAGTCGGGCCAGGTCCACATGATCAACCGCGTGCCGCCGCGCACCGCCGGCCTTGTCGCCCGCGCGTCGGGCATCGAGGTCCGCAGCAAGTCCGGGCCGGGGCATTACGTGTTCATCGCCCATGTGGATACCGAGCCGTTCTCGAACCCGGACGTGATGATGGCGCTGAAATACGGCATGAACCGGCAGGAGATGGTCGACAAGATCCTGTTCGGCTATGGCACCGTGGGCAACGACATCCCGGTCAACGGCGCCTATCCGCTGTTCACGCCGCTGCCGCAGCGCGAATACGACCCGGACAAGGCCGCGTTCCACTGGAAGAAGTCGGGCTATGACGGCTCGGTGCTGCTGCGCACCTCGGACAACTCCTTCCCGGGCGCACCGGATGCCGCGGCACTGTACCAGCAATCTCTGAACGCTGCGGGCATCCCGCTGGAGGTCAAGCGGGAGCCGAACGATGGCTACTGGTCCGAGGTCTGGAACAAGCAACCCTTCTGCACCAGCTACTGGAGCGGCCGCCCGGTTCAGGACCAGATGTATTCCACCGCCTATCTGTCGACCGCGGACTGGAACGACACACGGTTCAAGAACGAAAAGTTCGACCAGCTGCTGATCTCGGCCCGGGCCGAGCTGGACCTGGCCAAGCGCAAGCAGATGTATGCCGACATGGGCATGATCCTGCACAACGAAGGCGGCCTGATCTGCCCGATGTTCAACGACTTCATCGACGCCACCACCGACAAGGTCGCCGGCTGGGGCGAGTCGAAGGGCTTCGCGCTGATGAACTTCTACGCCCCTATCAAGATGTGGGTGACCGCCTAAAATGGGGCCTGCATTGAAACTGGTGGCCCAGCGCGTCGCGCTGGGCCTCCTTCTGCTGTTTCTCGTCTCTGCGCTGATCTTCGCCGGCACGCAGATTTTGCCCGGCGATGTGGCGCAGTCGATCCTGGGCCAGTCGGCTACACCCGAGGCGCTGGCCAACCTGCGCCGGGACCTGGGCCTGAACGAACCCGCCATCACCCGGTATTTCGATTGGCTCGTGGGCGCCTTGCAGGGCGACCTGGGCACCGCGCTGACCAATGGTCAGGACATCGCCAAGAGCATCGGCGGCCGGATGAAGAACACCCTGTTCCTCGCCTTCTGGGCCGCGGTGATCGCGGTACCGCTGGCGATCTTTCTCGGCCTTCTGGCGGTGCGCTTTCGCGACCGCTGGCCGGACAAGCTGATTTCGGCGGTGACGCTCGCCTCGATCTCGATCCCAGAATTCCTGATCGGCTACGTCATCATGTATGTCGTCGGGGTCAAGCTGCGCTGGTTCCCATCGGTGGCGATGATCAACGACAGCATGAGCCTGGGCGAAAAGCTGTCGTCCATCGCGATGCCGGTCATGGTTCTGACACTGGTGGTGCTGGCGCATATGATGCGGATGACCCGGGCGGCGATCCTCAACGTGATGCAGTCGGCCTATATCGAGACCGCCGAGCTCAAGGGGCTGAACCGGTTTCAGGTGATCTGTCGCCACGCCTTTCCGAACTCCATCGCCCCGATCGTCAATGTGGTGATGCTGAACCTGGCCTATCTCGTGGTCGGCGTCGTGGTGATCGAGGTGGTCTTTACCTATCCCGGCATGGGTCAATACCTCGTCGATCACGTCTCCAAGCGCGACGTGCCGGTGGTGCAGGCCTGCGGGCTGATCTTTGCCGCAGTCTATATCGGGCTGAACATGGTGGCCGATATCGTCTCGATCCTGTCCAATCCGCGCCTGAGGCATCCCAAATGAACCGGATCCCCTTTGCAGCCGCGGTCGGCCTTGTCTTTACTGCGCTCTATTTCCTCGCCGCGCTGTTCGCGCCGCTGCTGGCCCCCTACGGCATGGCGGAGGTGGTCGGCGGGGTGTGGGAGCAGTCCAGTTCCGAACATTGGCTGGGCACCGACAATATCGGCCGCGACCTGCTCACGCGGCTGATCTATGGCGGGCGCACGACCATCTTTATCGCCACGGCGGCTACGGTGCTGAGCTTTTCCACCGGCGCGATCCTGGGGTTTCTGGCCGCCGTTCTGGGCGGCTGGGCCGACCAGTTGATGTCGCGCACGGTCGATCTGCTGATGTCGATCCCGACACTGATCTTTGCGCTTGTCGTGCTCTCGGTGATGCCGGTGACGGTGCCGATGCTGATCCTGGTGATGGGGCTGCTCGATTCCACACGGGTCTATCGCCTGGCCCGGGCCGTCGCCGTGGACATCAACGTGATGGACTATGTCGAGGCCGCCAAGCTGCGCGGCGAGCGGCGCGGCTGGATCATCTTCCGCGAGATCCTGCCGAACGCGCTGTCACCGCTGGTGGCCGAGATGGGGCTGCGCTTCATCTTCATGGTGCTGTTCGTTTCCACCCTCTCCTTCCTGGGCCTGGGCGTGCAGCCGCCGGCGGCCGACTGGGGCGGCATCGTAAAGGAAAACAAGGACGGCATCGTCTATGGCATCCCCGCGGCACTGCTGCCGGCCGTGGCCATCGCCACGCTGTCGATCTCGGTCAATCTGGTGGCCGACTGGGTCCTGAACCGGACCACATCGCTGAAGGGGGGGCGCGGCTGATGAACGACGCAATGCTCGACGTGCGCGATCTGAGGATCGGCGCCACCGCCTATCCGCCCGGAGAGCCGCCGCGCGAGATCGAGATCGTCCATGGCGTCTCCTTCACGCTGGAGAAGGGCAAGGTTCTGGGGCTGATCGGCGAATCCGGCGCCGGGAAATCCACCATCGGGCTGGCAGCGCTTGGCTATGGCCGCGGCGGGGTGGAGATCACCGGCGGCGAGGTCTGGGTCAACGGCCGCGACATCCTCAAAGGGGGCCTGCGCGGGCTGCGCCAGCTGCGCGGCGCCGAGGTGAGCTATGTGGCCCAATCGGCCGCCGCCGCCTTCAACCCGGCGAAACGGCTGATGGAACAGGTGACCGAGGCGGCGATCCATCACAACCGCTTTTCCAGATCCGACGCCGAGGCGCGGGCGGTGGCGCTGTTCGCCAAACTCGGACTTCCCGACCCCGAGACCTTCGGCAACCGCTATCCGCACCAGGTCTCGGGCGGGCAATTGCAGCGGGCGATGACCGCGCTGGCGCTCTGCCCGCAGCCCGATCTGGTGGTCTTTGACGAGCCCACGACCGCGCTGGACGTGACCACCCAGATCGACGTGCTCGCCGCCATCAAGGAGGCGATCCGCGACACCGGCGTCGCCGCGCTCTATATTACCCACGACCTTGCGGTGGTGGCGCAGGTCAGCGACGACATCATGGTGCTGCGCGATGGCGACATGGTGGAATACGGGTCCACCGATCAGATCATCAATTCACCGCAAGAGGATTACACCCGCGCGCTGGTCTCGGTCCGTTCGATCGAACACGCGGAAAAGCCGCCCACACCCGACCCGGTACTGCGCGTCTGGGGCATCACCGCGCGCTACAAGGGCACGCCCTTCGACGTGCTGCATGATGTTTCGGTCGATCTGCACCCCGGTCAGACGCTGGCCGTGGTGGGTGAGAGCGGTTCGGGCAAATCGACGCTGGCACGGGTGATCACCGGGTTGCTGCCGCCGCGCGCCGGCGGGATCGAGTTCGCCGGCCGCACCCTGTCGCCGGCGCTGGAGCGGCGCACCCGCGAGGATCTGCGCGAAGTGCAGATGATCTATCAGATGGCCGACGTGGCGATGAACCCGCGCCAGACCGTGGGCACCATCATCGGCCGCCCGCTGGAGTTCTATTTCGGCATGCGAGGCGCCGAGAAGCGCAAGCGCGTCAAGGAGCTGCTGGACGAGATCGAAATGGGCGACGGATTCATCGACCGCTATCCGGCCGAGCTGTCGGGCGGGCAGAAACAGCGGGTCTGCATCGCGCGGGCGCTGGCCGCCAAACCCCGGATGATCATCTGCGACGAGGTGACCAGCGCGCTGGACCCGCTGGTGGCCGACGGCATCCTCAAGCTGCTGCTGGACCTGCAGAAGATCGAGAACGTGGCCTATCTCTTTATCACGCACGATCTGGCCACGGTGCGCGCCATCGCCGATTCCATTGCGGTGATGCATCGCGGCAAGGTGGTGCGCTATGGTCCCAAGTCCCAGGTTCTGAACCCGCCGTTCGACGATTACACCGACCTGCTGCTGTCCTCGGTGCCGGAGATGAAGCTGGGCTGGCTGGAACAGGTGATCGCGCATCGCAGGATGGAGAGCGCGGGGAACTGACCCTCTGCTGGCCCAGCGGGCCAGTTCACCCCCGAGGATATTTCGGACCAGAAAAGATTCCGGGCCGCACCCGGACCAGGCGGATTGAGAAAAGATGATGAAGAACAAACTGTTGCTGATCATTCTTGATGGGATTCCCTGGCGCAACTGGCGTCGGCTGTTCGGCAATCTGGAGGGCTGGGTCGACAGCGGCGATGCCCGGGTGTGGAAGATCCGCGCGGTGCTGCCGTCGATCTCGGCCAGCTGCTATGCCTCGATCCACACCGGCGTGGCCCCGGCCGAGCATGGCTGCACCGGCAACGGTAATGTGTTCCGGCTGAGCCATCCGGATGTGTTCAGCCAGGTGCAGCAGGGTGGCGGCATCACCGGCGCGGTCGCGCATTCCTTCTGGTCGGAGTTCTTCAACCGCGCGCCCTTCGATCTGGTGCGCGACATCGAATATGACGAGCCGGAGAGCGGCACCATCAACCACGGCCGGTTCCACACCATGACCGGCTATGGGCTGATCAACCAGATGACACCCTCGGATGTGGATCTGTTCGCCACGCTGACCAGCCTCTGCCAGCGCTTCGGGCTGGACTACGGCATGCTGCACACCTGCACGCTCGACAGCATGGGACACCGGTTTTTCCATGAGTGCCAGGAGATGGACCACGCCTGCGCGGTGATGGACGAGATGCTGGCGCCCTTCATCCCGAAGTGGCGCGCGGCGGGGTATGAAATCATCGTCACCGCCGACCATGGCCAGGACGAGCGCGGCCACCACGGCGGGCGCGGCGCATTGCAACAGGAGGCGGCGCTCTATTACTTCGGGCCGGCAGAGGGACCGGAGCCCGACACCGTGCTGGATCAGCTGCAACTGGCGCCGACGATCCTGCACCGGCTGGGCGCCCCGATCCCCGAGACGATGAAGGCGACGCCATTCCTGACCTGAGGGTACGCTGTGCATGACCAGATTCAGCATTCACGGCAGTGGGTTATCGGCCCTCTTTACACCGCAGGATGTCCCGGCCCGATGTTTTCGGTGGCCGAAAAACCGCCACCGACAGGGGGACCAGGCGGAATTGCCCCCTTGCGCGGGATTTCGTGCCGCCTGACGCTGTGGGGAATTGACGAATTTTGCGAGACGGGTTCCTTATGGGCGGGTCGGAAAGTGAAGCTCTGTGGATAAATCGCATATCATGATCGAAAATGAAAACCCCGTGATCGCGCGCAGCCTCTGGTCGGACACCGCGAACCCCACCCCCGCCTGCCCGCCGCTGATCGGCGAGGCGGAGACCGAGGTTGCGGTGATCGGCGGCGGCTTCACCGGGCTATCGGCGGCGCTGCATCTGGCCGAGGCCGGGCGGCGGGTGACGGTACTGGAGGCCGAGACCCCCGGCTGGGGCGCCTCGGGGCGCAACGGCGGGCAGGTCAATCCGGGGCTGAAGGACGCGCCCGACGCGATCGAGGCGCGTTTTGGCGCCCAGGCGGGCGGGCGCATGGTGGCGCTGTCCGGTGCGGCGGGGCAGCTGGTGTTCGATTTGATCCGCCGCCACGCAATTCAGTGCGATGCGGTGCAGAGCGGGTGGATTCGCGCCGCCCATACGCCAAAGGCCCGGGAGGAGCTGCACGATCTGGCCCGGCAGTGGCAACAGCGCGGCGCCGATGTCGCGCCGCTGAGTGCACAGGAGATCGCGGAGATGATCGGCACTGAGGCCTATTGCGGCGGGCTGAGCGACCGGCGCGGCGGCAACCTGCACCCGCTGAACTATGCCCTCGGGCTGGCCGGGGCGGCGCAGAAAGCCGGGGCCGTGCTACATGGGCGGAGCCGGGCCACGGGGCTGGAGAAGACCGCCGGCGGCTACCGGATCGCCACCGCACAGGGCACGCTGACAGCCGAGAAACTGCTGCTCTGCACCAATGGCTATACCGACGGGCTGATGCCGCCGCTGGCGCGCACGGTGGTGCCGGTGCGTTCGGTGCAGGTGGCCACCGATCCGCTGCCTGAAAACGTGCTGGAAACCCTGCTGCCCGGCCTGCAGGCGCCCTCGGACAGCCGCCGCCTGCTGCTCTATTTCCGGCGCGATGCGCAGGGGCGGTTCATCATGGGCGGGCGCGGCGCCTATTCCGACGGCGCCACCCGGCGGCAGATGGCGGCGCTGCGGCGGGTCTCGGAGCAGATGTTCCCGCAGCTCAAAGGTGTGAGGTGGGGGTACGGATGGGGCGGCTTCGTTGCGGTGACGGCCGATCATTACCCTCATCTGAACCGGCTGGGCGACGGCGTCCTCGCCGGGCTGGGGTACAACGGGCGCGGCGTGGCGATGGGCACGGCGATGGGCCGGGTGATGGCCGACTGGGCGATGGGGAAACCGGACGCGGAACTGGACTTTCCGATCACCCCCGCCCGGCCGATCCCGCTGCACGGGCTGCGCCGCCTCGGCGTGGCGGCCACTGTCACGGGCTATCGCCTGCTGGACCGGCTGGGAGTATAGGCCGCCTCAGTCGTAGCTCAGTCGTAGGGCCAGAGCCCCTGCCCCAGCGCCTCGATCGCCACTTCGATGCGCTCGAAGCTTTCGCGGATGCGGGCCGATATGCTGCGCCCGCGCAGATAGCCGTGGACCAGCCCCGCCTCGTTGATCCAATGCACCGGAACACCGGCCGCGCGCAGCCGCGCGGCATAGGCCGGGGCGTCGTCGCGCAGCGGATCGCAATCAGCGGTGACGATCACCGTCGGAGGCAAGTCGGAGAAATCGCTGTCCTGCAGCGGCGCATAGGTGGGATCGTCCGTTGGCTCTGCCTGCCCCTCGGGAAGACGCACGCCCATGTAGAACAGAACCTCCTGCAGCGTCAGCATCGGCGCGTCGGCGTTTTCGCGGTAGGAGGGCGCGCTGCGGTCGCCGCCCAAGGCGGGATAGATCAGCACCTGCCCGACGATCCCCTTGAGCCGCCCGCGCGCGTGATGCGCCACCGCGGCGGCCAGGTTGCCCCCCGCGCTGTCGCCCGACAGAACCAGATCGACTCCGAATTCCCGCGCCGCCCATTGCGTCGCCGTCCAGCTATCGTCAAAGGCCGCCGGATGCAGATGCTCAGGCGACAACCGGTAATCGACGGCGACGACGCGATAGCCGGTCATGGCGCAGATCTCGGCGCAAACGTCGTCATGGCTGTCGAGCCCGCCGACGACGAAACCGCCGCCGTGGAAATACATTACCGTGCAGCCCGGATCGCCGGCAGAATAGATCCGCACCGGCACCCCGTCGGCGGAGACGTCCCGCACCGCGACGCCCTTGGGCCGGCCCTGATAGAAGACCTTGCACATGGCGTCGTAGACCCGGCGCTGGTCCGCGATACTGCCCGCGACGGTATCCTCGGGATAGCTCTCGGCGGTCTTGCGGATAAAGGCCCAGGTCTGTTCGTCGATCAGCCGGGAATAATCGCGCGTGTCGCTCATTTCTCCCATTCCCACGGCCGGGTGAAGTTGCCCAGCACATGCGCCACATCGGCCTCGTCAGCGCCGTGGCGGCGCAACTCGGCCACCAGACCGCGGGTCTTGTCGTCGATCACCGAGACCACACGGGCCTGAACGCCGGCCTCTTCCAGCGCCGCGTTATAGACGCGGGTGATCGCCATCTTGCGCAGATCAGGCTTGAACACCTTGCCGACGGCCGTCTTTGGCAACTCGTCGAGGATGCCGATGAACTTGGGCCGCGCGGCACGCTCGTGCACATGGACCTTGCAGTGCTCCATCAGTTCGTCGGCGCTGACGGCGGCGCCCTCGACCAGTTCGACATAGATGCAGGGCATCTCGCCGGCGTAGGCGTCGGGCTGACCGATGGCGCCGGCAAAACTCACCGCCTCATGCGTCAGAATCGCCTCTTCGATCTCGCCCGGGTCGATGTTGTGGCCGCCGCGGATGATCAGATCCTTGGCGCGCCCGGTGATCCACAGATAGCCGTCCTGGTCGATGCGGCCCAGATCGCCGGTGCGCAGGTATTTGTCGTCGTAGAAGAGATCGGCGTTCTTCTCGGCCTCGGTATAGGTATGGCCGGCATAGACCCCGGGGTTGGAGATGCAGATCTCGCCGATCTCGTCCACCGCGCATTCCTGCGGGCCGTCGGCGGTGCCGCGCATGATCTTCACATCCGTATAGGGGAACGGGATGCCGATCGAGCCGACCTTTTTCTCGCCCTCCGGCGGGTTGCAGGAGACCAGGCAGGTCGCCTCGGTCAACCCGTAGCCCTCGACGATGGTGACGCCCGAGGCGCTCTCGAACCGCTTGAACAGCTCCAGCGGCATCGGGGCGGACCCCGAGAAGGCCGTTTTCACGGTGGAAATATCGGCGTCCACCTGGCGCTGCATCAGCGCCGAGACGGCGGTCGGCACGGTGATGATGAAGCTGATCTTCCAGCGCTCGATCAGCTTCCAGAAGTTGTCGAAAACGCCATCGCCGCGATAGCCCGCCGGGGTGGGGAACACCACATGCGCGCCCGAGGCGACCGAGGCCATGACGATCACATGGCAGGCGAAGACATGGAACAACGGCAGCGGGCACATGATGTTGTCGTTCTCGGTGAACAGCATCCGGTGGCCAAGCCAGCCGTTGTAGATCGCGCCGGAATACTTGTGCTGCGCCACCTTGGGCATGCCGGTGGTGCCGCCGGTGTGGAAGTAGAACGCGACCCGGTCCTTGCCGCCGTCGTCGAAGGACAGCGTTTTCGGCTGCCGCGCCAGCTCCTTGTTGAAATCCTTGTAATCTGCGTGCGCGATCAAGGACTTACCTTCGAGCTTGGGGCGGACCAGCGGGACGATCCAGGATTTCGGCGGGGTGAGGTAGCGGTTGAGATCGACCTCGAGCACGGTGTCCACATGGGGGGCGTGGCGCACCGCCTCGGCGACCTTTTGCGCCACGTCGGTTTTCGGAAACGGCTTCAGCGTGACCACCACCTTGGCGCCGGTCTCGCGCAGGATCGAGGCGATCTGCTCGGGCTCCAGCAACGGGTTGATCGGGTTGACGATCCCGGCGGTGGCGCCGGCCAGCATGGTGATCAGGGTCTCGGTGCAATTGGGCAGGATATAGGCGACGACGTCGCCCTCCCTGACCCCGAGGGAACGGAACAAGTTGCTGGCCTGATTGACTTTTTCCAGAAGCTGCGCCCAGGTCAGCGTCTCGGCCCGGTCGGTCGGACCGGACAGGAGCTGATAGCTGACCGCCCGGTTGTCCGGAAACTTGTGGGCGGTGCCCGCCAGCAGACGGTAGAGCGTCTTTGGCAGATCGCGCGCCTCCCACGGCATTTCGTTCTCGATGGCCAGCCGATCTTCCATTCCGGCAAATGTCATTCCCGCATCCTCCCCTTTTCGGACCCTCAACCCTTGCCGGGCAAGGATGAGTGCAAAGCGCGGGCGGCGCAAGGCGGCGGCGGATGAAATCATCCGCGCCGCCGGGGTGACGTGACGCCAAGTGACGCCGCGAAACGGGGGGATTTCGCCCCGTTCCGTACAGTCCGTCCCCCCCGCCGACGCCCCCGATATGCCGGTTTGGGGATTTTTCGCGCCGTTTCGTACAATCCGCGGCACCGCCCGGGTGACGGCGCCCCGGCGCACGCGCCGTTCACCCGGCGTTCACCCCGTCCGGCCACCCTGCGCGCCCGTCACCCGACCCCGTCACCCGTCCCCGTCATCCGACCCCGTCATCCGACCCCAGCCCGTGAGAGGCCCCCGCCATGCTCCACCTCTGCCCGATCACCCGGCTGCGCGACCGGCTGGGCCTTTATGTGCAACTGGTCGCCCGCGACGGCGAGCGGGTGCTGATCACCCGCAACGGCCACGAGCTGGCCGGGCTGGTCCCCGCCCGGGAGCTGGCGCTGCTGGACGACGCCGACAGCCGCAGCATGGACTACAAGGCCTGGCAGGTGGCGCAGGAAATGCTGCGCTGGCGGATCGTGAAGGAGGGGTTGGAGGCGGTGCGGAAGTAGGAGCCGGTGCCCCTGGCGCCGATGTCCGCGATGCGCAGGAAGCGGAATTTGCAAAGTCGTGTTCGCGAAACGGAACCGAGAGGAGCATCCGAACCGAAGCGGACATTCATCCGGCCATTGTCTCGCTGCCATTTAGTCCGTTATACATGCCGCTGAAGTGCAGGCAGAGTTCGAGGGGCACATGGGTCAAAGCATCGCAATCCTAATCGGCAACACGCGCTACAAGGAACTATCCGAACTGGCTTGCTGCGCCAACGACGTCGCCCAAATGCGCAGGCTACTGACGGAAACTCAAAAGTTCAGCCAAATTGTCGACTTTGTAGACGAGCCTATTTCGACGGTTAAAGACGGAATACGAGCGCTGGCCGAAACCGAAGAAGGGTTCGACGAAGCGTTCCTTTATTTTTCTGGTCACGGACTTTCAAACGCGGATGACTTCTACATGTGTTTTGAGGGGTTTAAGGAAGCTTCGCCAAACACCACCGGACTTTCTCGGGCAGACGCATACGAGTTACTTCGGCAGTTTGGCGCAGAGCTTTCTGTTGTTATTATAGACGCCTGTGAGGCCGGGCGCAATTTAATCAAAAACTCCATTCCCGCTATCACGAGTGAATTAAAGGCAGGGTTTTCTAAGTTCGTTCAATTCTCATCCTGCACAGAAAGCCAATTCTCACTTGCGGGTGATACGATCAGTCTTTTTACTGATGAGTTTATTAGGGCCTGCCTTCAAAAAGAAAACGGAGTTGTTTACTACTCTGACGTAGAGAACGCCTTGAGGGACGCCTTCTTGAATCAAAGTGGACAAACCCCGCATTTCATTCGACAGGGAACGTCACAAGAGAAGTTCTGCAACGACGCAGGCCGACTTTATGAGCTTAGGCAGGAGGTTTTTCGCGAACCCGAAGTCGACGAAGAAGCACCTGAGCCACCTATGGGGGCATTGGCCATAGCTAAAGCTGCGATCGAAAAGATTGAAGCCCAAGTGCCCTCGAAAGAGCAAGCACAGGCATTTATCAATGGTGTGTTTGAAGAGACCTTGGGTCATTCTGACCTCACACCAGAAGTAGCCGAATTCTTCGATATTCGCACAGTCAAGCACGATGATTTTGATTACGTTCAGAACAAGCGAACAGTCGTCAGCTTGCTGGAGCGCCGCGGCGGCTCTGACTCATTTGTCGAAAGCGACGTAGAAAGAAAGAAACGGCGTCAACCATTTAGTGGACTAGGCTTGAGTGCGCTTGCGTCTCTCGGTATGCCGGACGAATATGATGAGACTTATGACTTGTTCAACCGCTGTGGGTTGGAGGCTGTCCACGTTGGCATTTACTTCGAACCCAAATTTATGGCTCTCAACCGGTTGTTTTCGGAGATCGTCTTCTTACCTCGCTTGACTGAATGTTTAATACTGACGTGCAATTCGCAAGAGCGCCGATCAGGCTGGGGTTCTTTCAACGAGTACGAAGGAACTAAGAAATGGAAGTGGTCTCACCACGCTTGGTCGGATGATCCGGCTGAAGTCGCTAAAGGGTACGTTTTGGACCCTTATGAGTATACTAAAGAATACATTCACTCATTCTGCGCAGAGAAAAATTCATGATTTCGCAATCAAAACAAGATGCGTCACAATAGAACGCTGCTGTTTAATGCTCTCACTGCCGCGAACGACTGCTTTACCGCCTCCTCTGATTAACCTCAGCCCATAGCCGGATGGGGGCAATGGGTCCGGATTGGGCTGGCTCCGGGCTTTGCTACGCCCGGTCTGCTTGAATTCTCGTCGGATTCATTCATTATATGCGGTGATTACCGCCTCAAATGCCTCAGCATACTGGTAAAGCTCTTCAATTGATGCAATTTTGTACTTCTGTTCGTTCTTATCCGCGTCGAAAATGACTACCGATTTGTTGGTTGGTGAGTTGAAGTACAGTCGACAAATTGGGCGGCGGTTGTTGTCGTCCATTAGGATTGCGCAGTAGCTCTTAGCATCTCGTATAGCGATCCGGCTCACGTCTACTATTTTCGCACCTATAGCACGGACGATGCGATGGGCTTCGATCTCCTCCTCCGTGGTCACGATGCCGTCGTCATTCTTCGCTGCGTCACCTTCATCCGACACCTTGCTGGTGTCTGCGTTACTGTTGTTCCGGAAGGTGATGGAAAGTTTGTCCTGAATGCGATCTCGTATCAGTTCGTCCAGCGCGGCCTGGATTGCCGGCTTCAATTGTTCTGCTACGTTCTTGGTGATCGAGCCATCGTAAATTTGTCGGCCGACAAGTCGGACAAATTCGTCGTCGGGATCCTCAAGTTGCGCTTTCAGATAGTTTGACGCCGCCCTCGTATACTTGAGCGTAGAGGCGGCCTCGATAATTTGATCAATAGCGAAACTCTCTTTGCGGAAACGGGACAACTCCTCGACTTGGACTGCATCGTAGGACTGGAAATCGAACTTGAAGAATGGCTTTTTGTCCATTTTGTTCGGAGCATCGGTATCGGAAAAAAACCAAGCCTCCCGCCCATTAGTCAGGATAGCAAGGCGTGCTTCAGTGACTGAGAAGTAGCGGAAGAGCTGGTTGAACTGGGCATCGCCAAGCTTGGAGGTGATGGGTTTTGCCTCCACCAACATGGCAATTTTTCCGTCAATTTTGACAGCGAAATCAACCTTTTCACCTTTTTTTGTTCCAACATCGGCTACAAACTCTGGGATAACTTCGTTTAGGCTGAAAACATCAAAGCCCCAAGCTTGTAGCAAGGGCAAAATAACTGAAGTTTTTGTGGCTTCTTCAGTTACTGCCTGCCGTTCTGCCACGCGGGATCGCTCCGCAAGCCCTTCCACGAGTTGCACAAAATCGCTCATAACTCCCCCACAAAAGAACTCTTTCACGTTCTTACAATTCTGAGCTGTTCGTCAAGGACGTTGTTCGACCCGGCTAGCAGCAGAAATGAAGGTCGTCGTTGGGGCTGAATGCAGCCAATCCTCCCCTCGCGAGCTGTTCCGAGGACCGGTGGCGCAGCGCATCAGCCCCTCACCCACAAAGAGACCGACCGCCACTCTTTGGGTGCTTGCCATGAAATCTCAGACGGCCGGTCAGTTCCGACCGCAACACTGCTTGTATTTGCGGCCCGACCCGCAGGAGCACGGATCGTTCCGACCTGGTCGAGGACCAGCCTTGAACGGCATGCCGGGAAGATTTGCAGGCTCGGGGCGGGAAAGCTCAGGGCGTGACTGGTGCAGTATCGTAGCCACACAGTTCGGGATCAGATCGGGCGCTTCAAGGTCGATCTGATCGATCTCGTCATCCGTGAACTTGCTGCGCCCGGTGTAGATGTCCTGAAGCGCCATCAAGAAGATCATCGTAGCCTGCGTCTCTTCGTCGGCCTGATCGAGTAGGCGTTCCCAAGCGTCCGGTCGCAGGCTCATGGCGCGGGTGAAGCCATCCACCCAAGGCTCCCACAACGTCTCGTCGCTGTTGGGATCAACCTCGTAGATAGGCTCGACCCAAAGCGAGTACGCCATCGCCTCCGCCACAGAATTGTAGTGCGCCATGACCGCACTGATCGTTTCTTCGGCGGCTTTCTGGTCGGGAAAGTCTGCCTCGCCGGTCTCCCCCCAGACATGGGGCAGCCACTCCGAAGGCATGATCGTATCAGGGCACGCAAGAATGCCGGTCAGGTAGCCGTCAAGTTCGCTAAGCGTCATGGGCATGTTTTCAACGGGTAGCGCATGCAACAGCACGTTGAGGTGATCAAGCGCTTCATCTGATTGGCCCATAAACTTTCTCCCGGCGGTGTCGGGAGTTTCTAGCCGCGAGCCTGCTAATTCTCAACCTGCGCAATGTCGGCTTCGGGCTGCGAGCTGCCTTTCGCTGTTCCTGGTCCGGGTATCGGCTCCGCCCGCCGCCCCCCAACCCCCGCCCCCCTTGCCCGGAACAAGGCGCGCGGCCGGGGGCCGGCGGTGTCGAGGGTGATTTCGCCGCCGAGCTCCATGAGGCACTCAGCCCTTTCTCAGCAGCATCTCGGGTGGGCGTGCAGCAGGATCTCCTGCCGCTGTTCGGGGCTCAGCGGCGGCGCGGGCGGCGCGCAAAGGCGCCTGAGCCAGTTACGCATGGTTTTCATGTGCGTCTCCTTTCGTGGTGCGGTCGGTGTTGCGCCACAGGACGATCTCGGCCAGCACCGAGAGGGCGATTTCCTGCGGGTCGAGGGCCCGGATGTCGAGCCCGGCGGGGGATTTGAGCCCGGCGATGCGGTCGGCCCCGATTCCGGCGGCGGCGAGTTTGGCGGTCAGCGCGTCGGCCTTGCGGCGCGAGGCGATCATCGAGACGCGGGCGGCCGGGCTTTCCAGCGCGGCGCGCAGACAGGCCAGATCCTGCGTGCCCTGACTGGCGACGACGATGAAATCGCGCGGGTCGAGGGGCAGCGCGCTGATGTCGGTGCCGGCAAAGCGCGCGGCCTCCGGCGGGCCCACGGCGCCCTCGGGCAGCGCCAGGCGGTATCCGGCCAGCGCCGCATGGGCCGCCAGCGCCCGGCTGATCGGGGTGTCGCCGAAGATCACCAGCAGCGGCGGCAGCTCGTAGGGTTCGATCAGCACATCCACGGTGCCGCCCGAGGGGCAGCCGCTTTTGAACACCTGCGTGCCGTCGGCATCGGTGAGCGAAACGACCTTTTCCGAGGGTTTCACCCGGATCAGCCGGGTTTCGCCGCTGCCGATGGCCTCCTGCCCGGCGCTGAGCACCGCGCGTTTCACGCAGGCGCCGCCGAGATGGCCCAGGATCTCGCCCGTCTCGGTCACCACCGCCTTGGCCCCGGCCTTGGCCGAGGTCACGTCGGCGGTGCGCACCACGGTCGCCACGCAGAACGGGCGCCCGGCGCGGCGCTGGCGGTCGATGGTGTCGAAGATGTCGAAGGGTCCCATGGCGCCCAATCCTTTCAGAGCCGTGCGAATTCGGGTTCGAGCGCGGCAAGCGCGTCGATGGTGTTGGCGGGCAGATGCGCGTCGAGATGGGGCAGCGCCGCGGCCATGGCGGCGGCGATGGGCGCGTAGTCCTGCCAGCCCAGCAGCGGGTTCAGCCAGACGATGCGGCCCGCCTTGCGCCGGATGCGGCTCAGCGCCCGCGCCAGGTTGTCCGGCGCGCCGGTGCAATAGCCGTCCGACAGGATCAGGACGACGGTCCGCCGGGTCAGCGCCCTGGAGGCGCAGGTATCGGCAAAGGCGGTCAGCGAGGCGCCGATATCGGTGCCGCCGCCGAACCCCTCGGCCATCAGGCTGAGCCGCCCGGCGGCGCGCAGCGTGTCGTGATCGCGCAGGGCGCCGGTGACCCGCATCAGGCGGGTGTGGAACAGGTAGGCGTCGGCGGTGGTGTCGGCGTCGATCAGCCCTTTGACGAAGGCCAGAAACACCCGGGCGTAGGGCTGCATCGAGCCCGAGACATCGCAGAGCGCGACGATGCGCATCGGCCGGTCGGGGCGCTGTTTGCGGAACAGGTCGATCGGCTCGCCGCCGCGGGCGAGGCTGGCGCGCAGGGTCCGGCGCAGATCCAGGGCCGCGCCGCGCCGGGCCTGCCGGCGGCGGCGCGAGCGGCGGTCGCGGATGGCGCGGGCCAGATCCAGTGCGGCGCGCTCGGCGGCGTGGCGGCTGTCCTCGTCCATCAGCTCGCGCAGGTCGCGCTTGTGCAGGTTGTCGGTGCGGGTGGCGATCAGGCGGCCGTCGATGCCCTCGGCCTCGCCCTCGCCCTGGCCGGGGGTGCTCTCCCCGTCGCCGTCGCCGCCGCCGCCGGGCGCGTCCAGATGCCCCTGCCACAGCCTGGGCCGGGCCGACTGCACGCGGACATGGGCGTTGGCTGTGCCGGTCCGGGTCTTGCCGCCGTTGTACCAATAGGCATCGAACAGCTCGTCGAAGTGCCGCCAGCCCTCGGCATCGGGGACGATCAGCGATTTGAGCGCCAGGCGGGCCTCGGCGGGGTCGGTGGCATTGACCGCGCCCAGCACCACCAGCGCATCCGCCGTCTCGCCGGGGCCCAGCTTCATGCCGTTCAGGCGCAGATGCGCGATGAAGCCGGTCATCCGGTCGGCCAGCCCTTCGGCGCGGGCGGGAAAGCGGGTCACGCCCATTACGCCACCTTGCCGATGATGCGGTCCATCACTTCGGCGGGGGCGGCGTCGCGGTCGGCGGCGGTCTTCAGCAGGCAGACCAGCGTCGCCTGAACCGCCGCGCGGTCCTCGGCCAGATCGTTGATCCCCAGCCCGGCCAGGGCGGCGGACCAGTCGAGCATTTCGGCGATGCCGGGTTTCTTTTCCAGATCCTCGCGCCGCAGCGCCTGCACCACGCCGACGATCTGGCGGGCCAGCCGGGCCTCCAGCTTCGGCCCGCGCCTGGCAAGGATCGCCAGCTCGGTCTCGCGGGTGGGGTAATCGATGTAGGAATAGAGGCAGCGGCGGCGCAGCGCGTCGGACAGGTCGCGGGTGCCGTTGGCCGTCAGGATCACCACCGGCCGGGCGCTGGCGGCTATGGTGCCGATCTCGGGAATGGTGATCTGGAAATCGGAGAGGATTTCCAGGAGGTAGGCCTCGAACTCCTCGTCGGCGCGGTCGATCTCGTCGATCAGAAGGACCGGCGGGTCGTGCTGGGTGATCGCCTCGAGCAGCGGGCGTTTCAGCAGGAAGCGGTCGGAAAACAGCGCCTCTTCGCTGGCGTGATCGGCGCGGATCGCCAGCAGCTGGCGCTGGTAGTTCCATTCGTAGATCGCGTGGGAGGCATCGAGCCCCTCGTAGCATTGCAGGCGGATCAGCCGCGCGCCGAGATGCTCGGTCAGCGCCTTGGCCACCTCGGTCTTGCCGACCCCTGCGGGGCCTTCCAGCAGCAGCGGCCGGCCCAGCGACAGCGCCAGATGCAGCGCCATCGCAAGGCTGTCATCGGCAACATAGCCGATCCGCCCGAGGGCCTCTTTCAACGCGATATGGGTTCCGGCTGTCATGATCGATCCGCCTGGCCGTCGCCGCCCGCCCCATCCCCGGTGGCGGGCGGCGATATGGCCCTAGCCATGCAGGCCCAGATCGTCGGCGATCTTCCAGATGCGCCATTGATCGTGCGGCATGTGGCTTTGGACCAGTCCGAACGGACGGAAGGCATCGTGCACCGCGTTGGAGAAACACGGGACCGAGCCCACATTCGGGCTTTCGCCCACACCCTTGGCGCCGATCGGATGATGCGGGCTGGGGGTGACCGTATGATCGGTGGTGTAATGCGGCGTCTCCCACGAGGTCGGCACGAAGAAATCCATCAGCGTCGCGGTCTTGTGGTTGCCCATGTCGTCATAGACGATCTCCTGACCCATCGCGATGGCATAGCCTTCGGTGGCGCCGCCATGGACCTGCCCCTCGATGATCATCGGGTTGATCCGGGTGCCGCAGTCGTCGAGCGCGTAGAACTTGCGCACCTTATGCTCGCCGGTGTCCACGTCGATCTCCATCACGCAGATATAGGCGCCGAACGGGTAGGTCATGTTCGGCGGGTCATAGTAGCTGACCGCCTCCAGCCCCGGTTCGAGACCCGGGATCGCCTGGTTATACGAGGCGAAGGCGATCTCTTTCATCGTCTTGAACCGTTCCGGCGCGCCCTTGACCACGAAGCGGTCGACGTCGAATTCGACGTCGCCGTCGTGCACCTCGAGCAGATAAGCCGCGATCATCTGGGCCTTGGCGCGGATCTTGCGCGCGGCCATGGCGGTCGCCGCCCCGGCGACCGGCGTCGAGCGCGAGCCATAGGTGCCCAGACCGTAGGGCGCGGTATCGGTGTCGCCCTCCTCCAGCGTGATGTCATCGGCGGGGATGCCGATCTCGCTGGCGATGATCTGGGCGAATGTGGTGGCGTGGCCCTGACCCTGGCTGATGGTGCCGAGCCGGGCGATGGCCGAGCCGGTGGGGTGGATGCGGATCTCGCAGCTGTCGAACATGCCGAGGCCGAGGATGTCGCAGTTTTTCACCGGCCCGGCGCCGACGATCTCGGTGAAATGGGTCAGGCCGATGCCCAGCAGCTTGCGGGTCTTGCCCGCCTTGAAATCCGCGATCCGCTGCGCCTGTTCCTGTCGCAGCGCGTCATAGCCGACGGCCGTCAGCGCCTTGTCCCAGGCGGCGTGGTAATTGCCGGAATCGTATTCCCAGCCTAGCGCCGACTGGTAGGGGAACTGATCCTCGCGGATGAAGTTGATCCGGCGCAGCTCGGCCGCATCCATCCCCAGCTTGATCGCCAGAACCTCGACCATCCGTTCGATGAAATAGGCGGCCTCGGTCACCCGGAAGGAACAGCGATAGGCCACCCCGCCCGGCGCCTTGTTGGTATAGACGCCGTCGACCGCCAGATAGGCCACCGGGATGTCATAGGAGCCGGTGCAGATGTTCATGAAGCCAGCCGGAAACTTGGTCGGGTCGGCGCAGGCGTCAAAGCCGCCGTGATCGGCGGTGGTATGGCACCACAGACCGGTGATCTTGCCCTCTTTCGTGGCGGCGATCCTGCCGTTCATCCAGTAGTCGCGGGCAAAGGCGGTGGACATCAGGTTGTCCATCCGGCTTTCAACCCATTTCACCGGCTTGCCGGTCACGATCGAGGCGACGATGGAGCAGATATAGCCGGGATAAACGCCGACCTTGTTGCCGAAGCCGCCGCCGATGTCCGGGCTGATGACGCGGATGTTGTGTTCGGCGATGCCCGAGATCAGCGAGGCGACGGTGCGCACCGCATGCGGCGCCTGGAAGGTGCCCCAGAGGGTCAGCTTGCCGGTGACTTTGTCCATCGAGGCGACGCAGCCGCAGGTCTCCAGAGGCATCGGGTGGGTGCGGTGATAATAGACCATCTCCTCGGCCACCACATCGGCCTCATCCAGCACCTTTTCGGTGGCCTCCTTGTCGCCGACCTCCCAAGTGAAGATGTGGTTATGGTGGCGGCGGGGGCCGTGGGCGCCCTCGGTCTGGCCGGCGAGGTCTTCGCGCAGCACCGGGGCATCGGGGTCCAGCGCCCTGAACGGGTCGGTGACGACCGGCAATTCCTCATACTCGACCTCGACCGCGGCGACGCCATCGGCGGCGGCGTAACGGTCGGTGGCGACGACAAAGGCCACCTCCTGGCCCTGGAACAGCACCTTGCCGTCGGCCAGCACCATCTGCTTGTCGCCGGCCAGCGTCGGCATCCAGTGCAGCCCGAGCGGTTCCAGATCCTTGGCGGTCAGCACCGCGAGCACACCGGGCACCTTCAGCGCCGCTTCGGTCTCGATCGCCGTCACCCGCGCATGGGCATAGGGGGAGCGGACGAAATCGCCGACGAGCATCCCGTCGAGCTTGATGTCGTCGACATAGTTGCCCTTGCCTTGGGTAAAACGCACATCCTCGACACGCTTGCGCGAGCAGCCCATCCCCTTGAGGTTGGCGCTGCGGTCTGCGGGGGTTTGGATCTCGTCCTTCATTCCGCGGCCTCCTTCATGGCGTTGAGCTGTTCGGCCGAGGCCAGGATCGCCTTGACGATGTTCTGGTAGCCGGTGCAGCGGCAGAGGTTGCCGGCGATGCCGAAGCGCACCTCTTCCTCGGTCGGGTTCGGGTTTTCCTGCAGCAGCCGGTGCGCGCGGGTGATCATCCCCGGCGTGCAGAAGCCGCATTGCAGCCCGTGATGTTCGCGGAACATCTCCTGAATGACGCCGAGGCTGCCGTCGGCATTGGTCAGCCCCTCGACCGTGGTGATCTGCCTGCCATCGGCCTGGCCGACGAAGACGGTGCAGGATTTCACCGATTTGCCGTCCATATCCACGGTGCAGGCGCCGCAATGGCTGGTTTCGCAGCCGATATGCGGGCCGGTGACGTTCAGGGTCTCGCGCAGGAAGTGGATCAGCAGGGTGCGCGGTTCGGCGAGGCCCTCCACGTCCTGACCGTTGAGGGTGAATTTGACGTGCATCTTGCTCATGGATTTGCCTTTCTCACGACCGGCGCGACAGCGCGCTGTCGATGGCGCGGCGCAGAACCACCGCTGCGACGTGTTTCTTGAACGCGACCGGGCCGCGCATATCCTCCTGCGGGTCGATGGCGCCCAGCATGGCCGCGGCGCAGCCGTCGATATCGCCGGCGGCCAGCGCGGCGCCCGCCGCCTCCGACCAGATCGGGGTGTCGGCAAGGTTGGTCATGGCGACCGAGGCCGTCCCGTCGCCAACCAGAACGGCCGCGGCCGCGGTGGCGTAATCGCCGATCTTGCGTTTCTGCTTGATATAGGCGGAGCCGGTGCCCGGCGCCGGGATCGGGATGATGATCGCAGTGAGGATCTCTTCGTCCTCGCGGGCGGTGAAATACGCGGCCTCGTAAAAGTCGCGCGCCGCCACCTGGCGGCTGCCGTCGGGGCCGGTCAGATCGAAGCGCGCGTTCAGGCATTGCATCAGCCCGGGCATGTCGTTGCCGGGATCGCCGTTGGCGACGTTGCCGCCGATGGTGCCGACATAGCGCACCTGCGGATCGGCGATCTGAAGCGCCGCCTCGCGCAGGATCGGCAGCGCCGCGCCAAGCCCGTCATGCACGATCAGCTCATGCTGCGTGGTCATCGCGCCGATGGTGACCGTGTCGCCCCCGACCGCGATGCCCTTCATCGCGTCGATGTCCTGCAAGTCGATAAGGTGGCCCAGTTCGGCCATGCGCAGTTTCATCATCGGGATCAGGCTGTGCCCGCCCGCGACCACGCGCGCCTCGTCGCCATGCTCTTGTAGAATGCCGATCGCCGACGTCAGATCGGCGGGCCGATGATACTCGAACCCGGCTGGTATCATGATGTGTCCTCCCTGCGGCATCGCTGTCGATGTCGTCGAGACGATGGTCAGGGACGAGAGATCCGGCGCCAAACGGCCGCTACCGAATGTCGCAGGTTTCTGCACGAGTTGCGAATAGCCCGCGCGAGTTGCGACTTCAGATACCCAATGCCGCGCGCACGTCGGCCAGGCGCGAGCGGCTGACCGGCGCCTTGGCGAGGGACTCGGTGTTCTTGAAGAAGCAGACGCCGGTGTCCTTGGTGCGCCGGAACTCGCTGACATAGGCCGGGTTGATCAGATACGAGCGGTGGACACGAATGAACCGGTAGGGTCCGAGCCGGCTGTAGGCCTCGGAGATGGACCACGGGCAGAGGTACTTGTCCTTGCCGGTATACAGCACGGTATAGTGCCCCTCGGCCCGGACCGCCGCGATTTTGGAGGACTCGGCGAAACGTGTGTTGCCGTCCCTTTCGTAAGGAACCGGCAGCGCCGTCGATCTCGTCTCTTTCGGGGGGCCGGCAGGGTCGGCCGACGATCCGGCGGCGGCAACGTCCGGCCCGGGGGCGTCCCCGGGGGTGTTCATGGCGGTGTCGGTAACTGCGGCGGAACCGAAGAACGACACGCCGCTGAGCAGCGACACACCGCTGATGACGAAGGACGAGACGGTGACCAGCATGGCCAACACGGCGTTGCTGAGCACGGGGCCCGCCGTCGAGGCCACATCCGCCCGGTAGAATTGCGTGCCCGCCATCGCAATGAAATGCATCGAGACCACCGCCGCGGCGAAGCACAGCGTGCCCAACAGGATATTTCCCCGGGTCCGCGATCCATAGGCCACCCAGACGGCGAGGTTCGACAGGGCAAGGGCCGCGGCCAGCGCCACCACCACGCCAAGGGGGCGGAAAACCGGCCCGCACAGCTCCATCCCCAGCATTCCGATATAGTGCATGGCCGCGATGCCGGCGCCCATGATGCTGCCGGCCGCCGTGATCGAGATCGGTGTCCGCCGCCCGAAGTGCAGCACCAGAAGCGCCAGACCGACCATCAGGATGGCAACCAGCGCCGACATCAGCGTGATCAGTCCGTCATAGAAGAACAACGTGGGCAATTGCAGGCCCAGCATGGCCACGAAATGCATCGACCAGATGCCGCCGCCCAGAACGATCGCTGCGACGGCCACCAGAAACTTGCGCTGTACGACGGGCAACCGGGAGGCGCCACGCAGCAGGGACAGACCGCTGAAACCCGCAAACAAGGCGACCGCGAACGACGCCGCGACCATCCACGGATTGTGAGTGAATTCCAACAACCGCGCTATTCCTCCCTGCGCGGGCATAGTAGCACAGACTTGCATTGGCGCAATTCCGCACATTGGCGATCGTTTGCGGCACGTCGGGCGAACAGCGGCGGCCGCGCGAGACGCGGGCGCGACCTGAGACCGCTTCGGACCGGGGCGCGGATCACCTGGAATTGCGCCGGCCATGCGGACGCCATCCGCGCGGGGCGTTGCCGATCGGATGGCGCGGGCCGGCCCTGCCAATCAAACCCGCAGAGCCAAAACGACGGAGACCATCCCGATGTCGGAGCCGCCGGCGAGGCCGGGACCGGCCCCTGCCCTGCCGCCAAAGACGCCGGGACGGCACCGTCCCGCTTGCGCGGCGCAGGAAGGCACGGAGCCGGGGAAGGCTGTCGCGTCGCGTCGTTTTAAAAACGGTCCCCGACGGGCGGGCGGCCCCGCTCTGCCACAATCCTGGATTGCATGTGATGCATTTGGTTGATTCAGATCATTGCAAACCTCTCGCTTTGGGGCGACCCTCAAAGCAGCATTCTCTGATCTGAGAACGTGGCCAAGGCTTAGGAGGAGACCATGGCAGATACAGCAATTTCAACGCCCGCCGGCAAAGGTGGCAGCGGTGGTCACGGCGATCTTTACGGCGATCTGTGGGTGGTGGCGCGGGATCTTGACCCGTCGGATGGCGGCGGCAACGGGGAGCCGGTGCTGGACGAAAATGGCCAGATCGTGCCGATCGGCTATAATGCGGAGACCGGCGAGACCTTTCCGATCCACCTTGTCGAGGGGGAGGAAGGGGATTTCGAGGTTCCGGCGGAGCTGGCGGACTTTGTTCAGGAAGTCGAGCTTGAACGGGCCAATATCATCCGCGCGCCGGACCGCGTGGTGGATAATGCGCTGAAGGAGGCGCTGGCCAAGATCGCGGCCGGGACCGAAATCGCGGCCGAGGCATCCGGGCGCATCATGGTCGACGGTGTGCTGATCGACTCGCCGCGCGAGAACCTGGCGCTTTACGATCTGATCATGACGGCGGGCGGCGCCACCAGCTGGGCCCAGGTGCAGGCCAACGCCGAGGCCAATCTGCCGCAGCCGCTCGCCGATCTGATCGCGGGGGGGTGGGATCCGACGGGTTTGCTGGCCGGGGTGTTCTCGAAGTTCAATCCGATCAGCATGGACGCGGTGATCACCGCGCATACGCTGATGGACGTGAACACGGTCACCGGCTCGGGCGACACGCTGAACATCGACTATTTCGGGTTCACGGACGGCGCCGCCGAGACCTTCGATTACGATCGGGTGGCGACCTATGGCGATGTCTGGATGCAGTGGTATCAGGACATGGACGGCGATCCGACCGACCTCGAACTCGTGCAGGGCACGCTGCTGGACGTGATCTGGGGCTTTGACCTGAACGGCGACGGCGTCAACGACCCCGGCACCGGCGAGGGCTGGGCCGACCAGTACAGAAAGCAGGCCGGCGACGGCCTGAGTTTCGGGATGGCCGACGGTTCCGGTGCCGGCATCAACGACTGGGCACAGTCGGTGGAGGACGCCCGCTCGGCAATCTACGTGCTGCATGAATACATCGGGGCGTCGCAGATCACGGCGCCGAGCGACACCGCAGATGTGCTCGACGGCAGTTCCGTCACCGATTACCTCGCGGCCTGGGGTGGCGACGACGTGCTGAACGGGCGCCGGGGCAACGACGTGCTGGACGGCGGCGACGGCGAGGATGTCCTGAGGGGCAATCAGGGCAGCGACCTGCTGGATGGCGGCGCGGGCAATGACACGCTGCGCGGCGGCCGCGGCGACGACGTGCTGTTCCGGGGCGGCGGCGCGGACCGGCTGTTCGGCGGCGCGGGCGACGACAGGCTGAGCGGCGGCGCCGGCGACGACCGGATGTTCGGCGGCGACGGCGACGACTGGCTGAACGGCGGGCGCGGCGACGATGTCCTGACCGGCGGCGACGGTGCGGACAGCTTCATCTTCGGCCCGGCGAACCTGGGGAGCGTGGACACGATCACCGACTTCTCCAGCGCCGAGGGCGACATCGTCAGGCTCAACCGCATCGATGCCGACGCGGCGACGGAGGAGAACGACGCGTTCACCTTCGTCGGCTATGTCGATTTCTCCGGCGCCGCCGGGGAACTGCGCGCCGTCGACCTTGGCGACACGCAGCGGATCGAGGGCGATGTCGATGGCGACGGCGCCGCCGATTTCACCATCGACATTACCGGCGCCGCGCCGGCGCAAGCCGACTGGTTCGTGCTGTAGCAAACAGGCCGCCCGCCCGCGCGTTTGCGGGCG
Source organism: Antarcticimicrobium luteum (assembly GCF_004358185.1). Lineage (GTDB taxonomy): Bacteria > Pseudomonadota > Alphaproteobacteria > Rhodobacterales > Rhodobacteraceae > Antarcticimicrobium > Antarcticimicrobium luteum. Next base: position 142,479 of record NZ_SMUV01000074.1, read on the forward strand.
GGCGGCAGTCCGGGCGCCGGCGCTCTGCGCATCGGCACCGGCATGTCCCCGCCCCGGCGGGCGGGATCGGAGCGGAACGGATGCCCCCGCCCCGGCGCGTTATTGCGCGGCCATCGCCCCATCGGTGAACTGCAACCGGGCCAGGCGGGCGTAGAGCCCGCCGCCGGCCACCAGCTCGTCATGGGTGCCCATGGCGGCGATGCGGCCCTGGTCCATCACCACGATGCGGTCGGCCTTTTTCACCGTGGCGAGGCGGTGGGCGACAATCAGGGTGGTGCGGGTCTGGCTCAGCTCGTCCACCGCCTGTTGCACCGCGCGCTCGCTTTCGGCGTCCAGCGCGCTGGTCGCCTCGTCCAGCAGCAGCACGGGCGCGTCGCGCAGGATGGCCCGGGCGATGGCGATGCGCTGTTTCTGACCGCCCGAGAGCATCACTCCCCGCTCGCCCACATAGCTGTCATAGCCCTGCGGCAGCGCCATGATGAACTCATGCGCGGCGGCGGCGCGGGCGGCGGCCTCGACCTCTTCGTCGCTGGCCTCGGGGCGGCCAAAGCGGATATTGTCGCGCGCCGAGGCGGCGAAGATCACCGGGTCCTGCGGCACCAGCGCCACGGCGCGGCGGAAGTCGTCGCGCGCCATGTCCCGGAGCGCCACGCCATCGAGGCGGATCTGCCCGGCCTCCGGATCGTAGAAGCGCAGGACAAGCTGGATGATGGTGGTCTTGCCCGCCCCCGAGGGGCCGACAAAGGCCACGGTTTCACCCGGCTCGATATGCAGCGAGATGTCGTCGAGCGCGACGGTATCGGGCCGCGCGGGATAGCGGAAGGTGACGCCGTCGAAGGCGATCTCGCCGCGCACCGGAGCCGGCAGGACCGCCGGTGCGGCGGGGTCGGTGACGGCGTCGGTGGCCTGCAACAGCTCGATCAGACGTTCGGTGGCGCCGGCGGCGCGCTGCAGCTCGCTCCAGATCTCCGATAGGGCGGCGACCGAGCCCGCCACCAGCACCGAGTAGATCACGAACTGCACCAGCATCCCCTCGGACATCGCGCCGGCGCGCACGTCGCGGGCGCCGATCCAGAGCACGCCGACGATGCCGGTGAAGACCAGGAAGATGACGATGACGGTCAGCAGCGCGCGGGTCAGGATGCGGCGCTGGGAGACCTGGTAGGAGGTTTCGGTCATCTCGGCGAAGCGGGCGCGGCTGGCGCCCTCGTGGGTGAAGGCCTGCACCGTCTGCACCGCGCCCAGCGCCTCGCCGGCGTTGCCGGAGGAGGCGGCGATCCAGTCCTGATTCTCGCGGCTGATGGCGCGCAGCCGGCGGCCCAGCACCAGGATCGGCACCACCACGGCGGGCACGATCAGCAGCACCATGCCGGTGAGCTTGGCCGAGGTCAGCAGCATCAGCCCCAGCCCGCCGATGAACAGCAGCATGTTGCGCAGCGCGATGGAGATCGACGAGCCGAGCACCGACTGGATCAGCGTGGTGTCGGTGGTGATCCGGCTGAGCACCTCGCCGGTCATGATGTTTTCGAAGAACTGCGGGCTCATGCCGATGACGCGGTCGAACACCGCCTTGCGGATGTCGGCCACGACCCGCTCGCCCAGCCGGGTGACCAGCGCATAGCGCAGCCCGGTGCCCACCGCCAGCAGCGCGGCGATGCCGAGGGCGGCAAGGAAATACTGGTCCAGCAGCTCGCCCGAGCCGGTGCGGAAATTATCGACCACCCGGCGCACCGCCAGCGGCAGGGTGAGCGACACCACCGAGGTGAAGACCAGCGCCACGCCAGAGGCGAGGATCAGCCCCAGATAGGGCCGCATGAAGGGCCAGAGCGAGCCGAGAATCCCGATCTTGCGCGACCTTGCGCGATCCTCTTCCGCGCCGGGCGCGGGGGGCGGGGCGGTTCGGGAGGTGGCGGCGCGGGCCATGGCGGCTCCTTCTTATTGGGATCGGGCATCTTGGGACCGGACGACAGGGCCTGCCCATGGGTGGTGGGCCGTTTCATGGCCGGGCGGACGGCGCGGGTCAAGCGGCCAGTTGCCACGCCGGGCAGAGCGCGGCCCCGGCAGGCGCCGCAATGCGGGCGTCTGGCGCCGGTTCCGCGGGACGGGCCGCGCGCACGGGGGCTGTCAGTCCGGGGGTGGAGAGTTCTGGAGCGGGTGGCGGGAATCGAACCCGCGCGTTCAGCTTGGAAGGCTGACAGGCTACCATTACATCACACCCGCACCTGGGCGCAGGGGTTACGACAAGGCCCGCCGGCAGTCAAGTTGCAGATCAATCGCAGGGGCGCCTCTTTGCGCCGGGGCCTGCTGCGCTTGGAGCTGGGGAGTTTTGTCAATAGGCTGGCCCCGATCAGAACCTTATCGGGACGTCCTTTTTGCCATGCTGTCAAACGGTCTCCGCCCTGCCCTACCGCTGCTGACGCTGCTGGCGCTGCTGGCGCTGCTGCTCACGCTGTTCGCCACCCCGGCCCCGGCCCAGGATCGCGCCGGGGCTGAGCGGCAATTCCGGGTCTGGCTGGAGCGGACCGTCTGGCCGCAGGCCAGGGCAAAGGGCGTGTCGCGCCGCACCTTCGACGCGGCGTTCGCCGGCGTCGCCCTCAACTGGGATCTGCCCGATCTGGTGCCGCCGGGGACCAAACCGAAAACCCCGAAGGCGCAGCGGCAGGCCGAATTCGGGGCGCCGGGCAAGTATTTCAATCGCGGCGCGGTGGATGGCGCGACCCGGGTCGGGCGGCAGATGGCCCAGCGCCATGCGGCCGCACTGAAGCGGGTCGAGGCCAAAACCGGGGTGCCCGGGCGCATCGTCCTCGGCATCTGGGGACGCGAGAGCGGCTATGGCCGGGCGGCGATCCGGCACGACGCCTTTGCGGTGCTGGGCACCAAGGGGTTCATGAGCACGCGGGCGGAGTATTTTACCGATGAGCTGATCGCCGCCCTGCAGATCGCCGAGGCGGGCCATGTGGCCCCGCGCGCGATGAAAAGCAGCTGGGCCGGCGCGCTGGGCCAGCCGCAGTTCATGCCGTCCAGTTTTCTTGCCCATGCGGCGGACGGCGATGGCGACGGGCGCGCCGACATCTGGGGATCGCAGGCCGATACGATCGCCTCGATCGGCAGCTACCTCAAGCGCCACGGCTGGGTTCCGGGGCGCGACTGGGGGTTCGAGGTGACGGTGCCGCCCTCGGTATCCTGCACGCTGGAGGGGCCCGATCAGGGCCGCCCGATTGCCGAGTGGGAGGCGATGGGAATCGCGCGCGTCTCAGGCCGGCCGTTCCCGGCGCAGGAGCTGCGCGGCGAGGGGTATCTGCTGATGCCGGCGGGTCGGCACGGGCCGGCCTTTATCGTGACGCCGAATTTCTACGTGCTGAAGGCCTATAACATGAGCGATCTCTATGCGCTGTTCGTCGGCCATGTGGGCGACCGCATCCGCTTTGGCATGGGCGATTTCACCGCGCGCTGGGGCGATGTCGGCGGCCTTTATCGCTCGGACATCGCGGCGATGCAGCGGGCGCTGGAGCGGCTGGGGCATGACGTGGGCGGCGCCGACGGGTTGCCGGGGTTCCGGACCCGCCGCTCCATCGGCCGCTGGCAGGAGGCGACGGGGCGCGCGGCCAGCTGTTTTCCCGACGCCGGGGTGGTCGCCGCGCTGGCCGATTGAGAGGCCCCGCGCGAAGGTTCCGCGCCGGCACCGGCGGGATCAGACCCGCCCGCGCCGCCCGGACCAGTGCCAGAGCAGCAGCGCAGCGGCGGCTGCCAGCGCCGCGAGGCTGACCGCGGGGGCCTTCATCAGCACCAGCACGGCGAGGGTCAGCCGCAGGATCAGTTCCGCCCCACCGATCGGGCGTGCCTCGAACCGGGCCAGCGCGCTGGCCAGAAGATAGAGGGCGGCGGCCACCCGCAGGATCACGAAGGCTATCCCGCCGATGTGAACGGTCCCGTCATAGCCCTCCAGATAGCGCGCCCCGCCCGTCGTCGGGCTGAGCTGCGCCGCCTCGATCAGCAGAAGTTCAGGGTAGAAGGCGAAGACGAAGGGAATGACGAAGATCACCACGCCGGCCCGCACCGAGGCGATGCCGGTGCGCATCGGGTCGGCCCCGGTGATCGACGAGGCGGCAAAGGCGGCCACCGCCACCGGCGGGGTGATGGCGCTGGCCACCGCGAAGTAGAAGATGAACATATTGGCGGTGAAGCTGGCGATGCCGAGGCCGACCAGCATCGGCGCCATCAGCAGCGCCACGTTGATATAGGCGGGCACCGTGGGCATCCCCATGCCCAGCAGGATCGCCATCAGCATGGTCGCCAGCAGGGCGACGAAGAGGAACAGCGCGCTGTCGCCGATCACCCCGCCCGAAGCGCGCAGCCAGGAGATGATATCGACCGCGATGTAATTCGACAGCCCGGTGAGGTTGAGACAGAAATCGATCACCGAGACGGCGAGGAACATCAGGTAAAGCCGGCTGACCAGCAGGCCCGCGTCGGCGAGCGCCGCCACGATCTTGCCCGGGGATTTCCGGATCTCGGCATCGAGGAAGAAGAGCGCGACGAGCAGCGCCATCGCCCACCAGCCGGCCGATCCGGCGTCGCCGGCGGAATTCTGGAAAAGCTCCAGCAGCCAGGGCAGGGTCTCGGCCCGGCAGCCGTTTTCGGTGACGATCTGCGTCACCCCCCAGAAACCTGCCAGCGGGCCGCAGCCCACCGCCTCCTTGGGGGTGAGCAGCAGCAGCAGGATCAGCCCGATGGGGGCGAAGATCATCAGCAGATGCAGCCTGTCCGCGCCGGTCAGGCGCATATCCTCGGTGGCCTCGCCCACCGCCTCGATGCCCTGCCTGCGGGCCTGGAACACCACCGTCAGGAACAGGCAGCCGAAATAGGCGGCCGCCGGCAGCGCGGCGGCGATGATCACCTCGCGGTAGGGCACCACCGTCATCGCCGAGAGGACAAAGGCCGCCACGCCCATGACGGGGGGCATGATCTGGCCGCCCGACGAGGCCGCCGCCTCGATCCCGCCGGCAAATGTGCGGGAAAAGCCGCGCCGGAGCATCATCGGGATGGTGAGCACGCCGGTGGAGAGCACATTGACCACCGGCCCGCCGGAGATGGTGCCGAAGAGGGCGGAGCTGACGATGGCCGCGTGGGCCGGGCCGCCGCGCAACGCCCGGGTCCAGAGAAAGGCGAGTTTGATCAGCGACCGGCCGCCGGCGGAGACGCCGAAGAGCGAGCCCAGAACGATATAGGGAAACACCGTGTTCATCAGGATGCCCATGAACCGGCCCAGCAGCCCCTGGGCGTTGTTGACAAGGATGTCCTGCATGTTGGGGCGCCCGTCGATCAGCTGGCGCGGCTCTCCGCCCAGTTTGGTGACGAGGTATTTGTTGATGTCATCGGCGCCGAAGACATACCAGACCAGCACGGTGATCAGCGTATAGGCGGCGATCAGGATGGCGACGGCGACCAGCGGAAAGCCCCAGACGCGCACGTTGTAGCCCAGGAAAACCGCGATGGCGCAGGCGACCATGGGAAAGATCCACAGCCCCAGCGTGGCGATGCAGCTGGGATCGTCGACGGTGTTGGGGGGCGGCAGACCCATGGTTTCGGCGAACTCGATCTCGGCCTGAAGGGCGCCGGCGATCAGCTCGGCGCGGGTGCCGGTGATCTGGTCGATCAGGCAGACAGAATCGATCTCGATCAGGTAGCCCAGCGCGACGGTGACGGCCATGACCACCAGCGCGACATCCATCGCCAGCCCGAAGGCCCGCAGCGCCCCGCCGCGTCCGCGCTGGCGGAAATCGCGGGCCATGGAATGTTCCAGCGCCACCGCGCACATCATGATCACAAAGACCAGCGGGAAGAGGTATTCGTAGCTGAACCGCCGGATCACCACCCCTTCGCCGAGGACCGAGGCGGCCAGCGCGTCGAGGCCGGGAATCGAGGGAAGGGTGTTCAGCAGCCCGATGATCACCAGCGCGAGCCCGAGCATGGGGGCAAGGCGCCGGGCAGAGCCGGGCGTGATGGTCTGATCGGAGGTCATGTCTGTCCCCTGTTCGCAGGCGGATCGGAGGGGCCGGGACGCATGAGGGGGGCGCCCCGGCCGGCGTCACGCGGCGGTGCGCGTCACTCCCTCGCGCAGTCGGGGACGGTATAGCCCGCCTCTTCCCAGGCGGCGACGGCGCCGGGGTGGTACTTCAGCGCGTTCAGCCCGCAGAAGCCGGAGAGCTCGGGCGCCAGCGTGGCGAGGCCGACGTTTTTCATATAGGCGGTCTTGCTGCTGAGTTGATCCAGCGTGGCGATGTACTCGGCCACCAGCGCCTTGGCCATGTCGAAGGACATGTCCTTGTGCACGATGTCGGCAAAGGCGGTGCCGAGGCCGCGAAAGGTGCCGTCCTCGGAGATCAGGCGGATGCCCTTGCCGTCCTCATAACCCATGTCCGCCCATTTGACGACGATGGGCACGTTACCCGGCGCATTGAAGATCTTTTGATAGGCATCGCTCTCGAACACGTCTTTGGGGGTCGAGATCATCACCACATTGCCGGCGGCCTGCATGGTGGTGGCCCGCGCCGAGGGAAAGGTGAGCGGAAAGACGAAGGCATCCATCGAGCCATCGACCAGCGTGGTCGGAAGCTGGCCCCAGTTGGACTGGTGGCCGGTGTAATCCTCGCCGTCCTTCAGCCCGGCGGCCAGAAAGATCGCCTGACGCGCGTTGACCAGCGCGGCGCCGCGCGGCGGGCCGTTCCAGACCTCCTTGCCCTTGAGGTCGTCCCAGCCGTCGATGCCCTCGCTTTCCAGCGCGATCAGCCCGTAGGCACCGGCGTTATAGGGGTAGAGCGCGCGCAGGTTGGCGGCCAGCGCGGCGCCCTTTTCGCCCTGCTTGGCATAGGGGCCCCGCCCCTTTTCCAGCAGGAACCCCAGAATCAGCGGCATCGGCGCGATGTCGGTGCGCCCCTCGGCGACGTTGAGCACCGAATTGGTCAGCGTCTGCCCCTCCTGTACCTGCAGGCTGGCGATGCCGGCGGTGCTGGCGATCTCGGCCATATGCAGGATCGAGACATGCGGGCTGTTGCCGGGGCTCGACGCCTCGGCGCTGAGGTTGACCTGCGCCGTGGCCGGTCCGGCGGCGAGCGCGCCGGAGGCGATCAGGGCGGCAAGGCCCAGTGCGAGATGTTTCATTTTTTCCTCCCTGTGGAAATTGCGGGGCCTCCTCCGGCCCCGGTATTTCAGCCGCGCGGCCCCGATTTCATGTCGGGTGCCTTGCGGCCGCGATATTTGACCGTGAGTTCCAGCGGCGTATCGTTCTCGTCGTAGATGCCGATCACCACGCCGCGCTTGCGGGTCTTGGTCCGCATTTCGATCAGCTGCTCTTCGCTGCGGGTGGTGCGCTGCGACTGGCGGCGGCTCCAGGCAAAGAGCTTGTCGTACATGCCGGCGATGATGTCGGCGTGAATGTCGCTGTCGCCCAGATCGGTCAGCTCCTGCGGGTCGGCGGCCAGATCGAACAGCATCGGGCGATGGCCGCCCTCGAAATGGATCAGCTTCCAGCGTTTGTCGGCAACCATGAACATCACCGCGTCGCGCACCGCGATGTCATGCAGATGCGCCACCGGGGTGGCAGAGAAATCGTATTCGCAGATGACGTAATCGCGCTGCGTCTCCTTGCGCTCGCCGCGCAGGATCGGCAGCAGGCTTTCGCCCTCCAGGATATGCTTGGCGGGTTGGCCACCGGCCGCCTCGACGAAGGTGGGGGCGAAGTCGATGCATTCGACCAGCGCGTCGCAGGTGGTGCCGCGGGTGGCGTCGGCCTCGGGGCTGGGGTCGTAGACGATCAGCGGCACCCGGGTGGAGGTGTCGTGAAAGAAGGTCTTTTCGCCCATCCAGTGATCGCCCAGGAAATCGCCGTGGTCGGAGGTGAGCACGATCATGGTGTCGTCCTTGCGCCCGGTCTCCTCCAGCCACTGGAACAGCCGCCCCATCTGGTCGTCGGCCTGTTTGATCAGCCCCATGTAGGCGGGGATCACCGCCTCGCGCACGTCCTGGCGGGAGAAGGTTTCGCCCACCTTGGTATCCATGAAGGCCTTGAAGATCGGATGCGCGTGCTGGCGTTCGGCATCCGAGCGGACCACCTCCTGCACGTCCTCGGGGCCGTACATCGAGGCATAGGGTTCCGGCACGATATAGGGCCAGTGCGGTTTGATATAGGAAAGGTGACAACACCAGGGGCCGGCGTGGGTTTCCATGAACTCGATGCCGCGCCCGGTGAGATAGGGGGTTTCGCTGTCCTGCTCGGCGATGTTCGCCGCCTCGCTGGAATTCTTCAGGAACCAGCCCGACAGTACGTTGCCGTCCTCGTCGAGGCCGGAGTTGGCGAAGTCGTGCCAGGGGTTATCGCTCTCGTACCCCTTGGCCTTGAGCCATTTGTTGTATTCCCTGGCGCCGTCCGGGTCGTAGGAGCCGTCCGGCCCCTCCGGCAGCATGCCGTCGTCGCGTTCGATCACGTCGAAGCCGCATTCGCTGACGCGGGCGCCGATCAGGCTGTCAGGTTCCAGGCCCAGCCTTGCCATCCCCTCCTCGTCCGCGCGCATATGGGTCTTGCCGACCAGGTAGCAATCCATCCCCGCCTGGCGCAGGTGATCGCCCATGGTCATCTCGCCGACCTTCAGCGGGATGCCGTTCCAGCTGGCGCCGTGGGAATGGACATAGCGGCCGGTATAGGTGCTCATCCGGCTGCTGCCGCAGATCGGCGACTGGATATAGCAGCGGGTGAAGCGCACGCCCTTTTCGGCCAGGCGGTCGATATTGGGGGTGTGCAGGGTCTTGTGACCATAGCAGCTCAGGTAATCCCAGCGCAGCTGGTCGAACATGATGAACAGGATATTCTTTGGTTTCGTCATTCGCTATCGGCTGGTCATACCCCGCGCCGTTCGCTGTGACGCATGGGGCGACGCCACCTCTCCCCCCGTGACATTCGGTCGCAACCTAGCAAGCCCGGGGGGCGGGGAAAAATAATGATTTCGAAAAACCTATAACCGTTTCGCTATACCACTGCCGTCCGTGAGGCCCAGACCCCGCACCTCTTCACGGATCATCTGCATCAGCAGTTGCGCCGGCGCGCTGACCGTCTGCCCCGCCGGAGTGGTCAACCCCACCGCCCCGTCCATGGCGCCTCCGGCGACATCGAGGCATTCGGCGGCGGCCTGCTCCAGTTCGCGCCGCATCGCGCCCAGCGGCTGACAGACCACCGCCTCGGACATGGCGAGATAGGAGCGCGCGAATTCGAAGGAGATCGTCTCGATCATATTGGAGAAGCGGGACAGGCCCTGCGAGATCAGGAAGCGGTCCAACTCGTCGCGGATGATGGTGCCGGGGATCGGGATGACCACCGGATAGCGATCGACATCGCCGATTGTCAGTCCCTGCCGGCCCGCCAGCGGATGGCCGGCGCGCACAAAGAACACCAGCGGCTCGCTGTAGAGATGTTCGAAATTCATCCCCTGCATGTGCTCGGCGGAGAGCAGGCGGCCAAAGCCGAAATCCACCTCGCCCGAGCGCAGATATTGTTGCAGCCCGCCGCCGGTGGTGGCGATGAATCGCAGATCGACGGACGGCGAGAGCGTCTTGAACCGCCGCACCGCGCCGGGCATCACCACGCGGACGACATTGGGCAGCACATAGGCCACCACCCGCTGGTCGGCGATCTGGCCCTGCAGCGCCTCCAGCCCGCGGTCGATCTGGCCGATTCCGCCCGAGACATAGGAAAACAGCGTATTGCCCGCCGCGTTCAGCACCAGCCCGGCGGCGGTGCGGTCGAACAGCGGGCTGCCCAGCTCCTCCTCCAGCTCGCGCAGCGAGCGGGAGACGGCGGGCTGCACCGTGCCCATCGCCTCGGCGGCGCGGGTGACCGAGCCCAGATGCGCCACCGACAGGAAACAGCGCAGGTGGCGCATGCGGATGCGGCTCGACGCCAGCCCCTTGGTCATCTTTCGGTCCCCTTCCCCGGCGATTGTCCCGGCCTCCCTGATGGCTCTGCCCACTGTCCGCGCGGGAGGGGCATGGATGCAATCCCCGATTTGCGCCGGCGCCACAGCCGAACAGGGCGATCCGGCCGCGCGGCGCGACGGCCGCTTGAAAAACGGCCGCCCTTGCTGTAGGAAGCGGCCACCGGAATGGAGATTTTATGTCCCGCTGAAGTGGGGAGGCAGCTGTCCTCCCGATGCGAAATCAACCGATGATCTGCGTGGTCGGCCAACCGCCGACGCGAGCGGTGTTTTGCAATCTCAAACAACCTTACACTTCCGGTCGAAGCGATGCTTGCGACCCCGACATGAAAGTCATCCCCAATGAGACGGGACTATTCCGAATTCCTGCCGCCAAGTCCGGGCGGCACCAGCGCGACGCGCACATTTTCAACCATCGACACATTCGGCTGGCAGCCTTTTTTCGCCCAGCAGATCAGCGTTGACGATCTGACGGCGACGGCGCCCGCCCGCGTCACCGAGGTGCATCGAAACGGGCTGCATGTTGTCGGCGACGGTCTGGATCTGACCCTTCCGCCCAATCCCGAGGCGACAGTGGGGGATTGGATGTTGCTTGACCCCGCGGCGCCACAGACAAGCCGGATCCTTGAGCGCAAGAGCCTGATCAAGCGGCGCGCACCGGGCACGGATCGGCGGGTTCAGCTGATCGCGGCAAATATCGACACCATCTTTGTCGTGTCGTCCTGCAATCAGGACTTCAACGTCGCCCGGCTGGAACGCTATGTCGCGCTGGCCCTTGAGGCCGGGATCACCCCGGTGATCGTTTTGACCAAGGCCGACCTTTGCGGCGATGTCGAGCGCTATGTGACCGCCGCGCGCGGCGTGTCCGAGCTGGTTCCGGTCGTGACCATAGATGCGCGCGGGACCGAGCCCAGGGAAAAGCTGGCCGAGTGGTGCGCGCCGGGCAGGACCGTCGCGGTTCTGGGGTCGTCCGGCGTGGGAAAATCGACCATCGTCAATGCGCTGGCGGGAACCCTGTCGATCGAGACCGGGGCGATCCGCGAGGACGACGCCAAGGGACGCCACACCACCACGCGGCGTCAGTTGCATGTGGTGTCCGGCGGCTGCGTGGTTCTGGACACCCCGGGCATGCGCGAGCTTCAACTGACCGACGCGGCCGCGGGGATCGACGATCTTTTCTCGGACATCAGCGGCCTTTCGGCACAGTGCCGGTTCAACGATTGCCGGCACATGACGGAACCGGGATGCGCCGTTCTGGCCGCTGTCGAGGCCGGCACAATCGCGGCGTCACGGCTCGGTCGGTGGCGAAAGCTGATGAACGAAGAGGCCCACAACTCAGCCAGCCTGGCCGAACGGAAATCCAAGGACAAATCCCTTGGCAAGCTGATCCGCGCCGTGCAGCGACAAGACAAGAGAAGATACTGAGATGACCATCAGAAAATACCGGACCAGCGACACCGACGCGCTGATCGCGATCTGGCGACGGGCCAATGCGCTGGCCCATCCGTTTCTGGCACCGGAGTTCGTCGCCCGGGTCGCCGCCGACATGCGCGCGATCTACCTGCCGAACGCCGAGACATGGGTGCTGGAAGAGGACGGCGATCCGCTGGGGTTCATCGCCCTCATCGGCACTGAAATCGGCGGGCTGTTCCTGGATCCGGGGCACGTCGGCAAAGGCTTCGGACGATCGCTGGTGGATCATGCCGTCCGGCTGAAAGGCCCCTTGCGGGTCGAGGTTTTCCGGGACAACGCCGTCGGGCGTCCGTTCTACGAACGCTATGGATTTCTCCTTGATGAGGAATACCTGCACGACCCGTCCGGGGCCATGGCCTGGAAAATGGCGATGCCGGCGGCGTAAACGATTCTGGAAGGCGTCTGCGACAGACGCCTTCCATCCCCGACACGGTCCTTCGTCCCGCGCGCCCTACCCGCCCAGCAGGCGGGAGATGCGCAGGCCGGTCTGGCGCACCGCCGCGCGGATCTCGGGCGGGACCGCGCCATTGCCCTCGCTGGCTATGGTGGCGTTGATCGCCGCGATCACCCGGCCCGACATGTCGCGCACCGGGGCGGCGACCGAGGCGATGCCGGCCTCGAAACTGCCGATCTGCTGGACCGTTTCGCTGTCGCGGTCGCGGCGCCATTGGGCCAGAACCTCGCCCTGGTCGCGCAGCGCGCGCCCCGGCGCCGCCGCCTGCCCCCGGTCGCGGTAGAGTGCGATCACCGTCTCTTCGTCCAGATCGGCGAGCAGGACGCGCCCCATCGTGGTGCTGGCCGCCGGCAGGCGGCTGCCCACGTGGACGATGCTGCCCATGCCCATGCGCGAGGGCACCCGCAGAAGATAGAGCACCCGGTCGCCGTCGCGCACCCCCAGATGGGTGGACCAGTCGGTCTCGTCGCGCAGGCGCTCAAGCTCGGGCAGCGCAATCTCGACCAGCTCGCGGGTGGCCATATAGCCATAGCCGAGACGCAGCACGGCGGGGCCGAGGCTGTAGCTCTTGCCGCGCGGATCCTGCAAAAGGTAGCCCATCTGCGCCAGTGTATAGACGGTGCGGAAGGCGGCGGAGCGGCTGAGCCCCAGTTCGCGCGCAAGATCGGACAGCGTCATTTCCTTGCGTTCGGGCGAGAAGGCGCCAAGCACCCGGAGCCCGCGCACGAGGCCGGGAACGATATAGCGGTCCTCCGAAAGCGGCTCGTCAGATGTTTTATCCATGAAACACTATATAGCCTGCAAAACAATCGGCGGATAGACCCGTTGCAGGACGTGCGACAGAAAAGGGACTCGCCATGAACATCCAGACCACCGCTTCCACCCTGGCCGATGAGCTGAAGGCGCATACCGGCCGCTTTACCGACAAGGAATTCGACTGGAACGCCTTTCCGTCGAATGCCGGATTCGACGAGCTGGCCCGCGCGCAGATGCGCTATATCGGCGCCGGCGGCTCGCCCAAGGTGGGCGACACCAGCACGCTGAAGCCCGATCACTTCACCCTGAGCCTGATCTACAAGGAGCCGGGCAAATACGCCGCCTGCCATTCCCATGAGATCGAGGAAAGCTTTCTGATCATCGACGGCACACTGATCGTCGGCTGGGAGAAGGACGGCGAGGTGGTCGAAGTCAATCTGGGGCCCAAGGACATGATCCTGAACGCGCGCGAGATCGGCCACGGGTTCCGTGTCGACGGGGTCGAGCCGGTGCTGATGTCAATCTCGGTCGATGTGGGCAAGCCGCTGCCGCCGGTCTATCACTATCACCCCAAGGATCACGCGCCGGAACTGGCGCGCACCTTTGGCGCGCAGCCGGGCAAGACGATGAAATTCGACCGCAACGGCGCGCATCCGCTGCAAAAGCTGATGGCGGACTATGTGGTGCGCCACCATGAGCAGCCGACGATCTGGGAGGATGCCGGATTCACCCGCAAGGTCTATGTCGGGGCCGGCGGGATCGGCAACGACACCTGCCGCAAGGAGATGTGGGGGGTGCCGTCGCGTGTGGGCGTCAAACCCTTTGTGCGGCCGGTCGAGGATGCGGTCCTGGTACTCGAAGGCTCGCTGACCGTGGGCTGGGAGGAGAATGGCGAGACCGTCGAGGTCGAGCTGGGTCCGCGCGATCTGGTCAAGACGCCAGCGGGGCGCAAGCACTGGTTCCGCAACGACTCCGCCGCCCCGGCGACGGTCTGGACGGTGATCGGCCAGGCCGAAGAGGACGGCGTGGTCTACGCCGCCGCCTGAGGGGCCGGTTCCCGATCTGAGAGGGCGCCCGCGTGGCGCCCATTTTTCCGACCTCCGCGCCGCTGCGTCGATCCGACGGAGGCAGGCCGGCGCGGTGGCCGGGTCGGCGAAAGCGCGCGGACAGCGATTTTCCGGTTGGGCGCGGACGCCGGAGCCGGGCGCCATCGCCCCATCACCGGCGGGGCCGATCCCCCCTGATTCTCTTTCAGACCTCCACGACCGGGGCTGTTCATTATTTAACCGCACGGTCATATATGAAACTTGTCCGAAATTTCAGCATGTTGCCGACGCCCCTCGCGGGCCGGCGCCATGGCCCCGATAGCAGCCGGAAAAATTCTTGACTCGATGTCCTTTCACGGGCCAATCTATTTGTGAACACAGTGTTTAAATATGAACACTGATCATGACAGAGAGGGAAAGGGCACATGGACGCATTCAAGGATAAGCTGTCGCAACAGGCGCACGACACCGGCCGCCCGGCACTTGCCAATCAGTGTCAGGGGCGCGCGTTGAGCGCGGAGGAGGCCACGCTGGCCGAGGCGCTGATGGACATCTACGGCTCCGGCACCCATGATTTCTCCGCCGTCGCCAGTGCGCTCGCCGACAAGAAGGTGACCGCCCCGATCTCCGGCCGCACGGACTGGACCGAGGCGCTGCTGGCCGAGGAGCTGACCGCCATCAACGCCGACCTCGACGCCGCCTATGAGGCGAACGGTTATGGCGCTTGAGTTCCGCGCGGTCACCAAGGTCTTTCCGACCAATGCCGGCACCCCGCTGACCGCGGTTTCGGGCGTCAGCTTTCGCGTCGACGAGGGCGAGTTCGTCTCGGTGGTCGGCCCCTCAGGCTGCGGCAAGTCCACCATCCTGTCGATGACCGCCGGCCTGTATCAGCCCAGCGAGGGCGAGGTTCTGGTCAGCGGCACGCGGGTGGACGGACCCAACGCGCATGTGGGTTTCATGCTGCAAAAGGATCTTCTGCTGCCTTGGCGCACCATCATCTCGAACATCGAATTCGGGCTGGAATCGCGTGGGGTGCCGCGGGCGGAACGCCGCGCGCGCGCCATAGCCGAGCTGAGGCATTGCCATCTGGACGGGTTCGAAACGCAATATCCCTATCAGCTTTCGGGCGGAATGCGGCAGCGCGCGGCGCTGGCGCGGACGCTGGCCATCGACCCCGAGATCATTCTGCTGGACGAGCCGTTTTCGGCGCTGGACGCGCAGACCAAGCTGCTGTTGCAGAACTCATTTGCCAAGACCATCGCCGAGGCCGGCAAGACCACCCTGCTGATCACGCACGATCTGGCCGAAGCGGTGCTGATGTCGGACCGCATCCTGGTCCTGAGCGAGCGGCCCGGCACCATCATCGCCGAGATCAAGGTGGACCTGCCGCATCGCAACGAGCCGATCAAACGCCGGGTGCTGCCGGAGGTGAGCGACTATGCCGCGCAGCTCTTCAAGCACCTCAAACTCGAAGAAAAAGCAGCCTGACAACCGGGAGAATCAAGATGAAGCACAGTATTTTCAGAACCATTGCCGCCGCCGCGCTCGCCCTTTCGGCGACCGCCGCGCTGGCCACCGACAAGGTAACCTATCTGTTCCCCGCCCCTGACTTTCTGCCGGCCTTCGCGCCGTTCCAGCTTGCCAAGGGCAAGGGGTATTTCGACGCCGCCGGCCTTGACGTGACCTTTCAGGTCGGCAAGGGCGGCGCCGATGTGGCGACCCAGGTGGCGCTGGGCAATGCCGATCTGGGCGGCGGCATCGGCGACACGCCGATCATCGTGCGCGCCAACGGGCTCAAGATCAAAGGCGTCGGCCTGCTGGGCGGACGCGGGTTGACGCAACTGGCCTGGCGCGCCGAGAGCGGCATCACCGGCCCCGCCGACCTCAAGGGCAGGTCGATCGGCGTGCTGTCGTTCCAGGACACCACCTATTACAACCTGCTGGGCGTGCTCGCCTCGGTCGGCCTGAGCAAGGATGACGTCGACATCCAGGCGGTCGGCCCGGGCGGCATCATCCAGCTGAGCATCGCGGGCAAGCTGGACGCGCTGTCCGGCGTACCCGAATGGATCGCCGCCATCGAGGGCGCCGGCGTCAAGATGGAACAGATCCCGGTCGACAGCGTGTTCCCGGCCATGGCGCAGGCGATCATCGCCTCGGACGCGACCATCGCCGAGCGCCCCGAGGTTGTGCGCGGCTTTGTGCAGGCGGTCCTCAAGGCGATCGGCGACATCAACGCCGACTCGGCGCAGGCAGCAAAGGATTACGTCTCTTTCGTGCCGCAGCATTCCGGCAAGGAGGCCCAAGTCGAGGGCATCCTGCGCGCCTATTCCACGCTGATCTATCCCGAGAGCGAGAACCAGCCGCTGGGCGCCTTTGACCCGGCACGGATCGCCGAGGTGCAGAAATTCTATCTCGACGCCGGGATCGTCCGCACCGCGGTGCCGGTCGAGGATCTTTATACCAACGCCTTCGTGAAATGACCGACGCGACTGCAACCCAGGCCGGGGCGAAAGCCCCGGCCGTCACCCGAAAACCGGCGAACCCCGGGGGACCGCGCATGGACCACCGCCTGAAAACAACCGTCGCAAGCCTTGGCCTGCTGGCCCTGGTCCTGCTGGCCTGGCAATACCTGCCGACGGCGCTGGACGTGCCCAAGTACATCATCCCGACGCTGACCGACTGCCTGTTCGAACTCAAGCGCATGTGGCTCTACGACGGGCTCACCGCGCATACGCTGTCCACGGCGCTGTACACCCTGCTGGGATTTGCCATCGGCAGCCTGCTGGGCGCCACGCTGGGCTATCTGCTGGGCATGTCGGCGTTCTGGGAAAAGGTGCTCTCGCCCTATATTCTGGCGCTGCAGATCGCGCCCAAGGTCGCCTTCGCCCCGCTCTTCATCATGTGGTTCGGTTACAACTCGGTGCCGAAGCTGCTGGTGACGGTTCTGATCGTGTTCTTTCCGGTGCTGGTCAACGTGCTGCAGGCGATGCGCACCGTCGACCGCGACCTGATCAACCTCGCCCGCGCCTATAGCCTCAGCCGTCTGGGCATCTTCTGGAAGATCGAGATGCCCTCGACCCTGCCCAACCTGATGGCCGGTCTGCGCATCGCCTCGACCCTGGCGGTGATCGGCGTGACCGTCGGCGAGCTGGTCGGCGGCAACACCGGGCTGGGGTATCTCATTTCCTACGGCGGCGGCCAGGCGAATGCCGCGATGGTCTTCAACGCCATCGTCCTGCTGACCGTGATCGGTTTCGTCCTCTACAGCGCGCTGGTGCGCATCGAGGACCGCGTATTGCACTACCTGCCCAAGGCCCATGGCTAGGCCCGGCGGATGACCCAAAAGGGAGATCAAGAAATGACTGCCATCGACAAGAAAACCCTGATCGAAAAACGGGTGAACGAGGGCCTGCGCGGCCAGTGGTACCCGATCTGCAAATCGGTCGAGGTCAAGACCAGCCGCCCCTATGGCACCCGGCTGCTGGGCGAAAAGATCGTGCTGTGGCGCGACGGCGCCGGCAAGCTGCGCTGCATCGAGGATTTCTGCCCGCACCGCGGTGCGCCGCTGAGCTATGGCGAGATCCACGAGGGCAACATCGGCTGCCGCTATCACGGGGTGGTCGTCGATGGCGACGGCGTCGTGGTGCGGGTGCCGGCCATGCCCGAATGCGCCCTGGAGGGACGCAAGGCGCTGACATCCTATGCGGTGACCGAGACCAACGACGCGGTCTTTGTCTATATCCCCTCGGTCGATCAGCCCGAGCCGCCGGAACTGGTGATGCCCGACGTGATGGACGACGACGCCTGGGCGGGGTTCCTGTGCACCTCGGTGTGGGAGGCGAACTATCGCTATGCGCTCGACAACCTGGCCGACCCGATGCACGGCTGCTACCTGCATGCCGAAAGCTTCACGCTGGCCTTTGGATCCAAGCAGGATCTGATGAAGCTCGACAAGACCGAGCATGGCTTTCGCATCGAGCGCGTGGGCCAGACCGGCGCGAATTTCGACTGGACCGAGTTCGAGGTCTATCCGGGCGACATGTTCTGTTTCCTCGAAATCCCCTATCCGGCGGCGGCGGGCCCGGGCGGGGTGTTCCGCATCATCGGCTTTGCGACGCCGATGGATGAGCACACCACCAAGGTGTTCTTCTGGCGGATGCGCCAGGTCGAGGGGCTGGCCCGCGAAAGCTGGCGGTTCCTCTATCGCGCCAAGATGGAAAAGACCCATTGGGACGTGCTGGAGCAGGACCGGGTGATGCTGGAAGGCATGCCCGACGATGCCCGCAAGCGCGAGATGCTGTATCAGCATGACCTCGGCGTCAGCCGCATCCGCCAGGTGCTGACCCGCGCCGCCAAGGCGCAGATCGAGGCTGAGCTGAAACAGCAAACGGTCGCGGCGGAGTGAGCATGCTGAACGACCGGCATATCCTGCTGACCGGCGCGGCGCGGGGTCTGGGGGCGGAGATCGCCCGCGGCCTCGCCGCCCAGGGCGCGCGGCTGATCCTGGCCGATGTCGCCGAGGACGAGGGGCGCGCAACCGCGGCCGAGGTCGGGGCGGCGTTTCTGCCCGTCGATCTGGGCGATCCGGCGGCGATCGCGGCGCTGGGGGCGGCGGTCGCCGAGCGGACCGGCGGCGGGCTGCACGGGCTGGTGAACAACGGCGCCATCGCCACCGGCATCGGCGGCATCGGCTTCGAAGACATCGACATCGACACCTGGGATCTGGTGCAGCGCGTCAACGTTCGCGGCACCTGGCTGATGACTCGGGCCTGCGCGCCAATGCTGCGCGCCAGCGGCTCGGGGCGGGTGGTCAACGTCGCCTCGGACACCGCGCTCTGGGGCGCGCCGAACCTACTGTCCTATACCGCCAGCAAGGGCGCGGTGATGGCGATGACCCGGTCGCTGGCCCGCGAACTGGGACCGGACCGGGTCGGCGTGACCGCCGTGGCGCCGGGGATTCTGACCACCGAGAGCACCGAATACGTCCCAGAGGCGCGCCACCGCCTTTATTCCGAGGGCCGCGCGGTGCCGGGGCCGCAGGGGCCGGGCGAGATCACCGATGTGATCGCCTTCCTGCTGAGCGAGGGGGCCTTGGCGCTGACCGGGCAGGTGTTGCCGGTCAACAACGGCTTTGTGTTCAAATGACCGGCTGGCAGACCCATAGCGCGGTCGGGATCGAGTATCTCGAACGCCCCGGCGAAGGGCCGGCGCTGGTGCTGCTGCACGGGATCGGTTCTCAGGCGGCCTCGTTCACGCCGCTGCTGCCGTTCCTGGCGCCAGAGCTGCGGGTGATCGCCTGGAACGCGCCGGGCTACGGCGGTTCCGACCCGCTGGCGCAGGACTGGCCGGTGGCCGCCGATTATTCCCGCGCGCTGGAGCGGTTTCTGGATGCGCTGGCCCTGCCCCGGGTGATGCTGCTGGGTCATTCGCTGGGTGCGCTGATGGCGGCAAGCTTTGCCGCCGCCCGGCGCGAGCGGGTGGCGCGACTGACCCTCGCCGCGCCGGCGCTGGGCCATGGGGTGCCGCGCGGCGGTCAGTTGAGTTCGGCGGCGCAATCGCGCATCGACGATCTGGAGCGGCTGGGCGCCGCGGCGCTGGCCGAGGCCCGCGCCGCACGGCTGGTCCACGCGCCCGAGCAGAACCCCGAGGCGCTGGAGCTGGTCCGTGCCGGCATGTCCCGGGTCACCCTGCCCGGCTATGGCCAGGCGGCGCGGATGCTGGCCTCGGGGCGGCTGCTGGACGATGCCGAGCGGCTGTCGGTGCCCACCGATGTGATCGTCGGCGCCGAGGACCGGGTGACGCCCCCCGACGGCGCCCGCCGCGCCCATGACGCCCTGCGCGCCGCCGCCCGCGGGCGCTTCACCCTGCTGCCCGAGGCCGGGCACGCCCTTTATCAACAGGCCCCGGCCCGGTTCGCCGCCGCGCTGGAGCTGACACCCGAACCCGCGGCGTGACGCGCGGGAACCGGAGGAGACAACAGGATGACCGAGACCATACGAACAGGGGGCCTGCGCGGCATCATGATGCGCGGCCCCGGCCTGCCTGACACCCTGCCCTTTTACCAGGACATGTGGGGGCTGAAACTGGCGCACAGGACCGACGGCACCGCCTATCTGCGCGGCACCGGGACCGAACCCTTTCTCTACGGGCTGACCGAGGGGGATGTCTTTGGCATCGAATATGTCCATTTCTCGATGCCCGACCGGGCCTCGATGGATGCGCTGCACGCGCAGGCCATGGCGCGCGGCGCCGATGTGCTGGGCGCGCCGGCGGAGTTCGACGACTGGCCCGGCGGCTATGGCTTCGAGCTGCTCGATCCCGACAACCGCCGCCTGCGGTTCCGTACCGACGCCCGCGCGCTCGACGCCGAACGCGAATGGGCGATGCCGCGCAAGGTCAGCCATGTGGTGCTGAACACGCCGGACATGGAGGGCGTGCAAAGCTTTTACGAGGAGGTTCTGGGGTTTCGGGTGTCGGACTATTCCGCCGACCAGATGGTGTTCCTGCGCTGCTCGTCCGATCACCATGCCATCGCGCTGGTGCGCGCCCATTATCCCAGCGTCAACCACGTCGCCTTCGAGCTGCCCTCGATCGACGAGTTCATGCGCTCGATCGGGCGGATGAAGCAGAAGGGGCATGTGCCCACCTGGGGGCCGGGCCGTCACGGGCCGGGCAACAACCCGTTCGCCTATTTCGTCTCGCCCTCGGGGTTCGTGATCGAGTTCACCTCGGAGGTGCAGCAGATCGACGAGGTCACCCACGAGGCGCAGGTCTGGCCGCGCGACGTGCCGGAAAAAATGGATCTGTGGATGACCGCCGGTCAGCCGACCCCGGCGCAGCGCGCGGTGATGCAGGGGCGGCCCGATCCGGGCTTTGCCGAATTGCGCAAGGCCAACCGGGGGGCGGCGGAATGAACCTCGGCTATGACAACGCGGTCGCCGTGGTCACCGGGGGCTCCTCGGGGATCGGGCTGGCCACGGTGCGGGTGCTGCTGGGTGCGGGCGCCAAGGTGGCGCTCTGCGCGCGCAACGAATCCCGGCTGGAGGATGTCGCCGGGGTGCTGCGCCGCGACTTTGGCGGGGATAGGGTGCTGACCGACGCCTTTTCGGTGCTGGACGAGGCGGCGGTCAACGCCTTCGCCGACAAGGTGCGCGACACCTTCGGGCGCTGCGATCTTCTGGTGAACAACGCCGGTCAGGGCCGGCAGTCGACCTTTGCCGACACCACCAACCAGGACTGGCGCGAGGAATACGAGCTGAAGATCTTCAGCCAGGTGCTGCCGATCCGCGCCTTTCTGCCGATGCTGAAGGAGGCGAGCGGCGCCATCGTCGCGGTGAACTCGCTGCTGGCCTACCAGCCGGAAAGCCACATGGTCTGTACCTCCTCTGCCCGGGCGGGGGTTCAGAACATGCTGAAATCGCTGAGCCAGGAACTGGCCCCCGACGTGCGGGTGAACTCGGTCCTGATGGGGCTGATCGGCTCGGGCCAGTGGACCCGCCGGTTCGCCGCGCGCGAGGATCAGAGTGTCAGCCGCGAGGACTGGTATCGCGATCTGGCCCGGCGCAAGGGCATCCCGCTGGGCCGTCTGGGCGACGCCGAAGAGGCCGCCAACGCCATCGCCTTTCTCGGCTCGCGCGCGGCCAGCTACATCACCGGCGCCCAGCTCGACGTATCGGGCGGGCTGAACCGGCACATTTAAGGACATTCAGGGACGTGGGCATGAAATACGAACAGATCCAACAGGCCGCGACCGTCGGCGATTTCATCGCGGGGGCGCTGGCCGATATCGGAGTGACGACGATGTTCGGCGTCATCTCGATTCACAACATGCCGATCCTCGACGCGGTGGCGCGGCAGGGGCGCATCCGGTTCGTGCCGGCGCGCGGCGAGGCCGGCGCGATGAACATGGCCGACGCCTATGCCCGCGCCTCGGGCGGGCTGGGGGTGTGCCTCACCTCCACCGGCACGGCGGCGGGCAATGCGGCGGGCGCGCAGGCCGAGGCGCTGACTGCGGGCAGCCGGGTTCTGCACATCACCAGCCAGGTCGATACCAACCTTGCCGACCGCGACCGCGCGCCGATCCATGACGTGCCGAAACAGGCCGAGATGCTGCGCGGCATCTCAAAGGCGGTGTTCCGCATGTGGGACGCCAGCGGCGCCATCGGCACG
This sequence comes from Antarcticimicrobium luteum, assembly GCF_004358185.1. Lineage (GTDB taxonomy): Bacteria > Pseudomonadota > Alphaproteobacteria > Rhodobacterales > Rhodobacteraceae > Antarcticimicrobium > Antarcticimicrobium luteum. The sequence goes on from NZ_SMUV01000074.1 coordinate 164,360, forward strand.
CTGAACGCGGCCATCTCGGCCACGCTGTCCGCCCCCACAGGGCCGGTCAGCCTGGAAATTCCCGTCGATGTGCAGCGCAGTCCGGTCGCCTCGGCCGCCCGTCTGCATCCGGCCGCACCGGTGCTGCCGCGCGCCTCCGACGCGATGATCGACGAGCTGGCCGGATACCTGCAGGCCGCCAAGCGCCCGCTGATCTGGCTGGGCGGCGGCGCGCGCGGGGCCGCTGCCGAGGCGGCCGAGCTGATGCGGCGCGGCGCCGGCGTGGTGACCTCGACCAACGGGCGCGGCGTGGTGTCCGAGGAGGAGCCGGCGACGCTGGGCGCCTTCAACATGGGCCCCGAGGCCGCCGCGCTCTACGACAGTTGCGACCTGATGCTTGTGGTCGGCTCGCGCCTGCGCGGCAACGAGACCCGCAACAACAAGCTGTCGCTGCCGCGCCCGCTGTTGCAGATCGACGCCGACGCGGGCCAGGGCGGGCGCAACTATCCGGTCGACGCCTTTGTCCATGGCGATGCCGCCGACACCCTGCGCCGGCTGCTGGACCGGCTGCCGGAGAAGCTGGCGACCGACTCGAACCTGGGTTTCGACATCGCCCGCGCCCGGGCCGAGGCCGAGGGGCGGCTGCGCGATCAGCTTGGCCCCTATCGCGTGGTGGCCGATGCGCTGAGCGACAAGGTCTCGCAAGAGGGGCACATCTGGGTGCGCGACGTGACCATCTCGAACTCCACCTTTGGCAACCGCTATGTGCGCCTCACCGATCCGAAACAGGGTGTGCATGCGCTGGGCGGCGGCATCGGGCAGGGGGTGGCGATGGGGATCGGCGCGGCGCTGGCCTGCGCGCCGGACACAAGGGCGATCACCCTGCTGGGCGATGGCGGCACCATGCTGGGGCTGGCCGAGGCGATCACCGCCGTCGAGGAGAACGCGCCGCTGGTCTATGTGCTGATGAACGATCAGGCCTATGGCGTGATCCAGAATATCCAGGACGCGCAATATGACAGCCGCCGCCACTTCTCGGCGCTGCGCGTGCCCGAGTTCGGCACCTTCTGCGCCGCCATCGGCCTGCCGCACCGCAAGGTGGCGGATGTGGCCGATTTCGCCGCCGCGCTGGACGCCGCGGTTGCCGCCGGAGGGCCGCAGCTGATCGAGGTGGACATGTGCGCCATCGGCCCGTTTTCCGAGGCCTTTGCCGGCCCGCCCGCCGGCGCGGCGCAGAAGGCGGAGTGAGCAAATGCGGCTTGGCCTGATCGGATACGGCAATATCGCCGCGACCCTGCTGGGGCTGCTTGAGCGGACCGGCGTGCGCCCGGCGCATCTGGCGGTGCTGGCGCGGCCGGGCAGCGGCGCGACCGTGCGCGCCCGGATCGCGGCCGATGCCGCCGACGTTCCGGCGCTGGCCGGGGCGGCGACGGTGGTCGAGGATGCCGCCGGGCTGCTGGGCTGCGCGCCCGATCTGGTGGTGGAATGCGCCGGGCACGGCGGCGTCGCGGCGCATGTGCCCGCGATCCTGCGCGCCGGGGTGGACCTGGTCCTGGTCTCGGTCGGGGCGATGTCCGATGCGGCGCTGGAGGCCTCTCTGCGCGCCGCCGCGACCGAGGGCGGCGCCCGGATCATTCTGCCCGCCGGCGCGGTGGGCGGTATCGACCTTCTGGCGGCGCTGGCGCCTGCGGGGGGGCTGGAGGTGATCTATCGCGGCAGCAAGCCGCCCCGCGCCTGGGCCGGAACCCCGGCCGAGGCGGCGCTGGATCTGGATACGCTCACCGAACGCAGGGTGTTCTTCCAAGGCAGCGCACGCGAGGCGGCGCGGGACTATCCCAAGAACGCCAATGTCGCCGCCACGCTGGCGCTGGCGGGCGCCGGGTTCGAGGCGACGCGGGTCGAGCTGATCGCCGACCCGGCGGCGGCGGGCAATATGCACAGCTACGAGGTGCGCTCGCCGGTGGCGAATTATCGGATGGAAATCGAAAACCTGCCCTCGGCGGGCAATGCGAAAACCAGCGTGTCCACGGTCTACTCGGTCTTGCGCGAGGTCCGGAACCGCATGGCAGTGGTGGCAATATGACGGATATGAGCTTTGACGAAATGCCGGACGGCCGGCTTTTCCTTGCGGGCGAGTGGCAGGCCGGGACCGGGGATGAAATCACCTCCGTGTTTCCCGCCGATGGCAGCGTCAACCGGGTGCTGCGTGGCGCCTCGCGCGCCGATGGGATCGAGGCGATCGCGCGGGCCGGGGCGGCGCAGGCCGATCCGGCCTGGCGCGGGCTGAAACCGCACGAACGGGCGCGATACCTTTATGCCATCGCCGACGGGATCGAGGCGAACATCGACCGCATCTCGCGCATCCAAAGCCGAGACACCGGAAAGACGCTGCGCGAGACCGCGGCGCTGGCCGCCTCCGCCGCCGGCACCTTCCGCTATTTCGGCGCGGTGGCCGAGACGATGGACGAGGATCTGACGGCCCAGCGCGGCACCGCGCTGACCCTGTCGGTGCATGAGCCGCTGGGGGTGGTGGCCGCGATCACGCCGTGGAATTCGCCGATCGCCTCGGATGCGCAAAAGGTCGCCCCGGCGCTGGCCGCAGGCAACGCGGTGATCCTCAAGCCCGCCTCCTGGTCGCCGCTGACCGCGCTGGAGCTGGCCCGTATCGTCGAGGCGGCGGGCCTGCCCAAGGGGCTGTTCTCGGTGCTGCCCGGCTCGGGGCGCGAGATCGGCAACCTGCTGGTCGAACATCCGGGCATCGCCAAGGTCAGCTTCACCGGCGGCACCACCACGGGGCGCGCCCTGGCGCGCAAGGCCGCCGACAAGCTGATGCCGGTCAGCCTGGAACTGGGCGGCAAATCCCCCACCATCGTCTTCGGGGACGCCGATATGGATCAGGCACTGGCCGGGATCCTGTTCGGCATCTTCTCATCTTCCGGGCAAAGCTGCATCGCCGGATCGCGGCTGTTCGTGCAGCGGGGGATCTACGACGAATTCGTCGCGCGGCTGGTGGCGGCGACCAAGCGGCTGAAGGTCGGCCACCCGTTCGACGCGGCGACCCAGGTGGCGCCGCTGATCCACATGGACCACCGGGCCGAGGTGGCCGATCACGTCGCCCGCGCGATCGCCGAGGGTGCCCAGCTTCTGTGCGGCGGTGCCGCCCCCGATGGCGATCTTTATGCCAAGGGCAGCTATTACCTGCCCACCATCCTCGCGGGCGTGAAGAACACCGACCGCATCTGCCGCGATGAGGTGTTCGGCCCGGTGCTGGTGGTGATGCCCTTCGAGGATGAGGAAGAGGTGATCGCGCTGTCGAACGACAACGACTATGGCCTCGCCTGCGGCATCTGGACCCGCGATTTCCCCAAGGCCTGGCGCGTCGGCCGGGCGGTGAACGCCGGCACCATCTGGCACAACACCTACAAGCAGTTCTCGATCTCCACCCCCTTCGGCGGCGAGGCCGACAGCGGTGTGGGCCGTGAAAAGGGCCGTCAGGGGCTGCGCGCCTATATGGCGCAGAAAAGCGTTTACACCGATCTCACCGGCCAGATGCATCCCTGGGCCGCCGCGACCGTGGAGGGGCTATGACCGCAGGCAAGATCGCAATCGTCGGCGCCGGCCCCTCGGGCTGTTTCCTGGCGCAATCGCTGCTGAAATCGGCGCCCGGGCTGGAGGTCGATCTGATCGACCGGCTGCCGGTGCCCTATGGCCTTGTCCGTTATGGCGTGGCCGCCGACCATCAGGGCACCAAGGGTGTGGCGCGGCAGTTCGCCCGCGTGTTCGAGCGGCAGGGCGCGCGGTTTTTCGGCAATGTGACACTGGGCCGCGACATCACGCTGGAGGCGCTGCGGGGGGCCTATGACGCGGTGGTGCTGGCCGCGGGCCTCAGCCAGGACCGCCCGCTGGGCATTCCCGGCGCCGATCTGCCCGGCGTTCACGGCGCCGGAACGCTGACCCGCGCGCTCTATGACCACCCCGACGCCGGCGGCCTGCCCGGCCTCGGCCCGCGCCCGCTGATTGTCGGCAACGGCAATGTCGCCATCGACCTGCTGCGGCTGCTGGCCAAACAACCCGGAGAACTGGACGGATCGGACCTCGGCCCTGTCGCCACCGGCTGGCTGGCACAGAGCGGCATCGAGGAGATCACCATCGCCGGCCGTTCGCCCGCCGCGCAGGCCAAGTTCGACACGGTGATGATCAAGGAACTGGCGAAGCTCTCGGGCGTCAGCATCCGCGTGCTCGGCGCGGGGTCCAGCGACGATCCGGCGGAACAGAAGAAAATCGACGCGGTGCAGGCGCTGGATGGCATCGCCACCGGCCCGCGCCGGGTCACCTTCCGCTTTGGCCTGACGCCGGTCGCCGTTGTGGGGCACAGCCATGTCGAGGCGGTCCGTTTCGCCACAGACGCGGGCGAGGAGGTGGTGCCCTGCACCTCGGTGCTGACCGCGATCGGCTTCGGCCCCTCGGGCGATCTGCCGCGCGAGGCGCTGCTGGCCGATGCGACCGACGCCGGGGCCGGCGCGCTGGCCCCCGGCCTATATGCCACCGGCTGGTTCCGGCGCGGCCCGCGCGGCACCATCCCCGACAACCGCGCCGACGCACAGGCGCTGGCGGCGCGCATTCTGGACCAGCTTGCCCCCGATCCCGCCAAAGCCGGCCGCGCCGCGCTGGCCGGTCTGGCGCAGGCGGTGGATTACACCGGCTGGACCCGGATCGATGCCCATGAGATCAAGGCCGCGCCCGAGGGACGCTGCCGCGCCAAGATCACCACCCGCGAGGAGATGTTGCGCCTCGCCCGCCACCAGGAGACCCCGCAATGAAGATCACCATTCTCTACGGCACCGAGACAGGCAATGCCGAGATGCTGGCCGAGGACATCCAGTCCGAACTGGAGGGCGGGCACGACGTCGATTGCCTCAACCTGTCGGACATGGCGCCGTCCGATTTCGATGCCTCCCGCCTTTTTCTGCTGGTCTGCTCGACCTATGGCGACGGCGAGCTGCCGGCCTCGGCCCAGCCCTTTGCCGAGGCGATGGCGGCGGAACAGCCGGACCTTTCGGCGCTGCATTTCGCCATCTTCGGTCTCGGCGACAGCGAATATGACGAGACCTTCAACCACGGGCCGAAAAAGCTGGCCGAGCTGATGCAGGCGCATGGCGCGCATCAGATCGGCGAACGGGTGGCGCATGACGCCTCCGGCGCCGACATGGCCGAGGATCTGGCCTTTCCCTGGGCCGAAGAGGTGATCGCGCTGGCCGGCGCGGCGCTGGGCGAGGCCGCCTGATGACCCCGCAGGAGATCCGCGACCGCCTTACCGTGCCCTGGCGGCATGGCGCATATGTCGACCTGCGCGGGATCACCTGCGACGGGCCGCTGGATCTGGCGGGCTGCGCGCTGACCGGGGTGGATTTCTCGGGCGCGCGGTTTGCGCAGGGGATCGACGCGCGCGGGGCGCGGTTCGACGGGTTGAGCTGGTTGCGCGGCGTGAGCTTCGGCGGCCCGGCACGGTTCGACGGCGCGCTGTTCATGAACGACGCAAGGTTCGAGCAGAGCCGCTTTTCCGGCCCGGCCGGGTTCCGGCGGGCAGAGTTTCGCGGCATCGGGCGGTTCGACGATGCCCGGTTCGAGGCCGGCGCGGATTTCTCGGACAGCGTCTGCTATGGCAATGTCTCGCTGCAGGGGATCGCGGCGCGCGGGACGGTCAGTTTCCGCGGCGGCGAATGGCTGGGCGGACTGTGGTGTCAGGGCGCGCGCCTGCCCGAGGGCACCGACCTGACCGATACCCAGGTGCATGGGCGGCTGTGGCTGCGCGACGCGCGGCGCGGCAATGCCGCGCTTGGCTCGGGCGATTTCGGCATGTCGTTCGGCTATACTTATTTCTGAGCGGGCCGCGCGCCTACATCTGATCGGCCGACCAGCCGCGATAGCCCAGCGCCTCGGATATGTCCCGCGCGGCGGCCTTCAGCGCAGGCTCGATCCGCGCGACCATCGGGCTGCCCTCGGCAAAGGCGCTGGCATGACCGGTGACGTTGATCGCGGCGATGGCGTGGCCCTGATGATCGTGCACCGCCACCGCCGCCGAGCCGATCTCGGGCTCGAAATTCGCCACGCTCCAAGACATGCCCCGGGCGCGGTCCGCCTCGAGCTGGCTTTGCAGTTCCTCCAGCGTGGTGCGGGTCTTTTCGGTATAGGCCTCCAGCGCCTTGCCGGCATAGAGCGCACGCAGCGCGGCGGGCGTCAGATCGGCCAGCAGGATGCGCCCGATCGTGGTGGCATGCGCTGGCAGGCGGGTGCCCTCGCGCACGGTGCTGGCCAGGTGCGACACCGGGGTTTCCCGCGCCAGATAGACGATCTCGCGCCCCTCGCGCACCCCCAGATGCGCCGAGAGGCCCAGCGTCTTGACCAGTTCGCGCAGCACCGGGCGCGCGGTCGGGATGATGCCGCGCTCGTTCAGCGCCTCGGAGGCCAGCGCGATCAGCCCGGTGCCCAGCCGATAGCCCCCCGCCTCGGGCAGGGGTTCGATCATCCGCTCGGCCTCCAGCGTCGCCAGCAGCCGGATCAGCGTGGTGCGGTTGATGCCGATGTCCTTGGCCGTCTGGCTGGAATTGCGGCACCGGTTCCCCGCCGCGATATGACGCAGAAGGCGCAGCGCGCGTTCCACCGGCGGCACCGAATAGTCCGGGCCGGGCTTTTGCGCGCTGTCACTGTCTGTCATGGCCGGCCCCTCAGGTCATCCAAATATGAACGCTTTTTTCCTAATTGATCAGGGCCAGGCAATGCAAGCCCTGCCGCGCCAGACCCTGTCCGCCGCACCTGACGCACCGCGCCCGGCCGCTCAGCGCCTCACATTTCCTCAAAGCCCTGATAGAACCGGTTGTGCGTGGGCGAGATCAGCACCTCGTTGATGCAGGCGTGCGGCGGCATCTCGGCGACGAAGCGCACGGTCGCGGCCAGATCATCGACCTGCAACATGCGCGCGCGCTCGGCCTGGCTGGGGGGCATGGGGCGTTTATCCATGATCTCGGTCGCCACCTCGCCGGGCATGATCACGGTCGCGCGGATGCCGTGCGCGCCGCCCTCCTCGTTGATGGATTCGCCCAACGCGATCACCGCCCGTTTGGTGGCGTTATAGGCCGCGCCGGTGAGCCGCCCGGGGTATCGCCCGGCCCAGCTTGAGATCAGGATCACCTGACCGCCGCCGCGCGCCCTCATCCCCGGCAACACCGCGCGCACCGGATGGAACACGCCGTTGAGATTGACGTCGACGACCGTGCGCCAGTCCTCGTCGCTCAGTTCGAAAAGCGCGCGCTTGGGCACGTTGAGCCCGGCATTGGCGAGCAGGATATCCACCTGCCCGATCCGCTCCGCCGCTGCGGCGACCGCATCGGTATCGGAGACGTCGAGCAGCTCGGCGCGCGCCAGCCCGCCCTCCGCCTCGATCAGGTCGACCACCTTTTGCAGCGGCTCCAGCCGGCGGCCGGAGACCACCACCTGCGCCCCCGCATCGGCCAGCGCCAGCGCGGCGCCCGCGCCGATGCCGGTGCCGCCGCCGGTGATCCAGGCGCGCTTTCCATCCAGATTTCTCATCGTCTGTCCCCTCTCTGGCCCTTCTCAGGCCGGTTGTCTGACCCAGTATGGCGCGCGCAAGTCGCGCTTGAGGATCTTGCCGATGGAGCTGCGCGGCAGCGCCCCGCGGATCTCAACCACCGAAAGCCGCTGGCTCTTGCCCAAGACCTCGTTGGCGCGCGCGCGGATCTCGTCCGCGCCCCGCGCCGCACCGGCGCGCAACACCACCAGGCCCAGCGGCGTCTCGCCCCACTGCTCGGACGGCACGCCGATCACGGCGGCGTCCACCACGTCGGGGTCGTCCAGCAGCACCCGTTCCAGATCGTCGGCAAAGATGTTCAGCCCGCCCGAAATGATCATGTCCTTCTTGCGGTCCGACAGGATCAGGAAGCCGTCCTCGTCAAACCGCCCCATGTCGCCGGAACGGAAAAACACCCGGCCCTGATCGTCGCGCCAGAGATAGTCCTCGGTCAGGTCGTCGCGCCCGAAATAGCCCGCCATCATGGTGGGCGAGCGGCCGACGATCTCGCCCACCTCGCCCGGCGCGACCTCGCGGCCCTGATCGTCGATCAGCCGGATCTCGCTGCCCGGGGCGGGTTGGCCGACGGTGTGCAGCTTGTCGGGGTGTTCATGCGCGGCCAGCATGGTGATGCCGCCGCCCTCGGTCAGCCCGTAAAGCTCGGTCAGGGTGCCGGGAAAGCGGGCCAGCGCATCGCGCTTCACATCGGCCCGCAGCGGCGCCGAGGTCGACCATTTGAAGCGCAGCGCGCTCAAATCGAAGTCGTCGAAATCTTCCACGTCGAGGATGCGCTTGTACTGCACCGGCACCAGCATGGTGTGGGTGATCCGCTCGGCCTCGGCAATCTGCAGCCAGCGGCGGGCGTCGAACTTCGCCATCAGATGCACGGTGGAGCCGCCCGCCAGCGTCGGCAGGAACGACACGATTGTGGTGTTGGAATAAAGCGGCGTCGACAACAGCGTCCGCGCATCCCTGTCGTAGCCGCTGAGCGCGATCCGGTCCATCTGCGCCGCGCGCAGCCCGTGGTCGTGCAGGATGCCCTTGGGCGTGCCGGTGGTGCCGGAGGAATAAATCAGGTTGAACCGGTCCGTCATGTCGATGGGGATCAGCGGATCATGGTCCGGGGCCGCCGCCAGCAGCGCCTCGTAATCGTCCCCCTCGGCTGGCTCGAAATCCAGTGCCACCACCCGCAGCGGCAGAGCGGCAATGGCCTGTTCGGCCAGCTCCCTGTAGGCCTCGGCCAGGAACAGCAGCCGCGCACCGCAATCGGCCAGCATCCCGGCAAGCGCCGCCGGCGAGGCCATGGTGGATAACGGCGTCACGCAGCCGCCCGCGCGCAGGATGCCCATGAACAGCTCCGCATAGGCCGCCGAGTTGGGCGACAGGATCGCCACCGGCTCGCCCTTTTGCATACCCCCGGCGAGCAGCGCGTTGGCGACCCGGTTGATGCGAGCGTCGAACTGCGCCCAGCTCAGCCGTGCCGCGCCGCAGACCAGCGCCTCGGCCGCCGGTTTGTCCCGCGCCGCCGCGCGCACCAGATCCACCACGGTCGCACGGGTATGGTCCGCCCCGGACGGGCGTTCGAATTCGATCATGCGGTTTTCCTCCCCTCGCACGCCGCGATCCTAGGGCGCGGCGCGGCGCGATGACAAGCCGGTCGCGCAGTATGCCTATCGTTTAGCCTTTTGCGGCCGTGAACCTTGTGCCGGGCTCGGGCGGCGCCTCCTGCCCGCCGGCGAAACATTGCGCGGTTTCCATCCAGCGGGTCGCCACCGGCCCGGTGACCTTGAGCGCGGTATCGGCGATGTTGCGGGTCTGGGTGACCACCCGGGCGAAGTCCGCCGCCGCCCCCTCGATCAGATCGGGCGAGGCTGGATCGCCAAACTCCCAGATCGCCCCAGAGGGCGCGGTGAGGCGCAGGCGCGGCATCTGGTCCGGCACCTCATGCCCCTGCACCTTGTGCGACCAGGCAAAGGTGTTGACCCCCAGCACCACGATGTTGCGGATGCGGTCGGCGTCCTGCCGCGCCACCCCCAGCAAATCGAAGATCTCCTGCCCATGCGCCCAGGTCTCCATCTGCCGTGCGGTGATCGAGGAGCGCGCCGACATCTCCGGCCCCGCCCATTTCACCCGGGTCTTCGGGTCCACCTCGGCCCAGCGCGCCGCCATGTCGCGATACTGCGCCCGCCAGGCATCATAGAGGGCGCGGCCCCGTTCGCCGATCGCGGCATTCTCGACCGGGCGCATGCCGCGTTCCATCATCTCCGGCAGCGCCGCGCCGATCCGGGCGTCGAAGCCCGCCGGATCGGTCAGCGACATATCCGCCGCGCGGTTCCAGAAATAAAGGTGCACGATCACGTCGTTCACCCGCCAGCCCTTGAACTGGGTGGCGCGGGTCCAGTCCGCCTCGGGCAGATCGGCCAGAGCCGCCGCCAGCGCCTCGCATTCGTCGAGAAAATCCTGCGCCTGCTGCATGTTACTCCTCCGGTTCGATTTCGATCATCGCGTCGCCGCCCGCGATCTGGGCGCCGGGCGCGACATGCACCGCGATCACGGTGCCGGCGGTGGCGGCGGCGATCTGGTGCTGCATTTTCATCGCCTCCAGCACCGCCAGCGTGTCGCCGCGCGCCACCCGGTCGCCGGGCGCCACCGCAACTGACAGAACCTGCCCCGGCATCGGCGCCGCGACATGACCGCTGGCGGCGCCGGCGGCATCGTCGCGCCCGGCCCCGGGCCGGTGAAAGGTCAGCCGCCGCGCGCCCCGGGCAAGGTGGAGAACCTCTCCTGCCCCGGCATGGGTCACGTTATGGCGGCGGCCGCCGATACGGGCGCGCAGCGAGGTTTCGGACATTTTTTCGATCAAAACGTACACTTCGGATCCGCCCGCCCAGACCCGCCAGCCATCCGGCGCGGCGGCGATACGGCAGGTCAGCGTCTCCCCGCCGAAGTGCAGCGCCAGATCGCGCGGCAACAGCGGCGTGCTGGACCAGCCGAGCTGGTCGGCGGGCACATGCCCTGCGCGGGCCAGCGCGGCGGCGCGGTCGCGCTCCATGAAGAGCACGGCGGCCAGCGCGATCTCATCCGGCGACGGCGCGGCGGCGGCAAACCCCTGTGGGTAGCTTTCGACCAGAAATGCGGTGGTGGCCTCTCCCCCGGCGAAGGCGGGCTGTCGCAGAACATCGGCAAGGAATTCGGTGTTGGTCACGGTGCCGAGCAACACGGTTTCCTCGACCGCGCGGATCAGCCGCGCGAGCGCATCGGCGCGGGTGGCCCCGTGGGCGACGATCTTGGCCAGCATCGGGTCGTAGAAGGGCGAGACCTCCATCCCCGTCTCGATCCCGGCGTCGACGCGGATGCCGACGCCTTCGGCCGGGTGCCAGAGCGTGACCGGGCCGGTGGCGGGCAGGTAATCCTTTGCCGGGTCCTCGGCATAGAGGCGCACTTCGATGGCATGACCGGAGAGGCGCACCTCGTCCTGGGTGATAGGCAGGGCATCGCCCCGCGCCACGGCGATTTGCAGCGCCACCAGATCGAGGCCGGTGACTAGTTCGGTCACCGGGTGTTCGACCTGCAACCGGGTGTTCATTTCGAGAAAGTAGAAGGCCCCGTCTTCGTCCAGCAGGAACTCCACCGTGCCGGCGCCGCGATAATCCACCGCGCGGGCGGCCTGCACCGCCGCCGCGCCCATCGCCGCGCGCAGCTCTGGCGTCACGGCGGGGCTGGGGGCCTCTTCCACCACCTTCTGATGGCGGCGCTGGACCGAGCAGTCCCTCTCGCCCAGGTGGAGGCAAGTCCCGTGGCTGTCGGCGAAAACCTGAATCTCGACGTGGCGCGGCCGCAGCAGCGCGCGTTCGAGGATCAGCTCGTCCGAGCCAAAGGCGTTTTCCGCCTCGGACCGGGCGCGGGTCAGCGCCTCGGGCAAGTGCGCGGCGTCGTGGACAAGGCGCATGCCGCGCCCGCCGCCGCCCGCCGCCGCCTTGACCATCAGGGGAAAGCCGATCTGCCCGGCCGCCGCGATCAGGGCGGCATCGGATTGATCGGCCCCCTCATAGCCCGGCAAGCAGGGAACGCCGGCCCCGCCCATCAGCCGCTTGGCCCCGGCCTTGTTGCCCATCGCCTCGATCGCCTCGGGCGTGGGTCCGATGAAGACAAGGCCCGCCTGCCCCACCGCGCGGGCGAAATCGGCGTTTTCCGACAGGAAGCCATAGCCGGGGTGGATCGCCTGCGCCCCGGCCTCTTGCGCGGCGTGGATGATCTTCGCGCCGTCGAGGTAGCTGTCGGCGACGGGACCGGCGCCGATCTCGACCGCCGCGTCGGCCATGACCACATGCGGCGCGCCCGCGTCCGCCTGCGAATGGACCGCGACGCTGCGCAGGCCCATCGCGCGCAGGGTGCGGATGATCCGGCAGGCGATCTCGCCGCGATTGGCGATCAGGATGGTATCGAGTGTCATCGCCGCCCCCTCAGAACCTGTGTACGCCATAGCTGCTGGGCCTCAAGGTCCGCGCCTGCCCCTCAAGGCAGGTTTGCAAGCAGAAGCCCAGCACCCGGCGGCTGTCACGCGGGTCGATCACCCCGTGATCCAGCACCTGCCCCGAGGTATAGAAGGCCCCCGACTGGCGGTTGAAATGGGCCGTAATCATCGCGCCTTGTTTGGCGAGCTTTTCCTCGTCGACCTCCACGCCCTGGCGTTTTGCCCCGGCACGCGCGACCATCTCCATCGTGCCGGCGGCCTGGTCACCGCCCATCACGCCGGTGGTGGCATTGGGCCAGGCAAAGAGGAAATCGGGCCGATAGCCATAACCGCTCATCCCGTAGTTTCCGGCACCGAAGCTGGCGCCGATGTAAAGCGCGATGCGCGGCACATCCACGTTGCTGACCACCTGGATCATCTTGGCCCCGTGCTTGATCATGCCGGCCTGTTCGTATTCGGTGCCGACCATGAACCCGGTGGTGTTGCTGAGAAAGATCAGCGGCGTGCCGGACTGGCCGCAGAGCTGGATGAACTGCGCCGCCTTGGTGGCGCCGGCGGGGTCCAAGGGTCCGTTGTTGCCGATGATGCCCACCGGGATGCCGGTAATCGCCGCCTGCAGGCAGAGCGTGGCGGGACCGTAACCGGGCTTGAATTCGTCAAAGCCGGAGCCATCGACGATGCGCGCCACCACCTCGCGCATGTCGTAGGGAATGCGGTAGTCGGTTGGCACCACGCCGGCGATTTCGTCGGGGTCGAGGGCGGGCGCGGCATAATCGGGCACCGCGCGGGACGGCAGGCCGCGGTTCCAGTCCAGCCGCGCCACCACGTCGCGGGCCAGCTCGGCGCCGTGGACGTCATCCTCGGCCAGGTATTCCACAAGGCCGGATTTGCTGGCGTGCATTTCGGAGCCGCCAAGGTCGCGGTCGTTGGCCCGCTCCCCGGTGGCGGCGTGCACCAGCGCCGCCCCGGCGAGCGCCGCCATGCCGTTCTTTTTCACCCCGATCACGTAATCGGCCATGCCGGGCATATAGGCGCCGCCGGCGGTCGAGGGGCCGTGCAGGACGGCGATGTTGGGAATGCCCGCCGCGCTCATCCAGGCGAAGTTTCGGAACAGCTTGCCGCCCTCGGCCCAGAGGCCGACGGTGTATTCCATCAGGTTGGCGCCGGCGCTTTCGACCATGTGGATAAAGGGCAGCTTGTGGCGCAGCGCGAGCGATTGCAGGCTGAGCACGGCGGGCAGGGATTTTTCGCCCATGGCGCCGGCCTTGATGCCGGAATCGTCCACCAGCACGGCGCAGCGGGTGCCGGAGACGAAACCGATCCCGGCGATCAGCGAGGAACCGGGGATGGATGTCTCCGCGTCCTCGGTATCGGTGAGGTAGCCGGCCAGCGTGTGCAGCTGGAGGAAGGGCATCCCCGGATCGAGCAGCCGCGCCAGACGTTCGCGCGGGGTGATCTGGCCGCGCGCCTCGAACCGCGCCCGGCGCTGTTCGGAGAGGGCGACAGGACGCGCCTCGAGCGCGCGGAGCTGCTCGATCAGCGCCAGCATGTCGGCGCGGTTGCGCCGGTAGCTGTCAGAGCCGGTGACGATGCCGCTGGCGAAGCTCATGTCGCGCGCCCCGGTTTGGAACCGGCAACCGGTTCGGCGGAGATTTGCGCCGGGCGGGCGCGCAGTTTCCGCGCAGCCCCCCTGCCCTGCCCATCGGGGCGCAGGCTGGCGATGCCGCCGCCGTTCCGCAAGCTGCCGGTCACGCGATGTCCTTTCCGATCCTCCCCCGGCGGCCCGTGCAGACCGCCCGTCCCGAACTCTAGAGGCGGCGCGCGGCCGCGATCAACGGCCATTCCCGGCAGCGACGTGACGGAACGGCCGCGGCGGGCCGTGCGGCGCGGCCCGGAGTTACTGCTGCTGGGAGAGGGGCCGCCGCTGCGACGCGGCGGCGAACCCGGGGGGCGGGTGTCACCGCCCCCCGGAAAGGCGGGTCAGAACCGCGCCTCGATCTTGAGATAGAGGCTGCGGCCCGCCTCGTTCACCTGAGTCAGCGTCGGGTCGAACACGTTCGACCGGCTCAGGTGATTGGCGTAGGTCAGGTCGGCGACGTTGTTGACCCCGGCCAGCAGCACCGCGTTGTCGCTGAGCTGGTAGCTGCCGAACAGGTCAAGCGTGGCCCATCCCGGGGTCCGGGCGGGATCGCGTGCCGGGTCGATCCGGGTCTGGGTGGTGGCCCAGTTCACCCGCGCCCCGGCGCGCCAGGCGTTCTTGCCATAGGAGGCCGCGATCTGACCGTTCAGCGGCGGGATCTGCGCCAGCGCGCGGTCGTCGGTAGTGTTCTGCCCATAGGTATAGGTCGCGTCACCCGAGATCATGAAACCGCCGCGCTCCCACGCGCCCGACAGCTCGACCCCGGCCAGCTGCGCCGTCACATTGCGGTAGGTGGTCACGCCGGGCACCGAGAAGGCGTCGCGCAGGATGAAATCCTCGACATGATCGGCATAGACCGAGGCGTTCACGCTCCAGTTGTCGCGCCGGGTTTCGACGCCGAAATCGAGCTGGTAGTGTTTTTCCGGCGCGATGTCGGGGTTGCCGACCCAGGTGCTGCGCGCCATCGCCCGCTCGGTCGCGTCGGCGGTGCGGACCGACCGGGACAGACCCGCGAACAGGGTCGTGCCCGCGTTCAGGCTGTATTCCAGCCGCGCCAGACCGCCGACATTCAACTCGTTGCGCGGCGCGTTGAAGTCGGTGCCATATTGCATGGTGTAAAAGGCGTTCGCCGTCATGCCCATGCCGCCGGTGGTCGGCGTCGCCGCCGCATCGGCCGTGGCCCGCACATAGTCGACGCGGCCGCCGTATTTCACCGTCAACCGCTCGGACAGCTCGGTCTCGGCCTCACCATAGAGGCCGGTCTGCTCGATGGTCACATCCGGCCAGCTCAGCGCCACCTGCAGGGCGGGCAGCCGCGCCTCGATCCCGGCGATCGGCCCCATGTAGCCCTCGGCAAAGCGCGTGTTCGACTGGTAATCGAGCCCGAACCTGGCCTTGGTGGCGCCGAAATCGAACTGCGCCTCGAGCTTGCCGCCGGTGGTGTCCGAGGTGGTCGGCGAGACCATGCCCATCATCGCACCGGGATTGCGCAGCGAATAGTTGTCCATCACATGGTCAACCTCGCTGCGATAGAGATTGCCCTCAATCCGGCGCAGCGCGCCGATGTTCAGATCGACGCCGCCGCGGAAGCGGTAGACATTGGTATCCGACAGCGGGCTGTCCATGCCGGCGCCGGCAAAAAGCACATCCTCGGCCAGGTCGCGCTCGACGTCGAAGGCGAGGTCGAGACCGTTTTTCGCATAGCCCAGGGTCAGCCCGGTGCTCTGCTGGTCATAGGCGCTGCGGATGACATTGCCGGAGCCGTCGGTGTAGTTGCCGGCGGAGCGTTTTTCGGCTGACCCCTTGAGGTAGAACCCCTGCCCCAGATCGAAGGTGACGGTGCCGCCGACCTCGCTGGTGTCGGAGTTGGTGGTGAAGCCGGAGTGAAGCTCGGCCTCCCAGGGTTTGCCGGCGGCCAGGTCGGGGGCGTCGCGCTCCAGGATCACGGTGCCGCCGGTGCCGCCCGGCCCGTTGGTCACGCTGCTGTAGCCGCGTTCGACCACCACGCGGTCGGCCCGGGACAGGGCGGCGGTGGAGGCCGGCGGGTCCATCCGGTTGGGACAGCCGCCATAGGTGAAAGAGCCCGCGTCGATGATGTTGAGCTGGTTCTGCTGCTGGCCGCGGATGATGACCTCGAGCCCATGGCCGCCCATGCGCCCGGCGGTGACGCCGGGCACCGAGCGCAGCACCTCGCCGCCGTCGATGCCGGGGGCCAGGCTCATGCCGCCCGGCACGAATTCATAGGAGGAGGCCCCGGCGATCTCGGTCTCGACATCGACGGTGATGGGGGGCAGCTCGATCACCTCGCCCCCGGTTTCGGGGCGGCTCGCCTGCGCCACCGCGATGCTGGAGAGCGAAGACAGGAGAAGAGCGGTCGCGCCGATGCGCGCCGGTTTGGTATGTATCATTTCATTTCCCTTTGATTATCGTTGAACGACTGCGCGCGGGTGCAGCCGCAAGGCCGCGCGCGCAGATCGGGCGCCGGTGTCACCGGAACCGGGGTTCAGACGGTCAAAGGGGGCGCGCGGATGGCGGCGGATCGGACCGGCCGCGCGGGATGCGACCGGGGACCGGCGGCCAGCGGGTAGCGGACAGGATGAAATTCGACCGCCGCAAGCGCGCGGTCGGGCTGGTCGAACACAAGCACGGCGCCGGTGATGCAGAGCGGGCATTTCGCCCCATGCGGCACGGCGGGCCGGTCCTGTGGCGTGCCAGCGGACAGATCCAGCGTGATCGTCTGCAGCCCGTCCTCGGTGCACAGGACGACCTCGATCCCAGCGCCGCCCTGCGCGGCGGAGGTCGGCGCATGCATGAAGGCGAATTGCACGGTGAGCAAAACGGCCAGCACGGCCGGCACGATGCCGCCAAATCCCGCCCTGAATGCATTCCCGATCTTCATGGCGCGTCTTGTGCCCCGCCCTGCGCAAGGCCCGCAATGGGCAAAGACCCGCCACCCATGCCATTCTTCAGATGTGTGGTTTTCCTGCGCACCCGAGCGGAAAGTTTCCGGGGAAAATCGCGGCCGGAATCGGTTTTCCGGCGCGGATCTGTCAGTTGTTCCGGGGTGAAAATGGTGCTGCTGGAGAGAATTGAACTCTCGACCTCTCCCTTACCAAGGGAGTGCTCTACCTCTGAGCTACAGCAGCGCCGTGGGCGGCTAGTTAGACGCAAATATCGAAGGGTGCAAGCGCTTCTTTGGAATTTTTTCGGCGCGGCGTCACCGCCTTGCGGCGGCGGGCCGATGGCATCCGGGCGGCCCCCCGCAAGAGGGCCGCCCGCTGCCGGTTCGGCACGGTTCAGAACAGGAAATCGGCCGCGTCCAGATCCGCCAGATGGACGCCCACCAGGGTGATGACGTCGCCGCCGGTGGCGTCGATGACCACATCGGCGCCGACCTGGGTCATGTGGCTGCCGGAAAGATCGGCGAAACCGGTGATCTCGGACATGTCGGACAGGTCGATCTTTTCGTCGTCGCTCAACGCCTTGAACTTGAAGATTTTGTCCGAGCCCGACCCGTCGGAGAACCGGAAGGTATCCGCCCCCAACCCGCCGAAGAACCTGTCGTTGCCCACGCCGCCGTCCAGCAGATCCCTGCCGGCGCCGCCTTTCAGCCTGTCGAACCCGTCCTGGCCCAGAAGCACGTCGGCGCCATTTTCGCCGAGCAGCTTGTCGCCCCGTTTGCCGCCGGCCAGCAGGTCGGCGCCGGCGCCGCCGATCAGCAGGTCGCTTCCGCGCAGCCCCTTGAGCGTGTTGTCGCCATCCGACCCGATCAGCGTGTTGTTCCGTGCGTCGCCGGTTGCCCCGAGGTCATTGTCACCTGACAAAGTCAGGCTGGTCACGCCATCGAGCCTGAGTTCGGCATCGACGGCCCGGTTCGAGGTCACGGTCAGCCGGTTGTCGGTGACCACATAGCTGTCCGCCGTCACCGCGGTGGCCTTGTTGATCTGCACCACATTGCCGTCCTCGCTCGCCGCCAGCGCATCGCCGAGCGTGTCGTGGTTCGACACCAACAGCCCCAGCGTGGTGTCGGACAGTACCCGAACCGCCGAGGGGTCGGGGCTCAGCTGGACGTTGTCCAGCCCGCCGGTGTCGCCGCCAACCACATATTCGCCCCGGATCCAGAGGCTGGTCACATCGGCGAGAACCGCGTCGATTTCGGCCTGGGTCGCCGCATCGCCCGACACCGATCCCAGCCGCCAATCGCTGCCTGTGTCCAGCGAAACCGCATAGTGCGTCCAGTCCAGCCCGGGGTTGTCCTCGGTGCTGAGCGCGATGGACTTGCCGCCGCCGGTGATCACGACATCGTCGTCGTCGAACTGGCTTCTGATCGAGGATTGCTTGAGGTCGAACTCCAACACACCGCCGGAATAGGCGGATTTGTCGCCGAGGTATTTCACCGGCGCCACGAAGTACCACACGGCGCCGGTGGCATAGTCGACCGCCTCGACATATCCGCCGGGATTGCCGCCGGTATCGACCCAGTCGAAGGCCTTGACGTCGGCGACGAAGGACCAGCCGTCAATTCCGGTATCAAAGGCCGAATCGACCTTCACGCCGATATAATCGGGCGGCGTCGCCGGCTCCTTTACCATAAGGAAATTATCGAGGTTGCTGGCATCGCCAGTGGTGCCATTGACGAATTCGCCACGCACAGAGAGCGACTGGAGATCGACCAGAACCGCCCGGATCTGCGCCTCGCTCGCCACCGAGCCGGACAGGCTGTTGACCCGCCATCCGCCGCCCAGCGCCAGGTTGACCGAATAGGCGGTCCAGTCGGTGCCGGGGTTGTCGCCCATGTCCAGTACCAGATTCACCCCGGCGCCGCTGAGAACGATGTCGATATCATCGAACTGGCTGGTGGTGACGTCCTGCTTCATGTCGAAGCTGATCGAACCGCCGTAAAAGTCGGACCGGTCCCCCAGATAGGCATCGGGGGCGGTGAAATACCAGACCCCGGTGCCGCCCTCGATGCCGCGCAGACTGCCGGCGGGGTCGCCTTCGGCCGTGTCGAAGATCTGTGTACCGTTGGTGGTGGTCCAATCTTCCAGACCGGCCGAAAAGGTACTGATTGTCATTTGCTGTCTCTCCAAAAGCGTCCGGGGAAGGCGACGTCGACCGACGCCGTGACAGGAAACAGACCCGTGAGGCGATGGCCCCTCCCCGTCCTAGATGTTAAAATTTTATTAGATTTTCAGAATTGAATCGTTGATGTGCCTCATTTGCGCCCTCCCCGCCCAGGGCACCGCTCAATCTGGACCAGCCCCCGGCGCTGCTGTAGAGATGGGCTATGGACCCCAGGCGAAAAGACACAGACAAGGCGAAACCGGCGACAGACCGGGAAGACCGGCTCAAGGCCGCGCTCAAGGCCAATATGGCCAAACGCAAGGCGCAGGCGCGCGCCAGGGCTGAACTGGGGTCCGGCAAAGAGGCGGACACGGCAGGCAAGAGCGAGGGCTAGGGCATATGGATTCGATACTGGTGACGGGAAACGGGCCGCTCAGCGGCCAGATCCCGATTGCGGGCGCCAAGAACGCCTGTCTCACGCTGATGCCGGCCACGCTGCTGAGCGAGGATCCGCTGACGCTGACCAATGCGCCGCGTCTGTCCGACATCCGCACCATGACCGCGCTGCTGCAATCGCTGGGCGCCGAGGTCACCAGCCTGCAGAACGGGCAGGTTCTGGCGATGTCGAGCCATGCCATCAACAACCACGTCGCCGACTATGACATCGTGCGCAAGATGCGGGCCTCGAACCTGGTGCTGGGGCCGATGCTGGCGCGGCTGGGCCATGCGGTGGTCTCGCTGCCCGGCGGCTGCGCCATCGGGGCGCGACCGATGGACCTGCATATTCACGGGCTGGAGGCGCTGGGGGCCGAGATCGAGCTGCGCGACGGTTATCTGCACGCCAAGGCCCCGGGCGGGCTGAAAGGCGCGGTGGTCGAGTTTTCCTTTGCCTCGGTGGGCGCGACCGAAAACGTGATGATGGCCGCCACGCTGGCCAAGGGCACCACGGTGCTGAAGAACGCCGCGCGCGAGCCCGAGATCGTTGATCTGGCCACCTGCCTGCGCCAGATGGGCGCGCAGATCGAGGGGGACGGCACCCCGGAGATCATCATTCAGGGGGTCGACCGGCTGCACGGCGCCACCCATCCGGTGGTCACAGACCGGATCGAGCTGGGCACCTACATGCTGGCCCCCGCCATCGCCGGCGGCGAGGTCGAACTGCTGGGCGGCCGGATCGATCTGGTCGGCGCCTTCTGCGAAAAGCTGGACGCCGCCGGCATCGCGGTCGAAGAGACCGAAAGAGGGCTGAAAGTCGCCCGCCGCAACGGCCGGATCAGCGCGGTGGACGTCACCACCGAACCCTTCCCCGGTTTTCCCACCGACCTTCAGGCACAGATGATGGCGCTTTTGTGCACCGCCGACGGCACAAGCGTGCTGGAGGAGCGGATTTTCGAGAACCGGTTCATGCACGCCCCCGAGCTGATGCGCATGGGGGCGCGGATCGACGTGCAGGGCGGCACCGCCACCGTCACCGGGGTCGAGCGGCTGAAAGGCGCGCCGGTGATGGCCACCGATCTGCGTGCCAGCGTCTCGCTGATCCTGGCGGCCCTGGCGGCCGAGGGCGAGACCGTGGTCAGCCGCGTCTATCATCTGGACCGCGGGTATGAGAACGTGGAGCGCAAGCTGCAGGCCGTGGGCGCAAGAATCGAACGGATCAAGGACTGATGACCGAGGACGCCAAATTCGAAGAGGGTGGCGAGGCGCCGCTGAACCTGGGGGCGCTGGACGTCGAGGATCTCAAGGTGATCTCGGCGTTGGCGCAGGATTCCGTATTTGTCGCCCGCGACATGACATGGACCCCGGCGCCGCGGCGGTTTGCCATCCTGCTCAACCGGTTCCGCTGGGAGGACAAGGGCGGCGGGCGCCACGGACCCGAACGGGTGCGCTCGCTGCTGGTGGTCGACGAGGTTCTGGGCGTTGCCAGCCAGGGCGTGCCGCACCGCGACGCCGACACCATCCTGTCGCTGCTGGCGATCGGCTTCGAGGCGGGCGAGGATGGCGCCGGCCATATCCTGCTGACGCTGGCGGGCGACGGCGCGATCCGGCTTGAGGTCGAGGCGCTGGGCGTGACGCTGAAGGACGTGACGCGTCCCTATCGCGCCCCCTCGGGCAAGGCCCCCGCCCACCGCGAATGAGCGCACCGCGCATCCGGACGGCCCGGCCGGAGGACGCCGATGCCTGCGCGCGGGTGCTGACCGCCTCGATCACCGCCCTGTGCGACGCCGATCACCATGGCGACCCGGCGGCCATCGCCCGATGGGTGGCGAACAAGACCCCCGAGGGCGTGGCACGGATGATCGCGGCGGGCGGTATTCGGGTGGCCGAACTTGACGGTCGCATCGCCGCGGTGGGCGAGATCGAAAAGGCCGAAGGCAAGATCACCCTGAACTATGTCGACCCGGCCCGCCGGGGGCGCGGCCTGTCTTCCGCGCTGCTGGCGGCGATGGAGGCGGAACTGGCGCGGTCCGGCATTCGGACCGCGCGGCTGACCGCCACCGCGACGGCGCGGGATTTCTATCTAAAACACGGCTGGCAACCCGCGGGACCGGGCCGCGCGGGGCGATGGATCGTCGGCTATCCGATGCAGAAACGCCTCGACCCTTGAGGCCTCGCGCGCGCAACGCTATGTGGTGCCATCCGCCGGAGACCCAGATGCCCCAGTTCCTCGACACCAACGACGCCGATTTTGAACCCGCTTTCGCCGCCCTGCTCGCCGCCAAGCGAGAGGACAGCCCCGATGTGGACGACACCGTCGCCGCGATCATCGCCGATGTGCGCGCCCGCGGCGATGCCGCGGTGATCGAGCTGACGGCGCGGTTCGACCGGCTGGAGCTGACGCCGGAGCGCCTGGTCTTTACCCCCGAAGAGATCGCCGCAGCCATCGAAACCGTCCCGGCCGCGGAACGCGACGCGCTGGAACTGGCCGCCGAGCGCATCCGCGCCTATCACGTGCGCCAGATGCCCGAGGACGCCAGCTGGACCGACCCCGAAGGCGCGACGCTGGGCTGGCGCTGGACCGCCGTCTCCGCCGCCGGGCTCTATGTTCCCGGCGGGCTGGCCTCCTACCCGTCCTCGGTGCTGATGAACGCGGTGCCGGCGAAAGTGGCCGGGGTTGAGCGGCTTGCCATCGCGGTGCCGACGCCGGACGGAAAGGTGAACCCGCTGGTGCTGATGGCCGCCCGGATCGCCGGAGTGGACGAGATCTATCGCATCGGCGGCGCCCAGGCGATCGCGGCGATGGCCTATGGCACCGAATCCATCGCGCCGGTCGACAAGATCACCGGCCCCGGCAATGCCTATGTCGCCGCCGCCAAGCGGCGGGTGTTCGGCAAGGTGGGGATCGACATGATCGCCGGACCCTCCGAGATCCTGGTGATCGCGGAGCGCGGCACCGATCCCGACTGGATCGCGCTGGACCTGATGAGCCAGGCCGAGCATGACGAAAGCGCCCAGTCGATCCTGATCACCGATGACGCGGACTTTGGTCAGCAGGTGGGCGCAGCCGTCGACAAGCGGCTGGAAACGCTGGAGCGGCGCGCCATCGCCGGAGCGAGCTGGCGCGATTTTGGCGCCGTGATCACCGTGCGCGATCTGGACGAGGCGGCACAGCTCTCGAACCGCATCGCGCCGGAGCATCTGGAGCTCTGCGTCGCGGACCCCGAGGCGCTGGCCGACAAATGCGTCCATGCCGGGGCGATCTTCCTCGGGCAATACACGCCCGAGGCCATCGGCGATTACGTCGGCGGGCCGAACCACGTGCTGCCCACGGCGCGGTCTGCGCGGTTTTCCTCCGGCCTCAGCGTGTTGGACTTCCTCAAGCGCACCACGCTGGCCCGGATGACGCCCGAGGCGCTGCGCGCCATCGGCCCCAGCGCCGAGCGTCTGGCGCAATCGGAAAGCCTTGAGGCGCACGGGCTGTCGGTCCGCGCGCGTCTGGATCAACTGAACAGGTAGTCGGCCCATGTCTCATATCGTGGATATTGCGCTGGACGACGCGGGGCTGCCCCCGCCGACGCCGGAAATCGAACAGGAACGCAAGGTCGCCATGTTCGACCTTCTGGAACAGAACAGCTTTACCCTGCCCGAGCGCGACGGCCGCGCCGTGCCGGACGGCCCCTATTGCGTGACGCTGTCGATTCGAGACAAGCGGCTGGTCTTCGACATCGAGACCGAGCAGGGCCAGAAGGCGGCTGAATTCCACCTGTCGCTGGGCCCGTTCCGGCAGGTGGTCAAGGACTACTTCCAGATCTGCGAATCCTACTACAACGCGGTCAAGACCATGCCGCCCAGCCAGATCGAGACCATCGACATGGCCCGCCGCGGCATCCACAACGAAGGCAGCCGGGTGCTGAAGGAACGGCTGGAGGGCAAGGCCGAGATCGACGAGGACACCGCAAGGCGTCTGTTCACCCTGATCTGCGTCCTGCATTTCGGGGGCTAGCCGTGGAACCGCTGCCGCAGTCGATCCTGTTCTGCTGCGATCATAATTCCTGCCGGTCGCCGATGGCCGAGGGGATTATGAAAAAGTTCTATGGCATGTCGACCTATGTGCAATCGGCCGGCGTCAAGAACGATCTGGAGATCGACGGCTTTGCCATCGCCGTGTGCCAGGAGATCGATGTCGAGCTGTCGCGCCACCGCAGCCGCTCGTTCGAGGACATGGTGCAATGGGGCGACGATCTGAGTTCCTATGATCTGGTGGTGGCGCTGTCGCCGGCCAGCCAGCGCCGGGCGCTGGAGCTGACCCGGTACTTTCATCTCGCCGTCGAATACTGGCCGATCCTGGATCCCACCGGGCTGGGCAACACGCGGGAGGAAAAACTCGCCGCCTACCGCCAGACCCGTGCGCAGATCATCGCCAAGCTCAAGGAAAAATGGGGAGAGCCGACCGAGGTCGTGTGATCCCGGCCGCCGTCTGGCGATACCCGGGCCATGGTCGGGCGCAGGCGCAGACGCGCCGCCCTATGAGGCGACACTGTCACAAAACCTCTGCCATGCGCGAATGCAGCCTTGAAAAACCGGGGAAATGGGGCCATCTAAGCGCACGGCCCGCATAATGGCGGGTGAAACAACTATGGAGACAACATGGCCAAGGAAGATACGCTCGAATTTCCCGGTGTCGTGAAGGAGCTCCTGCCGAATGCGACATTCAGGGTCGAGCTGGAAAACGGCCATGAGATCATCGCGCATACGGCAGGCAAGATGCGCAAGAACCGCATCCGCGTCCTTGCCGGCGACAAGGTTCAGGTCGAAATGACCCCCTACGATCTGACCAAGGGTCGGATCAACTATCGCTTCAAGTAAGTCCCGCGCCCCCGGCGAGGCAGCCTATGCGCGAGGGCCCCTGAGATGAAACTGATCCTGGGCTCGGCCAGCCCGCGCCGGCGCGATCTGCTGGCGCAGATCCATGTCGTGCCGGATGACATCCGCCCGGCGGACATCGACGAAGACCCCCGGAAAGACGAATTGCCCCGCCCCTATGCCGCCCGCGTGGCGCGCGAAAAGGCGCGCGCGGTCGAGGCCGCAGCGGATGAGATCGTGCTGTGCGCCGATACCACCGTGGCGTTGGGCCGCCGCATTCTGGGCAAGCCCGCCGACAGGGACGAGGCCGAGCGGTTCCTGCGCCTGCTTTCGGGCCGTCGGCACCGGGTGATCACCGCTGTAGCGGTGCGGCGCGGCGAGCGCCTTTGGGAACGCGAGGTGGTCAGCGCGGTGCGGATGAAACGCCTGTCGCAACCCGAGATCGACGCCTATCTCGACAGCGGCGACTGGCAGGGCAAGGCCGGCGGCTATGGCATCCAGGGGCCGGCCGGCGCGCTGATCCCGTGGATCAGCGGCTCCTTCACCGGCATCGTCGGCCTGCCGCTGGCCGAGACCGCCGCATTGCTGCAGGCGGCGGGATACCCCGTTTACGGAGAGAGAGAATGAAAGGTCGTCAGATCGTTCTGGACCATATCGGCGAGCGCGAGGCCGCCGCGCTGATGATCGACGGGCGGCTGGAGGATCTGCTGATCGACAGCGACGCCCCCCGCCCCGGCGCCATCTATCGCGCCATTGCCCAGCGCCCGATGAAGGGACAGGGCGGCCTTTTCCTCGACACGCCGGATGGCACCGCCTATCTGCGGCAGATCCGGGGCATAGCGCCGGGTCAGGCGCTGCTGGTGCAGGTCACCGGCTATGCCGAACCGGGCAAGGCGATCCCGGTGACGCAGAAACTGCTGTTCAAGAGCCGCTATGCCATCGTCACCCCGGGGGCGCCGGGGGTGAACCTGTCGCGCCGCATCCACGACGACGAGGAGCGTATCCGCATTCTCGCCGCCGCTGGCACCGCGGCCGCCGAGGACAGCGCGCATGGCATCATCCTGCGCTCGGCCTGCGACGGGGCAGAGGCCGACGAGATCGCCGAGGACGTGGACGCGATGCTGGCGCTGGCCGATACCGTCCTCGCCGATGCAGACGGCGCGGCGGAAAAGCTGACCGAAGGGGATGCGCCGCATCTTCTGGCCTGGCGCGACTGGTCGGACCCGGCCCAGGTCGAGACCGCGGCGGGCGGCTTTGAGCGCTGCGGCGTTTATGACGCGATCGAGGCACTGAAATCGCCGCGCGTGCCGCTCTCCGGCGGCGCCTTCCTCTTCATCGAGCCGACCCGGGCGCTGGTGGCCGTGGATGTGAACACCGGCGCCGACGGATCGCTCGCCGCCGGGCTCAAGGCCAATATCGCCACCGCCCGCGAACTGCCCCGCCAGTTGCGCCTGCGTGGGCTGGGCGGGCAGATCACGATCGACCTCGCGCCGATGCCGAAAAAGGATCGCCGCGATCTGGAGACCGCGCTGCGCGCCGCCTTTCGCGCCGACAGCGAAGAGACGGTTCTGGCCGGCTGGACGCCGCTTGGCCACTATGAGCTGCAGCGCAAACGCGGCCGGGCGCCGCTCCTCGGGATGCTGTCATGAGCTGTCCGATCTGCAAGCGCGAAACCGACCCGGCCTATCGCCCCTTCTGCTCCGGGCGCTGCGCCGATATTGACCTCGGCAACTGGTTCAAGGGCACCTATTCGGTGCCCGCGAATGCCCCCGAAGACCTTGATATAACAGAAGAACAGGCCGAAGACGCCCGGCGCAAACCACATTAGGCGCACAAAGGCGAAAATGCCTCTGGACACCCGCCTGCGGAATGCCTAGAACGCCCCCACCCAAAGGCCAGCGCCTTTCCCGTGCCCGGGTAGCTCAGGGGTAGAGCAGTGGATTGAAAATCCTCGTGTCGGTGGTTCGATTCCGCCCCCGGGCACCATTAAATCACTGAAAAATATAATATATTCGCGATTTCTTGGATTGGCGCCGTGGTCGCAAGATTTAGTGGGTGCCGAATGGGTGCCGACGAGCCACCGGGCTTGCAATCGCTCGACAACAGAACTGACCTGCTGGCCGGTCGCAAGGGCGCAGATGCATTTCGGGCGGGAAACGGGCTTTCGCTGCAGCTCGAACCGATGTCGGCGACGCAGACGATACTGTGCCCTTTGGTGCCTGCGCATCAAGGTCCGTTTTTCACGTTGCGTTGGCAAGGAAAACCGCCTGAGCCGATAGCCGACGCTCGATGCGCGTGGAGGGAATGTCCGCCTTTCGGCGCGTCAGAAGAGGGCGCGCATATATTTTCTCGAGTGAAGGTGGATCAGCGCGGCGGACCCTACCGTGCCAGCGTTTCCCCTCCGTTCATCGTGCAAGCCAGCCCCCGTCGACAGGCAGGATCGCTCCGTGTACGAAACCGGCCAGGTCACTGGCAAGGAACGCAACCGGCCAGGCGATTTCCTCGGCCCGACCCCAACGCCCGGCCGGGACACGTGCCATCAGGTCTCTTGTGCGCGTCTCGTCCTGCTGGAGGGCTGCTGTGTTGTCTGTCTCGATGTAGCCGGGCGCGACCGCGTTCACGTTGACGCCTCGCCCCGCCCATTCATTGGCGAACGCCCGGGTCAATTGCGCCACCGCACCTTTTGCTGCGGCGTAGCCCGGCACGAGGATTCCGCCCTGAAACGACAGAACTGAGGCCACGTTGACAATCTTGCCGCTGCCGCGGTCCAGCATTCGGCCGCCGATTTCCCGGCTGAGAAGGAAAACGGCGTCCAGATCGACCGCCATGACGGCGTCCCAGTCGGCGGTGCCGTGGTGGGCGGCTTCCGCTCTGCGGATGATCCCGGCATTGTTGATCAGGATGTCGATGGACCGTCCCGCCGCATCCAGGTCGGTGATCAAGCGGTCGATTTGCGTGCGGTCCGCAAGATCGCAATCGCGGGGCTGGAACTTTCCGGGCAGCCCGTCGAAATGTGCCCCGAGGGGCTTGGCCTGCCCGCTGATCGCGGTGCCGACACCGATCACATCGGCCCCGCATTGCGCCAGAACGCGGGCGATGGCCAGGCCGATGCCGCGGCTGGCACCAGTGACCAGCGCGGTCTTGCCGGCAAGGTCGATCTCGGGGCGCGCCGCGGTCATAGGTCGGTAAGCGTCCCAAGCGCGCGTTCGGCTGTGAAGGCGATAGTCTCGGACAGGGTCGGATGAGCATGGACGGTGAGCGCGATGTCTTCAAGGGTCGCGCCCATCTCCACCGCCAACACGCATTCGGCCAACAATTCGCCCGCATTCCGGCCGACCAGCGTGGCGCCGAGAACCCGGTGCGTTTCGGGGCAATAGACCAACTTGGTAAGCCCGTCACCGCCGCCCGAGGACAGGTTGCGTCCGCTCGCGGCCCAGGGGAAGCTTGCCACCTTGTGGGCGATGCCCTGCGCCTTGGCCTGAGCCTGCGTCAGCCCGGCCCATGCGAGTTCGGGGCTGGTATAGGCGACCGAGGGGATCAGGTCGGTGTCGAGCGCCGCGACATGGCCGGAGGCAACCTCGGCGGCCACATGGCCCTGATGGGTGGCGCGGTGCGCGAGCATCGGATTGCCGGTGACGTCACCGATGGCAAAGATGCCGTCGACTGTGGTGCGGCAGCTGGCATCGACGGCGATGACACCCCGGTCGTCCACCGCCACGCCGGCGGCTTGCGGTTCCACCAAGGCGCCATTGGCGCGTCGACCGACCGCCTGAATCGCGGCATCGGCCTTGAGGTCGCCGGCAAACCCGCCTTCGCAAGACAGGGTCAGGGCCGCTTTCGTCGCCTTGATCGTCGTCACCTTGGTGCCGATGTGGATGGTGACGCCCTGTTGTTCCAATGCGTCATGCAGCACGCGCACCGCCTCGGCGTCGGCGCCGGGGGCGATCTGGTCCATGAATTCGATGACCGTCACCTGCGCCCCCAGCGCAGCGTAGACCGTGGCCATCTCCAGCCCGATGATGCCGCCGCCGACGATTGCCAGCCGTTTCGGCACCTGGCGCAACTCCAGCGCCGCAGTGCTGTCCCAGATGCGGTCGTCATCCGGCCAGCCGGGCAGCTGGATGGGCGCGGAGCCTACGGCGATCACAGCCTGATCGAAGGTCCAGGCGTCGCCGTCGATGTCCAGGCTGCTGGGACCCGTGAAGCGGGCCGTGCCGCGCACTGTCTCGACCTTTCGGCGCTTGGCAAGCCCGGTCAGACCGCCCGTCAGTTGCCCCACGATGCCGTCCTTTCTGGACCGCAGCGCGTCGAGGTCGATCTTGGGTTTGCCAAGGTCGATGCCCCAGTCGCCTATCTCGTGGGCCTCACGAATGACCTCGGCGGCATGCAGCAACGCCTTCGACGGGATGCACCCTTCGTTCAGGCACACCCCGCCGAGCGTCGCGCGCGGATCGACCAGCACGACCTTGCGGCCCAGATCGGCGGCGCGGAAGGCACAGGCATAGCCGCCCGGCCCGGCGCCAAGCACGATGAAATCGGCGTGTTTCTCGACCATCTTCGCCCCCTCAGACCATGATCCGGCGCGGATCGGCGATCAGCCCGGCAAAATGGGTCATGAACCTCGCCGCATCGGCCCCGTTGATCACCCGGTGATCATAGCTCAGGTCCAGCGGCGCCATCGGGACCGGCTGAAAGGCCGCGCCGTCCCAGACCGGCACCATCTCGGTGCGGGTGATGCCGAGGATCGCCAGTTCGGGCGGGTTGACGATGGGGGTAAACGCACTGCCCCCGATGCCGCCGAGATTGGTGATCGTCATCGAGGCGCCGCCCATCTCGTCGGGTCCGACCTTGCGGGTCTGGGCCCGGCCGGCGAGATCGGCGATCTCCGCCGCGATCTGCCAAAGGCCCTTGCGGTCCACATCGCGCACCACCGGCACCATCAGCCCATGCGCGGTATCCACGGCGATACCGATATGCACGTAATCCTTGACGATCAGCGTCTTGCCATCCGCGCTCAGCGAGGCGTTGAAGCGCGGGAACTCGCGCAACGCGCGGGCCAGCGCCTTGGCCTGGAACGCCAGCGCGGTCAGCTTGACGCCGCGCGCCTGCGCCTCGGGTTTCAATGCCGTGCGCAGGGCCTCGATGGCCGAGACATCGGCGCGATCATGGTGGGTGACCTGCGGGATCAGCGCGTTGGCAGCCGCCAGGTTGGCGGCGGCGATGTGGGCGAACCGGCTCATCGGCTCCTCGGTGACCGGGCCGTAGGCGGCATGGTCCACCTCCCAATAGGAGGTGTCGGCGGCCGGACCGGCGGCCGGTTTGCCGCCCTCCAGATCCTCGCGCGCAATCGTCGTGCGGCCAAGATCCCGGGCCAGTTTGTCAAGGTCGATGCCCTTTTCCCGGGCCAGTGCCCGGACCGAGGGCGGTGCGATCACATCTGTCATGTCCGCCCCCTTACCAACTGGCCGAGATGTATTGCGTCTCCATGAATTCGAGCATGCCCTCATGCCCGCCTTCACGGCCCAGACCCGATTGCTTGACGCCGCCGAACGGCGCGGCCGGATCGCTGACCAGACCGCGGTTCAACCCGACCATGCCGTATTCCAGCCGCTCGCAGACCTGCAGCGCGCGCTTCATGTCCTCGGAGAAGACATAGGCCACCAACCCGTATTCGGTGTCGTTGGCCCGCGCGATCACGTCCTCCTGGTCGGTGAAGGTCTGGATCGCCGCGACCGGGCCGAAGATCTCGTCATGCACGCAGTTCGCGGTTGCGGGCACGTTCGACAACACGGTGGGCGGATAATAGAAACCGGGGCCGTTCGGCGGGGTGCCGCCGATCTCGACCCTGGCCCCCTTGGCGACCGCGTCGGCGACGAATTCGGCCACCTTGTCGCGGGTCTCGGCGTTGACCAGCGGGCCGACATCGACGCTCGGGTCGGTGCCATCTCCCACCTTGAGCGCGGCCATCGCGTCACGGAAGCGGCGGGTGAATTCGGCGGCCACGGCTTCGTGGACATAGATACGGTTGGCGGCGGTGCAGGCCTCGCCCAGATTGCGCATCTTGGCCAGCATCGCGCCCTCGACCGCGACGTCGAGATCGGCGTCGTCGAACACGATCAGCGGCGCATTGCCGCCCAGTTCCATCGCCGGTTTCAACACCTGATCGGCGGCCGAATGCAACAGTTTGCGGCCCACCCCGGTGGAGCCGGTGAAGCTGACCACGCGCACGCGCGGGTCATGCAACATGTGGTCGACCAGCGCGCTGGTGCGTTTGCTGGGCAGCACATTGACCAGTCCCGGCGGCACGCCGGCCTCTTCCAGAAGCGGCATGAGCGCCAGCATGGTCAGCGGCGTTTCCGAGGCCGGCTTGATGATGACCGCACAGCCCGCGGCCAGAGCCGGGGCAATCTTGCGCGTGCCCATGGCGGCGGGGTAGTTCCACGGCGTGACCAGCACCGCGAGGCCTGCGGGCTTGTGCTGCACCATGATCCGGGCCCCGCTGGCGGGGGCGTGGGTAATCAGCCCGTCGGCGCGCACTGCCTCTTCCGCGAACCAGCGGAAGAACTCGGCGGCGTAGGTGGCCTCGCCCATGGCATCGGCGCGGGCCTTGCCGTTTTCCAGGGTGATGTAGCGGGCGAATTCCTCCAGCCGCGCCGTCATCAGCTCCCACGCCTTGCGCAGCACCTCGGAGCGTTCGCGCGGGGTGCGCGCGGCCCAGTCGGCCATTGCCGCCTCGGCAGCGTTCAGCGCGGCGTCGGCATCGGCGATCTCGGCCGAGGCGACCGAGGCGAGCACCTCTTCCGTCGCAGGGTTGATGACGTCGAACCGCTCTTTGGCGGCACCCGGCACCCATTTGCCGTTGATGTAGAGATCGGTGAATTCCATGTTGGTCTCCATGGCTCAGAGCAGGTGGCGGAGCGGCTGCTCCATCCGGCCCGCGAATTCGGAAAGAAGGCTGACCGCCTGCGCCGCGGTCAGATGGTGGCTTGCGCATTCCAGCGTGATCGAAAGGCCGTCGCCCGACCGTGTCAGGGTCAGAACCGGCGCCGCCTCGGCCCCCAGGTTGACAGTGCTGAGCCGGCTCATCCGCAAGTCGCGCAGATACAGGTCGGGCATGGTGTCGGGATCGGCGTCCGAGATGCCGCCCAGCGGGCCGGCCGGAACGGAATGGACGCTGGTCCGGCCGATGCTCTCAACCGTGACTGTCGCACTGTCGCGCCCGAGGCTTGCCGCCGCCAGTCCGGCCAACAGGGCATTGCCATCGCCAAGCCCCGCATGTTCCGCCGCCCAGGCGGCAAACCCGGGGAAGCCATCGGCGGGCAGTTCCGCAACCAGACGGCGCGTGGCCGCCGGCGCATCGGCTGGCGCCTTGGCCGGAAGCGATTTCAGAACCTCGACATCTGCGGCGTGATAGGGCTGTGGGTGTCCGGCCTCGACCAACCGGGTCAGATCCAGCCCCTGTTCCAGCGCCAGCCGCCGCGCCTTCGGCGAGGCGAGGAGACCCCCATCGGACCGAACCGGCGCCGGGGCTTTGCGCGCCGCTGCGGGGGCTTCGGCCCGTGCTGGTTCCGGTTCAGACCGGGGCGCAGGCGCGGCAGCCGGTTCGGGCGCGCGTGCACCACCGGATCGGCTGACCTGCAGCGGGTTCGAGGGTTTCTCGGCCGAAATCACCGCGATGGTTTCACCGACCGGGGCGTCCTCCCCCGCCTCGGCCAGAAGGGCGGCGACGAAACCGCCGGCCCCCGCCTCGACCTCCATCGTCGATTTGTCGGTCTCGACCTCGAACAGGATATCGCCTGCGTCCACCGCATCGCCCGGCGCCTTGTGCCAGGCGACGATCAATCCGGTGTCCTGGGCCATCCCGAGCGCGGGCATGATGACGGGATGGCCTTCCGGCAGGTCGGCCGCCTCGGAGGCGGCCGTGCCGGCCGGGGTCTCCTCGGTATGAACCGCCTCGGCGTCCTCTCCGATCATAGCGATGACGTCACCCACGGGCACCTCGTCCCCGGCATGGGCGCGCATCTGCGTGAGAAAGCCGTCCGCCTGGGCCTCGACTTCCATCGTCGCCTTGTCGGTTTCCACCTCGAACAGCACATCGCCGGACTTGACCGCATCGCCCGGGCTCTTGTACCAGGCGACGATCAGGCCGGTCTCCTGGGCCATGCCCAGCGCTGGCATGATCACCTCATGCGGCATGGATCATCTCCCCCGACATGAGTTTGCGGGCGCTTGCGGCCACGCCTTCGGGCGTCGGAACGGTGATGTCCTCCAGCGCGGGCGAGAACGGCACCGGCACGTCCATCGCGCCCATGCGCAGCACCGGCGCATCCAGGTGATAGAACGCCTTTTCGTTGATCCGGCTGGCGATCTCTCCGGTGATGCCAAAGCTCTGGTGGCCCTCGTCCACGACGATCACGCGCGAGGTCTTTTTCGCCGATTTCAACAGCGTTTCCTCGTCCAGCGGCACGATGGTGCGCGGGTCGATCACCTCCGCGCTGACGCCTTCGCTGGCCAGCAGTTCGGCGGCCTGTTGGCAGACCTGGACCATGGACGAGGTCCCGATCAACGTGATGTCCGACCCTTCGCGCAGGACATTCGCCTGGCCGAAGGGGATGAGGTATTCCTCCTCCGGCACCGGCGCCTTGTCGTTATACATCAGCTTGTCTTCGAAGATCACCACCGGGTTGTCGTCGCGGATCGCGGTCTTCATCAGCCCCTTGGCCTCATAGGCCGAAGAGGGCAACGCCACTTTCAGCCCCGGAATATGCGCCACCAGCGCATGCAGCGACTGGGAATGCTGCGCCGCCGAGCGCCGCGTGGCGCCAAGATTGGTGCGCACCACCAGGGGCACGTTCAGCTTGCCGCCCGACATGTAGTGGGTCTTGGCCGCCTGATTGCAGAGCTGATCCATGATCAGATAGATGAAATCGCCGAACATCAGGTCCACCACGGGGCGCGTCCCGGTCATCGCCGCCCCCACGGCAAGCCCCATGAAGCCTGGCTCGGCGATCGGCGTGTCGACGACGCGATCGGTGCCGAACTCTTCGACCAGACCGGACAGGACCTTGAACGGCGTGCCGGCCTCGGCGACGTCTTCGCCTATGATGAACACGGTCTCATCGCGGCGCATTTCCTCGGCCAGCGCTTCGTTCACGGCCTGGGACAGGGTAATATTTCTCATCGGTCGTTCTCCTCAGGCGAGCGCGTGCTTGACGTCGGTAAAGACGTGCATGTCGACTTCCGACGTGTCGGGATACTTGGCGGCGAGCGCGTATTCGACCGCGGCGGCGGCGTCGGCCTCGATCGCGGCCTGCATCTCGGCGAGGTTCTCTTTCGTGGCAATGCCCTCCTTGGTCAGGTAGGCGCCGAACAAGGTGATCGGATCCTTGTTGTCCTTCCAATCGCGCTCTTCGTCCTTGCGGCGGTAGTATTCGCGGTTGATGTCGCCGACGTGGTGGCCGTGATAGCGATAGGTCATCAGCTCCATGAAGAACGGGCCTTCGCCCTTGCGGGCGCGGGCGACCAGATCCTGGGTCAGCTGGTT
This sequence comes from Antarcticimicrobium luteum, assembly GCF_004358185.1. Lineage (GTDB taxonomy): Bacteria > Pseudomonadota > Alphaproteobacteria > Rhodobacterales > Rhodobacteraceae > Antarcticimicrobium > Antarcticimicrobium luteum. Next base: position 197,946 of record NZ_SMUV01000074.1, read on the forward strand.
CACGGCGAGCACGTCCTGGCCGTTGACGCTGTGCGCCTCGATGCCAAAGGCCTCGGCGCGCGCGGGGATCGAGCCGGCGGCGATCTCATCGGTGGCGGTGTATTCGGAATAGCCGTTGTTCTCGCAGGCATAGATCACCGGCAGCTTCCATAGCGCGGCCATGTTCATGACCTCGTACATCAGGCCCTGTGCCGTGGCGCCGTCGCCGAAGAAACAGACGGTGACATCGTCGCGGCCCAGCAATTTGGCGGTAAAGGCCGATCCGGTGGCGATCCCCATCGAGCCGCCGACGATGGCGTTGGCGCCGAGATTGCCGTTGGACTGGTCGGCGATGTGCATCGAGCCGCCCTTGCCGCGGCAATAGCCCTCTTCCTTGCCCAGAAGCTCGCAGAACATTTCCTTGAACGCGGCGCCCTTGGCCACGCAATGGCCGTGGCCACGATGGGTCGAGGTGATCTTGTCGGTCACTTCGAGTGCCTCGCAGATGCCGACGGCGACGGCCTCCTCGCCGGAGTACATATGCGTCAACCCCGGCATCTTGGCCGACAGGTACAGCTGGTTGGCGTTGTCCTCGAAGGTGCGGATGCGGACCATCTGGCGGTACATGCGCAGATAATCTTCGGTGTTGCTCGTTTTCTTGGCGGGGCTCATGTGCGTATCTCTTCGGAAATGAGCCCGGCCCCGAAAGGCCAGGCAGTCTAAGGGAGGTCAGTAGCGGTTGGCGATCGGCAGATCCTTGGCCGGGAACAGGCTGATCACTTCGCAACCCTTGTCGGTCACGACCACCTCTTCCTCGATCCGCGCGGCCGAGTAGCCGTCGGTCGCGGGGCAATAGGTTTCCAGCGCAAAGACCATCCCGGTCTGGATCTCCATCGGGTTTTCAAGCGACACCGCGCGGGAGATGATCGGACGTTCGTGCAGCGCCAGGCCCAGGCCGTGACCGAATTGCAGACCGAAGGCGCTCAGCTCATCCGGGAAGCCGAACTCCTCGGCCTTGGGCCAGGCCTGCGCCACCACGTCGGTGGTCACGCCGGGACGGATCAGGTCGATCGACGCATCGATCCATTCGCGCGCCTTCACATAGGCGTCGTTCTGCGCCGGGGTCGAGAAGCCGACATTGAACGTGCGGTAATAGCAGGTGCGGTAGCCCTGGTAGCTTTGCAGAATGTCGAAGAACGCCTGATCGCCGGGGCGGAACTGCCGGTCGGTGAAGTTGTGCGGATGCGGATTGCAGCGCTCGCCCGAAATGGCGTTGATCGCCTCCACATCGTCCGAACCCCACTCGTAGAGCAGCTTGTTCGACAGCGCGACGATCTCGTTTTCGCGCACGCCGGGCTTCAGCTCTTCGTAGATGGCGTGATAGACGCCGTCGACCATGCTGGCCGCCTGGTTCAGCAGCTGGATCTCGTCGATATTCTTGATCTCGCGCGCCGACAGCATGACCTGCTGACCATCGACCACGTTCAGCCCGGCCTCCTGCAGGGCAAAGAACATCGCCGTTTCGGCATAATCGACGCCCACCGGCATGTCGGCCATGCCGGCCTTCTTGATCAGGCTGGCGATTTCCTCGGCGTAGCGTTTCATCAGGCCGAAGCTGGGCGGAATGGTGCCGCGCATGCCGACTACACCGGCCAGCATCCGGTCGGGATCGAGCCAGTCGCAATACTCGCGGTGGTGCACGGCGGCGGACCCGAAATCCCAGACATAGGGTTCCTCGTCGCCCGCCAGCAGGCAGAACCGGCACATCTTGTCGCGTTCCCACTCACCGATCTTGGTGCCCGAGACGTAGCGGATGTTGTTGACGTCAAACATCAGCATCGAGCCGAGGTTCGACTTCTTCAACGCGTCCTTGGCGCGGCTCAGGCGATAGCGGCGCAGGCGGTCATGATCGACCCGGCGCTCGAAATCCACGGCCGTGTGGCCGAGTGCGGGGATGTGACGGTCCCAGCGCCAGCGCGGATCCATGTCGCCGGGCTGCAGGATGCGGGGGTTCAGGGCATTGGTGTTCATAATAGGTCTCCATGCGCCCGCGGGCGCCGCTTTGGTTCAGGTGTTCGGGAACGGGCCGAAGCCCCGGGTTCACTGGATGCACCAGCCCCCGTCGATGTGGATCATCTGGCCGGTCATGTAGTCGCTGTCGTTACTGGCCAGGAAGGATGCGGTGCCGACGATGTCCTTGGGATAGGACACGCGCTTGATCTGCAGCGCGTCGCGGACGATGTCGTCATAGGCCTGGCCTTCGCGTTCCTTGAACCCGATGTCGACCAGATCCTTGTCGAGCTGCTCCCACAGCGGCGTCACCACGACACCGGGCGCGTAGCCGTTGACGGTGATGTTGTGTTCGGCCAATCCGATGGCGCCGCAATGGGTCAGCGCGAGACAGCCGTATTTCGAGGTGCAGTAGACGGTGACGTCGACCAGCGGTTTGCGCGAGGCGATCGAGCCGACATTGATCAGCTTGTAGGGGTGATCCTCCATCGGACCCTGGGCGATCATCTGGCGGGCGGTCTCCTGCATGCCCAGCCACATCGCCTTGGTATTGACGTTCATGATCATGTCCCAGTTGTCTTCATCGATATCCATGAAGAACCGGGGCTTGTTGAGACCGGCGTTGAAGAGACCCACGTTGATCGAACCGAACGCCTCGACCGTGGCGGCGACGGCAGCGGCGTTGTCCTCGCGCTTGGTCACGTCCATCTTGACCGCGATCGCCTTGCCGTTGCCCGCTGCGTTGATGCGGTCGGCCGTTTTCTGGGCTTCGTCGAGGTCCAGATCCCCAAGGCACACATTGGCGCCCTGCGCGGCAAAGCTCTCGGCATTGGCCGCCCCCATACCGCGCGCGGCACCGGTGATCAGGATGTTCTTACCTTTCAGACGATTGGGGTCCATGTCGCACTCCTCCTAAAGTCACGTTGTTCTGATTTGTCGCATCAGCGCATCGGCCCGGTCCTGGGCCTGGCGCAAAGCCTGGCGCGGGGTCACGATCCCGCGCAGCATGTCGTGGAATTCCTCGCCGCAGATCTGGATGATGTCGCAGATCTCGGGCACCGGCGGGCGCGGCCAGAATTGCAGCTCGTCGCGCCAGGACATGTTGTCGACCGCCTCAAAGATCTGCGAGGCGCGGCGCACCTCGGGGTCGGCGCCGACCGAGAACCGCGGATTGGTGCGGCTGCCGTTCTGAACGTAAAGCTTCTGGGCGCCGGGCGAGGTGAAGACGATCAGCGCCTCGACGGCGGCGGCGACCCGTTCGGGCGGAAGGTTGGCCGGGATGCCCATCATATAGCCCCCAACCGGCGCCACCGGTGTGGCCCCGGGGCCTGCGGGATGCGGCAGGTAGCCGGTTTGCCCGAAGGCGGGCGAGGTCTCGTCCAGCTCGAAGTACGGCGCCAGCAGCGTATAACCATAGGCCATGGCGATCTTGCCGGCCGCATAGGGGCGGACGCGCTCGTACCAGGACATCGACAGGATATCGGGCGGCGAAAAATCCAGCAGGTTCATCAGGAACTCAGCGGCCTGCAGGCCCGTTTCGGTGTCGATCGTCGGCCGGTAGTCATGATCGGAGAGGTGATCCGTGCCGAACCCGCCGGCGATCTCGGGAAGGTTCAGCACCGGCTGGCCGAAATCGGCCATGGTCATCAGAACGGTGTGACCCAGCGCGGTGCCGCGCGCGGCGTTCCAGGCAATCCCGTACCGGCCCCTGCCCGGCGCGTGCAAGGCGGCGGCGGCCTCAAGCAAGTCGCCGGTTGTGGCGGGCGGTTCGAGACCGGCCTCGGCGAACAGATCCTTACGGTAAAACAGCAGCTCGGGCGTGGTCTGGGCCGGCACACCATAGGGGCGCCCGCCCCAATGCGCGGCCTGCCAGCCGGCGGCATGGAAATCCGCCGGGTCGAGCCGGGCGATGTCCATCGCCTCGTCCAGCGGCATCAACATGCCGCGCTCGGCATATCCGCCGACCCAGGGCAGATCCAACGCGATGATGTCATAGCGGCTGACCTTGCGTTCGGCATTTCGCATCGCTTCTTCGCGCAGCCGGTCGATGGAAAAGGCGCGCTGGTGGATCGGGCTGCCGATGACCTGTTCGAATTGGCGCTTGAGGTTGTCCATCACCATGAAGGTCGGGTCGCCATGCACCAGCACGCGGATACCGCCGGGCGCCTTCAGCGGTTCGGGCAGAACCTTCAGCGGCGGGATCGACTTTGCAGAGAGGTAGGACCCGCCATAGTAGTAATCCTTGTTGTCCCGGCTGCGGTCCCGCCCGCCGAACCGGGCCTCGGCCAGGCGTCCGACCCGCCCCGACAACTGCATCCACTGCTCCAGCATTTTCTCGCTCGGATGCATCGAGAAACTCTTGCCGGTCTGGGTGCGCGGGCGCTGCTCGATCAGCCCGGATTCGACCATTTCCTTGAGGCGCCGGTTGGCGGTGGCATAAGGCACCTGACTTGCCCCGATCAGCGAGGTCGGGGTCACTGTCTTGGCCTCCAGGTGGCCGCGGATCAGGTGCAGGGTCATCCGAAAATGGGGATTGGGCGCGAACAGTTCGATCGACGTCTCAAGCTCGTCTCCGAAATCCTCGAGATAGGACAGGATATGAAGCATCTCGGTTTTCGCCTGCGGCGAAACCAGATAGCTATCGGTATGTCCCTTCATCGCGTTCATTGGGTGTGCTTGCGCCCTTTGTGGTCCGCGCGGCGCCTTCACCGCGGTTTTTTTCAAATTGGACGAATCCGGTTCAGGCATTGCGTCTCTCCTCGTCAGGATGTTCAAACTGGCATCCAGATCGTATCGCGAAATTATCCATTTTGGATGTATTGTTATTCGTTTTGGATAAATAAGCTGCGTTGCGTGCCGGGTGAAAAAGGCAATGTGGGCGCAATCGTCCGATACCCCGGATGATATTTGTCCGACCCGAATGAGGGTATGGACTTGAAACAGGGACAATCTGGGAGGAGACCCGAATGAAGATCCGCAACGCATTGGCGATGTCCACTGCCGCCGTCACCCTGGCCTTCGCCGGCAGTGCCTCGGCCGAAACCTGGACCATCGGCATCACGCAGAACAATGTGGGCGTCGACAGTTACCAGACCACTTACGAAAAGGCCTTCATCGCCGCGGCCGACGCCAACCCGAATGTCGACGCCGTCGTTCTTGACGCCGGCGGCGACGTCGCCCGCCAGATCGCCCAGATGGAAGACCTGATCCAACAGGAAGTCGACGCCATCATCATCTGGCCGACCAACGGCGAAGCGGTGATCCCCGCTGTGCGCAAGGCGCACAAGGCCGGCATCCCGGTCGTCGTCACCAACTCGAACATCGCCGAGCAGGGCTTCGATTTCGTCGCCTCGTTCTCCGGTCCCGACAATATCACGCAAGGGTCGCGTTCGGCGGAAATCATGTGCGACAAGTTCAAGGCTATGGGCATCGAAAACGAAGCCCGCGTGGTGCAGATCTCGGGCCAGCCGGGCTACACCACCGCGATCGAGCGCCAGAAAGGCTTTGACGACCGTCTGCCGGAGGTTTGCCCGAACGTCACCCTGGTCGAAACCCAGCCAGGCGACTGGAACCGCGAGAAGTCGCAGAAGGTCATGGAGGCCTTCCTCGTCAAGTATGACGACATCGACGGCGTCTATGCCGGCGACGACAACATGGGTGTGGGCGCGCTGAACGCCGCCAAGGCCGCCGGGCGCGAAGGCATCATCTTCGTCGGCGCCACCAACTTTTCCGTCGGCTACGAGGCCATGGAACGCGGCGAGTATTGGGGGTCGATCTACCAGTCGCCGGTCGATGATGCCGAGGCAGCCCTGGAAACGTCCATCGACATCCTGAACGGTACCGAGGTTCCGTTCCTGAACTACTTCGACACGCCGAAGATCACCCAGGACAACATGGGCGACTTCACCAAGCCGGTCTTCTAAGACCCGCGCTTTGCCGGGTGCGGCTCAAACCCGCGCCCGGCCTCCGAAAAAAGCAACCAAGACCGCCTGGGAGGGGATCATGGCCCGAGTTTCCGGCCGTTCATGTATCGTGACCGGTGCAGCCCAAGGTATTGGGCGCGCCATCGGTGAGGCGCTTCTTGACGAAGGCGCCGACGTTTGTTTCGCCGATATCAACGGTGAAAAGGTCGCCCAGGTCGCCGGGGCCAACCGCGAAAGAGCGGCGCGGGGCGGAGGCAGGGTCACCCATGCCGCCGTTGACGTGACCGACCGCGCCCAAGTGCGCGCGATGATCGATCATGCGGTCGATGTCTTTGGCAAGCTCGACGTCAAGTTCAACAACGCGGGCGTCAACAAGCCGATGAACTTTCTCGACGTGACCGAGGAAAACTGGCGCCTGATCACGGATGTGAACGGGCTTGGCTGCCTCATCGGAATGCAGGAAGCCGCGAAACAATTCATCCGGCAAGGCACGTTCGGCAAGATCATCAATACCGCCTCGATCGCCAGCCGGCAGGGGTTCGACAACGTCGCGCCCTACTGCGCATCGAAATGGGGGGTGGTCTCGCTGACGCAATCGGGTGCGCGTGATCTGGCCAAACATGATATCACCGTCACGGGTTTCGCGCCCGGTGTGGTGGCTACCGAGATGTGGGAGCAGGTCGATCAGGACCTGATGGAGATCGGCGCGGCCGAGCGGCCGGGTCAGGCAATGGAAGAATTCTCTTCCGAAATCCTGAAAGGCCGCGTTGCAGCGCCTGAGGACATCACCGGGACGACAACGTTCCTGGCATCGAAGGACAGCGACTACATGACCGGCCAGATCGTGATGATCGACGGCGGCATGACGCTGGTGTGATCGCCGCGTGGGCGGCAAATGGGAGGAAGCCATGGCAGGGCTGACAAAAGAACAGATCGGCGGCTTTCTGGCCCGGCAGGGGATACTCGTCGCCTTCGTGGTGTTCATGATCGGGTTCACACTCGCGAATGCGCGATTTCTTGATCCTGATAACATCATGGGCGTGGTGCGGTCGTCGGCCATCCTCGGGGTGATGGCGCTGGGGGTCACCTTCGTGGTGATCAGCGGCAATCTCGACCTGTCGGTCGGCTCGATGATGTCGTTCTCCACGATCGTCGTTCTGGATTTGCATGACAAGATCGGCCCGACGCTGGCGATCCCGGCCATGTTCGCGATGACGCTCTGTCTGGGCGCTTTCATCGGCTTCCTGGTCGGTTATCTGAAGCTCAATTCGCTGATTGTCACCTTGGGGATGCTGTCGGCCATTCACGGGCTGACACTGACCTATTCCGGCGGCAAGAATATGGATATCGCCGATAAGGAAGGCACCTGGTTCAAGGTGTTCGGCCAGGGTGATGCGCTGGGAATTCCGGTGCCGATCCTGCTGTTTGTCCTGTTGGCCGTGGTGCTTGGCGCCCTGCTGTCCAAGACACCGTTCGGGCGCAAGGTCTATGCGGTGGGCGGCAACGGCACCGCGGCAACCTTTTCGGGCATCCGCCGGGCGCGGGTCGTCTTCACCTGCTATCTGATGAGCGCCTTGTGCGTCGCCACCGCCGGCCTGATCCAGGCCAGCCGCAGCCTCGGCTCGCAGAACACCGTGGGCCAGGGGCTCGAGCTTGAGGTGCTGGCCGCCGTCATCCTCGGCGGTGCCTCGCTGATGGGCGGTTCTGGCACGATCTTCAAGACGGTGATCGGGGTGCTGATCCTAGGCTTCATCCAGAACGGGCTGCTGCTTGTCGGCCTGCAGTTCTACGTCCAGTTCGTCGTGACCTGGGTCATCATCATCCTTGCGGTCTGGCTCGATATCGCGGCCAAGCGCGGCAAGCTCTGGTCCCCAATCGCCTGAAGGAGGAGAGATCATGCAACCCGGAACCCTTTCCACCCTGCTCAAGCGCGGCGCCATCTGGGGCTTTATCGTGCTGGAGCTGATTTTCTTCACCGTCGCGGGCGAGTTCCTGAGCCTGAGTGAGAAGGCCTTCATGGATGTCGACAACATGCTGCTGTTGTTCAAGCAGTCGGCACCGATCGGCATCATCGCCATGGGCATGACCATCGTCATGGTCAACGGCAATATCGACCTGAGTGTCGGGGCGACCTATGCCATTTCCGCCATCGTCCTGTTGGACAGCATGACCTGGCCGCTCTTTGCCGGGCTCGGCGACGGGGTGATCCCGGTCGCCTGGGCACTGGCGCTTCTGACAGGCACCCTGCTGGGCGCGCTGAATGGCCTGATCGTCTGGAAGACCGGGGTCGATGCCTTCATCGTGACGCTGGGATCGATGCTTGGCTATCGCGGTCTGGTCTTCATGTATAACGGTGAACAGCCCACCAGCCACCTGAACTGGACCCTGGTGGACTTCGCCGAGGCGCAATGGCTGGGGCTGCACACCGCCACCTGGTTCCTGCTGATCGCGACCGCGGCGATCTGGTTCCTGATGAACCGCACCGTGCACGGGCGCAACGTTTACGCCATCGGCGACAACCGCACCGCTGTGGTGAATGCCGGCATCCGCGTCGGCCCGCACATGATGATCAACTTCATGATCATCGGCTTTTTGGCGGCGCTGTCAGCGGTGGTGTTCTATTCGGAATCCGGATCGGTCAATCCCAATGACGGCGAGCTCTACGAGCTCTGGGTCATCACCGCGGTCGTGTTGGGCGGCACCAAGCTGACCGGCGGCTCGGGCTCGATCATCTCGACCTTCGGCGGGGTTCTGGCGATCCAGCTTCTGCGCAAGGGGCTGGCGCATATCGGCGCCGATACCTCGACTGTGAACCTGGTGATCGGCCTGATCCTGATCGCCGTCCTGTTCCTGGACCGCCAGTTGAATATCAAGGGTAAAGAGGAGCTGAAGGTATGACCGATCAAACCCCCGTCCTGCGCCTGGAAGGCATCGTAAAAACCTTCCCCGGCGTGCGTGCCCTCGATGACGTGTCCCTAACTGTCCTGCCCGGCGAAGTGCATGCGCTGATGGGCGAGAACGGCGCCGGCAAGTCCACCTTGATGAAGGTGCTCGGCGGCATCTACCAACCCGACGAGGGCCAGATCATCGTCGGCGAGCGACCGGCGGTGATGACCTCGCCGCTGGAGGCCAAGGCAAAGGGCATCGTGTTCATCCACCAGGAACTCAGTCTGGCGGAGGAACTGAGCGTCGCCGAAAACATCTACCTTGGCGAATTGCCGCGCAAGCGGTTCGGTCTGGTGGACTGGGAGACGCTGTATACCCGGACCAACGCGATCCTCGAAAAGCTGAAAGTCAGGTTCGATGCGCGCACCCGGGTCGGCGACCTGTCGATCGCCAACCAGCAGATGGTCGAGATCGCGCGCGCCCTTACGGTCGATGCCAAGGCGGTGATCTTTGACGAACCGACCGCCTCGCTGACCGATGCAGAAAAGGTTGTGCTGTTCGATGTCATCGCCGATCTGCAATCACAGGGGGTGGGGATCATCTATATCTCGCACCGGATGGAAGAGATCTTCCGTATTACCGACCGTATCAGCGTGCTGCGCGACGGAACCTATCGCGGCACCCTCAACACCCGCGAAACCGACGAAGAAGCAATCACCCAGCTGATGATTGGCCGGAAGCTGGACCTGAGCCGCAATGCCAGTCACCACGAACTTGGTGACGTGGCACTGGAGGTCCGGGGCCTCTCCTGCGGCCGTCTCTATCAGGATGTCAGCTTCGAAGTTCGCCGCGGCGAGGTGGTCGGATTTTATGGTCTTGTCGGCGCCGGTCGCACCGAAATTGCAGAAACCCTGTTCGGGTTGCGTGATCCTTCTTCCGGTACGATCCTGCTCGATGGCGAGGAGGTCCAAATCGATTCACCGCACGATGCGATCCAGCGGGGCATCTCGCTGGTGCCGGAAGATCGCAAGGGCCAGGGGCTGGTCCTGGGCATGAACTGCCGCGACAACATGACTTTGCCGCAGGTCGACGACCTGAAGGCCGGGCCGTTCGTGGCCGAAGGCTCGGAGATTGCGATCTTCGACCAGTACCGGGATCGGCTGGACATCCGCACCCCCGGCTGGAAACAGCTTGTCGGCAACCTCTCGGGCGGCAACCAGCAGAAGATCGTGATCGGCAAATGGCTCAGCATGCACCCCAACGTGCTGATCGTGGATGAACCGACGCGCGGCATCGACGTGGGCTCGAAATCCGAGATTCACAACCTGATCCGCGAGCTGGCGACGCAGGGCTATGCGGTGATCGTGATTTCCTCGGAAATGCCCGAGGTGCTGCATGTCAGTGACCGGATCGTGGCGATGTATTCCGGCCGGATCATGCGCACCTTTACCTCGGACGAGGTGACCGAGGACAATCTGATCCAGGCGATTTCGGGGATCAGTGGCGACAACCGCGACAAGGTGGCTTGAGGCGCGCGGTTCTTCCGGGCCGGGGATTGTGACGCGCCGTTTGCGCTCGGGTTTCCCGTTCAACATCACGCTTGGCCTGCCGCTGCGACTATGGCTGTGACCTGAGCCCCAAGGTTCCTCCACCCAATGGAGAGACCCGTGGGGTTGAGGTGCTTTGATACCGAACCTCCTGCCCCCCTCTGTACCAGAGCCAGAGTTTTCCGCCCTTTCTCAGCATGGCGGGCTGCGCGATGCAGGATCAAAAGGGGGGTGTCCCGCCCCAATGCCTTTTCACGAGAACGCCTTTCCGGTCCTTGCCGATGCTAAAGCTTGGGCACCCTCAGTGAACAGAAACCGCACCAGACCGCGACATTCACAATGCTCCCTTTGCCCCTGCATCGCGCAGCCCGCCATATGCTGCCCAGTCACCGGCCACGAGGTACCCGGCATCCACCGGCAGCACCACTCCGGTGATGGCAGAGGCGGCGGGGCCGGCGAGAAAGGCGATAGCGTCGGCGATTTCTTCCGCCGCCACGAGCCTCTGCAATGCCGCGCCCCGGGCAAGTCGCTCGGCCTCGAGCGCGCCAGCGGCAAGCCCGCGCTCCAATGCGGGCGTGCTGGTGAAGCCCGGCGCCACCGTGTTCACCCGCACGCCGGAGGGCCCCCATTCAGCCGCCAGGGTTTTCGCCAGATGGGCAATGGCAGCTTTGGCCGGCCCATAGCCGTGAAGCGGCCCCGAAGCGATGCCCGCGACCGAGGAAACCGTGACAATCGCTCCCACTCCACGCACCGCCATGCGCCCGCCGAAACTGCGGCAACAGGCATAGGTGCCGCGCAGATGCACCGCGATCATGCGGTCCCATTCGGCCCAGGACAGCGTCTCGGGCGGAAGGGTCCGCTGCAGGACGCCGGCGCAGGTCACCAGTGCGTCGGGCGCCGGCCCGCCATCCGCCGCCGCACGGTTTTCAAGCACGGCAGCGATCTCCTCGATACAGTCCTCCTGCGTCACATCAGCCTCGAAGAAATCCGCACCGATCCCGGCCGCCGCCGCCTCTCCCGGCCCGGCAAGGTCGAGCACCGTCACCCGGCTGCCCGCCTGGATGAGCCGCTGCGCCGTCGCCAGTCCGATACCGCTTCCGCCACCGGAAATCACCGCATGACGGGGCGCATTATGAGGACCGTTTTGCTGCATGGTTTCCCTCCCTTCGCTCGCACCCGGAACTATGGTGACAGCTGCCCGAGGACACAAGGGGGGTGATTTATGACTCACTAATCATTTTTATTGACTCCCCTTCCGGGCCTTGGCAGTTTGGCAGCGAGAGACGGGAGGACCACAATGAAGCTCACCGAACTGGCGGACCTCTACCGCCGGATGCTTTTGATCCGGCGCGCGGAGGAGCGTTTGCAAAAGCTCTTTGCCGATGGGCAAGTGCCCGGCTTTCTTCATCTCTCCATTGGGCAGGAGGCGGTTCCGGTCGGTGTGTCCAGCGCTCTGAGTGATCGCGACACCGTGTCGTCGAACCATCGCGGCCATGGCCATACGCTTGCCAAGGGTGTGGACCTTACGGGTTTCTTTGCCGAAATTCTGGGCAAGGCCACCGGACTTTGCAAGGGCCGGGGCGGTTCGATGCATGTGGCCGATCTGAGCAAGGGGATGCTGGGCGCCAACGGGATCGTCGGCGCCGGCCTTCCCATCACCACCGGCAGCGCGCTGGCGCACAAGATGCAGCGGCAGGGGCATGTCGCGGCCGTCTATTTCGGCGATGGGGCTCTGGCGGAGGGTGTGCTGCATGAATGCCTGAACATCGCCAAGCTCTGGTCGCTGCCAATTCTGTTCGTTTGTGAGAATAACGGCTGGTCGGAATTCAGCCCGACCGACCGCCAGCTTGCCACCAATCTCGAAAAACTGGGCAAGGCTTTTGCGATGAAATACCGCTCGGTCGATGGCAATGTCATCGCCGATGTGGCCGCCGCCGCCGGAAAGCTAGTGGGGCCGATGCGGAGATACCCTGCCCCGGCGATCCTCGAATGCCGCACCACCCGGGTGCGCGGCCATTACGAGGGCGACAGGCAGGACTATCGCGACGCCGGTGAGATCGCCGCGCTCGAGGCGCGCGATCCGATCCGGCTTGCCGCCGAGGCGCTGGCCGAGGCGGGGGCCGCGCCCGATCTGATCGCCGGGATCGCCGCCGAGGTGGATGCCGAGATCGAAGCCGCCGCCGAGGCCGCGCTGGCCGCTCCCCTGCCCAAAAGCGCCGACATTCTCGCCGATGTCTACACGCCAGCCGAGGTCTGACCCATGACTGAGATACGCTATATCAAAGCCGTCAATCAGGCCCTCTGGGATGCGATGGAGGCCGATCCGAGCGTCTTCCTGATCGGCGAGGATATCGGCGCCGCCGGAGGATCGTTCAAGGCGACGCGCGATCTGCTTGACAGGTTCGGGCCCGAGCGGGTCTATGACACGCCAATTTCCGAAGCCGCCATCGCCGGCATGGCCGTCGGCGCCGCGCTCACCGGAATGCGGCCGGTGGCCGAGATCATGTTCATGGATTTTACCACGCTCACGATGGACATGCTCGTCAATCAGGCGGCCAAGGCGCGCTCGATGTTCGGCGGTCAGGGATCTGTTCCGATGGTTCTGCGCACGCCGCATGGCGGCGGACTCAATGCCGGGCCGCAGCATTCGCAATGCCTGGAGGCATGGTTCGCGCATGTCCCGGGGCTCAAGGTGGTCTGCCCGGCCAATCCGGCCGATGCCTATGGCCTCCTGCGCGCCGCAATCGACGATCCCGACCCGGTGATCGTGGTCGAAAACAAGGCGCTTTACGCGATGAAGGGCGATCTGCCCGATGCGCCGGAGGCGCGCGAACGGATCGAGATCGGCAAGGGCAGGATCGTCCGGCCCGGGCATGATGCCACCGTCGTGGCCTACGGCGCCGCCGTGACCATGGCCGAAGCCGCCGCCGCGAATTTGGCCGGGGAAGGCATTGACGTCGAGGTGATCGACCTGCGCTCGCTGCAACCATGGGACGAAGGGCTGGTTCTGGAAAGCCTTTCGCGCACCCATAACCTCGTTGTCGCGCATGAAGCGGTCGAGGCATTCGGCATTGGCGCCGAGATTGCCGCGCGCATGGCCGATATCGGCTTTGACGAGTTGGACGGGCCAATCACCCGGGTCGGTGCGCCCTTTGCCCCTTCGCCTTTCGGCAAAACACTGGAAGACGCCTACCGCCCCAACGCAGAGCGTATCGAGGCGGCCCTGCGCCGCACGCTCGCCTGATCCTGAAGGAGCATCCGCATGACATCCGATCCCATCCTGCTTGAAACCGATGGCGCGACCGCCACGTTGACGATCAACCGCCCAGAGACACTGAACGCCCTCGATACCGCCACGATTTCGGCGATGAACACGGCGCTCGACCGGGTCGAGGCCGATCCCGAGATAAGGGTGCTGATCTTCACCGGGGCGGGCCGCGCCTTCATTGCCGGTGGCGATATCGCCGATCTGAATTCGCGCCGGGGCCTGCCACATTACGAGCAATTCGCCGAGGATATCCACAAGCTCTTCCGCCGCATCGAAACCTTCGACAAGCCGACAATCGGCGCGGTGAACGGCTTCGCTCTTGGCGGCGGAACCGAGCTGTTGCTGGCACTCGATATCCGCATCCTTTCAGACAAGGCCAGGCTGGGCCTGCCGGAAATCACCCTGGGCCTCTTCCCCGGCGCCGGCGGCACCCAACGAATCATCCGCCAGCTGCCGCTCTGCCGCGCCAAGGAGATCATGTATACCGGCGACATGCTGACCCCCGATGAGGCGGTGAGCGTGGGGCTGGCCAATCGCGTGGTCCCGCATGACGATCTGATGCAGAGCACGCGCGAGACCGCAGCGAAGATTGCCCATAAATCGCCGCTGGTGCTGAAACTGCTCAAACGTACGCTGGTGGACGGGGGCGATATGCCGCTCTCTGCCGCCCTGCGCCACGAACAGGCGATGATCGGCCTCGTGCTCGACAGCGCCGACGCGCATGAGGGCTGCACGGCCTTCCTCGAAAAACGCGATGCGAATTTCACGGGCCGCTGATCATGTCCGATCTTGTGATGCCGAAATTCGGATTGACCATGACCGAAGGGCTGCTTTCGGAATGGCATGTCGCGCCTGGCGCAAAGTTTCGCGCCGGGGACATGCTGTTCACGGTCGAGACCGAGAAAGTGGCGAACGAGGTCGAAGCTGAAGGCGATGGCGAGATTGCGGAGATTCTCGTTGCCGCAGGTGAAACGGTTCCGGTTGGCGCGCCGGTGGCGCGGCTTGCCGGAGATGCCGGTGCAGCGAAAGTTGAGGCGCACGCCGCCCCGTCGTCCTCTTCCGCCGTCCCGCCGCCCACTTCCGCCGCCCCGGCACCATCGGCGCCCGCCCCGGCGGATGGCCCGGCCGCCCGCAAGCTGATGGCCGAGCACGGGCTGGAACGCAGCGAGGTTCCAGCGACCGGGCGCGATGGCCGGGTGATGAAGGAAGACGTGCTGCGGGTGATCGCCACGCCGCTGGCCCGTCGCATCGCCGACGCCGAAGGTGTCGATCTGCGCTCTGTCGCCGGCAGCGGGCAGAATGGCCGGATCAAGGCCCGTGATGTCGAAGCTGCCACCCCCACCACGCCCGCCGCGGCCGCCGCCGCCCCTGCGGCGCAGCCGGCCGGTGTGCAGGAGATCGCACCGGATGCGATGCGCCTGGCGACCGCCCGGCGGGTGACGGCTGCAAAGCGCGACATTCCGCATTTCTATCTCACTCATGAAGCCGAGATCACCGCGCTGTCCGATCTGCGCGAAAGCCTCAATGCCGAGGACGGCCGCCCGCGCGTTTCGGTCACGCATATGCTGATCCGCGCGCTCGGCCTCGCGCTCGAAGAAATGCCCGGGTTCAACCGGATCTGGGCCGGCGAGAGGATTCTTGCCTTCGACCGCGCCGATATCGGCATGGTTGCCGACACACTCGATGGGCTGCGCATCCCGGTGATCCGCGATGCCGGCGCCGCGTCGCTCGATCAGGTGGCGCGCGCGGCGCGCGATCTAGCCGCCCGCGCCCGCGACGGCCAGCTCACGCCCGAGGATGTCGGCGATAGTGTGATCTCGGTGTCGAATGTCGGCATGTTCGGCGCCAGCAGCCTGACCCCAATCATCAACCCGCCTGGGGCGATGATCCTGGGCGTTGGCGCAGAACGTGCACTGTTCCGCCCGGGCCCCGATAGGGCGCCCGCCCTGAGGCGCGAACTGACCCTGACGCTGGCCTGCGATCATCGCGTCATCGACGGCGCCGCCGCCGCGCGCTTTCTCTCCGCCGTGGTGGAGATCCTCGAAACCCCCCTGCGGCTGTTGCGCCCCGCGCGCCGACCGAACTGATCTAACCGGAGTCCGACCATATGGATTTTATCCTGAACGAAGAACAGAAGCTGATGATCGAAACCGCCCGAAAGGTGGGCGAAAAATTCGGACCGGATTACTGGCGCGCGCTGGATGCGGAAAAGGCTTTTCCGACGGAATGCTGGCAGGCGATCTGCGATGCCGGGCTGACGGGCGCAATGCTGCCCGAGGAATTCGGCGGGGCCGGGTTGGGCATGGTCGAGGTGGCCCTGATCATCGAAGAGCTTTGCGCCGCCGGAGCCGGCGCGACGCTGGCCCAGATCTTCATGCTGAACCCGATCTTCGGCGGTGTTTCGATTGCGAAATACGGCACCGACAAGATGAGAGCGGAATGGCTGCCCAAACTTTGCAGCGGCGAGATGCAGTTCTGCATGGCGCTGACCGAGCCGGATGCCGGAAGCAATTCGCTTGAGCTGAAAACCAGCGCCACCGTGGAAGGCAATGGCTGGCGGCTGAACGGCCAGAAGATCTGGATCACCGGCGTGCCGCAATCGCAGAAAATGCTCGTTGTCGCACGCACCACGCCGGTCGGTCAGATCGAGAAGAAAACCCAGGGCATCAGCCTCTTCATGATCGACACCAAACGCGAAGGGCTGAGCCATACCGCGATCGACAAGCTCGGAACCAACACGATCCCGTCGAGCCAGGTTTTCTTCGACAATGTGTTGGTTCAGGGTGACGAGCTGATCGGCACGCTCGACAAGGGCTGGCACCAGCTTCTCGACGTGCTGAATACCGAGCGGATCGTCACGACGGCGGGCCTGATCGGAGCCGGACGGCTGGCGCTCAAGCTCGGGGCCGATTATGCCAATGAGCGCCGCGTTTTCGGCAAGACACCGATTGGCGCCTATCAGTCGGTGCAGTTCCCCCTCGCCCAGCATTGGGCCGAGCTGGAAGCGGCCAAGCTGCTCAATCTCAAGGCGGCCTCCTTTTTCGACAACGGCCTGCCCTTCGGCTCGGAAAGCAACGCCGCCAAACTGATCGCATCGCAGGCCGCCTCGGCGGTGGCCGAACGGGCCATGCAGATCATGGGCGGCATGGGCTTCTCGAAGGAAATGCACGCCGAGCGCCTTTGGCGCGATGCGCGGCTTTTCCGCTTTGCACCGGTCTCGGAAGAAATGATCCTGAACTATATTTCGATGGCCAATCTCGGCCTTCCGAGATCTTACTGACACTGCATTTTCGAGGGAGGAGCGACGATGCAGAACCTGACGACGCAATTGCGGTTTCACGCCCGGCAGATGCCGGGGCGCGAAGCGCTGGTCTATGGTGAAACACGGCTGACATGGGCCGAGCTTGAAGCCCGCGTCCTGCGGCTTGCCGGCGGGCTGGCCGCAAAGGGCATCGGCCCCGACAGCATCGTGGCGCTGGTCATGAAGAACTCCGCCGCCTTCGTCGAGCTGGTCTATGCCGTGTCGCATCTGGGCGCGGTGCTGCTGCCGACAAATTTCCGCCTCTCGGGCGAAGAGCTTGATTACATCACCAGCCATGCCGGCGTGGATCTGATCGTTGCGGACGAGGAATTCGCCGGAGTGCTCAGCGGCCTGGCAGCGCCGGTCATCCTGCTCGACCAGGCGGCGCAGGCCGATTGCGGGCGCGTCCTTGGCAGCGATCCCGCCCCCGGCGCGCATCCCCGCAGCGGAAACGATCTGATGCGGCTGATGTATACGTCGGGCACCACAGACCGGCCCAAGGGCGTGACCCACAGCTACGAGAATTATCACTGCAAGAACATGGACCTGATCCTCGCGCTTCAGCTCTCGGCGCAGGACAGGCTTTGCATGACCGGACCGCTCTATCATGTCGGGGCCTGCGATCTGCCCGGGATGGCAGTTCACACGATGGGCGGCACATTGATCGTGCTGCGCGATTACGATCCGCAAACGGTGATCGACACCATCGCCGCCGAACGGATCACCGGCATCTGGCTGGCGCCGGTGATGACCAGTGGCCTGCTCGCGCTCGACCGGAGCGCCTTGCCCGATCTTGCCAGCCTGAAATGGTGTATCGCCGGCGGCGAGCGCACCCCGGAAAGTCGGATTCGAGATTTCGGCGGCGTTTTCCCGAATGCGCGTTATATCGACGCCTACGGGATGACCGAAACCGTCTCGGGCGATACCCTGATGGAACCGGGACGCGAGATCGAAAAGATCGGATCGGTCGGGCGCCCGGTTAGCATGGTCGAACTGGAAATCCGCGATGATGAAGGTCAGAACCTACCCGCCGGCGAAATCGGCGAGATCTGTATGCGCGGGCCGAAGGTGACGCGCGGCTATTGGAAAGATCCCGAACGGACCGCTGCCGCGATGTTTGGCGATGGCTTCCTGCGCTCCGGCGATGTCGGCTATCTCGACGAGGAAGGGTTCCTGTTTCTGACCGACCGCAAGAAGGACATGATCATCTCAGGCGGCGAAAATATCGCTTCGTCCGAGCTTGAGCGGGTGATCCACATGATGGATGAGGTGGCCGATGTCGCGGTCGTCGCCCGGCCAGACGAGCGATGGGGCGAAGTGCCGCTCGCGGCAATCGTGCTGCGCGAGGGGGCGACGCTCGATCTCGAAAGCCTCGTCGGGTTCTGCCGCGCGCATCTTGCCGGTTTCAAATGCCCGAAAGACATGCGCATTCTCGACGATCTGCCGCGCAACCCTTCTGGAAAAATTCTGAAAAGAGTGCTACGAGATCGCTTTCTTACCGAGTGATAGCAACCCCACCGGAGAGCCGTGCCGAATAGATCCGAATATCATCCCGACAGACCGCTTCCGGCCTCTCTCGATCGCCCGAAGCGCAAGAAGCTGAGCCGTGAAGAGAAAGCCCAGCGCACTTATGGCAACCTGATGGAAGCGGCGGCCCAAATCGTGGGGGAAAGCGGCTATGCGGCCACCACCATTGCCAAGGTGACGCAGGTGGCGGGCGTCGCCCACGGCACGTTCTACAACTACTTCGAAGACCGGCAGGAACTTTTCGACGTTCTTCTGCCCTATATCGGCGAGCGAATGACTGACTGGATCGCCGAAGAGTTGGCCGATTTTTCCGGAACCGGGTTCGAACGTGAGGTTGCGCGTTTTCGCGCCTATTGCGGGTACTTGAGGGAAAACCCGGGCTTTTACCGGGTGCTCTACGAAGCTGAAGTTTTCGCACCCAAGGCGCATGAGGCGCATATCCGGCGCCTGACCGAAGGCTATGTGCGGGCGCTGCAACGCGCGATGGCCGCGGGCGATCTGCGGGAGATGGACGAGGCGGAGCTGACCACCACCGCCGCGATCCTTCTGGGCGCGCGGGCCTATGTGGCGATGCAATTCAAAGAGAGCCGCGAAGTTCCCGAAGCGGCGGTCAATGCCTATGCCGCGCTTATGCGCGACGGTCTGTTTCGAAAGGACTGACGCCTCGGGCGGGGGCCGGCCGGCGGGGGACCGGATTCTATGCGAACAGGCCCTTCGTCAGCAACAGGCGGTAAACCTCCAGCGAAGCCGCGACAATTTCCCGCCGCTCCGCAGCGCCTCCGGCTTCATGAATCTGCATCGCCGCATAGGCGCGCATTCCCAGCATATGGTGGATCAGGCAGGTCAGCTGCACCTCGCCCAGCGCATGCATCCGGCCTTCCGCGATCGCCCGGCGGAAGCTGCGGATATAGCCCTGAAGGATATTCTCCATATGGGCCCTATGGGCCTTGGGTGCGAAAACTTCGGCTTCATAGAGAATGCGGTAAAACCCGACATGCTCGGACACGTAGTCGAGAAACGCCTTGAAGCGGGCGCATTCGCGATCCATGCCCGGCGGCGTTTCCCGGGCCGCGCGTTCGACCCATTTGCGCATACGGAGCCCTTCATATGGCAGGAGTTGATCGAAAAGCGCCTGGCGATCCTCGAAATAGTTGTAAAACGTGCCCTGAGCTACGCCCGCCTCCTCCGCGATGCGGGCGATGGATGCCCCGGCATAGCCGTCGGACGACACGACCCGGCACCCTGCGATCAGAATTGCCTCGCGGGTGCGGCGCGCCTTCTCATCGCGGCTGAGCCTTACCCGGGGGGATTGCCGCCGGGAAGGAATGGCAGATCGGGATCCGGACATAGGTTTATTCCTCTGTTGTCGACCCGAAGCCTCGACCGTGATCCGCATTGGCGGTCCCGGCCGACCCGGCTTCAGATCGCCAGATAGCGACTGGTGATCTCTTCATTGCCACGCAGGTCTTCGATCGTACCACGATAGACGATCTGGCCCTTGTCGATCACCACCGCATCTTCGGAGATGCCAAGACAGAAATGCATGTTCTGCTCTGCGATCACGATGGTCACGCCGGTGCCGCGCAGCTTTCGGATCAACCGCCCGATCTCCTGCACGATGATCGGCGCCAGCCCTTCCGAGGGCTCATCGAGCAGGATCAGATCGGGGTTGCCCATCAGGCACCGCGCCATGGATAGCAATTGCTGCTCGCCGCCCGACATCATACCGGCGTTACGCCCTCGCATCGGGGCGAGGATCGGAAACGCATCGTAGATATTGTCGAGCGTCCAGTCTGCCCGCCCGGAAAGCCCGGGCTTCGCGGCGATACGCAGGTTATCGTCGACCGTATGGCGCGGGAATATCTGCCGGTCTTCCGGCACCAGGCCGATGCCGCGATGCGCCATGACATGCGGCGCGGCGCCATTGACCCGCCGGCCCTCGTGGCGGATTTCGCCCGAGCGGATGGGCACCACCCCCATAATGGCCTTCATCGTGGTGCTCTTGCCTGCGCCATTGCGGCCCAGAAGCGCCAGAGTGCGCCCCTTGTAGACCTGAAAGGACATATCGAAGAGGATATGCGAGGCCCCATAGAACGCATTGATCCGGTCGAGTTCGAGAACGGGTTGCGGTGTGCTCATGCCGGTTCCTCCCTGCTGTCTGCCTCGGTGGCATCGGTCTCGGAGCCGAGATAGGCTTCGATCACCTCGGGATTGCCGCGAATTTCGTCGGCCTGGCCCGAGGCCAGAACCGCGCCATAGCGCAGCACATGGATGATTTCGGCAGTCCGGAACACCAGGTCGATATCGTGCTCGATGAAGATCAGCGTCATGTTTTGGCTTTTCCAGAGGCGCTGCACGGTATCCATCATCTGCCAGCGCTCCTCGGGGCCCATGCCCGCCGCCGGCTCGTCCAGCAGCAACAGCTTGGGATCGAGCGCGAGAGCAAGCCCGACATCGAGCAGCTTCTGATCGCCATGCGATATCTCGCCCGAAATGCGGCGTGCCACAGGCTCCATGCCCAGAAGCGCGAGAAGTTCTTCCGTCCTGGTCTTCACGTCGCGGCGGGGAAAGGCGCTGCTCAGTTCGAAAGCGGCATGCGCATGAGCGCTCACCGCCGAGGCCAGCGCCTCCTCCACCGTCATCGTGGGAAAGATATTGGCCACCTGGAACGCCCGGCCGATTCCCTTGCGGACAATGGCCGCCGGTTTCATCCCGGTGATGTCCTCACCGGCGAAAACGATCTTGCCGCTTGTCGGCACGAGATGGCCGGTGATCTGGTTGAACAGCGTGGTCTTGCCGGCACCGTTGGGGCCGATGATTGCGCTGAGCGTCCCGGCGGGGAAATCCAGTGTCACGTCATTCGTGGCCGTCAACCCGCCGAATTTCTTCACCAGATGATCAAGACGCAGCATCTTCTGCCTCCTTTCCCGCCTTGCTCAGCGCCCGCGAGACGTTGTCGTCCTCTTTCCTCCCGCGCCGGGCGGCCCGCAGGTCGATGATCCAGTCGAGAATGCCCCGGCGCAGAACCAGCACCACAAAGAGGATCGCGACGCCTTTGGCGAGATCGGTATGGGTGGTATAGATCAGCGTCACATCGTTGATGAAACGCATCACCACAACGCCCACGAGCGGCCCGTAAAAGCTGTGCAGCCCGCCGAGCATGATCGTGAAGATCGCCTCGCCGGAGACCGCCCAGCCAGCCCATTCCGGATAGGCCGCAGAGGTCAGAATGGCCAGAATCACACCGCCCAGACCGGCAACGGCCCCCGCGATCGTGAAGGCCAGAACCTTGACCCGATAGGTATTCACTCCCAGAAAGGCGGTGCGTACCTCATTGTCGCGCACCATGCGCAGCGTGGCACCGAGAGAGCTGAGCGTGACCAGCCGGATCACCAGAACGCCCGCCAGGAACAGGAAGGCCGAGAACACGAAACGGTCCTTCACCTGCACCATGTCGAGACCCAGGAATTCCGGCCGCGGAATGCCGCCCATCAGCCCCTGGTCGCCGCCGGTGTATTGCACCAGCCCCTGAATGACCGACACCAACAGCATCTGGAACGCCAGGGTCAGAAAGGCGAAGTAGATCTCGGACAGGCGGGCGCAGATCAGCCCCACGACGAGGGCGAAAAGGCCGGTTCCCAGCAACGCCAGAAGCGTCGCCACCGGGACAGACCAGGCTCCGAACGCCGCGACAATGTCCGGCGTCTGGAGAAACATCCCGAAAATGTAACCGCCAGAGGCGAAATACGCCGCGTGGCCGAAGGAAACGAGCCCGGTATAGCCCACCAGAAGATGCAGCGACATCACCAGCAGCCCGGACGCAAACAGGCCGGTCAGCGTATCGAGCAGCCATGTGCCGGGGTAAACCAGTGCGAGCACGATGAGCAGGACAAAGCAGACAAGCGCCAGCCCCGCCGCGCGGACGAAAGGATGCGCGAGGTTCATCGGACCATCCTTTCACCGAGAAGCCCCTGTGGGCGGAACACAAGGATCACCACCATCATCAGGAACATCGCCCCATCGACGAAGAGCGGAAAGCCGACGCTGCCGAAAGAGCGGGTAAAGCCCAGCAGGATCGCCGCCAGAAGCGCGCCGGGAATCGAGCCCATGCCACCGATCACGGTGACGATAAAGCTTTCGATCAGGATAGAGAGTCCCATGCCCGGCGTCAGCGACCGTACCGGCGCCGCCAGCGCCCCGGCCATGCCGGCAAGCGCGCAGCCGAGCCCGAACAGCGCCGCGAAGTAGAGCGGAACGCGGATGCCCAGAACCGAAACCATGGTGGCGTTCTCTGCCGCGGCGCGCACGATCTTGCCGAAGCGGCTGTAACGGATCAGGATCACGCTCAGAATGGCAACGGCCAGCGCACTGCCCGCGAGGAACAGATAGAAGGGAGGCACAACGCCCCCGGCGATCCGCAGCGGCGGAACGCGGAACTCGCTGGGAATGCCCATGGCGAGGTATTCTGCGCCCCAAATGATCTTCACGGCATCGTCGCAGATCAGCACGAAGGCGTAGCAGACGAGCAGCTGCATCAGCAGGTTCTCTTTATACACCCTGCTGATCGCCAATCGTTCGAACAGGACGCCGACAATCGCGGCGGCTACCGCGCCGGCCAGCACGGAAAGATAATAGTTCCCGGTCACACCATAGGCCGAATAGGCGGCGTAGGCGCCGATCATGTAAAAGGCCCCATGGGCGAAGTTCACCACATGCAGCACCCCAAAGATCAGGGTCACCCCGGAAGCCACGAGAAACAGCAACATTCCGATAATCAGCCCGGTCGCGGATTGCGTCACCAGACATGCGGAATTGCCGAAACAGTTCATCAGCGCGTCGATATTGAGCATCAGCGACCGCACTCCTGTTCAAAAGATGAAAATCCGCGCGGACAGCCGAACCCGAGGCCGGACCTGCCCGCGCGAAAGGGGAAAGCGTCAGAGATAGTTCTTGCGCTTCATCCAGTCGGCTTCGTGATCGGCGATCACATCCCATCCGGTGGGCTGGAAACCCTCCATATGGGGTGCTTCGGAAACCGTCTGGCCGTAGCCGATCGCGTAGTCGACCAGCGTATTGTCCGCCTCGCGCAGGGTCACCGTCCCGTTCACGCCGAAGGGGCTGTCGATTGTGCGGCCCCGGGTGGCATCGGCCAGCTTTTCATGGCCGGTTTCACCCTTGGTTTCTTTCAGCGCCTCCAGCACGAATTGCGCGCCGGTATAGGTCTGCCATGCCCAGTTGGTGGGAAGCTGGCCGGATTCGCGGAAGCTGGTGTTCCAGGCTTCGTTGGCGTCGGTGTCGGGGATATCCTTGTGATAGCGGTTGCCGGAATGGATGCCGGACGGCAGGTTCTTGATCGCTTCCAGCACCGGCACATCACCCATGTTCACCGCCACCGTCTGGAACTGATCGAACAGACCATAAAGGCTCGACTGGTCGAAGAACGCCACCAGATCACCGCCCCAGAGGCAGGAATAGAGAGCATCGGGGGCGAAGTTCAGCAGATTGGTGATGTTCTCGGTGTAATCCGGCTGGAAGATTTTCGGCCAGGTCTCACCGACAAGTTCGACCTCGGGCGCGAAGACGGCAAGGAACTCCATGAATTCCGCCGTGGTATCGCGGCCATAGGCATAATCGGGCGAACAGGTGGCCCAGCGTGTTGCCCCGGCCTTGGCCAGTTGCGAAGCGTAGAGACCGCCCGAGATCGCATCGTGAATGCCTTGGCGGGCCGAACGGAACACCCAAGGTGCGCGGTTGGCCGGATCGGCGGTGAGCGCCGAGGTTTCCGAAATCGTGTGCATGCAGTAGGTCTTGGTATCGCGCACCACCTCATGGACGGCGAAAGTGCCGCCAGATGCCTCGCCGTTCAGGATCAGCGCGCAGCCATCGCTGCTCAGCAGATCGCGAGTCACTTTTGCGGCTTCGTCGGGTTTGCCCTTACTGTCGCGGATCACCAGCTCGACCATGCGGCCATCGATTCCGCCGGCGGCATTGAACGTGTCCACCGCCATCTTCGCACCGACCGAAGCGGTCTCGCCCAGAATCGCGACGCGCCCCGACAGGATCGTCGGCATGCCAATCTTGATCGGGCTGCCCGCCGCGCGCAGAATCGCCGGGCTGGCCAGCGTTGCCACACCGGCGGCGCCGGTCGTGGCCAGGAATTTCCGCCGGGACAGGTCGGCTTGCTTTGTCTTGATCATCTCATTCCTCCCTTGAGATAACGTGCATCCAAATCGAGTGGGATTGCACCGTGTCCTCGCCCCGCCCGGCACATCCCCCGAGCGGCACGAACTTGAAATTCGCGTCTCAATGCGGGCGCACACCGCCATAAGGCGCCCATGAGCCGGCGTGGTAGAAACCGGCATCCACCGCCATGGAAACGCCCGTCACCGCCGAGGCATCGTCCGACAGCAGAAAGGCCGCCACAGTTCCGATCTCCGACGGCTCAACCATACGGCCCAGCGCGGAATTCTCGTTCATCAAGCTCACGTCGCGATGGCCCATATCGATCTGGACCTGAAGCGCGGGTGTCCTCGTGTAGCCCGGCTCGATGGCATTAATGCGCAGCCCCGCCCTGCCCCATTCGCCGGCAAGATCGCCCACCAGATTCGTGATTGCGGCCTTGCCCGGCCCATAGGCATGCAGCGGGGTCGAGCGCCGGGCGGTGACGGAACTGAGCGCCACCATGCTGCCCGCGCGCCGCGGCAGCATGTATTTCGCCATCTCCCTCAGCGAAAGAAAGGTGCCGCGAAAATTCACCTCGTAAATCCTGTCGAAGGTCTCCATGTCCATTTCGGCCGGTGGCGTCGGGGTCTGAACGATCCCGGCCGAGGTGACCCCGCCCGCCATCGGCCCTATATCCGCCTCGACTTTCGCGAAAGCCTCGATGACGCTGGCCTCATCGGCGACATCGACATGCACGGCCATGCCGTCCAGCCGGCCCGCCACCTCCTGAGCCTGATCCAGATTGCAGTCGAGAATGGCAACGCGAGCGCCGCGTGCCGCCAGAACTTCGGCACAGGCCGCACCGATTCCACTGGCGCCGCCGGTGATCGCAAATATCTCGCCGGTAAACTGTGACATCGTGCTCTCCCTTCCTCTTCCCGATCCCCAAGATGACATAATTGATTTATGAGTCAATTCTCATTTTTATTGACGCAGCAGTTTTCGCCGGCCAGTCTTCCGCATAGGAAAAGGGAGAGAGAGATGACAATTGCCGATGATCTCGGGCGTTTCGTATCTGGCCTGCAACGCGAAACCATCCCCGGGGCTGTCTGGAACAAGGCGCAGACATGCCTTCTCAACGGCTATGGGATCGCCATGGCGGGGCTGGCAACGCCTTATGAGCCGCTGGCGCGGCAGGCCGGGCAGGCGATGTATCCCGGCGGCGGCGCGGCCAGCTTTCTGGGCAGCGGCGAAACCGGCAACATTTCGGCCGCCATTCTTGCCAACGGGGCGCTGTTTCATGGGCGTGGCCAGGAAGACACCTGCGGGGCGGCGCATCTTGGCGCGGTGGTGATTCCGCTGCTGATGGCCCTGATCGAAAGCGGCCATGGCGACATCGAAGATCTTATTCCGGCGCTGGTCGCCGGCTATGAGGTGGGCGGCCTGTTCGAAGAGCTTCTGGCCGGCGCCACCACACCAAGGGGGTTCCGCGCGACCACGATCTACGGTGTCGGCGCGGCGGCGGCGGCGGCGGCGCGGCTCTTCCACATGCCACCGGAACAGATATGCGCCGCGCTTGGAAATGCCGTCTCCTTCTCCGGTGGGCTGCTGCAAACCTTCGCCGAAGGCACCGACGAATGGCGCTATCAGGTGGGTGTGACCGCACAAGCAGGATGGGCCGCCACCGAGCTTGCCCGGGCCGGTTCGGTCAGCCTGCGCCGAGGCTATGAGGGCGCCAAGGGGCTGGCCATGGCCTTCGCCGGCCAGCCGCTCGATACGGAGACCGCGCGCGCCAAGATCGGCCGCGACTGGCAGACGCTCCGCGTCGCCTTCAAGCCCTTCCCCGTCTGCGCCTTCAACCAGACCCCGGTGACAGCGACGCTCGATCTGCGCGACCGGATCGCCGGGCGCGGCATCGAACGTGCGACCGTCTGGATGAATCCCTATGAATGCGGCTATGCCGGGATGGACAGTAAAGGCCCCTTCTCGACCATCGGCGGCACGCTGATGAGCATCCCGTTCTGCGTCGCCCAGACGTTGCTGCGCGGCGCGCCCTCGATGGCGATGATGACCGAATATGACGACGCCGAGATCAATGCTCTAGTGGCCCGGATCGACCTCGATGCCGATGCGGCGGTGCCAACGCTTTGCTGCCGGATACTGGTGCATCTCGACGATGGCGAAGTGATCGACGAGATCTGCAACATGACGGCTGCTGACTACGCCTACGCCTTCGATGAAATGCGCGACCGGCTGATCCGCACCAACGCCCAGGAAGATGTCTCAGCTGAATGTGTCGATGCGCTGGCCGGCTTCGCCGCAGCGTCTGCGGAAGCCGGGTTTGCCCCGGTGCTCGAAGCCTTTTCCACGGCACGCCGGGAAATCAGACGCTAAGGCCTGCGCTGAAACGGCCCGCCCTCTTCGGATCGCGGGCCGTTTCGGTGCGATGTCAGTGCACCGCCGCATACATGAGCTTCTCCTCGGTCGCGTCGAGCGGTGAGAATTCCTCGACAATCCGCCCTTGCCGGGCAACGAGAAGCCGGTCGGAAAGCTGCATCACCTCGGGCAGATAGGACGAGATCACCACCACCGCCTTGCCCTCGTCGGCGAGCCGCTCGATCATGTGGTGAATCTCGGCTATGGCGCCCACATCCACGCCCCGCGTCGGCTCGTCGAAGATGATCAGGTCCGGGTCCTGGATCAGCGATTTGGCGATCACGACCTTCTGCTGGTTGCCCCCTGAAAGCTCGATCACCTTGGCATCGTTCGTCACCGAACGGATATGAAGCGATTTCGCCCAGTCCTCGCCGATCTCGTCGACCCGCTTTCGCCTGATCCAGAATGTCTTCCAGCCCGCCTTGGCCAGCCAGCCGATAAAGATATTGGCCTTGATCGACATGGTTTCGAAGAACCCTTCGACCTTGCGGTCCTCGGTAATATAGGCAACGCGCTGGTGCAGACTCTGCGCCGGCACACGATAACGCACCCGCTTGCCGTGGATGAAAATTTCGCCGCCGTTGAGATAGTTCCGCTTGAGCGCCCCGGCCACCACCTTGAAGGTCTCGGTCCGGCCCGATCCGACGAGACCGAACACCCCGGTGACCTGACCGGCGAACACGGAAAGCGAATTGTTGCGCACGACATTGGCCATCCGCAGGTTGCTAACCTGAAGCACCCGTTCGCCCGGTCGACGCACGACATTCTTTCTGGTGCCGTAAAGCTCCTCCGACAGGCTGCGGCCCACCATGGCCTGCACGATCGTATCACGGTCGAAACTGGTGGTATTGTCCGTCACCACATGCCGCCCGTCGCGCAGAATGGTGATACGGTCGGAAATCGCCAGCGCCTCCTCCAGCGCGTGACTGATGAAAATGACCGCAACACCGCGTTTCTGCAACGTTTTCACCAGATCGAAGAAATGCCTCTTCTCCTCCGGCGTGAGCGTTGCCGTGGGTTCGTCGAACACGATGATCCGGGCCTCCGACAGCATCGCCCGGGCGATCTCAATCATCTGTTTCTTCGCCGCGCCCAGCGTTTGCACCAGCGCAGTCGGATCGACCTGAAAGTTCAGCGCCTGCATGAATTGCTGGGCAGCGATATTGATCCCGCGCAGCCGGTTGAAGAACCGTTCGTTGCCCATGAAAAGGTTCTGCGCCACGGTCATCGAGGGTACCAGGCTGGTTTCCTGGAACACCATTGCGATCCCGGTCTCCAGCGCCTCGGCCGGGGTGTCGAGCCGCACCTGCTTGCCGTCAAGCAGGATCTCGCCGCTGCTGGGCTCGACCACACCGGCAATCATCTTGGTCAGGGTGGATTTCCCCGCGCCGTTTTCACCCAGAAGCGCATGAACCTCGCCGGGGAAAAGCGTGAAGTTGATATCCTCGACCGCTGCGACACGGCCGTAGTACTTTGTCAAACCCTTCATTTCCAGAATCGGCGTCATACGTCTTCTCCCCCGATGGCATTGGCCCGGCGGATCGCCCCCGCATCGAGCCGCAACATCCGCCCCGCCCCTTTCGACAGGGCCAACACCTCCTCGCCGCGCTCCAGCACTGTGACAATGCCGTGGTTTTCGCCACCAACGCGACTGTGAACCGACATGACGGGAACCGCGTGGGCATCGAACCGAACCGCCATCCCATAGGAACGCGGCGGCGCCCATGGTTTGAGAATACCCATCTGTTTCACCCCGCCGCCCTGAAGCGGTTCGAGGAAGTCCTTGCCCGAGCTGTAGGCCGGAGAAATCCAGTGTTCGGGCTCGATCGTCGCGATCATCTCGCGCCGGAATTCGGTTTCGCTCAGCACGAACTCCACGATCTGCATCCGCGCGGCGAACACCGCCAGCCAGAAACCGCCATCCGCCGTGGGTGTGATCCGGGCAGGATAGCCAGGCATCTCGCCCATCGTTCCCTTGCCCGTCCGAAGCAGCCTGTGGCGCCAGCTCTCGGAAACCAGAATGCCGCCGTCCTCTCCCTGCCATGCACCATAGGCCCATTGCAGCCCCGTTTGCAGAACCTCCACAGCGCCGCTCGCCGGATCGAGCGAGACCAGCCGCCCGCTGGCGCCTTTCTCCATCAGATCGTGCTGCCAATGGGTGGTATCGCGCTCGGCGGACGCGTCACAGATCAGCAGCTTGCCATCTCGGCTCAGCGAAAGAGCGGTGATCGCGCGGAATGGACGTCCTGCCGCCTCGCGCAGCGGCTCCGCCGTTCCCTCGATCTCGATCCGGTCGCCCAGCGCCACGGCGCGACGGCCATCGGGCAGAACGGCGAGCGCCGTGATCGGCCGGCCATGGTCCGCCACAGGGCTCAGCTCGCCCTTGACGTCACAAGCCAGAACCTCGCTGCCGCAGGCCAGAAGCAGCTGCCCCTCCGGCGTTCTAGCCATATCCTCCATGCCCTCGCGTTCGGTCAACACCTCGGCCTCTTCGAGAAGGCTGTTGGGTTTGAACACCCCGTCGAGGATCGGCACCGCAAGGGTCGAACGCCGCAGACCGATAAGCTCCCCCAGCTTCTGCCCAAACACATCAAGCATTGCCCGCCTCCTTGAGATCGACGAATTCAGGATCGGCATCGTCCAGCTTCAACCGCCCGATGCGGTTGTTGTGAATACCGCCGATGAAGAGCTGCCCCTTGTGCTCGCGCATCGAGGTGATCATCGGATGGTTCTCGCCGCCCAGATCCCACATCACGTCGAGCACCTCGCCGCTCTCGCTGATCTTGGCGATACAGCCGGTGTTGAGATTGGGCGCTAGCCATTCATCGCCCGGCAGCTTTTTCGACATGCGGCGGCGGAAGCCGGGTTTGCGCATCGCCAGATCGAAAATCGGATTGCGCACACCCATGATCGCCAGCCAGTAATTGCCGTCCGAGGCGCGGTTGAGGTTGTCGGGATAGCCCGGCAGATTCTCGATTACCGGCTCCACCGTGCCCGCCTTGGGCCCGTCGAACCAATAGCGGCTGATCCGGCAGGCCCAGCTTTCGGCGAACAGGATCGACTGCCCGTCCGAGGCCATGACGATCCCGTTGGGGAAGATCAGGTTGCGCAGGCAGGTATGGGTTTTGCCGTTGCGCGGATCGTAGCAGATGATCCGGCCATTGCCGCGCGCTTCAAGACTGTCGGTTGGCCATTCATGCATCTCGTAGCGCACCGTCGCTTCCGAGAAGAAGATCCGCCCGTCCGGCGCGATGTCCAGATCGTCCGCCAGGCGCAGCCGGCTGTCGTCGATGATCGAAAGCAGCGAACGGTTGGTCTCATCGGTCACTTTCTCGACACTGCGATCGGGGTTCACCTTGTAGAGCCCCATGCCCCCAACGCAGACGAACAAGGTGCCCTGTTTCGTCATCACGATCCCCAGGGGCTGGCCGCCGATATGGGCGTAAACCTCCTGCCGTGTGTAGTCCGGCGCGAAGAACCGGACGATATCGCCATGGCGGTTGCCGCAATAGAGATTGTCGTCGGCGTCGAGCGCCACATCCTCGGGGCTCTCGATCTCGCCCAGCCCGATCGTGTCGACATGGCGCAGCTTGTCGTTCAGCGCAAAGGGCGAGCCGGATTCCGGCGCCGTGCTTTGCGGCGGCGGAAGCTCCATGTAGCCGGGGCTCACATAGAGTTCCTGCACCGCTTTGTGCCGGTTCTTGAACCAGCGAATATCGAGCAGCGCCGCGAGCAGCAGGATCGTGGCCAAGATCACCCGCGACATGCCGGCAGACATCGCCATGCGCAACATGCCGTTGGTCAGCAAAAGAATGATCAGGGTGCCGAGCACCGCCTTCATGACCGAGCCCTTGCCGCCACCCAGCCGGATGCCGCCAAGGATGGCTGCGGTCAGCACGACGATTTCGAGCCCCTTGCCGGTATCCGCCCCCGGCGAGGCCAGGCGCGAGGCAAAGAAGATCGCCGCCGTCGCGGTAAAGACGCCCGACGCGACATACGACAGCGCCACCACGCGCTTTACAGGCAGGCCGGTGTTATAGGCGGAGCGGCGATTGCCGCCGATTGCCATTACATGCCAGCCGGCACGCAGCCGTGTCAGGAACACATGCCCCGCCACAGCAACCACCGCGAAAACCCACAGCACCACGGGCAGCGAAAGAAAGGTTCCGAAGCCAAGGTAATCCCAGGCGGGCGCATCGGGGAAATTCGACGAGATCGCAACCCCCACCTCGGCGTTGAGCATATCATGCGCCGCCTTGTAGACGATCAGCGTCACCATGGTGGTCAGGAAGGCCCGCATCCTCAGATATCCGACGAGAATGCCGTTCACCGCTCCAAGAGCCGCCCCCGCGACCAGCGTGATCGCCACGGCGGAGATCATCCCGAGGCCCAGCACGTTGACACAATAGAGCGCCAAAAGGTTGCACAGCGCGTAGATCGACCCCACCGAAAGGTCGATCCCCCCGACGATCAGCACGATCGACATGCCCAGCACCACGAACCCCAGCTCACAGGCCTGGCGCAGCGTATCGTTCAGGTTGGTGATCGAAATGAAATTGTCGATCCGGGCGCTGAAGAAGGCGATCACCAGAAGAAGCACCAGGAGCGGCACAGCCGTTTCCATCCAGGGCTTCTGCAGCAGCTCGCCGAAAATCTTGTCCGGCCAGAAGCGATAGCGCAGTTTTACCAGTGTATTCATCGTGTTCTTGCCTCAGCCGGCCGTTTCGGAATGTGCGGATATGTTGGTTGCAGCCCCCGGGAGGGGTCCCCCGGGGGCTGGCCTTTGTCGGTCCGGGGGCTTGCGCCCCGGCGCTCAGCGCAGGGTGTCGAGTGACCAGCAGCGCTCGTCGCCCAGCGTCTCGGGCGTGTAGGTCACGAGCGGCGTGTAGAGCACGGTCTTGGTGCTGCCGACGGGATTCTTGTCCTGAAGCGCCGCCATGATCAGCGCGTTCAGATCCCGGCCTTGCCCCGGCACATCGTAGCTCACGTAATACTGCCACATGCCTTCGTGCAGACCTTT
The DNA here is from genome assembly GCF_004358185.1 of Antarcticimicrobium luteum. Lineage (GTDB taxonomy): Bacteria > Pseudomonadota > Alphaproteobacteria > Rhodobacterales > Rhodobacteraceae > Antarcticimicrobium > Antarcticimicrobium luteum. Next base: position 230,005 of record NZ_SMUV01000074.1, read on the forward strand.
GCAGGCCAACTCGCCGCCGCCGCCCGAGGTGGTCACCAGAACCTGATCGGCCTTGCCGGATTCCTGCAGCGCAGCTGCGGTGCCGACATCGGTATTGTCCCAGACACCGAGAATGGCGCAGAGATCGGGGTGTTGCTGCAACACGACCTGCGTGATCGATTTCGCCTTTGAGGACTCATAATCCCCGGTCGATTGCACCGACACCAAATTCATCCCCGGGCTTGCGTTCAGAACATTCTCATATCCTTTCAGCATATAGGCCGAAAACGGGCTGGTCGGGGGGCCCGCAAGCACCAGAACCTTGCCGGGATTGGCTTCGTTCGAGCATTTTGCCACGGCGGCTTCGGCCTGCTTTTCGCCGATCAGCTCCACATCGGCACCGACAAAGCCGGTCGTCTGATAGTTGGTCTTCATGTTCAGCTGAATGACACGAATGCCGGCCTTCTCGGCCTGCCGAAGCAGCTTGGCATACGATTGCACATCCGGGTTCTGCACCACGATGACATCGGGCTTTTCGCTGATCAGCGACGTCAGAGTCTGAGCGCCGGCGGCAGTGTTGAAGTTCGAGTTGCGAACTTCGTAATCATAGCCCAGCTCTTCGGCCTGGCTCGCCATGATCTTCGACCAGCCCTCGGTCAGGTCCAGCCCCATGAACACCGGCACGAAAACCACCTTCCGGCCTTCGAAATTGGCGTAGTAATCATCGCGCAGCGGGTCATCCATGCTTTTTTGCGCATGGGCCAGTTGCGCTGTGCCGATCAGCGCGCCAAGCATCGCTGTCATCCCCAGTTTCAATAATTTCTTCATGTCGGGTCCTCCCTTTATCATCCCAGCCACGGTCAGCCTCCTGCCAGCCCATAGCCTCTGAGATTCTCAAATATCGCCTTGCTGCGCCGTCTCCTCGTTGCGCGGGTTGATGATGCTGTCGGCCAGCACCGCCACCAGCAGCACGAGGCCGCGCACCAGATTCTGCATCTCGAACGAGACATTCATGATTGTCAGACCGTTCATGATCGTGCCGATCAGCAATGTGCCGATGATCACATTGGCCACACCGCCGCGCCCGCCCGACAGCCCGATCCCGCCCAGCACCACCACCAGGATCACATCGTAGATCCAGGTGAGATTGAAAATCCGCGTATCCATGCTGGCCGACGAGGCGGCAAGCACCATGCCGGCGAAGAACGCCACACAGGACGAGATCACATATTGCATCACCAGAACGGGCCGCAGCGGAATGCCGGTAAGCCGCGTCGCCCCGGGGTTGTCGCCCGAGGCATAGACAAACATGCCATACCGTGTACGGCGCAGGAAAATGCCGATCACGATCGCCGCCACACCGAAGGCCAGAACGGAATAGGGAACCCCGTAGAAACTGCCCCGTCCAATCCATGCGATCCCGTCAAGCGCCGGCGGCCAGGACACGATCTCGTAGTCGAAAAGGCCGATCTGGCCGATTCCGGCCACACCGATGCCCACCGCCAGCGTGGTGAACAGCGAGGGTATCTCGGCGTAAGCCACCAGAATGCCGTTGAGCACACCGATGGAGATGGCGAGCATCAACCCGATGCCGACCGCTGGCACCACGCCAAATCCCTTGGCTGCAAGCGTCAGCACCAAAGCCGATGGCACGGCCAGCGTGGCGATCATGGAAAGGTCGATCCCCCGCCCGATCACCACGATGGCCATGCCGAGACCGAGAATGCCCAGCACGGAAACCGTGCGCATCAGCGTCAGAAGATTGCCCACGGAAAAGAAGCCGGGAAGAACAACCGAATAGAGGATGAAAATCGCCAGAAACAGCAAGGTCACGATCCGCAGTTGATCGAAACCGCCCTTGCCCAGAACTCCGCTCAGCATAGCCATCGGGCCCGCCCCCCCATGGCCGCCATCTTTCTCTGTGTTCTGTTCCATTCCCCCCCCTCATTCCGGCTTTCGCCTGAATGTCGCGCGATCCGGCATTGCCGGGGCTCTCCGGCCGCCCGCACCGTTCTTATCCTCGTCTGCATCAGATCTATATGTGAATCATGAGTCAAGAATCATTTATATTTGCGGGCCGCCCAGTGGCACAGGCGCCGAACGGCTCGCGTTAGCTCGTCAGACCGTGCGCCCGCCATCCACAGGCATCAGAATCCCAGTGATAAACTCGGCATCGTCGGAGGCGAGATAGAGCGTTGCCCGCGCAATGTCCTCCGGCTGCGACATCCGCCCCATCGGAATGGTGGCAACGAATTTCGCCCGGTTCTCCGGCGTGTCGGGCACGCCCATGAATTCTTCCAGCAGGCCGGTTTCGCCCATCACCGGGCAGATCGCGTTGACACGGATATTGTCAGGCGCCAGCTCCACCGCCATGGATTGCGAAAGGATGTTCACAGCGCCCTTGGTCGAATTGTACCAGGTCAGCCCCGGGCGCGGACGAATGCCCGCCACCGAACCGATATTCACTATCGAGCCGCCGCCGAGCTCCCGCATCATCGGCACGATGATGTTAGTGGCGTGATAGATCGCCTTCACATTGATCGCATAAACCTTGTCGAACTCATCTTCGGTCACGTCGAGCATCGGCTTGTTTCTGTGGGTCCATCCGGCGTTGTTGATGAAGACATTGGGCACACCGAACCTGTCGACCATCTTCTGCACGGCCGCATCCATTTCGGCGCGCGAGGTGACATCGGCAGCAAGCGCGACGGCATTTTCGCCGATCTCGGCGGCCACACGCTCGGCCGCATCGCGACGCAGATCCAGCACACCCACTTTGGCGCCCTCGCGGGCAAAAAGCTTGGCAATACCTTCTCCAAAGCCGCCGCCCGCGCCGGTTACCACGGCAATCTTCCCGGCCATACGGCCCTGTGCTGCGTTCATGAGTCTCTCCCTCTGTGCACTCTGTTCAGTCGTGTTTGATGACAACGGTTTTCAGCGCCGAAAATTCGTAAAGCGCCTCGAAACCCTTCTCGCGGCCGTGGCCCGATTTCTTCACGCCGCCGAAAGGCAGCTCCACACCGCCCCCGGCCCCATAGGCATTCACATAGACCTGCCCGACCCGCAGCCGCCGCGCCAGGCGCACCGCGCGCGCGGTGTCGCTGGTCCAAACGCCGGCGATGAGCCCGTATTCGGTGCCGTTGGCCAGCGCCAGCGCGTCGGCCTCATCCTCGAAGGTCAGCGCCGAAAGCACCGGTCCGAAAACTTCCTCGCAGGCCAGCGCAGCATCGCGTGGCACCGGGCCGAACAGCACCGGCGGCACAAAGAACCCGCCCTCAGGCGCCTCTTCCTGCACCGCGCCCTCCGCCAGAACCGGCAGACCCGCCGCCTTGGCCGACGCTATATAGCCGGCGACACGTTCGCGCTGTTTCGCGCTGATGATCGGGCCCAGATCAGGCGTGTCTTCCGGCTTGCCGGCGCGCAGCTTCGCGAACCGCTCCACCACCATCGGGATCAGCCTGTCCCAGGCGCTACGCTGCACCAGCAGCCGCGCCCCGGCCGAACAGGTCTGGCCGGCATTCTGAACGATCGCCGCGACGATCACGGGAACCGCCGCCTCGAAATCGGCATCGTCGAAAACGATCTGCGGGCTTTTGCCGCCCAGTTCCAACACACAACCGATATGGTTCCGCGCCGCCGCCGTCTGGATCATCGTGCCGACCTGCGGTGAGCCGGTGAAGGAAATGAAGTCGATCCCCGGATGTTCCGAAAGCGCCGCGCCGGCCTCGTGCCCAAGCCCCGGCACGACATTGATCGCGCCTTCAGGAAAGCCCGCCTCGGCGGCAAGTTCCGCGATGCGCAGCACAGTCAGGCAGGCGTCCTCGGCCGGCTTCAGGATGGTGGCGTTGCCCATCGCCAGCGCCGGGCCCAGCGTGCGGCCTGTCATCTGTGCCGGGTAGTTCCAGGGAATCACATGCCCGGTCACGCCCAGCGGTTCGCGCTCGCCGGTCACGTAGTACCCGTTCATGAAGGGGATCTGTTCCCCATGTACCTTGTCGGCGGCTCCGCCATAATATTCGAAGTAGCGCGCCGTCGCCGTGATGTCGGCGCGGGCGGTGGCCAGCGGCTTGCCGCAATCGCGCGCCTCCAGCGCCACCAACTCCTCGAAATTCGCTTCGATCAGCTGGCCCAGCCGGCTCAGAAGGCGGCCGCGCTCGGTCGCGCTGAGCCGTGACCAGGAACCGGTTTCATAGGCGGCTCTGGCAGCGGCCACGGCCCGGTCGACATCCTCGCGCCCGCCAGCGGCGATCTCGGCAAAGACGCGCCCTTCCGCCGGCGCACTCACGGGCAGCGTCTGCCCGGAAACGGCTGGCACCCACCTGTTGTCGATGAAACATCCTTTCGCCGGCAGGACATCTGCGGCGGGCGGTTGGTCGTGGATCATACTGGCCCTCTCTTCCGGGCAGGCGCAAAGACGGCCTCGCCCGCGCCGATTGGCACGAGGCAAACGATCCCGGCGAATACCCGCTGTCCCTTCTCCCGCCCCGGTGTGCTCCTCTTGCCCGCCGGGGCTTACCGAATAGTGACTGCGAAATCATCGCCGTTACAAATCCAGATATTTGCTCCCCCCTATAAGAAAATGTTCTGCCCTTCCAAAAGATGCCGGCAAGCAACTTATATCTGCGCGCATGGGCACCCAGACCGGCCGGGGAAAGCCGTCGTTGATGGGGATAGATTAGCTGGTTTCGCCGGGGAGCGCCCGCGCGCCAACCCAGCTGCCTTTCCGCGCGAGATCGCGCAGCACTTCCTCGGCAAGGTCGCGAATGGCCGCCACCGCGTTGGTCATCGGGCGCGCCTCGGGGAAGGCCAGATAGGCTGACCGGCGCAGGCGCACATCACCAATATGCCAGCTTTCGAGCTTCCCTTCCGCGACCTCTTGGGAAATCGCGTTGAGCGGCAGAATGGAACAGCCCAGGCCCGAACAGACCAGCCGTTTGATATTGGAATAGGAATCCACCTCGATCGAGACATCCAGGTCTACCCCGGCCGCGGCGGCGTGCCGATCAATCAAGAGACGCAGACCATGCGCCTTGCCCGGCAGGATCAGCGGCAAATCGGTCAGATCGGCCAATAGCGGCATCGCCTCGGGCGCTGGCAACGGGCCTGCATTGGGCGGGTCCGAAAGCCCTTGGGCGGGTCCAAAAAAGACAAGCTCTTCCTCCAGCAGCTCAACCGTGGCGAGGCCGTTGTCGCTGACGTTTCGATAAATCACCGCGAGGTCGACGCGCGATTCCCTGAGCCATTCCAGCACGAACCCGCTCATCGCCTCCGCGATACGCAGCTCGATCCTGGGATAACGGCTGCGCGCCGCCATGATCAGCGGAACCGACAAGATTTCGCTGATCGTCCCCGGCAGACCCAGCCGCACCACGCCGGCAGGATCGTTCTGATGCCCGCGCACCTCCTCCTCGGTGATGGTCAGCTGATCTATTATGGTGCGGGCGTTTCGCAGAAGAATTTCGCCCGCCTCCGTCGGCACAACCCCTTTCGGCGTGCGAAACAGAAGGCTGGTGCCCAGCTCGGCCTCGATATTGCGCACGTGCAGGGAAAGCGCCGGTTGCGCGACATGCAGGATGACCGCAGCACGGGAGAAAGACCCTTGCTCCACGATGGCAACGAAATAGCGGAGTTGACGAATATCCATAGGAAATCTTTATAGAGCCGCCTGCCAGAATGCATCAACCATATGCATATGCGCGACGTTCGCCCATGTCGCGCCTGACTCGGGCACCGGCAGCCTTCTCCCGGGCTTTCGCAACGATTTTCTCATACTCGGCGAGGAGGGTTTCCTGAACGACCGCCAGCGCGGCCCCTTCGCGGCCTTCATGGGCACCTGAAAGAACGACTCGCTTAGCAACTCGGCCGCCTTTGGGTTGCGCCGACGGAACCGCTTTCGGCCCCCGGAGAGGTCGCCAACGTTCTTGAGCTTCATCATCACCACCATGGCCGTGGCCTCAATGTGTCCCGAAAAATGTCTCGGGAGAGGATCTAGGTGCCTGATATTCTTGAAAAATGGCCTCCTAGGCCAAGTAATGGTGCCCCCACACGGACTCGAACCGCGGACCTACTGATTACAAATCAGTTGCTCTACCAGCTGAGCTATAGGGGCATCCGGGACCCGAGGGTCCGGGGGCGATCAGATGTCTCCGATACCACGCTGTCCCCTACCCGACTCGGCTGATCGCTGCAAGACCTCTGACCGCATCCGCAGTCTGTCGGGCGTCCTTCTTCATTCCTTGGGCGCGGATCGGACTTCGGTCCCGGTCCGCACCGGGGGCGCCGGGATGCGCGGACTGGCGTCGCACCGAAAACCGGCCGCCGGCGCCGATCCTGGGCCCGACCGCCCTCCTCGCCAGTCGCCGACGCCGCTCAGTGGCGTCGGGCGCGGACAGGAGACACGGAACATGGGCCGGGCGGGGCGGCCCCATGCGCCACCGCCCCGGCCGGTTCGGCCCGAAATCCCGCCGCCGGTGCGTGATCCGGCTCCGGCGGCACGTGCTGCGGTCCGGGCGCGGCGCGGCAAAGCCGTTTGACTGAACCGGACCAAGGCGCTAACCCAAAGGCAGTCTTTAAAGGTCAGGTCGGGGCATGAGCGCGGAAGAATGAAGATCATTTTCCATACCGGAGCCCATTGCACCGACGAGGACCGGATCCTGAAATGCCTGCTGCGCAACAAGGAAGCGTTCTCGCAGAATGGCGTCGCCGTACCGGGGCCAGGGAAATACCGCCAGCTCCTGAAGGACACGTTCAACGCGCTTGAGGTCGGGCCCGCCGCAGAGGGCGCGCGCGACGTGCTGATCGACGCCATCCTCGATGACGAGGTGGCCGGGAGGCTGATCCTGTCCAATGAGCATTTCTTCGGCTCGCAGCGCCACGTGCTGGATCACGGCCAGCTCTACCCGGAGGCGTCCGACCGGGTGGCCAAGATGCGCGAGCTGTTTCCGCAGGACCAGATCGAGATCTATATGGCCGTTCGCAACCCGGCCACCTTCCTGCCCGCCGCCCTGCAGAAGGCGACCGGGCAGCGGATCGCCGAAACCCTGAGCCGGCATGACCCGCGCGCACTGCTGTGGTCCGACATGTTCCAGCGCATCCAGGACGAGGTGCCCGGCATAAAGATCACCGTCTGGTGCAACGAGGATCTGCCGCTGATCTGGGGCGAGGTGGTGCGCCGGCTGGCCGGTCTGCCGATGGACGAGAAAATTGCCGGCGGCTTCGATCTGCTGTCGGAAATCATGAGCAAGGAAGGCATGCAGCGGTTTCGCGTCTACCTGCACCAGAACCCGGAACTGACCGAGGCGCAGCGGCGCCGGGTGATGATCGCCTTTCTCGACAAATACGCCATCGAGGACGAGATCGTCGAAGAGCTCGACCTACCGGGCTGGAGCGATGATCTGGTCGAGGAGATGACGGCGATCTACGAGGCGGACATCGACACAATTGCCGACATTCCCGGCGTGCGGGTGATCCTGCCCTGACCCGTTCCCCCGGCGAGGTGCCCATGGCAGACATGACAGACGATCCCCAGACCGACGACCTGCCAAAGCTCCGGCTGCGGGTGCTGTTCGGCGACGGGCGCTGGATGGGGCCCGGCAAGGCCGATCTGCTGGACCTGATCCGCGAGACCGGCTCGATCTCGGCGGCCGGGCGCCGCATGGGCATGAGCTACAAGCGCGCCTGGTCGCTGATCGAGGAACTCAACGCGATGTTCACCGCGCCGCTGGTGCAAAGCGCGCGCGGCGGCGCCCGGGGCGGCGGCGCGCAGCTGACCGAAAACGGCGCACGGGTGCTGGCGCATTACCGCGCAGTCGAGCGCGCCGCCGGCGAGTGCGGGCGCGCCGGGCTGGAGGCGCTTGCGGCGCTCCGACCCGATATGTCCGAATGAAAATATCGCTTGCACCGGCCCGCGCCCCCGGCGATATATCTGGCGGTACATATCGAAGCCCACCCGGAGAAACTGCAATGCCCCGCACCCTGCGCGCCGCGCTTGTCGCCCTGTCGCTCGCCCTGTTCGGCTGGGCCCCTGCCCTGTGGGCCGGAACCACCACCGTCTTTGCCGCCGCCAGCCTGAAGACCGCGATGGACGATCTCGCCGCCGCTTACAAGGCGCAGACCGGCAACGACATTCTGGCCTCCTTCGCCGGCAGCTCCAGCCTCGCCCGGCAGATCCAGCAGGGCGCACCGGCGCAGATATTCATCTCGGCCAACCCCGGCTGGATGGACACGCTCGAGGGCGACGGGCTGCTGGCCGAGAGCAGCCGCACCGATCTGCTGCTGAACTCCATTGTGCTGATCGCCGGACCCGGCGCCGCCGCCGACCTGAGCGTTGCGATCTCCCCCGATCTCGATCTGGCCGGCACGCTGGCCGACGGCCGTCTGGCGATGGCGCTGGTCGATGCGGTGCCCGCCGGCATCTACGGCAAGGCGGCGCTGAGCTCGCTGGGCCTGTGGGACAGCGTTGCCGGCAAGGTGGCGCAGGCCGACAACGTGCGCGCCGCCCTGCGGCTGGTGGGCGCCGGCGAGGCGCCGCTGGGCATCGTCTATGCCACCGACGCGGCCGCCGACGATCAGGTTCGCGTGCTCGACACCTTCCCCGCCGACAGCCATCCGGCCATCATCTACCCGGCCGCGATCCTCAAGGACGGCGATGGCGAGGAAACCCGCGCCGCCTTTACCTTCCTGACCAGCGAGGCCTCACGCGAAATCTTCCGGCGTCACGGCTTCGGCATCGCGGGCGAATAACCGATGGCGGACTGGCTCGGCCCGGAAGAATGGCAGGCGGTGGCGCTTTCGCTGAAAGTGTCGCTCTGGGCCATTGTGCTGAGCCTGCCCTTCGGCATTCTCACCGCCTATGCGCTGGCGCGCTGGAGCTTTCCGGGCAAACAGGTGCTGAACGGCATCGTCCACCTGCCGCTGATCCTGCCGCCGGTTGTCACCGGCTATCTGCTGCTGCTCACCTTCGGCCGCCGCGGCCCGGTGGGCGGCCTGCTTGACGACTGGTTCGGTCTGGTCTTCGCCTTCCGCTGGACCGGCGCGGCGCTGGCCGCCGCAATCATGGCCTTTCCGCTGGTGGTCCGGGCGATCCGGCTGGCGATAGAGGCGGTCGATCCCCGGCTGGAACAGGCCGCCGCCACGCTGGGCGCGCCGCGGCTCTGGGTCTTTGCCACCGTCACCCTGCCGCTGATCCTGCCCGGCGTCATCGCCGGGGCGATCCTCGGCTTTGCCAAGGCGATGGGCGAATTCGGCGCCACCATCACCTTTGTCTCCAACATCCCCGGCCAGACCCAGACCCTGCCCTCGGCGATCTATACCTTCCTGCAGGTCCCCGGCGGCGACGCCTCCGCGCTGCGCCTGGTGGCGGTGTCGGTCGCGGTGGCGATGGCGGCGTTGACGGTCTCCGAGGTGCTGGCGCGGCGGGCGGCGAAACGGGTCTCCGGCGCATGAGCCTTGAGGTCGACATCACCCATCCGCTGGCCGGGTTCGATCTGCGCGTGGCGTTCGAGGCGCCCGGCGGGGTCACCGCGCTGTTCGGTCGCTCCGGCGCCGGCAAGACCACGGTGATCAACGCCATCGCCGGGCTGCTGCGGCCGCAGGCCGGGCGCATCCTTCTGTCGGGCGTTCCCCTGTTCGATGCCAAGGCCCGGGTGAACCTGCCGGTCCACCGCCGCCGGCTAGGCTATGTGTTCCAGGACGGGCGGCTGTTCCCGCATCTCTCGGTGCGCCAGAACCTGACCTATGGCTGCCGTTTCGCGCCGCGCGGCGAGCCTGGCCCGGGGCTGGACGAGGTGGCCGATCTGCTGGGCCTCGGCCCCCTGCTCGACCGGCGGCCGGGCGCGCTTTCGGGCGGCGAGAAACAGCGCGTCGCCTTTGGCCGGGCGCTGCTGGCACGGCCCGGGATGCTGCTGATGGACGAACCGCTCGCCGCACTGGATGCCGCGCGCAAGGAAGAGATCCTGCCCTATCTCGAACGGCTGCGCGACCAGAGCGGGCTGCCGATCCTCTATGTCAGCCATTCCGTGGCCGAGGTGGCGCGGCTGGCCACCACCGTGGTGGTGCTGGAGGCGGGCCGCGTCGTGCGCGCCGGACCCGCCGAACAGGTGTTGTCGGATCCGGCCATGGTGCGCCAGTTCGGCCTGCGCGAGGCCGGTGCGGTGCTGCCCGCACATATCGCCCGCCATCACGCCGACGGGCTGACCGAACTGGCGGTCTCCGGCGGGCGGTTGTTCCTGCCCGAGATGGACCAGCCGCCCGGCACCCGCACCCGGGTGCGCATCCTGGCCCATGATGTGATCGTGGCCGACCGCGCGCCCGAGGGGCTGTCGGCGCTGAACATCCTGCCCGGCGAGGTGGTCGCCCTGCGCGAAGGTCAGGGGCCAGGCGTGGTGGTGCAGATCCGCTGCGGCGGCGACCTTCTGCTCGCCCGCGTCACCCGGCGCTCTGCCGAGGCGCTGGCGCTGGCCCCGGGGCGCCGGGTCTATGCGGTGATCAAGACAGTCTCGATTGCGCGCACCGACGTCGGGGCGGGCTGAGCCGCCGCCCCCTGCCGGAACCCGAACCCGCCCGTTCTCTTTTCTTTGAAAAATACTCAGGGAGGGTCGCGCGCCGGTGCGGCGGGGGGGCAGCGCCCCCGTCCCGCTGACCCGGGCGCGCCCGGGCTCAGGACATTCCGAGCGCTTCCTTGTACATCTCCAGCACCGCCTCTTCCTCGGCGATGTCATCCTTGTCGCGCTTGCGCAGCGCGATCACCTTGCGCATCACCTTGGTGTCATAGCCGCGCGCCTTGGCCTCGGCCATCACCTCTTTCTGCTGGTCGGCGATGTCTTTCTTTTCCTGGTCCAGCCGCTCGAACCGCTCGATGAACTGGCGCAATTCGCCCGCGGTCACGCGGTAATTGGCCTCGGCCTGGCTGTCGTCCACTGAGTCCATTGTTCTGCTCCGCTCGATGGTCGGGATTTGCGAGTACCCGCCGGGATACCCGCCCCGCCGCGCTGCCGCAAGACGGGAATGACGCCGCCGGTGCCGCAATCGTGCTTGCGCCGCGCCGATGCAGCGCTTATCCACGGTCCTGCTTTGGTTCGGCGGCTTCGGTCGCCGTGAAAAGGGAACGCGGTGCGATCCGGCTTGGGATCAATTCCGCGACTGCCCCCGCAACTGTAGGCGGAGAGCGGGGCCGGCAAATACCACTGAACCCACCCGGGTTCGGGAAGGTCCGGCCCAGCGATGACCCGCAAGTCAGGAGACCTGCCAAGGCGATCACCTTCATTTGGCGCGGGGTGCGTCAGGTGGGCGGCGTTCGAACCGTAGTGGTGATGACCAACTCACCGTTTGCGGAAGAGCGCGTTCAATCCGTGCCTTTCCAGACATCAGGAACGACAGGACCGGAAAGGACCACGACAATGAAGATATTCCTCGCCACCGCCTCAGCCCTCGCCATCTGCGCCGGCGGCGCAGCCCGCGCGCAGGAGGTCTATGACCTGGGTGAGATCACCCTCTCCTCGACCAAGGCCGGGGGGGCCACCCCCCTCGACCGGACCGGCGCCAGCGTCCAGGTGATCACCCAGGAAGACCTGGAGAAGGCCGACGAGACCACGCTGGCCGAGTATCTCGCCCGCCAGCCCGGCCTTTCGGTCAGCGCCAATGGCGGCGTCGGCGCCAATACCACGCTTCGCATCCGCGGTCTGGACGGCAAATACATCAAGGTTCTGGTCAACGGCATCGACGTCACCGACCCCAGCTCGACCCAGGCGCAGTTCAACTGGGGCGGGCTGACCACCGCCAATCTGGGCCGGGTTGAGATCCTCAAGGGGTCGAGTTCGTCTCTCTACGGCTCGCGCGCGGTTGGCGGCGTGGTCAATATCTCGACAATCAAGCGCCCCGATGAACCTGGCAGCAAGGTCACGCTGAGCCTCGAGGGCGGCAGTTACGAGACCTACCGCGCCGCGGCGGGCATTACCTATACCGGCGCGCGCGGCGGTGTGACCTTCGGCATCGACCGGATCACCACCGACGGGTTCTCGTCCAAGAGCGGCGCCGGCAGCACCGAGCCGGACGGCTATCGCGGCACGCAGATCACCTTTTCCGCCGATACGATGGCGACCGAGACGCTCAAACTCGGCCTCTCCGGCTATGCGCTCGACAGCGAGGGGGAGTTCGACGAATTCCTCGGCGACGGCGCCCCGCCCTATGACGAGAAAAACAGCACCAAGACCCGCGCCATCCGCACCTTTGCCGAGCTGAGCGCCGGCGCGGTAGATCACACGCTGTCCTTTACCTATCTCACCACCGACCGGGTCAGCAGCTCGAACGGGGTCGACACCTTCTTCGACGGCGAGCGCAAGCGGCTGGACTACACCGGCCGCTACATCGCCTCGGACCTGCTGACACTGACCTTCGGCACCGACTGGGAGGAGGAGAGCTTCACCTCCGGCACCGATTCAGGCAGCGTCGAGACCACCGGCCTGTTCGGCGAGGTTCTCTATGCCCCCACCGCCGATCTCGACCTGTCCGCCTCGGCGCGTCTGGACGATCATTCGACCTTTGGCAGCCATGTGACCGGCCGGCTCGCCGCCGCCTATCGGCTGACCGGCGCCACCACCCTCCGCGCCGTCGCCGCGACCGGGTTCCGTGCCCCGTCGCTCTACGAGCTTTACAGTACGCTTTACGGCAATCCGGCGCTGCAACCCGAGGAAAGCACCAGCTTCGAGCTGGGCCTGGAGCATGAGTTCAGCGCCGGGCGCAGCCTCAGGGCAACCGCCTTTCACACCCGGATCGACAACCTGATCCAGTTCGTCACGCTGACCTCATGGCCGCTGCCCTTTACCGGGCAATACCAGCAGGTGCCGGGCGAATCGCGCACGCAGGGGGTGGAACTTGCGGCGGAATGGGCCATGAACGACTGGCTCGGCCTGTTCGGCAACTACACCTATACCGATGCCGAGGACGCCACCGGTGCGCGGCTGTTGCGGGTGCCGGGGCATGACATGACGGTTGGGCTGACCGGCGATTTCTCGGGCGGCTGGTCGGGCAATGTGAACCTGCGCCACGTCGCCGACCGCCCGGCGGAATTCGGCACCGTGATGGGGGATTATACCGTGGTCAACGCCGGCGTAAGCTATGCGTTCACCGACAATGCCGAGGGGTATCTGCGCATCGAGAACCTGCTGGATGAAACCTATGAGACGGCGGCCGGATACCAGGCGTCGGGCCGGGCGCTCTATGCGGGGCTGCGTGCGTCCTTCTAGGGTCATATCCCTGATCGCCGCGCTGGTGCTGACCGGCGCGGCGGCCTTGGCCGGAACCGCACCCGCGCCAAAACGGGTGGTTTCGGTCAATCTTTGTACGGATCAGCTGGCGCTGCTGCTGGCCGCGCCGGGCCAGATCCTGTCGCTGTCGCACCTGTCGCAGGATCCCGACAGCTCGTCCATGGCCGAGGCCGCCCGCGCCTATCCCACCAACGGCTCGGGCGCCGAGGAGGTCTATCTGCTGGCCCCCGATCTGGTGCTGGCCGGCAGCTTCACCGCCGCCAGCACGGTGCAGATGCTGCGCACTCTGGGCATCCGGGTGGAGATCTTTGCCCCGGCGCAGTCGCTCGCGGATGTTCCGGAGCGCATCGCCCAGATGGGCGCCGCGCTGGGGCGCGAGGCAGAGGCGGCGGCGCTGATCGCGCGGTTCCGCGCCGATCTGGACCGGCTCAGTGCGACGCCGGACCGCCGGCCGCGCGCGGCGCTCTATTATGTCAACAGCTATACCGTGGGCGACCGGACGCTGGCCGGGGACATCCTGCGCGCGGCGGGATTCGCCAATGTCGCCGGTGAGGCCGGGCTCGCCCGGGGCGGCACACTGCCGCTGGAACAGCTGATCTTGCTGGCGCCGGATGTGATCGTCAGCGGCCGCGACTATCCCGGCCAGTCCCGCGCCGAAGAGGTGCTGGATCATCCCGCGCTGCGCGCCCTGCCCGGCACCCGCGTCGCCGGGACGCTGACCGACCGCGACTGGATCTGCGGCACGCCCATGGTCCTCTCGGCGGTGGAAAAGCTGCGCGATCTGCGGCTGTCGCTGGAGGGAAATGAATGAGGCTGGCGCTGGGTCTTTCGCTGCTTGTCGCGGCACTGTTCGTCGCCTCGCTGCTCAGCGGCCAGGCGCCGGTGGGCGCGAAAGAGAGCCTGGCGGCGCTGATCGCGGGGGACGGCACACCGCTGTCGGTGGTGATGCGCGAGATCCGGCTGCCGCGGGCGCTGCTGGCGGCGATGATCGGCGCCGTGCTGGGCCTGTCGGGCGCGGCGATGCAGGGCTATCTGCGCAACCCGCTGGCCGAACCGGGGCTGATCGGCGTCTCCGGCGCCTCGGCGCTGGGTGCGGTGCTGGCGATCCAGACCGGGCTCAGCCTGATGTTTCCGCTGGCCCTGCCGCTGGCGGCGCTGGCCATGGCGGTGCTGGCGGTGCTGCTGATCCTCATGCTGGCGGGCCCGCGCGGCGCCTCGATCACGCTGATCCTGGCCGGCATCGCCATCTCGGCGCTGGCCGGCGCGCTGACCTCGCTGGCGCTGAACCTCTCGCCCAACCCGTTTGCGGCGGCCGATATCGTGTTCTGGATGATGGGCTCGCTCGCCGACCGCAGCTTTACCCACGTCTGGCTGGCGCTGCCGTTCATGGCCATCGGCGCGGCGCTGCTGGCGAGCCTCGGGCGCGGCCTTGACGCGCTGACGCTGGGCGAGGATGCGGCGCAGGCGCTGGGGGTGAATCTGCCCGGCCTGCGGCTGCGGCTGATCCTCGGCACGGCGGCCTGCGTCGGCGCGGCGACCGCGGTGGCCGGCGCGATCGGCTTTGTCGGGCTGGTGGTGCCGCATCTGCTGCGTCCGGCGGTCGGCGCGCGGCCCTCCGCCCTGCTCTGGGCCTCCAGCTTAGGCGGCGCGACGATGGTGCTGGCCGCCGATATCGCGGTGCGCGAACTGCTGCCCGCGCGCGACCTCAAGCTGGGCGTGCTGATGGCGCTGGTCGGCGCGCCGCTGTTCCTGCACCTGATCTACAAGACGCGGAAGGAGATGGCATGAGCCTGCTGACCCTGCGCGATCTGACGGTGCGGCGCGGCGATTGCCCGGTCGTCGATCACGTCTCGCTGACCGTGACGGGCGGCGAGTGCATCGGGCTGATCGGCCCCAACGGCGCCGGCAAGACAACGCTGCTGCGCGCGGCACTGGGCCTGCTGCCGGCAAGCGGCGAGAGTACGCTGGCCGCCCTTCCCGCCGCCCTGCGCGCCCGGGCGGCGGCCTGGATGCCGCAGGCGCGCGAGATCGCCTGGCCGGTGACGGTTGAGCGGCTGATCGCGCTGGGGCGCATCCCGCATCTGCCGCGCGGCGCGCGGCTGCGGCCCGAGGACCGGGCGACGGTGGATGCCGCCATCGCCCGGATGGGTCTGGAGAGTTACCGCGACCGCATCGCCACCCAGCTTTCCGGCGGCGAACAGGGGCGGGTGCTGATCGCCCGGGCGCTGGCGCAGGAGACGCCCCTGCTGATCGCGGACGAGCCCATCGCCGGGCTGGATCCGGCGCATCAGATCGCCACGATGGAGGTTTTTGCCGGTCTCGCGCGCGAGGGCCGCTCGGTCATCGTGTCGCTGCATGATCTCGGGCTGGCGGCGCGGCACTGCACAAGGCTGATGATGATGGAGCGGGGACGGCTGGTGGCCGATGGCCCCCCGGGCGAGGTGCTGACGCCCGAAAACGTGGACCGGGTGTTCGGCGTCCTGGCCTATTACGAGCAAACCGCGCAGGGCCCGGTGTTCCAGCCGATGCGGGTGACGCGATGAGGGTCACGCTGGACCGCCCCTGGCTGGAGCTGGACCTGGGCGACGAGGTGCGGGTGCTGAGCTGGTCGCTGACCCGCCCCGGGTTCGTTTCGGCGCAGCGGATCGTCTGGCGCGAGGTGCGCAATGCCGATCTGCCAGAGGATCTGGACGTTCTGGCCTGGTACCGAGGCGAATTGGCGGCGCGCGGCGCAGGCGATGCGGTGGCGATGCTGACCTCGC
Source organism: Antarcticimicrobium luteum (assembly GCF_004358185.1). GTDB lineage: Bacteria > Pseudomonadota > Alphaproteobacteria > Rhodobacterales > Rhodobacteraceae > Antarcticimicrobium > Antarcticimicrobium luteum. The sequence continues at coordinate 246,008 of NZ_SMUV01000074.1, forward strand.
GCGATCTGGATGCCTTCGAGACCGCCGAGGCGCAGGTGGAGGGCGTCCGCGCCTTTTGCCTTGCCACCGTGGGCCTCAGCAACGCCGAACGCGTCGGCACCCGTATGGACCGCAGCGGCAAGGACTGGGGCACCATCAACATCGCGCTGCACCTTGATCTGCCGCTGAGCGACGCGGCGCTGCTGGAGCTGCTGTCGATCGCCGCCCAGGCGCGCACGGCAGCGGTGATGGAGGCGGGCCACCATCTGCCCACAGGGTTGGCCACCGGGACCGGGACCGATTGCATCGCGGTGGCGGCGCCGCCGGGGGATGCCCCCTTTGCCGGGCTGCACACGCCGCAGGGCGAGGCGGCGGGCCGCGCGGTGCATGACGCGGTGCGCAAGGGCGCGGAGTTCTGGATGCGGCATGTGCGGCGGCCGGACGATCCGTAAGGGCACCTGCTCCAAGATCCCCGTCATCGCGGCGAACGCCTGCTCCCCCGAAATCAGCGCGCAACAAAGGGCAGCGCCCGGCCGCGGGTGGTCGCGTCTTCGCTGTGAGACCGTCACTTTATGGCGACCCCAACTTCGGGCGTCAGTTCTGAGCGCAACAGTCAGAGTAGCGCCCGCCCATGGGGGCGGTCGGGCGCTGCCCGGCGCCTTCGGCGCTATTCGGGCAAGGAGAGCCCCTTCTCCTTGGATGCCTTCCTCCCCCACGCCGACTTGCGCCGCCTGCCCCGATCCGTTACCGGCAAGATCAACGCAAAACCGGGGGAATAACCCATGTTCGACATCATGATCTGGGCCGGCGTGGCAATGTCGCTGGCGGGGCTGGCCGGGTTGATCTGGTGCATCCTGCGGGTTGGCCACGCCCGCCGCGCCAAAATCTCCGACGACGCCATGCGCGCGGTGCTGAAATCGGTGCTGCCGATCAACCTTGGGGCGCTGGGCCTGTCGATCCTGGGGCTGATGCTGGTGGGGCTGGGCGCGTTCCTCGGCTGACCGGCCGCGCGCCAAGCCGCCGGAGCCCCCCTGTCAGACCGGAAAAAATCGCATCGGCGAATTTCAGACCGGCAAATTGTCAAACCGCGCCTCGACCGCCTCGTCGGTCAGGCATGCCTCGAGGCGGCGCAACCGCTGCGGCACCTGGGCGCCCGCGCTCTCCAGCCGGGCCAAAATCTGGCTCAACTGCGGTTGCAGGGCCTGGCGCAGCTCCCGATCTGCATCGGCGATCTGGCGTTCGAGGTGTTCGGCCTCGGCGATAATATCCTGTTCTGTCATGACATCCTCCCCTGTCGTCCCTAATCTGGTCCCTATCTGGCACGAGCATATGACATCTGCGCGAAATCGCCCGGAGATTCCCGGCCGGACCCGGTGATCGGCGCGTTCCTGCCACTGAATTGCGCGGGTTCCTTGACCGGTGCACAGTGATGCGGCACCAATTTCGGGGTGCCCGGTCGGCCCGGCGACCTTTTCGGCGACGCTTCAGGCAACGGCGGGCCGGTCCAGATCATCCTTGCAACACATTCGGCTTAAACTATATGTTTTCCGAAAGCCAATGGAGATCCCAATGACCCCCTTTGTGAAAGCCTTCTTCGACGAAGCCACCTTTACGGTGTCCTACGTCGTCCGCGAGCCGCATGGCAAGGCCTGCGCGATCATCGACAGCGTTCTGGATTTCGATAACGCCTCGGGCCGCACCGACACCAAATCCGCCGATGCCGTCATCGCCTATGTTCAGGGCGAAGGCCTGAACGTGGAATGGATTCTGGAAAGCCATGTGCATGCCGACCACCTGTCGGCGGCGCCCTATATTCAGGAAAAGGTCGGCGGCAAAATCGGCATCGGCGACCGCATCACCGTCGTGCAGGACACCTTTGGAAAGGTGTTCAACGAAGGCACCGAGTTCCAGCGCGACGGCAGCCAGTTCGACGCGCTGTTCAAGGAGGGCGACAGCTTCATGATCGGGCAGATGCGCGGCGACGTGCTGCACACCCCCGGTCACACGCCGGCCTGCCTGACCTATGTGGTCGGCGATGCGGCCTTTGTCGGCGACACGCTGTTCATGCCCGATTTCGGCACCGCGCGCTGCGACTTTCCGGGCGGATCCTCGGAAACGCTCTACAACTCGATCCAGAAAATCCTGGCGCTGCCCGACGAGACGCGAATCTTTGTCGGCCACGACTACAAGGCGCCGGGCCGCGACGAATACGCCTGGGAGACCACGGTGGGCGAACAGAAGGCGCTGAACATCCACGTCGGCCAGGGCAAGAAGATCGAGGACTTCGTGCAGATGCGCGACGCCCGCGACGCCACGCTGGCGATGCCGCGGCTGATTCTGCCCTCGCTGCAGGTCAACATGCGGGCCGGCCAGATGCCGCCCGAGGACGAACAGGGCGATGTCTTTCTCAAGATTCCGGTGAACAAGCTGTAACGGCGGCTCACCAAAAGGGTTCCGGCGGCGGGCCGGTCTGATCCGCCACCGGGAAAACGCGCGAACAACAGGGGCAAGAACATTATCATGGAAACAGACTGGATCTGGGGCCTGGTCGGCGGATTGCTGATCGGGACGGGGGGCGCCGTATATCTGCTTGGCAACGGGCGGATCATGGGCGCCTCGGGCATCATCGGCGGGCTGGTTGACGGCAGCGGCTGGAACACGTTCTGGGAACGGGCGGTGTTCCTGTTCGGCGTGGTCGTCATGCCGCTGATCCTGTGGCCGCTCTATAACGTCGAGATCGACACGCATATGACCACGAACTGGACGGTGATCATCGCCGCCGGTCTGCTCGTGGGCGTCGGCACGCGGATCGCCAACGGCTGCACCTCGGGACACGGGGTTTGCGGCATCTCGCGGTTCTCGCTGCGGGGCATCACCGCCACCGTATTCTACATTCTGGCCGGCGGTCTGATGCTGGCGATCTTCCGTCACGTTCTGGGGGTGGTCTGATGCGTATTCTGCTGTCTCTTCTGGCCGGTGCGCTGTTCGGCGGCGGGCTGTTCGTTTCCGGCATGACCGACACCACCAAGGTGCAGGGCTGGCTCGATGTCTTTGGCAACTGGGATCCGACGCTGGCCTTTGTCATGGGCGGTGCGATCATCCCGATGTTCATCGCCTGGCGGCTGACCCCTGGGCGCAGGCCGCTGGTGGGCGGCGAGTTTCCCAGCCTGCCGCGCCCCGAGCTGGATCATCGGCTGATCACAGGCTCGGTGCTGTTCGGCATGGGCTGGGGACTGGCCGGTCTCTGCCCGGGTCCGGCTGTCGCCTCGATCACCTATAACGGCATGGGTGGGCTGATCTTCATGGCCGCGATGCTGGTCGGCATGGGGGCGGCCCCCGCGGTCGGGCGCGGTCTGGACAGGATGTCGGCGGCGGCGTAAGTGTCGGGCATGGATATTCGCCCCCTTGCCCCCGGCTATGCCGTTTCGCCGCAGATCTCGGTCGAGGATCTGCCCGCCATCGCTGAAGCAGGTTACACTATGGTGATCTGCAACCGGCCCGATGCCGAGGTGCCGCCGGAGCTGGGCAGCCACGCCATGCGCGATGCGGCCGAGGCGCTGGGGCTGAGCTTTGCCGCCCTGCCGCTGGTGCAGGAGACGCTGACACCGGAAAACGGGGTGCGGCAGCTAGAAACCATTGCCGACGCCACCGGCCCGGTGCTGGCCTATTGCCGCAGCGGCACCCGCTGCACAGTGATCTGGGCCCTGGGCCAAGCCGGACAGATGCCGGTGGACGAGATCCTGCAAAAGGCGACGGCGGCGGGCTATCAGCTGGACGGGATGCGTCCGGCGCTGGAACAGCTGGCGGCGGCGCGCGGCTGAACCGGCAGAGTTGAAGTAAATGAAAAGCGGCCGCTGGGCCGCTTTTTCAGTCTGTGCCCATCGCATAACCCGACACGGTGAGGGCCCTGCCCGCCGCGCGCAATTGGCTTGGCGGACGGACTGCCGCGCCGCCCCCTACTGCGCCGCCATCTGCCCGGCCAGCGGCAGGGTCACGCGGAAGGCGCCGCCCGACTGTCCGGGCAGATAAACGATATCGCCACCCAGCCGCAGCATGATCTCGCGCGAAATCGCCAGGCCGAGCCCGGCACCGCCGGCCTTTTCCGCATTCACGCGAAAGAATTTTTCAAAGACGGTGGATTGCACCTCGGCCGGGATGCCGCTGCCGTTATCGATGAAATCGACCACCGCCTGCCCGCCCACGTCATGGACCGAGATCGTCAGCTCCGGGTTCGGCGCATCGCAGTATTTTTGCGCGTTGGCGATCAGGTTGATAAAGACCTGCGCAAGCCGGTCCAGATCGGAGCGGACCTGCACCGTCTCGCTGATCCGCCGGCGCCGCACCGCCAGCGACGCCTCGGCACCGGCCAGCGCCGAGGCAACGGCACGATCCAGCACCTCCGCCAGGATGCCATCGCGCATGTTGAGGCTGACCTGCCCGTTCTCGAGCACGCTCAGATCCAGCAGATCGTCCAGCAGCCGGGTCAGGCGCAGCGCCTCGTCATGGATGATGGTGGCATAGCGCACCTTGTCCTGCGTATTCAGCCCGTCATTGTCACGCAGGATCTCGGAAAACGCCCGGATCGAGGTCATCGGCGTGCGCAGCTCATGGCTGATCTGCCCGAGAAAGGCATCCTTCTGCAACGATATCTGGGTGAGTTTCTCATTCGCCTCGCGTAGCTGTTTCGCGGTGCGTGCCAGTTCGCCCGATTTCACCTCGAGCTGGCTGGAGTATTCCATCAGCTGGGCGCTCTCGTCCGCGACCGCCAGCAGATCTTCGACCGAAACCGAGGAGCCGCCGACGATCTGGCCGATCATCGCATGTGCCGCCGCCGCGCCCACCGAACCGCTGAGTTCGCGCTCCAGCCGCTCCAGGAACAGCGGCGTCGGTTCGGGCAGATGGCCGCGCCCGCCCTGCAATGCCGCCTCGCTCTGGAACAGATCCTGCGCCTCGCGCGCGCCGAGGATCCGCTGCGACATGATCATCAGATCCTCGCTCTGCGCGACCGAGCCGGTCCAGCCGCGCGGCCCCGCCGAATGGTCGAACACATTGACGAACTGCGCCCCCTGCAACCGCTCCAGCGGCGAGGGAAAGCTCAGCAGCGAGGCGGCGCAGAAGGCCGCGGTATTGAGCAGCATGCTCCACATCACCGCATGTACGATGGGGTCGAGCCCCTGGATTCCGAACAGCGCCTGCGGCCGCAGCCAGCCGATGCCAAAGGGCCCATCGCTGAGCACCCAGTCGGGCATCAGACCGCCGCCCAGCCCCGGCAGCAGCAGCGTGTAAAGCCACAGCGCGAAGCCGACCGTGAGACCGGCCAGCGCGCCGCTGCGCGTCGCCCCGCGCCAGAACAACCCGCCGACCAGCGCCGGCAGAATCTGGGCGATGCCGGCGAAGGAGATCAACCCGATCGAGGCCAGCGCAGCACCGCCGCCCGACAGCCGGAAATAGAAATACCCCAGCGCCATGATCACCGCGATCGATACCCGGCGCGCCAGCAGGATCACATGGCGCACGTCGCCCGAAACCGAGGCGCGGTCGGATTGCGACGACAGCCAGATCGGCATCACCAGGTGGTTCGACACCATCGTCGACAACGCCATTGCGGCGACGATCACCATCGAGGTGGCCGAGGAGAAGCCGCCGAGAAAGGACAGCATCGCCAGCGTCTCGCGGCCCTGGCTCAGCGGCACGGTCAGCACGAACATGTCCGGGTTGGAGCCCTCGGGCATCACCTCGAGGCCGACCACGGCGATCGGCACCACGAACAGGCTGATCAGCAGCAGATAGGTGGGAAAGGCCCAGGCGGCGGTGCGCAGGTGGCGTTCATCGTCATTTTCGACCACCATCACCTGGAACATCCGCGGCAGGCAGACAAAGGCCGCCACGGCGAGAAAGGTGATGGTGGCCCAGCGGCTGCCGTTGACCTTCCATTCCCCGATCGGCGAGGCGTCGATGCGGGCCATGGTCTCGCTCACCCCGCCCGACAGGCCCCAGACAACGAAGATCCCCACCGCGAGCAGCGCGATCAGCTTGACCACCGCCTCCAGCGCGATGGCGGTGACCACGCCGTGATGGCGTTCGTTGGCATCGAGGTTGCGGGTGCCGAAGAGGATGGCAAAGACGGCGAGCCCGGCCGCCACCCAGAACACCACCGAGGCATCGCTGTAGGCCCCCACCGGCGCCTCCTCGAAAAAGATCGAGAACGACAGCGTGATGGATTGCAGTTGCAGCGCGATATAGGGGGTGATGCCCACCACGGCGAGTACGGTGACGCAGATCGCCAGAAGATTGGATTTGCCGTAGCGGGACGAGATCAGGTCGGCGATCGAGGTCACCCGCTGGCTGCGGCCCACCCGCACCAGCTTGCGCAGGCCCCACCACCAGCCCACCATCACCAGCGTCGGGCCGAGATAGATGGTGACATATTCCAACCCCGAGCGCGCCGCGTAGCCGACCGCGCCGTAAAAGGTCCAGGCGGTGCAATAGATCGACAGCGACAGCGTATAGACCAGCGGCGAGCGCAGCCAGGTGCTGCGGCCGGTGGCGGCCAGCCGGTCGGCGGCGAAGGCGACGATGAACAGCAGCGCCACATAGGCCAGACAGACCAGCACCATCAGGTTCAGCGTGGCCATTATCCGCGCTCCCGCTGGGGGGGCTCGGCCTCGTCGTCGTTGCGTCCCTGCCCCTGCCCCGACCAGCCGCGGGTCAACAGGCCGAACCAGACATTGCCCAGGATCAGCAGCGCCCAGACCACGAAGATGTAGCGGATGGCGCGCGAGGTGGGCACCGGCGCCGCGGTGCCGGCGTCCTCGGCCCCCGGCCACAGCAAGGGCACCGCGAAAAGCAGCGCCCCCAGCACCGGCAGCAGCCGCGCCGCGTCCATCAGACGGCGCCGGCGATAGGTCTGACGTTCAAGAAACACCGCCGGCGCCTTGCGTTCCGACCGCTCGCCGTCGCCGTCGCCTGTCATGTCCGCGAGGCCTGCGCGTACAGGTCGCGCACGGCAGTTACCACCTCGGCATTGGAGAACGGTTTGGTCATGAAGCGGTTGACGCCCGCCTTCTCGGCCATCTCGCGGTCGCGCGACTGGCCGCGCGCGGTGAGCATCAGCACCGGCAGATCGCGCAGCCCGTCGCTGTCGCGCAATTCGCGCAGGATATCCATGCCGCTTTTGCCCGGCAGCATGACGTCGAGGATCACCAGATCCGGTTTGGCCGCGCGGATCACCTCGATGGCGTCGCGGCCATCGGCGTGGGTATCGACCGTCCACCCCTCGCGCGTCAGCAAAAAGCGGATCGCCTCGGTGATATTGGCTTCGTCCTCGATCAACAGAACATGTCGGCCCATGCCATTCCACTCCTCCCCTGACGTGTCAGCCTGGCCGCGCTAACAGTTTGTTCTTGCTTTGCGTCAGCATAGCCAAGCGGCGCGCGGCCTGTCAAAACCCTTCGCTCAGGATCGAAGGCTCGCGCCGCGCGTCGCAGCCGCTGCGCGGACAGACCCGACAGGTCCCCCCCACCGGCTGCGCCGCCGCCGCGGTCCCCTCGCCGTGCCGCAGCGGCAGAATAAGCATGATCGAGCGGTAGAGCGGATCGCGGTCGAACCCGGGCGGCCCATCCGGCCAGGCCACCGCCAGGCAGTCGAATTCGGCCACGGCCCGGCCCAGTTGCGACACCCGCCGGCGGATCGGCACCAGCGGCCGGCTCAGCGCGGTGAACAGCGGCCACAGCGGGCAGGCCTCGCCAAAGCGCGGCAGGGCAAAGCCGGTGATCGCCTTGCGGAACAGGATGCTGCCGGAGGCGTCGCAGATCACCAGCCCCACCTCGCCCGGCAAGGCCGCCTCGGGCAGGGCCGCGATGCGCCGGAACACCGCCGGAAGGTCCACGTCGAAGGCCGCCGCCAGCGCCAGCGGATCGAGCCCCTGCACCTTTACCGCGCCGGCAAAAGGCTCCAGCGGCATCGCCGCGGCATCGGCGAGGTACTGGCCGAGAACCGCGCGCGCCACCTGCCGCGCCGCCCTGCCGGTCAGCTCGGGCGCGGCCGCGACGATGGCATCGGGGTCTGCGGTCCCGGCCTCCAGCGCCGGGAAGTGGTGGCCGTTGGCGGCCATGAAGGCCTCGACCTCCTCCTGCGGGGCGCCGCGATGATCTTCGCCGGTCGCGCTGTCATCGAGATAGTTGACCAGCGCCTTGGAACTGTCGGCCAGCCGCGCGCTGTCCTCGTTCAGGTTCTTGTGGAACCGGTCGCGCCATTCCGGCTCCAATTCGCCGGTCTCGGCCAGAATCGAGGCGGTGGAGCGGATCGCCGCGGCGGTCGACAGCACCTCGTGCAGCGAGGCCGCCAGCCGGGGATCGTGGGTCAGCCGGTCCGAGAGGGTTTCCACCGTCCGCTCCAGCGAGGCAATGCGGCGATGCGACCAGGACAGCACCTCGGCCCAGCCGGGAAACCGGCCGGCGAACTCCTCGGCGCGGTCGGTCTCGGCGGTGGCGAGCCCGGCCTCGTCCGCCGCCTCGCGCAGGGTCGCGATCAGCGCCGCCTCGGCCCCCTCGGTCAGCATCGATGGCTCCACCCCCAGCACCTCGGCAAGATCGACCAGCAACTTGCCGCCGATTCTGCGCCGGTTGTGCTCGATCAGGTTGAGATAGGAGGGCGAAATGCCCACCTGCCTGGCCAGATCGGCCTGGCGCAGCCCCTTGATTGCGCGCCGCTCGCGGATGCGGCTGCCGGTCAGCGTGTCGCGGGGCATCGCCTCTCGCTCCTTTTTTCAGCGGTTTTTCAACGCCTTTCTGCGCTGCGACATAAGGATTTTTACAACCACCCCTATACACCTGTTCATTTGTTGACAAAAATATCGTGCTTTTCAAGGGGGTTATTGCGTAATTTTCCACCCCCCCATCATAATCCATTTGCACAATCGTGCGCGCGCCGTCCCGGGTTGAGGAGCCTGGTGGCGCAATCCATAAATGGGAGGATATTCATGTCCAAGAACGATGTCACACGTCGCGGCGTGCTGAAAACCGGCGCCATCGCCGGCGCCGGCGTTGCCCTGCCGACGATTTTCACAGCCTCTTCGGCGGCCGCCTATATGAACGAGCCCACCGGCGGCTCGGTCACCCTGGGCTTCAACGTGCCGCAGACCGGCCCCTATGCGGATGAGGGCGCCGACGAGTTGCGCGCCTATGAGCTGGCTGTCGAGCACCTGAACGGCGGCGGCGACGGCGGAATGCTGGGCACCTTCAGCTCCAAGGCACTGAAAGGCAACGGTATCCTGGGCAAGAAGGTGGAGTTTGTCACCGGCGACACCCAGACCAAATCCGACGCTGCCCGCGCATCGGCCAAGTCGATGATCGAAAAGGACGGCGCCATCATGATCACCGGCGGCTCGTCCTCGGGCGTGGCCATCGCCGTGCAGGGCCTGTGCCAAGAGGCCGGCGTGATCTTCATGGCGGGCCTGACCCACTCCAACGACACCACCGGCAAGGACAAGAAGGCCAACGGCTTCCGTCACTTCTTCAACGCCTATATGTCGGGTGCCGCGCTGGCGCCGGTGCTGGCCGCGCGCTATGGCAACGACCGCAAGGCCTATCACCTGACCGCCGACTATACTTGGGGCTGGACTCAGGAAGAGTCGATCAAGGCCGCCACCGAGGCGCTGGGCTGGGAGACCGTTAACGCGGTCAAGACCCCGCTGGCCGCGACCGACTTCTCGTCCTATATCGCGCCGGTGCTGAATTCGGGCGCCGATGTGCTGATCCTGAACCACTACGGCGGGAACATGGTCAACTCGCTGACCAACGCGGTGCAGTTCGGCCTGCGCGAAAAGATGGTCAACGGCAAGCAGTTCGAGATTGTCGTGCCGCTCTATTCGCGCCTGATGGCCAAGGGCGCCGGCGAGAACGTCAAGGGCATCCTGGGGTCCACCAACTGGCACTGGTCGCTGCAGGACGAGGGCTCCAAGGCCTTCGTGAAATCCTTCGGCACCAAATACGGCTTCCCGCCGAGCCAGGCGGCGCACACCGTGTATTGCCAGACGCTGCTCTATGCGGATGCCTGCGAACGGGCCGGCACCTTCAACCCCTGCGGTGTTGGTCAGGCGCTGGAAGGCTTCGAGTTCGACGGGCTGGGCAACGGTCCGACCCTTTATCGCGCCGATGACCACCAGTGCTTCAAGGACGTGCTCGTGGTGCGCGGGAAAGAAAACCCGACCTCCGAGTTCGACCTGCTGGAAGTGGTCGAAGTGACCCCGGCCGCGCAAGTGACCTATCCGCCGGATCACCCGATGTTCGCCGGCGGCGAACTGGGCACCTGCAACCCGGGCGCCTGATCTCGGCAGGTCCGGGCCACGGCCCGGACCGCACCCTCTTACTCAGGGAAAACGGTTGGACCAACCGGTCGTCCCCCCGGCAATCGCCGGAGGGACGCTCCCGATCCATTCAACGGTGGGGACAATGGACGCACTCCTTCTGCAAATTCTCAACGGGCTCGACAAAGGCTCGGCCTATGCGCTGATCGCGCTGGGCCTGACACTCATCTTCGGCACCCTCGGCGTGGTGAACTTCGCCCATGGCGCGCTGTTCATGATCGGCGCCTTTTGCGCGGTTACGGTACAACGTTTCCTGAACCTGAGTTTCGAGACCATCGACGAGACCCAGAAGGATTTCCTGGGCAACCCGCTCAAGGTCAAGACGCCTTACGTCGAATCCTGGTTCGGCCCCGATCTGGGCGCGGGCATCATCGACTGGTCGGTGCCGCTGGCCATCCTGTTCGCCATTCCGATCATGGTTCTGGTCGGCTTTGTGATGGAACGCGGGCTGATCAAGCATTTCTACAAGCGCGAGCATGCCGACCAGATCCTGGTGACCTTTGGCCTGGCCATCGTTCTGCAGGAAGTGGTCAAGTATTTCTTCGGCGCCAACCCGATCCAGACCCCGGAACCCAACATGCTGCGCGGCTCGGTCGATCTGGGCATGATGGTCGGTTTTCAGGCCAACGCGATCATCTATCCGATCTGGCGGCTGGTCTATTTCTTCTTCGCGATCGGGATCATCGGCGGCGTCTTCGCTTTTTTGCAATTCACCACCTTCGGGATGGTGGTGCGCGCCGGCATGGCCGACCGCGAGACGGTGGGACTGCTGGGGATCAACATCGACCGCCGCTTCACCATCATGTTCGGCGTCGCCTCGGCGGTGGCCGGGCTGGCCGGGGTGATGTACGGCCCGCTCAATCCTCCGAATTATCATATGGGCATGGACTTTTTGGTACTGAGTTTCGTGGTTGTGGTTGTCGGCGGCATGGGATCGCTTCCCGGTGCCGTGCTCGCCGGCTTCCTTCTGGGTATTCTGGAAAGCTTCGCCTCGACCACCTGGGCGACCACCACGATCCCGGGCATCAACCAGATCATTATCTACCTCGTCGCGATCATCATTCTGCTGACCCGTCCGCGGGGCCTGATGGGTCGCAAAGGCGTGATGGAGGACTAATTCATGCTGGGACTGAACAAAAAAGACGCCACGCTGCTGATCGTGGTCGCGGCGCTGACGCTGTGTGCGCCCTTCATCCTGAACCCGTTCCCGACCGGCAGCGCCATGGCGCAGTTCAACGCGGGCTATCCGGACCTGATGCAACGGTTCATCATCTTTGGCATCTTCGCCATCGGCTTCAACATCCTGTTCGGCCTGACCGGCTATCTCTCGTTCGGCCACGCGGCCTTTCTGGGAGTCGGCAGCTATTCGGCGGTCTGGATCTTCAAGCTCTTCACCTACAACGTGATCCCCGCCATCACGCTCAGCGTCGTGGTCGCCGCGATCTTCTCGCTGTTCATCGGCTTTGTCAGCCTGCGCCGGTCGGGTATCTATTTCTCGATCCTGACGCTGGCCTTCGCGCAGATGTCCTTTGCGCTGGCCTATTCGGTGCTGTCGAACCCCAAGTTCAACCTGACCAACGGCGAAACCGGCCTGCAGGTCTATGCCGACGATCCGCAATGGTTCCATCGGGACAGCCTGCCCGATCTGCCGCATCTTTTCGGGTTGTCGATGCGCTCGACCTATTCGCTCGAACTCGGCGCGTGGCGCTTCGACTTCAACGCCGGCTACTACCTTTGCGCTGTGATCTTGATGATCGTCTTCTACCTGGCGATCCGCATCTTCCGCTCGCCCTTCGGGATGATGCTGCGGGCGGTGAAATCGAACCAGCAGCGGATGAACTACACCGGCCTGAACACCCGTCCCTACACGCTGGCGGCCTTCGTGATCTCGGGCATGTATGCCGGCCTCGCCGGTGGCCTGATGGCGGCGATGGACCCGCTGGCGGGCGCCGAGCGGATGCAGTGGACCGCCTCTGGCGAGGTCGTTCTGATGACTATCCTCGGCGGCACCGGCACATTGATCGGGCCGGTTCTGGGCGCCGGCTTCATCAAGTACTTCGAGAACATCTTCTCGAAGATCAACGATACCGTGTTGCACAACTGGTTCGCCTTCCTGCCGGACGGGATCGAGGATTTCGTGGTCTTCATCGTGCACCCCTTCATCGGCAAGGGCTGGCATCTGACGCTGGGCCTGCTGTTCATGCTGGTCGTGATCTTCCTGCCCGGCGGTCTGGTCGAAGGCGGACAGCGCATCGGGCGGCTGCTGAAAGGCAAGAAGAAGGCCCCGGACAGCGAAGACCCCGAGCATCACCCCAAAGAAACGCCCCATGTGGCCGAATAAGGAGGACGCAGAGATGGGCATTCTCGACGTCAAGAACGTCAACAAGAACTTCGGCGGCCTCAAGGCGCTGAGCAATGTGAACCTGAGCGTGCGCGAGAACACCGTGCACGCTATCATCGGCCCCAACGGCGCTGGCAAGTCTACGCTGCTGAATTGCCTGGTGGGCAAGCTGATCCCCGACACTGGCTCGGTCATGTTCGACGGCAAATCGGTGCTGGGCCGTTCGCCCTATGAAATCAACCAGATGGGCATTTCCCGCGTGTTCCAGACCCCCGAGATCTTTGGCGATCTGACGGTGATGGAAAACATGATGATCCCGATCTTTGCCCGCCGCGACGGCGCCTTTCGGATGCACGCCTATGAATCGGTGGCCAACGAAAGCGGGATCATCGAGCGGGCCGAACAGGTCTTGGAAGACATGAACATGGCCGACAAGCGGCACATGCACGCCGCCGCCATGAGCCGTGGCGACAAGCGGCGGCTGGAAATCGGCATGTGCCTGAGCCAGGAGCCGCGCCTGCTGCTGCTGGACGAGCCCACCGCCGGCATGGCGCGGGCGGACACCAACAACACCATCGACCTGCTCAAGCAGATCAAGGAAGAGCGCGACATCACCATCGCCATCATCGAGCACGACATGCATGTGGTGTTCTCCCTCGCCGACCGGATCACCGTGCTGGCGCAGGGCACACCGCTGGTCGAGGACGATCCGCAGAACATCAAGGGCAACCCCAAGGTCCGCGAAGCCTATCTGGGCGAGTCGGCCTGACGAGGACGTCACTCACCCCGAAAAGCGGACATCGTTTTCGGGCTGGTCGAGTGAGAAAGGAACGAAACGATGAACGTCAAACCGGATTTTTCCAAGCACGCCAATCACGCCGAAACCGCGCCCGCCTTTCTCTCGGTCTGGGACATGCATGCCTATTATGGCGAGAGCTATATCGTGCAGGGCGTCAATTTCAACGTGCACGAGGGCGAGATTCTGGCGCTGCTGGGCCGCAACGGCGCCGGCAAGACCTCGACCCTGCGCGCCATCGCGCGCACCGGCAGCCCGCAGGTGACCCACGGCGAGATCTGGCTGGATCACCAGCCGCTGCACAAGATGTCCTCGCACGAGGCGGCCAGCGTCGGGCTGGGTCTGGTGCCCGAGGACCGGCGCATCATCCCCGGCCTGACGGTCGAGGAGAACCTGCAACTGGCCCAGATCGCGCCGCCGGTCGGCTGGTCGCTCGAACGGCTTTACGAATTGTTCCCGCGCCTCGGCGAACGCCGCAAGCAGGAGGGCGTGACGCTCTCGGGCGGGGAACAGCAGATGCTGGCCATCGCCCGGGCGCTGGCCCGCGACCTCAAGGTGCTGTTGCTGGACGAACCCTATGAAGGGCTGGCGCCGGTGATCGTGGATGAGATCGAGAAAACCCTCCGCATCATCAAGGAGCAGGGCATCACCACGATTCTGGTCGAACAGAACGCGGTGCGCGCGCTGCAACTGGCCGACCGCGCCATCATCCTTGATACCGGCTCCATCGTGTTCGACGGCACCGCCGCCGAGGTGCTGGAAAACGCCGAGCTGCGCTCCGAATACCTGGCGATCTGAACGAATTTCCCCGTCCGCACCGGCCGATCGCGCCGATGCAGACCGCCTGCGGCCGGCTCCTGCGAGCTGGCCGTTTTCTTGTCAGATGCGTCTTGGCCAAGGTCGCCGAGCGCGCCCTATCGCAGGATCGGCGGCTTGTCCGGGTCGCGGCCCGGGGCGGCTGGCGCGATCCGCTCGGGCATCTGCGGCTGCGGCAGGTCGAAACGCAGACCGACCGCCGCCAGCTTGGCGGTCACCGCCGCGTCACCGGCGAAAAAGCCCACGTCCATCGCCCCGGCCTCGATCCCGGAAAAGGTCAGCGCCTCGCCCGCGGCCTTGGCCAGCGCGCCCTGCGCCGCCTCGATGGCATCGACGAACCCCAGCAGATGCCCGCGCCCGCCCGCCGCGTCGACGGTGCCGACCAGAAAGGCCGCCTGCGCCAGCCCCGCCGCCGTCGCCAGTTTGGCGTCAAGCGCCCGGATCAGCGCTTCGGGCAGGCCGGCGGGCGCCGTGAACTCGGCAAAGCGCGCCTCGGTCTCCTCCGGGGCGTGGCCCAGCGTCGTGTGCAGCCAGTCGACCGCGTCGGGGGGGATCAGGATCGCCGAAGGCGCCACGTCGAGATTGAGGCCCAGCCCAATCCCCTGCCCCGCCAGCATCTGCGCCAGCACCCTGCCGGACAACGCCACATAGGGCACCGGACGGCCGGCGAACTGGGCCAGCCGGTCCTCGCGGTCGAAGGCCAGGACAAAGCGGCCCGCCTCGAGCGTGAACAATTCGGGCGTGATATTCTCGCCCTGCGCCTCTTCGGTCAGCAGCAGGTAAAGCTCGCCATCCGCCACGCGTTCATAGAACCGCAGCCGCGCTGCGGCATCCTCGGGTCCGCCCTCCATCGCCGCATGGGCGAGGTCGATCGGCGTTTCAGCCTTTGTCATTCAGCACCTCTCGTACCCTCGCGCGCAGAACCGGCAGCAGGTCGGCCTCGAACCAGGGGTTTTTCTTCAGCCATGCGGTATTGCGCCAGGACGGATGAGGCAAGGGAAAGACGCGCGGCGCATGGGCGCGCCAGCCCGCCACCGTCCCGGTCACCGGCGTCCTTGTCCCCAGGTGCCAGCGATGCGCATGGCCCCCGACCAGAACCGTCAGCTCCACCCTTTCCAAGGCGGCCATCACCCGCGCGTGCCAGGTGCGCGCGCAGATCGGCGGCGGCGGCAGATCCGCCTTGCGATCGTTGTAGCCCGGGAAACAAAAAGCCATCGGCACCACCGCCACCCGGTCCAGATCGTAGAAGGCCGCCGCGTCCATGCCCAGCCAGTCCCGCAGCCGGTCGCCCGAAGGATCGGTGAAGGGCCGCCCGGAGGCATGAACCCGCGCGCCGGGTGCCTGGCCGGCGATCAGGATGCGGGCGCTGGGGCGAAACCAGACCACCGGACGGGGGGCATGCGCCGTCGCAGTCGCGGCAAACCGGTCGGCACAGAGGCGACAGGCCGCGATGTCCCGCAGCAGATCCGGCGCCGCCGTCATCGGCTTTCCGTACCCGTCATGGTAAACAAACCCTCACCGCGCGTTTCCGAACCGGCAACAGTCATCCGATACCCCACCCGGTCCGGCAATCGACCGCAGGCGCCCACAGTACTGCACCACAGCGGCGTCCGCCCCATTTCGGCCTCAATCTTGATGGCAATTTGTTTCATGTTTCGACATAATGTGGCCTAATTCCAGATGTAATCCGTCAAGACGCCTCTGTTAAGGAGGACGGGCAAGAGCAAAAGCCAGAACGAAAAAGATACAGGGACCCGTGCGGCTGCATCCACAGCACCGGACTTTAGAATGCTTGAATTTGACAATGTCAGCAAATCCTACTGGACCGGCACCCGTCGCAAGGTGATCCTCGACCGGGTTTCATTCCGGGTGGATGTGGGCCGGTCGCTGGGCATTCTGGCGCCCAACGGCACCGGCAAGACCACGCTGATCAACATGATGGCCGGGCTGGAAAAACCCGACGAGGGTGAGGTGCGGCGCAACTGCAAGATCTCGTTTCCGCTGGGGTTCATGGGCGGGGTGGTCAGCCGGGTTTCGGCGATGGAAAACTGCCGCTATATTGCCAAGCTCTACAGCATGGATCCCGACTATGTAGAGGCCTATTGCCGCTGGCTCTGCGGGCTCGGCGAATATTTCGACCAGCCGATCGGAACCTATTCCGCCGGCATGCGGGCCCGGTTTTCTTTTGCGCTGATGCTGGCGCTGGATTTTGACATCTACCTGATCGACGAGGGCATGCCGAGCACCACGGATGTGGAATTCAACCGCAAGGCGGGATCCATCCTGAAAGAGCGGCTGCGCACGACCACCATCGTGATGGTGTCGCACCAGCCGGCCACGTTGGAGAAATTCGTCCGTTCGGCGGCGGTTCTGCTAAACGGTAAACTGCACATGTTCGATACCTTGGAAGAGGCAAAGCAGCTCTATGACTACGAAACCCAAGGCTAAGAAATTCCGCATCCGGCGCAACGCCGCGCCGACCCAGGGCGCCGCCGCGCCGGCCGCCGAGAGCGCCGGGAACGACGCCACGCCGCCCCCCGCGACGGAGCGGCTGCGTCCGCGCGTCGTCGCCTCGGGCCATGAGGAGACCGAGATGACCGCAGCCCAGCCCGCCGGCCCCTCGGCCGAGACGATCCGCGCCGCCCGCCAGCCGCGCAGCGCCGCCGCCGCGCCGCAAGAGGCCCCCGCCCGGCCCGCGGAGCGCAGCGGCGAGGTTTCCTCGGCCCGCGAAGTCAGCTCGGAAAACGACATCGACGCCATCCGCCGCGAGGGGCTGACCGGCCGCCAGCTGCGCATGGCGCGCCGCGTGGCGCAGAAACACAACCTGCCGGCCACTTCCGATTTCGATGCGGTTCGGTTGCTGCGGCAACAGGGGATCGACCCGTTCCAACGCTCGAACATGCTGGAACTGGTGGTGCCCAACAGCAATGCCGAAGAGCAGGCCGGCGGCCGCCGGGAGCGCGTCCAGCTGCCGCAGACCGTGCCCGGTGATCGTGAGACGCTGCCCTCGACCGAGCTGAGCCCGGCTGAGGAACGCGAGCAGGAGATCACCGCGATCCAGCGCGACATCGGCCGCCGCCGGCGCAAGAAATCGCTGCTGCTGATGACGCGGCTGCTGTTCTTCGTGCTGCTGCCGACGGCGGTGGTCGGTTGGTATTTCTATGTCATTGCCACGCCGATGTACGCGACCAAGTCGGAATTCCTGATCCTCAAGGCCGACAATACCGGCGGTGGCATGGGGCTGGGCAGTCTGCTGAGCGGGACGCAATTCGCCACCAGTCAGGATTCCATTGCGGTGCAATCCTACCTGCAATCCAAGGACGCGATGCTGCGGCTGGACCGGGATGAGGGGTTCAAGGGGCATTTCGCACAGGACTGGATCGACCCGATCCAGCGCCTGCCCGATTCCCCCACCAACGAACAGGCCTACAAGCTGTACTCGCGGTTCGTGAAGATCGGGTTCGATCCCACCGAGGGGGTGATCCGCATGGAGGTGATCGCCGCCGAACCCGGGGTCAGCGCCGATTTCGCCAGCAGCCTGCTGTCCTATGCCGAGGAGCGGGTGAACCACCTGAGCGAACAGAAACGGTCGGACCAGATGCGCGATGCGATGAAAGGTTTTGAAAGCGCACAGGAAGAACGGCGCAAGGCGCAGGAGGCGCTGGTATCGCTGCAGCAGCAGGGCGCCATTCTGGACCCCGAAGGGGTGATCATTGCGCTGCGCGGACAGATCAACAATATCGAGGTTCAGCTTCAGCAAAAACAGCTTGAGCTGGCGGCGCTGATGGACAACCCGCGCCCCAACAAGGCCAAGGTCGAGGGCGCGCAGGGCGATGTGCGCCGGCTTGAGGCGCTGCTGAACCGGCTGAATGCCAAGATGGTCGACGCCTCCAAGGGCGAAAACTCGCTGGCGCAGCTTTCCGTGCGCATCCAGATGGCCCAGGCCGATCTGGCCACCCGCGACATGATGTTGCAATCAGCCTTGCAACAGGTGGAACAGACCCGGATGGAGGCCAATCGCCAGGTGCGCTATCTGACCACCTCGGTCCAGCCGGTGGCGAGCGAGGATCCCAGCTATCCCCGCAAGTTCGAGAATACGATTTTGGCATTCCTGATCTTTTCCGGTATCTACCTGCTGATCTCGCTGACCGCTTCGATTCTCCGCGAACAGGTAACCTCATAGCCCTTATGAAACATGTAGACGTCGCCGGCCTGACGATCGGCAATGACCGGCCGCTGACCGTGATCGCCGGCCCCTGCCAGCTCGAAACCCGCGACCATGCCCAGATGATCGCCGGCCGGATGAAAGAGATCTGCGATGCCGCCGGCGCGCAGTATGTGTTCAAGGCCTCCTACGACAAGGCAAACCGCACCTCGCTCACCGGCAAGCGGGGACTCGGCATCGACGCCGGGCTCCGGGTGCTGAACGAGGTGGGGACCGCCATCGGCGTGCCGACCCTCACCGATGTGCACGCGCCGGACCAATGCGCCGCCGCCGCCCAGGCGGTGGACATCCTTCAGATCCCCGCCTTTCTGTGCCGCCAGACCGACCTGCTGCTTGCCGCCGGCGAGACCGGCGCGGCGGTGAACGTGAAAAAGGGCCAGTTCCTGGCGCCCTGGGACATGGCCAATGTAATCGCCAAGATCGAGGCGACCGGCAATCGCCGCATCCTGCTGACCGAGCGCGGCACCTCCTTCGGGTACAACACCCTGGTCGCCGATATGCGCGCCCTGCCGCAGATGGCCAGAACCGGTTATCCGGTCGTGATGGATGCCACCCATTCTGTGCAGCAGCCCGGCGGCCTCGGCGGCGCGTCGGGCGGGCAGCGCGAATTTGCCCCCGTCATGGCCCGCGCCGCGGTGGCCGTGGGCGTCGCCGCGGTGTTTATCGAAACCCATGAGGATCCCGACAGCGCCCCCTCGGACGGGCCCAACATGATCCCGCTGGACCAGATGGGCGCACTGATCGACACACTGATGCGCTTTGATGCGCTGGCCAAGGCCAACCCGATTGAAATCTGAGATTTAAGGACATGACGCTATGACCCGTCCGCTTTTCGAAGTGACACCCAATACCTGGGATTTTCTGAAGCTGCCGATGATCACGCCCACGGGGTTCCGTGAATACGATGCGCGCTGGAAATACCCCGAAGAGATCAACCTGCCCGGCGTCACCGCCCTGGGCCTGGGGCTGGGCACCCAGATGCGCCGCCGCGGCATCAGGCCGGAAATCGCGGTGGGCAACGATTACCGCGACTATTCGCTCGCGATCAAGAACGCGCTGGTCCTGGGGCTGATGCAGGCGGGCATCCACGTCAAGGATATCGGCCCGGCGGTCTCGCCCATGGCCTATTTTGCGCAGTTTCATCTGGATGTGCCCGCCGTCGCCATGGTCACCGCCAGCCACAACCCGAACGGCTGGACCGGGGTCAAGATGGGCTTTGAGCGGCCGCTGACCCATGGCCCCGACGAGATGGCCGAACTGAAAGAGATCGTTCTGTCGGGCCATGGCGCGCAGGCGCCCGGCGGCGGCTATGAATTCGTCGAGGGCGTGAAAGAGGCCTATCTCGACGATCTCGTCGGCGATTTCAGAATGACCCGCAAGCTCAAGGTCGTCTGCGCCACCGGCAACGGCACCGCCAGCGCCTTTGCGCCCGAGCTGTTCGAGCGCATCGGCGTCGAGGTGGTGCCCAGCCACAACGACCTCGACTACACCTTCCCCAACTACAACCCGAACCCCGAAGACATGCACATGCTGCACGACATGGCCGAGACCGTGCTGTCGACCGGCGCCGACCTGGCGCTGGGTTTCGACGGCGACGGCGACCGCTGCGGCGTGGTCGATGACGAGGGCGAAGAGATCTTTGCCGACAAGGTGGGCGTGATCATGGCCCGCGACCTGGCCAAGCTTTATCCCAATTCGACCTTTGTCGCGGATGTGAAATCCACCGGGCTGTTCGCCTCGGACCCGGAGCTGAAAAAGTACGGCGTCAAGGCGGATTACTGGAAAACCGGGCATTCCCACATGAAGCGCCGTGTCAAGGAGATCGGCGCGCTGGCGGGGTTCGAGAAATCCGGCCACTACTTCCTCGCCGAGCCGATCGGGCGCGGCTATGACTGCGGCATGCGGGTGGCGGTCGAGATCTGCAAGCTGATGGAGCGCAACCCCGACAAGTCGATGTCGGACCTGCGCAAGGCGCTGCCGAAAACCTGGTCGACCCCGACCATGTCGCCCTATTGCGCCGACACCGAGAAATACGATGTGCTGGAGCGGCTGGTGCAGAAACTGGTCGCCAAGGCCGAGGCGGGCGAGACCGTCGCCGGTCGCGCCATCAAGGAGGTGGTGACGGTGAACGGCGCGCGGGTGATCCTCGACAACGGCTCCTGGGGGTTGGTGCGGGCAAGCTCCAACACCCCGAACCTTGTCGTGGTCTGCGAAAGCGCCGAGAGCGAGGAAGAGATGCGCGCCATCTTCACCGATATCGACACGGTGATCCGCTCCGAGCCCTCGGTCGGCGATTACGACCAGCGGATCTGACCCTGCCGGCCGGGCGCCCGACACCCGATCGGCGCGCCCGGATCAATCCTCTTGAATTGAGCATTTGAACAGAGAAGAAACGAAGGCCAGCCGCCTCCTTCTCTTCAAAAATAGTCGCGCCGCAGGCACGCGCGCCGCAAGGCGCGTTCCCCGCCGCCTCAGTTCCCGCCCAACAGCTTCTTGAGCTGTTTCGCCGCCTCATCCTCCAACCGGTCCTTGATCGCCTCCTCGGCGTTCTGGCCATCCTCGATGGTCAGGTTCAGCTTTTCCTGCAGCTTTTCCTTTGCCCTCTGCTCCAGCTTGTCCTTCTGTTCCTCCAGCCGCGCCTTGCTGGCGGCGTCCAGATCGGGGCGAAAGCGCGGGTTGGACCACGGGCCGGTGACGCGCATCGGGACCTGAAGCCCGGCGCTGTCCGTGCCCTCGAAGGCGGTCGGCGTGATCAGATAGTCCAGATCGCGGGCGCCGATCCCGATGCGCCCCGAACCTGCAACCTTGAAGCTGGAGAGCAGCAACAGCAGATCCTCGTTGCGCAGATTGCCGCCCTCGATCCGGTAGCTTGCGGTCAGGCTGTCGAACACCGTGGTGCCGCCGGTCACCGCGCCCGAGCGGAACAGCTTGTCCAGATCGATGCCCGAGATCACGCCGCGCCCGACCGAGAGGTTGCCCTGGCCGGAAAGGCTGCGCATGATCGCATCCATCGAGGCGCCAGAGCCCAGAAACTCCACACTGGCCGTCCCCTTGCCCGACAGCCGCTCGATTCCCGCCAGATCGCGGAGCAGCGCGGTCATATCCACATTTTCGGCCTTCAGATCGCCGCGCAGCGAAAGCCCCTTGCGTCCGTTGGCAACCAACTGGCCGCGCAGGCTGCCGCCAAAGATCGTGGCCGGCTGCAGCTTGAGCACCGCGCGCGAGCGCTCCAGCGTCAGGCTCGCCTCGGTCGGCCCCAGCCTGATCGAGCCGGTGTCGATGCCCTGCGCGCTCAGCCTGACCGAACCGTCGAACAGTCCCAGCGCGCCGGCGTCGATCGGGGCCGTGGACCATCCGGCCTCCGCACCGCCGCCGCCCGATCCGCCGGCCCCGCCCAGCGCCGACAGATCCAGCGCCCCGGCCGAAAGCTCGGCGATCACCGTCGGCGTTGCGGCCAGCGTCACGTCGGCCGCCCCGGTGATCCGGTTCTGGTCCAGCACAAGCGTCATGTCGCGCAACGACAGACGGCCATCGGTGGTAAAGGTGGCCTCGGCCGACAATCCGGCCGATCGGCCCGCCCCCTTGGGCAGATCCACCGCGCCCAGTCCGAGGGCCGCCATCAGCGCGGCGGTGTCCGGGCTTTCGGCGGTGACGCGGCCGGCGGCATCGCCCGCGATGCTGGCCCGACCGTCAAAGCCCAGCCTGGCCTTGCCCACAGCGGCGCTCGCCGTCAGCGGCACCACCTTGCCCGCCAGCAGCCCCTGCATCGCGCCGATCCGCGCCGAAAGCTCGATCACAGCGCCGTTCTGGCTGAGCCGCGCCGTCAGATCCGCCGCGTCCTGCCCCTGCGGCCAGTCCAGATTCAGGTCGAGCGGCCCCAGCGTCACCGGTGCCGCCCCGGCATCGGAATAAAACAGCCGCGCACCAGTCAGCTCCAGCCGGTCCAGCGTAACCGGGGCGGCAGCATTGCCCTCAGTTCCCGCAGTGCCCCCTGTGCCGGCCGCCGCCGCGTTGGCAAAGACCCAGTTGCCCAGCCCGTCGGCGCGGGTGGTCAGGTTCAGCACCGGCTGCCGCGCCACGATCCGCGTCACCCGCATGGTGCCGCCGATCAGCGCCCGCGCGTCCACCCCGATGGCCAGCCCGTCGGCCCGCAACAGCGGCTCCGCGCCGGCCCAGTCCGCATTGGCCAGCGTCACCGGTCCGGTCTCGGCCCCCAACACCGGCCAGAGTGAGACCCTGACGCCGCCTTCGATACGCACCGCGCGCCCGGTCTGCGCCTCGATCTGGTCGGCGGCGATCTGCGCGATGCGCTCGGACGGCAGGAACAGAACCCCCACCACAGCCAGGGCCGCCGCCGCCACCACGATCCCGATGATGCGAAAGATCCATTTCATCGCCTTGCCCCCTGCCCGCTCTTGCGCCCAGCTTACCCCCTGCGCCGCGTGGTGCAATCGCGCCGACGCGTTTTGCCCCCTTTGCAGGGCGCGCGCGCGCCTTTATATGCGCTCAATGACATCCAATCCGCCCAATCTGCGCCCCGACCTCGCCCCCAAAGCCCGCCTAGGCGACCGCCCCCGCGCCGGCCAGCCCAATATCGGCATGGTGTCGCTGGGCTGTCCCAAGGCGCTGGTGGACAGCGAGCGGATCCTGACCCGGCTGCGCGCCGAGGGCTATGGCGTGTCGCCCGATTACCAGGGCGCCGACGCGGTGATCGTGAACACCTGCGGTTTTCTCGACAGCGCCAAGGCGGAATCGCTGGAGGCCATCGGCGAGGCGCTGCGCGAAAACGGCAAGGTGATCGTCACCGGCTGCCTGGGCGCCGAGCCCGACTATATCCGCGAACACCACCCTCGCATCCTGGCGGTGACCGGCCCGCATCAATACGAGCAGGTGCTGGACGCGGTCCACGCCGCGGTGCCGCCCGACCCTGACCCCTTCGTCGACCTTCTGCCGGCGGCGGGGGTGAAGCTGACGCCGCGCCATTTCAGCTATGTGAAGATCTCCGAGGGCTGCAATCACAAGTGCAGGTTCTGCATCATCCCCGACATGCGCGGGCGGCTGCAATCGCGCCCGGCGCATGCGGTGCTGCGCGAAGCCGAGAAGCTGGTCGAGGCCGGGGTTCGGGAACTGCTGGTTATCTCACAGGATACAAGTGCTTACGGGCTGGATCGAAAGTATGATTCCAACCTGTGGAAAAACCGCGAGGTCCGCAGCCACATCACCGATCTGTCGCGCGAACTGGGGCAACTCGGCGCCTGGGTCCGGCTGCATTACGTCTATCCCTATCCGCATGTGCGCGAGTTGATCCCGCTGATGGCTGACCCGGACAACGGTCTGCTGCCCTATCTGGACATCCCGTTCCAGCACGCCCATCCCGATACGCTCAAGCGCATGGCGCGGCCGGCGGCGGCGGCCAGGACGCTGGACGAGATTGCCGCCTGGCGCGCGATCTGCCCGGACATCACCCTGCGCTCGACCTTCATCGTCGGCTATCCCGGCGAGACGGAGGCGGAATTCCAGACCCTTCTGGACTGGATGGACGAGGCGCAACTGGACCGGGTGGGTTGTTTTCAATACGAAAATGTCGCCGGTGCCCGGTCGAACGAATTGCCCGACCATGTCCCGGACGAGATCAAGCAGGAGCGTTGGGACCGCTTCATGGAAAAGGCGCAGGCCATCTCGGCAGCCAAACTCGCCGCCAAAGTGGGCACCACCTGCGAGGTGATCGTCGACGAGGTGGACGGTGAGGCCGCCACCTGCCGCACCAAATCCGACGCGCCGGAGATCGACGGCAATCTTTTCATCGACGAGGGTTTCGAGGGGCTGGCCGCCGGGGATATCGTCACTGTCGAGGTGGACGAGGCCGGAGAGTATGATCTGTGGGGCCGAATTTTGAAACGATAGACGCAGGGTTATCCACAGGCTGGACCCCTTGGATACTCAAAAGCCAACAATTTGGCAGATCTTCCCCAATTCGTCCCGGGATCCGTAAACTCCCCTCGCGCACCGATGATGTGCGGCGCTGCGCATTGACGCGCGGGGGACCGGGCGGCAGCCTTCGATCAGCCACCGGACAGGAGCCAGAAATGACCGACGTGCCCAAGATCGCGCAAAAAGCCCCCTACCCCGTCGAGGTCGAAGCCGGAAAAACCTATTTCTGGTGCGCCTGCGGGCTCAGTGCGAAACAGCCCTTCTGCGACGGCAGCCACAAGGACACCGGCCTCAGCCCGGTGAAATTCACTGCCGAAGAAGACCGCAAGGCCTTCTTTTGCGGCTGCAAGGCCACCTCCGGCCAGCCGTTTTGCGACGGAACCCACTCGAAACTTTAACCATCTGAGGCTGAACGGAAATTAGCGCCCGCCGCTCAGTGCGGGCGCTGGATCTGGCGCAGCTCGTCGAGGATCGGCGCATGGGCGCAATAGGCGGGCGGCAGCGCCGGCCAGTCGGTCTGTGTCGCCAGCCAGACCTCGCACGTCCCGCGGCGGTCGCAACTCTGGCACCGGGCGATCATGTCATTGTATTGCGCCGGTTTCAGGTGACCCGCGGCCATGGCACGGGCCAAGTTGACCCCCGCCACCCGCGCGACCGACCGGGTCAGCCAGAAATGGCGATCCATCGCCTCCATCTCTTCGGTTTGACATCCACCATCCATCTTACTTTCCTCCTTCCGCGCGCGCCGGGGTGCGGGACCGCAAGTCCCTGAAAGGCTGCCGGTTCGGACAGCTCGCAGGGGCACAGGGGACAGTTTCGTGACGGTCGAGCCAAGCACCACAGTTCCCGGCCCAAGCGCAGCCGCGGCAGGTTCGCACCATCGCGGCCCAGTCCGCCTGGCTGAGCGCGCCGGCCTCATAGGCGCCGACCAGATCCGTTCCGGTGGCCATGGCCATACGTTCGATCAGCCGGACATGGTCCATGAGTCGCCCCAACACTGCCATCGTTCATCTCCTGTTTCCGGACCCATACGGTGCGCAGGCGCGCTCCCGGGATCGCAGCTCCTGAATAAAACCTGCGTCACAGCCGCCCTGCTTCGGGCGCGGCGGCACGCAGGCGGGCCATCAGATCGCGATTGCGGCAATATCCGGGGGCGGCCCGTGCCCCGACCCGCATCGCCAGCCAGGAGGTGCAGTGCGCCGGACCGGCGCAGCCGGTGCAGCGCAGCACCGCATCCGAGATCTCATCAACCGTCAGCCGCCCCGACAGCGCGGCCTCTTCCAGATCAATGCCCAGCGCGCCGGCCATCCGGTCCAACAGCGCGGCGTGGTGTTTGAGCGTTTCGCGGTCTTGCATCCCGAAGCCCTCCTTGGCCGGTGTTCACCACAACAGCCTAGCAAAAACGCCACCCCGGCCCTTTGACACAAGTCAACCGTCGGAAAGCCCGGTTTGCTCCAGATAGGCACGCACCGCATCCTGGACCCGGCGGAACCTGTCGCCGCCCAGTTTCTTGCCGCCATACCAGCGGGTTACAACAATCAGGTGATTGTCCAGCCCGGCCCGCTCCAGCATCCGCAGGATCACCATACCGGCGCCCGCCTCGCCGTCGTCGGCCTTGAGCGCGCCGGTCGGCAACAGCGCGGCCCAGGTATTGTGAGTGGCCCTGGCATAGGCGCGGTCGATCTTGAGCGCGGCCAGGACGGCGTCGATCTCGGCCCGGCATTGCACTGGCGCACCGCTGACCGCATAGCGCGAGCCGCGATCGCTCAGGACCACGCCGAGGCGGGTCAGCGCGGGTCCGCTCATCCCGCCAGCCCCGGCCCCTGCAGGACGCGCATGGTTTGCTGCACCACCCGGACCCGCGCCGCGTTCGGCGGGTGGGTGCC
Source organism: Antarcticimicrobium luteum (assembly GCF_004358185.1). Lineage (GTDB taxonomy): Bacteria > Pseudomonadota > Alphaproteobacteria > Rhodobacterales > Rhodobacteraceae > Antarcticimicrobium > Antarcticimicrobium luteum. The sequence goes on from NZ_SMUV01000074.1 coordinate 272,348, forward strand.
AAGGAACCGGTCCCCCGGATCGGGCAGCCGGGCGAAATACTCGGCCCCGCGCAGCGGATCGAACCCGGCATGATAGGCGATCACGGTGCCCAGGTGATCCGCCTCCAGCTCGAAATCCTTGGAATAGCTGCGCGCGCCCACCGCCGCGCCCAGTTCCTGCGCCCGGATCACCGCCTCGGGGCTGGCCCCGTCCAGCGTGGCAAGCCCGCCGAAAATGGCCGCCCCGGCGGCGGCATGACGCGCCTGCCGATCCAGATGGCCCAGAATGTGATGCGCCGTCTCGTGACTAAGGACAAAGGCCAGTTCATCGGCGTTGCGGGTGCTGTCGATCAGCGCGACGGTGAACAGAATCACCGGCCGCCCCCGACTGTCGACGGTCTGAAAGGCGTTGGGCTGATCCCCCGGATCGGGGTCGACGCGGATGATGAAATCGCAACTCACATCGCTGGTGCGGCTTGCGCATTCGCGCTCGGCCACCGGCTCGACCGCCGCGACCACCTGACCAAAGGCCCGCCGGGCGCGCAGCACCTCCTCCGGCAGCGCCGTGCCGGGGGGCGGCGCGGCCGCGCAGCCCGCGACAAAAAGCAGGGCCAACATCATCAGAATGCGTCGCATCGCAGGGGGCCTCTTTCCCGGTTCACCCGGGCCGAGCTTATCACAGCGCCCCGGCGCCGCCAGCCCCGGTCCCGGCGTTCGCCCCAAGCCGCGGCGCGCAAAGCTGCTTGCATTGGCGCACGCGCGGCGGCACAGTTTGTCCATGTTTACCATCGAGCACGAATTCGACGCCACGGTCATCACCCTGATCGACGAGGGCAAACGCCCCCTGCAGGAGGACGTGACCATCAATGCCTTTGCCGAATGCGTGACGGTCGAACAGCTCGATCCGCGCACCGACCGGGTGCAGATGGTTACCTTTTCGCCCGAGCAACTGCGCGATCTGGCCGCCGCGCTGGACCTGCCCGAGGGGGTCTATCAGCTGCGCGAGGCGCCGACCGATCAGGACGGATAGGGCCGCGGTCCACGCACGCGCCTGCCAACCCCGCTCCCCGGTGGCTCAGCCCAGAAAAACAAACACCTTGTCGCGCGCGGTCTGCCCGCGGCGCAACTCCAGCCGCGACGGCGCGACCCCCATCGCGGCGGCGAGCAGGGCCTGCACGGCGGCATTGGCCTTGCCGTTTTCGGGGGCCACGGTGACCGTGGCGCGCAGGGTGTCGCCATCACGCGTCAGGCTGGTGCGCGCCGCCTTTGGGGAGACGCGCAGGGCGATCTCGGCGCCCGGGTGCGCCAGATCGGAAAGGTCGGGTAGATCACGGATCTTTGGTTTCGCCATGCCCCTCTATACCGCCCGGGCGGGGGCGAGGACCAGAGCGGTCTCGGTCAGAATTCATGCCCACGCGGGCCGCTGAAATACGTGCGCCGCGCCGCACGTTCGGCGGCGGTCCTGCCCGGTGCCGGCGGCGCCCCGACAAAGGCGCCCTGGCCGAGCGCGGGGTCAGGGGCATGCGCAGGCTCCGGCGCGGGTCCGCCCGGCGGGGTGCAGGCCGCCAGACCAACCGTCAAACCGATCGCCAGGATGATGTCGCGCATGTCATCTCCGTCCGTCGGGCGCGCAAGACAGCGCCCCGTCGTCTTGTTTTATCACCCCCAGGGCCGCGCGGCGCCGCACAATCTCGTGAAGGCATGGCGCGCGAAGGCCGGGCGCGGGAACGGGCCTGGAAACAGCCGCAGCTTTCGCGCGGATTTGCCCTTGAAACTCCTCCCGCCCGCCCTGAGATTGGGGGAGACAAATGTAAACAGGTTTCACATATGCCCGATCCGAACCCCGCCGCGCTGGAGTTTCTGCTGAGCCGCCGGTCGCGGCCGGCCAAGACGCTGCGCGCCCCCGCCCCCAGCCGCGATGAACTGGCGCCGCTGCTGCGCGCCGCCGCCCGCAGCCCGGATCACGGCAAGCTGGAGCCGTGGCGTTTCATCGTGATCGAGGCGGGCGCGATGCCGCGTCTGGCCGAGTTGGCCGAGGCCCGCGCCCGCGCCCTTGGCAAACCGGAGGTGGACATCGCCAAGGCCCGCGGCCAGTTCGATCAGGGCCATCTGGCGGTGGCGGTGATCGAGGTGCAGAAACCCTCGGACAAGATCCCGCCCATCGAACAGAGCTATTCGGCCGGGGCCGTCTGCCTGGCGCTGCTCAACGCGGCGCTGGCGGCGGGCTGGGGGGCCAACTGGCTTTCGGGCTGGATCAGCCATGACCGCGGGTTCTGCGAAGCCGCGCTTGGACTGCAAGGCCATGAGCGGATCGCCGGGCTGATCCATATCGCCACCGAAACCAGCGCGCCGCCGGACCGGCCCCGCCCCGAGCTGACCGACATCACCGAGTGGGTCAGCCAGTGATCTTTCAGGCGTTTTTCCTCGCCCTGGGCCAGATCGGCGATCCGCGGTTCCGCAGGGTGCTCTTGCTCGGCATCGGCCTGACCTTCGCGCTGCTGGTGGCGGCCTACGCGGGCTTTCTGGTTCTAATCGAGGTGTTCGTGGGGAACGAGGCGACCCTGCCGGTGCTGGGCGAGGTGCACTGGCTGAACGATCTGCTCAGCCTCTCGTCCTTCATCTTCATGATGGTGCTGTCGGTGTTCCTGATGATCCCGGTCGCCTCGGCCATCACCTCGATGTTTCTCGACGAGGTGGCCCAGGCGGTGGAGGACCGCCACTATCCCAGCCTGCCGCCGGTGCCCAGGGTACCGTTCTGGGACGCGCTGCGCGACACGGTCAACTTTCTCGGGGTGCTGATCGGGGCCAACCTGCTGGCCTTCATCCTCTACGCGCTGTTCCCGCCCGCCTCGCTGTTCATCTTCTGGGCGCTGAACGGGTTCCTGCTGGGGCGGGAATATTTCACCCTGGCCGCGATGCGCCGGCTGGGGCGGCAGCGCGCCAAGGAACTGCGGGCGCGCCATGCGGGCACCATCTGGGCCGCGGGAACGCTGATGGCGATCCCGCTGTCGGTGCCGCTGCTGAACCTTGTGATCCCGATCCTGGGGGCGGCCACCTTTACCCATATCTTCCACCGGGTGGCGGCGCGCCGCTGAGGCGCCCCGCCCGGCGCGGGGCGGTTCAGCTGACCGGCGGCAGGCTCTTCGTCCAGTCGAAATCGTCAACCGAGATCCAGCCGGACAGGATAATCCAGGTGATCGCCGCCCAGAGCACGGTGGCCACGGCGGTGGTGATCCAGGCCTTTTTCTTGAGGTTATGATGCTCGGGCGCACCGGCATGGGTACCCTCCATCACCTCGCCCATATCCCCCTGCGTCTTCAGCCGGATCGGGATGGCGATGAAATAGGTCATGAACCAGATGACCGCGTAAAGAACGAAAGCGGATGTGATCGACATGGGGGGGCCTCCCTTGCGGCCGCCGGTCCGATGACGGACCGATGGCTGTTATGTGGTTCAGACTTCTTCCAGTTCAATCAGGCAACCGTTGAAGTCCTTGGGGTGCAGGAACAGCACCGGCTTGCCATGGGCGCCGATCTTGGGCTCTCCGTTGCCCAGAACGCGGGCGCCGGTGGACTTGAGATGGTCGCGCGCAGCGATGATATCCTCGACCTCATAGCAGACATGATGAATGCCGCCCGAGGGGTTCTTTTCCAAAAAACCGTTGATCGGGCTGTCGGCGCCCAGCGGATAGAGCAGCTCGATCTTGGTGTTGGGCAGTTCGATGAACACCACGGTGACGCCATGGTCGGGCTCGTCCTGGGGGGCGCCCACACTGGCGCCCAGCGCGTCGCGGTATTGCGCAGATGCCGCCTCCAGATCCGGAACGGCGATGGCTACATGGTTCAGGCGTCCGATCATGGCAGGTCTCCTCGCGGCTGGGATCAGGGTGTCCGGGTTATGGGGCCTGGCCGGCGCGAGGGCAAGTGGGCGCGGGGCAAGCGGACGCGGCACCGGACCGCGTTAACCGCGCATTAGCCCCTCGCTCCTAATTTGACGGGATTGCCTGAGGGGAGGCCCCGTGATGGACGATCGGAAAAAGATCACCCTGTCCCGGCCCGGGGACGGCTGCGGCCGGGTTCCGTTGGGGCTGACCGTGCTGGTGGTCGAGGACAGCACCTATGCCGCCGAGGCGCTGCGGCTGCTGTGCCTGCGCAGCGGTGCGCGCATCCGCCGCGCCGACAGCCTGAATTCGGCCCGCAAGCACCTGAAGGTCTATCGCCCGGCGGCGCTGATCGTGGATCTTGGCCTGCCCGACGGCTCCGGTGCCGAGCTGATCGAGGAATGCGCGCAGGCCAGCCCCCGGATCGGCGCAATCCTGGGCCTGTCCGGCGACAGTTTCGGCGAGGAGACCGCCATCGCCGCCGGTGCCGACGGGTTCCTGCCCAAACCGATCACCTCGCTCGCCCGGTTCCAGGCAGAGATCCTGGGGGGGCTGCCGCCCGACCTGCACCCCGCGGCCACCGGCCTGCCGGAGGCCGAGATCATCCACCCCGATCCGCTGGCCTACCGCGACGACATGGCCCATGCTGCGGAGCTCCTGACCGTGGAGGGCGACGGGCGCATTCTGGATTATGTGGCGCAGTTCCTGCGCGGCGTCGCCCGCAGCGCCGACGACGCCTGCCTCGCCGAGGCGGCCGATGTACTGGCCCGGGCGCGGGCGCGCGGCACGCCGCTGGCCTCGCCCACCGCGCGGATCGCCGGGCTGGTTCAGCAGCGGCTGCGCGAGGCGCAGCCGCTCTAAAGCAACCGCCGAGAAACCTGAAACATCGCTCTGAAACGCCCCTCTGCGCCAATCCCCCGAGCGCGGCATCAAGCCCGAAGGACGCCGTGCCAATGTCAGCCAAATGCCGGCACCACCGGGCCATCCAGACCTACTTGCCGACGCTCTCGCCTCGGTGCGCCCCGCTCAAAGCGACGGATCCGCGCCCACCCGCACCAGCCGGGTCAGATCGCTGAGCCGTTCGACCTGCCCGCCATCGGCGGTGAAATTCGACGGGCTCAGCCAAGCCGCGAAGGCCTCGCGCAGGGCGGGCCAGTCCGTATCCGTGACCGCAAACCAGGCGGTATCGCGGTTGCGCCCCTTGATCACCATGTGCTGACGGAACACCCCCTCATAGCTGAACCCGAGCCGCTGCGCGGCGGCGCGCGAGGGACGGTTCAGAGCATCGCATTTCCACTCGTACCGGCGATAGCCTGCGTCAAACGCCCAGCCCATCATCAGCGCCACCGCCTCGGTCGCCGCGCGGGTGCGTTGCAGCGCGGGCGACAGGTTGATGTTGCCCACCTCGATCACCCCCATCTGCGGCTTGATCCGCAAATAGCTTGCGACCCCGCCCCAGCCGCCGCTGTCCAGATCGCGGATGGCATAGAACAGGTGATCGGTATTCGCCACGGTATCGCGCACCCAGCGGTGATATTGTGCCGCCGAATGGAACGGCCCGTAGGCCATGTAGTCCCACAGCCAGTCATGCCCCTCATAGGCCCGGAACAACAGCGCCGCATGCGCCTCGGCCGACAGCGGCTCCAGCCGGGCATGGCGCCCCTCCAGCACCGCGCCGGTGGGCGCGGGCGGCGGGGTCCAGGTGTGAACCGGGGGGCCCAGCGGGCGGTCGGGATCGGTCGTGGTCATGGCCATGGTCCGAGCCTAGGGCGCGGTACGGCGCCCGGCAAGACGCTCAGCGCAGCAGGCGCGGGTCTTCGCCCATGTCGAGCCCGGGAAAGACCGTGCGCTCCAGCCCGGCGCGATCAAGGCCGGCCACCCCGCGCAGGATCCAGGCGGCGGCGGCACGCACATCGCCGGTCGGCAACAAGTCGCGCCGGTCATAGAGCGCGGCCTCGTCCAGCCCCGGCCAGCGCCCGTGCACCCGCCCACCGCGCAGCGCGCCGCCCGCCAGCACCATTGCCCCGCCGGTGCCGTGATCGGTGCCGCCGGTGCCGTTCTCACCCACGGTGCGGCCAAACTCGGTCATCGCCACGATGGCGGTCTTGCCCCAGATCTCCGGCCCCAGTCCGTCATGCAGGGTGGTGACGGTCTCGGCCAGTTGGCCCAGCGCGCCGCCCAGCACCCGGGACTGGTTGCGATGACTATCCCAGCCGGTGATCGAGAACGAGACCAGCCGGCTGTCGCCGCGCAGCTGCTGGGCGGCGAATTCGGCGACCGGGACCATGCCCTTGCCGGTGCCGGCGGTGGGCGGCAGCATCATCGTTCCCGCGCCGTCCCCGTCCCCGTCCTCGTCCCCGTTCCCGGCCATCCCCGCCGGCGCCGCCTGCGAGAGCATCAGCGCCTCGGCCAGCGCCGGATGGAACAGCGGGTCGTCCTGCATCACCAGTTCCGCCAGCCGCATCGCCTGCGGGCTCATGCTCAGCTCGGCCTCGGGGGACCAGTCGGCCACCGGAGCGGCGCCGGTCAGAACCTTCATCTCGCCATGGCCCAGCGCAAAGGCGGTCTGCGCCTCGATCCCGGGAACCAGTTGCAGCATGCGGTTGAGCCAGCCGTCCCGCACCGACCCCAGATCGGCGGTCCCGGCCTCCAGCAGGTCCTGACCGTCGAAATGGCTGCGCTTGTCCCGATAGGGGGTGGAAACGGCATGAACGAAGCCCATCTCGCCCCGCGCCCAGAGCGGCATCAGCGGCGCAAGCGCCGGATGCAGCGCGAAAAAGCCGTCGAGATCCGAGGCCCCCCGCCCCGGCCCGCCGGCCAGCGTGCGGCGCAGCGTGGCATATTCGGGGGCGCCATAGGGCTGCACCACATCCAGCCCGTCCATGCCGCCGCGCAGGATGATCACCACCAGCCGGGTGTCCCAGGGGGCGGCGGCATAGCTGACCCGGGTCAGGAACGGGCTGGCCGCCGCCGAACAGCCCAGCACGGCGCCGCGGGCGAGAAAGGCGCGTCGGGAGAGCCTGTCGGTCATCGTATCCTCCTCTATCGGCGCTGAAAGGCGGGGGCGGACAGGATCAGCCCCACAGCCTCGGCCCGGGTCTCGGCCGCCCGCGCGGCAAACCGCACCGGTTCGGGCGCGGCGGCGCCCAGCGCGTCATCGACGAACCGGCGCGGGTCGGGCAGCTCCGGCAACAGCCGGCGCGGCACCGCCATCGCCCAGCGCAGCCGCGCCGACAGCCCCTGCGGGGTGATCCAGGCGGCGTCCTGCTCGGGCCAGCCATCGGGGCCGGCCGGACGCTGCCAGTACTGGCCCATTGCCCGCATCGGTTGCAGCAGCAGCCGGTTCACCTGTGCCGGGGCGGCGTCGCGCAGCCGGGGCTCCGGCACCGCCAGCGCCCGGCAGGACGAGGCCATGAAATCGAACGGCGGCTTGACGTTGCCCGGTCCCTCCGCCCAGGCCGCCGGATGTTCCAGCATGGCGGCATAAACCGCGCGCAGGTCGCCGTCGGTGGCCAGAAACCGTGCCGCCATATGCCCTATCAGATCCGGATCGGGCGCGTCCGAGACGAAATGCACCGCCAGCTTGCGCGCGATGTGGTCCGCCGTGGCCGGATGCACCGCCAGATCGTAAAGCGCCCGGTGCACCGCCTCCAGCCGGGCCGGATCGCCGCCATAGCTGCGGCCCAGAACGGTTTCCGCCCCCGGCTCGGCCCGGCGCGGCTGAAACTGCAGCGCACCGGCCTTGTCGATGCCCAGCCCGGTGAACAGCTCGGCCAGTTGCCGCACGTCGGTCTGGGTATAGGGGCCGTCCACGCCCAGCGTGTGCAGCTCCATCACCTCGCGGGCCAGATTCTCGTTCAGCCCGCGGGGCTTGTTCTGACGCCGTGCAAAACCGCTTCCGGGGCCGACAGAGATCTGCTGATCCAGATAGGACAGCATCATCGGATGGGTGACCGCCGCGATCAGCAGATCGGCAAAGCGGCCCGACAGGTTGGGCCGGATCGCCGCGTCGATATAGCTCGAGACGGCGCTGCGCTGCGGCCCGGTCTTGCCCACGGTGGTGAAATGATCCGCCCAGAACAGCGTCAGACGTTCGCGCAGACCCTCGCCGGTCAGCGACCAGCGCAGCACGGTCTGGCCGATGCCGTTCAGCAGATCGGCGCGAAAGCTGCGGTTGATCGCATTGGTCTGATCCGCCAGCGCCTGGGCGCGCGCGCCGCTGGCCTGACGCCGCTTCTTTTTCAGCTCCAGCCACTGCGCCCGGCGCTGCCAATAGGCCTCATGGGACAGCACCGGAAACCGCGCCGCCATCAGGTCGGGCCCATCGAGCCCGGCCAGCATCGCGCCAATCGACTGCGGCGGCGCGATCTGCGGCGATAGCCCGCAGCCAAAGCGGATCTCTGCACGTTCGGGGGAAAAGCTCACGATCGGGACCACGCGACTCGGGTTGCGTCATTGGTCCCAGCTTAAACAGCAGCGCGGCCCGGTTCCTAGTCGAACGGGCCGCGCCAAGATCATTTATTCGTCTGTCGGCGAAGGACCGCCGGGCGCGTCACCCCTCGCGCGGGATCACCCGCAGGCCCAGATCCATCAGCTGATCGCTGGTCGGCTCGCTGGGGGCGTTCATCATCAGGTCCTCGGCGCGCTGGTTCATCGGGAACATGATGACCTCGCGGATGTTGGCCTCGTTGGCCAGCAGCATCACGATGCGGTCGATGCCGGCGGCGCAGCCGCCGTGCGGCGGTGCGCCGTACTGGAACGCGTTGACCATGCCGCCGAACCGCTTGCGCACCTCGTCCTCGCCATACCCAGCCAGTTCGAACGCCTTGAACATGATCTCGGGCTTGTGATTCCGAATCGCGCCCGAGACCAGCTCATAGCCGTTGCAGGCCAGGTCGTACTGGTATCCCAGAACCTCAAGCGGATCGCCGTCCAGCGCCTCCATCCCACCCTGCGGCATCGAGAAGGGGTTGTGGCTGAAGTCGATCTTGCCGGTCTCGTCGTCCTTTTCGTACATCGGGAAATCGACCACCCAGCAGAACGCGAAGCGGTCCTTGTCGGTCAGGCCCAGATCCTCGCCGATGACGTTTCGCGCACGCCCCGCCACCGCCTCGAAGCTCGACGGCTTGCCGCCGAGGAAGAAGGCCGCGTCGCCCTTGCCCAGGCCCAGTTGCAGGCGGATCGCCTCGGTCCGTTCGGGGCCGATGTTCTTGGCCAGCGGGCCAGCCGCCTCCATCCCGTTCTCGCCGTCGCGCCAGAAGATGTAGCCCATCCCCGGCAGGCCCTCTTTCTGGGCATAGGAGTTCATCCGGTCGCAGAACTTGCGGCTGCCGCCGCCCTTGGCCGGGATCGCGCGGATCTCGGTCCCCTCCTGCTCCAGCAGATTGGCGAAAATGGCAAAGCCCGAGCCGCGGAAATGCTCGCTGACGTCCTGCATCTTGATCGGGTTGCGCAGGTCGGGCTTGTCTGTCCCGTACCAAAGCGCGGCTTCCTTGTACGTGATGTGCGGCCAGTGCTTGTCCACCTTGTGGCCGCCGCCGAACTCTTCGAACACGCCCTCCAGCACCGGCTGGATGGTGTCGAACACGTCCTGCTGGGTGACAAAGGACATCTCCAGGTCGAGCTGGTAGAAATCGGTGGGCGAGCGGTCGGCGCGCGGATCCTCGTCGCGGAAACAGGGCGCGATCTGGAAATACTTGTCGAACCCGCTGACCATGATCAGCTGCTTGAACTGCTGCGGCGCCTGCGGCAGCGCGTAGAACTTGCCCGGATGCAGCCGCGAGGGCACCAGAAAGTCGCGCGCGCCCTCGGGGCTGGAGGCGGTGATGATCGGGGTCTGGTATTCGCGGAACTTCTGATCCCACATGCGGCGGCGGATGCTGGCCACCACGTCGCTGCGCAGCGTCATGTTGTTCTGCATCGCCTCACGGCGCAGGTCCAGGTAGCGATAGCGCAGGCGGGTTTCCTCAGGATATTCCTGATCGCCGAACACGATCAGCGGCAGCTCGCCGGCCTGGCCCAGAACCTCCATGTCGCGGATGAAAACCTCGACCTCGCCGGTGGGAAGCTTGGCGTTGATCAGCTCGGGCGCACGCGCCTTGACCTCGCCGTCGATGCGCACGCACCATTCGCTGCGCAGCTTTTCGACCGCCGCGAAGACCGGGCTGTCGGGGTCGCACAGAACCTGGGTGATGCCATAATGGTCGCGCAGGTCGATGAACAGGATGCCGCCGTGATCGCGGATCCGGTGAACCCAGCCGGACAGGCGAACGGTCTTGCCGACATCGGCGGCGGTAAGGTCTGCGCAGGTGTGGCTGCGATAGGCGTGCATCGGGTGGCTCCCCTTCGGGCGGTCTGGGCGGTCATGAATGTCGCGCCGATACACCGTGCCCGGCCCCGGAAGTCAAGGGAGCAACAGGTGACGCAACGGGATTCGCAACGGTATTGGGGATTCGAAAAGGCTGGTGTAACGTTTTTTCAAAGCAAGGATAAAGCGAACCGGAGAGCCGGGGCTATGCCCATGTGGAAAGACATTTTTGATCGTATGTTGATGCGTCTGATCCAGACCGGACAGCTGCATGTCACATTTCCTGATGGCCGCGCCAAGACATATGGCACCCAGGCCGAGCCTGCCGCATCGGTCCGTGTCACCGAGGACGCCGCGCTGCGCGCGCTCTGCCTGAACCCGGAACTGGCCCTGGGCGAATGCTATATGAACAATACGCTCCAGATCGCCGGGGATGACATCGAGGGGCTGTTGCGCGTTCTGCTGCGCAACCGGCGGCACGACGATCTGCCGATCTGGGCGCGGGCCTATGCCGCCCTGCGCTATGGCGCGCAAAGCTGGCTGCGGCGCAACACCCCCGGGCTGGCGCGCCGGAACGTCGCCCATCACTACGATCTGTCCGACGAGCTTTACCGGCTCTTCCTCGACGAGGACATGCAGTACAGCTGCGCCTATTTCCCCGATCCGGCCATGTCGCTGGACCAGGCCCAGGTCGAGAAAAAGGCCCATATCGCGGCCAAGCTGCGGATCGAGCCGGGGATGCGCGTTCTCGACATCGGCTGCGGATGGGGCGGCATGGCGCTGACGCTGGCGCGTGATTACGGCGCCCATGTCACCGGCGTCACCCTGTCCGAGAACCAGTTGGCCACCGCGCGGCGGCGCGCCGCCGAGGCCGGGATGAGCGCGCGGACCGAGTTCCGGCTGCAGGATTACCGCGACCTGCACGAAAGCTTTGACCGGGTCGTTTCGGTCGGCATGCTGGAACATGTGGGCGTGGCGTTTTTCGGCGACTATTTCGCGCAGGTGGCAAACCTGCTCGACCGCGACGGCGTGGCGCTGATCCATACCATCGGCAGCCTCGCCCCGCCCGGCGCACAAGCCGAATGGATCAACAAGTACATCTTTCCTGGCGGCTATATCCCGACGCTGTCGCAGCTGACGCCGGCGCTGGAACGCTCCGGTCTGTGGGCGCTGGACATCGAGGTGCTGCGCCTGCACTATGCGCTGACCCTGCGCCATTGGCTGACACGTTTCGACGCCAATCTCGACACCGTGCGCCAAAGCTATGACGAAAGGTTCATCCGCATGTGGCGGTATTACCTGGTCGCCTGTTACATGACCTTCGAAGAGGATCATCAGGCAGTGTTCCAGTTCCAGCTCGGCCACCGGCGCGACGCCGCGCCCCTGACACGGGATTATCTTTATGCCGGCCGGTCCGCCGGCGACTTCCACGAAGCGGCGGAATAGGAGCCCTAAATCCGCCTGCCCGACCCCGCCTCAGGCGTCGGCATATTTATGCTCATTGCGGAAACGCGCGCGGATCCTGCGACAAATCTTTCAATTGCTTAGCGCAGTGATTCGACGGTAAACTTGTACAACTGATTAGTTGATTTTTACTAACCCGCCCTCCCGGCCGCAGTTTCAGGAGGGTGTTTCGAAGCCTAAATGGGAGAATAGCTATGAAAATTTACCTTGGCGAAGACGGCGTCGATGACGTCCTATCCGGTTCTTTGTTCAACGACCAACTCATCGGTCTGAGCGGCGACGACGTGCTGCTCGGTCACGTGGGTGACGACATCCTCGAAGGCGGCGACGGCGACGACGTTCTTGTCGGCGGCATCGGCGACGACCTGATGCTGGGCGGTGCGAACCGCGACGTCTTTGAACTGACCCAGGGCGACGACACCGCCTTTGGCGGCGATGGCAGCGACCATTTCGTCGTCAACGGGTTCGCCGGCGATCACGTGGTGATCACCGACACCGCCGGGAACAATGACACGATCGATTTCTCGGGCGGCATCACCAGCGCGCGTATCGACATGAACGCCGGCGCGATCTCGACCGTCGATGACCGGACCATCGAACTGACCGGCCTGTCCGACGACGACGGCGCGCGGGCGCTGGAAATGGTCCTGCTGGAGGATCTGTCCGGCTCGTTCGGCGACGACATCTCGACAGTGCGCGGCCTGGCCGACGATCTGGTCACCGCAATCTCGGGTCTGGCGACGGACGTGGAACTCGGCCTGGCCAGCTTCATCGACAAGCCGATCTCCCCCTTCGGGAGCACCTCGGACCATGAATACCAGACCCAGCTCGCGCTGACGGGCGACTATGACACCTGGAAGACCGCGCTTGACGATCTGGTGCTGGGCAGCGGCGCCGACGGCCCCGAGTCGCAGCTGACCGGCCTGATGCAGGTGGCGCTGCGGACGGCGGAAGTCGGCTGGTCCAGCGATGCGCTCAAGGTTGTCGTGCTGGCCACCGACGCGGTGCCGCATGTGGCGGGAGATTTCTCCACCGTTCCGTCCAACGACGGCGACGCCATCACCGACGGCCCCGGCGATGACGGCACCGGCGAGGATTACCCCACGCTCGACCAGGTCAAGGATGCCCTGCTGAAGGGCGGGATCATCCCGATCTTCGCCGTGTCCGACTTTGGCACCACGGTCACCGAGGCCTATCAGGACATCGTCGACTTCTTCGGTTTCGGTACGGTTGTTGATCTCAGCTCGGACAGCTCGGACATCATCGACGCGATCGAAGGCGGCATTTCCGAGGCGACCGACACCCTGATCGAGAATGCCATCGGCACCGATCAGGATGACGTCATCATCGGCAACAACGCCGACAACGAGATGAAGGGCCGTGACGGCGACGACGTGCTGCGCGGCGGTGTCGGCAAAGACGATCTGCTGGGCGGCAAGGGCGACGACCTGCTCAAGGGCCAGGGCGGTTCCGACTTCCTCGATGGCGGCATCGGCGCTGACACTCTGCTGGGCCTCAAGGGGGACGACGTGCTGAACGGCGGCCTCGGCAAGGACAAGCTGAAGGGCGGCACCGGCGCGGACACCTTCCAGTTCGAGGTGGTTGAAATGAACGCGGTCGATACGGTGGTCGGCTACAACGACGGTGTCGACTCCTTCGAGATTCTCGACACGGTCGTGCGCAGCTTCGCGGACATCGGCGTCACTCAGGTCGGCGACGACGTGATCCTGGAGATCGACGGCATCGATTTCGCCAAGGTGACCGACACCTTGGCTGCGGATATAGACGCCTCCGACTTCTCCTTCGGCCTGGCCTGAGCCGAAGCGAAACGAACCGATCCCCCCGCTTCGGCGGGGGGATTTTTTATTGTCACCACCCAGGCTCGGCCGGCGGCGGCACAGGCGCCTCCCCCCCTTGCACCTTTCCTTTCCATCCCTATAAAGCGGGTCAATTTGAGCGCCGCCCGCCACCGGCGACTCATGGACCCACGACCAGATCGAAGGAACAGGCCATGCCCAAAAGAACCGATATCCAGTCGATCATGATCATCGGGGCCGGCCCCATCGTGATCGGGCAGGCCTGCGAGTTCGACTATTCCGGCGCCCAGGCCTGCAAGGCGCTGCGCGAAGAGGGGTATCGCGTCATCCTGGTCAATTCCAACCCGGCCACGATCATGACCGACCCCGGCCTGGCCGATGCCACCTATATCGAACCGATCACCCCCGAGGTGGTTGCCAAGATCATCGAGAAGGAACGCCCCGACGCGCTGCTGCCCACCATGGGCGGACAGACCGGGCTGAACACCTCGCTGGCGCTGGAGGAGATGGGCGTTCTGAAGAAGTTCGGCGTCGAGATGATCGGCGCCAAGCGCGACGCCATCGAAATGGCCGAGGACCGCAAGCTGTTCCGCGAGGCGATGGACCGGATCGGCCTGGAGAACCCGCGCGCCACCATCGTCACCGCCCCCAAGAAAGACAACGGCCAGGCCGATCTGGAGGCCGGGGTGCAGATCGCGCTGGACGCGCTCGAGGATATCGGCCTGCCGGCGATCATCCGCCCCGCCTTTACCCTGGGCGGCACCGGCGGCGGCGTCGCCTACAACCGCGAGGATTACATCCACTTCTGCCGGTCCGGCATGGATGCCTCGCCGGTGAACCAGATCCTGGTGGATGAGAGCCTGCTGGGCTGGAAGGAATTCGAGATGGAGGTGGTCCGCGACAAGGCGGACAACGCGATCATCGTCTGCGCGATCGAGAACGTCGATCCGATGGGCGTGCATACCGGCGATTCGATCACCGTGGCCCCGGCGCTGACGCTGACCGACAAGGAATACCAGATCATGCGCAACGGCTCGATCGCCGTGCTGCGCGAGATCGGCGTCGAAACCGGCGGATCGAACGTGCAGTGGGCGGTGAACCCGGAAAACGGCCGCATGGTGGTGATCGAGATGAACCCGCGGGTGTCACGGTCCTCGGCGCTCGCCTCCAAGGCCACCGGCTTCCCCATCGCCAAGATCGCCGCGAAACTGGCGGTCGGCTATACGCTGGACGAGTTGGACAACGACATCACCAAGGTGACCCCGGCCAGCTTCGAGCCGACCATCGACTATGTCGTCACCAAGATTCCGAAATTCGCCTTTGAGAAATTCCCCGGCGCCGAACCGCTGCTGTCCACCGCAATGAAATCGGTCGGCGAGGCGATGGCGATCGGTCGCACCATCCATGAATCGCTGCAAAAGGCGCTGGCCTCGATGGAATCCGGTCTCACCGGCTTTGACGAGGTTGCGATCCCCGGCGTTGCGGCCGGCCTGTGGGAGGACGCCGGCGCCGACAAGGCCGCCGTCATCAAGGCGATCAGCCAGCAGACACCGGACCGTATGCGCACCATCGCTCAGGCGATGCGCCATGGCCTGGGCGATGGCGAGATTCACGCCGTCACCATGTTCGATCCCTGGTTTCTCGCCCGCATCCGCGAAATCGTCGAGACCGAGGCCGAGCTGCGCAAGACCGGCCTGCCAGTTACCGAAGAGGGGCTGCGGCGGCTCAAGATGATGGGCTTCACCGATGCCCGTCTCGGCGCGCTCACCGGCCGGGACGAGGACAACGTGCGCCGCGCCCGCCGCAATCTGGGCGTCACCGCCGTGTTCAAGCGGATCGACACCTGCGCCGCCGAATTCGAGGCGCAGACGCCCTATATGTACTCTACCTACGAGGCCCCGATGATGGGCGAGGTGGAATGCGAGGCGCGCCCGTCTGATCGCAAGAAGGTGGTCATTCTGGGCGGAGGCCCGAACCGGATCGGCCAGGGGATCGAGTTCGATTATTGCTGCTGCCATGCCTGTTTCGCGCTGACCGACGCGGGCTATGAGACCATCATGATCAACTGCAACCCCGAGACCGTCAGCACCGATTACGACACCTCGGACCGGCTCTATTTCGAGCCGCTCACCTTCGAGCACGTGATGGAGATCCTGCGGGTCGAACAGCAGCAGGGTACCCTGCACGGGGTGATCGTACAGTTCGGCGGCCAAACCCCCCTGAAACTGGCCAATGCGCTGCAGGACGAGGGTATCCCGATCCTCGGCACCACCCCGGACGCCATTGACCTCGCCGAGGACCGCGAACGCTTCCAGGATCTGGTCAACAAGCTGGGTCTGAAACAGCCGCACAACGGCATCGCCTCGACCGACGCGCAGGCCCTGAAGATCGCCGAAGAGATCGGCTTTCCGCTGGTGATCCGTCCCTCCTACGTTCTGGGCGGGCGCGCGATGGAGATCGTGCGCGACATGGATCACCTCAAACGCTACATCAACGAGGCGGTGGTGGTCTCGGGCGACAGTCCGGTGCTGCTCGACAGCTACCTCTCCGGCGCGGTGGAGCTTGACGTGGACGCGCTCTGCGACGGCACCGACGTGCATGTCGCGGGCATCATGCAGCATATCGAAGAGGCGGGTGTGCATTCCGGCGACAGCGCCTGTTCGCTGCCGCCCTATTCGCTGTCGGCCGAGCTGATCGCCGAGGTCAAGGTTCAGACCCACGCGCTGGCCATGGCGCTGAACGTGGTCGGGCTGATGAACATCCAGTTCGCGATCAAGGATGGCGAAATCTACCTGATCGAAGTGAACCCGCGCGCCTCGCGCACGGTGCCCTTTGTCGCCAAGGCCACGGACTCGGCGATCGCCTCGATTGCGGCACGGGTGATGGCGGGCGAAAAGCTGGCCGATTTCCCGCGCCGCGCGCCCTATCAGCAGGACGCCGATTACGATACCGTCCTGCCGCTGGCCGACCCGATGACGCTGGCCGATCCGATGATGCCCTGGTTCTCGGTCAAGGAGGCGGTGCTGCCCTTTGCCCGTTTCCCCGGCGTCGATACCCTTCTCGGCCCCGAGATGCGCTCCACCGGCGAGGTGATGGGCTGGGACCGTGATTTCCCCCGCGCCTTCCTCAAGGCGCAGATGGGGGCGGGCATGGCGCTGCCGCGCACCGGCCGCGCCTTTGTCTCGATCAAGGACGATGACAAGACCGCGCTGATGCTGGAGGCCGCACGGACGCTGGTCGCGTTGGGCTTTACCATAGTGGCCACCCGCGGCACCCAGGGCTGGCTGGCCGGGCACGACGTCGCCTGCGAAGTGGTCAACAAGGTCTATGAGGGACGCCCGAACATCGTCGACATGATGAAGGACGGCGGGATCCAACTGGTGATGAACACCACCGAGGGGGCGCAGGCGGTCGAGGATTCCAAGGACATCCGCTCGGTCGCGCTCTATGACAAGATCCCTTATTTCACCACCGCCGCCGGCAGCCATGCTGCGGCCCTGGCGATCAAGGCGCAGGCCGAAGGGGATGTGGACGTAAAACCGCTGCAGGCATAACGCCCAGCGCCCATGGGCTGTGCCGGGGTGGGGATCGAGCCCCACCCCGCAACTCCGCAGCCGCGATGGGGTCTTGTGTCTCGCTTCCACCGTCATCTGTCGGCTTTGCGGGATGGCCAGCCTCATCTCGAAATAGGCTTCTCTTTAAACAGATATGGCAGGAGGGGGGGGGAAGTGCCGATGCGCGCGTAAAAGATAATAAATATCAATTACTTGCTTGCTGAGCGTGGTGGAGCCGAGGGGAATCGAACCCCTGACCTCGTCATTGCGAACGACGCGCTCTCCCAACTGAGCTACGGCCCCGACAGGCGCTAGATTGTCCAAAATCGCGGCAATTGCAAGGGGGGTGCGTCAGTTCAGCATGGCCAGAACCCGGCCCGAGATCTCCAGCAGGGCAGAGCGCAACAGCACCTTGTTCGAGTTCACCGCCTCGGCGATCGAGGCGAATTGGGTGTTGCCCTGTTTGGCCGAGCGCAACAGCTTGGTTTCCGCCTCTTCCAGCGCGCGGTTCAACTCGCGCTTGGCGCCGGGCACCGCGGCGGCAGTGATGGCGCGATAACTCTGGAATCCCACATTCTTGCGCGGCGCTGACCGGTCGGCATCGCGGGCGACAATGCGCTGCAGCGTTTCCTCGACCCCCTCCAGCGCCTGTTTGGCCGGGCGATAGGCCGGCAGGCCGGCCATCTGGTCGATCGCCAGCTTGTAGGTGCGCAGATAACAATCGAAGCGATAGACCGGGCTCAACCGCTGGCAATTGCGAAAATCGCGGTTCAGGGTGCGCGTCACCGCCCTGGTCACCCGCCCCGAAGTGCCGGTCGCCGATCCGGTGCCGAACACGCCGCCCGTGCCGCCGCCGCTGGCATTCCCGCCGGCGCCGCCGGAGCCACCCGAGCCTCCAGTTCCGCCGGTGCCGCCAGTTCCGCCAGTTCCGCCATTGTCCCCGCCGGCATCCCCGCCGTTGCCACCGCCCCCCCCGTTACCGCCATTGCCATCATTTCCCTGGGCCAGCGCCGGCAGCGCCAGCGCAAGGGACAGGATCAGAAACAGGGTGAGAATTTTCATGCGGGCCTCCGACCGGAACCATAGCACGGATGCCGGTCGGCCCGAAACGCCGCGCCCTTCCGCGGCGGCAAAGAATTCACGCCTGGCCCCAGAGCGCCCGCAGCAAGGCTTTTCCGGTGCGGCGGGTCGCAACCGGAGACACCGGATGCCCGGCGGGCCCACGTCCGTCGCGCCCGCAGCGATCATCGGGCCGGCGATCCGAGCCTATCGCATCAGCACATAGGTTCCCGGCGCGTCGCAGATCACCTTGCCCATCGCGGGCGGCGGGATCGGCGTGCCGGTCTGATGCGCCTTCAGCCAGTCGACCCAGGCCAGCCACCAGGAGCCCTCGTGTTCGGCCGCGGTCTCGGCCCACTCCCCCGCCGGGATGTGGTGATTATTGCTGACGATCCGCCCCAGCCGGAAGTGGCGATGATGATGCCCCGGCTCGGACACCACGCCGGCGTTATGGCCACCGTTGGTCAGTGCAAAGGTCACCTCGGAGCGGGTCAGCGAGCCGGTCTTGTAGGCCGATTTCCAGGGCGCAACATGGTCGGCCTCGGTGCCCACCGCAAAGATCGGAACCTGGATGTCGCGCGGTGTCACAGGATGCCCGCCCACCAGGAACTTGCCCGCCGCAAAGGCATTTTCCAGGAACAGCTGCCGCAGATATTCAGAATGCATCCGATAGGGCATCCGCGTTGTATCCGCGTTCCAGGCCATCATGTCGTTCTGCTGCGGCTGGTCCCCCATCAGGTATTCATGCTGCAACCGCGACCAGATCAGGTCGTTGGACCGCAGCAGCTGGAAGGCCCCGGCCATCTGCGCCGCATCGAGATAGCCGTTCTTCCACATCATGTCCTCGAGAAAGGACACCTCGCTTTCATTGATGAACAGCGTAAGCTCGCCGGCCTCGGTGAAGTCCATCTGCGCGGCCAGCAGGGTCATGCTGGCCAATCGGTCGTCGCCATCGCGCGCCATGGCGGCGGCCGCGATGCTCATCAGCGTGCCGCCCAGACAATACCCCACCGCATGGACGCGCGCCGCGCCTGTGCGCCGCTGTACCTCGTCCAGCGCCGCCATCGGGCCCTGCTCCAGATACTCTTCCATGCCATAATCGGCATCCTCGGCCCCCGGATTGCGCCAGGAGATCATGAACACCGTGAACCCCTGTTCGGTCAGGTATTTCACCATCGAGTTTTCCGGGCTGAGATCGAGGATGTAATATTTCATGATCCAGGCGGGCACGATCAGAACCGGCTCGGGCTGGACCGTTCCGGTGACCGGCTCATAGCGGATCAGCTCGATCAGGTGGTTGCGAAAGACCACCTTGCCGGGCGTCACCGCGACCGAGGCGCCGACCCGGTACTCCTCCGACAGCGGTTCCTTTTCCTGCAACAGCGCGCGCTGCAGATCCTCTTGGAAATTGCGCGCCCCGGCGATCAGGTTGGCGCCGCCGGTTTCCCAGGTCCGTTGCAGGATTTCCGGGTTGGTGGCGACAAAATTACTGGGGGCCATCGCATCGAGGATCTGGCGCGCAGTGAAATTCACCACCCGTTCATCCGCGCGCGATACCCCGCGTACGCCGGTGGTCGCCTCGTCCCACCATTTCTGGGTCAGCAGAAACGCCTGCTGATAGGCGTTGAACGGCTGGTGTTTCCAGCCCT
The DNA here is from genome assembly GCF_004358185.1 of Antarcticimicrobium luteum. Lineage (GTDB taxonomy): Bacteria > Pseudomonadota > Alphaproteobacteria > Rhodobacterales > Rhodobacteraceae > Antarcticimicrobium > Antarcticimicrobium luteum. Next base: position 292,057 of record NZ_SMUV01000074.1, read on the forward strand.
CGTGACGAAAGCGGCGATCGCGCGCATCCGGCTCCTCGCAGGCCCCGCCATCGCGGCTGAGGGCGCAACGGGTCAGGTAGCGGGTGAAATCGGCCCAGTTCTCAAACGCCATATGGCCCAGCTGCGCCTGCTTGCCCGGCGAGGTCGCCATATGCAGCGCCCATTCCGCATAGTGCTGCATCAGGGCGGCCGGGGACAGCCCCGAGGTCACCTGGCTGATCGCCGCGCGAAAGGCGGTGTCGAGCATGTTGGCCAGCTCGCGTTCGGGCTCGTGCGGCGTTTGCTGGCCCCGCGGATCGGAGGTCGCGTTGGAATCGATCACTGAAAAATCCTACCTGTCTCGAGGCGCGGCCAAAGATGCCCTGTCGCCGCTCCGGTCCCTGTCCTATCTATTCATGATTTCACCTTTGTGAATCCCGAACCGGCGGTTTTTCGGGCCTGCCGCCCACCTGTGCCCCCCGCGCCGCAATCGGCCCCCGTGCCCCCAGCCGGCTTGACCGCGCCCGGCGCAGCGGCCAAGACTGGCCGCAATCGAGCAATTCCGGAAAATCCCATGCGCCTTGCCCTTGCCCTGATCAGCCTGCTGACCCTCGCCGCCTGCGGCGGCATCCCTCTGGTTCCGCTGATCTGACCCTCCCGGGTCCGGTCGCGGCTCTGCCTCGCGCTTGACCTTTGGCCTCCTTTTGGGCCAGATCGGCAAACCGCGCAGGAGGGCCGGACATGCATACACCCGCCATCACGGGCACCGGGGTCTTTACCCCCGATGAGATCATCACCAACGCCGAGCTGGTCGCGGGCTTTAACGCCTATGCCGACCGGATGAACGCCGAGAACGCGGCGGCGATCGACGCCGGCCAGTGCGAGCCAATGGCCCATTCCTCGGAAGAGTTCATCGTCAGGGCATCGGGGATCGAGCAGCGCCATGTGATGGACAAGACCGGCATCCTCGACCCGCAGGTGATGCATCCGCTGTTCCGCCAGCGCAGCGACGACGAGCCGTCGCTGATGGCGGAAATGGCGCTGGACGCCGCGAAAAAGGCGCTGGCGCAGGCCGGCCGCACGCCCGCGGACATCGACCTGGTGATCTGCGCCGCCTCCAACATGGAGCGCGCCTATCCAGCGATGGCGATCGAGATCCAGAACCTGCTGGGAATCGCAGGCTTTGCCTTTGACATGAATGTCGCCTGCTCCTCGGCCACCTTTGGCATCCAGACCGCCGCCGACATGGTGCGCGCGGGCTCGATCCGCGCCGCGCTGGTGGTCAACCCCGAGATCTGTTCAGGGCATCTGGAATGGCGCGACCGCGATTGCCATTTCATCTTTGGCGACGTGGCGACCGCCTGCGTGATCGAACGGAAGGAGGCGGCCAGTGGGCCGCATTTCGAGATCCTTTCCACCCGCTGCGCGACGCAGTTTTCCAACAACATCCGAAACAACAACGGATTTCTGCGCCGCACCCGGCCCGACGGCGTCGCCGACCGCCGCGACATGCAGTTCATGCAGAACGGCCGCAAGGTGTTCAAGGAGGTGGTGCCGATGGTCAGCCAGCACATCGCCGGGCATATGGACGACGCCGGACTGGGCAGCGATTCGCTCAAACGGATGTGGCTGCACCAGGCCAACAAGTCGATGAACGACCTGATCGGCAAGAAGGTTCTGGGCCGCACGCCCGAGCCTGCGGAACAGCCCAATATCCTTCAGGACTATGCCAATACCTCCTCGGCCGGCTCGATCATCGCCTTTTCGCAGAACTCCGACGATCTGGCCGAGGGCGACATCGGCCTGATCTGCTCTTTCGGGGCGGGCTATTCTGTCGGATCGGTGCTGCTGCGCCGGCATCTCTGAGCGAGCCCGCGCAGGGTCCGTTTCCGGCCAGAGACCAACGAACCAGAAAGGGGCGCCTCAGGCGCCCTCTTCCTCCAGGTGCAGTTTCATGTCGATCAGCACCTGTTGCAGCATCACGGTCTCCCGCAGCAGCCGCTTGGCCTCGTTCACGGTAATGATGTTATCCTCGATGGCCTGCTGGTATTCGCCCATCAGCATGGCAAAACGCTGGCTCAGCGCGATCACGTCGCTATTCACGCCGCCGCTGGGCGTGGCGTTGGGGCGCCGGTCGTCGAAGGAAATCGTGATTTTCTGCAATTCGGCCAAAGCGCTGGTGACATGGGGATAGCTGGCCTTGGCCTCCAGTTGCGAGACCACATCCACCGGTATGAAACGGTCCGCATGTTCGGGATGGTCCGAATAATAGCGGCCCAGCGTCGCCTTCGACTTGCCGGTGATCTCACAGGCCACCTCGATCCCCACATCCTTGACCAGCGCCTCGGTATGCCGTTTCAGATAGGTTCTCGCCGTCGCCATGCCACCTGCCCCAGTTTACGCATCCCCGAACAGGGGGAAGCGCCCATATGTTTTCCCATTTTCATCTCTTAGTCGACCTGCGAAATTTTTTCTATCCCTCAGATTTCGAGGGCGTTTAGCCAGTTGCGGATGGCATTGTGCATCTGCTGTTTTTCAGGGCGGCGGGTGCCTTGTCTTTCCCACCCGTCGCTTCGGCCCATTTGGCCAAAACGCCGCCGTTGCAGGTGTGTTCCATCCATCCCCAGGGCTATTTTGTCCCGGATCGGGGCACCTGCAGCGGCGGTCCCGAAACCGGGGCCGGGCATCTTGCCCACGGCGCGTTCCGGTCGTAGACGAAGGCCATGGCCAAGCTGTTCTTCAACTACTCCACAATGAATGCCGGGAAATCGACGGTCCTGTTGCAGGCGTCGCACAATTACCGCGAAAACGGCATGAACACCCTGCTCCTGACCGCTGATCTCGACAACCGGGCCGGCGCCGGCCGGATCGCCTCGCGCATCGGGATCGGGGCCGAGGCCGAGACATTCTCGGCCGGGGACGATCTGTTCACTCGGATCGCCGCGCGGCATGCGGCGCTGCCTCTGGCCTGCGTCTTTGTGGACGAGGCCCAGTTTCTGGAGCCGGATCAAGTCTGGCAACTGGCCCGGGTGGTTGACGATCTGAACCTGCCGGTGCTGGCCTACGGCTTGCGGGTGGATTTCCGGGGCGAGCTGTTTCCGGGTTCGGCCACGCTGCTGGCGCTGGCCGACGAGATGCGCGAGGTGCGCACGATCTGCCGCTGCGGGCGCAAGGCGACCATGGTGATCCGCCAGGGCCCCGACGGCCGCCCGCTGCGCGACGGCGCGCAGATCCAGATCGGCGGCAATGAAACCTATGTCTCGCTCTGCCGCCGTCACTGGCGCGCGGCGATGGAGGGTCGCCCGGCGCAGGGCTGAGCCCCAGCGCCGCGCTTCAATTCACCCGATTCGGGATCACGTCGCCCGCCGCAAAGGCGCGCAGGTTCTCGACCGCCATGGCGCCCATATCCTCGCGCACCTCGAGTGAGGCGGTGCCCAGATGCGGCAGCAGAACCGCGTTGTCCTGCGCCATCAGCGCCTCGGGCACATGCGGTTCATGTTCATAGACATCGAGGCCAGCCGCCCCGATCCGGCCCGATTGCAGGGCCGCGATCAGCGCCGCCTCATCGACGATATCGCCGCGGGCAATGTTGACGAAGACGCCATGGGGCTGCATCGCGGCGAACACCTCTGCCCCGACCAGGCGATGTGTCTCGGGCGTGGCCGGCGTGGCCAGCACGAGGATATCGGCCCAGCCCGCCAGATCGGTGAGCGTTCCGATCCGCGTCGCGGGGAAGTCGAGCGACTTTTCCGAGCGGTTGAAATAGCCCACCTCCATGCCAAAACCGAAATGGCAGCGCCGCGCCACCGCCTGGCCGATCCGGCCCATTCCGATCACCCCCAGTTTCCGGCCCGTCACGTGCAGCCCCAGCATCTGCGTCGGGTGCCATCCCTGCCACTGGCCGGACCGGACCAGCCGCTCGCCCTCGCCGGCGCGGCGGCAGGCCATCAGAATCAGCGTCATGGCGATGTCGGCGGTGGCATCGGTCACCGCGCCGGGCGTGTTCGACACGGTGACGCCATGGGCGCGGCAGGCCTCGACGTCGATATGATTGTAGCCGACCCCGAAATTGGCGATCATCTTGCAGCGGGGTCGGCCGAAATCCTGCAGGATCCCGGCGGTCACCCGGTCGCCCAGGGTGAGCATCATCGCGTCGTAGACCGCAAAGCCCGCGCGCAATTCGGCGGCGCTCATTGGCTGGGTGCTCTGGCGCACCTCGACCTCGAACAATGCCTCGGCGGCGGCGATGGTGGCGGGCGGCATCGGCCGCGACAGCAGAACCCGCATCAGTGCATGCGCCCGCCGACCGGCACCGGGCCATCGGGACCGATCAGCACGATCTCGCCCGCGTCGTCCGGCAGCCCCAGCACCAGAACCTCGGACATGAACCGTCCGATCTGGCGCGGCGGAAAGTTCATCACCGCCATCACCTGTTTGCCCACCAGCGTTTGCGGGTCGTAATGCGCCGTGATCTGGGCCGAGGATTTCCTTTCCCCGATCTCGGGGCCGAAATCGACCCAGAGCTTGATCGCGGGCTTGCGCGCCTCGGGATAGGGCTCGGCGCGGGTCACGCGGCCGACGCGGATGTCGACCTTGAGAAAATCGTCAAAGGTGATCTCAGCCACGGGACAGCTCCCTCGATCTGTCGGCGGCGGCGGCCACGGCGCGCCGCATCAGCGGCGGCAACCCGGCCCCGGCGTCCATCAGCACCTCCAGCGCGGCCTGGGTGGTGCCATTGGGGCTGGTCACATTGATGCGCAACTGCTCCGGGCTTTCCTCCGCCGCCTCGGCCAGCGCGCCGGCGCCGGCGACCGTGGCCTTGGCCAGCGTCATCGCCAGATCGGCCGACAGCCCCTGCGCCTCGCCGGCCGCGGCCAGCGTTTCGATCAGGTGAAAGACATAGGCCGGACCGGAGCCGCTGACGCCGGTGACCGCGTCCATCTGACTCTCCGCCTCCAGCCGCACGGTCTGGCCGACGGCGGACAGCAGCCCCTCGGCGGTGTCCAGATCGTCGGCGCTGGCCCGCGCGTTGCCGATCAGCGCGGTGATGCCGCGGCCCACAGCGGCGGGCGTGTTGGGCATGGCGCGCACGATCGGCGTACCCTCGCCCAGCATCTCCTCATAGGCGGTGATCGGGGTGCCGGCGGCGACCGAGATGAACAGCGTCTCGCCGCCGCCCAGCCGGCGCAGCCCCGGCAACGCCTCGCGCATCATCTGCGGCTTGACCGCGATCAGCACGATGGCGGGTCTTTCGGGCAGCGGCGCGTTGATGTTCACGCCCTGCGCCCGCAGCCAGTCAGAGGGATTGGGATCGACAACCCAGACCTCGGCCGCGGGCAACCCCCGACCCAGCCATCCGGCCAGCATGGCCGACCCCATCTTGCCGCAGCCCAGAAGCACCAGCCCCTGATCCGCGATGCGCGAGAAATCCATCGAACGCCCCTCCCGTTGGTTGCGGTTCGGGGCCAAGGTTTACGCGCGGCCGTAGGCCTCTGCAATGGCGGCCTGCATCGCCTGGCGCGGAGTGCGCCCGCCCCAGACCAGAAGCTGGATCGCCGGATAATAGCGTTCGGCGCTGAGCACCGCGGCATTGATCATCGTGTCGATCTGCTCGGGGCTGGCCACCTGACCGCCCGCCAGCACCAGACCATAGCGGTAGACCATCAGTTTCTGATCGGCCCAATAGGTAAAGGCGCCGGCCCAGCACTGATCGTTCATCGCGTTCAGCAACTCGTAAAGCCTGCCGATCTGGTCCTCGGGCGGGTCCATCTCGAAGGTGCAAACCAGCCGCAGCGTCTCGTCATAGCCGGACCAGGCCAGGGTGATGGAATAGGTGCGCCATTGTCCCTCGACCGCCATGGCAATCTGATCATCGCCGATCCGGTCGAAATCCCAATCGTGGTATTCGGCCAGATGCTCGACGATGTCGATCGGGTGAATATCGTCTTCCAGGATGTACTCGGACAGGGCCATGATGCCACCTCGTTGCTCTTTAGCGGCGTGGGGCCAGTAGCGCCCCAGCGCTAGGTGCCTGCTCTACAGACCGGGGCGATCCCCCGCGTCTATACCAGATATGGTGCGGGCAGAAAGGGGATCTGGCAACCATTATTTTGTGGATAACACCAATAACTTGTGGAGGAATAAGGCAGGACGTCAAAATATCGTCACCGCATAAACCGCACCTCCAAACCGGACACCACCCGCCACAAACGCCCCTCCACAACGCACAACGACCACAGCCGGCCGGCCGTGGTCGTTGTCCGATTAGTCAAGGCGGTCCGCCGGTTACGGCTCAGCCGTCGCGGTTTTCTTCCAGTACGGCGATGCGGGCGGCAAGCGCGGCGTTTTCCTCGCGCGCCTTCTGGGCCATGGTCCGCACCGCATCGAATTCTTCGCGGGTGACGAAATCCCGGTCGGCCAGCCAGCGGTCCAGCATGGATTTCATCGCCGTCTCGGCCTCGTCCTTGGCGCCCTGGGCGACACCCATCGCATTGGTCATCAGCTGCGAGATGTCGTCGAGGATCTTGTTGCGGGTCTGCATCTGTCGTCTCCGTATCGCGGTTGGCCTCTATATGGGCCTTATGCGGCGGCGCGGCAAGGTTGACTTCGCCCCGCGGTGCCGGGCAAGGAGAGGCCATGCAGGCCGCCATCCGATTTCCCGACCTCTCGCCCGAGCTGCTCTCCTTCACCCTGCTGGGGATGGAGTTCGCGCTGCGCTGGTACGCGCTTGCCTATATCGCCGGTATCCTGATCGCCTGGCGGCTGGCGGTGCATGCGGTGAAGCGCGCCGCGCTCTGGGGGCCTGCCGGTGCGCCGATGACGCCGCCGCAGATCGAAGAGCTGCTGACCTGGATCATCCTGGGCGTGATCCTCGGCGGGCGGCTGGGATTCGTGCTGTTCTATCAACCCGCCTACTACCTGTCCCACCCGGCCGAGATCGTGATGGTCTGGCAGGGCGGCATGGCGTTCCACGGCGGACTGCTGGGGGTGATCGCCGCCGCCTGGGCCTTTACCGCGCGGCATGGCATTTCCCGGATCGGCGCGGCGGATCTCATCGCCCATACCGTGGCACCCGGCCTGATGCTCGGCCGGCTCGCCAATTTCATCAACGCCGAGCTTTGGGGCCGGCCCACCGAGCTGCCCTGGGGCGTCATCTTTCCCGGCCCGATGGCGCAGGACTGTCCCGGCGGGACCGGGGCCTGCGCGCGCCACCCCTCGCAACTCTACGAGGCCGGTCTGGAGGGGCTGCTGCTTGGCACACTGCTGCTCTGGCTGGTCTACCGGCGCGGAGCGCTGAAACGGCCGGGGCTGATCCTGGGCATCTTCCTGGCGGGCTACGGGCTGGCCCGTTTCATCGTCGAATTCGCCCGCCAGCCGGATGCGCAATTCGTCTCGCCCGGCAACCCGCTGGGGCTGGCGCTGCATCTGGGTGGCTACGGTCTGACCATGGGGCAGTTGCTGTCGCTGCCGATGATCGCGCTAGGGCTCTTTTTCGCGCTTCGGGCGCGTCGGCAGGATCGGCGTCAGGATCGGCGTCAGGGGGCGGCATGAGCCTGATCGACCATCTCGCCGCCCGCATCCGCGAGGACGGCCCGATGAGCCTGGCCGCCTATATGGCCGACTGCCTGCTGCATCCGGAATTCGGCTATTACACCACGCGCGACCCGCTGGGCGCCGAGGGCGACTTCACCACCGCCCCGGAGATCAGCCAGATGTTCGGCGAGTTGATCGGCCTGGCGCTGGCGCAAAGCTGGCTGGACCAGGGGCGGCCCCACCGCTTCGTTCTGGCCGAACTGGGGCCGGGGCGCGGCACACTGATGGCCGATCTGCTGCGGGCCGGGCGCGCGGTGCCCGGATTTGTCGAGGCCGCCCAGATCTGCCTGATCGAGGCCTCCCCCGCCCTGCGCGCGATGCAGGCGGAAACGCTGAAGGATCACGGCCCCAGATGGCTGGACCGGGTTGAGGATCTGCCCGCTGACCTGCCGCTGTTTGCCGTGGCGAATGAATTCTTCGACGCGCTGCCGGTGCGCCAGTTTGTGCGGCAGGGCGATGGCTGGTGCGAGCGGCTGATCGGGCTGCGGGACGGAAAGCTCGCTTTCGGGCTGGGGGCCGCCGCGCCGCAACCGGCGCTGGCGCATCGGCTGGAGGATACCCGCGACGGCGATCTGGTGGAGCTTTGCGAGGCAGCGCCGCGGATCGCCGCAGAGCTTGCCGCCCGAATCGCCACCCGCGGCGGCGCCGCGCTGATCGTGGACTACGGCGACTGGCGCAGCCTCGGCGACACGCTGCAGGCCCTGCGCGCCCATGAACACGCCGATGTGCTGGAGGGCCCGGGCAGTGCCGATCTGACCGCACATGTGGATTTCGAGCCGCTCGCCGAGGCCGCCCGCGCCGCCGGCTGCGCCCATAGCCGGCTGACCCCGCAGGGGGTTTTCCTCGAACGTCTGGGCATCACCACGCGGGCGCAGGCGCTGACGCGGGGGCGCGCGGGCGCGGCCATCGACGATCTGGTGCAGGCACATCGCCGGTTGACGCACCCGGGGGAAATGGGAAACCTGTTCAAGGTGCTGGGTCTTTATCCGACCCATGCCGCCCCGCTGCCCGGATTGGACCCATGACACTGGAAATCCTCACCTCGGATCGTCTCGCCCCGCTGCAACATGGGTTCTTCACCCGTCGCGGCGGTGCTTCCTCGGGGGTGTTCACCGGGCTCAACTGCGGCCCCGGCTCTTCTGACCAGACCGAGGCGGTGGCCATCAACCGCGCCCGCGCCGCCGCTGCGCTGGGGCTCGACCCCGAGGCGCTGGCCGGCGTCCATCAGGTGCACTCGGCCGACGCGATCGCCGTGACCGCCGCGCCAAAGGACAAACCGCGCGCCGATGCGCTGGTCACCGCGACGCCGGGTCTGGCGCTCTCGGTGCTGACGGCCGATTGCCAGCCGGTGCTGTTCGCCGACCACGGGGCCGGCGTGATCGGCGCGGCGCACGCCGGTTGGCGCGGGGCGCTGGACGGCATCCTCGAGGCGACGCTGGAGGCGATGGAGGCGCTCGGCGCCCGCCGCGCGGATACCGTCGCGGTGATCGGCCCGACGATTTCCCAGAAGGCCTATGAGGTCGGGCCGGAATTCCTCGACGATTTCCTGATGGACGATCCCGAGAACGCCCGGTTCTTCGCCAATGGCGCCGGCGACCGCTATCTGTTCGACCTGCCCGGCTTCGGTTTGCACCGGTTGCGGCGTGCCGGCATCGGCGCGGCCGAATGGACCCGCCATTGCACCTATGAGGACCCGGACCGGTTCTATTCCTACCGCCGCACCACCCATGCCCGCGAGGCCGATTACGGCCGGCTGCTCTCGGCCATCCGCCTCTGAGCGCGGCGGGCGCCGCCGCCAAACCGCCGCATTTGCCCCGGACCTGCCGCAATGCGGCGCGGAATTTCCCCGGCTTGGTCCAAAGCCTGCCCGAATGGCGCGCGATAGTCAGCTCAACGAACCCGCCGCGAAGCATATCGCGGCCACAGGTAGGAGCAGACCCCATGAAAAAAACCACGCGCTTTCTCAAGTCGGTCGTCGAAACCGCCAGAAGCAGCGACCCCCGCCTGCCCTGGGCCCGCCAAACCCGGACGCCGCGCGCCTCGACCGGCCGCAACGTCAAGCGGCGCGCCTAGCCGCCGCTGACGTTCTGGGAATCGGTTAATGGCCAAATTGTGGCAAGACTGCCCAGATTCCAGGAAACAATACCGGTGATGTCCGGCGGATTGACCCCGCCGGACGCGGAAATACGGCAAATTTTTGACAATTCAATCTAAATTCTGGCAAAACCCTGCCCGTACAGATGCCGATCACGTTTTCAACCGTGTCCGTCTGTCGTTGTCGGTGGGGGCCGACGCAGATGCGACCCGTAGAAAGGGCCGATAAATGACGATCCCCACCTCGCTTGCGCGTGCTGCCCGCAACGCCATTGAAACCAGCCCGATTCTGCAAGATCCCGCCGCATTGCGCGCCAGTTCGCGGCCGCAGCTACGCCGATATGAGGTCAGCGTGCTCGCGCCAAATGGCGACATTCTGGACAGCCGCCATATCGCCCCGGCGCTGCCGCTGTTCGAGACCGCCTTCTCGGCCTTTACCCGCGGCTCGTTGATCGAGACCGAGGCCGGCCCCGTCGCCGTCGAAGACCTGCTGCCCGGCGACCGCATCCTCGGCCACGATGGCATCGCCCAGACCCTTATGTGGAAGGGCAGCACCCAGATCGTGCCCGGACGCCCGGACGCCAAGGGCCGTTATCACCCGCTGGTGCGGGTCATGGCCGACAGTTTCGGCATGCAGATGCCGATGTCCGACGTGCTCGCCGGCCCCTCGGCGCGGATTCTGAAAACTCCCGGCCACCTGCGCGGCCTGACCGGCGATGCGCCGCTGCTGACCCCGGTGGGCGAATTCCTTGACGGGATGCAGGTGATCGAAACCGCCCCGCCGACCGCCGTTCAGCTCTATCACCTCTGCCTGCAACGTCACGCCGTGATCCGCGTCGCCGGGCTGGAGTTCGAGACCTACCATCCGGGCACCAACGCCCTGCGCATGGTCAGCCCGACGATGCGCGAGGTCTTTCTCAAGCTGTTCCCGCATCTTTCCGGGATCGGCGATTTCGGGCCGCAATGCTTTGCCCGCGCCGGCGACGGTCAGATCGACGCCATCAGCGCCTGATCCGCGCCCGGGATTCAGGCTCAGGCAGAGCGGCTCAGCCGCTCTTCCAGCACGTCGAAGGGCACCCCCGGCTCATCCTTGGCGCAACGGATCACCAGCGATGTCTTGACGCTGGCCACGTTCGGCGTGGTCAGCAGCTCTCCGGTCAGAAAGCTCTGGAAAGAGCTCAGATCGGGGGCCACGCATTTGAGAATGAAATCGACCTCGCCGTTGAGCATGTGACACTCGCGCACCAGCGGCCAGCCCCGGCACCGCGCCTCGAAGGCGCTCAGCTCGGTCTCGGCCTGGCTGTCGAGCCCGACCATCGCAAAGACCTGCACCTCGAAGCCCAGCTCGCGCGCATTCACATCCGCATGATAGCCGCCGATCAGCCCCGACTCCTCCAGCGTGCGCACACGCCGCAAACAGGGGGGGGCCGAGATGCCGACACGCTTGGCCAGTTCGACATTGGTCATCCTGCCGTCGGCCTGCAGCTCCGACAGGATCTTGCGATCGATCGGATCAAGTCGTGTTGTCGCCATTTCAAGTTCCCCTCGTTTTGCGTTTCTTATAGCAGCGCGCAGGCCGCGCGCAATATTCTTTCGCCAAAGCGCAATATTCCTCAAAGGCCTGCATGAAAAGCGGGCAAAGCCGCCTGTGGCGAATAGCCCCGACAAGGGTCTTTAAGCCCCCTGCCGGCAGGGTTATATGCGAAACGGATTGTGGCGGCCGGGGCCGTCGCGCTGCTGATTTGCGGGGAAAACATGACTGAGACGCGCCACACCAAGGTTCTGATCATCGGCTCCGGCCCGGCCGGCTATACCGCTGGCGTATACGCCAGCCGCGCCATGCTGGAGCCGCTGCTGGTGCAGGGGATCGAACCGGGCGGGCAGCTGACCACCACCACCGAGGTCGAGAACTGGCCCGGCGATACCGAGGTTCAAGGCCCCGACCTGATGGTGCGGATGGAGGCCCACGCCAAGGCGATGGGCTGCGAGATCGTCGGCGACATCATCACCGATCTGGACCTCTCCCGGCGCCCGTTCACCGCCAGGGGCGACAGCGGCACCACCTATACCGCCGACGCGGTGATCCTGGCCACCGGCGCGCGCGCCAAATGGCTCGGTCTGCCGTCGGAAGAGGCGTTCAAGGGCTTCGGCGTGTCGGCCTGCGCAACCTGTGACGGTTTCTTCTATCGCGGCCAGGAGATCGTGGTGATCGGCGGCGGCAACACCGCCGTGGAAGAGGCGCTGTTCCTGACCAATTTCGCCTCCAAGGTCACGCTGATCCACCGCCGTGACGAGCTGCGCGCGGAACGGATCCTGATCGACCGGCTGATGAAGAACGAAAAGATCGAACCGCTCTGGCATCACGTGCTGGAAGAGGTTGTCGGGACCGACAACCCCAAGGGCGTCGAGTCGGTGCGCGTGAAACATGTGGAGACCGGCGAGATCACCGAGATCCCCTGCAAGGGCGTCTTCGTCGCCATCGGCCACGCCCCGGCCAGCGAATTGGTCAAGGACCAGCTCGACCTGCACAACGGCGGCTATGTCCAGGTCAAGCCGGGCAGCACCGAGACCTCGGTGCCCGGCGTCTTCGCCGCCGGCGATCTGACCGATCACAAATACCGCCAGGCGGTGACCAGCGCCGGCATGGGCTGCATGGCCGCGCTCGACTCCGAACACTGGCTGGCCGCGCAGCAGGACTGAGGCGGCGCCGGGCGCGCCGCCACGGCTTCGGCTGACAATTTCCCGGCGCGGGCAGGTGGCGGCGGCGCGACGCGCGCGCTCTGCCCGCCGCGCCGGCCGCACCAGGGGTGTGCAGTCCAGCCCTTGACCGCCCCGCTCCTGCGACCCAGTCTGGCACAAAGACACGCGCGAGGGGGATCGACCCGTGGCAAGCACGCTCTGGCGGGGGACTTGGATCACCCGTGCCCGGATTGCCTCCGGCCTGATCCTGTTCACCTTCGCCTTTTTCCATTTTATCAATATCGGTCTGGGCCTGATCTCGCCCGGGGCGATGGATACGATGGAAGATCTGCGTAAGACCATCACCCGGACCACGCTGGGCGGGGTGATCCTGCATGGCGCGCTCCTGACCCACGCATTGCTGGCGCTGTGGAGCCTGGCCAGCCGCCGCACCTTGCGCATGCCGCTGTGGAACGCGCTGCAATTCGCCTTTGGCCTGCTGATCCCGGTGTTTCTGATCGCCCATGTGGTCCACACCCGTCTGGCGTATGAGCTTTACGGCGTGAACGACCAGATGGGCTATATCCCGGCGCTGATCTGGAACACGCCCGACGGCTGGCTCCAGGCACTGCTTTTGCTGCTGGTGTGGACCCACGGCTGCATCGGGCTGCATTTCTGGCTGCGGCTTGCGCCGTGGTGGCGGCGGCTCACCCCCTATCTGATCGTCGTCGCGGCGCTGGTGCCCGCCTTTGCGCTGGCCGGGTTCCTGACCGAGGGGCGGCGGATGCGCGCGGTCTTTGCCGAGCCCGCCACGCGCGCCGCGGCGATGGCAGAGTTCAACTGGCCGGATGCGGCCACCTTCGGCGAGCTGATCGGGATCTCGCGCGCCGGGTTCTGGATCTTTGTCGCGTTGCTGGCGCTGGCCGCGATCGTACATTTCGGGCGCCGGATCGTACGGCGCCGCCGCTCGGTCCGGGTCCGCTATGTGGACGGGCCCGAGGTCTCCTCGCCGCGCGGGCTTACGCTGCTGGAGATGTCGCGGCTGCACGGGGTGCCGCATACCGCGCTCTGCGGCGGGCGCGGACGCTGCACCACCTGCCGGGTGGTGATCGAGGACGGCGCCGCGCATCTGCATCCCCCAGAACCGGCCGAGTTGAACAGCCTGCGCGCGGTGAATGCCGCGCCGAACACGCGGCTGGCCTGCCAGATCCGGCCCATCGATCCCGCGACCGTGTTCCGCGTGTTTCTGCCCGACGGGCGGCGCGGGCGGGCGCATGCCAGCCACGGGCAGGAGCGACGGCTGGCGATCCTGTTTCTGGACATGCGCGGGTTCACCGCCCGCACCGCCGGGCAGCTGCCCTATGACGTGGTGTTCCTGCTCAACCGGTTCTTCGACGCCATCGTGCCGCCGATCCTGGCCGAGGGCGGCAGCGTCGACAAATACCTGGGCGACGGGCTACTGGCGGTGTTCGAGACCGCCGACGAGGGCAGCTCGGCCCGCGCCGCGCTGCGCGCCGCCGAACGGCTCAGCGCGGCGCTGTCCGCGTTCAACGCGCGGCTGTCGGTCGAGGGGGTCGCCCCCATCCGCATCGGCGCCGGATTGCATCTGGGCGGGCTGGTGCTGGGTGAAATCGGCGCGGCGGGCAACGCGCCGCGCACCATCATCGGCGATACCGTCAACGCGGCCAGCCGGCTGGAGGGCAAGACGAAAGAACTGGGCGTCGAACTGCTGGTCTCACGGGCGGTCCTGGACAGCGCCGGGATCGACACCGGCGCGCTGGAGCTGCAGACGCTGGAGCTGCGCGGCGTTGCCGCCCCGCTTTCGGCGCTGGCGATGTCGAGCGGGCAGGATCTGAAGTCTTTGCTGGCGGGCGGCGCGCCGACGACCTGACCCCCGGACCAGCCGGTGCATACCGGCGGAATACCGCGTTTGCGGCACAATAGACACTCCGCGCCCCTAAAAACCCGGGCGCACGGCTGGACTTTCCACCTGTTCCGAGTCTATGCCGCGCGCGACCGGTCCGACGGAACCGCACCAATAAACCGAAAACCGAGAGATTTGAAATGACAATGCTTAGCAATCTGGCCCCGATCCCGGAGCTTTATGTTTCTTATGAATCAGCCCAGAAACTGAAGGTCGAGGCAGGTGAGCTGAAAAGCCTGGACCTGACCCCGCGCCAGATCTGCGATCTTGAGCTGCTGATGAACGGCGGGTTCAACCCGCTGAAAGGATTCCTGAGCGAAGCCGATTACAACGGCGTTGTCGAAAACATGCGTCTGGCCGACGGCCAGCTCTGGCCGATGCCGATCACCCTGGACGTTTCGGAAGCTGTTGCCGAAGGGCTGGAACTGGGCGAGGACATCGCGCTGCGCGACCAGGAAGGCGTGATCCTGGCCACCATGACCGTGACCGACCGCTGGGAGCCGAACAAGTCGCGCGAGGCCGAGATGGTCTTTGGCGCCGATGACAGCGCGCACCCGGCCGTCAACTACCTGCACAACACCGCCGGCAAAATCTATCTCGGGGGTCCGGTCACCGGCATCCAACAGCCGGTCCACTATGATTTCCGCGCCCGCCGCGACACCCCGAACGAGCTGCGGGCCTATTTCCGCAAGCTGGGCTGGCGCCGCATCGTGGCGTTCCAGACCCGCAACCCGCTGCACCGCGCGCACCAGGAGCTGACCTTCCGCGCCGCGAAAGAGGCCCAGGCCAACCTGCTGATCCACCCGGTCGTCGGCATGACCAAGCCGGGCGACGTCGACCATTTCACCCGCGTTCGCTGCTATGAGGCGGTGCTGGACAAGTATCCGGCCGCAACCACCACCATGAGCCTGCTGAACCTGGCCATGCGCATGGCCGGCCCGCGCGAGGCGGTCTGGCACGGGCTGATCCGCAAGAACCACGGCTGCACCCACTTCATCGTCGGCCGCGACCACGCCGGCCCCGGCAAGAACTCTGCCGGCGAGGATTTCTATGGCCCCTATGACGCGCAGGATCTGTTCCGCCAGTATCAGGACGAGATCGGCGTCGAAATGGTCGACTTCAAGCACATGGTCTGGGTGCAGGAACGCGCGCAATACGAGCCGATGGACGAGATCAAGGACAAGGACGAGGTCACGATCCTGAACATCTCGGGCACCGAACTGCGCCGCCGTCTGGCCGAAGGGCTGGAGATCCCCGAGTGGTTCTCCTTCCCCGAGGTGGTGACCGAACTGCGCAAGACCAGGCCGCCGCGTTCGCAGCAGGGCTTTACCGTGTTCTTCACCGGCTTCTCCGGCTCCGGCAAATCGACCATCGCCAACGCGCTGATGGTCAAGCTGATGGAGATGGGCGGGCGTCCGGTGACGCTGCTTGACGGCGACATCGTGCGCAAGAACCTCAGCTCCGAGCTGGGCTTCTCGAAAGAGCACCGCGACCTGAACATCCGCCGCATCGGCTATGTCGCCAGCGAGATCACCAAGAACGGCGGCATCGCCATCTGCGCCCCGATCGCGCCCTATGCCACCACCCGCCGCGCCGTGCGCGAGGACGTCGAGGCCTATGGCGCCTTTGTCGAGGTGCATGTGGCGACCACCATCGAGGAGTGCGAGCGCCGCGACCGCAAGGGGCTGTACAAGCTGGCGCGCGAAGGCAAGATCAAGGAGTTCACCGGCATCTCCGACCCCTATGACGTGCCCGAGAGCCCCGAGCTGCGCGTCGAGACCGAGAATGTCGATGTCGACAACTGCGCCCATCAGGTGCTGCTGAAACTGGAGCAGATGGGCCTGATCGGCCTGAGCTGATCCGGATTGCTTTGAATGCGGGCGCGGCCATCGGAAACGGTGGCCGCGCTTGTTTTTCCACCTCTGCAATGGTTTTGCGGGGGCAGCCCTGATAGGGTACGCCAATCTCGCAGCAACGCCGCAACCCGATGAAAATGGCCGCTTCGCCCGTCCTTGTGCATGTCTTCACCGATGCCCCCGAAGCCGTGTTCATAAAGCAGTTCCCCGGCGCGATCCCGGAACTGGAGGGCTTTCGTTTCTCGTTCGGACCACAGGTGCCCGATGCAATCGACGTTCTGATCGTTTTCAACCGGGCCTCTTATAGCCTCGGCACCCGGCTGCCGGTGGCGCGGACCGCCTTTATCGCTGCCGAACCCGAGGCGATTCATCCCTATAGCGCGCGTTATCTGGATCAGTTCGGCATCGTCGTTTCCGCCACCAGCAAACATCTGTCCACCCGGCACTGGAAAACCGCCCCCAGCTGGTATTGGTTCGCGGGCATCGATTTTTCCAAGCCCTGGGAACTGGAATACATGAAGGGCCACGACTATTTCGCGGCGCTGCCGGTTCCTGAAAAGCGGGACAGGATTTCGGTGGTCACCTCGAACAAGGTTTTCACCGACTACCACAAAAAGCGCGTCGCCTTTCTTGACGCCATCATCGACAGGATCCCCGAGCATCTGGAAATCTTCGGGCGCGGGTACCGGTCCGTCGACGACAAGGCCGAGGCCCTGTTGCCCTGCAAATATCACCTCGCGCTGGAAAACAGCCACGGCGACGACACCTGGACCGAAAAGCTGGCCGATCCGCTGCTGTGCTGGGCGTTGCCGTTCTACAGCGGCTGCACCAATGTCGAGACCTATTTTCCGCAAGGCAGCTTTGTCTATGTCGATCTGGATGATCCCCAACGCATGGCGGACCAGATGGTCAAGGCCGTGCGCGACGACCTCTGGAGCCGCTCGCTCGGGGCCATCGAGGCGGCGCGCCAGCGGCTGTTGCGCGAGCATAGCCTCGCCTTCCAGCTTCTCAGGCTGGCCAGGTCGGCACATCAGGCGCCGGCGCCCGATCCGGCCGCGCCGATGCGCTATATCTGGTCCGAGAAATCCCTTTGGCCCGAACCGGGGGCGCGCGGCAACCTTGCCGACTGGGCGCTCCGCAACGGCCTGATGACCTTCGACAGGGGCATCGAGCTGAAAACGCTGGGGCTGCGCCGCCGGCTCGAGGCGGCACGCACCCGGCGCCGCCAGCGCCGGCTCGCCAGACTTGAAAACCGCACCCCCTAGCCCCAGATCACCCGCGACCCGATCCGGGACGCGCAACCGACAAGGTTCCCATGGCTCATGACACCCCCGCGGTCGGCATTCTGCCCCATACCGAATACCTCGGCTATTTCCCCGGCAGCTACCCGCTGGACCGGCTGCACTGGCCTCTGGGCCAGCCGGAGCGGCTGATCGGCAAAAAGCTGCGGCATCTGGGCCGGCAGGATCACCTGATCCTCTATCCGCGCAGCACCTCCTATTACCGGCCGGGGTTCGGAACCCGGGCGCGGGTATCGGTGATGATCCTGGAACCGGAGGCGGTGCACCGGCGGCACATGGACAAGATGCGCAGATACCACCGCCGGTTTTACCGGGTTCTCACCGCGAACGAGGCACTTCTGTCGGATATTCCCAATGGGATTTTTTTTCCGTTCGGCAGCACATGGGTGCCGGAATGGCGCGATGTGGATGTGACCAAGACGCGCATGGTCTCGCTGATCGCCACGGCCAAACGGTCGCAGCCGGGACATCTTCCGCGTCACGAGATCGTCGACTGGGCCAGAACGGCCCCGGTTACGCTCGACGCCATCGGGCGCGGCTACAAGCCCTTCGACAGGAAATCCGAGGGCCTCGCCCCTTATCGGTTCTCCGTTGTCATCGAAAATTCGAGAGAGCCGAACTATTTCACCGAAAAACTGATCGACGCCATCCTGTGCGAAACGGTGCCGATCTATCTGGGCTGTCCCAATATCGACCGCTTTCTGCCGACCGACGGCATGATCATCTGCGACACTACCGACGATATCCGGCAGGCGGTCCTGAGCGCCTCGGAGGCGCTGTTCAACCAGAAACTTCCCGCCCTGCGGGCGATCAAGGAAACCGCGGCCGATCTGGGAGAGACCGAAAAACGGGCCGCCCTTGCCGTTCTCGGCGCGGGCTGACCCGGTCGATCAGTGCACCGCGACCGGCGCGAAATCGTTCTGCCGCGCCAACGCGAAGGCCATGCGGCGATCGGCCACCAGCGCGAGCTGCTGCCCCTCGGAATCGTGCACCGCATAAAGATGCTCGCGGTCCCCGGCCTCGGCCCGGACCTCTTCGGGCAGATCGGCGACGTCGACCTCCTTCACGTAAACGATCCGGCGGCCATCCTGATTGAAATCAAAAGGCGTGTTCATTTCCGTTACCCCTTTCTGATGTTGATGGTCTGCACCACGGTTTCCGGTCTGGCGCGGGTCAGGTCCACATGCAGCAGACCGTTTTCCATGATCGCCTCGCCAACCTCGACGCCATCGGCCAGCACGAACATGCGCTGGAACTGGCGGCTGGCGATTCCCCGGTGCAGGAAAACCCGCCCCTGGCTGTCATCGCTCTGACGGCCGCGGATCACCAGCTGGCGATCCTCGACGGTGATCGACAGATCCTCCTCGGCGAACCCGGCCACGGCCAGAGTGATGCGATAGGAGTGATCCGAAGTCTGCTCGATATTATAGGGAGGATAGCCCTCGTTGCCCGACTTGGCCGAGCGTTCCAGCAGGCGTTCCAGTTGCTCGAACCCAAGCAGTTGCGGGTAGGAGCCCAGGGTAAGTTTCGACACGTCATTCGTCCTTTTTCATCAAAGCGACGGCCCGCACGGCCCCTTCAGGCAGCCGCACGAGATAAATATGGGCAGAATGCCGTGGATTAACAAGGGCTAGGCGAAACAGGCAGATCGGCGTAGTCTGAGCGTCAGCCGATGACACAACCCATGAGTCGCCGCCATGAACGCTCTGACCGACATCTCGATGAAAACCGACGAGGTGCTGCGCGTCGAGCTTGAGGTGTTCCGCCGTCAGCACCGCGATCTGGACGAGGCGATCACCGCACTGGTGGAACGCGGCACCGGCGACGCGCTGACCATCAAACGGCTGAAAAAGCAAAAGCTCAGGCTCAAGGACATGATCGCGCTGATCGAGGACCGGCTGACGCCGGATATCATCGCCTGACCGCATTGCCTGACACCATGATTTGGCTATAGTGCGCGCTCTTTCACAGAAACCGCGCAGCAAGGGGCGATTCATGGCCAAACCTTCCGTGGGCATCATCATGGGCAGCCAGTCGGACTGGCCCACCATGAAAGAGGCCGCCGATATCCTTGACACCCTGGAGATCGCCTATGAGGCGCGGATCGTCTCGGCGCACCGCACGCCGGACCGGCTTTGGGACTATGGCAAGACGGCGGTCGACCGCGGGCTACAGGCAATCATCGCCGGCGCCGGCGGCGCGGCGCATCTGCCTGGCATGATGGCCTCGAAAACCCGCGTGCCGGTGATCGGCGTGCCGGTGCAGACCCGGGCATTGTCGGGGGTGGATTCGCTTTATTCCATCGTGCAGATGCCCAAGGGCTATCCGGTGGCGACCATGGCGATCGGCGCCGCCGGCGCCGCCAACGCCGGGCTGATGGCCGCCGGCATCCTGGCGCTGCAGGATGAAGGCCTGGCCAAACGGCTGGACGCCTGGCGCGCCGCCCTTTCCGCCTCGATCCCGGAGGTGCCGGTCGATGAGTGACCCGCTCGCCCCCCTCAAACCCGGCGCGGTGATCGGCATCCTCGGCGGCGGCCAGCTGGGCCGCATGCTGTCTGTCGCGGCCAGCCGGCTGGGGTTCGCTGCCCATATCTATGAGCCCGGCGCCAACCCACCGGCGGGCCAGGTCGCCGCCCAGGTCACCACCGCCGGTTACGACGATGCGGCCGCCCTTACCGCCTTTGCCGAAACCGTCGATGTGATCACCTACGAGTTCGAGAACATCCCGACATCGGCGCTCGACCTGCTGGAGCCGCTGCGCCCGATCCGCCCCGGCCGCACCGCGCTGAAGGTCAGCCAGGACCGGCTGGTGGAAAAGGCGTTTCTCTCCGATCTGGGGCTGAAGACCGCCCCCTTTGCCGCCGTCGACGATGCCGTGGATCTGGCCGAGGCGCTGGCGGAGATCGGCGCGCCGGCGATCCTCAAGACCCGCCGCTTCGGCTATGACGGCAAGGGGCAGGCACGGATCATGGCGCCCGAGGACGCCGAACAGGCGCTGGCCGACATGGCCGGCGCACCGGCGCTCCTCGAGGGGTTCGTCGACTTCAGCCACGAGGTTTCGGTGATTGCCGCGCGCGGGGCCGACGGATCGGTCGCCTGTTTCGATCCGGGCGAGAACGTGCACCGGGACGGCATCCTGCGCACCACGACGGTGCCGGCGCGGCTGACCCCGGCGCAGCGCAGCGATGCGGTGCTGCTCTCGGCCAACATCCTCAACGCGCTGAACTATGTGGGCGTGATGGGGGTCGAGCTGTTCGTGACCCCGGCGGGCCTCGTGGTGAACGAGATCGCCCCACGGGTGCATAACACCGGCCACTGGACGCAAAATGGCTGCGCGATCGATCAGTTCGAACAGCATATCCGCGCCGTGGCCGGCTGGCCCCTGGGCGACGGCCGGCGCCACGCGGATGCGGTGATGGAGAACCTGATCGGCGACGACATGGACCGGGTTCCGGAACTGGCGCGCCAGCCCGACACCGCGCTGCACCTCTATGGCAAGACCGAGGTCAAGCCGGGCCGCAAGATGGGCCATGTCAACCGGGTGATCCGCCCGGGCCGCTAAGCGCCGCTGAGGGCCGCTGAGTCGGGGCGAGCTCGAGATCCGGGCGCCCTGCCTGCGGCGTCTTCGCTTTCCAGATAGGGACGGTCCCGCCGCGCGTGCCAAGCGCGGCGGCCTGTCACGCCAGGAACCGCGCCGCCACCTCACCCGCCATATAGGCCACGCGCCCGCCGGCAAAGACGGCGGCGACGCGGCCGGTATCCTGCTCAAGAACCAAGAAATCGGCGCGTTTTCCGGGCACGAGCGTGCCGCGGTCGGTCAGCCCCAGCACAGCCGCCGGGCCGGCCGAGACCAGATCCCAGGCCGCCTCGAACTCCAGCACGCCGGTCCGCGCCAGCATCAGCGCGGCGCGGCGCGGGCTGGGATAGTGGTAATCCGAGGCCAGCGCATCGCAGAGCCCCATCGTCACCAGATCCAGCGCGCTGACATTGCCTTTGTGCGAACCGCCGCGCACCACATTGGGCGCCCCCAGCACGATGGCGTCACCGCCGTCGCGCGCGGCCGCGGCGGCCTCCAGCGTCTCGGGGAATTCGGCGATCCCCGCCCCCCGCGCGCGCCAGGCCGCGCGCGCCTCTGCGGTATGATCGTCGTGGCTGCCCATGCGCACCCCCAGACCGGCCAGCCGGGCGCAGAGCGCATCGAGCGCGGCCGGCACCTCGGACCCGCGCGCGTGCAGGTCCAGCAGCATCTCGAAATGCCGCTCGGGGTTGCGGCCCGCCTTCAGCGCCTGCCCGGTCAACTGTTTTGGCCTGCGTCCCTCGGCCAGCCGGTCATGCGGCAGATGGTCGTTGAACACGACATAAGGCACCTGCCAGTCGGCCAGCCGCTCGGGCAGACCGGCGTAGTCGTCGAGCAAATGGGTCTCGAACCGCAGCTGCGGGATCAGGTCGGGCACCACGCGGGCGCGGGTCGCGGCGATGGCCGGCATCACCCGGGCGGCGAACTCCGGCCCGCGCAGACCGCCTTCCCAGCTGTGGAACTGGGCCATGACGGCAGTGGTGATGCCATGGGCGGCCAGCTCGGACGCTGCCGCCGCGATCCCTTCCTCAGGATCGGTCATCGCCCCGCGCCGGGGGGCGACGTGGCGCTCGAACCCATCGCCATGCAGATCGACGATCCCGGGCAGAATCAGACAGCCGGTGAGGTCGATGGCCCGGCCGGCGCTCTCAGCCGCGATCTGACCTTCGGCAAAGGACAGTGTGCCGGCTCGCAGCCCCTCGCCCGGGCGCAGCAGTTTCGCCCCGGTCAGATCCAGCGCCAGTTCGCTCATCGTGTCGCCTCCGATTTCGGCTCGGGCGGGCAAGTGCCGGTGAGGCAGATGCGGTCAATATCGCCCAGCAGGGCGTCGAGCCAGGTGATCTCCGGGTCGAAACGGCCGGTCTCGATGAAATGCACCGCCTGCGCGATCACCCGCGGGTTGTTCATCATGAAGGTATGGGTCACCGGCAGGGTCAGATGCGCCGCCATGCCCGCCACCCGGGTCTCGGCCACCGCGACCTTGCCGTCATCGGGTCCGTCGATCAGCGCCGAGAAGACCGGGTTGATCGAATTGGTGCCGGCAATCACGCCGAGCGGGAAATCCACCCCCGGCAGGGTCCGCGGAACGCTGTCCGGTCCGGTGCCGAGCTGCTTTCCCGCCGGGCCGTTGATCAGGCCAAAGACCTGCCAGTCGTCCAGTTCGTCAACCAGCTGGCTGCCCTGGTTGGGCGGCCCCAGCATGACGACGCGGCCCAGCCGTTCGGGCCGGTGGTCGCGCAGCCAGTAGCGCAGCAGGATTCCGCCCATGGAATGGGTCACGAAATGCACCGTGCCGGCGCCGCAGTCTGCCATCGCCGCCGGAATGGCCTGCCCGGCCAGCGCCGGAATCGGCAGCTCGGTCGAGGGGTATCCGGGCCGCACCACCCGGTAGCCGCGGCCGCGCAGCACCTCGTCCATGATGGTGAAAGAGGCCTCGGTCCGCGCCAGCCCGTGCAGCAGCACGACGCAATCTGCCATCGCCGAAGCGGGCCAGAACATAAGGAGGAAAAGCAGGATGCGCATGGGGGCCAGATAGGGGCTTTGGCGCCGGGAGGGAAGGCATATGTGGCGCACAGCCTCGTCCGAAGAGCCTGCGGCGTGCCCTGCAACGGGCATTCGGGCGAATGCTCCCCTGCGCGGGTTCAAGCCCGAAGCGGGCCTCTTGCGCCATGCAAGGCAATGCGTGTCATTCTCCGCTGAAAAACGCAGGCCGGCTTGGGTGAAATGTGTTTTGTCCTACCCCCGCGCCGGGCGCGGGCGCGGCAGCGCCAGTGCGATCCCCCCCAGCACCACCGCCGCGCCGAGGATCAGCCGCCACCCCGGCGCCTCGCCCAGCAGCGCCGCACCGGCCGCCAGCGCGATCACCGGCACGCTCAGTTGCACCGTGGCCGCCGTCGCCGGCGTCATCCGCGGCACCAGGGCGTACCACAGCGCATAGCCCAGACCAGAGGTCACCGCCCCCGCCAGCGCCGCCAGCGCGACCCCGGGCACGGTCATCGGCGCCGCGTCCCGCACCCAGAGCAGCGGCAGCGCCGTGAGCGGCAGGGCGAGGCAGAAATTGGCAGCCGTCGCCGCCAGCGCCGCCGGCTCGCCCCGGCCGCTCAGGGTGTAGACACCCCAGCCGATCCCGGCCGCCACCATCCACAGCGCACCGCTGAGCGGCACCCGCGCGCCGCCCGCCGGCCAAAGGATCCAGGCCAGCCCGGCAAAGGCGACGCCCGCCCCCGCCAGCTGCCGGCCCGAGGGGCGGGCGCCGCCCAGCGCGCCAAAGGCGAACATGGTGATCTGGACCACCCCGAACAGGATCAGCGCGCCCAGCCCCGCGTCCAGCGTCAGATAGGCGGCCGAGAACCCCACCATATAGGCGGTCAGCGACAGCGCCCCGGCCCAGCGCCGCCGGTGCCACAGCGGCAGCGCCTGGCGCCGGATCAGGACCAGAACGCCCAGCATCGCCGCCCCTGCCAGAACCCGGACGGCGGCAAAGGCCGCAGGACCGATGGCGCCGCTGTCCACCGCCGCGCGGTTCAGCAGCGAGTTGGCGGCAAAGGCTGCCATGGCCAGGGCGACCGGAAGCGCGAGGCGGGTCATCTGCGCGCGCCGCTCAATACCGTGGAGACCCCAGCAGGTGGTCAGGCAGCAGCCGGATCGCCAGCGCCCCCAGCCCGGTCAGCAGCACCAGCAGCACGAAGAGCCAGCCGAGGAACGGCACCAGCCCGATCACCCCGACCGCCAGTGCGCCGACGCCCGCCGCCAGCGCGCGCTCGCCGATCCTGTCCGGCAGTGCCCGCCCCGCCGCCGAGAGCAGGGCCACGCCAAAGGCATAGGCCCCCACCACATAGCCGAAGAACCCGGCCAGAGCCGCCAGCAGGAAAAAGGCCGGGGTCAGCAAAAGACCGATGCCGGTGAGGGCCACGACCAGCCCGGCGCCCGAAATCGCGGACAGCGCCACGAACCCGGCCCCCAGTGTGCGCAGGGGCCGGTCCAGGATTCGCCGGCGCATCGCCGCCAGCGCCTCGGGCACCAGCGCCGCGATCAGCGCGGCAACCCCGGCCACCAGCAGCACGCCGAACACGAATCCGCCCAGCGCACCGCGCCAGGACACCATCTGCGGGCCGCCCCAGTCGTGCTCCCACTGCTCGATCCGGCGCCGCTCGACCCGCTCGGCCGGGGCGACCGAGGCGGGCACGCTCAGGCTGCCCGGGGTGCTTTCATAAAGGGTCAGGGTGCCCGCGACACGCGCGCCGGGGCCGAAATCGACCTGCCGCGCGGTCAGCGCCAGGTCGCCGGAAATGGCGCTGTCCAGCGCGACCCGTTCACCGGCCAGCAGGGCATAGCCCCCGATATCGCCGGTGATCTCCAATTCGGACCCCGAGGCGCGCAGATTGCCCGCCACAGGACCGCGCACCGTCACCTCCTGCCCGAACAGCGTGGCGTTTCCGGCCACGGTGCCTGTCACCGCGATCTGCTGACCCAGTGCATAGGCATTGCCGCCGACAGCGCCCGACAGGGTCAGCCAGCGCCCCGCCAGATGTGCCGTGCCGGAAATATCCGAGGTTGCCGATACCCGTTCACCGCCCAGAAACAGGTCGGCGCGGCCCGGCTCGGCAAAGGTCACGGTCTGGGCGGCACGAAAGGCGTCATCGCCGATGGCGAACCGATCACCGTCCTCGCCGGCCTGCGCGGCCGGTCCCGAGACCGTCGCCAGTAGCGCACTCAACAGAAAACAACGAACCAGACGCATCTCAATCCCCCTGCGTGAAAATCAGAAGCCCATAGCGCAAAGCTGCCTTCGGGATAGGACACATCTGCGTGTCGGATCAAGAAAACCGCAGCGGTGCGGCGGCCAAAACGCGACAAAGGCGCCCCTGAGGACGCCTTTGCCATATTTTCGGGTATGACGGGGGGCCTGTCGCCCCCGGCAGAATTCGCTGACGCGAATTCGCCGTCTTACATCATACCGCCCATGCCGCCCATGTCGGGCATGCCGCCACCGGCGCCTGCGCCTTCTTTCTGCGGCTTGTCGGCCACCATCGCTTCGGTGGTGATCAGCAGGCCGGCGATCGACGCGGCGTCTTCCAGCGCGGTGCGGACCACCTTGGCGGGGTCGATCACGCCGAAGGCGAACATGTCGCCATACTCTTCGGTCTGCGCGTTGAAGCCGAACTTCAGGTCGTCCGATTCACGGATCTTGCCGGCCACGACGGCGCCGTCGACGCCTGCGTTCTCGGCGATCTGGCGCAGCGGAGCTTCCAGGGCGCGGCGCACGATGGCGATACCGGCGTTCTGGTCGCTGTTCGCGCCTTCCAGGCCGGCCAGCATCTTGGCGCCCTGCACCAGAGCGACACCGCCGCCCACGACGATGCCTTCCTGAACCGCGGCGCGGGTCGCGTTCAGCGCGTCGTCGACGCGGTCCTTGCGCTCTTTCACCTCGGTTTCGGTCATGCCGCCAACGCGGATGACAGCCACACCGCCGGCCAGCTTGGCCACGCGTTCCTGCAGCTTTTCACGGTCGTAGTCGCTGGTGGTCTCTTCGATCTGGTTGCGGATCTGAGCCACGCGCGCTTCGATCTCGGCCTTGTCACCGGCGCCATCAACGATGGTGGTCTCGTCCTTGGTGATCTGGATCTTCTTGGCGGTGCCAAGCATGTCCATGGTGACGCTTTCCAGCTTCATGCCCAGGTCTTCGCTGATCACCTGACCACCGGTCAGGATCGCGATGTCCTGCAGCATGGCCTTGCGGCGATCGCCGAAGCCCGGTGCCTTGACGGCGGCAATCTTCAGACCGCCGCGCAGCTTGTTGACCACCAGGGTGGCCAGCGCTTCGCCTTCGACGTCCTCGGCGATGATCAGCAGCGGTTTCTGCGACTGGATCACCTGCTCGAGCAGCGGCACCATCGGCTGCAGCGACGAGAGTTTCTTCTCGTGCAGCAGGATCATGCAGTCTTCCAGCTCGGCGGTCATCTTGTCGGCGTTGGTCACGAAGTACGGCGACAGGTAGCCGCGGTCGAACTGCATCCCCTCGACCACGTCGGTCTCGGTTTCCAGACCCTTGTTCTCTTCGACGGTGATGACACCCTCGTTGCCGACCTTCTGCATCGCGTCTGCGATCTGCTGGCCGATCTCGACCTCGCCGTTGGCCGAGATGGTGCCGACCTGGGCAACCTCGGCCGAATCGCTGACCGGACGCGCGGCGGCCTTGATGGCCTCCACGACCTTGTCGGTGGCCAGGTCGATGCCGCGCTTGAGATCCATCGGGTTCATGCCGGCGGCAACCGCCTTCATGCCCTCTTTCACGATGGCCTGGGCCAGCACGGTGGCGGTGGTGGTGCCGTCGCCGGCCTCGTCATTGGTGCGAGAGGCAACCTCTTTCACCATCTGGGCGCCCATGTTCTCGAACTTGTCTTCCAGTTCGATTTCCTTGGCGACCGACACACCGTCCTTGGTGATGCGGGGCGAGCCGAAGCTCTTGTCCAGGACCACGTTGCGGCCTTTCGGGCCCAGCGTGACCTTGACGGCGTCGGCCAGGATGTTGACGCCCTTGAGCATCTTGTCGCGGGCAGCGGTACTGAATTTGACGTCCTTGGCAGCCATTGCTGTTTTCCTCGTCTAATTTGGTTTCAGGGAAGGGCGCGATCTCAGGCGATGATGCCGAGAATGTCGCTTTCCTTCATGATCAGCATTTCTTCACCTTCGACGGTGACTTCGGTGCCGGACCATTTGCCGAACAGCACCTTGTCGCCGGCGCTGACCGCCATCGGGATCAGCTCGCCGCTGTCCTTACGGGCGCCTTCGCCGCAGGACACGACGATCCCCTCGGCAGGCTTTTCTTTCGCACTGTCGGGAATGATCAGGCCACCGGCGGTTTTTTCTTCGCCTTCAACACGGCGCACCAGCACCCGGTCATGAAGTGGTTTGAATGCCATCTTTGCAGCTCCTTGAGGCTCAAAGTTCGTTTTTCATCGGGCTCTCCACTCCCCGGGAGAGCCGTTATCACTCACCATGTGGGAGTGCTAACGGCGCATAGCTAGGCAGAGCGCGTGCGCGTGTCAACACAAGTCTTTGCTAAAATCGAGTCACTGGTCGTCCCAGCTGTAGGCCCAGTGCACCAGCCCCTCGGCGCCGGCAGGGGTCAGCCGGTAGATGCCCTTGTCCACCCGCTCGAACCAGCCATAGTGGTTGTCGGACATGAGCCGCGTGGCGGCCGCCACCCCGGTGGCACGGGCCACCAGCGCCCCCTTTGCCGGCCCGCTCTCGGCCAGATGCGCGGCGCAGCGCAGCGCGTCCTGCCGATAGGCGGTGACGATGCCATGCCGGGTGGCGCCCCCCGAATTGGGATCGCCCTGCAACCGGTCGAATTCGCGCAACAGACGCGCGCTGCGCTTTTTCGACTTGCGCGGGGCATGGGGACCGGGATCGCAATGCACCTCGGCCCGACCGTCGCCGCGCACCGTGATCAGCCCCAGCCCGAGCCGGCGGCACAGCGCCAGATTGTCCCGCAGCGCCCCGCGCGCGGTCCGGCCGTTGGGGCGCGGCACCGCGACATAGACCAGATCGGTGACCGACAGCCGCGCGATGGCCTGATGAAACAGACTCAGCGAAAACCGCAGCTTCAGCTCGACGATGACCGGCGGCTCATCGCCCCGCCGCGCCATCACGTCGGCCGGGCCGACCTCGCCCTTGACGGTATACCCCTGCCGCTCCAGCAACGCCTTGACCGGCGGATATAGATCCTGCTCCAGACTCATCGCCGCGACCCTAGCCGATCCGGTTTCGCGCGTCCAATTGACACCGGCCCGGCCTTGAAACCCCACGTGACAAGCCCGGCCGCCCTGCCTATAACGCGCGCAAAATCCACCCCTCATTGCACAGGACGCAATTATGACCATCCAAGTCTTTGGCCACAAATCCCCCGACACCGATTCCACCGGTTCGCCGATCATCTGGGCCTGGTACCTGACCGAGGTGAAGGGCGAGGCCGCCGCGCCGAAACTGCTGGGCGAGCCGAACACCGAGGCCGCCTTTGTGTTGCAGCGCTGGAACCTGGACAAGCCCGAGATCATCTCGGGCGTCGAGGCCGACGCGCCGGTGGTCATCGTCGACACCAACAACCCCGCCGAGCTGCCCGAGGGCATCAACGCCGCCGATATCCGCGCCATCATCGACCACCACAAGCTGGTCGGCGGCATCGAGACCAAGGGTCCGATCGACATCACCGTGCGCCCGCTGGCCTGCACCGCCACCATCATGATCGACCTGATGGGCGAAGACGCCGCCAAGATGCCCGAGGCGATCAAGGGCGCGGCGCTGTCCTGCATCCTGTCCGACACGCTGGAATTCCGCAGCCCGACCACCACCGACCACGACCGCGCCGTGGCCGAGAAGCTGGCCGCCGATCTGGGCATCGACATCGCCTCCTACGCCGCCGAGCTGTTCGAGGCGAAATCGGATGTCTCCGCCTTCTCCGACGCAGAGCTGCTGCGGATGGACTCCAAGGAATACACCATCGACGGCACCGAATTCCGCGTCTCGGTGCTGGAGACCACCGCGCCGAAGATCGTGCTGGACCGCAAGGACAGCCTGATGGCCTCGATGGTCGATGTCGCCAAGGAAGACGGCGCCGATCAGGTTCTGCTTTTCGTCATCGACATCCTGAACGAAGAGGCCACGCTGCTGGTGCCGAACGATCTGGTGAAAACCGTTGCCGAGAAAAGCTTTGGCGCAACCGCCACCGGCGACACCGTGGTGCTGCCCGGCATCATGAGCCGGAAAAAGCAGATCATTCCGAACCTCAAGGTCTGATCCGAGTTCAAGGAGGCGCCCGGCGGGCGCCTCTTTTCGTTTCCGGTAATCTCAGGTCCAACATGCTCCCGGTTGCCCTGACCGTCCTGAATCTCTTCACCCTGTTCCTGTTCGACTGGGACAAGAGCCAGGCCGCCCGCCAGGGCTGGCGCATATCGGAACGCAGCTTTCTGTTTCTCGCCTTCTGCGGCGGCTGGCCGGCGCTTAAGCTCGGGCAATGGCTGTTCCGCCACAAGACCCGCAAACAGCCGTTCAAGACCCTGTTGACCCTGATGATCGGCCTCAATCTGCTGACCGTCGCGGTGCTTGGCTCTCTCGCCGGGCCAGAGCTGCGCGCGCGGGCCTTTGGCTGGCCCGAGGCTCCGCTCAGCACCTGGCTCACCCAGTCGCGCCCGCACCTCCCGTCGGTCGGCGTCGGACGGGACAGCCCCGCTCAAGGCACCCACCGGTTCTTCCAGTCGGCGCGGGACTGACGCCCGCCTCCATCGGCGGAGCGAAGATCACGATGGCCTGCCCGGACAGCGCCAGCGCGGCGCCCACCGGGGCTTTCCCGCATCGTTTTTAGGGTTTCCCCGCAGCAGTCAAACCGCCATATCTGCGCCGACCGCAATTGCCCGAAAGCCCCTCCCATGACCCAGATCATCGACGCCCTCGCCGACATCTCCGACCGCTACGACGTGCTGTTCGTCGATCTGTGGGGCTGCGTGCATGACGGCGTGCGCGCCTATCCGGCGGCGGTCGCGGCGCTGCAGGCCTACCGCGCCCGCGGCGGCACCGTGGTGCTGGTCACCAACTCGCCCAAGCCCCGGCTCGGCGTCGCCGTCCAGATGCGCAGCTTTGGCGTGCCGGACGACGCCTATGACACCATCGCCACCAGTGGCGACAGCGCGCGCGCGGCGATGTTCGAAGGCGTGGTCGGTGAAAAGGTCTGGTTCATGGGCGAATGGGAGCGTGACCACGAATTCTTCGAACCGCTGCATGTGATCCACGACCCCGCCCCGGTCACCCGCGTGCCGCTGGACCAGGCCGAGGGCATCGTCTGCTGCGGCCCGTTCGATCCGATGGCCGATCCGGCGGTGAACCGGCCCGAGTTCCTGCTGGCCAAGCAGAAGGGGCTGAAACTGCTCTGCGCCAATCCCGATATCGTCGTGGACCGGGGCGAGACCCGCGAATGGTGCGCCGGTGCGCTGGCCCGGCTCTATACCGAAATGGGGGGAGAGAGCCTTTATTTCGGCAAGCCGCATCCGCCGATCTACGATCTGGCCCGCCGCCGTCTGGCGGATCTGGGCAAGGACGTGGGCAATGCGGCAATCCTGGCCATCGGCGACGGCATCCACACTGACATCGCCGGCGCCATGGGCGAGGATATCGATTCCCTCTTCATCACCGGCGGACTGGCGGCGCAGGACACGAAAACCGCGCAACAACCGGAACCTGCGGCGCTGGCGGCCTTTCTGGAGGCGGAAATGACCGCCCCGACCTATGCGATCGGGCATTTGCGCTGACTGAAAAACCGCTTGATTTTCTGCGCCTGCAAAGTAATAAAGTTGCCGCACCACCACCAGAGTCGCACATTTATTGCCGCGCAGATGAGACAAGAGGACGATATGTTGGACAACCTGCCCCGCGGAACGATCTGCATCGAGGATATCGAGATGGGCATGACCCGCCATCTGCGCAAAGTGGTGACCGACGAGGATATCGAGATGTTCGCACAGGTCTCCACCGACCATAACCCGGTGCATCTGGACGACGATTACGCGCAGGACACCATCTTTGAGGGGCGCATCGCGCATGGGATGCTGACCGCCGGGCTGATCTCGGCGGTGATCGGCGAACAGCTGCCGGGGCACGGCACCGTCTACATGGGCCAGACGCTGAAATTCCTTGCCCCGGTGCGGCCCGGCGACATGGTCTATGCCGAGGTCAAGGTGATCGACATCGACCTGGGCAAGCGGCGCGTCAAGCTGGACTGTCACTGCTCGGTCAACGACAAGAAGGTGCTGATCGGCGAGGCGACCGTGCTCGCCCCCAGCCGCAAGTTCGACTGAGGCCATTCAGGTCCGGCGCGGGGCGTCTTGCGCCCAGGCGCGCGGGGCGCTAGGCATCGCCCATGCGGATCATCCGGGATCATCAGTTCGTCGAAACCCAGGACCGCGGCGCCAGTGCCGCGATCGGCAATTTCGACGGTGTGCATCTGGGCCACCAGTCGGTGATCCGGCTGGCGCGCGGGGCGGCACCGCAGGCACCGCTGGGCATTATCACATTCGAGCCGCATCCGCGCGAATACTTCGCGCCGCAAAGCCCGCCCTTCCGCCTGATGCGCCGCGGCGCACGGGCGCACCGGCTGGAAAAGCTGGGGGTCGAAAAGCTCTATGAGCTGAATTTCAACGCCGCCCTGGCCGGCCTCACGCCAGAGGCCTTCGCCCGCAGCGTGCTGGCCGAGGGGCTGGGCGTCGCGCATGTGGTGGTGGGGGCCGATTTCTGCTTTGGCAAGGGCCGCGCCGGCAACGCGCAGGATCTGGTCCGCTTCGGGCGCGAGATGGGCTTCGGCGTCACCGTCGCGCCGCTGCTGGAACAGTCGGAAAACACCGTCTCCTCCACCGCGATCCGCACCGCGCTGAGCGAGGGCCGCCCACGCGAGGCGGCCTCCATGCTGGGCCACTGGCACCGGATCGAGGGCGCCGTGATTGGCGGCGAACAGCGCGGCCGCGAGCTGGGCTTTCCCACCGCCAACATGTCGATCGAGGGGCTGCACCCGCCCGCCTTCGGAGTCTATGCGGTGCTGGTCGATGTGCTCGACGGGCCGCACAAGGGCAGCTATCGCGGTGCCGCCTCGCTGGGGGTGCGACCGATGTTCGGCGGCGAGGTGCCCAATATCGAGACCTATATCTTTGACTTTTCCGGCGATCTCTATGGCGCGACGCTCTCGGTCGGGCTGGTGGAATTCCTGCGTCCCGAGATGCAGTTCGAGAGCCTCGACGCGCTGATCGCGCAGATGGATGGCGATTGCGCCCGATCCCGCGACATCCTGGGCGATCTATGAGCGATCCGATCGACCGTTCCGGCCTCTCGCCGCGCTTTTGGGAACGAAAGCCCCTTCGCAAGCTGACCGAGCGGGAGTGGGAGGCGCTGTGCGACGGCTGCGGCAAATGCTGCCTGAACAAGCTGGAGGACGAGGACACCGGCGAGGTCGCCCTGACCCGCGTCGCCTGCCGGCTGCTGGACGACACCACCTGCCGCTGCGCGCAATATGAGATCCGGCACCAGTTCGTGCCCGAATGCATCGTCCTGCGCCCGGGCAATATCGACGAGCACGCCTATTGGATGCCGCGAACTTGCGCCTATCGCCTGCTCTGGGAGGGCAAGCCGCTGTTCGACTGGCACCCGCTGATCTCGGGCACCGCCGAAAGCGTACATTCGGCCGGCGTTTCCGTACGCAACCGGACCGTGCCGGAATTCGAGATCCCGGAAGAGGACTGGGAAGAGTATATCATCGAGGAGCCGATCTGATGTTCTTTGCCTCTGACAATACCGGCCCGGTCCACCCCAGGGTAATGGAGGCGCTGGCCGAGGCCAACAGCGGCTATGCCATGGGTTATGGCGCCGATGCGCTGATGGACCGGGTGCGCGACCGCATCCGCGAGGTGTTCGAGGCGCCCGACGCGGCCGTCTATCTCGTCGCCACCGGCACTGCGGCCAATTCGC
The DNA here is from genome assembly GCF_004358185.1 of Antarcticimicrobium luteum. Classification (GTDB taxonomy): domain Bacteria; phylum Pseudomonadota; class Alphaproteobacteria; order Rhodobacterales; family Rhodobacteraceae; genus Antarcticimicrobium; species Antarcticimicrobium luteum. The sequence goes on from NZ_SMUV01000074.1 coordinate 325,066, forward strand.
TGGCGCTGGCGACGCTGGCCAATCCCTGGGACACTATTTTTTGCACCCCCGTCGCCCATATCCAGGAGGACGAGTGCAACGCGCCGGAGTTCTATTCCGGCGGCGCCAAGCTGACGCTGGTGGGCGCGGACGACAAGATGACGTCCAGAACCCTGCGCGCGGCGATCGAGGGCGAAGAAACCCGCGGCGTGCACGGGCCGCAGCGCGGCCCGGTGTCGATCACCCAGGTGACCGAGCGTGGATCAGTCTATACGCTGGAGGAATTGCGCGAACTGACCGCAGTGGCAAACGACTTTGACCTGCCGGTGCATCTGGACGGCGCGCGCTTTGCCAACGCGCTGGTGGCGCTGGGATGCAGCCCGGCAGAGATGACCTGGCAGGCCAGCGTCAACGCGGTGTCCTTCGGCGGCACCAAGAACGGGCTGATGGGCGCCGAGGCGGTGGTGTTCTTTGATCCCGCGCAGGGCTGGGAATTCGAGCTGCGGCGCAAGCGGGGGGCGCATCTGTTTTCCAAGCACCGCTATCTTTCGGCGCAGATGGAGGCCTATCTGGCGGACGGGCTGTGGCTGGAAATGGCCGAACAGGCCAACGCCAATTGCACCCGCCTGGCCGTAGGGCTGCGCGATGCGGGCGCCGAGTTCCTGAACGTGCCGCAGGCCAACATGATCTTTGCCGCCCTGCCCCGCCGCGTGCACCAGCGGCTCAAGGCCGAGGGCGCGATGTACTACCTGCAGGGCGGCCCGCTGGAGACCGGCGACGGTGACGAGCCGCTGGGCTGCCGGCTGGTCTGCGACTGGTCGATCAGCGCCGATCTGATCGACCGGTTCGTGGAACTGGCCAAGAGCTGAGGGCTGGCAAGGCCCCCCCTCCCGGTTTCTCCCTCCCTGTCTCGCCCCATTTCCCCCTCCGTCCCCCTGAGAGGGGGCGGGAGGCAAGTGGCGGTGCGCGCGCCCGAATATCCTGTCAACGTCCAGGCGCAGAGGGCCACGCCCGGCCCTGGGTCGGCCCGACGGATGAAAAGCGCGGGGCTACTCGCCGGCCCATTCAAACAGCGCGCGCAGATGTGACGCCACCTCTGCCGGGTGGGTGATCGGCAGCATATGACCCGCCCCTTCGATCACCACGTTCCGGGCATCGGGCAGGCGGCGGGCGATGGCGTCATTGATCGCCCTGGTCACCGGATGGCTGACGGTGCCGCGGAGCAGCAGCGCGGGCATCGAAACCCGGGCGATCCGGTCCGGCCCGAGAATGCCGGCAAGGTCGTCGTAGAGAGACGGGCGGCACGCGGGCACAAAGCGGATGCTGCGCACCATACCGGCGCGCGCGGCCTCGGGCATGTCGTCCCAGGACACCCCCGCCCCGCCCCACAATTCGTTGAACAGCCGCGCGCCGGTCTCATATTCGCCCCGCTCGAGCGGGCCGGTGAAGGCGGCGGTATCGGCCTCGTGCAGGGCCAGCGCCTCCGGGTCGTCCTGCATCGCGAAACAGAAATAGACCGGCTCGACCATGGTCAGCGAGCGCACCCGGTCCGGATGCGCTGCCGCCAGCCGCAGCGCGACCGTGGCGCCGAAGGAGTGGCCGATCACGTCCATCCGCTCGGTCAGGAAACTTTCGCCGATCTCGGTCATGCGGTCCTGCACGTCGCCCTGCCCGTCCCAATCGGGGCTGCGTCCGTGGCCGAGCATGTCGAAGGCGGTAAAGGTCGCCTCGGCCTCCAGCTGCGCGGCAATCCCGCGCCAGGCGCCGGAATGGGCCAGCGTGCAATGGATCGCCAGCACCTGTCGGGGGCCATGGCCGAACTGCCGCGCGAACACCGGCTGCGGCAGTCCCTGCCCGTCCATCACAGATCGCCCGCGAGGGTGGCCTCAAGGTCGTCCAGCCGGTCCTGGCCCCAGAATCTCTGGTCCTCGCCGGTAATGTAGAAGGGCGAGCCGAAGACACCGCGCGCGGCGGCCTCTTCGAGATTGGCGGCATAAGCCTCGGCGCCCGCAAGCAGCCCGCTGTCGGTCAGCGCCGGATCGAACCCGGCGGCCTCCAGGCAGGCGCGCAGCACCGTATCCTCGGCGATGTCCCGGTCTTCGGCCCAGACGGCGCGGGTGATGCCATGGATCAGCGCCCCCATGTCACCGCCGCCCGCGGCCTGCGCCGCGATGATCGCATAGGACGAGGGCGCCGGGTTGGTCGGCCAGTGCGCCGGCTTGAGGTTGAACGCCAGCCCCAGCTTTTTCGACTGCCGCATCAGCTCCTGCGCCCGGTACTGCATCCGCGCCGGGTGCCGCTCGGCCGGGGCAACGCCGCCGGTACGCGGGAACAGACCGATGATGTCCAGCGGCTTGTAGGTGATCGTGGCGCCGTGCCGCGCGGCGATCTGCTCCAGCCGCGTGCCCGCGAGATAGACATAGGGCGACAGCGTCGAAAAGAAGTAATCTACATGATGTGGCATCTTAACATTTCTCCCGCCCAAATCTTTGCGCGAAGGTACGCACATGCTAAGCGGTGTCAACTTCACGATTCTGTCACACCAGACCTTGCTGCCCGGGGATATCAGCACATGGCGACTCTGAACGAACCCAAGCTTATCGCTGGGAACGCCAACCTTCCGCTTGCCGAGGCCATCGCGCGCCGCATGAGTATGCATCGGGGGGTCAACCTCGATCTGGTCGACGCCCGCGTCGAGCGGTTCAACGACGGCGAAATCTTTGTCGAGGTTTACGAGAACGTGCGCGGTGAGGACATGTTCCTGATCCAGCCGACATCGAACCCGGCCAATGACAACCTGATGGAGCTGCTGATCATGGCCGACGCGCTGCGCCGGTCCAGCGCGGCGCGGATCACCGCCGTGATCCCCTATTTCGGCTATGCCCGCCAGGATCGCCGCACCAAGGCCCGCACGCCGATCAGCGCCAAGCTGGTGGCCAACCTGCTGACCCAGTCCGGGATCGAGCGGGTTCTGACGATGGACCTGCACGCGGCGCAGATCCAGGGCTTTTTCGACATTCCGGTCGACAACCTCTATGCCTCTCCGATCTTCGCGCTCGACATCAAGGCGCATTTCAGGGACCGGATGGGCGATCTGATGGTGGTCTCTCCGGACGTGGGCGGCGTGGCGCGCGCGCGGGAACTGGCCAAGCGGATCAATTCGCCGTTGTCGATCGTGGACAAGCGCCGCGAGAAGCCGGGCGAAGTGGCCGAGATGACGGTGATCGGCAATGTGACCGACAAGATCTGCATCATCGTCGACGACATGTGCGACACCGCCGGCACCCTGTGCAAGGCGGCCGAGGTGCTGATGGAGAACGGCGCCAAAGAGGTGCACGCCTATATCTCTCACGGGGTGATGAGCGGCCCGGCGGTGGAACGGATCACCAATTCGGTGATGAAGACTCTGGTTCTGACCGACACCATCGAGCCCAGCAAGGCGGTGCAGGCCGCGCCGAATATCCGCATCGTCCCCACGGCGCCGATCTTTGCCCAGGCGATCCTGAACATCTGGTACGGCACCAGCGTCTCGTCGCTGTTCGAGGACAAGACGCTGTCGCCGATCTACGAGTCGCTCTACATGCCGGACTGATCCGGGGGCGCGGGGGCGCCCGCCATCAGCCGATGACCCAGTCGTCGTCGTGATTGAGCGCCCCGATCGCCATCCAGGCCACGCGGATGCGCGCAATGCGGGTGTCGAGCCAGGTCCGGAACACGATCTCGCAACCCTCGTTGGTGACATTGTCGACCAACAGCTCGGTGCGGACCGCCGAGGCCGTATCCGCGTCGAGCAGCGAGACCGAGACATGAACCGCGGGCGGCGCGCGGAACGGCTCGCCAAAGCGGATCGCGCGGCGCCGTTCGCGGGGGCCCTCGCCGGTCCACATCTCGCCGCCGTCCTCGAAATCGGCAAACAGGGACACGTCGCCCTGATCGATGCCGATGAGATGGTTTTCCAGTTTCTTCATTCCGTTCCATGACTCTGTTCGCGGGTCGCCACAGCAAGCCTTTCCAGGCTGGTTTTGTCAAAATAAAACCGGCCCCGCGAGGGGGCCGGTCTGAATGCCTTGCGCCAGAGAGGACTCAGACGATCACAGGCTCATGTGATCGCCCAGGGCCTCCATGTCGGCGAGCAGCTTGGCCGCGTCGTCGACGATGCTCGGATGCGCGTCGGGCGCGCCCTTGGCCGCATCATGCGCGGCGCGGGCCTCGGCGACCAGCTCATCGAGATGCGCACGGGTCACCTCGGTCACCGGGATCGCCTTTTCGGCCAGAACCGACATGGTGTCGCTGCCGATTTCGGCAAAGCCGCCGGTCACGACGAACTCGGAATTGCCTTCCGGGCTTTCGATCCGCAGCACGCCCGGGCGCAGCGTGGTGATGAGCGGGGCATGATCGGGCATCGCCGTCATGTCGCCATCGGCGCCGGGGATCTGGACCGCGCTGGCGCGGAGCGACGCCAGGCGGCGCTCCGGGCTGACGAGGTCGAATTGCATTGTATCTGCCATGAGGGCGCTCCTTAAGCGGCGTCAGCCGCCATCTTTTCGGCCTTGGCGATCACTTCGTCGATGCCGCCGACCATGTAGAAAGCGCCTTCCGGCAGATGGTCGTATTCACCGGCGACAACCGCCTTGAACGATTTGATGGTGTCTTCCAGCGGCACCTGCACACCGTCCGAACCGGTGAACACCTTGGCCACGTCGAACGGCTGCGAGAGGAAACGCTGGATCTTCCGGGCACGGGCCACGGTCAGCTTGTCCTCTTCGCTCAGTTCGTCCATGCCGAGGATGGCGATGATGTCCTGGAGTGATTTGTAGCGCTGCAGGATACCCTGCACGTCGCGCGCCACCTTGTAGTGCTCTTCGCCCAGGATCGCCGGGTCCATCAGACGCGAGGTCGAGTCGAGCGGGTCCACGGCGGGATAGATGCCGAGTTCCGAGATCGCACGCGACAGCACGGTGGTGGCGTCGAGGTGGGCAAAGGTCGTGGCCGGGGCCGGGTCGGTCAGGTCGTCCGCGGGAACGTAGACGGCCTGGATCGAGGTGATCGAGCCGGCCTTGGTCGAGGTGATGCGTTCCTGCATCTGGCCCATGTCGGTGGCCAGCGTCGGCTGGTAGCCCACGGCCGAAGGAATACGGCCCAGAAGCGCCGACACCTCGGAGCCCGCCTGGGTGAAGCGGAAGATGTTGTCGACGAAGAACAGAACGTCGGTCCCGGACTGGTCGCGGAACTGCTCGGCCAGGGTCAGGCCGGTCAGCGCGACACGGGCACGTGCCCCCGGAGGCTCGTTCATCTGACCGTAGACCAGGGCCACTTGGCTTTCCGACAGGTTGTCCGGCTTGATGACGTTGGATTCGATCATCTCGTGATAGAGGTCGTTGCCCTCGCGGGTCCGTTCCCCCACGCCAGCGAACACCGAGAAGCCCGAGTGCACCTTGGCGATGTTGTTGATCAGCTCCATGATCAGAACCGTCTTGCCCACGCCGGCGCCGCCGAACAGGCCGATCTTGCCGCCCTTGGCGTAGGGGGCCAGCAGGTCGACCACCTTGATGCCGGTGACCAGCACTTCCGATTCCGTCGACTGTTCGGAGAATTCCGGGGCCGGCTGGTGGATGGCACGGGTTTCCGTCGCGTCGACCGGACCCTTCTCATCGACCGGCTCGCCGACCACGTTCAGGATGCGGCCCAGGGTCGCGTTGCCCACCGGCACCGAGATCGGCGCGCCGGTATCGGACACCAGCTGACCACGGACCAGACCTTCGGTCGCGTCCATGGCGATGGTGCGCACGGTGCCTTCGCCCAGGTGCTGGGCCACTTCCAGCACCAGGCGCTTGCCATTGTTGTCGGTTTCCAGGGCGTTCAGAATCTCGGGCAGGTGGCCGTCGAACTGCACGTCCACAACGGCGCCAATCACCTGAGTGATCTTGCCTTGTTTGTTTGCCATTGTTTCGTCTCCGGTTCTTTTACAGGGCTTCCGCGCCCGAAATGATTTCAATCAGCTCGTTGGTGATCACGGCCTGGCGCGAGCGGTTGTACTGGATGGTCAGCTTGTCGATCATCTCGCCCGCGTTGCGGGTCGCATTGTCCATCGCACTCATCCGCGCGCCCTGTTCCGAGGCGCCGTTCTCGAGCAACGCGCTGAAGATGGCGGTCGCCACACCCTTGGGCAGAAGATCGGCCAGGATGGCCTCTTCGTCGGGCTCGTAATCATAGAGCGTGCCCTCACCCGCGGCCTCCTGATCGAAGGTCGCCGGGATGATCTGTTGTGCGGTCGGCACCTGAGTGACCACGTTGACGAACTCCGCGAAGAAGATCGTCGCAACGTCGAACTCGCCCGCGTCGAAGCGGTCGAGGATGTCCTTGGCGATGCCCTGCGCATCGGCATAGCCGACCCGCTTGACCTCGGTCAGATCGACGTGACCCACGAACAGACTGCCGAAATCGCGTTTCATCGCGTCCCGGCCCTTCTTGCCGACGGTCAGGATCTTGACCGTCTTGCCCTTGGCCTTGAGCGACGCCGCGTGCTGGCGCGCCAGTTTGGCGATATTGCTGTTAAAGCCGCCGCACAGGCCCCGCTCGGCCGTCAGCACGATCAGGAGATGAACCTGATCGCTGCCGGTGCCGCGCAGAAGTTTGGGGGCGCTGTCGCTGCCCCCGACCGAGGCGGCCAGCCCCGCCATCACGGCATTGAACCGTTCGGCATAGGGGCGGGCCTCTTCGGCGGATTCCTGGGCGCGGCGAAGTTTCGCCGCGGCCACCATCTGCATGGCCTTGGTGATCTTGCGGGTCGATTTGACCGACGCGATCCTGTTTTTAAGGTCCTTGAGATTTGGCATTGCCTTATCTCCCCTTAAGCGAAATCAGCGGCGAATTCGTCGAGCGCAGCTTTGACACGATCAGCGGCGTCGCCTTTGATCTTGGGATCTTCGGAGGTGATCCATTCCAGCAGATCCTGATGCTTGCCGCGCAGGTGCGCCAGCAGACCCGCCTCGTAGCGGCCCACATCGCTGACATCGACCTTGTCGAGATAGCCGTTGGTGCCGGCGAAGATCACGCAGACGATCTCGGCGTTGGTCAGCGGCGAATACTGCGGCTGCTTCATCAGCTCGGTCAGACGTGCGCCACGGGCCAGCAGCTGCTGGGTGGCGGCGTCGAGGTCCGAGCCGAACTGGGCAAAGGCCGCCATCTCGCGGTACTGGGCCAGCGACAGTTTCACCGGACCGGCAACCGAGGACATCGCGCTGGTTTGCGCCGAGGAGCCCACGCGCGACACCGACAGACCGGTGTTCACGGCGGGGCGGATGCCCTGATAGAACAGCTCGGTTTCCAGGAAGATCTGGCCGTCGGTAATCGAGATCACGTTGGTCGGAATGAACGCCGACACGTCGCCACCCTGGGTTTCGATGATCGGCAGCGCGGTGAGCGAGCCCGAGCCGAAATCCTCGTTCAGCTTGGCCGAGCGCTCCAGCAGGCGGGAGTGCAGATAGAACACGTCGCCGGGATAGGCTTCACGCCCCGGCGGACGGCGCAGCAGCAGCGACATCTGACGATAGGACACGGCCTGTTTCGACAGGTCATCGTAGATGATCAGCGCGTGCTTGCCGTTGTCGCGGAAATACTCGGCCATCGCGGTGGCGGTATAGGGCGCCAGGTACTGCATCGGCGCCGGCTCGGACGCGGTCGCGGCCACGACGATCGAATAGTCGATGGCGCCGGTCTCTTCCAGCTTCTTCACCAGCTGGGCGACGGTCGAGCGCTTCTGACCGATGGCGACGTAGACGCAGTAAAGCTTCTTGCTCTCGTCGTCGCCCGCGGCGTCGTTATAGACCTTCTGGTTCAGAATGGCGTCGAGCGCCACGGCGGTCTTGCCGGTCTGACGGTCGCCGATGATCAGCTCGCGCTGGCCACGGCCGATCGGGATCATCGCGTCGACCGATTTCAGGCCGGTCGCCATCGGCTCGTGCACCGATTTACGCGGGATGATGCCGGGGGCCTTGACGTCGGCCACGCCGCGCTGGGTCGAGGCGATCGGGCCCTTGCCGTCCAGCGGGTTGCCGAGACCGTCAACGACGCGGCCCAGCAGCTCGGGGCCGATCGGCACGTCAACGATCGAGTTGGTGCGCTTGACGGTGTCGCCTTCCTTGATGGCGCGGTCGGAGCCGAAGATCACGATGCCGACGTTGTCGGCCTCGAGGTTCAGCGCCATACCCATGATGCCGCCCGGGAACTCGACCATCTCGCCGGCCTGAACGTTGTCGAGGCCATACACACGGGCGATACCGTCACCGACGCTGAGCACGCGGCCGATCTCGGCCACCTCGGCGTCTTGACCAAAATTCTTGATCTGGTCCTTCAGGATCGCAGAAATCTCTGCAGCTTGGATACCCATTTATCCGACCTCTTTCATTGCATTCTGGAGGGAGTCGAGCTTGGAGCGGATCGAGGTGTCGATCATCTTCGAGCCGACTTTAACGACAAGACCGCCAATGAGGCTTTCATCGACGGTCGCATTCACATTCACGGTCTTGCCCACGCGGGCAGTCAGCGTCTTGGCCAGCTTCTCGGTCTGCGCCTTGGTCAGGGCCTTGGCCGAGACCACGTCGGCGGTCACTTCGCCGCGGTCCTCGGCGATCAGCGCGCGCAGGGCGGCGATCAGCTGAGGCACGACGAAGAGGCGGCGTTTCTGAGCCATCAGCGCGAGGGACTTGCGCAAGACTTCTGCGATCCCCATCTTTTCGGCCACGGCGGTGATCGCGCGCTCCTGTTCGGCGCGCGAGTAGATCGGCGAAGACATCAGATCGCGCAGTTCGGCGCTGCCGTCCAGCGCGGCGGCCAGATCGTTGAGGCCGGTCTCGAGACCGGCAAGGTCGTTATTCTCTTTCGCGATCTCAAAGATCGCGGTGGCATAGCGCTCGGCGATGCCCGCGGAAATCGAAGCTGGTTCGGACACGTCCACCCTTCCGACATTTGGCCCCGGCTGGCCGCAAGACGAGCGTCCGGGGGCGTGAAAAACGACCCGCCTTTCGGCAGGTCATCAAAATCAGCGTGGAGATAGCAGAGCGCACCCAGCCCCGCAACAACCTATAGCGATAACAGCCATCCCCATTATCCCCCTGTTTTCATGCCGTTAGCCGAACTGCGACGGTTTGCACGAAATCCGGGCGAAAAAAAACGGCGTTTTTGGGCGATTCCTGACGGCACGGGCGGGACAATTACCGCGCGACGGCGGTCGATCAGGCCGGTTTGGCCAGCCCGTCCAGCGCCTTGATCGGGCGTTTGGCAAGATCCTTGACCACCGAGCCGTGCGGCGGCTGCACCCGTTTCGAGGCCTCGACCATCAGCACCCCACCGACCAGAACCGTCGGCAGATGCCGCCCCATCCGCTCCATCAGCGCGCCGGAGCGCAGCCAGAAGCGACGGGCCGAGGGCGGCTGATACAGCGCCGCGCTGTGACGTTCGGGCAGGAACTGATGCTGCTTGAGCTGGGATTCGAGCTGACCCAGCGAATAGGGCCGCCCGTAGCCAAAGGGCGTGCGGTCGCTGCGTGACCACAGCCCGCCCCTATTGGGTACGATGAACAGCGCCTTGCCCCCCGGCCCCAGCACCCGGAAACATTCGTCCAGCAGATGCGAGGGGCGTTCGGAGGTTTCCAGCCCGTGCATCACCACCAGTTTGTCCACATGGCCGGTCTCGATCGGCCAGAGCGTCTCTTCGCACATGACCGAGACATTGGGCATCCCCGCCGGCCAGGGCATCACCCCCTGCGGCCCCGGCATCAGCGCCACCACCCGGCGCGCATCGGCGAGATAGGGACGCAGCAGCGGCACCGCGAATCCGAATCCGGCGACGGATCGCCCCTTGGCCTCGGGCCACAGATCCAGCATGGCCCCACGGATCGAGCCCTGCGCCGCCCGGCCCAGCGTACTGCGGTAATAGAAATTGCGCAGATCCTGCACATCGAGATGCATTGCGGGCGCCCGTTTGATCGGCCAAGCTGGGGGCAGTTTAACAATGACACCCCGCATTGAAAGGGCGAAAGACCATGCCTCTGGAGATCCTCACCGTTCCCTGCCTGTCGGACAATTACGCCTTTCTGGCCCATGACGCGGTGCGCGGCGAGACTGCGCTGATCGACGCGCCCGAGGCAGGCCCGATTCTTGCGGCGCTGGCGGACAAGGGATGGAGGCTCAGCCAGGTGCTGCTGACCCATCACCACTGGGACCATGTCGAGGGTCTGGCCGAGATTCTGGCCGCCCACCCCGCCAGGGTGACTGGGGCCGCCGCCGACGCGCACCGGCTGCCGCCGCTCGACGTTCAGGTGTCCGAGGGGGATTCCGTACAGATCGGCGGCGAAACCGGACAGGTCATCGACGTGCCCGGCCACACCGTGGGGCATATCGCCTATTACTTCGCCGACAGCCGCGCGGTCTTTACCGCCGACAGCCTGATGGCGCTGGGATGCGGCCGGGTGTTCGAGGGCACCATGGCGCAGATGTGGGACTCGCTGTCGAAACTGGCCGCCCTGCCCCCCGAAACGGTGGTCTATTCCGGCCACGAATACACCCAAGCCAACGGCCGGTTCGCCGAGACCGTCGACCCGGACAACCCCGCCCTGAGCCAGCGCCTGCGCGACATCGCAGCGGCGCGCGCGGCCGGGCGGCCCACGGTGCCCTCAACGCTGGCGCTGGAACTTGCGACCAACCCCTTCCTGCGCGCGGGCGATCCCGGGATACAGAAACACCTGGGCATGGACGGGGCCGACCCGGCCGCGGTGTTCGCCGAGATCCGCGGCCGCAAGGACCGGTTCTGACGCCGGGCACAGAGACGCCTGATCAGAGGAAATCATCGGCCGTCAGGACACCGGTGAAATCCGCGATCTTGATCAGGTCCGAGGCGCGGCCGTAGTCGATGAAGGTATGGCCGCTCCGTTGAGCGATCGAGAGATCCGCGAAGGCCGTGCCGGCAATCTCGATGCGGTCAAGCCCGTGCTCGAAGCCGCGCAGGACGTCGTTGCGTGCGGCGTCGAGATCGGGGCCAAGGCGGGAAATTGTATCGAGATCGGAGAAAAAAACAGAAAGCGCGTCTGAAGCAACCGCCATGAAATCACACTTTACAACACCAACTGTGAAAAAGTGCCGCAGACGAACACAGACCGGTCCGGCGCGGCAAACCTCTGGCGCGCGGGCCTATCGCGCGGATCCGACAGGTGATTTCCCACGTGGTCGGGGTGGCGATCCTCCGCGTGTGCCCGCCACCGGGGCCGTTCGCCAGTGCCACGCAACGGCCCTTTGGGCCCGAATGGCATCAAAAGTGATACAGAAAATGCAGAAAAACCTTGAAGCTGCGCCCTGATCAACCAAACTCTAATGGTATAAAGACATGGTTGGCCCGGGGCATCGGCGCCTGACGCCTTCTCCCTCCCGACCCAGATCAGAGGAGCACCAACGTGCCTTCATTCTCGAGCACCCTTGAACAGGCCATCCACGCTGCTTTGGCACTCGCCAACGAGCGGCGCCACGAATTCGCCACGCTGGAGCATCTGCTGCTGGCGTTGCTGGACGAACCCGACGCCACCCGCGTCATGAAGGCCTGCAGCGTCGATCTGGGCGAGTTGCGCAGCACCCTTGTCGAGTTCATCGACGAGGATCTGTCCAATCTTGTCACCGATATCGACGGCTCCGAGGCGGTGCCGACCGCCGCCTTCCAGCGCGTGATCCAGCGCGCCGCGATCCATGTGCAAAGCTCGGGCCGCACCGAGGTGACGGGCGCCAACGTTCTGGTCGCCATCTTTGCCGAGCGGGAATCGAACGCCGCCTATTTCCTGCAGGAACAGGACATGACCCGTTACGACGCGGTAAACTACATCGCCCACGGCGTGGCCAAGGATCCCGCCTTTGGCGAATCCCGCCCGATCCAGGGCTCGACCGAGTCCGAAGATGATGTTCACAGCGCCATGCCCGAAGCCGACCAGAAGGAAAGCGCGCTGGGCAAGTACTGTGTCGATCTGAACGCCAAATCGCGCGAGGGGGCGATCGACCCGCTGATCGGCCGCGACCAGGAGGTGGAACGCTGTATCCAGGTGCTGTGCCGCCGCCGCAAGAACAATCCGCTGCTGGTGGGCGACCCCGGCGTTGGCAAGACCGCCATCGCCGAGGGGCTGGCGCGCAAGATCGTCAAGGGCGAGGTGCCGGGGGTGCTGGCCCATGCCACGATCTATTCGCTCGACATGGGCGCGCTGCTGGCCGGAACCCGCTATCGCGGCGATTTCGAGGAGCGGCTGAAGGCGGTGGTGAACGAGCTTGAAGAACATCCCGACGCGGTGCTGTTCATCGACGAGATCCATACGGTGATCGGCGCCGGCGCCACCTCGGGCGGGGCGATGGACGCCTCGAACCTGCTGAAACCGGCGTTGCAGGGCGGCAAGCTGCGCACCATGGGATCCACCACCTACAAGGAGTTCCGCCAGCACTTCGAGAAGGACCGCGCGCTGTCGCGCCGGTTCCAGAAGATCGATGTGACCGAGCCCAGCGTGGACGACACGGTAAAGATCCTCAAAGGCTTGAAGCCCTATTTCGAGGAGCATCACGGGGTAAAATATACCGGCGACGCGATCAAGACGGCGGTGGAGCTGTCGGCACGCTACATCAACGACCGCAAGCTGCCCGACAAGGCGATCGACGTGATCGACGAGGCAGGCGCGGCGCAGCATCTGCTGGCCGAGAGCAAGCGGCGCAAGACCATCGGGACCAAGGAGATCGAGGCGGTGGTCGCCAAGATCGCCCGCATTCCGCCCAAGAACGTCTCCAAGGACGATGCCGAGGTGCTCAAGGATCTGGAAAAATCGCTCAAGCGCGTGGTGTTCGGCCAGGACCAGGCGATCGTGGCGCTGTCCAGCGCGATCAAGCTGGCCCGCGCCGGTCTGCGCGAGCCGGAAAAACCGATCGGCAACTATCTCTTTGCCGGGCCGACCGGCGTGGGCAAGACCGAGGTGGCCAAACAGCTGGCCGATACGCTCGGGGTGGAGCTGCTGCGCTTCGACATGTCGGAATACATGGAGAAACACGCGGTCAGCCGCCTGATCGGCGCGCCGCCGGGCTATGTCGGGTTCGATCAGGGCGGCATGCTGACCGACGGGGTCGACCAGCACCCGCATTGTGTGCTGCTGCTGGACGAGATGGAAAAGGCGCACCCGGACGTCTACAATATCCTGCTGCAGGTGATGGACCACGGCAAGCTGACCGACCACAACGGCCGGACGGTGGATTTCCGCAACGTGATCCTGATCATGACCTCGAACGCAGGGGCCACCGAACAGGCCAAGAGCGCAATCGGGTTTGGCCGCGACCGCCGCGAGGGCGAGGATACGGCCGCCATCGAGCGGACCTTCACGCCGGAGTTCCGCAACCGTCTGGACGCGGTGATCTCCTTTGCGCCTCTGCCCAAAGAGGTGATCCTGCAGGTGGTCGAGAAGTTCGTGCTGCAACTGGAGGCGCAGCTTCTGGACCGCGGCGTGGCGATCGAGCTGACCCGTCCGGCGGCTGAGTGGCTGGCGGACAAGGGCTATGATGACAAGATGGGCGCGCGGCCGCTGGGCCGGGTGATCCAGGAATACATCAAAAAGCCGCTGGCCGAGGAACTGCTGTTCGGCAAGCTGTCCAAGGGCGGCGTGGTCAAGGTCGGCCTGAAGAACGGCGCGCTGGATCTGCGGATCGAAGGCCCCGGAAAGCCGCGCCTGTCGGGCAACAAGCCGCCGCTGCTGACCGCTGAGTGATGCGGGCGGCGCTGACCGCCCTTTGCCTTTCGCTCGCCGCGCCCGTCGCGGCGGGCGATTTCGCATTGGGCCTGCCGATCGCCTGCGATCCGGGCGAAACCTGCCATATTCAGCAATATGTCGATGCCGATCCCGGGCCGGGGGCGCAGGACTATCGCTGCGGCACACTCAGCTATGAGGGCCACAAGGGCACCGATTTCGCGCTGACGGATCTGTCGGCGATGGTGGCCGGCGTCGATGTTCTGGCCGCCGCGCCGGGGGTGGTGACCGCGCTCCGCGATGGCATGGTCGATGGCGCCTTTTACCAGGGCGACGAGACCGCGGTGGCCGACCGCGAATGCGGCAACGGCGTTGTGATCGACCATGGCAACGGCTGGGAGACCCAGTATTGCCATATGCGGCGCGGCTCGGTTCGGGTGACCAAAGGCAACCGCGTCGCCCGCGGCGCGGTACTGGGCGCGGTCGGGCTGAGCGGCAAGAGCCAGTTTCCCCATGTCCACCTTTCGGTGCGGCGCGACGGCGTGGTGGTCGATCCGTTCTCGCCGGGGCAAACCGGCTGCGGGCTGCCGGCCGGGCCGGGTCTGTGGCACCAGGCGCCGGCCTATGAACCCGGCGGGCTGCTCGCGGTCGGGTTTGCGGCCGGCATGCCCAGCTATGACGCGATCAAGGCGGGCCGCGCGGCGGTCGACGGGCTGGCGCCGGATGCGCCGGCGCTGGTGCTCTACGGGTATGCCTTCGGCGGGCAGGCCGGCGATGTGATCCGGATCGTGATCGACGGCCCCGAAGGGACAGTCACCGACCAAAGCGCCGAGCTGGAGAAAGATCAGGCGCAGTTGTTCCGCGCCGCGGGCAAGCATCAGCCACAGGGTGGCTGGCCTGTGGGGCGCTATAACGGCAGCGTTCAGCTGCTGCGCGACGGGCAGGAGATCGACCGCGAAGAGGTCGGGATTACCATCGAATAAAGCTGGTGCGGATGACCGCGCATGGCTGACAGCCGTGCCGGACGGAGAGGACGTTGGGGGTAACGTCTTGCCCGGCCCGGAATAAAGGCGCGTTGCGCCGCCGGGCAGCGCCTTTTGGCGGATGTGCGCAAAGGGTTCGACGTCGCCTTTCGCGAGGGGATCGCACCGGGCGGGCGGCGCAATCATCGCCGCATCCGGAAAAGGGCCTGATGCCCCCTATTTCTCGGTCAGTTTCAGCTCGATCCGCCGGTTCTGCGCCCGCGCCTCGGGCGTGTCGGCGGGATTGACAGGCTGGTATTCCCCGAACCCGTTGGCCGAGAGCCGGCCCGGCGGGATGCCATGGGCATCGACCAGATAGCGCACCACAGACAGCGCGCGGGCCTGGCTCAGTTCCCAGTTGTCGGCGAATTCGGCGCCGGGCCGTATCGGCACATCGTCGGTATGACCGTCGACGCGGATCACCCAGTCGATCTCATCGGGGATTTCACCGGAGATGCTGCGCAGAATGCGGGCGATCTTGTCGATCTCGGCGTTGCCGGCGGCAGAGAGTTCCGCCTCGCCCGGGGCGAACAGCACCTCGGAGGAGAAGACGAACCGGTCGCCCTGAATCCGCACCCCCTCCTGCGTGCCCAGCACCTCGCGCAGCCGGCCGAAGAATTCCGAGCGATAGCGCTCAAGATCCTTGGCCTGTTGCTTGAGCTGCTCGGCCTCTTCGGCGCGCAGTTTGGCCTCGGCCTCCAGCCGCTTGCGCTCGGCCTCTTCCAGCAGGCGCCGCTTACGCTCTTCCGAGGCGGCGCGGGCCAGCGCGGTGTTCAGATCCTGGCCCAGGTTCTGCAACTGCACCTGCTGCACCGCGTCTCGGTCCTTGTAGTCGTCCAGCAGCGCCTGAAGCTCGCCAAGCTGGCCGCGCAGCGCCGCGACCTGCTGGTTGAGCAGCGCGGTCTGCCGCTGCGCCGAGTTTGAAATCTCTTCCTGTTTGGCCAGCGACTCGCGCGCCCTGGCCAGCAGGATGTCGCGGGCCTCTGCCTCGGAGAGGCGTTCGGCCGCCTGTTGTTCGGCCGCGTCGCGGGCGGCCAATGCCGCCAGAAGCCGACGCTGCAACGCGTCGCGGTCGCTGCCGGCGGCCTGCGCCTGTTCCAACGCCTCCAGTGCCCGGGCCAGCCGCGCCTCGGTCTCGGCGCGGTTCTGGTCGGCCTGATCAACCCCGGCCCGGGCCGCGTTGAGGGCAGCCTGCGCGGCGCCGAGATCGGCGCGCGCCTGGGCCAACTCGGCCTCGAGCGCGCCGACCTTTCCGGCGCCTTCGGCCCGGACCGTTTCCATCTGCGCCAGAACCCGCTCCAGCCGCATGGCAAGCTCGTCCCGGTCGGCAGCCCCGGCCCGTGCGGTTTCCAGATCGGCGAGCATCGCGCCCAGCTTTTCGTCCAGCGCGTCGCGGGCGGCCTCGGCGGCGGCCAGCAGGGTCAGGGTATCCTCGGCGTCCTTGCGCTGACGTTCCAGTTCCATCGTCATCGCGGTCAGCTCGGCGTCGGAATTCTTCAGCCGCTCGCGCAGCGCCTCGGCCGCCGCCGCCTCGGTCAGGCGGGCCTGTTCCTCGGCGCTGAGCCGGCTTTCAAGATCCTCCACCCGCGCGCTCAACGCCTGCGCCGCAGCCGTCTTGTCGGCGCCATCTTTGCGCAGATCGGCGACTAGCGCCTCCAGCGCCTCGCGCCGGGCGGCGGCCAGCCGCGCCGCCTCGGCCTGAGCGTCGATCTCCGCGCGGTGGCTGGCCAGCGCAAGGTTCAGCGCCTCCTGCTGCGACAACAGCTCGGCCTTTTCCCCCTCCAGCGCGGCGACCTGGCCCTCGGCCCGGGTCTTGTCCGCCAGCAGCGCCGCGACCTGTTCCTCGAAACTGGCGATACGGCCCTGCGCCGCCGCCAGCGCCGCGGTCTGGCGATCGCGTTCGGCGGTGAGCGTGGCGATCATCGCGGTGCGCTGGTCCAGCTCATTGCGGGTCTGCTCCAGATCGTCCCGAGCCTCGTTGAGGGTCGCGCTCAGGGCGCCCATCCGCGCCGAAAGCTGGGCATTGCGCCGCTCTTCCAGGCCCAGCGCCGTGGCCAGCGCGTTGACCTCGGCCGACAGCGCGTCCAGTTCGCTCTCCTGGCCCGAGATGGTCTCGCGCAGCACGAACATGACCACCATGAAGATGGTCAGCACGAACATCAGCACCAGCAAAAGCCCGGTCATCGCATCGACGAAACCGGGCCAGATCGACCCCTGGAAGCGTTGGCCGGTGCGGCGCGACAGGGCCATGCCCTACTCTCCTGCCTCATCTGGTTTGGCCGGCCGGCCCGGGCGGCCGGGTCGGGCGGCGGCGGCCCGGGACGGCGCCAGCGCCTTGATCAGGATGTCGATATCCTTGCGCAATTCGGCCATGCTTTCCTGCCGGCCGGCGGAAATCTCTTCGAGGATGCGCAGCATCTGCACGTCGATCGAGCGCAGGCGCATCCGGCTTTCGGCGTCGATCCCCTCGCCCGGGCCCTGGTCGCGCATCATCTCGATCAGGGTCTCCTGTCCCAGCGCAACCCGCTCCAGCGCGGCGGCGGTGCTTTCGGTCTGATCGAGCCGGTCGTTCATCTGCCCGATGGTGTCGACCAGATCGCCCAGCTTGCGGTCCACTGCGGCGCGGCTTTCGTCGGACCGGGTGAACATCTGCTGCAGCGCCTCCATCTGCTCGGACATGTGCTCCAGCACCCCCTCAAGCACGTTCGGGGCGCTTTCCCCCTCGTCGCCCGAGGAGAAGCCGAGGCGCGTGATCGAAGACAGCCATTCCTCGAGCTCGCGGTAGAACCGGTTCTGGCCATGGCCCGCGAACAGCTCCAGCAGCCCGACCAGCAGCGAGCCGGCCAGCCCCAGCAGCGAGGAGGAGAACGCCACCCCCATGCCGCCCAGCTGCGCCTCCAGCCCGGTCATAAGGCGGTTGAACACCGCGATCCCCTCCTCGCCCTCTTTCGGGGCAAGGCTGCGGATGGTGTCGACCACCGCCGGAACGGTTGTGGCCAACCCATAGAACGTGCCCAAAAGACCAAGGAAAATCAGCAGGTTGACAATATATCGGGTGATCTCGCGCTCTTCGTCGATCCGCTCGGCGACGGAATCCAGGATCGAGCGGGTCGAGCTGGAATTGAGCTGCATCCGGGCGCCCCGCGCGCGCAACAGCGAGGCCAGAGGCGCCAGAAGCTGCGGCGGGCGCATGTCCTCTCCAGCCTCGCCGGCGACGAAGAGTTCGATCCAGCGCACCGAACCGACCAACTGGAACACCTGCCAGAAACAGGCCAGCACACCGATGAGGAAGACCGCGGCGATAAACCCGTTGAGATAGAGGTTGGCCAGAAATACCGGCAAGACCCGCGGAAGCGCGACGAACGCCCCGAACCCGGCGAGCCCGAAAGCGATCAGCAT
This sequence comes from Antarcticimicrobium luteum, assembly GCF_004358185.1. GTDB lineage: Bacteria > Pseudomonadota > Alphaproteobacteria > Rhodobacterales > Rhodobacteraceae > Antarcticimicrobium > Antarcticimicrobium luteum. The sequence continues at coordinate 343,216 of NZ_SMUV01000074.1, forward strand.
CAACATAATCTGGCGCACCGGCTGTGAAAACTGCGGCCGGGCTTCGCGGTCTCGCTGCACCATCTGGCGGGCGTCCTGACTTTCTCTGCTCTGCGGCAAGCCTATAGAAAAATCACAGGCAAGGCCAAGGCTTTATGCCGTCAGCGCGCGGACTCGCCGCGCCAGCCAGTCCAGATCCGGGTCACTCAGACCGATCTCGGTCAGATGGCGGGCGGTGTTGTAAAGGTACTCGGTATTCGGCCCGCGCCCGCCCACCGCGCGGGCGATGATCCGCGCCTGATCCTCCAGTTCCAGCCCGCCGCAATACTGGTCGTGATCCGGGTCGACCACATAGGTCACCGCCTCGACGGCGGGGCCGCCGGGCATCTGGACCTCAACGCGTTTTTCGAGATAGGCCGAGGAAATCAGCTCGCGCTCGCGCAGATAGGCCAGCGTTCGCTCTTCCTGTCCCTCGGCCACGGCCAGCGCGAGCCCGGCACAGCGCGCGCCCGGGGCGGCGTCGAGCGCCAGCACAAGGCCAGGCTCGGCCTCGGTGCCGCGATGGTGGATCGAACGCATGCAGAACGACCGGTGAAAGTCCCGAAGCTGCGCCACCTCGCGCCGGGCCACGTCAAAGCCCGGGTTCCAGAGCAGCGATCCGTATCCGAACACCCACATCGTCATGCGGCTTTCCCCTGACTGTTCCCGCCCCCCTGTAAACACCAGAACCGGGGCGGGAAAAAGGGGGCCGCGCCAGGGTCCGTCAGCGGCAATAGGGGCCGCTGCGATAGCGGGCGACATCGACGTGGAAATGATCGCGGTGATACCCGTCGGCCTTTGGTCCCAGCACGGTACCGAACGGGCCGCAGGCCGTTTTCCAGACCTCTCGAAGAGGTCGCAGCGTGGTGCCCCGGCCCCAGCCCTTGAGCACGGTGATCACCTCGCCGTCGCGCATGGTAAAGGCCGAGATGTCGATCGCCTGCGCCCGGCCGTGTTCCGAGATCTTTGCGCCGGGGCGGTTGTTGCGGGTGCGGCAGGCGTAATGGGCGGCGACGCGCATTTCGACCACCGGACCGCGACGGCGGAAGGCGGGCTTTACCCCCCGCTCCACCCAGGTTTTCAGCGCGCGAGCGGTGTCGCAGGTCATGATCGCCTGCTGGCTCAGTCGCACGCCGGCCACCTCGCGCACGCGCACCGTATCGGTGGCTCCGCAGCCGCGCAGTTTGCCCTTCACCGCGCCCAGCTTGTCGCCCTGGATGTCGATGTCGCCGCAGACCGATCCCTTGCGCCGCTTGAGCCGTTTGAAAAACACCTTTTCCTCCAGCCCGTCGGGACGCGACAGCGGCAGCGGAGAGCGGTCGGGACTCAGAAACGGCAGGCTGGCCGGGCGCACCGCCGCGCTGGTCACCTGGGCCGAGGGCGGGCGCAGCCTTGGCGACCGCTGCGGTGGCGGCACCGGCGCCGCGCCAGCCACCGGCGCCGTCTCTTCGGGACGCGGGTGCGGGCGCAGTGCCGGCAGGGCCGCCTCGTCCGGAGCCGCCTCGTTCGGCGCCGCCTCAGCGGATCCGCGCAGCGGCGGGCGCGGCGACTGGTCCGGCGCGCGGGCGAACGCAGGCTGCTGCGCCAGCAGCGACAGGCCGAGCGTCAGAGTCAGGCCCAGCGCCGCCGCCAGCCGGCGGCCGGTCATTTCCCGGCCCTTTTGGCGCGACCGAAATCGGGGGCATCGGTATCCTGCCCGGCCTCGATGATGCCCCGGCGGATGGCGCGGGTGCGGGTGAAATAATCGAACAGATGCTGGCCGTCGCCGGTGCGGATGGCGCGTTGCAGCGCGAACAGCTCTTCGGTGAAGCGGCCGAGGATCTCCAGCGTCGCGTCCTTGTTGGTCAGGAACACGTCGCGCCACATGGTCGGGTCCGAGGCCGCAATGCGGGTGAAATCGCGGAAACCCGCGGCGGAGTACTTGATCACCTCGCTGTCGGTGACCCGGCGCAGATCGTCAGCGACACCCACCATCGTATAGGCAATGAGGTGCGGCGCGTGGCTGGTGACCGCGAGGACCAGATCGTGATGCTCGGCGTCCATCTCGTCGACATGGGCGCCCATCCCCTCCCACAGGGACCGCAGCCGCGCCACCTGCCCGGACGAGCGGCAGTCCACCGGAACCAGCAGGCACCAGCGGTTGTCGAACAGCTCGGCAAAGCCGCTTTCGGGGCCGGAATGCTCGGTGCCCGCCAGCGGGTGGCCGGGGATGAAATGCACACCCTCGGGCAGTTCCGGCGCCACCGCGTCAATCACGTGTTTCTTGACCGACCCCACGTCGGTGACCGTGCAGCCGGGCTTCAGTGCCGCGGCGATCTCGCGCGCAACCGCGCCCATGGCGCCGACCGGCACCGCCAGCACCACCAGATCGGCGTCCGCGACGGCCTCGGCGGCGCTGTCGCAGACCCGGTCGCAGAGGCCGATGCGGCGGGCGGTCTCGCGGGTTGCCTCGCTGCGGGCATAGCCGGTCACCTCGCCCGCCAGCCCGCCGCGTTTCATCGCCCAGAACATCGACGAGGCGATCAGCCCCAGTCCGATCAGGGCGACACGATCATAGATCGGGGCGCTCATGCCTGCTCCCGCCATCTGGTCAGGGTCTCGATCACCCGGCCGGTCTGTTCCTCATCGCCCACGGTGATGCGCAGCGCCTCGGGGAAACCATAGCCGGTGACCCGGCGCAGGATGATGCCGTCGTCTTGAAACATCTGATCGACCGCCGTCGCCTCCTCGGCGTCGGCAAAACGGGCCAGAACGAAATTGGTATGGCTGTCGTCGCAGGCCACCCCAAGCTGCCGGATCGCGCCGACCAGCCGCGCCCGTTGCTGCGCGTTGAGCGCGGTGCAGGTTTCGACCCAGTCGCGGTCGCGCACCGCGGCCTCGGCCACCGCCAGCTGCACCCCGGACAGGTTGAAGGGCTGGCGAATCCGGGTCATCACCTCGATCAGCTCCCTGGGTCCATAGCCCCAGCCGATCCGCAGCCCGCCCAACCCATAGACCTTGGAGAAGGTGCGGGTCATGATCACGTTGGGCCGCGCCCCGGCCAGCGCCGCGCCGCCGTCGAACCCCTCGGCATATTCGGTATAGGCGCCGTCGATCACCAGCAGCACATGCGCGGGCAGGCCATCGGCCAGCCGGTCAAGTTCGCCCGCGGGCAGGATCGTACCGGTCGGGTTTCCCGGGTTTGTCAGCAGCACGATCCGGGTCTTGTCGGTCACCGCTGCCAGAATGGCGTCGACGTCCACCCGCCGCTCGGCCTCGGGGACGCAGACCGGCGTCGCCCCGGCCATATGGATCAGCACCGGATACATGGAAAACCCGTGTTCGGTGTGGATGATCTCATCCCCGGGGCCGGCAAACGCCTGGCAGACGAATTGCAGCACCTCGTCCGAGCCGACGCCGCAGATGATCCGCGCCGGGTCGAGGCCGTGCACCTCGCCGATCGCCTGGCGCAGATCGGCATGGTCGGTGGAGGGATAGCGATGCAGGGTCTTCGCCGCCTCGGCCAGGGCGGCCTGGGCCGAGGGCGGCGCGCCCAGCGGATTCTCGTTGGAGGACAGCTTGAGCACATCCGTCCGCCCGCCGATGGTGGCCTTGCCGCCCTCGTAGAGGGCAATGTCCATGATACCGGGCTGCGGTGTGATCTTGCGCATTCTCGGGGCTCCTTGCTGGGCCCCGTTCTATCGTCCCCGCCGGTCAGAGAAAAGCGGCAAAGCTCACGCCGCGGCGGCCTTGCGCAGCCGGAACTGCGCCGTCTCCGGGTCGACGTCATAGAGCGCGGCGTAACGCGGCGCCTGCGCGGCCAGTTCGGCGACGCTGTCGATGATATAGCGCACCGTCGCCTGCGTCATCATGTAGGACAGGTTCAGCCGCACCCAGCCGGGTTTCAAAAGCTCCCTGCCGGCGCGCAGATCGGCATGCAGCGTCTCGGACTCGGCCTGGCCTATCCCGAGCAGCCGGTGCGCATAGGGCCCCGCACAGGCGCAGCCGCCGCGCGCCTGAATGCCGTAGATGTCACTGAGCATCCGGGTAAAGAGCTGCTGATGCACCGGCGCGCCGTCCGGCCCGGTCACCCGGAAGGAAAAGATCGGCAGGCGCGGCGCCCGGCGCGGACCCAGAATGTCGATCTGCGGGTTGCCGTCCCATCCGGCCCAGGCCATGGCGGCATAGCGGGCCTCGCGCGCCCGGATCTCATCCTCACCCACCGCCGCCTTGACCAGAAAGGCCAGCGCGGCACGAATGTCGCCGATCACGTTGGGCGTTCCGGCCTCTTCGCGCGCGGCCAGATCATCGAAATAGCCGTGCCCCCAGGGCGAGACGAAACTGACGGTGCCGCCGCCCGGCCAGCTGGGCGCGCGCCGCCGCACCGATCCCCGGTTTACCACCAGCACGCCCGAGGCACCCGGTCCGCCCGGAAACTTGTGCGGCGAGACCACGATGGCAGCCTTGGCCACCGCGCCGTTGCCCCCCATGTCGATGGGCAGGTAGGGTCCGCCGCCAGCATAATCCCAGGCGGAAAGCGCCCCATGCTCCTGCAACAGGCGGGTGACCGGATCGGGGTCGGTCAGAAGGCCGGTGACATTGGAAGCGGCCGAAAAGCTGCCGATCTTCAGATCGCTGCCGGCATGATCCTGCAGCCGCGCGCGCAGATCGCCAAGGTCGACACCGCCCCCCGGCGCCTCGGCGATCTCGACCACCTCGGCGCGGCTTTCGCGCCAGGGCAGGATGTTCGAGTGGTGCTCATACGGCCCGATGAAAACAACCGGCCGGTCAGCCTCGTTCACTCCCCAGAGGCTGACCAGCCGGTTGAGACCCGCGGTGGCGCCCGACCCGGTGAAGATCACCGCATCGTCTTCCGTGGCGCCGACAAGGCGGGCAATCCGGGTCCGGGCCCCGGCCCGCAGCCGGGTGATGTAGGAACCGCAATAGGACGCTTCGGTATGGCTGTTCGCGTAGAACGGCAAAACCCGCCTGGCGACGAAATCCTCGACCTGGCGCATGGCGCGGCCCGAGGCCACGTAATCGGCGTAGACCAGCGGAACATCGCCCCCCAGGGCGGGGATGCGGATGCCCTCTCCGATCACGCCTTCGCGCAGGGTTCCGTCCCGGGCCTGGGCCTCGATTTCGGACTGGAACTGATCAAGGATCATCTGTGGTCTCCTGCGTCTGCTCCGGGATGATTACCCGGCCACAGCGCGGCGGGATCACCTATTTTTGCTGATTTCCCGGATTTTTTGTGTCATATGACCCGATATGAAAAAAAATACAGATCATATAGACCGCGCCCTGCTGCGCGCCCTTCAGGCCGACGCCAGCCTGTCCCAGCGCGATCTTGCCGACCGGGTGGGCATTTCGCAGAACGCCTGCTGGCGGCGGCTGAAACAGCTGACGGCCCAAGGCATCCTTCAGGGCTCGGCGGCCCGGTTGAACCGTCAGGCGCTGGGGCTGGATCTGGTGGTCTTCGTCATGCTGCGCACGCGGCACCACTCTGCCGACTGGCTGCGGACCTTTCGCCGCCACGTGCTGACCATCCCCGAGGTGGTCGATTTCCACCGCATCGGCGGAGACTACGACTATCAGCTGAAGGTGGTGACGCAGGACATGGCCAGCTATGACCGGGTCTACCGGCGGCTGATCGAAGGGGTCGAGCTGGACAGCGTGACCTCGTATTTCGCCATGGAGGCGATCGCCGAGGGCCGATCGCTGCCGCTGTGAGTGAAAACGGGAAAAGCCGCCCCGGCGGAGCGGCTTTCCAGAGATATGCAGAAGATCGGAGGCCCGGAAACCGGGCCGTCCCGGATCAGTTCTGCGCGTAGAATTCGATGACCAGATGCGGTTCCATCATCACCGGATAGGGCACATCGCCCAGCGCCGGGGTGCGCACAAAGGTCGCGGTCATCTTGGAGTGGTCGGCCTCGATATAGTCGGGCACGTCGCGCTCGGCCAGTTGGGTCGCTTCGAGCAGCGCCGCCATCTGCTTGGACTTTTCACGGACCTCGATCACGTCACCCTCTTTCACGCGGTAGGAGGGGATGTTGACGCGCTTGCCGTTCACCAGCACGTGGCCGTGGTTCACGAACTGACGGGCGGCGAAGACGGTCGGCACGAATTTGGCGCGGTAGACGACGGCGTCCAGGCGGCGCTCCAGCAGGCCGATCAGGTTTTCACCGGTATCGCCCTTGACCCGCTCGGCTTCGCCGTAGATGCGGCGGAACTGCTTTTCGGTCAGGTCGCCATAGTAGCCTTTCAGCTTCTGCTTGGCGCGCAACTGGATACCGAAGTCGGACAGTTTGCCCTTGCGGCGCTGGCCGTGCTGGCCGGGGCCGTATTCGCGGCGGTTGACCGGGGATTTCGGACGACCCCAGATGTTTTCACCCATCCGGCGGTCAATTTTGTACTTGGCAGAGGTGCGTTTGGTCACCGTCTGATCTCCTTCGTTTGTGGCGCCGCCCGGGGGCGGCTATGAAGGGCGTTGTCCTCTTGAGGTTTCCCCCATGACAGGCATCCCCTCGCGGGGGCCACCAACACCAATGAAGCCGCGCTTATATCGGCGGCGCGGCGAGAGTCAACAGCACTCTGCGCGAATGGCTGCCCCGGTTCGGATGCGACCGGCTCTTCGCTGCATGACCCGCGGTAATCTTCTGCTACAATCGGCCACGCCCAGGCGATCTTCCGACCGGACGTGTCTGGCCTTTGTTCTATCGAAAGTGAAGCCCATGCCAGCCTATGTGATTTTTGATGTCGAGATTACCGATCCCGACCGATACCAGGACTTCATGCTTGGGGTGAAACCGGCGTTGGAAGCCGCCGGCGCGAAGTACCTCTCTCGCGGCGGCGCGCATAAGGTCTACGAAGGCGACTGGGAGCCTCGCAGAATCGTCCTGATTGAGTTTCCGTCGCTTTCGCACTGGGAGGAGTTCTATAACGGCAAGACCTATCAGGATCTGAAGGCCATCAGGGATGCCTGCAGTTCCGCACGCCTTGTCGGAGTTGAAGGTCTCTAGCAACCGCCGCCCCTCAGGCGGACCAGCCGCCCTAGGCCGCCTCATGCATCAAGATCGCGGCCTCCGACCGGGACAGGTTGCGCCGCGCGAAGGGGCCGTAAACGTGCGGATCGGCCTCCAGCCCGGGCAGATGGTCCAGCAGACGGGCACGGTCCCGCTCGCCCAAGGTGCCCAGGTCGGCATTGGCGGGATGGAAGCTTTCGGTCTCCACCCCGTTGGCCACCAGGATCTCGTGATTGGGCAACAGCAGGTGCACATAGGTCACCTCGCGCATGGCGTGATCCTGGATCACCGTGTTGCCGTTGATCAGATCGCGCGCCGCGACCAGCACCTCGTCGGTGTTGAACAGCGCGTGGGCCGCCCTGCCCCGCACCAGCATCCGGTGCTCGGGCGAGACCAGCAGCGACTGGTCCGGGCGTTCGATGCCCAGCGATCCGGGCCGCAGTCGCACCGGCCGCAGATGCGGCGTCACCTTGAGCCGAGCCCCGGTGATCCGCCGGCTGCCGAGCCACAGCACCGGCTGCGCACCGCTGTCGCGGGTCTGGACATAATCGCCCTGCCGCAGATCCTCGACCCGGCGCAGACCCTTCGGCGTCTCCAGCCGGGTGCCCGGTGTAAAACAGATCACCCCTCCGCGCGTCTCATCCGACAGGCGCGGCGCGGGATCGCTCAACGTATGCCGCACCACCCAGAGATCGCAATGCCGTGGCGGCAACATGTCCAGGAACATCAGCAGCGGCGGCCGTTCCGGCCCGGCCGCTATCACGGTAACGGTATAGCTGCGGGCGCCGTCGGTGACGACAAAATACCGCTCCATCAGCGGATCGTCGACGTCCACCGCCGACAAATCGGTCGTCTTGCGCACCGCCGCGCCGACCAGGCGCCGCACCGTTCGCGCGGCGCGCTTGCGTATCTCGGCCTCTCCGTCCGCCCCGTCCAGTCGCAACAGCCCGTTCGGCCCATCCACCCGCACGGTATCCCCGCGCCAGGACCACGCCGCACCTGTTTCCAGGGCCTCCACGGGCGCATCTTCAAGCCCGTCGATCTCTGTCTGCGACCAAGAAATGACAAACGTGCCGCGAAAGCCCGTTTTCATCTGCCTGTATGCCTGCCTTGGTTTCTTGTTTTGCCAAACGTTAACAAACCGAAACGAAGGAAGGAAGAAGATTTGATTTCCGAGGTTTAGAGTGTGATCTTTAAGTGTCAGCCGCGCGCGCAAGACGCGCGCAGCCCCCCCAGATCAGTCGTCCCCCTGCACCGGAAGGTGCACGATGGCCTCGAACCCCGCGGACTGACCGATGCGCGGCGAATGGAGGGTCAGGCGGCTGCCGCTGCGCTCGGCGATCGCCTGAACGATGGCAAGGCCCAGTCCGCTGCCGTCGCCGATGGCCCCGGCGCGCTCGAACCGGCCGGTGAGCCGGGCCAGAATCTCCGGCGGCACCACCGGACCGTCGTTGGCGACGCTGAAACGCCCGGTCCCGGTCAGGGTCACCTCCACCCGCCCCTCCGGCGCGCCGTGACGCAGCGCGTTCTCGATCAGGTTGCGGCAGAGAATGCCGAAGGCATCGGGATCGAGATCGGACAACACCGGCCGCGCCGGCAGGGTCAGCGCGATCCGCCCCGCCCCGGCGCCGCGGCCGATATCCTCGGCCATGACCCGCGCCACCGGACGCAGGTCGGAAGGATGGTTCATCCGCAGCCTGCCGCCTTCGGCACGGGCCAGCTGCATCAGCCGTTCAGACAGCCGGGTCAGGCGTTTGAGCGTCGCCTCGATATCTCCGGCCCGCTGCAGGACCGCCGCATCGCCGGTCTCGGCCCGCAGCCGCTGGAGCTGGGCGATGGCACCCGCGAGCGGTGTGCGCAGCTCATGCGCGGCATTGGCGGCAAAGCTGCGTTCGGCCTCGAAGGCGGCGTTGAGACGGGACAGCAGCGCGTTGACCGTCTCGGCGACCGGGACGATTTCGGACGGCAGTTCGCGCAGCGGCACCGGCGAGAGATCCCGCCCGTGCCGCGCCGCCAGCGCATCGCGGAAGCGCCGCAGCGGCGCCAGGCTGAGCCGCAGGGCGAAGACCACGGCGATCAGCGCGATCGGCACCACCACCAGAATCGGCAGGCCCAGCGCCCATTGCAGCTCCCGCGCGACGCGGGCGCGATGTGACAGCGGCTCGGCCACAGTGATGCGAATGCTCCCCTGCAGGGCGGCGTCACTGTAAAACCGGTGCGTCGCCGTTTCCTGAAAGCCCGGCCCGTCATAGGCCGGAAACACCGAAGAATCGGCGCGGTGCGACTGCAACAGGATCCGGTCCGCCTCGTCGCGCACGATATAGGTGAAATACTCCTCGTGCTCGCGGATCGCGCCCAGCCGCTGGGTCACCCCGGCCTCTTCGCGCCCGACCACATCAAGCACGGCGACCGGCAGGATGCGCTGCGCCGTCTCCATCAGCGCGGCGTCGAACACCTCGTCCATCTCGTCGCGCAGCATCAGCAGGGTGACCGAGGCCACCGCGATCCACAGCACCACCAGCAGCAGCCCCAGGCTGAGCCCCACCCGCGCCTGAAGACTGCGCGGCGCCCTCATCCCCGCCCCAAGCGGTAGCCGAGGCCGCGCTCGGTCTCGATCACACTGGCGCCCAGCTTCTTGCGCAGTCGGCTCACATGCACCTCGATCGTGTTGCTCTCGATCTCGGCCCCGAAGGCATAGAGCTTGTCCTCAAGCTGCGCCTTGGACAGCAATTGCCCGGGCCGGGCCAGCAAGGCCTCGAACAGCGCCCATTCCCGCGCAGTCAGCTGCACCGGCCTGCCGTCCCTGTGGACGCTGCGCGCCGCCAGGTCGATCTCCAGCGGCCCCAGGCCGACGATGGGATTCGGATTGCCGGTATAGCGCCGCGCGACCGAACCGATGCGCGCCGACAGCTCGGCCAGCTCGAAGGGTTTGGTCATGTAGTCGTCGGCCCCCGCGTTCAGCCCCTCGATCCGGTCCGAGACCTGATCGAGCGCGGTCAGGATAATCACCGGCGTCACGTCGCCGCGCGCCCTGAGCCCCTTGAGAAAGGGAATGCCGCGTCCGTCGGGCAGCATCAGGTCGAGCAGGATCAGGTCATAGGCGGCCCCGGCCATCGCATCGGCGGCCGAATCGAGCCGCGTCACCCAGTCCACCGAATGGCCGTCGGCGTCGATCTGGTCGCGCACGGCGGCGCCCAGCACGGTGTCGTCTTCGATCAGCAGAATGCGCATGAACCGTTCAAATCCTTGTCCTGCATCGCCGGGGGACGCGATGGTCTTTTGCTATGCGTGCCTGCTGACGCGAAACTGAAGACCCGCCGCCGCCCGCTTCAGGCTGACGTCAGCTTGGCAGGTCACAAACGGGCAATGATGGCCGCAATGCGGAGTTTGACCCATGAAGAGAGCGTTGACAATTCTGACTTTTCTCGCCGTCTTTCCGGCGGGCGCCGCCCTGGCGGATGACGACTGTTTTGTTCCGATGAAGGACTGGCAGCCGCGCGAAAACGTGGCCCGGTTCGCCGAGGAAAAGGGCTGGTCGGTCAGCCGTATCAAGATCGACGACGGCTGTTACGAGATCAAGGGACGCGATGCCGAGGGGCGCCGGATCGAGGTTACCGTGCATCCGGCCACGCTCGCCGTCATCGAAATCGAATTTGAGGACGCGGATGACGACCGTTCGCGCCAAAACCGGGAGAGCGACCGCAATGACTGAAACCGAAATGGGCCAGACGCGCCGCATCTGGGATCCGCTGATCCGGCTGTTCCACTGGGGACTGGTGGCCGCCTACGCGATCGCCTGGCTGACCGCCGAAGAACTGGACAGCGTGCATGAGATCGCCGGTTACACCGTGGCCGGGCTGATCGCCTTTCGGCTGGTCTGGGGGCTGGTCGGGTCGCGCTATGCGCGGTTCGCCCAGTTCATCCGCGGCCCCGGCGCGACGCTGGCCTATCTGCGCGATATGCTCACGGGGCGCGAGCCCCGCTTTCTCGGCCACAACCCGGCCGGCGCGGCGATGATCGTGGCGCTGTTGGTCACGCTCTCGGGCACCGCATTGACCGGCTGGCTGATGCAAGAGCCGGCGCGGATGGCGATGCTGCCGGCGCTGCCGCAGATCGTCGCCCCCGCCTATGCCGACGAGGAGGGGGAATACGGCGAACGCGGCGAAGGCGGCGAGGGATACCTCAGCGAGGTGCACGAGGTCTTTGCCAATCTCACCCTGTTCCTGGTCCTGCTGCATGTGGGCGGCGTGGTCCTGGCCTCGTTCCGTCACCGCGAAAATCTTGCCCGCGCCATGGTCACCGGGCGCAAACGCGCCCCCGGACCCGGCGACATCGCGTAATCGCATCGCGTATCCCCAGAGGGACGGGCCCTGTCCCGGCCCCAACCTCGGGAAAGCCCCGCGCCTCGGCGCGGGGCTTTTTTTCTGACGACAAGCTGAAGCGGTTTCCGCTCCGGCGTCAGGAAGGCCTCAGGCAGGCGCCCCAGATTGACAGCATCGAGACAAAGGAGATGTCCCATGAAAAAGACCCTTGCCCTGCTTGCCGCCTCGACCGCGCTGAGCGCCGCCATCGGCTTTCCGGCGGTGGCAGCGCTGCGCAACCATTCCGGGGACGCCGACGGCATCTTCGCCGCCGTCCTCAACGGCGCGCCGGACACCGCCCGCCTCTGGCAGGCAAGCGACGACGATGACGACCGCCGGGCGAAATACCGCAAGGACGACGATCGCCGCCGCGGCCACGACCGGGACGACGACGACGACGACGACGACGATGATGATGATGACGACGATGACGGCTATGGCCGCGGCATGAAGAACCCGGCCCGCGCCGGCACCGTCGCGCCGCCGAAAAATGGCCTCTTCGGCACTGGCGCCGCCCCAACCGTCAAACAGAACTGATCCCGGTCCCGCCCCCGCCCCGGGGGCGCCCACCCGTTTTCCAAGGAAAGGCAGACAGATGAAATCCGTTCTTGCAACACTGGCGCTGACCACCGCGCTCACCGTCCCCGGCCTGGCGCTGGCGCGCCCGGTCACCCTGACCACCCAGATGAATACCTATGGCGGCGACGGCGCCTATCTCGCGCTGTATGTCACCGATGCCCAGGGCGCCTATGTCGGCAGCCTCTGGATGGCCGGCGGCAAATCGAAATATTATGAGCATCTTTCGGACTGGTATCGCGCCACCGGCGGCGACACGGCCCAGATCAACGGCATCACCGGCGCCAGCGTCGGCGCCGGCCGGACGCTGGAGATCACCCTCGATCTGGCCGATGCGCTATTCGACGCGGGGTATACGCTGCACATCGACGCCGCGGTCGAGGACATGCGCGACAGCCCCAACGAGGTGGCGGTCCCGCTGACCACCGAGGGGGCCGGTGCGCCGGTGCGCGGGCGCCGCTACATCGCCGATTTCACCTACGACATGTGACGGGAGGCGGCCATGATCCGTGCACTCCACCGCTGGCCGGGCCTGCTGGCCGCGCTCCTGCTGACCGTGCTGAGCCTCAGCGGAGCGGCGCTGTCGGTCTTTCCCGCCCGTGACCGGCTGGCGGCGCCGCAGGCGGAGGCCGCGCTGACCGTGGCCGACCTCGCGCCGCGCATCCTTGCGGAATATCCCGGCCTCGAACAGATCCGGCGCGCGCCCTCGGGCCGGATCACCGCCTATTGGTTCGAGGACGGCACACCCAAGGCCGGGGTGATCGACCCGGCCAGCGGACGGGCCGTCGCCTCGGCCGACCCGAACCGGATGGAACGCTGGCTGACCAATCTGCACCGGTCGCTGTTCCTGGGCGACGGCGGCCGGATCGCGATGGCCGCCGGTGCCGCCGCGATGCTGGCGCTGGCGCTGTCCGGCGCGGCACTGGTGGCACGGCGCACCGGCGGCTGGCGGCGCTGGTTCGGACCGTTGCGCGGGCCGGCCGCGGGACGGTGGCATGCGGAGATTGCCCGCGTCACGGTTCTGGGACTGACGCTTTCCTCAGCGACGGCGCTGTGGATGACCGCCTCGACGTTCGGGGTCTTGCCGGATGAGGCGCGCGCGCCCGGCTTTCCCGCCGAGGTCAGCGGCCAGACCGGCGTGCCGCTCGCCGCGCTGGAGGGGCTGGATGCAACCCCGGTCGCCACGCTGCGCGAGCTGACCTTTCCCTATCCGGGCGACGCGACCGATGTCTTCACGCTGAAGACCGAGACCGGCAGCGGGTATCTCGATCAGGGCACCGGCGCGCTGCTGGCCTGGGCCGACCTGAGCGGCTGGGCCCGGGTGTCGGAAACCATCTACATGCTGCACACCGGCCAGGGCGCGGCCCTGTTGGGTCTGGTTCTCGGCCTGATGGCGCTTGGCGTGCCGGCGATGGCGGGGACCGGCGTCGCGCTCTGGGCCAAGGCCCGGCGCGGACGGCCGCGCCTCCACGGCAACATTCCGGCGCGGCGGGCCGAGACCATCGTTCTCGTCGGCAGTGAAGGCGGCAGCACCTGGGGCTTTGCCGCGACGCTCCATGCCGCGCTGACGCAGGCCGGACAAAGCGTGCATGTCGCGCCGATGTCGGCCTTCGATCCGGCCCGCTATGCGGCGGCGAAACGCATTCTCATCCTTGCCGCAACTTATGGCGACGGCGCGGCCCCGGCCTCTGCGCAGAAATTCCTCGACCGGCTGGAAGGGCTGGAAACCGCCCCTGAGGCGCCGGTCGCCGTGCTGGGGTTCGGCGACCGCAGCTTCCCGGACTATTGCGGATTCGCCGGGCAGGTGGCGGAGGCGGCGACGGCCAAGGGCTGGCCGGTCCTGCGGCCCTTCGACACCGTCGACCGGCAGTCGCCGCAGGATTTCGCGCGCTGGGGCCGTCACCTCGGCCAGGCGCTCGGGATGGATCTGGAACTGGCGCATCAGCCGGTGCTGCCGCAGGCCGCGACGCTGACACTCCTGTCGCGCCGCGACTACGGCGCCGAGGTTCAGGCCCCCACCGCGATCCTGCGCTTTTCGCTGCCGCGCGTCCCGCTCTGGCGCCGGATCACCGGGCATGGCTTTGGCGGTTTTTCCGCCGGGGATCTGCTGGGCATTCTGCCCGGGGACTCCGCGCCGCCAAGGTTCTATTCGCTGGCCTCGGCGCGCCGCGACGGCTTTGTCGAGATCGCGGTGCGCAAACATCCCGGCGGCCTCTGTTCCGGCCGACTTCTGGCGCTGCGCCCCGGCGACCGGATGCAGGCCTTTATCCGGCGCAATCCCGGCTTTCGCCCGGCAGCGGGCCGCGCGCCGCTGATCCTGATCGGCGCCGGCACCGGGATCGGGCCGCTGGCGGGGTTCATCCGGTCCAATGCCCGGCGGCGCCCCATCCACCTGTTCTTTGGCCTGCGCCATCCGGACAGCGATTTCCTCTATGACGCGGAGATCCCCGGCTGGCAGACCGATGGCCGCCTTGCCCGGCTTGTCACCGCGGTCTCGCGCGGCAAGCGCCCGTATTACGTGCAGGATGCCCTGCGCGCTGAAGGGGCCGACCTCGCCCGGCTGATTGGGCAAGGCGCGCGCGTCATGGTCTGCGGCGGCCGCGAGATGGCCGCCGGCGTATCCGAGGCGCTGGCCGAGATCCTACGCCCGACCGGCCTCACTCCGGCGCTGCTGAAAGCGGAGGGACGATATGTCGAAGATGTCTACTGATCTGCAACGTCACGCGCTGAACGGACCCACCATGGGCACCCGCTGGACGGCGCTGTTCCACACCGCGCCGGGCCGGAATCCCGAGCCGATCCGCGCCGCACTTCAGGCGGCGGTGGAAGAGGTCGACGACCAGATGTCCACCTGGAAGCCTGACAGCGACCTGATGCGCCTCAATGCGGCGCCGGTGGGCGATTGGGTGCCGGTGCCCGCTCGTCTGATGCAGGTGCTCGGCCTGGCGCTGGAGATCGGGCGCGCCTCCGGCGGGGCCTTCGACATCGGCATGGGCGACGCGGTCGCCGCCTGGGGGTTCGGCCCCGGCCCGGCCGATCCCGGCGGTATCCGCGCCGCGATCGCCGCCCAGCGCGCCCCGGCGCATGAGGCGCTGGACCTCGACCCCGCCGTCGGGCGCGTGCGCAAGATGGCGCCGCTGACGCTTGACCTGAACGGCATCGCCAAGGGCTATGGCACCGATCGGCTGGCGGAAACCCTGAGCGCGTTCGGCATCAGCTCGGCGCTTGTCGGCATCGACGGCGAGATGCGCGCGATGGGTCTGCCGCCGGACGGCGCCCCCTGGACCATCGCCGTCGAGGCGCCCGACCCCAGCCGCCGCGCGCCCCATTCGGTGCTGGCGCTGGAAGTGGCCGCCATCGCCACCTCGGGCGATTACCGCCACTGGGTCGAGGTTCAGGGCCGCCGCCTGTCGCACAGCATGGACCCGGCCCGCGGCGCGCCGCTGGCCGCCTCGCCCGCCTCGGTCACCGTGCTGGCCCCGACCTGCGCCAAGGCCGACGCCTGGGCCACCGCGCTGATGGTTCTGGGGCTGGACAAAGGGGCGGCGCTGGCGCGCGCGCAAGGGCTGGACGCCCTGTTTCTGACCCGCGAGGGCGCCGCGATCCGCACCCATGGGATCGGGCCGCTGTTCGCCCCTTCTGCGATGTCGCCGGGGTAGCAGCCGGGCAATTGGACCGGGGCTGTCACGCCGGCGTTCCGCGCCGGCAAGGTCCGGGCACCTGTCCCGCAGGACAGGCGCCCGGCCGCGATCCGGTGTCGCGCCCTAGAGTTTGTCGCGGACGATCCGCCCGTCAAAGACGGTCAGCAGAACCCCGGTCTGCGCAATGTCCCAGATCGTCGAGATGTCCTGCGACAGCCTCTCGATATCGGTGTCGATCATGATCAGGTCGGCCCGCTTGCCCGGCTCGATCGAGCCGGTCAGCTCCTGCTGCCCCATCGCGATCGCCCCGTTGATCGTATAGGCGGCCAGCACGTCGTCCAGGCTCAGCACCTCGTCGGGATTGACCATGACCGGCACCAGTTCGGGATCTTGCGCTTCGGCGCGGGGATCGGCCGGCAAGAGATCGCCGCGGATCAGCCCGGCCGCCATGTTGACAAAGGGCTGCGGCGAGGGGACGTCCACCGGCGCATCGCTGCCCGCCGCCAGCAGGCCGCCAGCCGCCTTGATGCTGCGGAACGGGTAGACGCGGCTGCCCCAGATTCCGTCCTGCCGGTAAAGCTTTGCCATGTCGAACAGCGAGTCCACCTCGTTGATATAGGGGTTCACGGTGGTGTCGTATTCCCAGAACGGCACCGCCCAGGCCAGTGTCGGGGTGACCGCGATCCCCATCTCGCCGATGCGGGCGACATCCTCCGGGGCGACGAACTGGATATGCGCCAGGTTATGAGGCAGTCCTGAGAGGCCATTGCTGCGGCGGGCGGCCTCGACCGCGTCCAGCGCCACCTGCACGGCCTTGTCGCCCAGCGCATGCATGTGAACGGTGAAGCCTGCCTTGTCGAACCCGGTGACCGCGCGGCTCAGGTTGTCCGGGGTGAACTCCAGCAGCCCATACCGCTTGTCGCAGCGTACCGCTGCGAACCCATGCTCGGCCTGAAAGGCGGCGGCGGCGGGGCCGGATCGCATCCGCGTGTCGGCGCGCGCCTGCCGGCAGTCCGCGCCATCAAGATCGACGTATCCGGAGATGTCCCCGTCCGCGCCGAAAACCGGCTCCAGATAGGGGTTCAGCATCGCTGCGGTCTGGGTCGGATGCTCGACCACGCCATCGACAAACAGCTTGACCCCATCGCCCCTGACGTATTCCGATCCGCTGAACCGGGCGCGCATGCTCTGCGCGGCCTTCAGCGCCGCCTGCATGTCCAGCGGGCGGGTGCGGCCGCCGAACAGGTTGCTGTCGATATGGGTGTTCAGCCGAACCCGGAAATCGAGCAGACCCTCAGCGTCCATATAGGCATAAACATCGGCCAGATCCTCGCCCACCATGGCATCCTGCAGCGAGGTGATGCCATTCGCGGCCATCAGGTCCGTCAACTGGCCGAGCACGGGTTTGAAATTCTCCAGCCCCGCCACCGGGGCGCCGATGATATGGCGGGCGAAATCCTTGGCGGTGCCATCCGGGGCGCCCCCGGCATCGGTGTTGAAATACTCCGCATAGGCGGCATAGGCCCCGGTCAGCGAGTCCGCCGTCAGCGGCAGCCTCTCTCCGGTTTCGGGATGTCGGGCCATCCGGTAGGCGGCGGTGTTCAGCCCGAAGGCATGGCCATCGGACCCCTCCAGCTGAATCGGGATATTGCTCGAAACCGCATCCAGCGCCGCGCGGACCGTCGGATAGGTTTCGGTCACGCTGAGCAGCGAGGGCGGGTTGAAGAACTGGCCGACCAGCCAGCCGTCGGTCGTCAGATCGGCCTCTTGCAGGCAGGATCGCAGCCTGGCCACGGTTTCGTCCATGGTGACCGAGGCACCCTGGAAATTGCAGTCATATCTTTCGCCGTTGTACTCCGGCTCGATCGTGTGCAGCGGGTGGATATGAACGTCGTGCAGCCCCGGAAGAACGATCCGGCCCCCCGCATCGATCACCCTGGTTTCCGGGCCGGCCAGCGCCGCGGCCTCTTCGGCGGTGCCGACGAACAGGATGTCCCTGCCCCGGGTCGCCACGGCCGAGGCGCGGCTGCGACCGGCGTCCATCGTGATGACGCGCCCATTGGTGATGATCAGGTCGGCGGTCTCTGCCTGAACCGCCGCGGCCAGACCGCAGGCAAGCGCGCAGACCCCGCCGGCGCGGGTGAAAAGCTTCGTTGGTGTCATTGGGTCTACCTTGAGAATGTGTCTGTTGGTAGCGCAGCATAGGCATCCGCCGTTTGCCCAAACAACGCTTCCCGCGCGCATATTCTGACGCTATTTGTACGCAATCCGCGTCAATTAGCATCAGTTGAGGCCCCCGATGGTCAACAGACACCTAGCCGAAAATCTGCGAACCCTTGCGGGGTACGGAAAATCAGTCTCCGAGATCTGCCGCCGGGCCGGCGTCAACCGTACGCAGTTCAACCGCTATCTCGGTGGCACCGCACAACCGTCCCTGCAGACCCTTCGCCGCATCTGCGATTTCTTCGGCGTCGATGAACATGAGATCCTGATGCCGCCGGACGCTTTCCGTGCCATCATCCGGTTGCGCCCGCCGCAGATGGCGATGACCGACGACAAGGCGGCGCGTTTCGTGCAGCGCCTGTTCCTCGCTCAACGCACCCCGGCGGCGCAACCGGGGTATTATCACGGTTACATCATGCCCGAGCCCGATGTGCCCGTGGTCTATGTCCACCTGATCCGCATCGGCTGGAGCGGTCAGGGCACGACGGTGAAACTCGTCGCGCGGTTCCCCGACGATCTGATCAACCTGCCCCGCCGGCTGACCTTCGAGGGAACCGCCTTTGAACAGGCCGGCAAGCTGTTCTGTCTGATGCAGGAGCGCAGACGCCGGCGGTCCGCCTCCTGCATCGTGCTGTCGCTGGGGGATTTCGACACGCCGGTCTTTCTGGACGGGATCGTCACCGGCACCGAGCCGGAAAGCGGGAATGAAATTACCAGTTTCCGGGTCATTTGGCGGTTCATCGGCGAGAAACCGGATCTGCGTCAGGCATTGCGGCAATGCGGCCCATACCCGGCGGAGGCAACCGGCCTCCCGGACGCCGTCGCCGCGACCCTCATCGGCCGCAGATGACGCCGGACGAGATCCCTGCCAACCAGCCAGAGCCGTCCTGACCGGCCGCGCCGCATCCATCCCTGGCGCAAGGCCACACTCCCGTCGCCCAGCCTCCCGGCGCGCCGGTCCTACCGGGATCCGCCCGGATCAGCGGGGCGCGCCTGTGGCCCTGAACCGGTCTCGCGCGGGCGTATTGGAAAGCTGGCGCGGGTCAGGATTCTGCCGCCGCCGTCGACGATGAACCGGCAGGCGCGCGATCCGTGATGGAAGGTCAGGCGCCACCGGCCCTGGTCCGCGTCGACACCCGCCTCGCAGCGCGAGGTGATGCCACCGTCCTGCATCCTGTCCCTGACCTGCGCCGGCGTCAGGCCAAAGGCCTCGGCCAGCAGCGCCGCATCCACCGCGAACCCGTCGCCGTCGCGCTCGATCCCTGTCATCGCTCGCTCCTCCGGCAGATGTTCGCAACGGTCCGGGTTCCGCCCGGCGCCCCGGCCGCTCTCATGGCCTCGCCACCGCTACCAGTGCGACATCGGCAAGCGTCGAGCGGTCGAGATCGGCCAGAAAGGCCGCCTCGGCGCTGCGGAACCGCACCTTCAGCCTGCATTGTCCGTCGATCACGCAATTTCCCCCGTCCGCGCCCAGGCATTCGACCAGCGGCTGATCCTGCTCCAGCAGCCGGACCACCGATCCGAGGCGGATCTCTTCGGCCGGGCGTGCCAGGATGGCCCCGCCACCGCCGCCCCGGCGCGTTTCGATGAAACCCGCGCGCGACAGGCGTTGCATGATCTTGGCCAGGTGGTTGCGCGAAAGCTGGAATTCCTCTGCCAGTTCGGCGCTGGAAAAGGCGCGCTCCGGGGCGCTGGCCATACGCATGAGCATACGCAGTCCATAGTCGGTGAAGGAGGTGAGACGCATGATCGCAGGTAATCCGTTTGAATCGGCATTTACAATACCTATTAGCGGGGATAGGCAGGATTTCAAGCCGAATCCGGGAGGCCGAAAATGAACAGTTCTGAAACGGCACCGCGCATCGCCTCTGCCCGGCCCGAATTGACTGCCGCGCTGATGGCGCAGACGGGTCTTGACGAGGAGATGCTCAGCGACCTCGTGCACCGGTTCTATGACAAGGTGCGCGGCGATGCGGTTCTGGGGCCGATCTTCGAGGCGCGGATCGCCGACTGGCAGCCGCATCTGGAGCGCATGGTCGCCTTCTGGTCCTCGGTGGCGCTGATGACCGGGCGGTATCACGGCGCGCCGGTCCCCGCCCACATGCACCTTCCGGTCAGATGGGCGCATTTCGACCGCTGGCTGGCGCTGTTCCGCGAAACCGCGCGCGAGATTTGCACGCCCGAGGGCGCCGACCACGTCATCGAACGGGCCGAACGCATCGCCCGCTCGCTGCACATGGCGATCGAGGATGCCGCCGGGGACCAGCGCACCTCGGCGCCCACGCTGCGCTGATCGGAGGACCATCCGGGTGACCCAACCGCTTTTCCCCCGAGACGCCGCCAGGGCGGCCAGGATGAGAGGAGGCCACGGATGACCCATGACCCCGGGGAAACGGGCCGCTATGCCTCGCCGCCCTGCTTGGCCGGAGAGGTGGCGCCGGATTACTTCGACCCGCTGGCAGTGGACCCCGGGCAGGCCCGCGACGTGGCGCGCTGGCGGCGGGCCGAGCGCGCGCGGCTGCGCGCCGCGCGGCAAGCCCAAAGCCTGGAGATGCGGCGCACCGTGGCGCAGGCGCTGTGCGGCCATCTGCGCGATCTGCTGGCCAGCCGGTTCGAGCGCGCGCGCGGCAGGGTCTTTTCCGCCTACTGGCCGATCAAGGGAGAGCCGGACCTGCGCCCGCTGATGGCCGAGTTGCACGCCGCCGGTGTGATCGTCGCCCTGCCGGTGGTCGAGGTGAAGGCCGCGCCGCTGATCTTTCGCCGCTGGACCCCCGAGACCAGGATGGCACGGGGCGACTGGAACATCCCCGTGCCCCCGCCCGGGGCCGACCCGCTCGCCCCGGACATCTCGCTCGCGCCGCTGATGGGATGGGACGCGGCGGGGTATCGCCTCGGCTACGGCGGCGGCTATTTCGACCGCACACTGGCCGCGCGCAGGCCCCGCCCCTTCACCATAGGGATCGGACTGCAGGCCGCGCGCCTCGCCACCATCTACCCTCAACCCCACGACATCCCGCTCGACACCATCTTGACCGAGGCCGGGGTCCAGTTCCCGAAGGAGAGCCGCCGATGACCGTCGAACATGGGGCGACGCTGCCGCCCCGGCCACCCGGCGCGGGCGCCCTCGCGCGCCTCGCCTCGTCCATGGCCCAGCCGATCCTGGGCCGGATCGCCCGCCGTGTCGCGGCGCGTCACGCCTCGCTTTTCGCGCGCCTGGGGGCGCATCAGAACACCGACTATGTGATCGACCCGGTCGAACTGCCCTTTGCGCTGCACCTGCGCCCGGACCCGCAGGCGCTGCTGTTTCGCGCGGTGCCGCGCGATGCGCTGCCCGCGGCGGGGGCAACCATCCGCGGCCGATTCCTGATGCTGCTGGAACTGCTCGATGCCGAGGTGGATGGCGACGCCGCCTTCTTCTCGCGCGATCTGGAGATCACCGGCGACACCGAGGCGGTGGTGCGGCTGCGCAACGCGCTCGACGATGTGGACGGTTCCATCGCCGAGGAGGCCGCCGCGATGTTCGGCCCGCCGGGACGCGCGATCCTGGGCCACCTGCGCCGCAAGTATTCCGATGACGCCATGCCAAGAGGTGAATGATGAGCCTTGCTGAACTGATCTGTCCGGCCGGAACTCCGGCGGCGCTGCGTACCGCGGTCGATGCCGGCGCCGATGCCGTCTATTGCGGGTTCCAGGACGCGACCAACGCGCGCAACTTTCCGGGCCTGAACTTCACCCCCGAAGAACTGGAAGAGGCCGTGGCCTATGCCCATGCGCGCGGCGCCAAGGTTCTGCTGGCGCTCAACACCTACCCGCCGGCGGGCAAGGTGGATCTGTGGCGGCAGGCCGCCGATTCCGGGGCCCGGTTCGGGGTCGACGCCTTTATCGTGGCCGACATGGGCGTGGCCGATTACATCGCGCGCAACCACCCCGGCGTCCGGCTGCACCTGTCGGTGCAGGCAGCGGCCTCCAGCCCCGAGGCGATCCGCTATTACGCGCAGCATTTCGGGGTCAAGCGGGTGGTCCTGCCCCGCATCCTGACCATCCCCGAAATCCGCAAGATCCGCCAGGAAATCCCCTGCGAGATCGAGACCTTCATCTTTGGCAACCACGGCCTGATGGTCGAGGGGCGGTGCAGCCTGACCAATTACCTCACCGGGCAGTCGACCAACATGGACGGGGTCTGCTCGCCCGCCTCGGAGGTGGAATACATCCGCGACGAGGCCACCGGGACGATGTCGAGCTGCCTGGGCGGCTTCACCATCGACCGCTTCGGCCCCGAGGAAAAGGCCGGCTATCCCACGATCTGCAAGGGGCGCTACACCGCCCCGCACCGGCCCGAAGGCTATTACGCGTTCGAAGAGCCGGTCAGCCTCAATCTTTCGCGCCTGTTGCCGGACCTGATCGGCGCCGGCGTTCATGCCTTCAAGATCGAGGGGCGCCAACGCTCGAAAGCCTATGTGCGCAGCGTGGTCTCGGCGTTTCGCCGCGCGGTCGACGACATCCGCGCCGGGCGCGCGGCGAATATCGAGGACCTCGTGGCGCTGACCGAGGGCCAGAAACAGACGCAAGGCGCCTTTGAGACCAAGAAATGGCGGTGACAGACATGACGAAACTCACACTCGGACCGATCGCCTATCACTGGAGCGGCGAGGAGCGGCGCGATTTCTATGCCCGAATCGCCGATGAGGCCCCGGTGGACGAGGTCTATCTGGGCGAAGTGATCTGCTCCAAGCGCGCGCCCTTCCACGAGGCGGACCTGCCCGACACGATCGAGCGGCTGGAGCGGGCCGGAAAGACGGTGATCGTCTCTTCGCTGGCCGAGGTGATGCTGGCGCGGGAACGCAAGGCCACCGCCGATCTGGCCGAAATGGACAGCCCCGAGATCGAACTCAACAACGCCGCCGGGCTGTTCGCGCGCGGCAAGCGCCCGCACCGGGTCGGACCGTTCCTGAACGCCTATAACGAGGCCACCATCGCCTGGATGGCAGGGCAAGGGGCAACCCATGTGACCCTGCCGGCCGAACTGCCGCGCGCGGCCATTGCCGTGGCCGCCGGTGCGGCGCGCGATCTTGGGCTGGGGGTGGAACTGCAGGTCTTCGGCCGCGCCCCGCTGGCGGTGTCGGCGCGCTGCTATCACGCGCGCGCCCATGGCCGCACCAAGGACAATTGTCAGTTCGTCTGCGAGCAGGACCCCGACGGGATGCCGCTGGCCACCCGCGACGACCATCCGATCCTGCGGGTGAACGGCATACAGACCCAGTCGGAAAGCTATGTCGATCTGTTGCCCGAGGCCGGGGAAATCTCGGCGATGGGCGTGACCCATCTGCGCCTGATGCCGCAGGCGGTGGACATGGTCGAGGTGGCCTGGGCCTTCCGCGATGTCCTCGACGGCGCCTGCACGGTCGCGGACGCCGATGCGCGGCTGCGCGCGCTGTGCGGCGCAACCGGCCTCAGCAACGGGTTCTATTTCGGCACCGCCGGATACCGGCGTATCGAGGCGGCGGCGCCGGCCTGATCCGCAAGGACGACCAGTTTTCCCGGGAAGACCGCACGCCCATCAAGGCATGCGGCCTTCAGCGTGGCTTCAGAGCGCGGCGTTGAAAAGCTGCGTCAGGTTCTCTTCGGTCAGCTCGATCGGGTTGCCGCCGCAGGACGGGTCGATGATCGCGCCCTTGACCAGCTCGGGGATTCTGTCCGCGGTCACGCCCAGATCCGCCAGCTTGCGCGGGATGCCCATGCTGTCGTTGAACTCCTGCACAAAGGCGCGGAACCCCTCAAAGCCACCGGGAATCCCCAGATAGGCGGCCGCGCTGTCGAACCGATCGGCAATGACCGGGGCGTTGAACGCAAGCACGGCGGGCATGCAAACCGCATTGGTGGTGCCGTGATGGGTGTTGAAATGCGCCCCGATCGGATGGCTCATGGCGTGGATCGCGCCCAACCCCTTCTGGAACGCGGTGGCGCCCATCGCCGCCGCACTCATCATCTGGGCGCGCGCCTCGATGTCGGTGCCATCGGCATAGGCGCGCGGCAGGTAGTCCTTGACCAGCCGCATCCCCTCCAGCGCGATACCCTGGGACATCGGGTGGTAGAACGGCGAGGAGAAGGCCTCGACGCAATGGGCAAAGGCATCGAGGCCCGTCCCGGCGGTGATGAACTTGGGCATGCCCACGGTCAGTTCCGGATCGCAGATCACCACGGTCGGCAGCACCTTGGGGTGAAAGATGATCTTTTTCGCGTGGGTTTCGGAATTGGTGATGACGCTGGCGCGGCCCACTTCCGAGCCAGTGCCGGCGGTGGTGGGCACCGCGATGATCGGCGCGATGGCCTCCGCATCGGCGCGGGTCCACCAATCGCCGATATCCTCGAAATCCCAGACCGGCCGGGTTTGCCCCGACATAAAGGCCACCATCTTGCCAAGGTCCAGCCCCGAGCCGCCGCCAAAGGCGATCACGCCGTCATGGCCGCCGGCGGTATAGGCGGCGACGCCCGCGGCGAGGTTCTTTTCATTCGGGTTCGGATCGACCTCGGAAAAGATGGCGCGGCCCAGCCCGGCGGCCTCGAGAATGTCGAGCGTGGCCTGCGTCACCGGCAGGCTCGCAAGCCCCTTGTCGGTGACCAGCAGCGGTTTCTTGATGCCCGCCGCCGCGCAGGCCTCGGGCAGTTCGGTGATCCGGCCGGGGCCGAATTTGATGGTGGTCGGATAGGACCAGTTTCCAACGAGAGACATGTGTTTGCCTTTCCAGGGTTTCACCGGTTGAAACCGGTCATGCGCTTCGAAAATTCCGCCCAGGGCGCTTGCGTCCCGGGCTGCGCCCGCCCTCTGTATGGGAGAGAAGGACGGGACGGACATGCTCAGCCCGTCACCTTCTTCAGGTGATAGGATTTCGGGCGCGTCAGGTTGTGATAGCCGATCACCGACAGCCCGCCGCCGCGCCCGGTCTGCTTGCAGCCGGTCCAGCACAGCCCCGGATCGAGGTAGTCGGCCCGGTTCAGGAACACGGTTCCGGTCTCGATCCGGTCGCCGACCCGCTCGGCGCGGTCCAGATCGCTGGTCCAGAGGCTGGCGGTCAGGCCGAAATCGCTGTCGTTCATCAGCGCGATCGCCTCTTCGTCGTCCTTGACCGGCATGATGCCGACCACGGGCCCAAAGCTTTCCTCGCGCATCACCCGCATCTCGTGGGTGACGCCTGTCAGGATCTGCGGCGTCAGATAGGTGCCGCCATCGTCCCCGGGCATGGTGTCGATATGGGCCACGGCGCCGGCAGCGACGGCCTCGTCGATCTGGGCGCGCACCTGGTTGGCAAAGCGGATGTTGGCCATCGGCCCGATCGAGGTTTCGGGCTCCAGCGGATTGCCCAGCTTGTAGCTTTTCACGATCGCCACCGCCTTTTCGACGAAGGCGTCGAACAGGCTTTCATGGACATAAAGCCGCTCCATCCCGCAGCAGCACTGGCCGGAATTGAACATCGCCGCGTCGATCAGCGTGGCAACCGCCGCGTCGAGATCGGCATCCTCCATCACGTAACCCGGATCCTTGCCGCCCAGTTCCAGCCCGACACCGGTAAAGGTGCCGGCCGCGGCGCGTTCCATCGCGCGCCCCCCGCCGACCGAGCCGGTGAAGTTGACGAAATCGAAAGCCCGGTCCGCGATCAGCCCCGAGGTGGTGTCGTGATCCAGAAACACGTTCTGGAACACATCCTCCGGCACCCCGACGGACAGGAAGGCCTGCGCCATCCGCTCGCCCACCAGCAGGGTTTGCGTCGCGTGTTTCAACATCACCGTGTTGCCCGCGATCAGCGCCGGCGCCACCGTGTTGATCGCGGTCATATAGGGATAATTCCACGGCGCCACCACCAGCACGACGCCCAGCGGCACGCGGCGGATATAGCGTTTGAAACTCGCGTCCTCGCCCACCTCGATATTCGCCAGCGCCTCGCGGGCGATCCCGGCCATATAGGTGGCGCGTTCCTCGAACCCGCCGAATTCGCCGCCATAGCGGATCGGACGGCCCATCATATGAGCCAGCTCCGGCACGATTTCCTCGTTCATATCGCCGACGGCGGCGACGCCGGCCAGGACCAGGTCGATCCGCTCTTGCAACGGGCGCGCGGCCCAGGCGGACTGCGCCGCCCGCGCCCGGTCGGCGGCGGCGCGCGCGGCCTCCGGCGTCAGGGTCTCACGGGTGGCGAAAACCGATCCGTCGATCGGCGAGATGCAGGTCAGGGTTTGGGTCATGTCTGTCCTCAGGCCAGTTCGAACCCGCGCGCCACCTCGTAATCGGTGACCACGCGATTGAATTCCTCGATCTCCCACTCGGCGGCACGGGCGTAATGGGTGATCACCTCGTCGCCCAGCGCCGCGCGCAGCATGTCCGAGGCCAGAAGCGCCTCGCGCGCGTCGCGCAGGGTATAGGGGATCTGGCGGCTCTCGCCCTCATAGGCGTCGCCCTTGAACGGCGGCTGCAACTCCAGTCCCTCTTCGATGCCCCTGATCCCGGCGGCCAGCATCGCGGCCATCGCCAGATAGGGATTGATGTCCGATCCACCGACCCGGCATTCGATCCGCACCGCCTTTGTGCCGTCGCCGCAAAGGCGGAATCCCGCGGTGCGATTGTCGATCGACCAGATGATGCGGGTGGGGGCAAAGGTGCCCTTCTGGAACCGCTTGTAGCTGTTGATATAGGGCGCCAGGAAATACGTGTAATCGGCGGCGTATTTCAGCAGCCCGGCGACATAGCTCTTCATCAGCGCCGACATCCCCAGTTCATCCTCGGGATCAAAGAAGGCCGGCGCGCCGTCCTTCCACAGCGACTGGTGCACATGGCTGGACGAGCCGACCTTGTCCTGGTGCCACTTCGGCAGGAAGGTCACGGCGCGGCCCTGCTGCCAGGCGATCTCCTTGGTCGCGTGCTTGGCGATGGTGTGATAGTCGGCGGTGTCCAGCGCCGGGGCGTATTTGATGTTCAGCTCTTCCTGCCCCGCCTCGGCCTCGCCCTTGGTGTTCTCCACCGGGATGCCGGCATTCCACAGGTGATTGCGCAGCGGGCGCATCACATGCTCTTCCTTGGTGGTCTGCAGGATGTGGTAATCCTCGTTGTAGCCCGACAGCGGCGCCAGCTCGCGGTATCCTTGCTTACGCAGATCATCAAAGCTTTGCTCGAACAGAAAGAACTCCAGCTCGGTCGCCATCATCGCGTCATAGCCCAGCGCATCAAGCCGCCGCAGCTGCTTTTTCAGGATCGCGCGCGGCGAATGGGCGATTTCCGCGTGGGTGCGGTGGTCGAGCAGATCGCACAGCACCATCGCCGTGCCCTCGAGCCAGGGCATCGGGCGGATGGTGGTCAGGTCGGGCTTCATCACGTAGTCGCCATAGCCCGCGCTCCACGAGGTGGAGGCATAGCCCTCGGGGGTGGCCATGGCCAGATCGGTGGCCAGCAGGTAGTTGCAGCAATGGGTCTCTTCCCAGGCGCTGGCGATGAAATGCCGGGCATGGAACCGCTTGCCCATCAGGCGGCCCTGCATGTCGACCAGGCAGGCCAGGACCGTGTCCACCTCGCCGGCCTCGACCCGGGCCTTCAGATCCTCGAAACTCAGTGTACCAGACATCGGCAGCTATCCTGTTCTCAGTGTTGGGGCCCCGGCGTCTCCGCCGGGATCCTTTTCCGTCACGTATCGCGGTCTCAGCCGTAGCGATAGGGGCGCCCTGCCTTCTGCATGTCGGCATTGTACTTCTTGAAGATCTCGACGACTTTTGCCTTGGTCGGGCTTTCCGCCGCGATCTCGTCCCAGAAGGTATGGGCAGCCGTCTCGACCTGATCCCATTCGGCATCGGGGATCGAGGTGAGCCGCATCTTGGTGCCGTCCACGCGCAGGCCGGCCTCGCCGCCCCAGTACCACCACTGGCGGTAATAGTGCGACTGCTCCATGCAGGTGGCCAGCAGCAGTTTCAGATCCTCGGGCAACTCTTCCCAGCGGCCCATGTTGGCAAAGAAATGGCCGATCCAGGCGCCCGAGATGTTGTTGGTGAGGAAATAGTTGGTCACATCGGCCCAGCCGACCGTGTAGTCCTCGGTGATGCCCGACCAGGCGATACCGTCCAGCTCGCCGGTCTGCACCGCGACCTCGATATCCTCCCACGGCAGGGTCACCGGCACCACGCCGAACTGGCTCAGGAACCGGCCGGCGGTCGGGAAGGTAAAGACCCGCTTGCCCTTCAGATCGGCCAGGCTGTTGATCGGATCCTTGGTGGCAAAGTGGCAGGGATCCCAGCTGCCGGCGCTGATATGCTTGACCCCGACCTTGGCGTATTCCTCGGCCCAGATCTCGTTCAGCCCGTACTTGTTGAACAGCACCGGCACGTCGAGCGAGTAGCGCGACGCGAAGGGGAAGTAGCCGCCGAACACGGTCACCTCGGTGGGCGAGGCCATGGAGTCGTCGTCGGACTGCACCGCGTCGATGGTGCCGCGCTGCATGGCGCGGAACAGCTCGCCCGTCGGCACCAGCTGATCGGCATAGTAAAGCTCGATCTGCATCCGGTCGCCCGCGATCTTGTTGAAGGTGTCGATCGCGGGTTTCACCACGTGCTCGGCCAGCGCGGCACCGGCATAGGTCTGCATCCGCCATTTGATGGTGGATTGCGCGAGCGCCGGGGTGGCGAGCGGCGCGGCGGCCATCCCCACGCCAGCGGTTTTCAGGAATTTGCGTCTTGTGGTCATCTTTGTTTACTCCTTGATGGTTGTGCTGGCCCCCTGCCGGGGCTCTTCTCTCTGGTTATTTTCCGTAAACCGTATCAGGCAGCCACAGGGCGATCCCGGGAAAGACCATCACCAGCACCAGCGCCAGGACCATGACCAGCGCGAAGGGGATGATCGAGATATAGATGTCCCGCAGCCCAATCTCGGGCGGGGCCATCGCCCGCATCAGAAACAGGTTATAGCCGAAGGGCGGCGTCATATAGGCGATCTGCGTGGTGATGGTGTAAAGAACGCCATACCAGATCAGATCGAACCCCATCTCGCCCACCAGCGGCACGTACAGCGGCGCCACGATCACCAGCATCGCGGTATCGTCCAGAAAGGTTCCCATCACGATAAAGCTGAGCTGCATCAGCACCAGGATCATCCAGGGGCTCAGCCCCCATTGCTGGGTGAACAGATCCTCGATCGCCTTGACCGCGCCCAGACCGTCGAACACCGCGCCGAAGCCCAGCGCGGCCAGGATGATCCACATGAACATGCAGGAAATCGCCAGGGTCTCGCGCAGCGAGGTTTCGAAAACCTCTTTGGTCATCCGGCCCTTGAGCACGGCGGCGACAAAGGCCGCCATCGCCCCGATGGCCGAGCTTTCGACCAGCGATGTCCAGCCGTTGACGAAGGGCACCATCATCACCGCGAAGATCACCAGCGGCAGGATGCCCGCGCGCAGCAGGCGCAGCTTTTCCGCGGTTGAAACATTGCGCTCCTCCTCCGGCAGGGCCGGGCCCAGGTCGGGCTGCAGCCGGCAACGGACATAGATGTAGATGACGAACATCGCCGCCATCATCAGGCCCGGGATCACCCCGGCAAGCCAGAGCTGCCCCACCGGCTGGCGCGCGATCATCGCATAGAGCACCAGCACCACCGAGGGCGGAACCAGGATGCCGAGGCTGGAGCCGGCCTGGATCACCCCGGTCACCATGATCTTGTCATAGCGCCGTTTGAGCAGCTCGGGCAGCGCGATGGTGGCGCCGATCGCCATGCCGGCCACGCTGAGCCCGTTCATCGCCGAGATCAGCACCATCAGCCCGATCGTTCCGATTGCCAGCCCGCCGCGCACCGGCCCCATCCAGACATGGAACATCCGGTAAAGGTCGTCCGCGATCTTCGATTCGGACAGCACATAGCCCATGAAGATGAACATCGGCAGCGTCAGCAGCGGATACCATTTCATCAGCTTCATCGCCGCCGAGAACGGAATCTCGGCCCCGCCGGTGCCCCAGAGCAGCAGCGCCGCGGCGGCGCCGACAAAACCAATGGCGCCGAACACCCGCTGGCCGGTGATCAGCATCAGCATCATCGAGCTGAACATCAGAAGGGCGATCATTTCATAAGGCATCAGATGTCTTCCCCGCGAATGATCGCGATGTCGCGGAACAGTTCGGCCAGCGCCTGCAGCAGCATCAGCAGCACGCCGACACTCAGCAGCACCTTCACCGGCCACAGCCAGGGCCGCCATGCGGTCGGGCTGCGCTCCAGAAAGCCCAGCTTTTCGCCCGCCGCGTCAGGCCCGCCGGTGATCAGCGCGGTGAACAGATCCCAGAAGAACGAGAACGGCTCCATCCCGAAATAGCCCAACGCGTAGGCAAGCGAGCCGACCGCGCCATAGAAAAGGATGCCCAGATAAAACATCAGGAACAGCACGGTAAAGGAATCCACCCAGGCCTTGGTCCGGATCGACCAGTTGCCATAGAACAGATCCATCCGCACATTCGAGCCAAGCTGGATCGAATAGGGCCCACCCAGAACATAATAGGCCACCATGACGAATTGCGCGGTCTCCAGCGTCCAGATCGTGGGGGTAAAGAAGGTCTTGGACACCGACGACCAGATCAGCACACCCACCAGCGCAAAAATCAGGTACATCGCAATGCGCCCGATGATCCGATTGAGCCGGTCGATGGCCCGGACATAGCCTCGGATGACCTTAGGCATCGCTCGCCTCCCCGTCCTGCGCCGCCCGGGACGCCAGCGCCGGACCGATCAGGGTCAGCAGTTCCTGCGCCAGCATTCCGGTGCCGGCCGCATCGGTCAGCAGGTCGTTGCGCAACTCGATCATCACATTGAGCAATCCCCCGGCAATTCCGTACAGTTTCAGCGAATGGGTCACGCCGTCATCCGGTCCGTAGGGATCGTTGCGCGCGATGCGCCGGTGCGGCAGGCGATGGGCCTCGGACAGCATCGCGTCGGCCAGGCGGCTGTCGGCGTCATGCAGAATGCCGACCTCGGTCTCGCGCCGCTGGCCGAAGTAAACTGGCGTGAAACTGTGCACGGTGATCAGGACGCTGCGCTGTCCCCGGTCGCGGCGGGCGGCGATCGTATCGGTCACCGCCGCGCAAAACGGGCGATAGACGGTTCCGACCCGTTCGGCGCGCTGTTCGGGCGTCAGGGTCCGGTTGCCCGGCACCTCGATCAGCTCGGATGTCCCGGGCATCGCGCTTTCGGCCTCGGGCGGGCGGTTGCAGTCATAGACCAGCCGCGACACCCGCCCGGCCACCAGCGGCGCATCGAGGGCGCGCGACAACTGCAGCGCCACGTCCCGCGCACCGGGATCCCAGGCCGCGTGGCTGGCGCGCGCCGCGGCATCAAGGCCCAGTCCGTCATAGCGCGCCGGTATGTGGTTCGAGGCATGCTCGCACAGCAGCACAACCTCGCCGGCACCCTCCGGATTGATCACCTCGACGGCGTCCAAGCTGTTATCTGACTTGCCTTGTGGCATGGACACTCCCCTGACTTTGGAAAAATCTTTCCACACCGACGCACATTGTGTCAATATATGTCCAACACGAGAGCGGAGGGAATTCTCCTCTCTCCGTATCGGGGGCGGCAGGATTGCCCACAAAGCGTGCAGCAGATACAGGCGTGCAGAACTGACAGGATAGGACTGTGACAAATCCCTCCCAAACCGTACGCGAACTGATCCGCAAGCATTACGCCGCCCTGACGCAATCAGAGCGAAAATTCGCTCAGGCCCTGCTGGAGAATTACCCGGCGGCCGGCCTTGCCTCGATCACCATCGTCGCGGCCAACGCCGAGGTCTCCACCCCCACCGTTGCACGGATGGTGCAAAAGCTGGGGTTCAAGGGCTATCCGCAATTTCATCAGGCCCTGCTGAAGGAGTTGGAGGCAAAGGGCTCCGGCCCCACCCAGCGGCGGGCGAAATGGGCCTCCGAGGCGCCCGAATCGCATCTGCTCAACCGGTTCGCCCAGACCGTGACCCGCAACATCGAACAGACCTTTGCCAATATCGACACCGAAAGCTTTGACGGCGCGGTCCGCCAGCTGGCCGACACCGACGGCCAGCTCTACGTGGTGGGCGGGCGCATCACCCGGTCGCTGGCCGACTATGCCTTCACCCATTTCCAGGCGGTGCGCCCGCGGGTGACCTACATGACCGCCTCCTCCGCGACCTGGCCGCATTACGTGCTGGACATGACTGAGGGCGACACGCTGCTCCTGTTCGATGTCCGCCGCTATGAGGCCAATCTGGAGCGGCTGGCGGAACTGGCCGCCGGGCGCGGCGTTCGGGTGATCCTGATCACCGATCAATGGGCCAGTCCGATCACGCAGGTGGCGCAGTTCAGCTTCAATTGCTGGGTCGAGGCGCCCTCGGCCTGGGATTCCAACATCGCAACCATGATGCTGCTGGAGGCGCTGATCGCCGCCACCCAGGAGGTCTGCTGGCCCGAGACGCGGGACCGCTATGATCGGCTGGACGCGCTGTTCGACATGACGCGGCTGTTCCGCTAGGCGGCCTGCCCCCTGCCCGCCTGACGCCCCCGGCGCAGACTGTCTTTCCGCTCTCCCCGGGGGTCGGTCATCCCGTCACCCCGCCGCGTTTTTCGCACCCCTGTCATCCCCGCGAAGGCGGGGGCGACAGGCGGGATGGCGGGCTGACACCTCTCGCGCTCACGCCCCCAGAACAAAGGCATAGGTCAGCACCCAGGCGGTCAGCAACGCGCCGGTCGCCAGCACGTAGAAACCGTTCCAGCGGAACCCCACGTGCAGCGCGCTGACCTGCCCGAACGAGCCGATCATCAGCGTCGTCGCGGTGAACGGAGAGGTCGTCCCGCTCATCGCCCAGCCCGCGGTGATCGCCGTGACGATGGCCGAGGGGGCCACCCCCATCGCCGATGCCCCGGGGATGAGCGGCGCTAGCAGAGTGACCGCCAGGATCGGGTTCATCCCCAGCTGCCCCAGCACCGGCACGATCCAGACCAGGGCGACCAGAACCGCCCAGGCCGGCAGTTGCGCCGGATCGAGGCCCGAGTGCAGGACCAGCGGCAGCAGCAGCGGCGCGCCCACCGTACCGATATAGCCCGCCATCATCAGCAGCGTGATTTCGCCGCGATAGCCCGTCAGGTCGGTCACCAGGTAATCGCGCAGACGCTTGCCGATGGAAAACCCGAGCCCGCCGCCGCCATGCTGGATCCCCGCCCATCCCAGCGCGATCACCGGCACCACGACCATGACGATGCCGACGATCCGGATGCCGGTCAGCTCATGCAGCCCGCCCACCGTGACCCCGAACAGCAGCAGCAGCAGGATCAACGGCGAAATCAGCCGCCAGGATCCCTCGCCCCGGGCGCGGGAGGCGGCCGGCACCGTCACCCGCGGCTTGAAGATCGTATCCAGCGCCCAGCCGGTGCCGGCAATGATCGCCGCCGAACCCAGCCCTGGCGCGACCGCCGCCGCCCAGCTTGCACCGGGGATCAGCGCGGTGGTGATCGCCATGGCGAAGGCCAGCGGCGACCACGGCAGCGACGAGATGAAACCGCGCTGGATCGCCAGCAACATGCGCCGCCGGCGGTGGTGCCGGATCACCGGGTCGGCCTCGGCGGCGGCGCTGGCGGTGGCCAGGCTGCCCAGCAGGGTGATGGCGCCGTAGTTCAGCAACAGCGCGAAAAGATGCCCGCCCAGCGTCAGCGCGGCATAGCGGCGGCCCGGTGGCTGCCGGGCCAGAAACCGCCCGGCGCTGCCGATCGCGGGCGAGGTTTCGGCAACGTTGCGCAATGTCGTCAGGGCGGTGAAAAAGGCGCCGATGAACCCGGCCGAATAACAGCCGCGTAGCACCACCGCCTGCCAGGACGGATCACTCAGCGCCAGCCAGAGGGTCAGCAGCCCGCCCACCGCCACGAAGGCCCGGCGCGAGGTCCGCACCTGCAGCGTCAGCAGCGCGAGAACCGCCAGAACCGCCCATGGGATCAGCGGGCCGGGCCAGCGCGCGCCCCATTCGGACAGCGCGACGAGCCCGGTCAGCGCGACCAGAAGGCTGGGGGTGATCCAGAGGGCAAACGCGGGTCGCATCGAACGGGCATCCTCGCCACCCCGCCGTCGGGGCCTGCATGCCCGACCGGCCTACTCCAACCCGCCGGCGGCGGCAAGCCGCCCACGCGGTCCGAACCGGCCCTGCGACCGGCTAGGCGATCGGCTCATGCACATGGGCCGCCGCCGCGATCACGATCGGATCGAGCCCCTTCCCCCCCTGCGCCACATGATCCAGCAGTTTCCGGCGCATGCGCGGATCCCAGAAATCGTTGAGATGCGCCGCCACCTTCGCGGGCTTGTCCGCCTCCGGCTGACTCTTGAAGAAGGTGGCGATCTGGTTTGCCATATAGATCATCTTGTCAGGCGACATCGCTGGCTCCGGTCTGGATGCGGTCGGGATGGGAATAAAGATCGAAGGCACCGCTGCGGGCGAAGGCGGCCAGGGTGAGGCCGGCGCCATCGGCCAGCCGCACCGCGTGGGCGGTTGGGGCGGAGACGGCGATCAGGACCGGGCAGCCGGCCATGGCGCATTTCTGCACCAGCTCGACCGAGATGCGGCTGGTCATCACGATGGCGCCGCCGGCCGGATCGATGTCCTGCCGGGCCATGGCGCCGATCAACTTGTCGAGCGCGTTGTGACGGCCGACATCCTCGCGCGCCAAAACGATGCCCGCGCCGGGCCGCAGAAAGCCGGCGGCATGAACCGCGTGGGTTTGATCGTGCAGCGGCTGGCGCGCGCGCAGCGCGTCGGTGGCATGCGCCAGTTCCGCCTGGTCGAGGCGCAGGCCGGAGGCGACCCACGGCAGCGGCCGCAGCGCCTGTTCCAGACTGTCGATCCCGCAGAGGCCGCAGCCCACCGGCCCGGTCATCCGGCGGCGGCGCTGCTGCAACGCAGCCCGCCGCCCGGGGGCCAGCCAGAACCGCGCCTCGCAGCCGGCCTCATGGGTGACCAACTCGAAATCCTCGACCTGATCGGGGGTCTCGATGACCCCCTCGGTCAGCGAAAAGCCCAGCGCGAAATCCTCCAGATCGGCGGGGCTGGCCATCATCACCGCCTGGGTGGTGCCGTCATAGACCAGCGCCACCGGCCACTCCTCGGGCAGGCTGCGGGTGACGGCGCGGACGCCGTCGCGGCGGACCGACAGGCCGGGCAGGCTGTGGGAGGGGCGCGGTGCCATCTCTATTCCGCCGCCGGCAGGATGCGGCGCGACAGTTCGGCCTGCGCGGCGTAATCCTCCTGCCAGTCCGTCGGCCCGTTCGACAGGCTGACCTGCACCGCGGTCACCTTGTATTCCGGGCAGTTGGTGGCCCAGTCGCTGTAATCGGTTGTGATCACGTTGGCCTGCGTGTCCGGGTGATGGAAGGTGGTGTAGACCACGCCGGTGCTGACCCGGTCGGTGACCTGTGCCCTGAGCGAGGTCTCGCCGCAGCGGCTGGCCAGCCGGACCCAGTCGCCGTCCTTGATGCCGCGCACCTCGGCGTCATGGGCGTGGATTTCCAGCACGTCCTGATCGTGCCAGACCACATTCTCGGTCCGCCGGGTCTGGGCGCCGACGTTGTACTGACTCAGGATCCGCCCGGTGGTCAGCAGCAGCGGAAAGCGCGGGCCGGTCTTCTCATCCGTCGCCACGTATTCGGTGACGATGAAGCGCCCCTTGCCGCGCATGAAACCGTCCACATGCATCAGTGGCGTACCATCGGGATGATCCGCGTCGCACGGCCACTGGACGCTACCCTTTTCGTCCAGAAGATCATAGGTGACGCCGGCAAAACTGGGTGTGGTCGCCGCGATCTCCTCCATGATCTGGGCCGGGTGGGAATAG
Organism: Antarcticimicrobium luteum; assembly: GCF_004358185.1. Lineage (GTDB taxonomy): Bacteria > Pseudomonadota > Alphaproteobacteria > Rhodobacterales > Rhodobacteraceae > Antarcticimicrobium > Antarcticimicrobium luteum. The sequence continues at coordinate 378,886 of NZ_SMUV01000074.1, forward strand.
TGCCACCCCGCCCCCATGGCATTGGCCAGTTTCTGGGTCACTTCCCAGTCGGCATGGCCGTTCCGGGGCGCCATCACCCGGCGCACGCGGTTGATGCGGCGTTCGGCATTGGTGAAGGTGCCGTCCTTTTCCAGAAAGGTCGAGCCGGGCAGGAAAACATGGGCGTAATTCGCCGTCTCGTTCAGGAACAGATCATGCACGATGACGCAGTCCATCGCGGCAAGGCCCGCCGCCACATGTTTGGTGTCCGGGTCCGATTGCAGGATGTCCTCGCCCTGGCAATAAAGGCCCCTGAAGGTTCCCTCCACCGCCGCGTCCAGCATGTTGGGAATGCGCAGCCCCGGTTCGGGGTCAAGCTCGACGCCCCAGACATCCTCGAAGACGGCACGGACCTCGGGCAGCTTGACATGACGATAGCCCGGCAGCTCATGCGGAAAACTGCCCATGTCGCACGAGCCCTGAACGTTGTTTTGCCCCCGCAGCGGGTTCACCCCCACCCCCTCGCGCCCGACATTGCCGGTCAGCATGGCAAGGTTGGCGATGGCGATCACGGTGGTCGAGCCCTGGCTGTGCTCGGTCACGCCCAACCCGTAATAGATCGACCCGTTGCCCCCGGTGGCGAACAGGCGCGCGGCGGCGCGCAGCTCGCCGGCCGGAACGCCGGTGAGCATCTCGGTCGCCTCGGGGCTGTGGCGCGGGTCGGAGACGAAAGCCGCATAATCCTGGAACTCGTCCCAGTCGCAGCGGGTGCGGATATAGTCCTCGTCCATCAGCCCCTCGGTGACGACGACATGGGCCAGCGCGGTGATGACGGCCACATTGGTGCCGGGGCGCAGCGCCAGATGATGGGCGGCCTCGACATGGGCCGATTTCACCAGATCAATGCGGCGCGGATCGATCACGATCAGCCGGGCACCCTGCCGCAGCCGTTTTTTCAGGCGGCTGGCAAAGACCGGGTGCGCATCGGTCGGGTTGGCGCCGATCACGATCACCACATCGGTCTTCTCGACGCTGTCGAAATCCTGGGTGCCGGCCGAGGTGCCGAAGGTCTGGCCAAGGCCATAGCCGGTCGGCGAATGGCAGACCCGGGCGCAGGTGTCGGTGTTGTTGTTGCGGAACACCGCGCGGGCCAGTTTCTGCACCAGATAGGTCTCTTCATTGGTGCAGCGGCTGGAGGTGATGACGCCGATGGACCGGCGGCCGTATGTCTCTTGCAGCCCGCGCATCCGGTCGGCGGCAAAGCTCAGCGCCTCGTCCCAGCTCACCTCGCGCCAGGGCTGGTCGATGCGCTCGCGGATCATCGGGTGAAGGATGCGGTCCTTGTGATGGGCATAGCCATAGGCAAAGCGGCCCTTGACGCAGCTATGGCCGCGGTTGGCCTTGCCGTGCTTGTAGGGGACCATGCGCACCAGCTCGTCGCCCTGCATCTCGGCCTTGAAGGAACAGCCGACGCCGCAATAGGCGCAGGTGGTGACGACCGAACGGTCGGGCGTGCCCAACTCGATCACCGATTTCTCTTGCAGTGTGGCGGTCGGGCAGGCCTGCACGCAGGCGCCGCAGCTGACACAGTCAGACGACAGGAAATCGTCCGCCGCCATGCCGGGGGAGACCCGGCTGTCGAAACCGCGCCCCTGAATCGTCAGCGCAAAGGTGCCCTGCACCTCTTCACAGGCGCGCACGCAGCGGGAGCAGACGATGCATTTGGAGGGGTCGTAGGTGAAATAGGGGTTGCTGTCGTCCTTCGGCAGCCACTGCGGGTTGGTGGCGCCGGAGGTGTTGCGCGCCTCGAAATGATTGGCGAGCGGGGCGTTCTCGGGCGCCTCGTAACGCACGTCGCGCAGACCGACCGCACCGGCCATGTCCTGCAGCTCGCAATCGCCGTTCGCGGCGCAGGTCAGGCAATCGAGCGGGTGGTCGGAGATATAGAGCTCCATCACCCCCTTGCGGATGCGGCGTACTTTCTCGGACTGGGTATGCACCACCATGCCGGGATGCACAGGCGTGGTGCAGGAGGCCGGCGTGCCGCGCCGCCCCTCGATCTCGACCACGCAGAGCCGGCAGGAGCCGAAGGCGTCGAGGCTGTCGGTGGCGCAGAGCTTGGGGATCTGCATCCCGGCCTCGGCGGCCGCGCGCATGACCGAGGTGCCCTCGGGCACCGTCACCTCGAAGCCGTCGATGCTCAGCGTCACCGGCTTGCCCTGTTTGGCGGGCGTTCCCATGTCGCGGTCGTCGTCCCAGGGGATGATGAAATCTTTCATGCCACGCCTCCGATGAAATTGAGATAGTCAGAGGATCGCACCCGGCACCGAGGGGGGGCGGGGTCGGGCGCGATCCGGGACGCTACGCGCCCCGGAGGAACCAAAGCTTCGCGGTTGCGCGCAATGATGAAGAGAGCCCTCATTCCGCCGCCTCCTTCGCCGTGGCGAAATCCTCGGGGAACAGTGTCAGCGCCGACATCACCGGATAGGGGGTGAAGCCGCCCAGCGCGCAGAGCGAGCCATCTTTCATCGTCTCGCAGAGATCGGTAAGCAAAGGCACAGCCGAGCCGTCGCCCGCCGCGATCCGGTCGATGGTCTCGACGCCGCGCACGGCGCCGATCCGGCAGGGTGTGCATTTGCCGCAGCTCTCCACCGCGCAGAACTCCATGGCGAAGCGGGCCATCTTCAGCATGTCGGCCGTGTCGTCGAACACCACCACGCCAGCGTGGCCGATCAGCCCGCCGGCGCCGTCGAACTCCTCATACCCGAACGGCGTGTCGAACTGCGACGGCGCGAAATAGGCGCCAAGCGGCCCGCCCACCTGCACCGCCTTGACCGGGCGGCCGCTGGCGGTGCCGCCGGCGACGTCCTCGATCAGCTCGCCCAACGGCAGGCCAAAGGCGGTCTCATAGAGCCCGCCGCGCTTCACATTGCCGGCGATCTGGATCGGCATGGTGCCCTTGGAGCGGCCCAGCCCGAAGCCGGCATAGAATTCCGCCCCCTTCTCGAAGACCACCGGCACGGTGGCCAGCGAGAGGACGTTGTTGACCACGGTGGGGCGGCCCATGAACCCCTCCAGCGCCGGCAGCGGCGGCTTGGCGCGCACCACGCCGCGCTTGCCCTCCAGCGAGTTCAGCAGCGAGGTCTCCTCGCCGCAGACATAGGCGCCGGCGCCCACCCGCACCTCCATGTCGAAGGCACGGCCAGAGCCCAGCACGTCGCCGCCCAAGAGCCCGTCCTTGCGGGCGATCTCCACCACCTGGTTCAACACCGCGATGGCATCGGGATATTCCGAGCGCAGGTAGACATAGCCCTTGGTGGCCCCCACCCCGAGCCCGGCAATCGCCATCCCCTCGATCAGACAGAACGGATCGCCCTCGATGATCATCCGGTCGGCAAAGGTGCCACTGTCGCCCTCGTCGGCGTTGCAGACGATATATTTCTGCTCGGCATGGGCCAGCCGCACCGTGTCCCACTTGATGCCCGTCGGAAATCCCGCGCCGCCGCGGCCGCGCAGGCCCGACAGCTTGACCTCATCGACAATCGCCTCGGCGCTCATCCCCAGCGCCCGGCGCAGACCCCTGAGCCCGCCATGCGCCTCGTAATCGGCCAGGCTCAGCGGATCGGTCACGCCGCAGCGGGCAAAGGTCAGCCGGGTCTGGCGGGCGAAAAAGGGGATCTCCTCGACCTTCCCCAGCCCCTCCAGCGTACCGTCGAGCAGCGCCGGAACCTCCGCAACCGTCACCGGGCCAAAGCCCTCGCGGCCAGCGCCGCGGTCGATCTCCACCAGCGGCTCCAGCCAGATCATGCCGCGTGTACCGTTGCGGATCAGCTCGATTTCCAGCCCGCGCTTTTCGGCCTCGGCCCGGATCGCCTCCGCCACCGTATCGGCGCCCAGCGCCTTGGCCGCACTGTCGCGGGGAACATAGACCTTCATGCGCCGGCCTCCGTCAGGATCGCGTCCATCCGCGCCGCGTCGACGCGGCCCACGACCCGGTCATCGACCATCGCCGCCGGCGCGCAGGCGCAGAGGCCCAGGCAATAGACCGGCTCGATCGTCACCACGCCATTGGCGGTGGTGCCGTGCCATTCCAGCCCGAGCCTGGCCAGCGTCGCCTCGGCCAGCGCGGTGCCGCCCATCGCCTGGCAGGCCTCGGCCCGGCAGATCCGCACCACGTGGCGCCCTGCGGGCACCTCGCGGAAATCGTGATAGAAGGACATCACCCCATGCACCTCGGCGGCGGTGATGTTCAGGGCATCGGCAATCATCGGCACCGCCATCTGCGGCACATACCCACAGGCAGACTGGATCGCATGCAGGATCGGCAGCAACGGCCCCTCCAGCGCGATCTGGCTGTCGATCAGGGCCGCGATCTCCTCGACGCTCGGCTGTGGCACGCTCTGAGGCATGACTCCTCCCATGGCTGGTCTCTCGACTGGGTGGAGGATTCTAGATTTCCATTCAATATCGTTATTTCGTCGAACGATAGCATATTGCTATCAATTCGTCACCTACCGGGCCGCGCGGACCGCGCCGCGGTCAGCCGCCGCTGTCCGGACTTTCGCGCCGCCAGTTTTGCGGCCATGTCCAGCAGCGCCTGAAGCACCGGCGTATGCGGTGCCTGATGCGGCGCCACCAAACCCACCGCATGACCCTTGCCCTGGCGCCGGATCGGGATCACCTTCAGCCCCTTTCCGGAGGTCAGGAACAGTGCGATATCCTCGGGCAGCACGGTCACCGTGCCGCCATGAAGCACCTGCGAGACCAGAACCACGGTCGAATTGGATTCCAGTTTCACCGTCGGCGTCACCCCCGCCTCCATGAAGGCGGCGTTGATGATGCGCCGGTTCTGCATGTCCGTGGTCAACAGGCTCAGCGCCTCGTCGGCCAGATCGGCCCAATCCACCGCCTCGCGCGTCGCCAGCCGATGGGTCTCGGCGCAGACCAGCGAATAGGTCTCGCGATAGAGCATCGCAGAGGAGACCCGGCCCAGCGGTTCGTTGTCGAGATAAGAGATGCCGGCGTCGATATCCAGGTTTTCCAGCATCTTGAGCAGATCAACAGAGGTGGTGGAGCGGATGGTAAAGCCGACGTTAGGGTGCTCCGCGTTGAAGGCTGCGGCCAGATGCGAGGCCGCGGTCAACGCGGTCGGGATCACCGCGATGCGCAGATGGCCGGACAATCCCTCGCGGGTATAGCGCATTTCTTCGCGCAGCCGCCGGGCATCGCCGACGATCTGCCGCGCCCAGACCAGCGCCCGCTGCCCCTCGGGCGTCAGCCCGCCATAACGCGATCCGCGCAACACCAGCTTGACCCCCAGGTGGTCCTCAAGCTGACGGATCCCGGTGGAGAGCGTGGGCTGGGTGATGCCAAGGCTGGTGGCGGCGCGGCCAAAGTGTTGTTCCTTGACCAGCGCGATGAACATTTCGAGTTTTCCGATCATGAATTGATATTCGCACGGTGCAGAACGATAGAAAATCTCTTTTAACCGTTTGGTTCGGCGCTTTGTGCCCGAACTCCGGCCCGCGCGTCGGCGATTGCCCGCCCCAATACCGCGCCCGCCTGTCGCCCCCTTGTTACATTGCCCGTCCAGTCTGGCCTGGCGCGGCACCCCATCGGCAACGCCGCGGCCTTTTCCACTTGCATACAGCCTTTATTTCATTAATTCATGAATTATGGAAAAAGAATCACTCACCCAGCTCGCCACGCTCAGCCACCCGCAGCGCATGCAGCTCTTCCGCCTGCTGATGCGACGCTATCCCGACGCCGTGCCCGCCGGTGAAATCGCCGCGGCTCTCGGGTTCAAGCCCAGCACGAATTCCGTCTATCTCTCCGCGCTGCAGGAGGCGGGTCTGGCCGAGCAGCAGCGTCAGGGCACCTCTCTGCGCTACCGGGTCAACATGCCCCAGGTACAGCACCTGATGGGGTTTCTTTTCCTCGACTGTTGCCGCGGGCGGCCCGAGCTTTGCCCGCCGCTCCCCTTCTCCCACACTGACGGAGCCTCTCCCATGGCCGACCGGAAATACAACGTTCTGTTCATCTGCACCGGCAATTCCGCCCGCTCGATCTTTGCCGAGGCGCTGCTGCGCGCCGAGGCCGGCGACCGGTTCAACGTTTATTCGGCGGGCACCAGCCCCCATTCCGAACTGAACCCCTTCGCCGTCGAGATGCTGGCCTCCAAGGGACACGACATCACGGATCTGCGCGCAAAGCACGTCACGGAATTCCAGGGGGCCGGCGCGCCGGTGATGGACTTCGTCTTTACCGTCTGCAACCAGGCCGCCAACGAGGAATGCCCGACCTGGGAGGGGCAGCCGGTCAGCGCCCATTGGGGCATGCCCGATCCGGTGAAGGCGACCGGCACCGACGCCGAGAAACGGCTGGCATTCCAGCAGGCCTATGGTGCGCTCCGCAACCGCATCCGGGTCTTTGCCGCCCTGCCTTTCGACACGCTCGACCGCATCTCGCTTCAGGCGGCGGTGGACGATATCGGCGACACCGCGCTGGAAGGGGCCGGGGAATGACCACTTACGCCCTGAACGGACTTGGCCGCATGGGCAAGCTGGCGCTGCGCCCGCTGCTGGAACGCGGCGCGCAGGTGGCCTGGATCAACGACGCTGTGGGCGATGCCGAGATGCACGCCCATTTGCTGGAATTCGATTCCGTGCACGGCCGCTGGCCCGCCGATTTTTCCCATGACGCCGGCAGCGTCACCATCGACGGCACCCGCCTGCCGGTGCACCAGCGCAAACGGCTGGAGGATCTGCCGCTGGACGGCATCGACGTGGTGATCGACTGCACCGGCGCCTTCAAGTCAGAGGCCAAGCTCGCCCCCTATTTCGAGGCGGGCGTGAAAAAGGTGGTGGTCTCGGCCCCGGTCAAGGACGGGCCGACCGCCAATATCGTCTATGGCGTCAATGGCGACATCTATGACCCTGAGACCCATCGGATCGTGACGGCGGCAAGCTGCACCACCAACTGCCTCGCCCCGGTGGTCAAGGTGATCCACGAGAATCTGGGGATCAAACACGGCTCGATCACCACGATCCACGATGTAACCAACACCCAGACCATCGTCGACCGCCCGGCCAAGGATCTGCGCCGCGCCCGCTCGGCGCTGAATTCGCTGATACCCACCTCCACCGGCAGCGCCACGGCGATCACGCTGATCTATCCCGAACTGACCGGCAAGCTGAACGGCCACGCCGTGCGGGTGCCGCTGCTGAACGCCTCGCTCACCGATTGCGTGTTCGAGGTGGAGCGGGAAACCACGGCCCAGGAGGTCAACGCGCTGTTCAAATCCGCCGCCGAGGGCGAGTTGAACGGCATCCTCGGATACGAGACCCGCCCGCTGGTCAGCGCCGATTACACCAACGATCCGCGCTCCTCGATCGTGGACGCGCCCTCGACCATGGTGATCAACGGCACCCAGGTTAAGGTCTATGCCTGGTACGACAACGAATGGGGCTATGCCAACCGGCTGGTCGATGTCGCCCTGATGGTCGGGGCCAGCCTGTGAGCCTGGCCGCGACCGACCGGGGGCTGGCCGCCTATGTCGCGGTGACGGCGGCCTACTGGGCCTTCATGTTGACCGACGGGGCGCTGCGGATGCTGGTGCTGCTGCACTTTCATACGCTTGGGTTTTCCCCGGTGCAGCTGGCCTATCTCTTTGTCCTTTACGAGTTCGCCGGCTGCGTCACCAACCTTTCGGCCGGCTGGATCGCCGCGCGCTTCGGTCTGACCTCGACGCTCTATGCCGGGCTGGGGTTGCAGGTGGCCGCATTGCTGGCGTTGGCCCAGCTCGATCCCGGTTGGTCGGTCACGCTTTCGGTGGTCTATGTGATGCTGGTGCAGGGCCTCTCGGGCGTGGCCAAGGATCTGGCCAAGATGAGCTCCAAATCGGCGGTGAAACTGCTGGCGCCCAAGGGCGAGGGTGTGCTGTTCCGCTGGGTGGCGCTGCTGACCGGGTCGAAGAACGCGGTCAAGGGGCTGGGCTTTCTGCTGGGCGCGGCGCTGCTGGCGCTGGCGGGGTTCCATGTTGCCGTGCTGGGCATGGCAGGGGTTCTGGCGGCGATCCTGATCGCCGTGCTGATCGGCATGCCCGCCGGTCTGCCCGCCGGCCGCAAGGACGCCAAATTCCGCGAGGTCTTTTCCGGGAACCGCAACATCAACTGGCTCAGCTTTGCCCGCGTCTTCCTGTTCGGGGCGCGCGACGTGTGGTTCGTGGTCGGCATCCCGGTCTATTTCTATGCGGTGCTGTCGGACGGAACCGAGGCGGGCAACCGCAGCGCGTTCTTCATCATCGGCACCTTCATGGCGATCTGGATCATCCTTTACGGCGCGGTTCAGGCCAGCGCGCCACGGCTGCTGCGCGCCGCGTCGCGGGGCGAGGCCGCGATGGTGACAAGCGCCCGGCACTGGGCGGCGGCGCTGATCGCGGTGCCGGCGCTGCTGGCCGCGCTCACCCTGACCGCCGGCGCGCCCGCCCCCTGGCTCACCGCCGCGCTGATCGCCGGGCTGCTGATCTTCGGCGCGGTCTTTGCCGTGAACTCGGCCCTGCATTCCTATTTGATCCTGGCCTTTACCGAGGACAGCCGCGTCACGATGGATGTGGGGTTCTATTACATGGCGAACGCCACCGGGCGGCTGCTGGGCACGCTGCTTTCCGGGCTGAGCTACCAACTGGGCGGCGTTGCCTTGTGCCTGGCCACGGCGGCGGCCATGGTGGCGCTCAGCGCCCTCGGCGCCGGCAAGCTGCGGCCCCTGCGCCCCTGATGAGCCCGCCTTAGCCCGCGTTGGAGAAATCGCCGGTGTCCAGAACCGGCGAGGCATCAATATCCTCGGCATCGAGCATCGTTGCCACCCGCTCCAGCGCGGCAATCAGCATCGCCTGCTCCCAATCCTCCAGCGCCTCGAACTTGCGGACGTAGCGCTGTTGCAACGCGTCCGGCGCCCGTTCGATCGCCGCCCGGCCCTTGTCTGTGGTCACGATATTGGTCTGCCGCCGGTCCTTTTCCGACCGCTGGCGTTCGACCATGCCCTGGCGCACCAGCTTGTCCACCAGCGAGGTGACGGTGGCCTGCGACACGCCCATGCGATGGGAAATCTGGGTGGCGGTGCAGTGCCCCCGCTCGCTGACCAGCTGCAACACCCGGAACTGAACCGCCGTCAACCCGGCCGCCTGCGCCAGTTCGCGCCCATAAAGCTCAGTCGCCCTGAGAATCCGCCGCAAGGCGATCAAGCTGATATCGGTCCGGTCCATCCACCCTCCTGCCTGCGGTATTGCCAATGATGACAGAGCCTTAGGCGCGCTTCAATACTTTCGCGCAGGTTCAGACACAATCCACCATATGATTAATATTTCCAAAGCATAATCCGCCCCAGAACCAAGGAATACTGGCCGAAATAGGCAGTTTTCCGCGCTCATAGCGTATTTTTGCTTTTACATGTTGAAGTTTTCGCGCGCGACGTTACTTTGACAATCGAAGCAACCGGAGGAACCGAATTCGTCATGGCACAGGCAACCAACATGCCGCACAAGTCGCGCCCCACCCTGCGCAAACCCGCCGCAGAAGATGGCGGCGCGATCTGGGACCTGGTCCGCGCATGCAAGCCGCTCGATGAAAATTCCATGTATTGCAACCTGATCCAGTGCGATCACTTCCGCGACACCTGCGTCGTGGCCGAACTGGACGGTGCGATTCTGGGATGGGTTTCGGCCTATGTCATGCCCAGCGAGCCGGACACGCTGTTCGTCTGGCAGGTCGCCGTGTCCCCCGATGCGCGCGGGATGGGTCTGGGCACCAAGATGCTGGGTCATATCCTGGACCGCGACGCCTGCGAGGATGTCACTCGCCTGCAAACCACCATCACGCGCGACAACGAGGCCTCGTGGAGCCTGTTCCGCCGTTTCTGCGAGCGCCGGTTCGGCCAATTCGAATCGCAGCCGCATTTCATCCGCGACGACCACTTCATGGGGCTGCACCCCACCGAATACATGGTCACCATCAAACTGCCGGGGCGGATGAAGAAAGCGGCCTAAGCGATGCTGCGCCCGCCCGTGCTCTCAAATCTTTTTCTGGAAGGATTACTCATGTCGACTGACACGTCAGCCGAAATCAAGATCTTTGAACGCCGCGAATCCGAGGCCCGCAGCTACTGCCGGGGCTTCGACACCGTCTTCACCTCGGCCCGGGGCTCGGAAATGACCGACACCCAGGGACGCAGCTATATCGACTTTCTCGCCGGCTGCTCGTCGCTGAACTACGGCCACAACGATCCGGACATGAAGATCGCCCTGATCGAGCATCTGACCGATGATGGGCTGGCCCATGCGCTGGACCTGCACACCGACACCAAGGCCGCGTTCCTTCAGGCGTTCGAAACCCATATCCTGAAGCCGCGCGATCTGGATCACCGGGTCATGTTCACCGGACCGACCGGCGCCAACGCCGTCGAGGCGGCGATGAAACTGGCGCGCAAGGTGACCGGGCGCACCAATATCGTGGCCTTCACCAACGGGTTTCACGGCGTCACCCTGGGCGCGCTGGCGGCCACCGGCAACGGTTATCACCGCGGCGGCGCGGGGATCGAGCTGCACGGCGTCACGCGGATGCCCTTCGACGGCTATTTCGGCGAGGGCGTCGATACCGCCGATTTCCTTGAGGCGATGCTGCGCGACACCTCCAGCGGCCTCGACGCGCCGGCGGCGATCCTGCTGGAAACCGTGCAGGGCGAAGGCGGGCTGAACGCGGCGCGCCCCGAGTGGATCAAGCGCGTTGCCGACCTGGCCCACGAGCATGGCGCGCTGCTGATTATCGACGACATTCAGGCTGGCTGCGGCCGCACCGGAACCTTCTTCTCCTTCGAAGAGATGGGATTCGTGCCCGACATCGTGACGATGGCGAAATCCATCTCGGGCTTTGGCCTTCCGATGGCCCTGACGCTGGTGCGCCCGCAATACGACGTGTTCGGCCCGGCCGAGCATAACGGCACCTTCCGCGGCAACACCCACGCCTTCGTCACCGCCCGCGTGGCGATCGAGAAATTCTGGGCCGACGACGCGTTCCAGAAAACGTTGGTCGAAAAGGCGATGATCCTGACCACCGCCCTGGGCGAGCTGGCCGAGATGATCCCCGGCGCACGGTTGAAAGGTCGCGGGCTGATGCAGGGGGTCGATGTCGGCTCGGGCGAGCTGGCCGGCCGGATCTGCGCCCATGCCTTCGGCAAGGGGCTTGTCATCGAGACCTCGGGCCCCGAAGATGAAGTGGTCAAGGTTCTCGCCCCCCTCACCACGCCGGAGGATGTCTTCCGCAAGGGGTTGAACATCCTGCTGGAAGCGGCCCGCGAGGTCCTGTCCGAAGAACCCAAAAGCATTGCAGCGGAGTAACAACCGATGATCGTTCGCGACTTCAACGAAATCACCAAGACCGAGCCCAATCGCGTCGTCTCCGACGCACAATGGTCCTCGGTTCGGATGCTGCTGGCCGACGACGGGATGGGGTTTTCCTTCCACATCACCTTTCTTGAGGCCGGCTCGGAACATACGTTCCATTACAAGAACCACTTCGAGAGCGTCTATTGCATGCAGGGCAAGGGCTCGATCACCGATCTGGCCACCGGCGAGACATACGAGATCAAGCCGGGCGTGATGTATGCTCTGAACGAGCATGACAAGCACACCCTGCGCGCTGAGGAAGAGCTGGTTATGGCCTGCTGCTTCAACCCGCCGGTGACCGGCAACGAGGTGCATCAGGCCGACGGCTCCTACGCGCTGGAATCGGCCTGAGCCACCTGCCCCGGAACTGAACAAAGGAGGCCCGGCGCACACCGCCGGGTAATCCCCCCCGTGAGTTTTCCCAACCATACCGTCGAGAAAATCGGCGGCACCTCCATGAGCCGTATCCGCGAGCTGCGCGATACGCTTTTCATCGGCCCCCGCAAGGATGCCGAGTTGTATCACCGTATCTTTGTTGTCTCTGCATTCGGCGGCATCACCAACCTGCTGCTGGAGCACAAGAAGACCGGCACGCCCGGCGTCTATGCGCTGTTTGCCAATGACGACAACGGCCACGACTGGCTGGACGGGCTGACCCGCGTGGCCGACGCCATGCGCGAGGCGCACAGCGCCGTGCTCGATCATCCCGCCGACCTGACCGCCGCCGACGAGTTCGTGCGCGAGCGGATCGAAGGCGCACGCTCGTGCCTGTTCGATCTGCGGCGGCTGTGCTCCTACGGGCATTTCCGCCTGTCGAGCCACATGATGGTGATCCGCGAGCTGCTGTCGGGTCTGGGCGAGGCGCATTCCGCCTTTGCCACCACGTTGCTGCTGCAACGCGCCGGTGTGAACGCCCGGTTCGTCGACCTCAGCGGCTGGCGCGACGAAGAGGAGCACAGCCTGAAAGAGCGTATTCTCGCCGGCCTGGACCAGGTCGACCTTGCCACCGAGATGCCCATCGTCACCGGCTATGCCCAGTGCACCGAAGGGCTGATGCGCGAGTTCGACCGCGGCTATTCCGAGGTGACGTTTTCCAACATCGCCGCCCTGACCCAGGCCAACGAAGCGATCATCCACAAGGAATTCCACCTGTCCTCGGCCGACCCGATGCTGGTGGGCGAGGACGCGGTGCGCAAGCTGGGCCACACCAACTACGACGTGGCCGACCAGCTGTCCAATCTGGGCATGGAGGCGATCCACCCCAACGCGGCCAAGACGCTGCGCAAGGCGGGCATCCCGCTGCGGGTGACCAACGCCTTCGATCCGGGCGATCCGGGCACACTGATCGACGATGCCCCGGCCGAAGCGCCGGCAGCCGAGATCGTGACCGGGCTGAACACCTATGCGCTGTCGCTGTTCGAACAGGACATGGTCGGCGTGAAGGGCTATGATCAGAGCGTGCTGGAGATCCTCGCGCGGCACAAGGTGCACATCGTGTCCAAGGGCACCAACGCCAACACGATCACCCACTACCTCGACGCGCCGCTCAAGGCGGTGCGCCGGTCCGAGCACGACCTGACCGAGAAGTTCCCCAATGCCGACGTGACGGTGCAGGGGCTGGCGCTGGTCTCGGTGATCGGCCGCGACCTGAACGGGCTGAACGCCACCCAGGCCGGACTGGCCGCGCTGCAGGCGGCACAGATCACGCCGCTGGCGGTCCAGCACCTGCCGGGCAGTGTCGACATCCAGTTCCTCGTCGCCAAGGACGACCGCGACAGGGCGATCAAGACGCTGCACCGGGCGCTGATCGAAAAGCCGGCGGCGAGCGGCACGCAGCCGATCCGGCTGGAGCGCAAGGCGCCGCCGACACAGGCGCCGGAAACCGGATTTCAGCTCAGCAACGCGAGTTGACAGGGTCGGACAGGGAGGACGGCGCGGGCCTTATGGTCCCGCCCCTTTTGCGTTAATTCCCCACCCCGACAGAGGGCCGCGCCCGCCGGTCACGCCGCAGGCGTGCAGACGATTGCTGGCGCACCTTTGGTGCGATGGGGCCGCATGGCGCCGCCCGGCGGCGGTTCGCGCCTCGATTCCGGGCAAGGCAACCTTGTGCCTCACACCTCCGCCAACCGCAGGTTCGCCCGGATCTGCGCGCGCAGATCGGCCATTGGCCCGTTGACCAGCCTCGCACCGGTCTCCTCGACGATCACCGTGGGCACCGAGGCGACCTGATGCCGCCGCGCCAGCTTGCGATCCGCCTCGACCGCCGAGCGGGTGGCGTCCTGCCCCATGACCCGGCCGAACTCCACCGCATCGAAGCCGGCCTCTGCCGCCACCGCCGCGATGACGCCGGGATCGGCCACGTTGCGCGCCTGGCTGATATGGGCGCGTTGCAGCGCGTCGAACAGGCGTCCGTGGCCCGCCTGCCCCGCCAGCCGCTCGGCCGTCTTGCAGGCCAGCGCCGCCGGCAGCCCGTGCGGATAGTCGAACCGCGCCGTGCGCATGTCCTCGATATTGAACGCATCCGGCCTGTCGCTGGCCGCACGGCAGGCCACCCAATGGCCCAGGATCACCGCCTTGGCCTGCTGCATCGAGCCGAAGACCGCCACCATCTGCGCCGGGCTGTCCTGCAACACAAAGCTGCGGTGACGCACCTTTAGGCCGAACTCCTCCGCCAGCCGGTGCAGCCGCGGCGAGAGATTGAAGCACCACCCACATACCACGTCGTGATAGAAATCGAGGGTCAGCCGGGTCATGTCCTGTTTCCTTGTCCTGAAAAGTCCATCGGCAGAATGACCGGACAAATCACCGCGAATAAGCACGGCCCGCGCAACTCACTCTTAACGCAGGCTGAGGAATGCCCTGTCGCGCACGACCCGTTTCTCTGCTAGCCTTGGGTCTGGCGCGCCGCGAACAGGGATCAGAGCATGGACAAGCTGTCGGTGATGAAGGCCTTTTGCCGCATCGTCGAGCGCGGCAGTTTCAGCCGCGCGGCCGAGGATCTGGGCGTTTCCGCCGCGCTGCTCAGCCGCGACGTGAAACTGCTGGAGCAAAGCCTCGGCTGCACCCTTCTGACCCGCACGACACGCACCATGTCGCTGACCGGGAACGGGCAGCTTTACTATGACGAGGCGCGCCGCCTGCTCGCCCAGGTGGCCGAGATGGAGGACCGGGTGCGGGAGGGCGCGGGCACCGTCGCCGGGCGGCTTCGGGTGAACGCGCCGCACTCTTTCGGCGTCACCGCGCTGGCCCCCATCCTGCCCGGTTTTCTCGCCCGGAACCCCGATCTGAACCTGACCCTGTCGCTCGACGACCGCGTTGTCGATATGATCGAGGGCGGCTTCGACCTGTCGATCCGGGTGCGGCCCGACATGCCCGATTCCAGCCTGATCGCCCGCCCCATCGCGCCGGTGCGTCAGGCGCTTTTCGCCGCCCCCGCCTACCTTGACGCGCATGGCATCCCGCAGGCCCCGCAGGATCTGACAGACCACCAGACGCTGGAATTCCTGCTCTCCTCCGCCACCGGCCAGTGGGAGATGACCGGCCCCGAAGGGGTCATCCCCGTGCCGCTGCATTCGCGCCACATGATCGGCTCCAGCCTGGTGCTGCGCGACATGATGATCGCCGGGATGGGCATCGGCGCGCTGCCCGATTTCATCTCCAACGCGCCCGAGGCCAAGGGCGATCTGATCCGGGTGCTGCCCGACCACGACCTGCCACCGCGCCATGTCTACGCGGTCACCGCCTCGCGCCTCGCCGCCGATGCGAAAACGGCGGCCTTCCTCGATTTCCTGCAAACCGCACTGCGCAGTCCGCGCTGACATTCTTCAATACTCGTTAAGAGTGACTTGCGCCCGGGCCGGTTATTCCGCGCCCGGTCAACAGGCATCTTTCCGGCATCGCCAACAAATCCCGGACCGATGCCATGACACCAAAGATCCTCTCCGCCGCCCTGCTGGCCCTGACGCTGGCCGCGCCGGCCGCCGCCGATACCGCCACCGTGGGCAGCAGCCCCTGGGGGCCCGCCGACGAGCTCGGCGCGCTCAACCTGATGACCGAGGCCTCGCGCGCCGCGATCCTGTCGCGCCTCGACGGCGGCCGCGCCTTTGACCTGTCGGTCGAATATTTCATCGGCATGCCCGGCTGGCACGCCGCCGGCGATCCCCGCTACCAGTTCTGGATGACCCACACGCCGCGCGGCGCCGCGATCTCCGACCCGCTCGGCGTCGGCGAAGAGATCGGCGCGCATGTCAGCTACACCGGCTCGGCGATCTCGATGTACACCCACACCGGCACCCATATCGACGCGCTGAACCACTTCGGCCTCGACGGCAGGATCTACAACCATTTCGCCGCCGACGACCATCTGGGCGATACCGGCTGGACCGTCACCGGCGCCGAGACCATCCCGCCGATCGTCGCGCGCGGCGTGCTGATCGACGTGGCCGGCGCCAAGGGGCTGGCCATGCTGCCCGAGGGCTACCGCATCACCCGCGACGATCTGATCGCGGCGCTGGCCGCTCAGGGCACCGAACTGGCCAAGGGTGACGTGGTGCTGATCCGCACCGGGCGGATGGCCGATTACGAGGATGCCGGCGCCTATATGCACAACCCGCCGGGTCTCGGGATCGCGGCCGCGCGCTTCCTCGCCGAGGACTCCGGCGCGATGATCGTCGGCGCCGACAACCTGAGCTTCGAGGCCTTCCCCTCCGAGATCGAAGGCAACTACGTGCCGGTCCACACCTATCTGCTGGCCCAGCAGGGCGTCCCGATCATGGAGCTCGTCTATCTCGAAGAGCTCGCCGCCGAGGGCCTCCACGAATTCGCCTTCATCGGCGGCTCGCTCAAGCTGCGCGGCGCCGATGCCGCCCCGATGCGCCCCGTGGCGCTGCCCATCAAGTAACCCTCTCCCTCCCCCGAAAGGATCCCTCCAATGACCAAAGTTCTGGTTCTCTATTACTCCAGCTACGGCCACATCCGTCAGATGGTCGAAGCCGAAGCCGACGGCGCGCGCTCTGTGCCGGGCGTTCAGGTCGATATCCGCCGCGTGCCCGAAACCGTTCCCGCCGAGATCCGCGCGCAAGCGGGCTTCGTCGAGGATGACACCCCCGTGGCGCAGGTCGCCGATCTGCCTGATTACGACGCCATCATCATCGGCACCCCCACCCGGTTCGGCAATATGGCGGCGCAGATGAAACAGTTCTTCGACATGGCCGGCGGGCTCTGGGCGCGGAACGCGCTGGTGGGCAAGGTCGGCGGTGTCTTCACCTCGACCGGCTCGCAACACGGCGGGCATGAGGCCGCCATACTCTCCACCCAGTTGCCGCTGATGCACATGGGGATGCTGGTGACCGGGCTACCCTATACCTTCGCCGGCCAGACCCGGATGGACGAGATCGTGGGCGGCTCGCCCTATGGCGCGGGCACCGTGGCGGGCGGCGACGGGTCGCGCCAACCCAGTGAGACCGAGCTGGAGGGCGCCCGGTTCCAGGGCCGCCACGTGGCGCAGATCGCCGCACGGCTGGCCGCTTCGGCGCCCGCCTCAGCCGAAACCGAAGCCGCCTGAGCGCGGCCCGGCGGGGCGGCGAGCGCCCCGCCCATTCCCTTTCACAGGAGGCTCCGATGTCCCGCAGCACCGATCTGATCCTTACCGCGCTGGCCCCGGCGATCTGGGGCAGCACCTATTTCGTGACCACCGAGTTCCTGCCGCAGGGCTACCCGGTGACGCTGGCGGTGCTGCGCGCGCTGCCCGCCGGGCTTCTGCTCCTGTTGGTCGTCCGCCACCTGCCGCCGCGCGCCTGGCTCGGCCGGGTGCTGCTGCTGGGCGCGTTCAACTTCGCCATCTTCTGGGTGCTGCTCTTCGTCGCCGCCTACCGCCTGCCCGGCGGGGTGGCGGCGACGCTGGGGGCGACGCAGCCGCTGATCGTGCTGGGGCTGGCAAGGCTGGCGATGGGCCATCCAATACGCGCCCTCTCGGTGCTGGCCGCCCTCGCGGGCCTCGGCGGCGTGTCGCTGCTGGTGCTGCGCGGCGGCGCCGCGCTCGATCCGCTCGGTGTGGCGGCGGGTCTCGGCGGGGCGGCGTCGATGGCCGCCGGCACCGTCTTCAGCCGTAAATGGCAGCCCCCCGTTCCACCGCTCACCTTCACCGCCTGGCAGCTCACCGCCGGCGGGCTGCTGCTGATCCCGGTGGCGCTGTTGACCGAGCCGCCGCTGCCCACGCTCTCCACCGAAAACATCGGCGGAATGCTCTATCTCGGCCTGATCGGCGCCGCGCTGACCTATCTTTTGTGGTTCCGCGGCATCGCCCGGATCGACCCCGGCGCGCTCTCGATGCTGGGGATGATGAGCCCGGTCACCGCCGTGCTGCTGGGCTGGGGCCTGCTGGGGCAGGCGCTGAGCCCGATGCAGATGGCGGGCGCCGTGACGGTGCTGGGTTCGGTCTGGCTGGGCCAGCGGGCGGCGCGCGGACCGCTGCCCCGCCGCGCGCGCGCCCGCCCGGCCTAGGCGCCGGTGCGGATCATGTCGGCGGCCTTCTCGGCGATCATGATGGTGGGCGAATTGGTGTTGCCCGAGGTGATCCGCGGCATCACCGAGGCGTCCACCACCCGCAGCCCCTCGATCCCTTTGACCCGGCACTGCGGATCGACCACCGCGCCCGCATCGACACCCATCCGCGCGGTGCCGACGGGGTGGAAGATCGTGGTACCCACATCGCCGGCGGCGCGCATCAGATCCTCGTCGCTCTGGTATTCCAGCCCCGGCCGAAACTCCTCGGGCCGGTACTTCGCCAGAGGGTCCGCCGCCATCACCCGCCGCGTCAGCCGGATCGCCCGGGCGGCAACCTGCCGGTCGGCCTCGACCGAAAGATAATTCGGCGCGATCTCGGGCGCGTCGCCAGGGTTCTGCGACACGATCGAGACATGGCCGCGACTCTCCGGGCGCAGATGGCAGACGCTGGCGGTCACCGCCGGGAAATCGTCCAGATCCTGACCGAAGGCGGGCAATGACAGCGGCTGCACGTGATATTCCAGATCCGGCGTCTCCACATCGGGCGAGGAATAGGCAAAGCCGCCCAGCTGGCTCGGCGCCATTGACATCGGGCCCGAGCGGAACAGGGCGTATTCCATCCCGATCTTCGCCTTGCCCCAGAGAGTGGCCGACAGCGTGTTCAGTGTCCTGGCCCCGGTTACCTTGTAGGCGCAGCGCAGTTGCAGATGGTCCTGCAGGTTGCGCCCCACCTCGGGCGCCTCATGCACCATGTCGATGCCGTGCTCTTGCAACAGGTCCCCCGGCCCCACGCCGGACAACTGCAAAAGCTGCGGCGAGCCGATGGCCCCGGCCGACAGGATCACCTCGCGCCGCGCGCTCAACCGCTCGCCGCCGATCAGTTCCACCCCTGTCGCCCGCCGCCCCTCGAAGGTGATCCGCGCGCATTGCGCCCCGGTGCGCACCGTCAGGTTGGCCCGGTCCCGCACCGGCGACAGGAACCCCTTGGCCGTGTTCCAGCGCCAGCCCTTGCGCTGGTTCACCTCGAAATAGTTGACCCCGAAATTGTCGCCGGTGTTGAAATCGTCGCGCTTCGGAATGCCGGTCGCCTCGAAGGCGTCGGCGATATCGTCGAGGACGTCCCAGCGCAGCCGCTGCTTTTCCACCCGCCACTCGCCGCCCGCGCCGTGCTCCTCCGACGCCCCGGCGTGATGGTCCTCCGACTTCAGGAAATAGGGCAGCACATCGTCCCAGCCCCAGCCGGTGCAGCCGAGCTGCCGCCAGGTGTCATAGTCGCGCGCCTGCCCGCGCAGATAAAGCATCCCGTTGATCGACGAGCAGCCGCCCAGCACCTTGCCGCGCGGATAGCCCAGGCTGCGCCCGTTCAGCCCCGGCTCAGCCCGGGTCTTGAAACACCAGTCGGTGCGCGGATTGCCGATGCAATAGAGATAGCCGACCGGGATATGGATCCAGTGGTAATTGTCGCGCCCGCCCGCCTCCAGCAGCAACACGCGGCTGTCGCGGTCCTCGCTCAGCCGGTTGGCCAGAACGCAGCCCGCGCTGCCGCCGCCGACGATGATGTAATCGTAATCCTGCCCGCTCATACCCATGCCTCCCCCTCATTCCGATTGACGCCGATCCTGTGTCACAATCCCGCCGGGGTCCAGACCGGGCGGGCCAGATTGCGGTTCCAACGGCGCATCAACTGCCATATGGTCCGCAGCGCGGCGCACCACGGGAGAGCCATGTCGAGATTTGACGGATACGTACTGCGCCAGCTTCTGGTGCTGTTTTCGTTCTTCCTGCTGGTTCTGGTGGGTGTGCTATGGATTTCCCGCTCGGTCAGCTTGTTTGACAAGCTGATCGGCGGCGGGCAGTCGGCGCTGGTGTTTCTGGAATTCACCACCCTGTCGCTGCCGACACTGATCCGCACGGTGATGCCGATGGCGGCCTTCGGCGCCGCGGTCTATGCCACCAACCGGCTCAGCCGCGACAGCGAGATGACCGTGATGCTCGCCACCGGGGCGAGCCCGCTTCGGCTGGGCCGCCCCGTGCTCTATTTCGGGCTGGTGGCGGCGCTGATGATGGGCATTCTGACCACCTATCTGCGCCCGGCCTCGATCCAGCAGCTCGAACAGCGCCAGGCCGAGGTCTCGCGCGATCTCACCGCGCAACTGCTGAACGAGGGCAGTTTCATGCACCCGGCCGACGGGGTGACCTTTTACATCGGCAAGATCGACAGCGACGGCACCCTCAACGACGTGTTCCTGTCCGACCGGCGCGATCCGTCCCACCCGATCACCTATACCGGCGCGCGCGCCTTTCTGGTGCGCGACGGGGCGCGGATCAATCTGGTGATGATACAGGGCATGGCGCTGCGCTATGACGCCGGGGGCAACACCCTCTCGACCACGGTGTTCGAGGATTTCTCTTACGACATCAGCGCCATGGCCGCCGGCCGCGACGAGCTGACGCGCAACATCCGCGGCGTTCCGACCGCCGATCTGATCAGCCCCGCCGGACGCGAGCGGATCCTGAGCGAAGAGAGATATTCCAGCGGCCAGATCGCCGAGGAACTGCATGAGCGTCTGGCCTGGATCTTCATCTGCATTGCCACGCCTCTGGTGGGATATGCCACGCTGATGCTGGGCGGATTCTCGCGCTTCGGCCTCTGGCCGCAGGTGCTGGGCGCCTTCGGCATCCTTCTGGTTCTCGAGGCGCTGCGCGGGCTGGCCACCCCGATGGTGGTCGAACGGCCGCAGATGTGGTGGCTGCTGTACCTGCCCAGCGTGGCCGGGCTGGCGCTGGCCGCCGTGTTCCTGCGCCTGGCCGGGCGGCCGATCCGCCTGCTGATGCGCCGGGACAAGCCAGGGGCGTGACCGGGCCGGACACCGCCCGCCCCGGCACATTCCCGTTGAACAATCGCTGCGAAGGTGTATTGAGACCCCGCCGGAGCGCGGCGGAAGATCCAGGCGTCGCGCGCCCGGCGAATGTGGGCCCCGGCCGGGGCGTCAGGGCGCCGGGCGATGCCGTGCAAACCCCGGTTCCGCCCGTTATACTCGGCCGGAGAAATGAAACGCGACGTGGCGGACCCGTGACCATGCAGCTTTCCATCGTGATCCCGATGCACAACGAGGCCGAGAACGTCTCGGCGCTGGTGCGCGAGATCGACAGCGCCTGCGCCGGGCTGCCCGATAAGGAACTGATCCTGGTCGATGACGGCTCTTCCGACGACACCGCGAAACTGATCCGCGCCCTGCAGGACGAGTTTCCCTGGCTGCGGCTGGTGCAGCACCCGCGTGCCGGCGGCCAGTCTGCGGCGGTGCACAGCGGCGTTCTGGCCGCGCGCGGGCAGGTGATCTGTACGCTGGACGGCGACATGCAGAACCCGCCGTCAGAGATCCCGAAACTGGTGGCGCCGCTGCTCGCCGCCGATGCGCCCGACGATCTGGGGCTGGTCGCCGGCCAGCGGGTCAAGCGGCAGGATACCTGGTCGAAAAAGATCGCCTCAAAGCTGGCCAACGGGCTGCGCGCCTGGATGTTGAACGATCACACCCGCGACACCGGCTGCGGGCTCAAGGCGTTTCGCCGCGATGCCTTTCTCCGGCTGCCGTTCTTCAACCACATGCACCGCTATCTGCCGGCACTGTTCGCCCGCGACGGCTGGCAGGTGGCGCACGTGGACGTCTCGCACCGCGAACGCGGCGGCGGCACCTCGAAATACAACAACCTGCAGCGGGCACTGGTCGGCATCTATGACCTGATCGGGGTCGCATGGCTGATCCGCCGCGCCAAGACCGTGCGCCCGGTGGACCCGGCGGCCCGGGATCGGGACGAGGGGACCGCCGCGTGATCGAAACGATGCTGAGCTTCTTCAAGGTCGACACAAGGGCCGAGCTGATCTGGGTGGTCATCGGGATTGGGGCGCAACTACTGTTCTCGATGCGCTTCATCATCCAGTGGATCGCCTCCGAAAAGCAGCGCCGATCGGTGGTGCCCGAGCTGTTCTGGTGGTTCTCGATCACCGGCGGGCTGACCCTTCTGGCCTATGCGATTCACCGGCAGGATCCGGTCTTTATCCTCGGCCAGTCGCTGGGCGTGGTGATATATCTCCGCAATCTCTGGCTGATTTATGCTGAAAAACGCACCACGCGCCAAGGCTCCTGATCCGCTCTGGACCGGCG
Organism: Antarcticimicrobium luteum; assembly: GCF_004358185.1. Taxonomy (GTDB): domain Bacteria; phylum Pseudomonadota; class Alphaproteobacteria; order Rhodobacterales; family Rhodobacteraceae; genus Antarcticimicrobium; species Antarcticimicrobium luteum. Next base: position 400,969 of record NZ_SMUV01000074.1, read on the forward strand.
TTGCGGTTATCGCCGCGATCACGCTGTATCGCGTGGTGATGCTCGGCTTTTCCAGCGCCGAGCTTTTCGTCGACGAAAGCCAGTACTGGCAATGGGGGCAGGAGCTCGACTGGGGCTATTATTCCAAGCCGCCGCTGATCGGCTGGGTGCTGCGCGCCTTCAACGAGCTGTCGGGCAGCGACAGCACCTTCTGGGTGCGCCTGCCCGGGGTGCTGTTCCAGGCCACCACGGCACTGATCCTGATCGGCGCGGCGCGCGAGGTGACGGACCGGCGCGCGGCGACCATGGTGGGGGTGGCCTATGTCACCCTGCCGGTGGTCGCGGTCGGCGCGCTGCTGATCTCCACCGACTCGATCCTGCTGCCGTTCTTTGCCGGGGCGCTCTGGCTCTATCTGACACTGGCGCGCAGCCCCTCGGCACCGCGTGCTCTGGCGCTCGGGCTCTGTCTCGGGCTGGGGATGCTGGCCAAATACGCCGCGATCTATTTCGTGATCGGCGCCGGGATCGGCGCGGCGCTGCTGCCCCCGGCGCGGATCGCCTGGCGCGACGCAGCCCTCGCCGCTCTCGCCTTTCTGCTGGTGATCGCGCCCAATCTGGTCTGGAACCTGCAAAACGACCTCACCACGCTGTCGCATACCGCCGACAACGTCGACTGGGTGCGCCGGCCGGGCGTCCACCTCAATCCGCAGGGCGCGGTGGAGTTCCTGCTGGCGCAGTTCATGGTGATGGGTCCGGTCCTGTTCGGCGCCTACCTGCTGATCGCCGCCCGCAGCCTTGCCCGCCCGGACTGGCAGCCGCGCTGGCTGGTCTGGATGTCGGCACCGACGCTGGTCCTGGTAACGGGTCAGGCGCTGCTGTCCAAGGCCTATGCCAACTGGGCGGTCACCGCCGTGGCAGCCGCGCTGTTGCTGGTGGTGCCGGTGCTCTGGCACCGGGCGCGGATGTGGCTCTGGGCCGGGCTGGCGCTGAACCTCGCCGCCACCGCCTTTCTGCCCTTCGCCGCCACCCAGGCCACCAACTGGACCCGCGCCAGCGACGGCCGGCTGCTGATGCGCCGCTACGTCGGTCAACAGGCGATGAGCGCGCGCATCCTCGAAGAGGCCCGCAAACAAGGCGTCAGCGCCGTGGTCTCGGGCAACCGCCATCTGCTGGCCGATCTCTTTCACGCGGCCAAGGGTAGCGGGATCCATATCTACGCCGTCCCCATGCCCGAACACCCGCCGCATTTCTACGCTCAGAAGCATCCCTATCCGGCCGACCGCAGGGGGTCGTTCCTGTTTGCCACGCTGGGCGATACGCCGCCCTGCCCCGGCGCGCCGCCGGTGGCGACCTGGAAACCCGGACCCGGCATCTTTGCCCCGAATACCCTGTCGCTCTTTCTGCGCGACACCACCTGCTGGCCGGCTGCCGACTGATCCCGATCAGCGGAACAGATAGGCGGTGATCCCCAGCGCATCCGCGCCGCCCAGGCCAAAGCCCTCCACCCGCCCGATCACCTCGCCCTGGCGCGAAACGGCGATGTCGAAATCCGCCCGCCGGCGATCCTCGACAAAGACCAACGCGCAGCCCGCCCCCGCGTCCGGCACCGCCCCCGCCGCCTCCTCCGGGCCGACAAAGTGCGGCAGTTTCCGGCTCAGCAGCATCAGCGACGGCTCGCCATAACCGACCGAGAGATAGGCCGGATCCTCGCACATCCCGGCCGCCTGCACGTAGAGGCCGGCCAGCGCGTTTGAGGGCCAGATATGCCCGAACCGGGCCAGATGGCCGAACAGGCTCACCGACAACCCCAGCGACAACAGCCCCATGCCCAGCACAACACGCAGCCGCGCGCGCGCCCGCATCGCCGTCCAGACCGACCAGATCCCCGCCAGCGACAGCGCGATGCCCAGCGCCCAAAGGACGCTCGGCCCGGTGCCGTATTGCAGCGAAAAGATCAGCGGCGCCGCCCCCAGCAGCAGCGCCAGCGCCAGCATCGCCGCCAGGAACAGCCGGTAGGGCCGGCTCAGCGGCCCGTCAGGCCGCGCCAGCCAGCCCGCCGCCGCCAGAACCGCCAGCGCCGGATAGGTCGGCATCACGTAATGGATCAACTTGGTCGCGGTGATTTCAAACACCAGCCAGCTTGGCAGGATCCAGGCCAGGCAGAACAGGACCGCAGGCTCGCGCCGGGCGCTCCAGCCATACCACAGTCCAAACGGCAGCAGGATCGAGGCCGGCCAGAAGGTCAGCCAGACCGCCAGCGCATAGGCGCCCGGCGGCGCGCCGTGGCTCTCCTGTCCCTCGCCGATCTTGCCGATCAGGTCGCGGCCCAGCGCCTCGGCCCAGAAGGCATCGCCGGATTTCACCGTGATCGCCACATACCAGGGCAGCACGATCGCCACGAACAGCAGCAGCCCCCGGCCCCAGCGCAACGGCGCCAGCCAGCGCACCCCGCGCCGCAGGACGATCAGCGCCAGCACCGTCAGCCCCACCACCATCGGCCCGATCGGCCCCTTGATCAGCATCGAGGCGCCCATCGCGCCCCAGAACAGCCAGGGCCAGCCGCCGCGCACCGCCTCGGCCCCGCGCATGTGCAGCCGCGCCAGCACCAGCTGCGCCGCCAGCACCGTGGCCAGCAGCGTCGCATCGGTCTTGGCCAGCCGCGCCTCGCCGCCCAGCACGAAACAGACCGCCATCAGCAGCGCCGCCAACAGCGCCGCCTGCGCCCCCACCAGCGACAGCGCGATCAGATAGGTCAGAAGACAGGCCGCCACCGCCATCGCCAGCGACGGCAGGCGATAGACCCAGATCTCGGTCGCGTGGCTTTCCCCAACCAGTTTCACCGCCGCCGATTGCAGCCAGTAGATGCCCACGGGTTTCTTGTACCGTGTCCCCTCGCCCAGCCGGATATCGATGTAATCCCCGCTTTGTGCCATCTGGCGCGAGGCCTGGGCAAAGCGGGTCTCGTCCCGGTCGATCGGCGGCAGGCTGAAGAACCCGGGCAGAAACATCAGCAGCGCGAACAGCGCGACAAAGATCATCGGCCGCGCCGGCCGGTCCGCCGCCAGCCCCGCCAGGGCCAGCTCTGTGCGATCACGCCAAGTCACCTGCGTCTCCCGCCTTGGTTTTCCGCCTTTCTCTCTGGCCGAAACCGCTCCGCATTGCAATCCGCCCGCCCGTCGCGTCATCTCTCGCCCATAGGCCCGCCGAAGGCCTCGCGGCACTGCCGCCGCCCCCCGCGGTCGTCCGGAAACGCCCTGCGCTGTCGTTTTCTGCATCGACGCGGGTCTGCCCGCTGATAGGCTTGACGGAAAATATCGACCCGACAGGACCGCCATGACCACCGATCCGCTGCTCCAGCCCTATCAGCTCAAACACCTCACCCTGAAGAACCGGATCATGACCACCGCGCATGAACCGGCCTATGGCGAGGACGGGCTGCCCAAGGACCGCTATCGCGCCTATCACGTCGAGCGCGCCAAGGGGGGCGTGGCGATGGTGATGACGGCAGGCTCGGCGCTGGTCTCGCGCGACAGCCCGGCCTCTTTCGGCAATCTTCAGGCCTGGCGCGACGAGGTGGTGCCGTGGATGGCCAGTCTGGCCGACGAATGCCACGGATACGGCTGCGCGGTGATGATCCAGCTCACCCACCTGGGCTGGCGCACCGGCTGGAACAAGGCCGACTGGCTGCCGGTCGTCGCCCCCTCGCCCCTGCGCGAGCCGGCGCACCGCGCCTTTCCAAAGGTTCTAGAGGACTGGGACATCGCCCGCATCGTCACCGACTATGCCGACGCCGCAGAACGGATGCAGGCGGCCGGGCTAGACGGTATCGAGCTGGAGGCCTACGGCCACCTGATGGACGCCTTCTGGTCGCCGCGCCAGAACAAGCTGGAGGCGCCCTGGAACGGTGATCTGTCCGCGCGGATGAAATTCTCGCTCGACGTGCTCAGCGCCATCCGTGACCGGGTCGGCCCCGGGTTCATCGTCGGTGTCCGCTACACCGCCGACGATCTGGCCCCGAACGGCATCACCGCCGAGGACGGGCTGGAGATCGGGCGCAGGCTGCGCGACAGCGGCACCGTCGATTTCCTCAACATCATCAAGGGCCGGGTGGAAACCGACGCCGATCTCACCGACGTGATCCCGGTGCAGGGGATGCGCAGCGCACCGCATCTGGATTTCGCCGGCCGCGTGCGGGCCGAGGTGGGGCTGCCCACCTTTCACGCCGCCCGCATTCCCGATGTGGCCACCGCCCGCCATGCGGTCGCCGAGGGGCTCTTGGACATGGTCGGCATGACCCGGGCGCATATCGCCGATCCGCATATCGTGCAAAAGATCATGGCCGGGCGCGAGGACGAAATCCGGCCCTGCGTTGGCGCCACCTATTGCCTCGACCGGATCTATCAGGGCGGCGAGGCGCTGTGCATCCACAACGCCTCCACCGGACGCGAGCTGACCGTGCCGCATGCCATCGCCCCCGCCACCGACCGCAAACGCGTGGTCATCGCCGGCGCTGGCCCGGCGGGACTGGAGGCCGCGCGGGTGGCCGCCCTGCGCGGTCACGAGGTCATCGTGTTCGAGGCCGCCCCCGACCCCGGCGGGCAGGTGCGGCTGACCGCGCAAAGCCCGCGCCGGCGCGAGATGATCGGCCTCATCGACTGGCGCATGGCGCAATGCGCCGCCCATGACGTCGCCTTCCGCTTCAACACCTATGCCGAGGCCGGGGATATCCTGGACCTCGCCCCCGACGTGGCCATCGTCGCCACCGGCGGCCTGCCCGACACCGAGGTTCTTGAGGAGGGCAACGATTTGGTGATCTCCGCCTGGGACATCATCGCTGGCGACGTGGCGCCGGGCGCGCGGGTGCTGGTCTATGACGACGCGGGCGACCCGCCGGCACTGCAGGCGGCCGAGATCATCGCCAATGCGGGCGCCCATGTGGAGATCATGACGCCCGACCGCAGTTTCGCGCCCGAGGTGATGGGGATGAACCTGGTCCCCTACATGCGCAGCCTGCAGGACAAGGACGTGCGCCTTACCGTCACCTACCGGCTGAAAGCGCTGCACCGTGAGGGCAACGCGCTCCGCGCCGTGATCGGCACCGATTACTCGGCCCACCGGGAGGAGCGGCTGTTCGATCAGGTGGTGGTCAACCACGGCACGCGGCCGCTGGACGAGCTGTATTTCGACCTCAGGCCGCGGTCGCGCAACCGCGGCGCGGTGGACTATCAGGCGCTGATCGACGGCGCGCCGCAACCGGGGTGCCAAGGTGCCGGGGGCGATTTCCTTCTGTACCGGATCGGCGATGCGGTCTCGGCGCGCAACACCCACGCGGCGATCTACGATGCGCTAAGGCTGGCGCGTACGATCTGAGCGAAAAACTGTACGAAACGGCGTGCCCCGCCGGGCCGGTCACGGTTTCGGATGATCATCGAACTCGTCACTGAGGATGCGGCGGCTGTCTCCTTCGGGGTCGTCGTACTGGCCGCTCCGCACCGTATAGAGAAAGGCCACCAGCCCCACAGCGCCCAGCGTCAGCGAGATCGGGATCAGGTACGAAAGCATTTCCATCGGGTCACCTCAACCGTAGCGCGTTCAGCGAGACCGTAATCGACGACGACGACATCGCCAATGCGGCAATCAGCGGCGTCGCCAGCCCTGCGACCGCCAGCGGCACCGCGATCAAGTTGTAGACCGTGGCGATGCGGAAATTCTCGCGGATCCGGCGGGTCGCCTTCTGCGCGGTGACGCAGGCATCGGCGATCGGTGTCAGATCCTGGCCCAGCAGCACGATGTCAGAGGCGACGCGCGCGGCGTCCAGCGCCGAGGCCGGCGAGATCGAGACATGGGCGGCGGCAAGCGCGGCGGTATCGTTCAGCCCGTCGCCCACCATCAGGACGGTCCTGCCCTCCTCGGTCAGGTGGGCGATGCGCGCGGCCTTGTCCTGCGGCAGCGCCTCGGCCACCCATCTGGCGATGCCCAGACGCTGCGCCAGCGCCTCGACCGCGCCGGCGGTATCGCCCGAGATCAGCAGCACCTCCTTGCCGGTCTCGCGCAGCGCGGCGACCGCCGCGGCCGCACCGGGACGCAGCGCGTCGGAGAAATAGAACGGGCGCGGATCGCCCTCGCCCACCGACAGCCAGGCGGCGGTTTGTGCGCCCTGTTCGGCCCCGACCCAGCCCGCCCGGCCCAGACGCACGGTGCGCCCGCGCCAGATGCCCTGGGTGCCATACCCCGGCACCTCGATCACGTCCGACAGGGTGGCGGGCCTGATCCCGGCGGCGCGCGCCGATTTGACCAACGCGACGGACAGCGGATGCGACGACCCCTCGGCCAGCGCCAGCGCGATCTCAAGATCGGCGCGGGTGTGATCGCCGGAATTGGTCAGCTCCGGCGTGCCGGCGGTCAGTGTGCCGGTCTTGTCGAACACCACGGTATCGACCTGCGCAAGCCGCTCCAGCGCGGTGGAATGCTTGATCAGCATGCCCTTGCGGAACAGGCGCCCCGAGGCGGCGGTGGTCACCGCCGGCACCGCAAGGCCCAGCGCGCAGGGACAGGTGATGATCAGGACGGCGGCGGCGATGTTCAGCGCGGTGCGCAGATCCCAGGTGTAGAGATACCAGCCGACAAAACTGAGCGCCGAGAGGATATGCACGCCCGGCGCGTAGAGTTTCGCCGCCTTGTCGGCCAGCGAGGTATAGCGCGAGCGGCCCGATTCAGCGATCGCCACCAGATCGGCGATCCGGTGCAGCGAGGTATCCTCGCCCACCGCGCTGGCGCGCACCGTGAGCGGGCCGGTCAGGTTGACCTCGCCCGCCGAGACGCCCAGCCCCGGCTCGGCAAAGACCGGCACGGTTTCGCCCGTCAGCAGCGAGCGGTCGAGTTCCGAGCGCCCCTCGATGATCTCGCCATCCACCGGCATCCGCCCGCCGGGACGCACACGGATCAGATCGCCGATCCTGAGTTCGGCCACCGAAACCTCCTCTTCGCTGCCGTCCGCCGTCAGCCGCAGGGCGCGGGGCACCTCCAGCGCGGTCAGCTCCTCGGCGGCCGAGCGGGCCACGGCGCGGGTGCGATAGTCCAGGTAACGGCCCGCCAACAGAAAGAACGTAAGCGTGAGGGCGGCATCGAAATAGGCATGCGCGCCCGAGAGCGAGGTTTCCCAAAGCGATGTGGCCAGCGCCAGAACGATGGCCAGGACGATCGGCACATCCATGTTCAGCCGCCGCACCCGCAGCGCGCTCCAGGCGTTGCGGAAGAACGGCTGCGCCGAAAAGGCGATGGCCGGCAGCGTGATCGCGGCCGAGATCCAGTGGAACATGTCCCGCGTCGCATCGGTCGCCCCGGACCAGACCGAGACGGACAACAGCATCACGTTCATCGAGGCAAACCCGGCGACCGCCAGCCGCATCAGCAGGTCGCGCCCGGCGCGGTCGGTCTGGGTCGCCTGCAGCGCGCCGGCATCCAGCTCATGCGCCTCATATCCCGCGCGCTCCAGCACCGGGATCAGGTCGGCGGCGCGCACATCCGGGTCGGCCTCGATCATCGCGCGTTTCAGCGTCAGATTGACCCGAGCCGACTGCACGCCCGGGGCTGCCGCCAGTTCCCGTTCGACTGTGGAGATGCAGGCCTGGCAATGGATGCCGGGCAGCGACAGGGCGATACGGGCGTCCTTGGGCGCCTCCTCCACCGGCTGAGCCGGGGCGGCGAGGCAGCCGGGACAGGCGGCGGCCGAAGGGGGGCGGAGTTCAGCGGTCATGGGGATACCCGCGGTTGAGAACAAGGAAGGCCGATCAGATGTTCCGCAGACAAGCGCGCCGCAGGCGCGCCGCCCCCGTCCCCCGCGGGGCGGGGGCGAGGCCGCAGAACCAAGGTTCGCTGCGCAAGGCTGTCACGGCCCGGCGGCCTCCACCAGCTTTGCGCCCGCCGCATCGAAGCGGCGGTCGGCCGGGCGCTCGGACCCGCGCGGGTGGAGGGGAATGCGGTCATCTCAGCCTTTCACAAAGAACACCAGGCGCTGGGTGAATTCGGTGCCGTTCCCGGCCAGCGCCTTGAGGCGCAGATCCCATTTCCCCGGGCGCAGTTCGGCCGGGGCGACATAGGCGGTCCCGTCGAATTCGAAGGCCGGTGCGACATCGTCCCGCCGCTCGGTCGCGCGGCCGACGGTGGCCTCGATCCTGGCGGCGCGGACCGGGGCGCCGGCGCTATCGGTCACCGCCATGATCACCAGCCCGCCGGTATAGGACACGTTGACGGTCCAGCCCAGAGCCTCCTGCGCGGCGCGGCGGTCATCGAACTCCTGACTGGCGACATAGGAATTCCTGACCTCCAGCCCGGGAAAGGTGCTGATCGCGCTGTAGGCCAGCGTGAGATTCACCGCGATGATCACCCCGAAGGCGCCGACAAAAAGCATCAGCGCATGGCGCCCCGTGAATTTGCGTTCCGACATGGTCAGTTTGCCCGGCCGTTGAAGGTGCTGTCCTTGTACGCGCGCTCGCCGCTGGCCAGATCCTCGATCCAGAAGCGGATATCGGTCGCTTCTGCGTTGGAGGGAACCGATCCTTTGGGCGAGACCACATAGACCCGTTGAAGATGCGCGGTATCGGCCGGAACCTCAACCGAGTCGTAGGGCGTCCCCTCGAGCTGGATCCGCAGGGTCGGATCGCCCACCACCGACAATTTGAATGGCCGCGGCTCGCCATGCTTGTTGCGCAGCCGGATGTCATAGGTGTTGCGGATCGAGCCGTCCGACAGGGTGACGAAGGTCGGGTTGCGCACCGGCGCCACGGTCAGGTCGATATCAGAACGGATAAACAGCGCGAAGACCAGCCCGAAGCCCACCAGCGCCCAGAGCGTGGTATAAAGGATCGTGCGCGGGCGCAGAATGTGTTTCCAGATGTTCTTGGGCGCGTTGCCCGATCGTTCCGAGGGTTCGTCGCTGAGCGCCATATAGTCGATCAGTCCGCGCGGCTTGCCGACCTTGGCCATCACATCGTCGCAGGCGTCGATGCATAGCCCGCAGGTGATGCAGGCCAGTTGCTGGCCATCGCGGATGTCGATGCCCATCGGACAGACGTTGACGCAAGCCATGCAGTCAATGCAATCGCCAAGCTGTTCGGCGCCTTCGGCCTTGCGATGCTTGCCGCGCGGCTCGCCGCGCCATTCGCGGTAGCCGATGGTGATGGTATCCTCGTCCATCATCGCCGCCTGGATGCGGGGCCAGGGACAGGCATAAATGCAGATCTGTTCGCGCGCGAAGCCGCCGAAGAAAAACGTGGTGGCGGTCAGCACCGCGATCGTCGTGTAGGCGACCGGATGGGCGCTGAGCGTGAAGAGGTCGACGAACAGCGTCGGGGCATCGGTGAAATAGAACACCCAGGCCCCGCCGGTGGCTACCGAGATCAGCAGCCAGGCGATCCACTTGGTGAGCCGCAGCCGCGTCTTGCGGAAATCCAGTTTCTTCTGCCGGTGCAGGCGCAGCCGGGCGTTGCGGTCGCCCTCGATCCAGCGCTCGACCAGGATGAACAGGTCGGTCCACACGGTCTGCGGGCAGGCATAGCCGCACCAGACCCGGCCCAGCGCCGAGGTGAACAGGAACAGCCCCAGCCCCGCCATGATCAGCAGACCGGCGACGAAATAGAACTCATGCGGCCAGATCTCGATCCAGAGGAAATAGAAGCGCCGGTTGGCCAGGTCGAGCAGTACCGCCTGATCCGGAAGGCTGGGCCCCCGGTCCCAGCGGAACCAGGGCATGACATAATAAAGGCCCAGCATGAGGGTGAGCAGAACCCACTTCAGATTGCGGAACTTGCCTGAGACGCGGCGCGGAAAGATCGGCTCCCGGGCGGCATAAAGGCTGGAGGTGGGATTGGAATCGCTCACGGACATACTCCGGCTGGGCATTTGGGGTTGCGGCCTTGTCACATCTGGCGCGGCCGCACACTTTGATTTGTATCAAAAATGCGCATCGGCAAGGCAGGTTTGGAATGTGCTCTTGTGACGCGGGGCTCACCCGGCCGCAAGGGACGATGCCGCCCGCGCCTCGCGCCGCAACCAGGCGACAAAGGCCCGGGCCGCCGGTCGCAGCACACCGGGGCGGGTGACGACGTGATAATAGGCGTCATGGCGCATCTCGAACAGCTCGACCAGCCGGCCGGCGGCGAGGTCGGGCTCGACAAAGAGCCGCACAGTGATCAACACCCCCTGCCCCTGCCGCGCGCTTTCCAGCATCAGGTTGCCGGGCAGCTGGATGCGGCGGCGTGCGCCCCCGGGCGCCGCGCCATGGGTTTCCAGCCAGGTGCTGGCCTCGTTAGTGCCCAGTTCCTCGATCCAGGGCAGATCGATCAGGTCGGCCGGGCTGTCGATCCGGCGGCCCTGCAACAGCGTCGGCGCGGCCACCACGATCAGCGGCGCCGGCAGCAATACCTCGCTGTGCAATCCCGGCCAGCCGCCCGCGCCGTGGCGGAGCGCCAGATCGATGCCCCCCGGGGTCAGATCGATGAGCTGCGGCGAGGGATCGACGCGCAGGCTGATATCGGGGTGCGCCTGGGAAAAAACTGCGAGCCGCGGCAACAACCAATAGCCCGCGAAGCTGGGCGTGACCGAGACGTGCAGCGGCCGGTCGGCGCCGCGACCGGACAGATCCTGCACCGTTGCGGCGATGGTGCCAAAGCCCAGCGCCAGCGAATCGGCCAGTTGCCGACCCTGCGCGTTCAGCCGCAGCGCCCGGCCAGACCGGTCCATCAGCGGCAGACCCATATGACGCTCAAGCGCGCGCAAATGCTGGCTCACTGCGGCGTGGCTGATGTTCAGCGACGCGCCGGCGCGGGCCAGATTGCCCGTCTCGGCAAAGGCCGCAAAGGCGCGCAGGGCGGCGAGAGGCGGCATGGTGAGCCAGTCCATATGTAAGCCCCACTTACAGATTGGAATTCCAATTGAATCGCATCATTCCCCGTTTTGGTCAAGTCTGCATGGACATATCGCCCGCAACCCGAGGAGAGGACCATGATCACCATCTATGCCCAGAGTTTCATGACCGCCACCCGCACCGGCTGCGTCCGGATGCGGGGCGTGCCGCCCGCCAAACCCGCCGGCCAGCGCCGCCGCTGGCTGCCGAAGGGGCATTGGTGGGTGGAGAAATCGCGCTGCAAGGACCCGACCCGGCTGTAAGCCACGGCCCGAAACGAACGAACCCGCCCATATCCGAAGATATGGACGGGCCCGGCCACAGGTTTATACTTTCACTCACTAACTGGTCGGCGCCGGCTTCTCAGGAAACGCGCGAACAGATCGAAAAGCCGGCGCCGTGCCTCCGGACCGCAGGGACGGTCCGAAGGTATCTCTCATCACAGGTTACTCGCCGCCGCCCAGCTGGTGGACATAGATGGCGGCCGCCCGGATCTGGTCTTCGCTCAGACGCAGGCCCCAAGCGGGCATCACGCCAAAGCGGCTGTTGGTGACGGTTTCCTTGAGGGTGTCGAAATCGCCGCCATAGAGCCAGATCGCATCGGTCAGGTTCGGTGCGCCCTGGGTCCGGTCGCCGGTGCCGTCGTCCATGTGACAGGCCGCACAGTTGTCCGCGAACACCACCGCGCCCGCCTCGACCTGCGCCGCGTCCTGCGGCGTGCCCGACAACGACATGACATAGTTCACCACCTGGTCGATCTCGTCCCCGGCCAGCAGTTCGTCACGACCGAAGGCGGGCATCTGGGAATACCGCGCATCACCGTCGTCCTCGTTGCGGACGCCGTGAGAGATCGTGGCATGAATATCCTCGATGTTGCCGCCCCAGAGCCAGTCGTCGTCCAGCAGGTTGGGATAGCCTTTGGCACCGGCCGCGCCGGAACCGTGGCACTGGGCGCACCAGGTCTTGAACACCGCCGAACCGGCCGAAACAGCATAGCTGTTCAGTTCGGGATCCGCCGCGATCTCGGTCAGTTCGGCCGAAACCAGCCGTTCGTTGATCGCCGCATTGGCCTCGGCCACCGCGTCGATCTCTTTCTGGACATTGGCCCGGGTAGACCAGCCCAACAGACCCGCTGTCGCGGATTTGACGCCCGGCCAGGCCGGATAGGCGATGCTGTAGCCGATGGCCCAGACAATACAGGCGTAGAACACCCAGACCCACCAGCGCGGAAGCGGATTGTTGAACTCTTCGATCCCGTCCCAGCTGTGGCCGGTCGTTTCCGGATCGCCCTTGTGCTTTTGAGGGGCTTTGCTCATGTCCTCGCCTCCTTGTCCGTGGCGGGTTTGTCGTCGTGCCTGAACGGAATGTCGGCCGTGTCGTTGTAGGTCTTGCTGCTGCCCGGGCGGAACACCCAGACGATAATGCCCACAAAGAAGGCGAACAGCGCCAACAGCACCCAGCTATCTGCGAATTGCCTCAGGAGTGTGTAGATTTCCATGACACCCTCCCTCAGCGGCTTGCGTCGGGCGTGAAGGTCGAGAAATCGACCAGAGTCCCGAGCATTTGCAGATAGGCGATCAGCGCGTCGGCTTCGGACAGGCCAGGCTGACCGTCGAAGTTCGACACCGTCACCTTGTCGCCATACCGCTCGATCAGACCGTCATAATCGCTGTCCGGGTCGCCCTGGGCCAGAAAGTCGGCCTGGGCATTTTCCAGCATCTCGTCGGTATAGGGAACGCCGACAAAGGCATGCGTGGACATCACGTCCTGGATGTAACGCCCGTCGATCACACGATCCTCGAGAAAGCGATATTTCGGCATGACGGATTCCGGCACCACCGATTGCGGGTTGCGCAGGTGATCCACATGCCACTCGTTCGAGTAGCGGCCGCCGACGCGGGCCAGATCCGGCCCGGTCCGCTTGGACCCCCACTGGAACGGATGGTCGTACATCGACTCCGCCGCCAGGCTGTAGTGGCCATAGCGTTCGACCTCGTCCCGCATCGGGCGGATCATCTGGCTGTGGCACACATAGCAGCCTTCGCGCACGTAGATTTCGCGTCCGGCCAGTTCGAGCGGGGTGTAGGGACGCATCCCGTCCACCTTCTCGATGGTGTTTTCCAGCCAGAACAGCGGTGCGATCTGCACGATGCCGCCCACGGTCACGACCAGGAAGCTGAACACCAGCAGGAGGGTCGCGTTGGTCTCGATTATTTTATGTTTGTCGAGAATTGCCATTGCTCCGACCCTCCTTATTCAGCCGGGACCGTGGTGGCGAGGCTGGCCTCTTTGGCCGGCGCCCGCTTCACGGTCATCCACAGGTTATAGACCATCACGAGGCCCCCGGTGAGGTACAGAACCCCGCCCAGACCACGCACCACATACATCGGGAACTTGGCGGCCACGGTGTCGGCGAAAGAGTTCACCAGGAAGCCGTTGGCATCCACCTCGCGCCACATCAGGCCCTCCATGATGCCGGTCACCCACATCGACGCGGCGTAGAGCACGATGCCGATGGTCGCGAGCCAGAAGTGCCAGGACACCATCTGCAGGCTATAGAGGCGTTCACGCTTCCACAGCACCGGCACGAGGAAATAAAGCGCGCCAAAGGTGATCATGCCGTTCCAGCCCAGCGCACCCGAGTGCACGTGGCCGATGGTCCAGTCGGTGTAGTGCGACAGCGAGTTGACCGCGCGGATCGACATCATCGGCCCCTCGAAGGTGGACATGCCGTAGAAACCGACCGAGATCACCATCATCCGGATGACCGGATCGGTGCGCAGCTTGTCCCAGGCGCCCGACAGCGTCATCAGCCCGTTGATCATGCCGCCCCACGAGGGCATCCACAGCACGATCGAGAACACCATGCCCAGCGTCGAGGCCCAGTCGGGCAGCGCGGTATAGTGCAGGTGGTGCGGACCGGCCCAGATATAGATGAAGATCAGCGCCCAGAAGTGGATGATCGACAGCTTGTAGGAGAACACCGGGCGTTCGGCCTGTTTCGGGATGAAATAGTACATCATCCCCAGGAAGCCCGCGGTCAGGAAGAAGCCCACCGCGTTGTGGCCGTACCACCACTGGGTCATCGCATCCTGCACGCCCGACATCACCTGAACCGAGCGCGATCCCCAGATCGAGATCGGGATCGAGATGTTGTTGACCACATGCAGCATCGCCACGGTGACGATGAAGGACAGATAGAACCAGTTGGCCACATAGATATGCGGCTCTTTGCGCTTGATGATGGTGCCCAGAAAGGCGGCCAGATAGGCGACCCAGACGATGGTCAGCCACCAGTCGACGTACCACTCCGGCTCGGCGTATTCCTTGGACTGGGTGGCGCCCAGCAGATAGCCGGTCGCGGCCAGCACGATAAAGAGCTGATAGCCCCAGAACACGAACCAGCCCAGGTTGCCGCCCCAGAGCCGTGCCGCGCTGGTACGCTGCACCACATAGAAGGAGGTGGCGATCAGCGCGTTGCCGCCGAAGGCAAAGATCACCGCGCTGGTGTGCAGCGGGCGCAGGCGGCCGAAATTGCCAAAACCGCTCAGCCAGTCGAAGTTGAGCTGAGGAAAGGCGAGTTGGAAGGCGATGAACGTTCCGACCAGGAAACCGACCACGCCCCAGAAGGCGGTGGCGATCACCCCGGCGCGCACCACGCTGTCGAAATATTCATTTTGCGGAATCGCGGGCGTGGGATCGCCTGTCCTGCGCAATGTATAAAGAAACAGGCCACCGGCCACGAGCAGAATGATCGCTGCGTGCACCATATAGGCCAGGTCGCGCGCATAGTTGATCGCCATTGCCGAAAACAATGTGATCAGACCAAGCGCGATTAGCTTGAGTGTGTTTGACATGTCACGTCCCTTTTCCTTGTCCCGCGCGATTCTTCCGCCGCGCCAGACGGATTCAGACCGATGATGTCATGCCGGAGGGCTTATGCAATCGCTTTGATCTGCATCAAGACACCCTTGCCAATTCTATGACACGGATCGAAACTACCCGAAGGGCTTCGGGATCTGCCGGGGCCATATGAAAAGAGAACGAGGTTCCAATGGCTTACAAAACCCTGCTGACCGTATTGACCGACCCGAAAGTGTCGGATGCGGCATTGGCGCAGATTGTTGCGCTGGCCGAGGCGCAGGATGCTCATGCCGAAGCGCTTTGTCTGGGTGTGGACCGGACGCAGACCGGTTACTATTACGCTGGCGCCAATGCGATGATTCTACAGGAAACTCTGGAACGCGCCACCAAGGAGGCCGAGGCGACGCTGGCCTACGCCAAGGACAAGCTGGGCAAATCGGGGGTGCGTTGGTCGGCCGAGGACGGCGTCGCGCAGATCGCCGATCTGGGCCGGCATGTGGCCTATCGCGCGCGGTTCTCCGACCTTGTGGTGCTGCCGCGCCCCTATGGCGATGGCCATGGCGCCGAGGCAGAGCCGATCATCGAGGCCGCCCTGTTCGAAGGACGCGCCCCGGTTCTGGTCGTCCCGGACGAGGCGGCGCCGGTTGCCCAGCCCGGAACGATTCTGGTCGCATGGAACGAAAGCATCGAGGCGATGGCGGCAATCCGCAAGGCGCTGCCCTTCCTGACCAGGGCCGAACAGGTGCGCATCGTGGTGATCGACCCGCCGCAGCACGGGCCCGAACGGTCCGACCCCGGCGGCCTGCTTTCGCAGATGCTGTCGCGCCATGGCGTGAATTGCGAGATCGACGTGCTGAGCAAGACGATGACGCGGGTCTCGGACGTTCTGAACCGCCACGCCGCCGACACCGGCGCCGAAATGATCGTCATGGGCGCCTATGGCCATTCGCGGTTCCGCGAGGCGATCTTGGGCGGCGCCACCCGCAATATGCTGGAAAAGGCCAAGGTTCCGGTTTTCATGGCCCACTAGGCCCGCTCCGGGCCGGCGGTGTCGGGAGGCAGGGCAACAACGGATCGCCCCCTGACCGGATGAATTGCAGATCGCGCCGCTCCCAGGCGGCGCGATTTTTCATTGAATATCGGCCCCTCTTGCGGCGGAACCGCGCGCAGAATGACAGCAAGGCCATTGACTGCCCCGGTCACCGCCGGACCGGTCCGGTGTCAGTCGACAAAGGCCTCGAACTGGTCCTGCAGGCGACGCATATGCTGGATGCGCTTGGCGACCTGATCGCCCAGTTGCGCGATGACGTCGTCCAGAAGCAGATTGTTCAGCGTCGCAAAGGGGGCCTGAGAGTCCCAGAACAACTCGGCCTCGGTGTTCACCGCCAGCACGTCCTCGGTGAAATCATGCGCCCAGTAGCAATGGGTATCGCAGATGATCGCCAGGGCAATACCGGCTTCGGACGCGGCGCGGGCAAGCTGGAAACTGAGCCGAGTATAGCGGCGCATCTCGAACAGGATCAGCAGCTTGCCGTCCCCGCCAGAGGCGAAAAGCTCGCTGAAGGTGCCGCTCTTGTCTTGCAGAAACACCGCGTTGGGACGGATATAGTCCAACCTGCCGGCAAAATCCGACGCAATGCCACTGATGGTCTGAAACCCCGCGACAAAGACCGCCTCGGCGCTGCACAGCTGCCTGGCCACCCGGTGCCAGGTGGGGCTGTGCCGCAATTCATAAACCGCGACGGTGGCCTGCAGTTCCCGCTCGAGATTTCTGGCAAGCCGCGCATCCGCCGCCGGATCGGTGCGGATCCGGTCGAGCCGGTCCGAAACCAGCAGCGGCGTCGCCGCCAGATCCGCGCGCAGACGTTCTTTCAGGTCGCTCAACCCCTTGTACCCCAGCGTCCTGAGAAACCGGCTGACCGTCATCTGGCTGACGCCGACACTGTCGGCGATCGAGGCGGCGGTTTCGAACGGCAACTGCTGCATATGGGCCAGAAGATAGGTTGCGACCGCCTTCTCGGATCTGGTCAGATCCGGGAAGGCTTTGCGCAGGGTATCGGCTATCGGTTCGGTCATCGGCTCACGGTCACAACTCTGTCAAACCAAGGTTTGGCCTGTTCCAGCTGCGATGCCAAGCGGAACAGCAAAGCCTCGTCGCCGAAACGGGCACTGAACATCACCCCGATCGGCAGGTTGTCCGGCGACCAGTGAAGCGGCACCGACATGCTCGGTTGCCCGGTGATGTTGAAGAGCTGGGTGAAGGGACTGAATTCGGCAAGGGCGCGACCATAGGCCTCCAGATCCGGATTGTCGGTGCGCTGCGTTCCCAGGAGAACCGGCGGCCTAGCCAGCGTGGGGCTGAGAATCACGTCGTGGATCGCGTGGAATTCCGCCATCCGGCGTCCCTGCATGTGGATCTCCGACAGCGCGTCGGGATAGGCATCGACATCAAGCGTCGCGGCATGAGTGACGGCGTTCCAGGTCACCGGATCGACATCACCCTCCGACAGCGGCCGGCCCAGTTCCGCGGCGCGTTTCCTGAGCGTCGCCGAGACATTGCTGGACACCAGGGTCCAAAGCGCGGATCCCAAAGCCTCCCAATCGCCGGGCGGCTGCGCCTCTTCGACATCATGGCCCAGGTCCGCCAAAAGATGCGCGGCGGCCTCGGCGGCGCGGCTGCATTCGGGATCGACCGGGACACCGGACAGCGGGTGCCGCTGGAGCGCGATTCGCAGGCGGCCGGGCGGCTGGCCGATTTCCGAAAGATAGGGGCGCTCGACGGCGGGCGCGCAATAGGGATCGCCCGGAGCATAGCCCTGGGTGGCGTCCAGCAGCGCGGCGCTGTCGCGTACGCTGCGGGTCAGCACATGATTTACCGAAAGGCTGCCCCAGCCTTCGCCGGCATAGGGTCCGGCCGGCGTGCGGGCGCGGGTGGGTTTCAGCCCGAACAACCCGCAGCAGGAGGCCGGGATGCGGATCGAGCCGCCGCCGTCGCTGGCATGTGCCGCGGGAACAATGCCCGCGGCCACCGCCGCCGCCGCCCCGCCGGAGGAGCCCCCCGCGGTCCGGTCCAGCGCCCAGGGGTTTCGGGTGGTGCCGGTAAAGCCCCCCTCGGTCGAGGCCGCCAGCGCCATTTCCGGCGTCGTGGTCTTGCCGAAAATCACCAGCCCTGCCCGCTTATAACGGGCGGTCAGGGTCGAGTCCGCCTCAGCCGGCGGCTGATCCGCGTAAAACCGCGAGCCCTGGGTGGTCACGGTCCCCTTCAGCGTCGCGCCGATGTCCTTGAGCAGAAACGGCACCCCGGCAAAGGCCCCCTTTTCCGTGCCGTGGCAAAGCGCCTCGCGTCCATGATCGTAGAGCTTTTGCGACAGCGCATGCACAGCCGGGTCGGACGCCTCGGCCGCGACGATGGCGGTCTCCAGCAACTCCTCTGGCGTGACCTGCCCCGAGCGCACCAGATCTGCGAGTCCCAAGGCGTCGTGTTTACGGTATTCGAAATGCCCTATCATGTCCTGCCCTGTTTTCAGGTTTGTGCCTCACCAGACGGCATGGTCGGGCGTTTGGCCAAAAGTTTCCAAAATAACATTGCTTGACTTGATGTGATATGTCTACCATCAATATCGACATCGGCGCCGATAACGGCATGCCGATGTGACCATATCCAGCAACTCTCGGATCACACTTCAGGAGAGCGATAAATGAAAACGACAACACAACAGGGACTTCTCGGGCTCGCTTTCGCGGCGGGGCTGGGGGTGATGGCGGGGCTGCCGGGCGCGGCCCTTGCATCAGACGACACCATTATCTGGGGCAAGCCGGGCGAGATCACCGGGTTCGACGCCCATGTCGCGGGGACCGTGACCTCCTGGCAGATGTACCAGATGGTCTATGAAACCCTTCTGACCACCGACGACGCCATGGCGTTGCAGCCCGGTCTCGCCGAAAGCTGGGAGCAGACCTCGCCCACCAGCTATGTCTTCAGGATCCGCCCCGGCGCGACCTTCTCCAACGGCCGTCCGGTGGTCGCGGCCGATGTGATTGGCAGCCTGATGCGGATCAAGAATCCTGAAACCGCCTCCTACTGGACCGCGCAGCTTGGCACGATC
This sequence comes from Antarcticimicrobium luteum, assembly GCF_004358185.1. Lineage (GTDB taxonomy): Bacteria > Pseudomonadota > Alphaproteobacteria > Rhodobacterales > Rhodobacteraceae > Antarcticimicrobium > Antarcticimicrobium luteum. The sequence continues at coordinate 419,821 of NZ_SMUV01000074.1, forward strand.
GCCAAGATCGAGGCACCGGACGATCACACCGTGACGGTCGAGCTTGAGGCGCCGCACACCGCCTTTCTGGCCGCGTTGGCGCATATCACGGCGGCGATCCTGCCGATCAAGGAACTGGAAGACGGCAGCTTCGATCCGACCTCGCAACTGATGGGCTCGGGCCCCTTCATGGTGGCCGAGCACAAGCAGGACGAAAGCTGGACGCTGGCCAAAAACCCGCACTACTGGCGCAAGGACGCGGCCGCGCCCGGGACGCTGAGCGCGCCGATCATCCCCGACGATTCCGCCCGCATGGCGGCCCTGCGCGACGGGCGTATCGATTTCACCACCTTCAGCAATCCCGACGTGGCGCTGATGCTGTCGCGCGACAGCAACATCGAGGTGCTGCCGCAACAGACCACCAACTATTACCGCATGGACGTGAACGCGAAGAGCGAAGCCTCAGCGTTCCACGACAAGCGGGTGCGGCAGGCCTTCAACCTGGCGCTCGACCGGGATGCGATCAACAATCTGGTCTTCGCCGGCTCCACCACGGTGGATTACCCGGTGCCCGCCGCCTTTGGCAAATCGGCCTGCCAGAACGCCCCCACCTATGCGCTGTCGCGCGAAGACCGTCTGGCCAAGGCCAAGGCCTTGCTGGCCGAGGCCGGTACCACCGCGCCTGAGATCACCATCATGGCGACCTCCGCCGATCCGGTCTATGGCCGCATCGCCCAGGTCGCGCAGCAGAGCGTGGCCGAGGCCGGCTTTGTCGCCGACATCGTGCAGCCGCCGATGGCCGAATACCTCGACAAGGTCTTTACCAAGGGCGATTTCGACGTCTCGCTGTCCTGGCTGGCGGGCTACACCGACCCAACAATGGTGATTGCCTGGTGGAACCCGACCTTCGCCGTCTGGAACCAGTCCTTCCAAGAGGATGTGCCGGCGCTCGATACCGCCCTGGAAGAGGTGAAATCCCTGCCCGACGGCGAAATCCGCGACGCCAAGCTGGTCGAGATCTGTGACCTGATCGACGACGGCGCCAACCTGCTCGCGCTGGTCAGCCGCACCGATTACATCGCCTATCGCGCCGACAAGATCGAGGTGAAGGCGGCGAACCGGTCCGGGTCGTCGAACACGTTCCAGTTCATCTACGATTTCAAATCGCTGGATTGAACACAGGCAAGACAGCCGCGCGGATGGTCCCTGGTGACCGTTCGCGCGACACCTGCCTCCATACGGACTGAACCATGCGTATCCTTTTCTATTTCCTGCCAAAGCTGGCGGTCGCCGCCATCACCATGCTGGGGGTCTCGGCACTGGTGTTCCTGTCGCTGCGGATGATCCCGGGCGGCTATGCCGATGTGCTCCTTGGTCCCTTCGTGACGCCCGAGGCGCGCGAGGCGATCGCGGTGCGCTACGGCCTCGATCAGCCGCTGCTGATACAATATCTGAACTGGCTGGGGGCGCTGTTCCAGGGCGATCTGGGTGTTTCGATGGTGACCCGTGCCCCGGTGCTGGACGAGTTTCTCCGCCGCGCGCCTGTCACGCTTGAGCTGGCGCTGCTGGCTCTGATCGTCGCGCTCGCCGGCGGCCTGCCGCTGGGCATCCTTGCCGGCATCGCACCACCGGACCATCGGGGCGGACTGCTGGCGCGGCTGGTCGGAGCGCTGGGGGCCAGCGTTCCCGATTTCGTGCTGGGCAGCCTGCTGATCTTTGTCTTTTCGGTCTGGTCGCTGTGGCTGCGGGTCGGCGGCTATGTCGGCCCGATCGAGGATCCGGTTGGCAATCTGCGGGTCATGCTGCTGCCTGCGCTCACGCTGTCGCTGTTCGGCATCGCGTTGGTCCTGCGCACCACCCGCGATGCCGTGCTCCGGGTGATGACCGAGGGCCATATCACCACCGCGCTCGCGCGTGGCGAGAGGCCGATCGACATCGTCCGGCTGCACGTGCTGCGCAATGCCGCGATTCCGGTCGTCACGGTCGTCACGACCTATTTCGGTTTCCTGCTGGGCGGCGCCGTCGTCGTCGAGGTGCTGTTTTCGATCCCCGGCATCGGATTTTTCATCTTCAGCGGCCTTGAGAACCGCGACTATGCCATCGTGCAGGCCGGCGTGCTGATCGCCGCCGCGGTCTTTATCACCATCAACATGCTGGCCGATCTCGCCTATGCGCTGATCGACCCCCGGGTCGGAAGCGGACGGCACTGATGGCGGTCGCAAAAGGAATACCGTCAATGTTCTCAATTCTCTGGCGCCTGGACCGGCTGTCGCGCTTCGGTCTGGGTCTGCTGATCTTTCTCATTCTTCTGGGGCTGGTCGGCCCGCATCTGCCGCTGGGCGACCCGATGAGGATCGGCGCCGGTCCGCGCCTCACGCCGCCAAGCTGGCAGTTCCCCTTTGGCACCGACGAGCTGGGACGCTCGTTCCTGCCGCGGGTGGTCGACGGTATCCGCGCCACCTTTCTGTTGTCCGCGGTCGCGGTGATCATCACCGCTGTCATCGGCACGCTGCTGGGCATGGTCTCCGGGTTTTTCGGGGGCTTTGCCGATCAGCTGGTGGCGCGGGGCGCCGACATCCTGTTCGCCTTTCCGGCGATCCTGGCGGGCCTGCTGATCGCGGCGGTGATGGGGCCCGGACAGATTTCGGCGATCGCGGTGATCTCGGTGGCGACGCTGCCGCTGTTCATCCGGGTGGTGCGGGCGGTCACGCTGGGGCTGGCCTCGCGCGGGTTCATCGTCGCCGCGCAGGTGGCGGGCGCCTCGCCCTGGCGGGTAATGATGGTGCATATCCTGCCCAATATTATCGGCGCGGTGATCGTGCAGCTTACCTATGCGCTGTCGATCGGCATGATCATCGAAAGCGCGCTTAGCTTTCTCGGGCTGGGGGTGCAACCGCCCTATGCCTCGCTCGGTTCGCTGCTGCGACAGGGCAGCGCCTATCTGACCTTTGCGCCCTGGCTGGTGCTGAGCTCGGGCGCCGTGCTGTCGGCGGCGATCATGTCCGTCAACCTGACCGGCGATGCGGTGCGCGACGCGCTGGAGCCTTTGAAAGGGCGGTCTTTGACATGAGCCATATCGTAACCTGCGAAAATCTCGTGGTGACCTATCGGGCCTCGAACGGCCCGGTGCGGGCGCTGGATGGGGTGGATCTGACCATCTCCGAGGGCGAGACGCTTGCCATCGTCGGCGAAAGCGGCTCGGGCAAGAGCACGCTGGGCATGGCGATGGGCCGGCTGCTGCCCGCCGAGGCGGAACGGGAAGACGGCCGGATGGATGTCGCCGGCCAGCCGGTCTTTGACATCGCCGCGAACGATCTGCGCGAACTGCGCCGCGACCTGCTGGGGTTTGTGTTTCAGAACCCGATGGTGGCGCTCGATCCCACCATGCGGATCGGGCGGCAAATGCAGCGCGCCATGGGCCGCAGGGCGGGTTCGGAGGAAATCCATGCGCTGCTCGAACGGGCCGAACTGGACGACCCGGCGCGGGTGGCGAAAAGCTTTCCGCACCAGCTTTCCGGCGGCATGGCACAGCGCGTTGTGATTGCCATGGCGTCCGCCCGCACGCCGCGCCTGCTGATCGCGGACGAGCCGACCGCATCGCTGGATGCCTCGATCCGGGACAAGGTGATGGGCACGCTCTGCCGGCTGCGCGCGGAAAGCGGCGCCAGCCTTGTGATCCTGTCGCATGACGTCCACATGATCGCCCGCCATGCCGACCGTGTAGCTGTGATGTATGGTGGCCGTATCGTCGAGCAGGGGCCAACCGGTCGGGTGCTGGACGCCCCTGTCCACCCCTATACCCGCGCGCTGCTGAAGGCGGCGGCGGGACATGAGAAGCCCGGCGACTGGCTGACACCGATCCCGGGCACCCCGCCGCTGCTGAGCGCGCGCTGCGCCGCCTGTTCGTTTGAGCCGCGGTGTACGGTTTCGGAGGAAAACTGTCATACGACCCGGCCTGAACCGCGTGAGGTCGAGGGACGCGAGGTGCTCTGTCTACTGGCCGGAACGCAAACCGAGCCGAAGGAGGCCGCGCGATGACTGCTCCCCTCACCCCCGTAGTCGATCTGGACCGCATCGTTGTCACCTATGGCGGCGGCCCGTTCCGCCGCGACGGCTTTCAGGCGGTCAAGGGGATCAGCCTGCAGATCGCCCCCGGCGAAACCGTCGGGCTGGTCGGCGAGAGCGGATCGGGCAAGACCACGCTGGGCCGGGTCTGCCTCGGCCTGCAGCCCCCCAGCGCGGGCGAGATGCGGTTCTGCGGCGAGGCCTTCGGCGCCCTGCGCCAACGGCGCGGCCAGCTCTCAGTGGTGCTGCAACACCCCGAGTGGGCGCTGAACCCGCGGCTCAAATGCGGCCGCTCTGTGGAGGAACCGCTGGTGGTTCTCGGCACCCCGGCAGAGGAGCGGCGGGCGCGGGTGGCGGCGATGCTGGAGAACGTCGGCCTCGGCGCCAGCTTTGCCGAGCGGTTCCCGGGCCAGCTCTCCGGCGGTCAGCGTCAGCGCGTGGCCATTGCCCGGGCCCTGATCACCGAGCCGCGCTTCATCGTCTTCGACGAGGCGGTCAGCGCCCTTGACGTTTCGGTACAGGCGCAGGTGCTGAACCTTGTCCGGGAGTTGCAGGATCAGCACGGGTTCGGGGCGCTGTTCATCTCCCATGATCTGGCCGCGACGCGCTACATCAGTCACCGGATCGCGGTGATGTATCAGGGTGAGTTCGTCGAGGTGGCGGAGGCGGCGCGGTTCTATGGCGAGCCGGAGCATCCCTACAGCAGAAAACTCATGGCGGCGATCGGATGAGGTGGGCTCTGGGTGTCGCGCTCGCTCTGGCCCTGGGGGCCGGGACCGGGGCCCGCGCGGCGGATGAGCTGCAACGAACCTGGGACGCCGCCTGGGTCTTTGCCCCGGCGGAGGGGGCAGCGGGCTATGCGCGGCTGAGCGCGGCGGAACTGGCGGAACACCTCGCGGCCGCTTCCCCCCGCGCGGTGGTGGTCTATGCCCATGGCTGCGACGGGCTGTCGGAGATCTCGGCCGCCACCGGTCGGTTTCTGGCGCAGGCCGGGGTGCTGACGGTGGCGCCCGACAGCTTCGCCCGGACGAACAAGCCGAAAAGCTGCGATCCCGGCATCCCGCGCGGCGGGCTGCACCGCGCCGTCCTCGGCTGGCGTCAGGCCGAGATGCGCTTTGCCGCCGAGCGTCTGCGCGCGCTCGCCCCCGACCTGCCGCTGATCCTGATGGGCCAGTCCGAGGGCGGTATCACCACGGCAACCATCCCGGCTATCGGCGCTGACGGCCGGGTGATCGAGGGCTGGACCTGTCACGCCGGATGGCCCGAGTATCGCGGACTCAACGCCCCCGAGGGCCAGCCCGTCCTGAGCCTGGTGGGCGCGGATGATCCCTGGTTTCGCGCGCCCGTCCTGCACGGCGAGTGCGGCGCCTTCATGCAGGGGCCGGAACAACGCGCGATCGTCTACCGCGCGCCCTCGCATCTGGCGGGCAAACATTGGCTCTCATCGGATCGTGACGTACAGAAGACAATCCTCGATTTCATCCTGACCATCGCAAATGATACCAAGAAAAACAGGGGGCACTGACATGATGACAGACAAGATCGCCGAGGCGCTGAACGCGGCCGTTGACGAAGGTTTTGACGCGCAGGTGGGGCTGACCGCCGATCTGGTGCGCTTCCCCTCCACCCGGGGCAATGAGGCCACCGCGCAGGATTTCATGGCGGATCAGATGCGCCGGCGGGACCTCTCGGTCGACCGCTTTCTAATCGATCTGGACGAGATCCGGCACCTGCCCGGTTTCTCGCCGGCGCATGTGAACTATGACAATGCCTGGAACGTGGTCGGCACCTATCGGGCCGAAACGCCAAGGGGACGCTCGGTCATTCTGAACGGTCATATCGACGTGGTGCCCGCCGGCCCGCTCGACATGTGGACGACACCGCCGTTCGAGCCGCGCATCGACGGCGACTGGCTCTTTGGCCGGGGCGGCGGCGACATGAAGGCGGGACAGGTGGCCTGTCTGGCGGCGCTGGATGCCATCGGGCGGGCCGGGTTCAGACCGACCGCCGACATTATCGTACAAAGCGTGGTCGAGGAGGAATGCACCGGCAATGGCGCGCTGGCCTGTCTGGCGCGCGGATACCGCGCCGACGCGGTGCTGATCCCCGAACCGCTGCATGATTGCCTGATCCGCGCCCAACTGGGGGTGATCTGGTTCCGGGTCACGGTGCGCGGCGTACCTGTCCACGCCTCCGACGCCACCACAGGCGCCAATGCAATCGACGCGGCCTATGGTGTGATGCAGGCGCTGCGCGGGCTCGAGGCACGGTGGAACGACAACAAGGCGGACCATGCCCACTACCGCGACGTCGACCATCCGATCAACCTGAACGTCGGGCGGATCGAGGGCGGCGACTGGGCCTCCAGCGTGCCGGCCTGGTGCAGCTTCGAGGTCCGGGTCGCCATCTATCCCGGGCAGAGCATCGCGGCGGCCAAACGCGAGATCGAGGAAACCGTTCTTGACGCCGCGCGCGGCAACGCGTTCCTGCGCAACAGCCCGCCCGAGGTGACCTATCATGGCTTCGAGGCCGAGGGATATGTTCTGACCGATGCACAGGAACCGGTTGGCGTGCTGGCCGGGGCGCATCGCGCGGTGTTCGGAACCGAGTTGGAAGAGGTCTCCTCCACCGCCACCACCGATGCGCGGTTCTTCGGGCTATATGGCGGGATGCCGGCGCTGGTCTACGGGCCGGTGGCGGACTCGATCCATGGGTTCGATGAACGCGTCAGCCTGCCCTCGCTGCGAAAGATCACAAAGGCGATGACGCTCTTCATCGCCGATTGGTGTGGTCTGGAACCGGCGTCCTGAGGCGGGCGTGACGACATCGCCGGAGGGGCCTGAAATGACCTCTCCGCCGTTCACACGGTACGCAAACGCCGGAATGCGGCCCCTCCTCCGCACGCTTTGCGCACCCGCAAGGCGTGGCGAAATGGGCCTGGCTGCACCCTCAAGGGCAGTTGCGGCCCCGATAGGCATTCGAGAGTTATTCTTTGGAATGGTCTATTTCGAGGCCGAGGGCCGGGTCATCGCATGGGCCGGCGCCCTGACCTCTGTTGCCGCTGTTTCCGCAGCACGCCACGCGAACACGACTTATGTGTCGCCCATCTTGCTCAGAATGCTCTCGGCATTGATGATGGACTGCGCGATTTCGGTTGTCGTCGTTCGCTTGGTCATCGCCTGCTTTCGGATCAGGTCATAAGCGTCACGCTCGGTAATGCCGCGATGTCGCATCAGGATGAATTTCGCGTCATTCACCTTTTGCACGTTATCCAGCTTCTCGCGAACTTTCTTCAGCTCTTTTTTGAAGCGCTGTTGCTCCTGTTGGTACCGCCGGGCCATCAGCATGCTGCTGAGGACCCCGGCGGCGCGGACCGGCTTTGTAAGGACCGCGTGGGCGCCGATTTCGAAAATGACATCCAGAACAGACGGGTTTTCATAGCCAATGATCGCTATGATCGTCGGCTCTTTCTCGTTGCTGTTGAGAAAAGACGTCAACCGTTGGGCGCTTTGGTCCGTGACATCCAGGAAAACCAGATCAAACTTGTCGGGCAAGGTCTTGGGCAACGGCCACATGTGATCGAAATTGCAGCCAATCCGGTTTACCTGCTGCAACAGTTCGTCAGCGCTTCTGTCCCGCGGATGGACGACCAGCGCATGAAGGTCTCGAAGATCCTGAATCGGATCACTCATTTCTGCGCCCGGTTCCACCCACCTTCAGCGTGCGGAAACTCCAATCGTGAATGGCGGGGAAGACTAGGTAAGGATCGGGTTTGATGGCGCGTCGCACTTTTGCCTGTATGACGAATTCGCCGGCGTCATTCACCTTGGCGATGCACGACCGGAGATAGGTGTGATTGTTGTCCGGATCGATCTTGATCAGACCCTGAGGCGCGTCAAAGCTGGCGCCCAGCAAGACTTCGCGCAGGCTTTCTGTGTCGATCTCTCCGGTTTCCTCAAGCGCGGCGGCAAACAGGTGAACCTGGCTGTACGCGGCCTCGCACCCGCTTGTCACATCGACGGTCGAGCCGAACTTGGCCTGATATGCCTTGAGAAAGCTGCGGTTCGCAGGAGAATTGATCGAGCGGAAATATGGCGCGGCGGTAATGTGGCCAGCAGAAGCTTCGCAACCTATGGCGTCTATCTCCCCTTCATTCATCGTGAGGCTGGCGATGGGACACTTCCGACCGTCCCCGCCTGCGGCATGATAGGCCTTATAGAACTCGATACATCCCTGCCCGACAACCGTCGAAAAAATCACATCCGGTTTTTTGTCCATGATGTCGTCGATCACCTGCGAAAAATCCGCTTGTCCGGCCTCGAGGTCGAAGTAGACCTCGCCCAGCACTTCGCCGCCGCCCTGGCGCAGCACGTTGCGCATCACGCGGTTGGATTCCCTGGGGTAAATGTAGTCGGAGCCGACGAAGTAAAACCGGTTCCCGTAGGCGTTCATAAGGTAGTTCGCCAAGGGCACACTGTTCTGGTTCGGACATGCGCCGCCATAGATGACATTCGGAGAATATTCGAAGCCCTCATAAAGGGTCGGGTAGAAGAACAGGGCATTGCGGCGTTCAACCACCGGGAGAACCTCTTTGCGCGAAGAAGACATGTAGCACCCGAAAATCACGCCGATCTTGTCTTCGACGATCATTTTCTCGGCCAGTTCCCCGTAATTTCGTGTCACCGACGCCGGATCGTATGACACAGGCTCGATCGGGCGGCCGCGCACACCGCCTTTCGCGTTGATCTGGTCAATGGCCAACAATGCCCCGTTCAACTGCGATCGCTCGATGATCGACGTCACCCCGGTTTCCGAGAAAAGCAGGCCGATTTTCCAACTCTTCAAAGATCTATTCCTTTTTCGAAGCCTGCCGAAATGAAACGGCATTATTTCGGCATTGAGCCGAGAGTTTCACAATCGCGCTTCCTTCCGGAGGGGAGAAATCACCCTGGTCGCCCAGAAGGTAACCGGCGAGAGGAAACTCAAGATGGCGACGCATCGAGCGGCGCAGCCCGCGCGCCCCGAACCGCTTATCATAGCCCTTCAATGCGATGAAGTCCCTGACATCCGAAGATATCTCAAGCCAGAGACCGTGTTTCTTCAGCCGCCTGTTCAGGCGCTGCAACTCCACATCGACAAGATCCGGCATCCTGCTGCTGTCGATCCAGTTGAACGTATCAATGTGATCTATCCGATTGACCAGTTCCGGAGGAAACCTCTCGAGCAACGCCCGCATGACGATTTCATGTGCGCGTTCGCTTCGCTTTTTTCCTCCTTGCGACATCCGGGACCAAAGCCCCCGAAGCCCCGATGCGCGCTCATCCAGCATCATCAGCTCGCGCGCGCCAAGGTTGGACGACATGAAAATCAGGCTGTTCCTGAACGAATATGTACGTTCCCCGGACGCGACGGTCAGCAGACCGTTGTCGAAGACGTTCATGAGAGCCAGGACAACTTCGTTGCTGGCCTTTTCCAATTCGTCGAAAAGCACCAGACCCGGAAGGTTTCGCGTTCCCTCGATCTTTTCCTGATCCAGGATGGTGGTGCCCTCCTTGGACCCTACGTATCCCGGCGGTGCGCCCGTGATCGCGGCGGCATAGTGTTCCTGCGAGAGCGTATTCATATCGACCCGGCAAAAGGCATCCGCGTCGCCATACATGGCACGCGCAATCGTGCGGACAGTTTCCGTCTTGCCGACGCCGGTCGGCCCGCAGAACAGAACCGAGGCCAGCGGTTTGCGCGGATCGCCTATATCGACCCGGACAACCTTGAGAATCTCCAGTACCTGCTCGATTGCCTCGTCCTGCCCGATGATGGATGCGCGCAGTTCGTCTTCTATTTTCTGAAGGTCGAAGGAAAAGCGCGATGCGAGCGCCTGCACCGGGCTGGTCCGGTCGCCGATCTGCGCCGCGCCCCCGGAGTTTTCATCTGCAAGCGCCGCGGCAAGCTTGTCCTGCCGCTGCCTGTCATGCATCCGATCCGTCAAGAAAGGCATGTGTTCTCCTGCCATTTAGGGTGGACCGGGGCGGTTGCGAACGGCCGCCCCGATCCGTTGCGCCAATTCAGTCGGCTTCTTTTTCCTTGGCACCGGTCGGAAGGCCTCCGACCGGACAGCATGCGACGCCGATGGTCGTGCGGGTGAACGACTCGACCTGTTCGCGGGTCTTCTCGGCATCGTTGACCCAGTTGCGGTAGAACTCGAACGGGCACTCTGCCACGCCCTTGTCGCCGTCGCCGGAGGCATGGATGCCGGTGTAGCCGCGATGGAGCAGCTTGAAGAGGTGGTTCTGCGACTGGTCGTTCGCGCGCGCATCGCGGATTTCGGGGATCGAAAGCTGGGCATACTGAATGCCCATTTCCTCTTCGCCGCACTCACCAAGCGTGCGTCCATCGAACCCGATGATCGCCGAGTGGCCGAAGTAGCTGTAGACACCGTCGAACCCGGCCGCGTTGGAAACCGCGACATAGCTGTTATTGGCCCAGGCCATCGCCTTGGCCATGATGACCTGCTGCTCCTTGGCCGGATACATGTAGCCCTGGCAGCGCACGATGAGTTCCGCCCCCTTCATCGCGCAGTCGCGCCAGATCTCGGGATAGTTGCCGTCATCGCAGATAATCAGGCTGACCTTGAGCCCTTTCGGCCCCTCGACGACATAGGTCTGATCGCCGGGATACCATCCTTCGATCGGGTTCCAGGGCAGGATCTTGCGATACTTCTGAACGATTTCACCCTTGTTGTTCATAAGGATAAGGGTGTTGTACGGGGTCTTCTTCGGGTGTTCCTCGTGGCGTTCACCGGTCAGGGAAAACACCCCCCAGGTATTGGCCTTCCGGCAAGCCCGCGCAAAAACCTCGGTTTCATCACCCGGGATATTTGCGGCCGTTTCCATCATCTCGTCGGGGTCGTACATGATCCCCTGCGTGCTGTATTCGGGGAAAACGACCAGATCCATGCCCGGAAGCCCCTGCTTCATGCCGATGATCATCTCGCCAATCTTCTCGGCGTTTTCCATGACCTCGGCCTTGGTATGCAACCGGGGCATCTTGTAGTTCACGACCGCAACGCCAACCGTGCTGTCGCTGCTTGAAATATCACCATGTCTCATGTTTTTTCCTTTCCCGTTGGGTTGATTGGTGAAGTGTCCTGATCCGTCAGAAGGTCAGGTGTTTTTCGACGAGGTCGTCGGTCAGCTCATCCGATTTTCCGGTCAGTACGACCCGGCCCTTGTCGAGCAGCAGGAAACGGTCCGACGCCGATCTTGCGAACGGCACGTTTTGCTCGACAAGAATAATACCCAGCCCGCGTTCCCGGTTGAGCCAGACGATCGCATCCTCGATCTGCTTGACGATGTTCGGCTGAATGCCCTCCGTTGGCTCGTCGAGGATGAGAATCTTGGGGTCCATCGCAAGCGCACGCGCAATGGCCAGTTGTTGCTGTTGACCGCCGGACAAATCGCCCCCGCGGCGCGAGATGAATTCCTTCAGGATCGGGAACATGTCGAACAGGTAATCGGGAATGTCCCGCTTGCCGTCCGGCCGCGCGAATGTGCCCATCAGGATGTTTTCACGCACCGTGAACTGAGGGATGATTTCCCGCCCCTGCGGGATATAGCCGATCCCCAGCCGCGATCGCTGCGGTGTGGAAAGGCTCAGGATCTCCCGCTCACCGAAGGCAAGACCGCCGTCGCACCGGTCGGTCAAACCCATGATCGATTTCAGCAGTGTCGTCTTGCCAACGCCATTGCGCCCCAAGACCGCAAGGAACTCACCCTGTTCGAGATCGAATGAAACGCCCTGAAGAACCGGGCTTGTGCCGTAGTAGGAATACAGCTCTCTCGCTTTCATGTTTTCCATGTTCAGTGCCCCAGATACGCTGTCTTGACGTCTTCATTGGCTTCGATTTCTTCGATCGAGCCTTCGGCCAGCATCGCCCCGCGGTTCATCACGATGATCCGGTCGGCCACGGTGCGCACAAAGGACATGTCGTGCTCGACGACTATCAGCGTGTGGCTGTCGCTGAGTGATCGAAAGATTTTGGCGGTGCGTTCCGTTTCCTGGATGGTCATGCCCGCGGTCGGCTCATCCATGAGGATCAATTTGCTGTCCTGCGCGATCAGCATGGCTATCTCGAGCCACTGGGTCTCGCCGTGCGACAGGTTTCCGGCCAACTCGGCCCTCTTGGCGCCGAGATGCACCCGGTCCAGGATCGCTGCGCTCTCGCGGGCGTCAGTCAGGGAAAGCCGGGTGAGCGCGCTCCACATCCCCGGCCGTCTGGACCGGGCGACGGACAGGTTTTCATCGACCGTCAGGTTCTTGTACACCGAAGGCACCTGGAATTTGCGGCCAATTCCCAGCCGGGCCCGGCGAAACTCGAGCATCTGTGAAATCTCGACGCCATTCAGTTGAATGGACCCGGCGGTTGGCTGTGTCTTTCCGCAGATCAGGTCCAGCGTCGTGGACTTGCCCGCACCATTTGGGCCAAGCAAGCAAAGGATTTCACCCTCTTGCACCGAGAAGCTGAGGCCATCCACGGCACGAAGCCCGCCGAATTCCACTTGCAGATCGGTAACTTGCAGTTGTTCCATGAGTTCTGCTCCTGCCTTGTACGGGATTACGTGTTCGGAAAGGTTTCAGCGTCGCGATGATCGCGCGGGCGGCCTATTCCGCGCAGTTTCTGCAAGCTTTCCGAAAGCAGCCCATAGATGCCGCGCGGCATGAACATGACCACCAGCACAAAGATCACACCCAGTATGAGGTGCCACCCTTCGACGAAGACATCCGACAGGCGCCCTTCGAGCATGTTGACCACGATGGCGCCGAATGCCGCCGCGATAACGGATTCCCGTCCGCCCACGGCGCACCAGATCACGATCGCCAGGCTGAAGGAGACGCTCATATAGGTTGGCGATGCGAACTCGAGCACCAACGTGTAGAGCATGCCCGCCCACCCCGCGAGCGCGGCGGAAATGCAGAACACAAGCGTCTGATAGTTGGCCACGTTGTAGCCGAAGAACCGGGCCCGGTCGGCATCCTCGCGAATGGCCCGCAGGATGAGGCCGAACTTGCTGTGCGTCAGGTAAACCCCGAACGCCAGCGCCACGACAAGGCATCCCGCAACGAGATTGTAAAAGCCCATGCTGTAGGGATCGACGATCCATCCGAACAAGGACATCTGAGCAAGGCCGGTCAGGCCGTTCTGCCCGCCGGTATGCCCCTGTTGATTGATGAACAGAAGCTGGAAAGCGACCAGGAACGCGAGCGTAATGATGGCGACGAAGACGCCGGCGATGCGCGCACGGAACATGAAGATCGCGATCAGGCCGCCGATGAAGGCGGGCACCAGTAACCCGGCCAGCAAGGTGAACGTCAGGGACTCGAACGGAACCCACACCCAGGGAAGTGTTTCGACATTGTTCCATGCCATGAAATCGGGGAGGCCGTCGCTGGCGCGCAGTTTCAGATGCATCGCCATCGCATAGGAGCCCATGCCGAAGGTCGCGGCCTGACCAAGGTTGAGAAGCCCGGCGGTCCCCCAGGAGAGCGACAGCGCCATCGACACGATCGCCAGGGCGAGATACCGCGCGAATGTGTTGAGCTCGAAACCGTCGTAGTTCATGACGGCCGGAACCCCGAAGGCGACCACGAGCGCAAAAATCACCAGAGCCACAAGGTCGTATTGGAATTTAGATGACATGCCTGTTTCCTTAGCGACGTGTTTCGGTCGGGAAGAGTCCGCGAGGACGGAACCGGATCAGAAGGATGATGCCCGCCAGAACCGCGATGCGACCGAGCGTGTCGTTGATCACGATGGAGAAGATCGCCGTCGCTTCGCCGATCAGGACCGAGGCCGCGGCCGACCCGATCAGGCTTCCCAGGCCACCGACGATGACGACCAGAAAGGCATCGACGACCAGGCCGGTCCCCATGGTCGGAATCGTGCTGAAAAGCGGCGTGATGAGCGCGCCGGCAAGGCCCGCAAGGCCCGCGCCATATGCGAAGGTGACCGAATAGATGCGTTTTGCCTCGATCCCGTAGCATTCGGAAATAGCCCGGTTCTGGATCACCGCCCTCAGCTTCATCCCGAACTCGGTGCGGGTCATCAGCATCCAGGTCGCGGCCAGGACCGCCATCGAGAAAACGATCACGAACAACCTGTAATTCGACATGATCAGAGGACCGATTTCCGTGTTCCCGGACAGCAGATCCGGGCCTTTCACGAAACGGGATTCAGCGCCCACGCCAAGACGCACAGCCTGTTGCAGGATGATCCCGATGCCCCATGTGGCAAGGATGGTGTCGAGGGGTCGGTGATAAAGGTTTTGAACGACGACCTTTTCAACGATCCAGCCCACGGCGGCCACGGAAATGAACACGAATGGCAGCGCCGGCAGGATACCGATGCCGGCATAGGTCTGTAGCGCCCAGGTCGCATAGGCTCCGAGCATCACGAACTCGCCATGCGCCAGATTGATAACCCCCATCGCGCCATAGATGATCGCCAATCCGAGCGCGATCATGAGCAGGATCGACGCCATGCTCAGACCGGCGAAAAGTTGGTTTGCAATCACGTCCATAGGAACGCCTTTCCAGTTGGTCCGACCCATATTTCAGGGCCGGACACATCTTTTCTCGGTTGAATGGTGGACTCAGGCCTTGACCAGTCCTTTACCGGTGCAGGTCTGACCCGCGTAGGCCGCATAGGGCTTGGGCGCGACCCGTTCCTTGGATTCGATGAGAACCTCGGCCTGGCCATTGGTCTGCCACTGGCCGATCTTCGGCCAAAGATGCGTGTGCAGGTTCTCGTCGATCAGGACTTCGCCCTGCGGCGCGTTGAGTGTCAGGCCGACGGCCGCATCGCGAATGGTTTCCGGCGTGATGTTCGAGGGATCGAGTTTCTCAAGCGCGGCCTTGAACTGATAGACTTGGAAATACGCAGCCTCGCTTACGAAATGCGTCACCTGGTCGCCGCCGTAGCGCGACTTGTAGGCTTCGACGAACTTTTCGTTTTCCGGGGTGGCGTGCCCCATGAAATACGGTGCCGACGAGAAATGGCCCGCCGCGGCTTCGCCGCCGATCGCTTTGACCTCGACCTCGGAACGGGTCAGGCTGACCACCGGCATTTTCGACGGATCCAGTTCGGCGGCGTGATATTGGCGGGCAAAGGCCACGTCCGAGTCGCCGACCACGGTGGCGAAAATGACATCCGGTTTTTCCGAACGGATGCGGTTGATGACGGAACTGAAATCCGAATGGCCGAGCGGCACATATTCCTCGTTCACGACCTCGCCGCCGTATTGTTCGAGCAGCGTCTTGCAATAGTTGTTTTCTTCTTTCGGATAGACGTAGTTGTTTCCGATCATGTAGAAACGAGGGCCGAAATTCTCGATCGCCCAGGGAATGAGATCGTCCTGCTGCTGGTTGGGAACGGCGCCGCCGTACATGACGTTGCGCGAACATTCGCGGCCTTCATAGAGCGTCGGATACCAGTAGAGGTTCTTGCGCTGTTCGGTGACCGGAAGGACGGCTTGGCGGCTCGCCGAGGTGTAGGAGCCGAAGACGCTGACGCATTTGTCACGGATCATGAGGCGACGCGCGCGGTCGGCATAGGTCGCCGGATCGGATGCGGGATCCTCGATGATCGGTCGCAGCTGACGGCCATGAATCCCGCCTGACGCATTGATCTCTTCAATGGCCATCAGGGCGGCGTCATGCAACGTGCTTTCCACAACGGCCACCGCACCTGTCAGCGAGAACAGCAGGCCGACAGGGATATCGTTGCCCTGCGCAAGGGCCCGGCCGGCCGAGGACAACAAGGCCGGTGTCGACAACATACCGGCTGTCCCGACGGCTCCAAGGCTGCCAAGAAAATCACGACGTTTCATTCAGACTTCTCCTCTGTTGGATGCGAGCAGCCATTGGATTTGGCAATAAAAAAAGGCCCTCCGGCGCGGTGCAGTCACCACGAACGGAGAGCCTATTTGCTCATCATATTGTCAGGCTCGCATTTGAGCCTGAATCAATCGTTGAGCATAATCCTTGTTTTTGCAAGGAAAATTTTCTGGTTATTTTTCTTATGCTTAAACTGTTGATGAGGCGATTTCGGCAAACCCATGCCGCAATACCTAAGGTGCGGCCTCGTCTGTTTTCAAAGCGTGCCGGCAAGAGAATCACACCGCTCGGACGCCAGGACGCCGGCTGCGAAACCGCGGGCCATCACCGCAGATCCGTCCCGCAAAGCAAGCGATTCGCACCCAAGCAACCACCTGAAAAGGCAGAGCCACCATCTGCGCAATTTCACGGTTCATATAGGGAAAAGCCATCGGCGCGGGGGCCTTCCCGCCAAGCCCGAAAATGCGAAAATCCTTCAACTTAGGGGCGATACGGACCTGTTTTCGCGAATTTTGGTCCAAAAAACCGGCAAAATGCGCCGATTTCTCCACTCATCTCACCCGGATAGAATCAAAAATTTGCATTTGTAAACGAATCATGCAAGCAATTTGGGAGCTCGGGTCCAAAGGCGTGCCTGAGCCTCAATTCGGCAGTTAGGCCTCGAACTCAGTCGACAGTGATTCGGCGAGTCGGGGCTTTTTTCGTTTTTGTTGTCCCCAACAATCCGTCCGGCTGGGAGGAAACACCGCAAGGCACTGACGTTCGACCCCGAAACGCCCCCTCGGCACACTCCGCTCTTGCGGACATCCTTTGTCGGCCAGGCGGATCACAAGACCCCAATCAACACGTTCGTCCGTTTGGGCGCCCCTCGGCATCGCCGGCGGGCAAAGGGTCATCGCATGCCTTGTAAACCCGCTTTCCGGAAAAAATCCGCGCCTGCAACGACAGAGAGGTACTGCAATGTCTGGATCAATCAAGCACATCGAACCTGATGAGCTCGAGAAAATAGAAGAGAACGTCGACCACGCCCTGGGCGAAGAATACGAACATGAACCGGTGCCGGCCAAGGCCCGGCGCAGCATGTTCTCCATCACCATGGTCTGGATGGGCTTTCCGATGATCATCACCGGGGCAATGACCGGTTCGATCCTCGTGCTCGGCATGGGCTTTGCCGCCGCGCTCAAAGCCATGATCATCGGCAACCTGATCATGCTGTTCTATGTCGGCCTGCTGGGCCAGTTGGGCGCCCGCAAGGGACTGAACTTCGCCCTGCTCGCCAGCATCGTCTTCGGTCGCAAGGGCTATGTCTTCGCCTCCGGCCTGCTCTCGACCCTCTTGCTGGGCTGGTATGCGGTGCAGACCGGGATTACCGGCGCGCTGGTCAGCTCGACCTACGGGCTGAACTACGTTGTCATGACCGTGATCGCCGGCGTACTTTACATCGGCATTACCTTCGTCGGCGTAAGAGGGCTGCACATCATCGGCACGATCTCGGTGCCGCTGTTCATCGTTCTCGGGCTATGGGTCGCCGGCGACGCCGCCGCCACCTCGGGCTGGGACGCGATCATGGCCTATCCGGGAAATAACGGCACCGCCACCATGACCATGGGGGTCGGCCTGACCGTCGTCATCGCATTGTTCATCGACGCCGGCACAGTGACCGCCGACTTCAATCGCTGGGCTGCGGACAAGAAAAGCTCGTGGGTCGCCACCTTCAGCGCATTCCCCTTTGCCAACCTGGTCGCCATGCTGGTCGGCGGCGTGATGACGGCAGCGCTGGCCGTGCCGGATGCCAATCCCTTCGGCACCGACAACATGTTCGGCTACATGAACGCCCAGCAGATGACCTGGCTCAGCGTGCTGGCCTTCCTGTTCCTCTACGTGAACCTCGGCTCGGTCTGCGCCCACTGTCTGTATAACGCAGCCACCGGCTGGTCGCGCATCCTGCACAGCCACATGCGGCTCTTCGCGATCATCCTCGGCGCGATCGGCATCGTCATCGCCGCGACCAACGTCTGGGCCTTTTTCATTCAGTGGCTGTCGCTGCTGGGTATTCTGGTGCCGCCGATCGGGGCGATCATCCTGGTCGATCAGTACCTCGTCCGGAAGGGCTCGGAGATCGAAGCCGACTGGCGCGGCACCGCCTTTCTGGCGTGGGCCTGTGGCTCGGCAGTGGCCTTCATCGTCGAGTGGTATTTGCCGCATCTGTCCACGGCGATTTCTGCCGGCCTGGTGGGCGGCATCGCCTATTATGTGCTGAGCTCCCTCGCCGGGAAAACCGCGCGCGCGTAATCTCATCGGACCTGTTCCGAGTGTGCTGCGGTTCCGGCCGCAGCACACAGTACAACCAAAGGATCCTACCATGACCCTCGACTACGACATCTTCGACCTTGGCACCTACAAGTTCCAGTGCGGTCTGGCCGTGCCGGACTGCAAGCTGGCCTACAAGACCTTCGGCACACTCAACGCCGCCAAGGACAATGTAATCGTCTACCCGACCTGGTACTCCGGCCAGCACTACGACAATGAATGGCTGATCGGCCCGGGTATGGCCCTCGACCCCGAAAAGTATTTCATTGTCATCCCCAACATGTTCGGAAACGGCCTTTCGTCTTCTCCGTCGAACACGCCCGAACCGTACAATGCCGACCGCTTCCCCGATGTCACCGCCTATGACAACGTGATGGCGCAACACCGGCTGATCACCGAGAAATTCGGTATCGAGAAGGTCCGCATGGTGACCGGCTGGTCCATGGGCGCGCTTCAGACCTTCCATTGGGGCGCTCTTTTCCCCGACATGGTGGAGCTGATCGCACCCTTCTGCGGCTCGGCCAAGTGCTCGCGCCACAACTATGTCTTTCTCGAAGGCGTCAAGGCCGCGCTGCGCGCCGATGCGGCGTGGGAGAACGGGCGCTATACGAGCAAGCCTGAAAAAGGCCTGCGCGCTGTTGGCCGTGTCTATGCCGGTTGGGGCCTGTCGCAGACCTTCTACCGCGAAGAACTCGACCTCAAGGCGCTCGGCTATGCCTCGCTGGAAGATTTCCTGATCGGCTTCTGGGAGGGTTTCTTCCTGCCCAAGGACGCAAACAACCTGCTGACCATGGCCTGGACCTGGCAGCACGGCGACATCAGCGACAACGATCTCTATAACGGCGACTACAAGGCGGCACTCGGTGCGATCAAGGCAAAGGCCTACGTGATGCCTGGTCAGACCGATCTGTATTTCCCGGTCGAGGACAGCCAAAATGAGGTCGCGAACATGCCCAACGCCGAGTATGTTCCTGTTCCCTCGATCTGGGGCCATTTCGCGGGCGGTCCCGGCACGAATCCCGAAGATGTGGCCTTCATCGACGAGAAACTCAAAGAACTGTTGGCGAGCTGAACTGCGGCATCCTCAACACCCCGGAGCGGCGCCTTTCAGGCGCCGCTTTCAGTTTCGCATATCGGTGGCTGGGCGAGGCCCCTCATTGCCCGGACGGCGGTTTCCCCCGGGCTTGATGATGGGCTGTCCGGGCGCCCCGCACAGATCCCGCGGCGGCGCGGCGCCGATTTTGCCAAGCTGCCCAGCAGGCGGTCCAGAGCGCACAAGATTGCAGGCTTGAGCAGGACGCCCGGCAACAAACCGCCCCGCTATCGGAAAGGATGACACGGCAGCCAACGCCGGGTGAGGCGGCCCCTGCCCGGCCCGCGCCGCTTGCGGCGGCTCCGGCTTGCCGCGTATGTATCCCCAAAGAGGTCCGCAGGGCCGGTTGGCACGAGGTATCAGCATGACCCCATCTGCACAGGACGGCTGGAGAGTCGGGGTGCTTTTCTCGCGCAGCGGGATCACCGCCGTCACCGAGACCGAGCATTACAACGGCACGGTCCTCGCCATCGACGAGATCAATGCCGCGGGCGGCGTCCTCGGACGCCCGCTCGTCTCGATCTGCAAAGATCCCGGATCGGACAATGACGCCTATCGCACGCTGGCCCGCCAGATGCTGTCCGAGGACGAACTGGACGTCATTTTCGGCTGTTCGATGTCCGGCAGCCGCAAGACCGTTCTGCCGGTGGTCGAACGCCACAACGGCCTCTTGTTCTATCCCTCCATGTACGAGGGGTTCGAGTATTGCGAGAACCTCGTCTATACCGGCGCCACGCCGAACCAGCTGTGCCTGCCGCTGGCCGACTATCTGCTGCAGACCTACGGCAACCGGATTCTGTTTGTCGGCTCGGATTACATCTACCCCAGGGAATCCAACCGGATCATGCGCGATCTGATCGAAGCCCGGGGCGGCGAAACCGTGGCCGAACATTACCTGCCGCTGGGGGCGACCGCGACCGCCGAAATGGCCCTGGTCCGCGAGATCGAACAGGTGCGGCCCGACGCCGTGTTTTCCACGCTGGTGGGCACCTCGGCCCAGGCCTTCTATACGCTTTACGACGCCGCTGGGATCGACCGCGCCGCCTGCCCGATCGCCAGCCTGACCATGGCCGAGGGCGAGATCGCGCGCATCGGACCGGAGAAATGCACCCGCCACATCCTTGCCGCAAGCTATTTCCAGACCATCGACACCGAGGTGAACCGCGCCTTCGTGGCGGCCTACAAGGCGCGGTTCGGATCAACGGCGGTCACCAGCGTCTGGTCCGAACCGGCCTATAATCAGGTCCACCTGTTCGCCCGTGCGCTGGAACGGGTCGGCGCGATGGACACCCACCGGATCGGGCAGGCCGTTCTGGGCCTGGACTTCGACGCGCCGGGCGGCCGAATCCATGTCGATCCGGAAACTCGGCATACCTGGCTCACGCCGCGGATCGGGGTGGCGCGGGCGGACGGCCTCTTTGACATCGTCTGGGAAGGCGGGGCGCCGGTTCATGCCGACCCCTATCTGGCCACCACCCGCTTCGAGGAACCGTCCCTGCGGGAGTGGGCATGAAGGGTCCGCCACGCCGCATCCTCGACGATCTACGCCGGGCACGGGTTCTGGTGATCCATCCGCGCGACGAGGATGGCACCGTGCTGATCAGCCAATTGCGCCGGCTGGGCTGCGAGGTGAACGCGGTCTGGCCGTTGCCGGCGGCGCTGCCCGAGGGCACGGATACAGTGTTCATCAGCGTCGAGGACACGGCGACAGACCAGGCCGTGCAGGTGTTCGAAGGCCACGACCCGGCGATTATCGCCGTCGTCACCTACGAAAGCCCGACCTCGCTGCGCGCGATCTACGATCTCAATGCCCATGGGGTGATGAGCAAACCTTTGCGTCCGCTGGGTATCCTGACCCAGTTCACCCTGGCCCGCTACCGCCACGGCTACGAGGCGCGCATGACCGCAAAGGTGCGCAAACTGGAAGACACCCTGAAGGGCCGCCGGCTGGTGGACCGGGCGATCCGGCTGCTGGTCGACGAACAGGGGCTGGCCGAGGACGCCGCCTATCGTCTGTTGCGCGATCAGGCCACCTCGGAACGGATCACGATGGCGGCGATCGCCGAAGACCTGATCGCGGCCCATGAGACGATGCGCCGGCTTGGCCTGGGGCGCTGATTCAGTATCGCTGAAAAATGCGGCTCAAAAACTGTGCATTTGCCTAAATATTAAAATTGAACCCGATCGCCTTGCATGACAGCATGCGGGTGACGAGCAGGATTGCTCTGCGGCAAGGTTGCCGCTTCACATCCCGGCTATGTAGCCCCCGATACTGCGGTCTTTGACCGTGGGCGGGGGCTTTTTGCGTTTTGGAGACCGACGTGCCCCTTGAAACCGACCATTCACACCCCGTGACCATCGCCTGCATTCAGTTCGAACCGAAGATCGGGGAACTTGACGCCAATCTGGACGCGATCGAGGACCGGGTGCGCCAGGCCCATGCCAAGGGCGCGCGGCTGATCGTGCTGCCCGAACTGGCCGACAGCGGCTATGTCTTCGACAGCGCCGAAGAACTGGCCAGACTGGCCCAGCCGATCCCCGACGGCCGCAGTGCCCGGCGCCTGATCGCGCTGTCGTCCGAACTGGAGGTCTATATCGTTTCAGGTCTGGCCGAGGCGGCGGGCGGCACATTTTACAACTCGGCCATGCTGTGCGGCCCGGATGGGTACATCGGCACCTACCGCAAGATGCACCTTTGGTATCGGGAAAACCTGTTCTTCGAAAAGGGCAACCTCGGCCTGCCGGTCTTCGACACCCCGCTGGGCCGGATCGGCATTGCGATCTGCTATGACGGCTGGTTCCCGGAAACCTTCCGCCAGCTGGCGGTAAAGGGGGCCGAGGTGATCTGCGTGCCCACCAACTGGGTGCCGATGCCCGATCAGGATCCGCAGGACGAAGCGATGTCGAACATCCTGCACCAGGCCGCAGCGCATTCCAACGGGCTGTTCATCGCCTGCGCCGACCGGGTCGGCACCGAACGCGGCCAGCCCTTCATCGGCCAGAGCCTGATCATCGACGCCACCGGCTGGCCGCTGGCCGGTCCCGCCAGCCACGAGAACGAAGACATCCTTTACGCCCAGATCACCCCGGCAGAGGTGTCGGCCAAAAGAAAACTGAACGAATTCAATGATATTTTCGGCGACCGGCGCACCGACGTCTACGGCTGAACCCCATATCACCCTCCGCTCAATCACACTCAACTCAAACCAAACAGGGAACTACGACAATGAAAATACCCTCTCTTCTTGCAACCGTGACCAGCGTCATGCTGGCAGGCGGCGCCTTCGCGTCAGACGATCCGATCCGCATCGGTGTCCCCGTCGGCCTGTCGGGCGCCAACAGCGTCGTCGCGCCGTCGGTGGTGCAATCGGCCGAACTGGCGGTCGAACAGATCAACGCTGCCGGCGGTGTGCTGGGCCGTCCGATGGAACTGGTCATCGCCGACGACGCCTCGGGCGCGGCGGGGGCTCAGAAGGCTTTTGACTCGCTGGTGTTCCAGAAAGAGGTCGACGTCCTGATTTCGATGGAAACCAGCGCCGCCCGCAACGCCGGGCTGCCGATCGTGTCGCGCGGCCAGGTGCCCTATATCTACACCTCGTTCTACGAAGGCCGTTCGTGCAACCCGTACCTCTTCGTCAACGCCTGGGTGCCGGAACAGCAGGTGCCGCCGATCGTCGACTACCTGAACGCCGAGGGCGCCAAGAAATACTTCCTGATCGGCAGCGACTACTCCTTCGGCCGCGGTATGCTCGAATTCGCCCGCAGCTATGTTGAAAGCACCGGCGGCGAAATCGTGGGCGAGGAATACCTGCCTATGGATGGCTCGGACTGGACTGCGATCATCTCCAAGCTGAAGGCCTCCGGCGCCGAGGCTCTGATCACCTCGACCGCCGGCGGCGCTCCGAACGTCACCCTGACCAAGCAAATGCGCGGTGCCGGGGTCGATCTGCCCTATGCCAACCTCGCCGTCGATGAGGGCACCGCCAAGAACATGGGTGCCGACGCGGCCGGAATCCTGATCTCGGCCTCCTATGTGACCGGCATCGACAGTGCCGAGAACAAGGCCTTTCTGGACGCGATGAAAGCCAAATTCGGCGATGATCTGCGCACCCCCAACGATCTGTCGGTGCCGCAGTACGAGGCCGTCTATCTCTACAAGGCCGCCATCGAAAAGGCCGGTTGCACCGATGCCAGGGCAGTTCTGGACGCGCTGGACGAAGTGTCCTTCACCGGCCCGCGCGGCACCATCCAGATGAGCAAACAGCACCACGCGCCGCTGACCATGTATCTGGGTCAGGTGCAGGACGACGGCTCGGTCAAGGTGGTGGGAACCTTCAAGGACGTCGATCCGGGCGAACAGTGTCCCAAGCTCTGATCTGACAGCGCGGCCGGGGGCCCCTTTCCCCGGCCGCATTATCCATCCGCATACACCCGCATCCATCCGCACATGGAGAAATCGGCCCGATGACACTTCTGTTGGATATCGTGACCACCGCAGCCATCCTGTTCATCGTCTCGGCGGGGCTTCTCGCTATTTTCGGCGTTCTGGAAATCGTGAATTTCGCCCATGGCGCCTGGCTGACCGTTGGGGCCTATTGCGCCGTGGTGGCCGGCGGGCTGGGGCTCAACCCATGGCTGGCGCTGCCCATGGCGTTCGTCACCGGGGCGGTGCTGGGGGGCGTGACCGAACGCCTGATCGTGCGGCCGCTCTATGCCCGGCCGCTGGACGCGATCCTTGCCACCTGGGGGCTGGGTATCGTCATCGGCCAGCTGATAACGCTGTGGTTCGGGCGCGACGTGCATTTCACCGAAAACCTGCTGTCCGGCACCATCCATGTGCTTGGCACCAGCTACTCGCTTTACCGCATTTTCGCACTGGCTGCGGCGGTCGTGATCGGGCTTGGTTTCGCCTTTCTGCTGGAGGGAACCCGCCTCGGTCTGTCGGCCCGCGCCATCATCATGAATGAATCGCTGGCCCGCGCACTGGGGCTGGACACCACCCGAATCCGTCTGGTGACCTTCATGATCGGCACCGGGTTGACCGCGCTGGCCGGTGTCCTTCTGACGCCGCTGACCAGCGTCGATCCCACCATGGGTGTCGCCTGGCTGATCGGTTCTTTCATGCTGGTGATGGTGGCGGGATCCTCCTTTGGGGCCCTGGCCGTCGCGTGCCTTGTCTTCGGCGGGGCCCAGGTTCTGGTCTCCACCTTCATCAGTCCCATTCTCGGAGGGATCACGGTCGCCGTTCTTAGCGCGCTGGTCCTCCGTATCAGTTCGAAAGGGTTTGCCCGTGTCTGACGTGCTTGCCGCCTCGCCTCCCCGCAGCGCAAAGGTCCGGCGCCGGGCCGCATTTCTGGGCGTGCTCGCCCTGTGCGCGCTCGCGCTGGTGGTCTTTGGCCCGATGTTCCTGGACCGGTTCAGCATCAATGTTCTGACGCGGTCGATGATTTACGCCATCCTGGCGATCACCGTCGACCTGCTCTGGGGCTTCGCGGGTATCCTCACCTTCGGTCAGGCGGCGTTCTTCGGGGTCGGCGCCTATGCCACGGCGATGCTGCTGACCCATGTCGGCAGTTCCCCGACCCTGATCGGGGTGGCGCTGGTTCTGGCGATCCTGGTGCCCGTCATGTTGGGCCTGATCGTGGGCTGGCTGTCGTTCTACTACGGCTCGACGCCGATCTACGCGACCGTGATCTCGCTGGTCTTTCCTATCGTGGTGACGCAGCTGATCTATTCCGGCGGCACCCTGACCGGATCGAGCAGCGGCCTGGTGGGCTATTTTGGCCTGCCCTTGGGGCTGGAGGGCTTTTTCCGACTGTCGGGCATCTGCCTCGTGATCGTCGCGGTGGGGGCGCTGGTTTTCGTGCGCTCGGACGGCGGGCGCATCCTGACCGCAATCCGCGACAATGAAACCCGCTGCGCCTATCTCGGGCTGAACACCCAGCGGATCAAGATCCTGCTGACCACCGTTCTGGCGGGCGTCGCGGGACTGGCCGGGTTTCTCTATGCCAATGCCTCTGGCGTGGTCGCGCCGGAAAACACCGGTTTTGTCTTCGGCACCGAACTGGTTGTCTGGACAGCCCTTGGCGGGCGCGGCACGGTTCTGGGCCCGGTTCTGGGCACCATCGGCATCGACTACCTCAGCGCCAGCCTGTCGGGCGAACTGCCCTTCCTGTGGCAACTGGTCATCGGCGCGCTCTTCGTCGTGATGATCATCGTTCTGCCGAACGGGCTGGCCGCGCTGGTGACCCGCCTGACCCGGCGCGGCCGCCGCCACGCGCCGGCCAGCGCAGGCCCCGAACTGGTTGCCGAGGCGCCCGTGCACCACAAGAAGAAAATCGAAGGTCCGCTGCTGAGCATCGACAGGCTGGAAAAATCCTATGGCAGTCAGAAGGTGCTGGAGGACATTACACTGGACGTCGCACCGGGCGAACTGGTCAGCCTTGTCGGACCCAACGGCGCCGGCAAGACCACGATGATGCGCTGTCTGACCGACGGCAAGGAGACCTCGGGCGGCGTGATCCGCATCGCCGGTCAGAATATCGCCGGACTGGTGCCGAACCAGATTGTCGCCCTGGGCGTCGGGCGCAAATTCCAGGTCGCCAGCGTCTTCGAAAGCCTGACCGTGGCCGAATGCCTTCGGATGGCGCGCGCCGCACTGGACGCGCCCAGTTTCGTAACGGCGTCGGACAGGCTGGGCCTGCCGTCGGCGGCCATCGAAATCCTGCAACTGACCGGTCTGGACCGGCTGTTGTCGACCGAGGTTTCGCTGCTGTCGCATGGCCAGAAACAAAGCCTTGAACTGGCCATGGTGGTGGCATTGGAGCCGCGGATGATCCTGCTCGACGAACCCACCGCCGGGCTGACCAAGGCCGAGCGTACGACCATCGGCACGATCCTGAAAAAACTGACCAATGAGCTCGGCTTCGCCGCGATCCTCGTCGAACACGACCTCGATTTCGTCCGCGACATCTCCAGCCGGATCGTGGTGTTGCACCAGGGCCGCCTTGTGCTGGACGGCTCGGTCGACGAGGTGGTGAACTCCGAAATCGTCAGGACCATCTATTCGGGAGGCGATCATGTTTGATACCGCAGATACCGGCGCCAAGCTGACCTTGGACGGCGTGTCCAGCGGCTATGGCCCGATCGCCATCATCAGGGATCTGTCGCTGTCGATCCGCAGGGGCGAGATCTTTGCCCTGATGGGCAAGAACGGCATGGGCAAGACGACGCTGCTGAAGACCATCCTCGGATTGGTGCCCGCGCGCGCCGGCGATATCCGGCTGGACGACCAGTCGATCACCGGCGCCTCGCCCAAGGCGCTGATCCGGTCAGGGGTTGGCTATGCGCCGCAGGAGCAGCCGCTGTTCACCGATCTCAGCATCCGGGACAACCTGCGCCTGGCGGTCCGCTCAGACCGTGATCTGGACACGGCCCTGGACCATGTGTTCACCCATTTTCCCTTCCTGCGGGACCGTCTGGCGCAAAAGGCCGGCACTCTGTCGGGCGGCGAGCAAAAGATGCTGATCCTGAGCCGCGCGCTGATGCTGAAACCCGACCTTATCCTGATCGACGAGATATCCGAAGGTTTGCAGCCGACCGTGATCGCGCAGATCGCCCGGGCCCTGCATGCCGAACGCGACCAGAGCGGCACCACCATCCTGCTGGTCGAGCAGAACCTGAACTTCGCCCTGGAGGTGGCCGACCGCTGGGCTGTCCTGAAACTGGGCGAGATCGACGATTCCGGCGAAGCCAAGCCGGAGAGCCGGGAGCGGGTTCTGGAGCACCTGAAGATCTGAACCGGTTTGAGTGTATCCACCCGGCGGTCTTTGCCCAGATCATGCCGCTGATGCGAATGGCGCAGCCGGGGCCTTCATTTCCAGCGGCTGATGTGGCCGCCGGCGGCCGTCGAAGCGGGTCCGGGCGGCAATGGCGCGGCGAGCGTACCGGATGCCTCCGACGCGCGGGCGATACATGCTCTGCGTCCTGAGCGGCCGGACCATGCGCACAGTTTCGCGGGCGCGGCAGCGGAACTGTCTCTTTGGTGCAACTTGGTGCAACGTTTTGCACGTCTCTGCCAATGCCCGCGCAACGGTGTCAAACCCGCCTGACACTTTTGACTTATTGGAAATAAGAATTTTAGAGAAACCCGGCGATCTCAAGCCTCCCGACGCTCCCCCAAAGGTTGATTTTCAGGCCGGGATTTTCCAATTCGTGCGACGACCCATCATCGGGAAACACATTGGCCTGGCCTCCATCCCCCTCTTTTCGCCGAACTTTTCAAAAACCGCTTCCGGGGCGGATCTTCTGTCCGAACCACCATCTGACCGCAGGCCGTTTGTCTCAGTCCCGATTGGAACAGGACACCCCCGCCCCCCTGTGCGCCAGCGGGACCACGTGACCGGGCGACGCCATGCCGCCGGAACAGCCTCCGAAAATTTGCACGAATGGCCTGTGTACAATCCGCCGGACGTCAGCCAACCTCCATCCGCTCATGTTCCAGTTGATCGATGTGAAATGCTGTCTATGTTTGCGCATCGCTTCCGGGCGACACGCGACCGATGGTCTTTGGGAGGTTAAGTGCGCAAATTTAAAAAGACAGACATGGTCTCCGGGTTGGTCGTTGGCATAGCCTTCGCGGTCTTTGTATTTTCGCTGGAAGCGACCAGATACAATCGGTTCGCGGATGCGGAAAGGCATGAGGCGCAACTGTTCGCCGAAGACCTGAAGGAGAAACTCGAACATGCTCTGCTTGAACATGAGCTGAGAGCGCGTGGGTTGACGACAGCCATCGAGCTGAGCGGCGACATCAGCCAGGCGAGGTTCTCCCTTCTCGCCGATCGTTTCAAGAAACTGGACACTTCGATCCTGAATCTGGCGGTTGTCGAAAACGGGATCGTCAAACTGGTGCACCCGTTCGAGCAGAACCGGCACCTGGTCGGATACAACCTGCGCAACGATGCAAAACAATGGCAGGCCGTCGCCCGCGCCTACCGGACAGGCGAGGTGACCATACAGGGGCCCGTTCCGCTGTTGCAGGGCAGGCTCGGATTGTTGCTGCGCACACCGGTGGCCGAATATGGCGCCGATTCAGAGCATTTCCGGGTATCCAAGATCATTACGGTTGCCATCGACGCAAGCGCGATCTTCCAAACCGCCCTTGGGCTGACCTCTGACTCGAATATCCCCGAGTCAGGATTCCAGGTTGCATTGACGACTGCTCAAACCGGCGGTGACGTTATCGGCGCCACCAAAGTCTTCGAGAATGACCCGACGGTTGTGACCCTTGCCGTTCCGGGAACCGAATTGAAACTGGGCGTCGCCCCAGATGGAGATTGGGCGGCTGGATACAGAATCGCCTGGATGAGAAATCTTGGAATTCTGGCCGTACTCTCCATCGTGCTATACGCCGCATACATTTTGCGCCAACAACGCATCGAACGCAACGGGGCGCGCCGCCAACTCGATGCAGCGATCAAGACACTTCCCGATGGCTTTGTTCTTTATGATGCCGAGGATCGCCTCGTCAATTGCAACAAAAAATACAAGGACATGTACAAAAAGAACACTGCCGCGATGGTGCCGGGGGCGCGTTTCGAAGATATTTTGCGGGCCGGGCTTAAAAACGGGCAGTACGCCGATGCAGTCGGGCGCGAGGAAGAGTGGCTGACTGAACGAATGGCCGCGCATAATGCGGCGGATTCGACGAGCGAACAAAGGCTGGAAGATGGAACCTGGCTGCGCATCTTCGAGCGTAAGACACCCGATGGAAGCCGGGTCGGCGTCCGGGTCGACATCACGGAACTGAAGCGACACCAGGAAGAACTTGAAGCGTCGAACGCCAACCTGCTGCAGGCCCTTGCGCAACGCGACATTGCCGAGAAACGCTTTTCCAATGTGGCCGCGCTCAGCAAGGACTGGGTCTGGGAGACTGACAAGGATCTTCGCGTCACCTATATGTCGAACAGCATCCTGAGCAACGAAGTCGCCTTCCTGCTGGGGAACTCCCGACGGGAGGCGTACAAGGATTTCCCCAAGGTTTTCCAAAGCGCCGACTGGAAGTGGCTGGCAGAAAAGGAAAAGGCGCACGAACCATACCGGGATTTTATTTATCAGGCCCATGGCGCGACAGAGGATAACAAGTGGATCCGCACCAGCGGGGATCCGATATTTGACGAAAACGGCGAATTCTCCGGGTATCGCGGTGTCGCATCCGATATCTCTGACGTTTACAACGCTCTGCGCGAGGCCGAGGCGGCAAATGCCGCAAAGACGGAATTCCTGAACGTGATGAGTCACGAACTGCGAACACCGCTCACCGTCATTCTCGGTTTTAATGCCCTATTGACGAAACCTGACCTGTTGCCATCCATGAAAAAACTTGAAAGCGCGCTCAGGTGCGGAAGTTTTTCGACCGAAGATGTCAGTCAGAACCTTGATCAGATCAAGAATGAGGTTTCAAGATATGCGAAAAAAATGGAGGTGGCCGGGAAACATCTTCTGAATCTGATCAACGACATTCTCGATCTCGCCAAGATTGATGCCGGGAAACTCAATATCGATCCAGGTGATGTCCCCCTTTACCCTGTTATTTCTTCTGTCGCGGATCAGCTATCAGAGGCGGCCAGATTAAAATCCCTGGAGCTGAAGACCGTTTCGGGTGCAGAGATCGTTTATGCGGATGAATTGCGCCTGCGCCAGATTCTGATCAATCTTGTTGGAAACGCGTTGAAATTCACCGAACGCGGCCAGGTGGAAATCAGGGCGGAATCGCGGGGCGATAATATCGCGATCCATGTCCGGGACAGCGGACGCGGCATTCCGGAGGAAAAGCTGGAGGCGGTTTTCGGACAATTTGATCAGGTTGACCCCTCGTCCACGCGGGAAAAGGGCGGCACCGGTCTTGGACTGGCGATTTCAAAGCAACTGGTTGAACTGCAGGGGGGAACGATGACCGTGGAAAGCGAAGTCGGCGTCGGAAGCACCTTTACCTTCACTCTGCCCGCGGCTGCGTCCCATGCATCAGAAGGTGCCGGTTGTTGACCCGTCCAACCGCGTGAGGCTTTGACCTGCCGGGATCTGCAGCGGCCATGCCTCTAATTCTAATGCCATCCCTCGGGCCACAGGCAGGCAACCGCCGCGGTTCGGGCCCGCGATGGACGATCTTGCGCGTCGTTTCCCGCCAGCCCGGGATAGCGATTGCCAACCGGACCGACTCTGCCCGATGCACAGCGCAAGACCTCGGGTGATGCGTCCGAACCGGAGGGCGGGCGGGGGGCAGGCCCCGCTCACCCCCGGTCAGGTGTTGAACAGGAAGTGCATCACATCGCCGTCCTTGACGATATAGGATTTGCCCTCGGACCGCATCTTGCCGGCCTCCTTGGCGCCCTGCTCGCCGCCGCTGGCGACGAAATCCTCATAGGCGATGGTCTCGGCCCGGATGAAGCCCCGCTCGAAATCGCCATGGATCACGCCGGCGGCCTGCGGCGCGGTGGTGCCATGCTGGATGGTCCAGGCACGCGCCTCCTTGGGGCCGACCGTGAAATAGGTTTCCAGATGCAGCAGCTCATAGCCGGCGCGGATCAGCCGGTCGAGCCCGGCCTCCTCCAGCCCCATCTCCTCGAGGAACATCTGCGCCTCTTCCGGGTCGAGCTGGCTGATCTCCTCCTCGATCCGGGCGCTGATGACCACATGCGCATTGCCCTCGTCGGCGGCCATCTTCGCCACCGCTTCCGAATGGGCGTTGCCGCTCGCGGCGTCCGCTTCCGAGACGTTGCAGACATAGAGCACCGGCTTGGTGCTGAGCAGTTGCAGCATTTTCCAGGCCTTGGCGTCCTCCGCGTCCACCTCGACCACGCGGGCGGGCCGGCCGTCCTCGATCGCGGCCTGGGCGGCGGCTAGCAGGCGGTCCTGCTGCTGCGCCTCCTTGTCGTTCCCCTTGAGCTTGCGCACCAGGTTGGCGCGGCGCTTCTCGATGCTCTCCAGATCGGCCAGCATCAGCTCGGTCTCGATGGTCCCGGCATCGGCCACCGGATCGACGCGCCCCTCCACATGGGTCACGTCGCCATCCTCGAAACAGCGCAGCACATGGGCGATGGCGTCGACCTCGCGGATGTTGGCCAGAAACTGGTTGCCCAGCCCCTCGCCCTTCGAGGCGCCCTTCACCAGACCGGCAATATCAACAAAGGTCATCCGGGTCGGGATGATCTGCTTGCTGCCCGCCGCCGCGGCCAGACTGTCCAGCCGCGCGTCGGGCACCGCCACCTCGCCAACGTTCGGCTCGATCGTGCAGAACGGGAAATTCGCCGCCTGCGCCGCGGCGGTCCTGGTCAGCGCATTAAACAGCGTGGACTTGCCCACATTGGGCAACCCCACGATCCCCATCTTGAAGCCCATCTCGGCCCTCCGCATCATCGGTTTCGGCGCCTTCTATGCTTTGGCGCCGTACTCTGCAACGGGCCATGTCGTCCCCCGCGCGGCCCCTGCCCGGCCCCCGGCCATGCCGCACCGCCTGCTTTCCGGTCCGCGAAACCGCCCGCAGACCGCACCGGGTTTCACCGGCCCGCATACGCCTTTGCCATTGATTTCCGCAGACGCATTCGCCAAACCGGGCCGGCAGACACACGCCGACAGACACCGAAGGAAGACAGGGGCCGTTCATGACACGTATCGACGCCAAATTCGCCGAGCTCCGGGGACAGGGGAAAAAGGCCTTCGTCTCCTATGTCATGGCGGGCGATCCCGATTATGCCACCTCGCTGGAGGTGGTGAAGGGACTGCCGGGCGCCGGGGTCGACATCATCGAACTGGGACTTCCCTTTACCGACCCGATGGCCGACGGGCCGACCATCCAGGCCGCCGGCCAGCGCGCGCTGGAGGCCGGCATGACCCTGCAAAAGACCCTCGATCTGGCGACCGAGTTCCGCAAGACCGACGACACCACCCCGATCGTGCTGATGGGCTATTACAACCCGATCTACAATCGCGGCGTCGACACCTTCCTCACCGACGCAAAGGCCGCCGGAATCGACGGGCTGATCGTGGTGGACTTGCCGCCCGAAGAGGACGACGAGCTGTGCATCCCCGCGCAGGCGGCGGGGCTGAACTTCATCCGCCTGGCCACTCCCACCACCGATGACAAACGCCTGCCCAAAGTGCTGCAGAACACCTCCGGCTTCGTCTATTACGTCTCGATCACCGGCATCACCGGCGCGGCCGAGGCGCAGGCAACCGACGTCGCCCCCGAGGTGGCGCGGATCAAGGCCAAGACCGACCTGCCGGTCATCGTGGGTTTCGGCGTCCGGACCCCCGACACCGCGCGCGCCATCGCCGGCGCCGCCGACGGCACCGTGGTCGGCTCGGCCATCGTCAGCCAGATCGCGGCGGGCAAGCCGCCGGCCGAGGTGCTGGCCTTCGTGAAATCCCTTGCCGACGGCGCGCACAGCGCCTGACATTTTTCTTGACCGGGGTCCACCCGTCCTGTCCCACCTTGCGCTCAAGTCGGCGGCAATGCACCAAATCGGTGCGTGCCATGCCATTCTTTTCGCCAGGAGAGGATCAGATATGGCCGAGAGCATTCCCCGCGCTGGCGCAGGCAGCCGATCGGCACATCGCCGAGGTCTATCGCGGCAGGGTTGGGATGATCTGAGCCGCCCCGCCCCTCGCCCAGGACGATGCGAACGCCTTGCAAGCGCCGGACCACGGGAACGCTCTGGCGCTTGCCCCCGGCCCTGCGCCGCGCCCCTGCGCCCCGCCACGGGCATCATTTGCGACATTGTCTAATCATCCCGGCATTGGTAACCAAACCTGACCAGGGATTTTGCCGGAGGGAACGGCCCGCCATGCCAGTGATCACCAATATCGAGGATCTCAAACGCATTTACGAACGCCGCGTGCCGCGCATGTTCTACGACTACGCCGAAAGCGGCAGTTGGACTGAACAGACCTTCCGCGACAACGTTTCCGATTTCGACCTGATCCGTCTGCGCCAGCGCGTGGCGGTCGACATGTCGGGGCGGACCACCGCCAGCCGCATGATCGGACAGGATGTGGCGATGCCGGTGGCGCTCGCCCCGGTGGGGCTGACCGGGATGCAACATGCCGACGGCGAGATCAAGGCGGCGCGCGCGGCCGAGGCCTTCGGCGTTCCCTTCACCCTGTCCACCATGTCGATCAACTCGATCGAGGATGTGGCCGAAGCCACCACCAACCCCTTCTGGTTCCAACTCTACACCATGAAGGACGAGGACTATGTCCGGCGCCTGATCCAGCGCGCCAAGGATGCCAAATGCTCGGCCTTGGTGATCACGCTCGACCTGCAGTTGCTGGGACAGCGCCACAAGGATCTGAAGAACGGCCTCTCTGCCCCGCCCAAGCTGACGCCGCGGACCATCGCCAACCTCGCCACCAAATGGCGCTGGGGGATCGGAATGCTGGGCGCCAAACGGCGCCACTTCGGCAATATCGTCGGCCATGTGCACGGCATTTCCGACGCCTCCAGCCTGGGCGCCTGGACCGCCGAGCAGTTCGACCCGACGCTCGACTGGGGCAAGATCGGCAAACTGATGGAGCAATGGGGCGGCAAGGTGATCCTCAAGGGTATCCTCGACGCCGAAGACGCGAAGATGGCGGCCAAGCTGGGCGCCGACGCGATCATCGTCTCCAACCACGGCGGCCGCCAGCTCGACGGCGCGCTCAGTTCCATCCGCATGCTGCCCGAGATCATGGACGCGGTGGGTGGCGACGTCGAGGTGCATCTCGACAGCGGCATCCGCTCGGGCCAGGACGTGCTCAAGGCGCTGGCGCTGGGGGCGCAGGGCACCATGATCGGCCGCGCTTTCGTCTACGGACTGGGCGCGATGGGGCAGCAGGGCGTGACCACCGCGCTCGAGGTGATCCGGAAAGAGCTCGACATGACCATGGCGCTCTGCGGTGAACGCAAGGTCACCGAACTGGGCCGCCACAACCTGCTAGTGCCGGAGGATTTCGGCGGTCGCTGGCAGAGCTGAGCCTTGCTGATCTTCTCCGACGAAAAGCTGGCCCTGCTGGCCGTGCCCAAGACCGGGACCACCGCGCTGGAACTGGCGCTGCGGCCGCGCGCCGACATCGCCTTTTCCAAGCAGCGCAAGCACATTACCGCACAGCGGTTCCACAACCAGATCGCGCCGTTCCTGAAGCGCGCCTTCGGTCTGGTGCCGGAACGGCTGGCGGTGATGCGCGAGCCAGAGGACCAGATCCGCAGCTGGTTCAAATACCGCAGCCGCGACCGGCTGCAGGACAAGGATGCCGCCACCGACGGGCTGAGCTTCGACGATTTCGTCCGCGACGTGATCCGCGACGATCCCCCGCCCCATGCGCGGGTCGGCAGCCAGTTCCGTTTCCTCACCTCGGCGCGCAAGCAGCTTCTGGTGCATCACCTCTTCGCCTACGAGGACCAGGCCCAACTCCTGGCCTTCCTGAAAGACCGGCTGGGGGCGCCGGTCACACCGCAACTCAGGAACGTCTCGCCCCCCGCCGAGGCCCCGCTCGACCCGGACCTGCGGGCAGAGCTGCGCGTCGCGCGGGCAGAGGAGTTCGCGCTCTACGACCGGCTGATGGCGGCGGGTGGCCACCTGGTCACGGATCCGGGCTGAACCCGCTGCGCCCGGCCGGCTCATGGCCGCCACAATCCCCCTTTCCATCGCACCCCATCTCGTCTATACGCGCGACTTCACGCGGGCATACAGCCTTGGAGGATGCCCGCCCTAACCTTGGAGAAATATCATGGCTGGAGAGATTCCTGATCTCGTAGCTCTGGAACGGACGGGGACAGGCAAGGGCGCCGCTCGTCAGGCGCGCCGCGCCGGCATGGTTCCTGGCGTTGTGTTTGGTGGCGACAAAGATCCGCTGGCGATCCAGATCCCCTTCAACGCACTGCTGAAGAAACTGAAGGCGGGCCGCTTCAAGTCCACCCTGTTCAACCTGAAGGTCGAAGGGCACGAGGATGTGCGCGTAATCTGCCGCGACGTGCAGCGCGACGTGGTCAAAGACCTGCCGACGCACCTGGACCTGATGCGCCTGCGCCGCACCTCGAAGATCAACCTCTTCATCCCGGTCGAGTTCATCAACGAAGAGGCCGCACCGGGCATCAAGAAGGGTGGCGTTCTGACCATCGTCCGCCCCGAGGTCGAACTGATGGTGACCGCCGGCGACATCCCGGAAAAGCTGACCGTGGACCTCACCGGCCTGAACGTCGGCGACACGGTGACGATCTCCGCGATCACGCTTCCGGAGGGCGCCAAGCCGACCATCGACCGCGACTTCGTGATCGCCAACATCCAGGCCCCGTCGGGCCTGCGTTCCTCCGAGAACGAGGATGACGGCGAAGCCGAAGAGGTCGAGGCAGCTGCCGAGGAATAATCCCCCTCGCACCGCAATTGGAAACGGGGTCCTTCGGGGCCCCGTTTTCGTTTGCCGCGCCCGCCCTTCCCGCTCTGGATTCCGCGCCGGAATCCGGGCATGTAGAACCCACCCGTTCACCTGCGAGGGATGCGATGCAACTCTTTGTCGGCCTTGGCAATCCGGGCGCGAAATACGCGCGCAACCGGCACAACATCGGCTTCATGGCGCTGGACCGCATCGCCGAGGACCACGGCTTTGGCCCATGGAAATCGAAATTCCAGGGCCAGATCGCCGAGGGCCGCCTCGGCGGCGACAAGGTGCTGCTGCTGAAACCGGAAACCTTCATGAACCGCTCCGGCCAGTCCGTCGGCGAGGCGATGCGGTTCTACAAGCTGGAGCCGGGCGATGTGACCGTGTTCCACGACGAGCTTGACCTCGCGCCGGGCAAGGTGCGGGTGAAACAGGGCGGCGGCCATGCCGGCCACAACGGGCTGCGCTCGATCCACGACCATATCGGCGAGGGGTATCGCCGCGTGCGCCTCGGTATCGGCCACCCGGGGCGCAAGGAGGCGGTGGCGGGCTATGTGCTGCACGATTTCCCCAAGGCCGACGAGGACTGGCTTGACGACGTTCTGCGCGGCCTCTCCGACGGCGCCGGCCAACTCGCCGCCGGTGACGGCGGCAAGTTCATGAACGCCGTCGCCCTGCGCACCGCGCCGCCGCGCTCTTCGACCTCGCCGAAACCGGAGGCAAAGCCGGGCGCGCCCGCCAAGCCGGATGACGGCACCGCCCCCCCGGCCGAAGACGGCCGCAGCCCGATGCAGAAACTCATGGACAGGTTCCGGTGACCCTGCCGGGCGCGCTGCGCCAGCAGGCGGCGTCCTGCGACCGGCTCGGCTCGCCCTTCATGGCGCGGCTGCTGACCCGGGCTGGGGCCGACCATTGGCCGGCGGGCAGCGCCCTCACCCTGCGGCTCTGGCCCGGGGATCTGACCATCGAACTGGGCCGCGCCGATTTCCACGGCCGCTGGGTGCGCTGGAACGCCTAGGCCGGTTTCCCCAGCGTCGCCCTTGCCGCAGGCCCCCCGCTCAGCTCAGATAGGGCAAAGCGGGAGGAGAAGAGATGCGTGCAATCGGGAAATGGCTGGGCCGGGTCCTGCTGGCCCTGGTGCTGGCCGTGGTCGTCGTGGGCCTGTGGAAACGCGAAGAGATCCTGCGCCTCTGGGCGGTCAACACGCTTTTCGACGAGGGGCGGATCGTGCAGAACTTCTCGCATATGGACGCGGCCTTCCTCACCGTGCCGCTGCCGCGTGGCGAGGCCACGGCGAGCCCCCTGGCCAAGGGGGCAGCCATCGCCCTGCCCGCAGGCGCCGATACCTGGCTGCAAGAACGTGCCGTCACCTCGCTGCTGGTGATGAAGGACGGCGAGATCCGGTTCGAGGATTATTACCTCGGCACCGCCCCCGACGACCGCCGGATCTCATGGTCGGTCGCAAAAAGCTATCTCTCCGCCCTGCTCGGCGTGCTGCTGGAAGAGGGCGCGATCACCTCGATTGACGAGCCGGTGGTGAAATACGCGCCCCTGCTCAAGGGCTCGGCCTATGACGGCGCCAGCATCCGCAACGTGCTGAACATGGCCTCGGGCGTCACCTTCGACGAGGATTACTTCGACTTCAATTCCGACATCAACCGCATGGGCCGGGTGGTGGCCCTCGGCGGCACGCTGGACGATTTCGCGGCAAGCTTCACCGACCGCTTCGCCGCGCCGGGCGAGACCTGGCAATATGTCTCCATCGACACCCATGTGATCGGCATGGTGATCCGCGGCGCCACCGGGCGCAGCGTGACCGAACTGCTGCAGGAAAAGATCCTGACCCCGCTGAGACCGGAGAGCGATGGCTATTACATCACCGACGGGGCCGGCACCGCCTTTGTCCTCGGCGGGCTGAACTTCACCACCCGGGATTTCGCCCGCTTCGGCCAGATGGTCCTGCAGGACGGCGCCTTCGGCGGCACTCAGGTCGTCCCGGCCGATTGGATCGCCGCCTCGACCGCGCCCAGCGCCCCCACCGCCCCGGGCAAGACCCGCTACGGCTTTCAATGGTGGATTCCGGTCGATTACCATGAGGGCGAGTTTTTCGCGCGCGGGGTCTACGGCCAGTTCATCTATATCGACCGCCCCGCCGGCGTGGTGATCGTCGCCACCGGCGCCGACCGGCGATTCCGGGACGAGGGCGCGTTCGAGCAGAACCTGGAAATGTTCCGCCGAATCGTACAGACCCTGTAGGCTGCCCCCATGGAACCGGATGACAGCCTCAATGTGCTCGGCGGGGTGCTCGCGCCCTGTTCGCGCGATCCGCTGACCGGGTTCTTCCGCGACGGGCATTGCAACACCTGCGCGGCGGACCAGGGCAGCCACACCGTCTGCACGGTGATGACCGACGAATTCCTCGCGTTTTCGAAATATGTCGGCAACGACCTGAGCACGCCGCGACCCGAATTCGGGTTTCCGGGCCTCAAGTCAGGCGACCGCTGGTGCCTGTGTGCCGCGCGGTTCCTGCAGGCCCATGAAGAGGGATGCGCACCCAGGGTGCATCTGGCCGCGACCCATGCCCGCGCGCTGGACGTGGTGCCGCTGTCGGTGCTGCGCGAGAACGCTGCGCCCTAATCGCCGGCCATCAGATCCTCGATGAACAGGCTCAGCAATTGGGGCCGGCCGCTGACCCCGGCCTTGCGATAGATCGCGTTGCTCTGCGCCTTGACGGTGCCGTCCGAGGTGTTGCGCAGCTCGGCGATCTCGGCCAGGCTCAGCCCCTTGATCGAGAACAGCGCCACATCCCGTTCCGCCGGGGTCAGGCCCCAGGCGCTGAACCGCTCCTCTAGGTGATCCTTGAAGGCCGATTGCACCAGCCGCAGGCTCTCCTCGGCGGCCTGAACCCGGCGCTGGCTGCGGCGATAAGCGATCCAGCCCAGCACCACCCCCAGGATCAGCCCCACCGCGGCGCCGATTTCCAGCAGCTCCCGCGTTTGCCAACTGACCGGGCGCGCGCGGACCTCCAGTACCGTCAGCATGATGTCGGACACGAAGAACATGGCGCAGAGGCCCTGCACCGACATCAGCAGCCCCAGCAGCCAGCCCGCCCTCATGCGGCCGCTCCTGCCGGTGGCGCAGCCGACGCCAGACGCCAATCAGTCATCGCCGCCTTCGCCATCGCCGCCATCCCCGTCGCCACCGTCGCCATCCCCGTCGCCGCCGTCGCCATCGCCGCTCTCCCCATCGCCGCTGTCTGCGCCGTCATCGCCACCGTCGTCACCTCCGGCGTCGCCATCCGTAGCGGGCACACCTTGCGCCTGGCTGAAGAGATCGAGAAGACCGCGGCGCGGGGCGGCGGCGCCTTCTGCCTCTCGGCTCTCGGTATAGTCGCGCAGAATCTCGTTGGTGCGCGGATTTACGATGATCTCGCGCTCACGCGTCGGGCTGGCGGCGACGATCCGGGCACGGCCGAGAAAGGTGCGTGTCACGGTGATCTCGGTATAGCCCTGTTGCCGCAGTTGACGGGTGATCGCATCGGTGACCCCGTCCGCCCGGCCGGCGCCGGCGCCGGCCACCACCAGGGTCAGGGCCAGGATCAGCCTGTTCAGTCGTTGCGGCATGGCCCGCCTCCATCCTCATTGCGCGTTTCGGGGCACGGCGTGACCCGTGCCCCGGAACAGCGGGCCGGTCCAGCCATGACGTCCGGTTCCGGATATCACAACTGGCCGCCCGTTTCATGCGGTGCCGGATCAGTCGTCGCCGTCACCGCTTTCGCCGTCGCCGCTTTCGCCGCCATGACCTTCGCCGCCATGACCCTCGCCACCGTGACCGTCACCGCTGTCCCCTTCGCCGCCATCGCTGTCGCCGCTTTCGCCGTGTCCGCCGTCGCTGCCGCCGCTCTCGCCGTGACCGGCGCCGTCGTCGCCGCTGTCATGGCCGGCACCGTCGTCGCCGCCGCTGTCATGGCCGGCACCGTCGTCGCCGCTGTCATGGCCCACACCGTCGTCGCCGCTGTCATGGCCGACGCCGTCATCGCCGCTGCTGTCATGGCCCACACCATCGTCGCCGCTGTCGTGGCCGACGCCGGAGGCACCACCGGCGACGCCGGCGGCCGCCTGGCCGGCACCATCGAAATCGCGCCCCACGCGCCCGGCATAATCCGAGGCATGCGCGGTCGCGGTCAACCCAAGCAGAATGGCGCTGGTGGTCATCAGAATTCTGGTCATGTCGTTTCTCCTGTCGTTGTCATGAACCGGTGTGGCGGTGAACGTCCGCCTGGTTCGACACTCGGCCCATCGGGGACAGGAAAACCATTCCGCACAGGTTTATTCCGGCGGAGGGCCCCTCGCGGTTTAGGGCTGCAAACTTTGGTTTAGGCGATAAAACAAAGGGGCCGCCCAAAGGCAGCCCCCGTATCCTGTCCCGTCGCGGCCCGCGTTCAGTCGGCGTCGCGCCCCTCGGTGTCGGACATGTCAAAGCCGAGGTGCTTGGCGACGGTAAAGATGTCCTTGTCGCCGCGCCCGCACATGTTCATCACGATGATATGCTCGCGCGGCAGATCTCCGGCGATCTTCATCACATGGGCCAGTGCATGGCTCGGCTCCAGCGCCGGGATGATTCCCTCCAGCGCGCAAGAAAGCTGGAACGCCTCCAGCGCCTCCTTGTCGGTGATCGAGACATATTGCGCCCGGCCCACCTCGTGCAGCCAGGAATGCTCCGGCCCGATGCCGGGGTAATCGAGGCCCGCCGAGATCGAATAGCCTTCCAGGATCTGGCCGTCATCGTCCTGCAACAGATAGGTGCGGTTGCCGTGCAGCACACCGGGGCGCCCGCCGGTCAGGCTGGCGCAATGCTGCATCTTTTCGTCCACACCCTTGCCGCCGGCCTCGACGCCGATGATGTTCACCGATTTGTCGTCTAGGAACGGATAGAACAGCCCCATCGCGTTCGAGCCGCCGCCAATCGCCGCGATCACGGTGTCGGGCAGGCGCCCCTCGCCCTCCTGCTCGGCCAGCTGCCAGCGCACCTCCTTGCCGATGATCGACTGGAAATCGCGCACCATCGCCGGATAGGGGTGCGGGCCGGCCACCGTGCCGATGCAATAGAAGGTATCGCGCACATTGGTCACCCAGTCGCGCAGCGCGTCGTTCATCGCGTCCTTGAGCGTGCCGCGACCGGATGTCACCGGAATCACCTCGGCGCCCAGCAGGCGCATGCGGAACACGTTGGGGGCCTGCCGCCGCACGTCATGGGCGCCCATGTAGACCACGCATTTCAGCCCGAACTTGGCGCAGACCGTGGCGGTGGCCACGCCATGCTGCCCCGCCCCGGTCTCGGCGATGATCCGGGTCTTGCCCATGCGCCGCGCCAGCAGGATCTGGCCCAGCACGTTGTTGATCTTATGCGCGCCGGTATGGTTCAGCTCGTCGCGCTTGAGATAGATCTTTGCGCCGCCCAGATGGTCGGTGAGCCGTTCGGCGAAGTAAAGCGGGCTGGGCCGGCCGACATAGTTCTTCCACAGATCGTCCATCTCGGCCCAGAAGGCCGGGTCGGTCTTGGCCCGTTCGTACTCTTCCTCGAGGCTCAGGATCAGCGGCATCAGCGTCTCGCTGACAAAGCGGCCGCCGAATATGCCGAACCGGCCCTTGTCGTCAGGGCCGTTCATGAAGCTGTTGAAAAGATCGTCGGCCATCGCGCGTTCCCCCGCTGTCAATCCAGATAGCGTTTAAAGCCAATATGCGAGGCGGTAAAGCCGAGCCGTTCGTAGAAACGGTGGCTGTCGGTGCGGCTTTTGTTCATGGTCAGCTGGATCAGCCCACAACCGGCCTCGCGCGCCCGCCTCTCGACGTCGGCGAACATCTGCGCCCCTAAGCCCTGGCCGCGCAGATGATCCGCGACGCGGACGCCCTCGACCTGCGCCCGGCGCGTGGCCGAGAGCGACAGACCCGAGATGAAGGTCAACTGATAGGTGGCCACCACCGCGCCGCTGTCATCCTCGCCGACGATCAGCTTGTTCGCGCCCTCCCGCTGCATCGCGTCGAAGGCGGCCAGGTAGCGGTCCATCCCGGCGGTTTCGCGGCCCTTGCCCAGCATGTCGTCGGCCATCAGGGCCACCACGGCGGCCACATCTTCGCGGCCCCCCTCGCGGAATCGAATCGTCATCGTGCCGCCGCCTCTACAAAGTCGCGGATCAGATCCGCGTCCTTCACTCCCGGCGCGCTTTCCACACCGGACGAGACATCGACCTGCCGCGCGCCGGTCAGGCGGATCGCGGCGGCGACGTTCTCGGGGGTCAGCCCGCCGGCCAGCATCCAGGGCCGCTGCCAGTATTTCCGCCCGGCCAGCAGTTGCCAGTCGAAAGCCAGCCCGTTGCCGCCGGGCAGCTCCGCCCCCCGGGGCGGTTTGGCGTCGATCAACAGCTGGTCGGCCACCTGGGCGTAAAGGTCGATCTGTGCCAGATCCGCCGCATCCTCCACGCCCACCGCCTTCATCACCGGCAGGCCATAGCGCGCGCGGACCGCGCTCACCCGTTCGGGGCTTTCCTTGCCGTGCAGCTGCAACATGTCCAGCGGCACGGTCTCGGTCAGCCGGTCCAGCGTCGCATCATCGGCATTCACCGTCAGCGCCACCTTGCAAATGCCCTCGGGCAAGCTCAGCGCCAGCTGCGCGGCCTCGTCCAGCCCCAGGTTGCGCGGCGATTTGGCAAAGAAGACAAACCCGACATAGGCGGCCCCGGCCTCGGCGGCCGCCCGCACATCGGCTGCCCGGCGCAGCCCGCAGATTTTCACCCGGATGTCAGATCTCATGGCTGGCGGTTTAGCGCGCTCTCGGAACGGGGGAAACCGTTTTCCACCCGGACCGCGGGACAGCCGGCCTCAGCTCGCCTCGTCCAGCAGCGCCAGCACCTCGTCCTCGTCCCCGGACTTGGCGCGTTTGAGCCGCGTGACCTCGCGCTCCAGCTTGCGGACCTCGCGATGCTTCTGGCCGGCCTCGCGCCGGTGTCTGTACTCGCGCATCCATTCCCAGACAAAGCCGATGACCAGCCCCGCCGCGATGCCGCCCAGCATGACGACGAAAAGCGGCAGCGAGATGGAGAAATTCCACCCCAGCAGCCCGGCGATATCGTCGGGCATCAGTT
Organism: Antarcticimicrobium luteum; assembly: GCF_004358185.1. Lineage (GTDB taxonomy): Bacteria > Pseudomonadota > Alphaproteobacteria > Rhodobacterales > Rhodobacteraceae > Antarcticimicrobium > Antarcticimicrobium luteum. The sequence continues at coordinate 462,708 of NZ_SMUV01000074.1, forward strand.
TCAGCGTCACCGCCCCGCGATTGGCCAGCGAGACCGAGATCAGCACGATCCCCAGCACCGCCAGGAACCCGTAGCGAATATAGCGCATCAGCTTTCTTTTCCGTTCAATCGATCGCGCAGCAGTTTGCCCGTCTTGAAAAAGGGGACGTATTTCTCTTCAACATGCACGGTTTCGCCGGTGCGCGGATTGCGACCGATGCGCGCGTCGCGCTGTTTCACCGAAAACGCGCCAAAGCCGCGCAACTCCACCCGGTCGCCGCGGGCCATCGCCTCGGTCACCTCTTCGAACACGGTGTTCACGATACGCTCCACATCCCGCTGATACAGATGCGGGTTTTCGTCGGCAATCTTCTGGATCAGTTCCGAGCGGATCATGGGTGGCCCTCCCGAGGCGCAGAGTGTCTTGTGACAAGCATTCTTCAGTGCGTTTTGCTGGACTATAAGCGGAATATTTCGCCACGGGAACCGGAAGTACAGGTTTTAACACGGAAATTCTGGCCTGACAGCACTTTCCGTCGCGGCCCGGGCTGGATTCCTGCCCCCCGCCGCACGCCGCGACACGCGGCGCGCCGCCCGGCGCCACATCGGCCCGAATCGCTGAACGCCCCCCGCGCAAAGGAAAACGGGCCCCGGACATGATGTCCGGGGCCCGCTC